>JAVHWL010000037.1:0-370726 GCA_032159825.1 Acidobacteriota bacterium
TGGGCTGAAAGGATTGGGAATGAAGCGTTCGGCGGTCAGCGAGGGACCATTGAGATAGCCGCGAGCCAGGCCGTCGCCTCCGATGTAGAGTTCTCCTGTGACTCCGATAGGCACGGGTTGTTGACGCCGATCCAGAATGTAGGCTTGCGCGTTTCCAATCACGCGACCAATGGGAACTTCTTTTAATGCAGTCTCCGCCGCTCGATACTTTGTGAGGTCTGCGATGGTGGCAACGACCGTCACCTCCGTTGGCCCATAGCCTTGCATCAGGCGAACATCGCCTCGAACGCTACGGTGCCACATCGAGAGGCGCTCAGGCAGAGCCTTCTCCCCTCCGGTGATAACAAGGCGCACAGATGGCGGAAGCTTCAGGTTTTGTGTCGCCAACTCCCACGTTAGCTCGTGCCAGAAAGCGGTTGGCAGGTCGAGCACGGTGATCTTCAACTCGCGCGACTTCTCCAGCAGCTTCGCAATGGAAGTGGACATCGAATCGGAACGCAAGATGAGAGTTGCGCCGAGCGTCAGGCAAGGGTAAATCTCTTCGGCAGCCGTGTCGAAGCTGATAGATGAAAACTGTAGAATGCGGTCGTCGTGCTTGAGATCGTATTCAACGCTGGCGCGCACAGTCCAGTTCACCAAAGACCTGTGCTGAATCATGACGCCTTTAGGCTGGCCGGTTGAGCCTGATGTGTAAATAACGTAAGCCAGATTCTGCGGCTGCGACAGGCACTGCAAATTCGTTTCACTCTCAAGCCCGATCTCATCCCGATCCAGGCAAACTGTTCGCGCCCGGTGCTCAGGCAACACAGACAACAATCCTGACTGTGTGAGCAGCACGGAAGCTCCGGCATCTTCGAGCATGAACGCCAGGCGCTGCTTCGGGTAGTCCGGGTCGAGCGGCATGTATGCGCCGCCGGCTTTGAGAATGCCGAGCAATCCGACCATCATCTCAAGAGAGCGCTCCACGCAGATGCCGACCAGCACTTCCGGCCCGACACCCAGCCGCCGCAAATGATGAGCTAACCTGTTAGCTCTCTCGTTCAACTCCGCATAAGTCAGTTGCTCGCCTTCTGAAATTACCGCGACCCCGCCGGGTGTGCGCTCGACTTGGGCTTCAAACAACTCGTGAATACATTTCTCTTGCGCGTACTCGCTGCGCGTAGAGTTCCACTGCCACAATATTTCCTCGCGCTCGGCCTCGGGTAGAAACGAGAGCTTGGAGATTTGTCTGTCCGGGTCAGTCGCGATGCTTTCCAGCAGGATTCTGAAGTGGAAGAGCATGCGGCTGATAGTCGCGTGCTCGAAGAGACCTGTGCTGTATTCGACCGCCGCCGTGAGGCTGCCGTTATCCTCAAAGATGTCCAGGCCAAGATCGAACTTCGCCGTTCCCTCGACTACCTCCATCTCTTCGCGCTCGCCCGGTTCTTCCCCCTCGAAGTCCTCGTCCTCCTCTTCACCTGGCGACGGCGTGCCGATGAGTTGAAACATCACCTGAAACAGCGGGTGGTGACTCAGACTGCGCTCAGGCTGAACCACCTCAACCAGCTTCTCGAAAGGCAAATCCTGATGAGCATAAGCGCCGAGCGCTACCTCTTTGACCCTCTCCAGCAACTCTCTGAAACTTGGATCGCCCGAAAGATCAGTCCTCATCACCAGCGTGTTGACGAAGAAGCCGATCAGGTCTTCAGTCTCTGCCCGGTTGCGTCCGGCGATGGGTGAGCCGACGACCACATCCGTCTGATGTGTGTAGCGATGAAGCAGCACGTTGAAGGCTGCCAGCAGTGTGATAAAGAGGGTCGCGCCTTCACGCTGGCTCAAGGCTTTGAGAGGTTCTGTCAGAGACCTCGGCAAGTTGAGCCACTGGTTGGCTCCTTGCTGAAAATTCTGTATAGAGGGGCGCGGGTGATCCGTCGGCAGTTTCAGTACAGATGGCGCTCCTGCCAACTGTTTCTTCCAGTAATCCATTTGCGCTTCCAGCACGTCGCCCTGTAGCCACTCGCGCTGCCAGACCGTAAAGTCCGCATACTGTATGGGCAGCTCAGGCAGCGGCGAGGGAAGCCCCGCAGAGTAGGCTTCGTATAGAGTCCGCAGCTCGCGGCTCAGGATTCCCAAAGACCATCCGTCCGAGACGATATGGTGCATCGTGAGGAAGAGCACGCTCTCTTCATCAGCCATGCGCAACAGCTTGGCGCGCACCAGCGGCCCGCGCGCTAGATTAAACGGGCGCTCATATTCCTCTGCGGAAAGCCGCGAAGCTTCCGTGCTGCGCTCATCTTCTGCAAGATGTTTGAGGTCAACTACCGGCAGAGGCAACTTCAAACTCTGAGCGATGACCTGCACAGGCTCTCCTCGAACATCTGAGAACGTAGTGCGTAAGACTTCATGGCGGCGCACAATCTCGTTCAGACTTTGCTCAAGCGCTTGAGCGTCGAGCGGAGCGTCGAAGGAGAGAGTGTCGAAGATATTGTAGAAGGAACTGCCCGGCTCCAGTTGATCCAGAAACCAGAGCCGTTGTTGAGCGTATGAAAGCGGGAAGACGAAGACTTCTTCAGCCATGAAAAAATATTCTTCCTTATCGGTTAAGTCTCTATTCAGTCTCGATCTAAAAGTTGGTGTGCTTCCCGGCAGACTGCGGCGCGAGAGATGAAGGCGCTATCCCCTTGAAAGATTGCCAGGAAACTTTCAACGCACGCAGAGCCTCTTCGCGTTGAATGCTACCCACTGCTCTTTTTACTATCCGTTGATTTTCGACATCAGCATCAACAGAGGTGTGAGCCTGAGACAATGACGCCGATTGCCCCTGAGAAATAGTTGGCAACTAAGATGGCGAGAGCAGAATAACACAAAAATTAATTTGTAGAGATAAAAGATGTGAAGAACTTTTTGTGAATGCGGTGCGCGGATAAGAAGCAACTGAATAAACTTTGTGAGCTAAATAAATTTTCCGAAGTTTTAGAATCAACAAGCGCGAGAGTAAGTCTCTCAGATCATCAACGCGACCGGAGCGCAACTTCAGTAACGAGTGATAAGTGATAAGTGATGAGTGATGAGTTAAAAACTCTTCTTCCTCATCACCTATCACTCATCACTTATCACTTTTATTTCTGCGAGTGTGAAGCAAAGGGAGAACTTCCAACTATTGACAACTTGCGTTCACAAGGAATATCTTTCCGGCGTTCTCACTGTTCCTGCTAACGAAAGACTGCGTTCGTTGGCCTCACGTCAACCTCGATAGTGCCGGGCATCTAAGCTGTAGATAAGCCGGCAGTCTAAATTCTGTAACACGGGCAAAAATACTCAAGGATGAGCGCTAAACCAAAGGATTTCGTTGAGCGAAACAGCATCAGGGGAGGGCTGGCGCTTTTCAGAGACTGGAGCGCGATCATTCTTGTCTCGGTGTTTAGCATCCGGGAGAATAATTTCATCGTTTATGCTCTCTCGGTTTGGGTGATAGGCTACTTCCAATTTGCCATCGGAGAAGCCTTGCTGCACGAGGCATCACATTATAATCTTTTCAGAAAAAAGCAGTGGAATAATAATTTGGAATTTCTCTATGCGCTCCCCTTCTTCCTGACAATCTCACAGTTCCGATCAGCGCACTTGAAACATCACATACGATTGGGCAGCGAACAAGATCATATTGTTAAAGACTACAGGCAGTTCGGATTCTTTAAGCCAACCAAAAATATTTTCTGGCTCTGGTTCGTCAAGCCTGTTATCGGGTATGCGGGCTACTACTACGTGAGCAGTTGCAGCCTGCTGCCAAGAAGAAGCGGCATAAAAATAGTGGTCTTCTGGATACTCGCTGTTTTTGCCTTCTGGTATTTTGGAAGCCTACAGTATTTATTGCTCTACTGGATCATTCCCTACGTTCTTTCTTACTGTAGTTTTATGTATTGGTCGGAAGTGCAGGATCATTACAACGCAAGGTCTGGAACAAGATCGAACTTAAGTTTCCTTGCGAATCTGGTGACTCATAACAACGGATACCATTTCACTCATCATGAGTATCCTGCTATTCCCTGGTACAGGTTGCGAGATGCTCATAACGCTTTATGCCCGGAAGGAACAGACATTTCATACGGCTTCTTCGATACCTATGAACAACTGAAAGACGTAAAGGAAGAGGAGCAAATCTGTCAGAGGCTACCAACGTGAGGCGGCTTGATTTGAGTAAGCGACCCTCTTTGAGGTTATCAAGATTATGCTGCGCTTAGTGTCTTGATATAGACCCGGGCTTTATCACGAGAGCACGTTGTCCGCGCTTTATCTCAGAGCGTTCCTGCTAACGATAGCCTTTGATCTGGAAGCGGCAATGCCTACTTGCGGCTTGCGATGACGAACTCCGCCCAGTAACGTCGCAGCTTATCGCGGTTGGCCTGGCGATAGGCTTCATAATCGCGTGCGATTCCTTGATCCACACGGGTGTAGAAGATGTAGGGTTCTAAGAGTCCTGCTTCATTGAGCTTGACTAGGGCAGCAAGCGATGGCGAGAGCGATTTGATCTTGCCTGACTTCAGCCACTCTGAAGCAACTTCGGCGACTTTACGCAAAGCCTCCGTCTCTTCACGCAAGGTGTGCCGGTACGCTTGCTCATTAGGAAAGGCTTTGGCGAAATCCTCTGCCACCCATTTCGCGCGGACAAGGCCATACTGTTCCCACGCGCCTGTACCATCCGGGCTATCGCGCAGCGCGGGGTCAAAAGAGACCTCAAGTTTCTTATCGCCGGAGGGAGAGAGCTTGACCGGAATCTCAATCTTCGGATGCGACATGTTGACCTGGTTCCGCTCGGCCCATTGCGAAAGCCCCATGTAACCGTTTCGATTGCCGGGTTCGGCAATGATCGCGTCAATGAACTTTATCATCGCCTCTCGCTGCTTGCCCTGAAGCATCAGCGCATCGCCCCAGTAGCGGTGCGCCGTCTCGACGTTCTCCTCGATTGCAATCGCACGCGCAAACCATTCGCCCGATTTATCAAGCAACTCATTCTTGGCGCGCGTGTCATCCGCCCTCGCCTGGTAGCCTTTCTTGAAATACATGTCGCCGATGTAGAGCGCCGCCAGATAAAGCTTCGGATCGAGTTGCAGCGCACGTTGGTAAGCGGCGATAGCTTTATCAAGGTCGCCTTTCGTATGCGCTTCCTCACCCTCGCGCATAGCTCGGTCGGCTTCCTTGTTACTCGAAAAGGCAAGGTCGCCGGGATCAGGGCGCGACAGACCTTCGAGTCCGGCGCGCAACAGTTCGCTGTCATCGCCCAGCTCTTTGGCGCGCAGCAGGAATGTGCGGGCGCGCTCGCGCGCTTTCCGCCGCTCCTGCGGGTCTTGAATCGAGCCTGAAACAACGAACGTTGCCCAACCCAAACGCTCAAGGACAACCATGTCGTCGGATTTGATTTTAACCAGCTTTTCCAAGATAGGTATCGCGTCGGTGAACTTATTCTGATCGTAAAGCAGCAACGCCCTCTGGCGCTGCTCCTGATAATCCGGCGTTCCTTGCGCGCTCGTCGTGCGCGGCACAACGCAAATCAGTAATCCAACTAGAACGACGACGCAGACTGCGACTGAGCGTTGACGGGATGGCGTTTCGGTTTGTTTGAGCATGAGAGGAGTCCTTCTTTGAAGATTAGAAGTAAAGGTAGATCATGTTGGGAGATCACCGGAAAGTCTATGATTGGATGAAGATTCCTGTCAACTAATGAGTGGGCGTGCCGGGAGCGAGTCTTTCAAGGCTTATGAGGCAGCGCGTCTGAGGTGCTGTCAGAGTAAACAATCTCGGCGGCCATTTCGTCCGGGACGCGCGTCCAGCCATCGGGCGTGTGCTTGAAGTGCTCGGTTGAGGATGGAGCGAAACTCGCTCGCTCTGGTTGCCATGAGAGCCGCTCGACGTTGATGAAGGGATGCTTGATGCGGATCACGTTGAAAGAATTGGTTTCGCCGCGACCTCGCGTTGACGTGGCTGTTCCGGCGGAAACGATGAGCGCGCTATGGCCTGCGATCTTGTAGCGCGCAGAACTATGTCCCGTGTGGCTGACGTGCAGGTGGCCTGCCAGCAACACGTCTGCGCCGCACTTTGCCATCGCCTCCATCGCCAGTTGCGCGCGGCCAACGAGTTCGTCTTCATCGTGGCCTTCCGGTAAATCAAAAGGGTGATGGGTGACGATGACCTTCGTCACTTCATCCTTGAGAGCGCACATGCGCTCGCGTATGGCGGCAACCTGCTCTTCGTTAATTCGCCCATACTTGATCGTCAGAGAGCGCGCCGTGTTGATGCCGAGAATGGCAATCTCTTCGTCCGCATAGAACGGTTCGAGGTCGTCCGTAATGTATCGCTTGTATTTGTCGAGCGCCTGGAAGAAGCGCGCGTAAGCGTTGTGCAAAGGCACGTCGTGGTTGCCCGGCACAATAATTTGAGGCGAGGGAAGGCGATCAAGAAACTCTTTTGCCTCCTTGAACTGCTCGCTCCTGGCGCGCTGCGTCAAATCGCCGGAGACGACGACGACATCCGGCTTCACTTCGGCAATACACGCAACCAGAGGCTCAAGCACGGAATAATCAACACGCCCGAAATGAAGATCAGAGAGATGAACGAGTGTCCGCATAACAGTCTCTTAGTGATAAGTGATGAGTGATAAGTGATGAGTGATAAGTGATGAGAGAAAAGCTGTCTTTAACTCATCACTTATCACTCATCACTCATCACTTATCACTTTTTCAGGTACGAGCACGCGCAGTGCGCCGGGGCGCACGCGATAGTGAAGCGGCGTCGTCATGATTACGACTTCGCCATCTGTGGCGACGCGCAGGCGTTTGGGGTGGCGCGTCTCGATCCAGATTTCTTTGGTACACATTGCGTCAAAATCCTGCTCGTCGCGCAACCCGCCGAAGAGCGCACGCCAGGCCAGACGCAGCAGCCCCAGACGACCCGTGCGGTGAGCCACGTAGAGGCTCAGGTGTCCTGCGTCTATGCAGGATCGCGCGCCGACGTTGAAGCTTTCCATCTCGTATTCGTTGTTGCCGATGAAGACAAACGGCGTGTGGCGTATCAGTCTCTGCTCGTCCGTGCTGAGGCGCACGCTCAGGAAGGGATAGCGTTTCAACATGGTCAGCGTTGCCCAGATGAAGGCAGGCCACTTGCCGCGCCCCAGTTGCTGCTGCTGCTTCTCACGATGGCGCACGATGTTCGGATAAAGTCCGAGGCTCGAATTGTTGAGAAACACGCGGCCCTCAACTTCTCCGACATCAACCTTAGCTTCGCGCCCTTCCAGGCAAATGCGCGCCGCGCTCTCAATGTCGAGCGGGATGTTCAAATCTTTGGCGAAGTGGTTGAGCGTGCCCAGGGGGAGCACGCCGAGCGTCCGGTCTGTATCAACCACTTGGGAAGCGACGGCGTTGATTGTTCCATCGCCGCCCCCGGCAATAATCGGCTGGCAGTTGTCTTCAACAGCCTTGCGCGCAAGATCAATAATCTCCTCGCCGCTCTCGGCCAGAGAGATGCGCGCATCAACGCCCGCCGAAGCGAAGACTTCCTGAAGACGCTCGCGCGCCTCCTTTTTATCGTCCGTGCCCGAAGAAGCGTTGATGATGACGGCAGGACGCGCGGGCATAGTTTTGCCCGTCTGCGTTTCGGATTGAGGTTTGGTGATTACTTCGCTTTGCATCTTGCAACTCGGATGAGTAAAGCTCGCGTGTATATCACAAAGGGCGAGCCTGATTTGAAGCTCGCCCTTTGGCTGAGTCAAACATCGTCCCGTTTACAAAATCAGCGGTCTAGATCGAGAACGGAATCGCTGCCGCCTGCTGTGCCAGACCCGCCTGTAGACGACTGAGAGCCATAACCTTGATTCTCGCTTGTCGCATAGGATGAGCCGGAAGAACCGCGCGAAGCAGCAGATGTTGAAGAGGCAGATGCTCCGGCGGCCTGCGCGTTTGTAGCCTGCGCGCCTCCGGTGCCTCCAGACTGCGCTGTCTCACCGCCCGGTTGTCCCTGCTTGTTAGAGAGATCAACGCCGAACATCTCCTTGATCTTATTGAAGAGCGCGGGCAGCACAACCTTGTGAGCCGTGCTGGATAGCTCGTCAATAAAACGATCACCGAGCGAGGACACCTCTGTTTGCAAACGGTCGTAAACGGGCGTTCCCCTGAAGCGCTCGATCAGTCCGGGCTTCTGCTCTCCTTCATCTTCTGAAGACTCGGACGAATTATCCGCGACCGATTGAGCAGCATAATAGTGTTCGTGTAAAGCCGCCGGACGCTCCTCGTCATACTCTTCCTCATATTTAGAAGGCGCTGCCCCGGTGCGCGCATAGACATCGCTCTCTTCGTAGGAAGGATAGTCGTCGCCGCTCCTGCCGTCGCCTTTGAATGCGCCTGCCAGCCCGTAGCCGACGAGGAAGCCGACCGAGAGCGCGCCGACGCTGAAGGTTATGGGACGTTGGCGAAAATGATGACGCCAGTCGAGCGCATCCGACACTGTCTCTTTCACTGAATAGTATTGGTTCGTCACTGTTTCTTTGATCTCCGTTACTGTTTGCGTGATTGACTCGCGCGCCTCTTCCATCCGACGCTGAAGCTCTTCCTTGCTAGGCTCCACGTCGCCGTCATCTCTTTCGCTGGAAGCGCGCGCCTGTCCTAGAGTTCCTTCTTCAGCCATTGCTTGTCCTTTCTGATTTCGTCAACGCTGCGGTTGGGAACGATGTCCTGTTTAGCCAGACGATTCTTCGCCGTGATGATGAAGATGCCTCCGATTAACAGGTAAAGCGCGCCGGTGATAGCGAAACCGAGCGCCAGACGAACCGCCGGGTCCATCCGTTCAGGCATCAGCGACCCGACAAACAGCGCGACCGCCACGTTCAGAATCGCAAAGCCGACTGCCGCAATAATTCCACCGATGAGGATCGTTACCGCGCCCCGCATGTAACCGCTGACATCCTCTTTGACCTCAACCTTCAGCAAGCTGAGCTTCGTGTCCAGCAGCGTCATCACACCATCGCTCAAACGCCCGAAGAGCGCAGGCAGACCTTCAATGTCCGTCTGCACCTCGGCGTTTTTAGCGGGCGCGGCTGCCGTGCTCTTCTCTAAATCGGCCATCGCTCCTCCTTAAAAGCAGTGATGAGTGATAAGTGATAAGTGATGAGAAAAAGCATTTCTCTGATCACTCATCACTCATCACCTATCACCCTTCTTATGATCGTTTGCTGCCGCGAATCAGCATGCCGAGGACGAGGCCCGCAGCAGCCGAAATCAGGATCGCCTGACCCGGATTCTCGCGCGCATAGTCCTTCGCCTGGTTAGCAACCTCTTTGACATCTACGTTCTTGAGGTCTGAAATCTTGTCGCCGATGGCGGACACCTTGTCGGTCACATAGTCTTTAGCCGTCGAAGCGGCGTCGGCGATCTTCGCGCCGTAGCCCTTATCCTCTGCGGTCGCCGCCCCTGTGCCTGTTGTGCTGCCGCCCGTGCTCTGTCCGCCTGTGGGCGTCAGGCTCTGGTTGCCGCCGCCGCCGCCGGGGGTATTACCCGTTGTTCCGGTATTGGAGCCGCCGGTTTGTGATGATCCTTGATTGAATCCGCCTGGGTTTCTGTTCTCTGACATCTCGTCTTCTCCTTGAAAATAAGTATTTCATCCGCGCCTAAGCCGGATGACCTGGTGCGAGAGAGTGTTATCTTAAATTAGTCGCTCCCGCCAAAACTGAGCAAACAACGTGCCGACACACACGCAAAATATTGTTACCCATGCCGCGCGCCGTAAAATAAAGACGCGCAGCCCGCGCGAACCTCTAAGGCGCGTTCAACTCCTTGCTCAATCTCGTTGCGAAAGGGTACGTGATACTGTAGCGCAAAGGTCGGGAACAGTACAGCAACCAGCGAAAATTCCAGAAACAATTCCGCTCCAACTGATAACTTTTTGAAACTAAACCCGCCTTGACTTCGTTTGCAGAAAGATGGTAAGTAAGCACTTACTTTCAAACAGCGCGGGCAGAAACGGATCAACTATTGAGCAAGGAAATCACCTCTTCAACTAATGAGTCGCAGCCCTTGCTCGGCGGGCGGATGGCGGGCGAAGAGCGCCGCCTCCAAATCCTGCGTATCGCCGTCAGCCTCTTTTCGCAGCGCGGCTTTCGCGGCGCGACCACCAAGGAGATCGCGCAGGCGGCAGGAATCTCCGAGGCGATGGTCTTTCGCCACTTCGCCACCAAGGAAGAACTCTACGCGGCCATCCTGGATCACAAAGCCTGCGCTGAAGGTCTCGGAGACCCATGCGAATTAGTGGCAGATGCAGTCCGGCGCAAAGATGACCGCGCCGTCTTCGAGACTCTAGCCTACACCGCCTTGCAGCAGCACGAGCAAGACCCGGAGTTCATGCGACTCCTGCTGCATGCTGCGCTCGAAGAGCATCAACTGACGCAGATGTTCTGGGACACATTCGTGCTTCGCATCTATGAATTTTTGGGCAACTACATACGTGAGCGGCAGCGAGACGGCGCTTTTCGTGAGGTTGATCCGAGCATCGTCGTGCGCGGCTTCATCGGCATGATTATGCATCATTCGCTCAGCAACAATTTATGGGACCCGTCGCGCCGCCTGCTCAACATCTCGAACGAGCGCGCCGCGCACGACTTTACGGAAATTCTATTGAAAGGCATCACAACACACGCTACGTCGCAAGCTAAGGCGAGCAAGCGTGCGGTAGCGCAAACGCGCATTTCCGCGAAAAAGAAGAAGCAAACGAAATGATCTCCCGCGCTGAGAAGCTCAAATTCTTATCTCTCGCTTTCGTTCTCGCCGTCGTGAGCCTTTTCGCGCTCGCGTGTGGCGGCGGCTCAAAGACTCAATCGAATACGACGCAGACGAATACTGCGACAGCTCCGGCAACCGTTGACGTGACGACCGCCGCAGCAATCACACGCGACCTGCCGCGCTTCTTTGAAGCGACGGGCAGCCTCGCTGCTGACGAGCAGACGGATGTCGCCCCGGCTGTGGGCGGCAAGGTTGTCTCGGTCGGGGTTGATCTCGGCAGCTTCGTCGAGCGCGGCGCGGTGCTCGTTCGTCTTGACGACAGGGATGCTCGCATACGGCTCGACCAGGCTACAGCGCAGGTCGCGCAATCGGAGGCCGCCGTGCGCCAGGCTGAAGCGAAAGTGGGCCTGCGTCCCGGACAGCAGTTTGAGCCGACGCGCGTTGCGGAGGTCGCCTCGGCGCGGGTCGCGCTTGAGTTGGCGGATAAACAACTGCGCCGCTTCGAGCATCTGGTTGAGACGGGCGACGTGTCGCGCTCCTCTTATGACCAGCAGAAGGCGCAGCGCGACCAGTTGCAAGAGCAGTATGAAGTGCAGTTGACGGCTGCGCGGCAGAACTATGCTGCGGTGGATACTGCGCGTGCTGCCGTCGCTTCTTCCAGAACGCAGATCGCGCAGGCGCGCAAGGCAATCGCGGACGCGGTCGTGATGGCTCCAATGAGCGGCTACATCTCGGATCGCCCGGCTGATGTAGGCGAGTATGTGACGACCTCCTCGAAGATTGCGACCATCGTGCGCACGAATCCCTTGCGGGTGAGGATGGACATTCCCGAACAGGCGCTCAACGCCATTAGCGTGGGACAGAGTGTGTCGGTCAACGTCAGCGCCTATCCCGACCGCTCATACAGCGGGCGCGTGCATCACGTCGCGCCGAGCGTGACGCCGAACTCGCGCACGATGACTGTTGAGGCGCAGGTTGAGAACAGCGACGGCTCTCTGAAGCCCGGACAGTTTGCCACCGTGCGTATCTTGCAACCGCAAACATCCCCGGCGCTGCTCGTGCCTGCGCGCTCGGTCAGAACCGAAGCGGGCACAAGCTACGTCTTCGTTATCAAGAACGGACATGCTGAGAAACGCATCGTGCAACTAGGGCAAACGGAAGGCGACCTTGTTGAAATCAAAAGCGGCCTCGCAGCCGAAGAGCAAGTCGCCACGAGCAACGTGGAACTATTGAGCGACGGAATGGCCGTCAGACAATAACAGTTCTGGAGTCTGGAGTCTGGAGTCGAGAGTCAAAGGCTAAAATATAAATTGCTTTTGACCTCGGACTCCAGACTCCAGACTCCAGACTCCAGACTAATTTATGCAGAAGCTTGCTGAAATTTGTGTCCGCCGTCCGGTGTTTGCGACGATGTTGATTCTGTCGCTGGTGGTGGTCGGCCTCTTCTCGTTTAAGTCGCTGGGCGTTGATCTCTTTCCGAAGATTGATCTGCCGACAATCACGGTCTCGGTAGTTAATCCCGGTGCATCACCGCAGGAGATTGAGACCGAGATTACGGACAAGGTAGAGGGCGCGGTCAATACCATCAGCGGCATAGACGAGTTGCGCTCCACTTCTGTTGAAGGCGTCTCGCAGGTCTTCATCACGTTTCTGCTGGATAAGAATGCTGACATCGCGGCGCAGGAAGTGCGCGACAAGGTTGATCTGGTTATCCCGGATTTGCCGGAGACAGCCGAGAAGCCTGTCGTCCAGAAACTAGACACGGATGCCGCGCCGGTCCTACGCATCGCCGTCTCCGCGCCGCGCAGCCTGCGCGAAGTCACAGACGTTGCCGACAAGCAGATTAAGGATCGCATCGAAGCAATCAACGGCGTCGGCCAGGTGCAGATTGTCGGAGGCCGCCAGCGCGAGATTCAGGTCTGGGTTGATCCAGACAAGCTGCGCTCTTATAACGTGACGGTCGCGGAAGTCGCTAGTGCAGTGCGCTCACAGAACATGGAAGTTCCTGGCGGGCGCGTTGACGAAGGCACGCGCGAGTTGACGGTTCGCACGATGGGACGCATCGTTGACCCCGCGAGCTTCAACGACCTGATCGTCGCCACGCGCGGCAATTATCAGGTTAAGGTGAGCGACATTGGCTACGTCGAGGACAGCGCGGAGGAGCAGCGCACCGAGGCGTTGCTTAACGGGCAGCCAGCCGTCACGCTCGTCGTCTCCAAACAATCAGGACAGAACACTGTGGCGGTCGCCGATGCCGTCAAGGAGCGGCTGGCGGAGATTACTCCGATGATGCCGCCGGGATTCAAGACAGAGATCGTCGGCGATCAATCCATCTTCATCAAAGCCTCGCTCGAATCAATCGAGACACACTTGATCGAGGGCGGCGCACTCGCGGCCATCGTCGTCTTCATCTTCCTCTGGAGTTTTCGCTCGACGTTCATCGCCGCCATCGCCATCCCGACTTCAATCATCGCAACCTTCGGCCTGATGGCCGCGATGGGATTCACGCTCAACCAGATTACGATGCTGGCTTTGACACTCATGGTCGGCATCGTGATTGACGATGCGATTGTGGTTTTGGAAAACATCTTTCGCTTCGTCGAAGAGAAGGGCGTCCCGCCGTTTCAAGCTGCGATTCAAGGCACGAAGGAGATCGGCCTCGCGGTTATGGCGACGACGCTTAGCCTGCTCGCAGTCTTCCTGCCCGTCGGCTTCATGGGCGGCATCGTCGGTCGCTTCATGTCTTCGTTCGGCCTGACAGCATCGTTTGCTATCGCCGTCTCGCTCCTGGTTTCGTTTACGCTGACGCCGATGCTGGCCGCGCGTTTGATTAAACGCAAAAATGATCCGCTGCCAGCCGGAACCGGAAGTGAGCCTTCCGAAACCGATGCGCCCGTCGGCTTGGCGAGCGAATCGCTCGTCGTGGCTGGAGAGAAGGATGGGGAAAAGAATGTAGAGGACAAAGAGGCTGCGCCGCTGCCTGAGATTCCGCCGCAGACAGCCGATGAATTGCAGAAGGAAGAGAAGAGGCTGGAAACAGCGTCTGCGGGGCATGGCTCGTCGAAGGAGTCGCGCTGGTATCGCCCGATTGATCGCACGTACAAGTGGATGCTCGAATGGTCAATGGCGCATCGCTGGGTGGTCGTCGGCCTCTGTGTGCTGGTTATCATCAGCATCGTGCCGCTCTTCAAGTTTGTCGGTAAGAACTTCCTGCCTGTGGACGACCAGTCGCAGTTTGAAATCAGCGTGCGTGCGCCCGAAGGCTCAACGTTGCCTGCGACCTCCGCGCAAGTCGAAAAGATTGCGGCGGAGATGCGCGGACTTCCGGGCGTCGAGGCCACGCTGACGACCATCGGCGGCGGGCAGCAGCAACTCGTCAACAGCGCGTCCATTTACGTCAAGCTCGCGCCGATTAAAGATCGCGCGTTGACGCAGGAGAAGTTGATGGTGAGGGCGCGTGAGTTGTTGAAGAATTATCCGAAAGAGTTACGCACCAGCGTTCAGCCGGTCGCGGCCATCTCAGGCGGCGGCTTTCGTAATGCGGACATTCAATACGTCGTCAGCGGCCCTGATCTTGAGAAGCTGACGAAATACTCCGAAGACCTTCTGGCGAAAATGAGAACGATTCCTGACGTGGTTGATGCCGACTCGACTTTAATCACGGGCAAGCCGGAGCTTCGCGTCGTGATTGATCGCGCCCGCGCAGGGGATTTGGGCGTGCGTGTCGGCGACATCGCGCAGGCTCTCAACACGCTCGTCGCAGGTCAGAAGGTTTCGACCTTTAACGCGGGCAAGGATCAGTACGATATACGTGTGCGCGCTACGGGCGAGTTTCGCGCGAGCGTCGAAGGCTTGAAGCGCATGATCGTCCCTTCGGCGAAGATCGGTTGGGTCACACTCGATAATCTAGTCCGCGTTGATGAAGGCGCGGGGCCGTCCGCGATTGATCGTCTCAACCGTGAGCGGCAGGTGAGCTTGCTCGCCAACGTTAGACCCGGCGGCTCGCAGGCCGACGTGGTTGAGAAGATGAAGGGGTTTGTCAAAGACCTGCATTTTGAGAGTGGCTACAAGGCTGACGTGGCCGGACGCTCCAAAGAGTTAGGCCGCGCGGGCTACTACTTCATGCTCGCCTTCGTCCTCTCATTCGTCTTCATGTACATGGTGCTGGCGGCGCAGTTTGAATCTTTCATTCACCCAATAACAATCTTGCTCACGCTGCCGCTTGCCATTCCGTTCGGCATTCTGAGCTTGCTCGTGACGGGGCAGACCGTCAACATTTTTTCCGGTCTAGGACTGCTGCTGCTCTTCGGCGTCGTCAAGAAGAACGCCATCTTGCAGATTGACCACACGAACGAACTGCGCGCGCAGGGCATGGATCGTCACGACGCAATCATCCAGGCAAACCGCGACCGCCTGCGCCCTATCTTGATGACAACCATTGCGCTCGTCGCAGGCATGATGCCTTTGGTGCTCTCATCGGGGCCGGGTTCGGGGACGAACCGTTCCATCGGCGTGCTAGTCGTCGGCGGTCAATCGCTCTGCCTGTTGCTGACGCTTTTGGCCGTGCCGGTCTTCTATTCGCTCTTTGATGATTTAAGCAGAAGCCGCGTGCTCGGTCGCATTGCCTCGCCGGTTCGCGGCGCATTCGCATGGGCCAGACGCAAGACCGCATCGGCGACAGCTTCGCTCTTTAGCATGTTTTCGAGGCACTAGAAAGATAGCCACAGAGACACAGAGGCACGGAGAAGAAATGCACAAAAGGGAAGAAGGAAAGAGAAAAGGCGCTTTAACTTTTTTAGATTCTCTCCGGTCTCTGCGCCTCTGTGGTTCAAAGTTAAAATTGTTATGAATCGTCGCAATCTTAAATCAGCAATTATGGCTCTGGTCGCCACGCTTCTTTTCTGCGCGTCGGGCAGACAGGCATCCGTGTTCGCTCAGTCGCAGACGGGCGCTCCCGTGACTTCGATTCCGACGACCGATAGTTTGCCGTCAGGTAATCAAACTACGCTTGCGCCAACACAGCCGCCACAATCAAGACAGCAGCCAACGCCAGTTCAAACAATCGTGCCTGCTCCATCTCCGACTCCAACGAGCGTGATCGTGCCGACACCCACGCCCGAAGAACTCCCAATGGTTCCGGCAATCGCTCCAAACTATCGCGCGCCTGAAAGACCCTTGCCCGAAATCGGGCGCATCGGCGTTGATATGACCGATCAACGCCCGCTCTCTTTGCGCGAAGCCCTGGAGATGGCGCTCTCGAATAACAAGGACATAGAGGTCTCGCGCCAGAACGTGCGAGCGGCGGAGTTTGATCTACTGGGAGCGCGCGGCGCATACGACCCGCGTTTCAATTCCACGTCTTACTATGAGCGCACCACGACGCCCTCGGCCAGCTTCCTGAGCGGCAGCTCAAGCGGCGCTGTCACGCAGAGCGATTTTACCGGGACGGCTCGTTTTGAAGGTCTCGCGCCGAAGTTTGGCGGCAGCTACCGCGCCGACTTTTCCGCCATTCGATTGACGACCGACAACCAGTTCGCCGCGCTCAACCCGCAGTTTCCGACTGCGCTCACTTTCAATTACACGCAGCCGTTGCTACGCGGCCTGCGCTTCGACAACACGCGCCGCCTGATCGAAGTCGCCAAGAAAAACTTGAGCTTGACGGACGCGCAGTTTCGCCAGCGCACCATTGAAACCATCACGCAGGTGCAGCGCGCTTACTGGGATTTGGTCTTCACGCTCCGCAATCTACAGATTCAGCGCGACGCCGTGAAAGACGCGCGCACGCAGCTTGAGCACAACAAGCGCATGGTTGAAGAAGGCATGCTCGCGCCGATTGATGTGGTCGCAGCCGAAGCGCAGGTCGCTGGCTACGAGCAGAACGTCTACAGCGCGCTCGAAGATGTCGGGCGAGCCGAGAACAACTTGAAGAATCTGATCGCGGAGAACAGGCAGTCGCCGTTCTGGAACGTCTCCGTCATCCCGACAGACTCGGTTGATCTCACCCCGCCTGTCATCAACCTCAACGAGGCGATGGAGACGGCGCTCTTGAATCGTACTGAGCTACAGCAGTCTACGGTCGCGCGCGAGATTAACGCGATAGACCAGCGATACTTTCGAGAGCAGACCAGGCCGCAGGTTGATTTGGTCGGCAGCTACGGCATCGTCGGCCTCTCAGGAGATGTCAACGGCAACATTTCAGGCAATCCTCTGACAGCTTCGACGGCTCTACTGCGCGAGCGTATCAACGAGCTTTCGCGGTTGAGCGGCTTGCCTGTCTTACCGGAGCCTCAGCCAACCTCGATTCAAGATTCCTTTGTCGGCGGCTTTGGACAATCGTTCTTTAATCTGGCAGCGAATCGCTACAACAATTTTCGTGTCGGCGTGCAGTTGAGTCTTCCGATCAGGAACCGCACGGCTGAAGCGCAGCTTGGACGTTCGCTGGTCGAAGGGAAACGAATCACGACGCAGCGCGAGCAGTTGGAGCAGTTGATTCAGGTGGACGTGCGCAACGCTTTGCAATCGGTTCACACAGTGCAGGCGCGGTTGAATGCGGCAGCGGCGGCGCGCTCGGCCAGCGAGCAGCAATACACGAGCGAGCAGCGCAAGTTCGACATAGGGCAATCCACGCTCTTCCTCGTGCTCGAACGCCAGACGGCATTGACCACAGCGCGCGGTAACGAACTGCGCGCACAGACCGATCTCAACAAGGCCATTGCCGAACTGCAACGCGCCACCGGCAACGCTTTGCAGGCTAACAATGTAGTCGTCAGTGCGAGGTAACGAAGGGGTGAATGCAAACGATGAATGATGAACTGAAAAGCTTTTGTCTTTAATTCGTCGTTCATCGTTCCGCGTTCATCATTGCTTTTCGCCGTATGTGTGCGCTTAACTGGTCTCCCTGTGTAGCAGCACCATGCGACGTGGAAGGCGGTGAGTTTTTGGGGCGAAAACTCACCGCCTTCTTTATAGCGGTTCTCGATTGGGTGGAACCAGTTTAGAGTTCAGCCTTGAGGCTGTTTTCGCAAACACGCTGAAAGCGTGAACTCTGAACGCTGGTCGCACTCCAATGAGATTCACTATAGTATCTCGGCTGGCAACGGACGTGCTTCACGGGTTCTCCGCCTGCGCTTCATTCCGGCTTCCGGCTTTTGATTCCGCCTTCTGCTTTTCAGCGTTCAGCGTTACGACTGCCCACAGCGGCCAGTGGTCTGAGAGGCCGACTTTCTTATTGATTCCAAAACTCGTCGCTTGCAGGCCGCGCAGCCAGAGCCAGTCGAGCTTGAGTTCGAGTATGAATGTCTTCCAGGTGGTGAGGTTGTTGGTGAAGGGTGTGGAGAATTTTGCTGCCGTAAACAGTTCAGACGTTTCGCCTACATCTTTGGCCGTGATCGTGTTGAAGTCTCCGAGCACAACCACGCGCTCGATTTTCGGGTAATGAGTTTGCGCGTCATCAATCATGGCCTTGAGTTGCTCAAGCCTTGCCTGGTTGGAAATGCGTATCTCCGCATGCGCGGAATAGACGCGCACGCTCGTCTCTCCGATCTTGACGGTCGCGCCTAAAGCCACGCGCCTTCTCCCGCCAGGCCCTTCGTTCGGCAGCACTATCCGCTGCAAGTCTGTCAAAGGATACTGGCTCAGGATGGCGACGCCTGTCTCTTCTTCCTGCGGCTTCTGATCTTTCGCCGGAGGTGGCGGCGGCGCAGTCCAGGCGTAATACATACCCAACGCTTCGGCCATTTGAAGAGCCGTGTTCTGGTTTCCCGTGCGCTTCTTGTTGCGATCAACTTCCTGCAAGCCGATGATCGCAGCCCGCCCGATTTGATCGTCCGCTTTGAAAAGCTCGATTAACTTGAGCAGGTCCGCGCCTCCGCGCCAGCGTATGTTGTAAGAGATGATTTTGATTGAGGCAGGAGCGGACGGGGGCGTCTGAAGTTTTGTTGCTCGACCTATTTCGAGCAACTCCACATCACGGCCATCGTTAACACGCGCCGGAGTGGTACGCTGCGCGGAGACTAAATGGATGAGAAGCATGACCAGCATTGCGCTGTTGAAGTGTTTGTGTCTCCTGTTCATCAAAAATGCTCGCTTCCTCTTGAATCAATATCGTGCGCGGCGTAGCGGCGACTTTCAAATATTAGCCAATGCTGAGGCGCAGCCCGTCTGTGGCGGCGATGGTCTCGCCGGGCCAGAGCTTTTTCGCTTCCGCCTCGATGTCAACTCCGTCCCATTCCGGGTAGAGATGTCCAAGTAAAACTTTACCGGCTCCGGCGCGGTGCGCTAATTCCATAGCGTCTTTCAATTCAAGGTGCGTCTCGACGGGCTTGTTGCGCCAGAAAGAGCATTCCATCATCAAGAGATTAACACCTTGAGCAAACGTTGCGAGCGCATCCGTGTAGCCCGTGTCCGAAGTATAGACGAGCGATACGCCGCGCTCGTTATCAAGGCGCAGCGCAAGACTCTCTGGCGTGTGCGGCGTCGAAAAGACGCGGGCGCGCAGGCCGTTTAGAATTTCAAACTCGGTGAGCGGCTCGACCTCTCGAATCTCAACCGGAAATGGCTGCTTCAGCAAGTTGTAATTGTTCGCTCCATCAAACACGCTGAAGAGTTTCTGCAAGCCGCGCCCGCCGAAGATGGTCAGAGGCTTACGACGCGACTTTGTTTGGGGAGCTTGTTTGGTCCCGAAGAGAAGGGGAGCGAGGCCGCCGATGTGGTCGAGGTGAAAATGGCTGATCCAGATAGCGTCCAGATTAACCCAATCAAGATGTTCCTGCGCCATCCGGTGAACAGCTGCCGCGCTCACGTCAAGCAAGAGCGACCCCGTTTCGGTTTCGAGCCAGTGCGAGGTGGAAGCGCGCTCAGGATGCGGGACGGACGTGCCTGAGCCGAGGACTACGAGGGTCATCATAAAATCAGAATCCAGAAGCCGGAAGAAAGGCTGCTTTCCTTTCGGATTGTTCCTTTGATGAACTGAAGGCTACAAAATCACGCGAGCAAGCGTCAAATGCTCGCTTGACCAAAGCACATCTGTTAGGCTAAATCTCAAAGCATGGATAACTCTAACGTAGAGCTTGATGCGCTGGGGGTCTTTTCGCATCCAGACGATGCGGAGTTGGCTGCTGCGGGCACACTGCTCAAGTTGAAATCTCTGGGCTACAGCACGGGCGTGCTCGACATGACGCGCGGCGAGATGGGCACGCGCGGAACTATCGAAGGTCGCGCTGAAGAAGCGCGCGAGGCTGCGCGTATCTTGAAACTTGATGTGCGACTCAACTTGGAACAGCCCGATGGTCATGTCTGGCTGACGGAAGAAGCGCGCCGCGCGATGGTGAGAGTCATACGCACGCACAAGCCCAAAGTTATTTTCACCCCGCACTGGGACGATCCGCATCCAGACCATGCTGCTACGGCCCGCATCGTGCGCGAGGCCGCGCGCCTCGCCAGCATGCGTCGTTACGATGAAGAGTCAGGATTGGATGCCGTGCGCATGCCGTCGCTGGCGCACGCAGTCTTTTCGCGCCTCGTCGTTCCATCCTTCATCGTTGACGTTTCCGATTTCATGGAAGAAAAGATGCGCGCCATCAGAGCGCACGCCTCGCAGTTCTACAGGGCCGACGCGAATGAGCCGGAGACGCGCATCAGCGATAAAAATTTCCTGCAACAGATCGAATGGCGCATGCGCTACTACGGCTCGCTCATCGGCGCAGCCGCAGGCGAAGCCTTCTACGTCCGCGAAGCCCTCAACGTTGACGACCCCGTTCAACTTCTCACGCGACCAATGAATATTTATTCGTGAATCGTCTGCTCGTGAATCGTGAATCGTAAATCGTGAAGAGACGAACCGACGCTCCTTCTATTCACGATTTACGATTCACGATTCACGAATTAATCTTTTGGCTCTGGAAGATTCGGGCAGGTTTTGTGGTACGGCTGATCCGGGAAGTATCGTTCCCACTCTGCGCGCGTCATGTTGCGATTGGCGACGCGGCAGGCGCTGGCGGCCCACGATTCCAGCTTCATATCCCAGAGCAGCACGGCTTTATCCCAGCCGCCTGACGCCAGCATCTGTCCATCTGGGCTGAAGGCTATGTCCCTGACAAACCTGGTATGAGCGTTGAGCGGTTGACCGATAAGTTGGTGAGTTGCCACATCCCAGAGGAAGATATTGGAAACCGTAACAAACAGTAAGTGATCGGCTATTGAAGCTAGGGTTGCGCCGTCAGGGCTGAAAATTACCTTCCTCATCCCGGCGACATAGCCAGCGAAATCTCGTCCTACCTGTTGTCGCGTGGCTATATCCCAGAGTTTAATCGTTCCATCAGACCGACCAGAGGCGGAGGCCAGTGTTTTACCATCAGGACTGAAGGCCACGCTCTTGATTTCATCTTTGTGTCCTAAGAGAGGCTGTCCGAGCAGTTGTCTGGTAGCCACATCCCATAAACGGATTTCACCTTCAACACAGAAATAGTGCGATTCACCACCGGGTACTCTCTCCTCTAGTTTTCCGCAGCCGCTCGACGCCAGCGTTTTGCCGTCAGGACTGAAAGCTATACTTGCCAGAGGGCTGAGCCTCGTACTTTGTTCTTTATATTGATGGCCGGGCTTGATTTCGCCGAGCATCTGGCGTGTTTTAATGTTCCACAGAAGAATATTATTGCCGTCGCTGGAAGCCAGAGTTTTACCGTCGGAACTGAAAGCCAGCATCGTGACAGAATTGCTATGGCCCATGAGCGGTTGAGCGATGGGTTGCTGAGTGTCTGGATTCCAGAGTCGTATCTCACCCTGTTTACATGTTCCTCCATACCCAACGCCTTCAGGCTGCCCGCAACTGCCCGCCGCCAGTATTTTCCCGTCAGGACTATAAGCCAGACTGGTTAATTTGTTGGTCACGTCTCTGAGTTGGGCGCTCGGTTGGCGAGTTGCGGTATCCCACAAACGAACCTCATCGCGAACACAATTCTCATCACTATCCATTTCACTGCAATCGCCGGAGGCCAGAGTCTTACCGTTTGGGCTGAAGGCCACGTTCTCCATGTCTCCACCGGAATCTTCAGTAACAAGGTGACTGATGGGCAGACGAGAGTTCATGCTCCAGATACTGACTTCACCTTCAGTACAGGGACCATCACCCACCCGCCTTCGGCAGCCGCCCGTGGCCCACATGGAGGTCTCCAGGCTGAAGGCAACACTCCGCATTTTACTAAAATAGCTGTCGAAGGACTTTATCAGTTTGCTACCGGAGAGGGTGAGCTTGTTGTTATTGGTCGAAAACTTGACCTCGCGCACCAAGATGTGAGTTCCGGCGTCGGCTGAACCGGCGTCGGCTGAAAACAGTCTCTTGCCGTCGCGCGTGAATTGTACATCAAGAACTTCACTTACATGATTCTCCTCAAGACCAGCGTTGAGTAGTTCGAGGCCGTCAAGAGACTTGCGCGCAGCCACATCCCACAGCCTGACAGTTTTATCTGCGCTGCCGGAAGCTAACACCTTCCCGTCCGGGCTGAAAGCCAGACTTGATATAGCGCCGCTGTGACCTTTGAGAGATGAGATGAGAAGTCTTTGTGTGGCGACATCCCAGAGGATGATTGAAGGATCAGAAGGGCTATACTTGCCGCTACCGGAAGCCAGTATCTTGCCATCAGGACTAAACGCCAGAACACTAGCAAAGGAAGTATGGCCTTTGAGGGGCACGCCGATGCGCTCATGAGTAACCACGTTCCAGAGATAAATTTCCCCATCATTATCCGAATCATCGTCGCTAGGCCCGAAATAGCTGCCTGAAGCCAGAATATTGTTGTCGGGACTAAAGGCCAAACTAAGCACGGCGTTCTGGTGGCCTGTGAGAGGTCGACCGATGGGCTGACGAGTGGCTACGTCCCACAAAATGATGACGCCTTTCTCATCGCCTGAAGCTAGGATTTTTCCATCTGAGCTGAAGGCTACACTCCGTACCACATTCTGATGGCCTGTGAGAGCTTCACCTATGGGCTGGCCCGAAGCGACATCCCAGAGTCGCACGGAATTATCTTTTTCGTTCGTGCCGCTGGCTGAAGCCAGCAGTTTGCCGTCAGGACTGAAGACTACTTTATGAACCTCCGCCGTGTGGCCGTGAAGAATCGCCGCGAGGTACTCACGATATTGCATATCAAGAAGCAAAGTTCTTCTAGCCCCGTAAGACTCGTGAACGCGGTTGGCCTCAACGCCCAGCAGGAGTCCCAGGCTAGGCTCCTTCTCCATCTGCGCGTAAGACTCCGACGCCAGTTGTCTTGAGCGCGCGATTTGCGTCTGCTCGTTCGCGCGCCACCATTGAAAGAGCGCCAACACGGCGAGAGCTACAGCAATAACCAAACCTGCGGCCAGCCCTATAATGACTCTTCTTCTTCGTCGCTCTGCTGCCTTGTGCTGCGCCACGCTCTGATTCAGGAACTCTCGCTCCATCTCGTTGAGCGCGCCCTCATTTTTCTCACTCCACTCGACAGCCTGTGCCAGTCGCGCTCCACGATAAAGGAGACTTTCATCTTTCGCCGTTTGCCATTCACGCGACGCTTCAGTTAGCCGTCGAAGAATACGCAAGCCCGCACGGTCTTCCTCAATCCACTTTCTGAGTCGCGGCCAGCCTCTTATCAACGCCTCGTGCGAGACATCAACTATTTGTTCGCCCGACTGCTCATCCGTGTTTGTCGTCAGCAGCCGCGCGTTTGCCATCTCCTGCACCACGCCTTCCACCATCTGGCTCTCGCCCTCGTGCGTGACGAGTTCGGACATCGTGGCTCGCCGCCGCGTGTCCTCTGTGCCTTCGCCGGGCTGCGTCAGGCGGAGCATGATGCGGCGCACAATCGTCTGCTGCTCAGGATCGAATGAGACATAGATGGTGTCGGCTCGCTTCGCTATCGCGCCCTCAACGCCGCCGCTCTCGCGGTAGGCTTCCAGCGTCATCATCGTGCCGCGCCTACGCTCCCACAATTCCAGCAGCGCGTGTTCCAGGAGCGGCAGCGCACCCGGTTGATTCTCCACATCATCCAGAATCGTCTCGACCAGGCCCTGCTCAAATTCAAGCCCGACGTGCCACGCAGGTTCTTCAATCGCCTGCCGTAAATTGCTCTGACCCATCAGGCTGACTAGAAACTGGTGCTCGGCCAGTCGCGCCGAGAGTTCAGGGTAAGCCGCGCATTTGTGATAAAAGTCCGCGCGCAACGTCAGGATAACCGCGCAACGCCCGTTCGGGATAAACGCCGCGTAAAGCAGATTGGCTAGAAACTGCGCGCGTTCTCGCTCGTCCGCGCAGAGCGTGAAAATCTCCTCGAACTGATCTATCACCCATACCACACGCTCCGTTGAAGGGCGTTCGGCAAGGCCAAGCGAGGCGGCCAGGTGCAGCGTGCGCTCGTCAGCCGCTAACTGGTCGAGCGTCTTGTTCATGGCTTCGTTGGGATAAAGACGCAGGAGATTAGCTGCGAGAGCGGCGAGCGGCTGCGCGCCTGGTGTGAAGACGCGCAAGGTCCAGGTATCGCTCTCAGGCAGCACGCCTTTCTTCAGCGCAGGCACAACGCCAGCACGCACGAGCGAAGATTTGCCGCTGCCCGACGACCCGATGACGGCGATGAAGCGCGTCACTTTCAACTTCTCAAGCAGGCGCTGTATGTCACCATCGCGCCCGAAGAAGAACTCCGAGTGATCCTCGTCGAAGGCTTGCAGTCCGCGATACGGGCAGATGTCGTTGCGCGGCTCAATCGCCCTTTCAGGCCCAAGCGGGAGTCCCTTGATCCCGTGAATAAGCGATTGAAAGCCGCGCGTATCTTCAATCCCTTTCCGCAGATCAATCCATGTGCGTGTGCTCAGGAAGGGCGGCAGCGCGCTCGTGTCGAAGGGTTCGGGCAAGCCCGGCAAGAGGACTAGAAAGACGCGAAAGGCGCGATCTTTAGCCATCCGGTCTGTCGCCAGCTTGTACTCTAAATCTTCCCAACTGCCGATGCCGCTTGGCCCGATGAAGACCGCGCAAGCTTCGGATGCGCGCAAGCCCGTCGCCAGCTCATCCTGCCAGTCGCCAGCGGGCGTGAGACACCACTTATCGAGCCAGGGTTCAAACCCCTCGCGCTTTAATTTCTCGGCGATGCGTTCGACGACAGGCTTTTCGCGGCTGTTGTGAGACAGGAAAACGTCAAAGCGCTGCAAAGGTGTTTCGACTACTATGGTGGGTGTTTGCTCGGACATGATCTCCACTGAGCCAACTCAGGCGGAGAGTAAAGTACACTTTTGTACTGGCGGGCGTAAAGGAAATGATGAACGCGGAATGATGAATGATGAATTGAAGAGCCGCCTGCCTTTCATTCATCATTCATCATTCCGCGTTCATCATTGAGTCACGCTCCGGCTTTCGGTTCTTGATTCTCTGCGCTTCTGGTCGAGGACTGCGTGGATGATGGCGAGAGTGGCGGTGGCGCGTGGAGCATCGGTTGTAAAATTCTTTGCCAGCTCAACGGCGCGGTAGAGATCGTCTCTGGCAAGCAGGCCGAAGATGCTGCCAACGTCGAAGCTCTCTACGTTGGAGCTGGTCGTTGATGTGCCGTGCGGAGTCGCAAAGCTGGAGACGAGTCGCGCATCCTCGCCTGTAAACCCGGAGGTCGAGTCGGCTGCCTTGATAGCTTCCGACACAATCTCCCAAACGCGCGTCCGGTCAACTTCGTACATGCGCGTTGCGACTCCGAAGAGGGCGCGTGCGCGGTCAGGATCGCTTGCGCCGATACGCCGCGCTTCCGTTGCGGCTTCGTCGAGGATTTCGGCGGCGTTTTTAGCATCGCTCTTTTTCATCAAGCGCGCGGCTTCAGTCAGCGCCCAGACGCGCTGAGTATTCGTCAATTCACCCGTGTGGATACGTTTGAGAGCTTCCTGCGCATCCTTCTGTCCAAGCGCCTTTTCGACGAGGGTGAAATCAACAAAAGCGCGGGCGGACTTACGCATTTCGCTGTCCTGAATTTTGTCCGTGAGATCACGCGCGCTCATGTCGCCTTTCCTCGCGGCAATGAGCGTTGCGTTGGCATAAGAGATGTCGCGCTCGACAGGGTCGGAAGCGCGGTCTGCCGTTTCCAAAGCTTCCTGTCCCTCATCTCGCTGATTCTCTTCCGGCACAAGCCCGCGCGTCAGCAGTTTGTCTGCGTCGTTGCGGAATCTGTCCGGCGCGTCGGGCGCAAGCGCGCTCATCTTAGCGCGAAGCTCAGGCGCGAACTCTGGAGCGTACTGCTCGAAGAGTGGAATCAAGCGCGCGATTGTGAAGTAAAGCCCGCCGCGTCCCGCTAGAGTTCGGTCTTGATCCGGCGGCGGAAGCGGGCGCAAGAGAATTTGTGCGGCTGTGCGAAGGAATGCCAGGCGCAACTCCGTTGAGATGTTGGGCGCTGTGATGTGGTCGCGTTCCTGGCTTGAACTGCTACCGCTACGTATGACGACGATTGTGAGAAACGGCGTGAAGGCGTAAGAGGAGAGGACTGAGACGGTCACTGCATCCGACGATGGGTCAGCCGCCGCGCGCCCAAGCATCGCGGCGAAGCGTGTGTCTGCTGCGGGTTGATCTTTCTCACGTAGCTCAGACAAAAAGTTCATGGCGCGAGTGGTGACGATGCCCAGCGCGCTGTCGGCGAATTGCAGGGCACGCTTCGTGTCGCCCTCTTGAAGGAATTCTCTGGCGATTCCCAACCTTTGCACGATAGCGAACGGCGGCGACTCAGGATCGGGGGTCGGCTGAACAGGAGAGTTGTCTGCGCTGACAGGCAGGTTCTGGTTCTCCTGCTCTTTTGCTTCCGAGAGCTTTGCGAAAAACTCTTCGCCGAGCAATGGATCGCGCCGGGTAGCCAGTCGTAAAACTTCGCCGCGCAAGTCTGCCTCACTCGTCTCAACCCGCCCGCCGCTCTTCTCTTTTTCGCGGCGCTTCTCTTCAAAGAGTCGCAGCGTTTCTTTGTCGGCAGAGTCAGCCGCATCCCATGCTCTATGGAAAAGCGCGCGAGCCTGCTCTACGTTCGTCTCCCACAGGGCATCCGCTGTACGCATCAGAACGCGCGCACGTAGCTGCTCATCATGAAAGCCGCGCGCCTCGTCTGCCAAAGACGTAGCCAGCGTGATCGCGGTCGCACGCCGCTCACTTGCGAGCGGGTCGGGGCGCTCACGCGCGGGCTTCGCTCCCTTTGCCTGCTTATCTGTTTTCTGCGGAGCATCTTTGGCCGGAGGCCCTTGCGCGTTGATGACGGCAGGCGATACAAGCAAGCAGAGCGCAACTGCGAATGCGCGGATGTGGGATGGCATTGTTATTTCTCTCTAGCTGAGGCGTTCAAATTAACTTGCGAGAGCGCAGATTATTTCTGCTTCTCTTCCAGCACTGCGCGTGCGATAGCTAAGGTTGCGTTGGCGCGGGCTGCTTCACCCGTGAAACCCTTTGCGATCTCGATGGCTCGATAGAGGTCATCTTTGGCTAAGGCGCGGAAGACTCCACGCAAATCGAAATCGGCGACGTTTGAGTTCATCATGATAACCCCAAACTTGAAGCGCAGCATATTGGTCATGCGCGCGTCGTCGCCTGTGAATCCTTCGGCGGAGTTTCCTGCCTTGATTACTTCGGAGATTAACTCCCACGCCCGCGCGCGGTCTGCGTCGGCGAAGCCTGTGGCGACGGCGACGAGCGCACGCGGGCGCTCAGGCTCGCTGCCGCCGATGCGACGAGCTTCGGCGGTCGCCTCTTCCAGTAGCTCGACGGCTCGCGCGTGATCCGATTTCATCAGCATTCGTGCGGCCTGTGTGAGGCCCCAGACGCGCTGTATGTGCGTTAGTTCGCCCCCGCGAGCAATACGGATTGCTTCCTGCGCGTCTTTCTTCTGAAGAGCGTTATCCAGGTATTCAAAATCCATGTAGGCGCGTGTCTGCTGACGCAGTTCTGTGTCTTCGATCTTGTCTACCAGATCGCGCCCGCGTGCGTCGCCCGAGCTTGAAAGGGACGCAGCCATATCAGCGTAAATCGCATCGCGCTCGGCTGAATCAGCGGCGTGGTCAATTCGGTCTTGCATGCCTTGCATGCTGTCTTTGGAGTTATTGTCTTCGGGGACGATTCCTTTAGTGATGGCGCGGTTTTCGCCCGTGCGATCTCTTTCGGGCACATCGGGCGAGAGGGCCGCCATCTGCACGCGCAGTTCCGCCACCATCTCCGGCGCGTACTGTTCAAACAGCGGGAGCAGACGCTTGATGACCATGTATTTGCCCGTGCGTCCTGCGCTCGTGGTGTCCTGACCCTGCGGAGGCAGCGGGCGGAAAAGTATCTGCGCGGCTGTGCGGAAGAAAGCCTTACGCAAATCTGCCGGGAGATCAGGCGCGGGCGTGGACTCGCGCCGCTGCATTTGATTTGCGCCGCCTCCCGGCAAGAAGGCGACATAGAAGAACGGCGTGAAAGCGTAGGATGAGAGTCCCGAAACGGTGTTGGCGTCGGATGCCGGGTCAGCCGCCGCACGCGCAAGCATGGCGGCGAAGCGCTGGTCTGCGGCTTCCGCTTTCTTTTCGCGCAAGGCCGATAGAAAATTTATCGCATCTATGTTGACGGAATCGAGAGCCGGGTCAGCGTATTGTAGAGCGCGCTCCGTTTCGCCGTCTTGCAAGAGTTGCGTGGCTAAACGCAGACGTTGAGATTGAGAGAGTGAAGACATCCAGGGGTCGCGCCTGAGCGAATTGTTTGTCGCCTCACGCTCTCTAGCCTCTTCAATCTTCTTCAAAAACTCTTCGCCGAGCGCGCGATCATGATGGGCTGCGAGGCGCAGCACTTCATTGCGTAGGTTTGGAGGAGAGCTGACCGCAGCCGAACCGCTAGCTTGCTGTTGCTTACGAATATCCTCTTCCATGCGGCGCGCCGACTCCGCGTCTGCGCTTTCTGCTGCATCCCACGCACGACGAAAGAGGGCGCGCGCACGCTCCGTATCGCTTTCCCAGAGAGCATCTGCGGCTCGCGCCAGAACACGCGCGCTCAAGACCTGATCGTGATAGCCCTTCGCCTCATCAGCCAGCGCGGAGAGTAAAGAGATGGCGGTCATGCGCCGCTGTTCGGCAAGCGGGTCTGCTGCCGTGCGCGTGCCGTTTCCCTTTTTGGTTGAAGGAGTCTTTGCCGCAGGCGCATCTTTGGCTGAAGGAGTAGCGGAAGGGGCTTGCGCCTGAACATGAAGGGTCAGCGCAATTAAGCAGAGTGAAGCGAAGCAGGTGCGTGCGAGATTGGACATTTTGCCTCCTAAGATTCAGAACACAGATCGGGCCGGAATGAAACCTTGCGGTTAGATATTGTTACGCGCTAGTGGCAGCAGAGTTCCAATATTTACAGAGCGGATAAAAAGAGAACCTTTGAGAGTGCTATTCTGCCAGAGAATATCTGACGCGATGCGCAGATTTTCAAGCTCCGATAGGAGCGACTGACAATAGCCCAGCCATTCATGGCTGGGAAGAGATGCTATGTTTTATCGAGTCCCGTCGGGACGGCTGAAAGATTCAATCGTCCCGACGGGACTCAATTAAATATCCTGCTACCTCACCCAGCAATAAATTGCTGGGCTACTTTCAATTGTCCCTCCGGGACATAACTTGCACGTCGCGTTATCTAGCTAAAAAGCCGCGCGAGCTTTCTTCAAGTCGCACGGCTCCTCTGGTTGCGCTGGAAATTTACTTCAAACGGCGACGACTTCAAGCTCCGGGTCAACCTCTTGTTTAATCATCCCTTCGATTGCCATCAGCGTGCCCGTGAGCGAGCTTGGGCAACTGCCGCAAGCACCCTGGTAACGAATGCTGAGCGTGTTGTCCTTGATGCCGAGCACTTCCAGGTAACCTCCATCGCTCATCAATGCCGGGCGCACCTTCTCATCCAGAATCTCGTTGATTTGTACGAGGCGCGGGTCGTCGCTCAACACAGCGCCGAGCGCGCCGCCTATTGATGACGCGCCAGCAGCAGCACCAGCAGGGGCGTTCAATGTGGTCACAGATTCGGCAGCGCGAATCGGCACGGCCAGCTCAGGCAGAAGGTCATCCCAGTCTCCCTCGTTATCCTTCTCGACCGTGACCATGTTGTCCATATAAAAGACCGAGACGACGCGGCCCGTGTCGAACAGCGCCCTTGCCAGCGGGTCAGTCTCGGCCTTGTCAGCAGTATCAAATTGGCGGGCAACACCGCTGGTCACAGGCTCTTTGAGGATAAACTTGACCGCGTTCGGGTTCGGCGTCTCTTGAATATCACTAATTTTCGGCATCCCTTTTGATCTCCATTCGTTCGCCCGTCCGATATAATGGACGGCAGTAACCCAGATGAATTCGTAAACTTTAATAACACGCAACATTATACTTTGTTTTGCTCATATATGCAGCGTCAGCCGGATGGTCTGAGATGTTTCGTTTAGTGAGGTAAGATCATAAAAACTGAGGAAATATATGGATTATTGCAGCTCTTTGGCTTGAGTTCAGATTCACAAATTCCTGTGCCTCTTGAGGGATGGAGAATTCAGTCTCTCTTTCAAAATAAAGGTTGCTAAAAGGTGAGGGCAGGTCTATACTGCGAGCCTCGCTTGACCCCCCTTTACAGGTGAGACAAGTTGAGGCAAGAAGCAGGCGATTGCGAGGGTCGCCTGCTTTCTTGCTGTCTGGCCTCCGTAAAAGCGGAATTCAGGAGTCAGAATCCAGAATCCAGAATAAGAGGCTGAAACCGCTTTTGTTCTTCTGACCTCTATCTCCTGGATTCTGGATTCTGCTTTCATGAACATCGGCATCACAGTCTATTCAAGCTATGGCGGCAGCGGAATCGTCGGCTCTGAGTTGGGAAAAGAGTTGGCGGCGCGAGGCCACACGGTTCACTTCATCGCCTCATCTTTGCCGACGCGCTTGACGGAGCTAAACGAGCGCGTGCATTTCCATGAAGTCGAGATGATGTCCTACCCGCTCTTTGAACACCAGCCCTACACGCTCGCGCTGGCGACAAAGATGGCGATGGTTGCCGAGACGGAAAACCTGGACCTGCTACACGTTCATTACGCCATCCCACACTCTATCAGCGGAATCCTCGCGCGCGAATCGCTACGCCCGCGTCGCCGCTTGCCCGTCATCACGACGCTTCACGGAACAGACATCACGCTCGTCGGCGCTGATCGCTCGTACCTGCCGATTACACGCTACGGCATCGTTCAATCGGACGGCGTGACCGCCATCTCGCACTACCTCAAACAAGCTACGACTGAGATTTTCGACTTCGACAATATCGCCGTTATTCCAAACTTCATCTGCGGGACAGACTACCAGCGACATCCCGTTTCTGACTTGCGCGCTGAACTCTCGCCAAACGGCGAGCCGCTGCTGGCCCACGTCTCAAACTTTCGTCCCGTCAAACGCCCGGTTGACTGCGTGGAAATTCTGGCCGAGGTTCTGAAGAGGACGCGCGCGCGCCTCGTAATGGTCGGCGACGGAAGCGAGAGAACTAACGCAGAGCATCGTGCTCGTTGCCTGGGCATCTACGAGCACTGTTCCTTCGTCGGCAAGCAACCGAAGATCGTTGATTACCTGTCGGTGTCGGATGTGCTCCTTTTGCCTTCCGAGCAGGAGTCGTTCGGACTGGCCGCGCTCGAAGCTATGGCGTGCGAAGTTCCTGTTGTTGCGTCGCGTGTGGGCGGCGTCCCGGAAGTTGTGACAGATGGCGAGACGGGATTTTTGAGCGAAGTGGGCGACGTTGAAAAGATGGGAGCAGACGCAGCGCACCTCTTAATGAATGAAGAGATGAGGCGCGAGATGGGAAGGCGTGCGCGTGAATCGGCCACCTCGCGCTACAGCACAGACCTGGTTATTCCACAGTACATAAATTTTTATGAGCGCGTCCTCGCCGCGTAGAGCGGCACAGAGCGAAGAAGAAGAAGCGCACGCTGGCGAAAAGCCTGTCCGCTACATCATCCAGAATCTTGAGCGGACTTACGGCGTGCCTTTGAACGAGCGTGCATCCGATCCGCTCGACATGCTCATCAAAATCATTCTCTCGCAGGCCACGAGCGACACCAACAGCCACCGCACCTTCGCCGCCCTCAAGAAACGTTTCCCAACGTGGGATGCAGCCCTTCGTGCACGCACGTCAACCATCGCCGCGACGATTCGCTCCGGCGGGCTGGCAAATCAGAAGGCAGCCGTTATCAAAGATGTGCTCCGGCAAGTTAAAAAAGAGCACGGCACGCTTGATCTCAGTTTCCTGCACAAGCTCTCACCGGAAGAAGCCGTCAACTATCTTTCACAATTTCGCGGCATCGGCCCGAAGACTATCGCCTGCACGCTGCTCTTCGCCTGCCGCAAAGAGGTCTTCCCGCTCGACACGCACATCTTCCGCATCCTGCGTCGCGTCGGCCTGATTCCACAGAAATGCACGGACGCCCGCGCGCACGAGATCATGAACCGAATCGTGCCGCACGGAAAATTCTACTCGTTTCACGTCAACCTGATTCGTCACGGTCGCACCCTCTGCCGCCCACGCGACCCATTATGTGAACGCTGCCCAATTGTGGAATACTGCGACTATGGAAATTTACGATTTTAGATTTTTGATTTGCGATTTGAAGAAGGCTTGAGAGAACAGTTCTCCACATCTTTACTAAATCAAAAATCTAAAATCGTAAATCAAAAATCAAGCATGTCTTACTTGATTGATGGCAACAATATGATGGGGCAGCGCGTCGGTTGGCACAGGGATAAGCCTGGGGCGCGGCGCGCATTGATGGATGATCTGGCGCGGTTCGCGCTGGACAGGCGCGTGCGCGTGGCGGTGGTGTTTGACGGTGCGCCTGAAAAGCATTTCGCGGATGGAGCGAGTTATAAAGGCATACACATCTTTTACTCAGAGCGCGGCTCGAACGCGGACGAGCGCATCAAGCAGTTGGTTGAAGAGTCGCGCGAGCGCCGAACCCTGTTGGTTGTTACTTCCGACCGCGCACTGGCTGACTATGTTCGTCGCTGCGGCGCGCAGGTTATCCGTTCAGGAGAATTTCGGAAGAAGATGGAAGATGCCGCCGCTGATAACTCTCGTCAAGGCCAAGATGAGCCGTCGGTCAGTGGTGAACTCAACCAGTGGATGCGTTACTTCGGCGTCGAGGCGGAAGATGAATAATGCAAAATTAAAAATGTAAAATGCAAAGGGAAGGAGAAGCCGCTTTAATCAATCATGGCTTCCGCCTCACTTTTGCATTTTACATTTTTAATTTTGCATTTATTTAACTCGTGTGACATCGAAGATGAGTCTCTGCCCGGCGAGCGGGTGATTGGCGTCGAGCGTGATGGAGTCTGGCGTGACTTTTGTGATAGCGACGGGAATCTGGTTGCCATCGGGTAGTTGCATGAGCAGACTCATGCCGACCTCGGGTTCGATGTCAAGGTTGAGTCCATCACGCGGGATTGTGTTGATGAGCGCTTCGTTGCGTTCTCCGTATGCATCGCCGGATTCAATGTCGAGCTGCTTTTTGTCGCCGACATTCATTCCGACCACACCTTCGTCGAAGCCCTGGATGACTTCCCCCGCGCCGACCTTGAACTGGAGCGGTTCGCCGCCTTCGGAAGAATCGAAGACCTCGCCGTCCGCCAGTTGTCCCGTGTAATGAACCTGCACAGTATCGCCCTTTTTAGCTTGCTCTGGCATAATCTCTCCGTCAAATTTGTGGTGTGATGCGCCCGCGAGAGCATCGCATATCTGCTTGTGGAAAGCCAGCAGAAGCTCCGTGAAAGCCGATGGCTTCAGACGGACTATCGAATGGAGAATTGCTTATGAAGAAACGAACCTCGCTCGCCCTCGTTCTCATCTTCTCATTGTTCATCCCGGTTGCAGCACAGACGCAAAAACCTGCGCCCACTCCGGCCCAAACCCAGACCGGGCAACAGGGCCAGGCTGACGAAGATGAAGTGGTGCGTATCACTACCAACCTCGTGCAGGTTGACGCCGTCATCACGGATAAGAAGGGAAAGCTGGTGACTGATCTCCGCCCCGAAGAGATGGAAATCTACGAAGACGGTCGCCCGCAGAAGATCACAAACTTTTCATACGTCTCGACTGAAAGCGCAACCGAGCAGCCCGTTGTGGCGAAACCCGCCGCGCCTGTTGATAAAAACGCGCCGCCCGTTCCGCCCGTGCGCTTGCGACCGGAGGAGGTGCGCCGCACTATCGCGCTGGTCGTTGACGACCTCGGCCTTTCATTTGAAAGCACGCATTTCGTCAGAGAGGCGTTAAAGAAGTTCGTTGACCAGCAAGTACAGCCGGGCGATCTCGTCGCCATTATTCGCACAGGCGGCGGCATGGGAGCGTTGCAGCAGTTCACTTCCGATAAGCGGCAACTCTATGCTGCTATCGAGCGTGTGAAGTGGAGATTCCAGGGGCGCGGCGGCGTCAGTGCTTTCGCTCCCCTCGAAGCCAAAGCCGAGTCGCCTACAGACGGCACTTCGTTAGCGGGCAATGATGATGAGAAGGGAAATGTAAACGGCACTGACATTGACCAGTTTCGTGAAGAGATTTTCTCCGTCGGCACGCTCGGCGCGCTCAATTACGTCGTGCGCGGAATGAGAGAGCTTCCGGGTCGCAAGTCCATCCTCTTGCTGTCCGACGGAATCCAGATTTTCAATAGAGATGATCCATCGCGCAGCAGTCGCGTCCTGGAAGCCTTACGCCGTTTGACCGATCTGGCGAACCGCGCTTCAGTTGTCATCTACGCGATGGATGCGCGCGGTCTGCAAACGCTCGGATTGACGGCGGCGGATAATAGCTCTGGATATAGCGCGCAAGAGCTTGAAACCAAGATGCAGGAGCGCCGCGACGATTTCTTTGAATCGCAGAACGGCTTGAATTATCTGGCGCAGCAGACCGGAGGCTTTTTCGTGCGTAACACTAACGACCTGGGCACGGGCATCAAGCGCGTGCTTGATGACCAGAAGGGTTACTACCTGATTGGTTATCGCCCGGACGAGTCAACTTTCGATAAGGTTACGGGTCGCAGGAAGTTTCATAAATTCTCGATCAAGTTGAAGCGTCCCGGCTTGAACGTTCGCACACGCTCAGGCTTTTACGGTATCTCAAATGAGGAAGCTGTCCCGCAACGCCACACGCGCGAAGAGCAACTGCTCGGCGCGCTCACTTCGCCTTTCGCTTCGGGCGGTGTGCATCTGCGCCTCACTCCTCTTTTCGGCAACGACCCCAAGGAAGGCTCGTTTGTGCGCTCCTTGCTTCACATAAATGCGCGCGACCTCACGTTCACGGACGAGCCTGACGACTGGCACAAAGCTGTCATGGATGTGTTCGCCGTTACCTTCGGAGATAACGGGATGGTCGTTGACCACGTTGACCGTATCCAGACTGTTCGTGTGCGTGGCGAGACGTACAAGCGCGCTCTTGATACCGGTTTTGTCTTCATGTTCACGGTTCCAATCAAAAAACCCGGGGCTTATCAACTGCGAACTGCGCTGCGTGATACAACGTCAGAGCGCGTCGGCTCTGCCTCTCAATTCATCGAAGTCCCTGACCTCAAGAAGAATCGTCTGACGCTTTCAGGCATCATCGTCAACGGTGTTGACCCTTCGACCAAACGCAAAGTGACAGACAAAAATACTGAGAGCGGAACACTAACGGCGAGCGCTCAGGGCAACGGAGCTGAGGAGGAGATTGCTGATGCAGACCCACATGCTGGCCCGGCTGTGCGAACTTTCCGGCACGGAATGAGGCTTCAGTACAACTACTTGATCTACAACGCGCAGTTGGACAAAGCCACTGGAGGCCCGCAGGTGCAAACTCAGATGCGGCTTTTCCGCGACGGCAAGGAAATCTTTGCCGGGCGCGTGCAGCCGCTTCCCCCTGGCAATCAGCCTGACTTGAAACGACTCATGGCAGGCGGAGCCGTACAACTCGGCTCAGACATGACACCCGGCGAATACATCCTGCAAATCATCGTCACCGACTCTCTCGCCAAAGATAAGTACCGCACGGCGACGCAGTGGATAGACTTCGAGATAGTTAAATAGAGTGATGAGTGATGAGTGATAAGTGATGAGTTAAAGCTCTCACTCATCACTTATCACTCATTACTCATCACTTATGAGATCAATCATCGTCGGCACAGCCGGGCACATAGATCATGGAAAGACTGCGCTCGTGCGCGCATTGACGGGTGTGGATGCTGATCGTTTGCCGGAGGAGAAGCGGCGCGGGATAACGATTGACCTGGGTTTCGCAGAGCTTGATCTGGAAGATGTCCACATCGGCTTCATAGACGTTCCCGGCCACGAGCGTTTCGTCAAGAACATGCTCGCCGGGGCGCACGGGATTGACGTAGTTGCGCTCGTCATCGCCGCAGATGAGGGCGTGATGCCACAGACGCGCGAGCACTTCGACATCTGCCGCCTGCTCGGTGTCCGGCACGGGCTTGTCATCATCACAAAGACCGACACGGTTGATGAAGAGTTGCTCTCGCTCGTAGGCGCAGAAGCTGAAGAGTTGGTCAGGGGGTCGTTTCTCGAAGGCACGCCAATTTTGAGCGTCAGTGCGCGCAAAGATGTTGACCTTGAAGAGTTGAAAGCGGCGTTGCGCGAAGTGGCTTTGCAAGTCCCCGCGCGCTCAAGCTACTGTGTGGCGCGCCTGCCCATTGATCGCGCTTTCACGATGCGCGGCTTCGGCGCTGTCGTGACGGGCACGCTCGTCGCAGGCGAGATTGCTGAAGGCGATGAGTTGGAGCTTTTGCCTGCGGGGGCGCGTGTTCGCGTGCGCGGGCTTCAAGTGCATGGGTCTCAGGTCAAGCGCGCCGTTGCGGGGCAGAGAACCGCCATCAATCTGGGCGGCATAGAGGTCGCTCAAATTGAGCGCGGGATGTCGCTCGCGCCTCCAGACCGCCTGCGCCCGACGCAAGTTCTGGACGTGCAGGTTGACGTTCTCGAAAGCGCGGCGCGGCCTCTACGCTCGCGCGCCCGTGTGCGCGTTCACCTGGGCGCGGCGGAGGTGCTGGCGCGCGTTCGCGTGCTCGAAGAATCGGGCGAGATTGCGGCGGGCGAGAGCGGCTTCGCGCAATTGCGCCTGGAAGCGCCCATCGTTGCGCTGCCTCATGAGCGTTTCATCATCCGTTCCTACTCGCCGCAACGCACCATTGCGGGCGGGCGCATCCTGGATTCCCAGGCCACAAGACATCGCGGGCGTGAAATGATGACAGCTCGCGCGCGTCTCGCAACTCTGACAGCCGCAGATAGTGCGACGGAGTTTGCCGTCTTCGTCTTGACGGCAGGAGAGCGCGGCCTGAGACGTGCTGATGTTGCGGCTCGCACCGGATGGACTGACGACGTGCTGGAAGATGCGGCGGGGCAGGCGATAGAGAGCAGGAGAGTTATTAACGCAGACGGCGTGTATATCGGAAGCGACAGCTTTGAACGTTTATCGAGCGCGGCGCTCGCGGGAGTCGAAGCTCATCACAGGCGCGAGCCATTAGCGCGAGGTATCTTGCGTGAGACGCTGCGTGAGCAGGTCTTCGCGCATGCCGCGCCGGAAGTTTTCCGCGCCGTGATGTCGCACCTGGAAAGCAAGGGCGCGCTTTGTTCCGAAAAGGAGATCGTGCGCGCGGCCTCTCATAGTCTTTCACTCTCTTCTGCTGATACTGCGCTGCGGGATCGGTTGGAGAAAGTTTACATGGATGCCGCGCTTGAAGCGCCGACGTTCGATGAAGCGTTGGGGCGCGCGGAGGGCGCGAATCAGTCGCGCGAGCATGCGCGCAAGATTTTCCAGTTGCTGGTAGATGGCGGATTGCTGGTCAGGGTTCATTCAGACCACTTCTTTCATCGCGCGGCTCTGGACAGTTTAGTTGCCAGCCTGCGCGAGTATGCCGCGCAGCACGAGCCGGAGCGAATGATTGATGTCGCAACTTTCAAAGAGATCGCTGGCATCTCGCGCAAATACGCCATCCCGCTCCTGGAATATTTCGACCGCGAGCGCATCACACGCCGCGCCGGAGATAAGAGAATAATTCTTAAAAGCTCGTGAATCGCAAATTGTAAATCGTGAATCGTGAGAGGCAGGTTTATCTATTCACGATTCACGATTCATGATTTACGCGCTTTAAGAAGCTTGCGTTCTCATGTGGGGTGGAAGTAACATGCATGGGCATACAGACTTCAGCCGCCTCTTGAGTTTGAGGCGGCAAGGCCCGACGGTTCTCTTCTGAGCTTTTAAGCGGTTAAAGTTAGCGGCTTCATACCAGCCATTTTACCTGTAACTTAACGAACGCCGGAGGTTCAAGATGAAGAGCATGACAGATATTCTGACCTGGGTAATCGGCCTGATCGCCACCGGGTTAGCCGTCTATTTTTTCTTTTGGAAATACAAAGCTCATCCCGGAGCTGATGGGGACCCGAAATATTTATGGATGGCTATCGGGTGTACCGTCGTCGCGTTTCTCTGCGCGCTGGTCTTCTTTGTGAAGCGCGTTAATAAGGAAGAGGAAATCCACATCACCCAGTAAGGCCCATAGCCTCCTTTGCCGCTTCGCGCTCGGAAGCAGCGTGCCGTGAGCGCAGGAATCCTGCACGCTCTTGTCTGCGACACTTCCTGCGCGGGGCTACGGCGAGTGAGCCGAATATAAAGCAGTTGACTTGACGCCGTTTGCGTTGTCGCAGTAGCCTGCACTGCGCAAACGGCGCTTTTGTTTGTTTTAGAGTTTCAAATTCCAGACGGACAGTTTATAGGAGCTATCTTCTGATGATTCTTGCTTCATCTCTCATGCTCGCGCAAGTAGAAACACAGTACACCGCGCCGGGCTATTTCAATCTAGTTTTGCTCACTCTGCTGGCACTGGGCGCAATCGGCTGGCTGGTTGCCGCCGTGCTCGGGTTTTCGCGTGCGCGCGTCTTCGGGACTGCGACCCGCTGGTTTGCCGCCGCCGCTGTTTGTCTTGTCCTCTATCATCTGCAATTCGTGTTGACGGTTCTCGCTGCCAGCAGCAACCCCAACTTACTGCTCTCGCTCGGAGCTTTCTTTCCTCTGTTCATCGTCATCGGCGCTGTTTGCGCCATCATGGGTTTCGCGCGCCTGACCAGGCAACGATAGCGCGTCTTCATCCAGTCAGCGTATTGCTTTTCTCATGGGTAGGAAACCGTTTCTCTTGGCCGCGCTCGCATTGCTTGTGGGCGCGGCTCTTTTCTTTGCGACGAGGGATTGGGAAGCGAAGAGCAAAGCGCGCCCCGGTTTTGTCTCGACGCGCGGCGCGAGCTTCGTGGTTGACGGTCAAACGTTTCGCTTCACCGGCGCAAACGCCGCCGTCATCTACGGCGATGAAGAACGCGAGCGGATGAGCGAGACTTTCCGCCAGGCTTCGCTCGACGGAATCCGCGTGGTTCGCGTCTGGGCTTTCGGCGAAAGTGGGCCGGACGACGGCAAGCCCGGCGGCGTAACGCGCGATGAATGGCTCAAGCCACACCCTTTCCGTCGCGGCCCAGATGACTGGAACGAAGAGGCATTCGAGAATCTGGACCGAGTTCTCACGGAAGCTGCGAGCCGGCACCTGCACGTTTTGATCTGCCTGGGAAACTGGTGGCGCGATACGGGCGGTGTTGTTCGCTACCTGCGCTGGGCCGGACTGCCCGACGCTGCCGACGACACACAGCCTTACGGCATCAACATAGAGCGCGCACTTGCCTTCTACACAAATGAAGAGACGCGCCGTCTCTATCGTGAACACGTTAAGAGAATCGTCGGTCGCCGCAATCATCTGACAGGCATCCAGTACCGCGACGACCCCGTGATCTTCGGCTATGAGTTGATGAACGAAGCGCAGGCTCCTACCGGACGCTGGGACGTGCGACGCGCGTGGGTGGCGGAGATGAGCGCCTATGTCAAATCACTCGACCCGGACCACCTGCTCGCGCCCGGCATCTGGGGCTATCGCACTTCCTGGGAGCGCCGCGAGTGGTTGGAAGAGCATAGCCTCCCGACCATTGATTACTGCGACGCGCACATCTACCCGCGCGACGATACGGACAGCTTTGTGGATTCGCCCGAAGCTCTGCGCGACTTTATAGACAATCGCGCTGCCGCCGCTTTCTCCATCAACAAGCCGCTCGTGTTGAGCGAGTTTGGCATGACCCCCGAAGGCTACAAAGGCTTCTCGCAGTCCCAATGGTTTCGCGCCTTCTTCGAGAGCGCGGCGCGCGCAGGCGTCGGCGGCGCAATCTACTGGATATTGACTCCAGACCCGCGACGCGGCTACAGCATCTCTTACCTGACCGAGCGCGACGTGGAGGTGCGAGCGGAGTTACGTCGAGACGCAGAACTCTTCGCCTCGCTTCAAAACGAAAAGCCGCCCGCGCGCCTGCTCGATTCCGCCCACCATCTAGTGCCGCGCCAGTTCGCTTTCACTCGCGCGCCCGGTGATCCCGCGACGCTGCCTGAGATAATTGGGCCGGAGAAGAGCGGAGGGCCGATCACCTACCTCTTCAAACCGGAGATGGCCGCAAGCGCGCGTTTTGAAAAGATGGGAGGCGGAGCCGGATACATCTGGGGAAGCGGCGTGGGTTATGTCGAATATGTCGTGCCTGCTCGCAATAAGGGGCGCTGGGTAAAAAGCGTGAGGGTACGCGCTCACCTTCAACCCGTGCTCCCTCAAGACGCGCATCCACCCGTGACCTCAACGCGCGTCACACTTCTCATCAACGGGATAGATTTCGGCTCGCGTCTCATCCCTGTTGAAAATCCCAGGCAGGCAATCATTCAGGAATGGAACGTTGATAACTACACTGTTCGCATGTACGCCTCGCGCGGATTGCCGCTCTCAATTCGCTTCGCAGTGAAGGTTGATGCGGATCAACCATTCGGTCTGAACATCTCAAACTTTTCTGAGGGACACACGCCGCCTGATGAAAGGCCGATTGAGGTTCGAGTGGACTAAAAACGGCAGGAGATCAAATGATGAAGGCGCTCCCGTCGGCGCGCCCTCCTCATCGCCCATTCACTGGCTGAGAGCGCGAACAGCTTCCTGTGCGTAGTAAGTGATGATTATGTCTGCCCCGGCGCGCTTGATGCTGGTCAGAGTTTCGAGCATGATGCGCCGCTCGTCTATCCAACCCTTCTGTGCCGCCGCTTTAATCATCGCGTACTCACCGGAAACGTGATAAGCAGCAAGCGGCAGATCAAACCGGTCATGCACCTGCTTCAAGATGTCGAGGTAAGCAAGCGCAGGCTTGACCATCAGGATGTCCGCGCCCTCCGTGTAATCCAACTCGGCTTCACGCATAGCTTCGCGCGCGTTTGCGGCGTCCATCTGATAAGCGCGGCGGTCGCCGAAAGCAGGCGCGCTATCTGCTGCTTCACGGAAGGGACCGTAAAACGCGGAGGCGTACTTCACAGCGTAAGACATAATCGCCACCTGCTCGAAGCCTGCCTCGTCCAGGCTCTCTCGAATCGCGCCAACCTGTCCGTCCATCATCGCCGAGGGCGCGACAATGTCCGCCCCGGCTTGAGCCTGGCTGACGGCAGTGCGCGCGAGCAACTCAAGCGACTCATCATTTAAGACTTCGCCCCGACGCACCACGCCGCAATGACCATGTGATGTGTACTCGCACAGGCAAGTATCAGCGATGATGACTATGTCCGGGACCTCGCTCCGAATTGCGCGCACAGCCTGTTGGACGATGCCGCTCTCAGCATACGCGCCCGAAGCCGTTTCATCTTTTGCTTCCGGCAATCCGAAAAGGATGAGACCTTGAATGCCTATCTCGAAAGCCTTGACCGCTTCCCGCACGATCTCGTCAACAGATAAATTATAAACGCCGGGCATGGACGAAATTTCGCGGCGCACACTTTTACCGGGACAAGCGAATAGCGGAAGAATAAAATCCTCACGCGCCAGCCGCGTTTCACGCACCAACGCACGTAACTGTTCACGTCTTCTGACTCGACGTGGGCGATGAACCAAGCCCGACATTCTTCGACCTCTTCCTTAAAAAATTTCCCTGCTTCACGAATGATACGCACCATCGGGCACACACGCAAATGTTAGGGTCAGACCGAGACCATCCTCAACTTGACCTTTCAATTCTCGCCCTTATAATTACCCTTCCTCAAGTGGCGGGGTAGCTCAGCCGGTTAGAGCACGTGATTCATAACCACGAGGTCGGGAGTTCAAGTCTCCCCCCCGCTACCAATATTTTCAATTACTTTACGAGCGGCTCATGATCACCCGTTTCCTTTGGGCGTGAGGGAATCCGTGTAAGTCTGCCCACATCCCGACCACTTTTAGCTGCTCTTCCTTTTTTTCCGGTTGACGGTTCGCTAATGATTGATGACGTACTCAAGACCTTACCAGCCAAGCGAGGCCATTTCCTGCTTGAATCTGGCTACCACACAGATCTCTGGCTCACCTTAGATGCGCTGTTCGTGACTCCTCACGAAATCGCACCGCAGGTGGCAGCCCTGGCCGAGTTACTTCGACCCTATTCGATTTCCGCCATCTGTGGGCCGCTTCTTGGCGGCGCTTTCCTCGCCCACGCTTTAGCGGCGCACATGAACCTGCGCTTCTATTTCACTCAGCAGGTTTCCGTCGGGACTGATGCGGGTCTCTTCGCCGCGCAGTACCAGCTACCGCCGGAATTGCGCCGACGGGTCTGTGAGGAACGTATTGCAATCGTAGACGATTGTATCAGTGCCGGATCATCTGTGCGCGCGACTGCGGCGGCGCTAACCGAGGCTGGGGCGCAAGCGATAGTGGTTGGAACCATCCTGCTGCTCGGAGATGAGGCGGTCGAACATTTCTCTGCACGCGGGGTATCACTGGTCGCGCTCGCCCACCAAAAGTTCAACCTCTGGGCGAGCATCGAATGTCCACTATGCCGGGCCGGGACACCGTTAGAGAATCCCCAAACCTTTTCCTAATCTTGAGAGCGAGAGACTCTTTAGTTTTCATTGCAATTATAGCGGTTCTCGATTGGAAGCGACTTGTTCAGAGTTCACGCTTTCAGCGTGTTGAGCGCAAACAGCCTCAAGGCTGAACTCTAAACTCGGTCGCACTCAATCGAGAACCGCTATATTATGATCGCTCCTGGAAGCCTATTTTTGTTCGATGCTAGAATTCTTTGAACGCTCTTCCTGCTGGCCTATGGCATATATCCCCGCTCAGGTATCCGCTCTACTGAAGGAGATCACCGCGCAGTTCCCGGTCATCCTGGGCCGGAACCTGGTCGGCATCTACCTGTACGGCTCACTCACGCAGCGTGCTTTCAACTCCAAACGCAGCGACGTTGACCTGATTGTGGTAACGCGGCGGGACTTGAGTGATACGCAGTTTAGGAAACTTGGTGGATGGCTGGCCCAGGCCACAGAGTCGAACCCCTGGACGGCACGCCTGCAAATGCTGTTTCTGATCAAAACGGAAGTTCTCACCATGAATTCCAGGGCATGTCTCTATCAATTCGGCTCACTCAAGCGCAGCGGCTCGGATGGCAATCCTATTATCTGGATGAATGTGTTGGAGAGCGGCGTAGTCCTCTACGGCCCCCGGCCCAAGTCATTCGTTCCGCAGATAACTCCTGAGATTCTGTTCGAGGCGCTGGAACGCGAGGTCGGCTATTTGAGAGAGGAGATAAGCTGCAAGCCTGAGAATGGTTGGAGAGACGTTGCGTCGTATCGCGCCTATGCGGTTTTGACATTATGCAGGATTCTGTATTCGTTCAGGAAAGGTACGGTTGTCTCGAAGAGGCGGGCCGCCAGGTGGGGCATCAAATATCTGCCGGAAGAATGGCGCGAGATCATCATTCAGGCGCTGGCGAGCGATGATGGCAGACAACAGCCAGGCATTTCCCTCTCTCGTATCGAGCAGTTTATAGACTTTGCCGATGCCCAACTCCATCATGGTGTACGCGCGCTCTAGAATCTATTTGCGGTTAATCCTCCCCCTAGTCATTCTCAAAGAAGATTGTACCGGCGGCGCTTCCCGCATCAGGCTTTTTCAACCTGAGCTTTTTGCTCAAGACCTTTCTCCAATTTAGCGAAACGAGCGAGCATATCTTCGTAGAGACGATCTGTTTTTTCGTGCAGGTGCGCGACTTCGAGTTCGGCTTTGATGTTCACCTCATATTCAATATCAGAGCGCACCTTGTCTTTCTCTGCCTGCCGGTTCTGGCTGATGAGGACGAAGCAGGCTAGAAAGATTGCTTCGAGCGAGACGATCATCGTCAAGAGGCCGAAGGGAAACGGGTCGAAGCCCCTCAGTCCATCGGGGTTCCTGGGAAGGATGAGAGTGTTGAGCGAAATCCAGGTGATGAACCATGCCGTATGAATAAGCAGGAAAGGCATGCTGCCGCTGAACCAGGCGAGCCAATCGGCAATCTTCTGCAAAGTCCCTAGATTTTCCTGTATCTCTTCGTTGGCGTTACGCGAAACGCGCGTGCGCAGTAGTTGATCTGCCTTGCGGGTCATACTGCTCATCGCGGCGAGCATGTGTAAAGCAGCGTCGGGTTTCTTCTGGAATAAGAGGAGCAGGTCGTCACGATCAAGCACCAGAAGTCCGGCCTCAGAGAGCGCGATTGCCGTGGCGCTGCGTGGGCCGCTATCGAGCAGCGATAGCTCGCCGAACATCTCGCCCGTGCGCGCGACGTTGAGCACGATCTTCTGGCCCGTAGTGTCTTTGATGTACAGCTCAATTTCGCCTGAGCGGACGATGTAGAGAGCGTCGCCCGGCTCGCCAGCCTGGAAGAGCGCCTGGCCCGCATCCAGTTTTTCATAATCAATCACGCCCGCCAGCGCGGTTCGATCATCTTCATCGAGCATCTCGAAAAACGCGATTCCGGCGAGCATATCAACGTCACACGGCATAGTGCCTCCTGGCAGAAGAAAATTTAGTTGAGCGTTTCGACTATCAAAATGCAAAAAGCCTTTTCCGCAAACAGCGGCGCGCATTCTAGCAGAAGCCGCATCACAAAGGCGATGAATTGCGAAGACCCTGCTGCGTCTCCCGCTTCGCAAATGAAAACTCCGGCCTGCTTTTTTTGAAAGCATGACCGGAATTTCCCGCGTCGGCGAATTAAAGCTGGTCGGATCAGTTAGGGATTTCTCCCTGTGCCCGTTGTCTTTTGAGCGGGCGCAGAATTCGTGTTGCGCGTGACGGGTGGTTTGACAGGCTGAGAGGTTCCTTCGCGCCCGGCAACGCGACCAGAGCGCGTCAGGGCGATGCGCTTATCTTTGCCGGAAGCGTCGGCGACCGTCACGCGGATGGCGCGGTACGAGCCGTCGCGCTCTTTGTTCGTCGGGCTGTAGCTGATGACATACTGAGTCCGCAAGTCGCGCACAATCTCGTCCGCAATTTGCGGCAACTCCGCGAGCGACTCAGGAAAGAAAGCGCGCCCGCCCGTTTCTTTGGCGAGGCGATTGATGAGGTTGACTGCCTTGTCGCGCGGGCTTTTACGAATCAGGCCGCCATCTTTATCGAGTTCGTTGACGAAGCCGATAACGAAAATCTGCACGTCTTCCTCGCGCAGGCGTTGGAAGAGGTCTTCCTGGTTATACTGGCTTCCGCGATCCTCTCCATCCGTGACGACGATTAAAGCCCTGCGGCGACGGTCGTCATTGCCGCCCTTCTTGTATTCCGCAACGTGTTCGGCTGAAACATAGACGGCATCAACAATCGCCGTCTGCCCGCCTTCGACGTAGAAGGTGTCAAGCGAGTCAATCAAGTCTTCCTTGTTCGACGTGAAATCCTGAACCTGTTCGATCTTGTCGCTCGAAATGAAGCGAACGAGGAAAGTTTCATCGCCCGGCTTGTTGCTGTTGATGATGACTTTCCCTGTTTCGATAACTTGTGATAGCTGCGCACGGAGGGAGCCTGAAGTGTCAATCGCCAGGCCGTAGCTGATCGGCACTTCTTCTTTCGATAAAGAGAAGATCGGTTGCGGCACGCCGTTCTCGTAGACGCGAAACTCATCTTGTCGAACATCCCCGATGGGATGATTGTTGCGGTCAATAACGCGCACGTTCAAGTTCACAAGGTCAGTATTAATCTTGAGCGTCTCATTCTCGCCGATCTCTGCGCCCAATGGATTCGCCATATCGGGCGGCGGCTCCGCAAGTATGACCTGACCGGGACGAACGAGTCCCGGCGTCGCTTTCGGAGTAGCCTTCGGTGTCGGCGTTTGCTGTGGAGTAGTCGCAGGCTTCACCTGCGGTGTTGATGCGGCGCGGCGCGGACGCCCGTCCTGTGACTGCGCCTGACCCGCATGCGAAACAACCAGCAGCGCACAGGCCAGCGACAAGACGGCGACGAACGCAAACGCCCGTCGAGCGCGAGTGAACATTTGAACCGTAACGCTTCTCATAAAAACCTCTGTAAAAGCAGAATCCAGAATCCAGAAGCCAGAAGAAAAACAAATCTGTTGATGCGGTTCTCCGCCTTATCATTCTGGATTCCGAATTCTGACTCCTGGCTTCTGCTGTTCGTTCTGTCTTCTGCTTTTCGCCCGAAGCGCCCCGGCACGCCCATCCCTTTCAAAAGAGGAGGGGAGTATCGAGGCGCTTCTAGCTCGACTTTGTGGCCGCTTTCGACGCTTTGCGTGCGGCTGGGGCAAAGGCGCGGGTGAAAGATGTTTCGACCCGCACACGCACACTTTCAGAGATGCAGGTAACGGCGCGGCGAGTTGCCGACAAGCCCTGCAACTGGCAGCCCTTTTATTTCGGGTTAGTCACAGCGTAGTAACCTTCGCGGCTGCGGACGAACAGGCGCGGGAGTCCTCTTGGCGGCGTGACCTTAACTTTGAGCTTGTGCCATTTGCCGTCGTTCGTGAAGTTCTTCGGCCTGTAAGCGATTGAATACTGGTGGCGCAGCTCAAGCGCGATGCGCTCAAACAACTCATCCATCTCCGCTGAAGTGTTCGGGAAGAAAGCCTTGCCGCCGGAAACGGCTGAAAGCTCATCTAAAACAGCCTGACCGTCCATCCCCAGAGAACTGCCGGGGTCGTTGCCGCCGAGGATTCCTATCGAGTAGAGCACGACATCGGATTCCTTCAGCAGCCTACGCACTTCGCTGAAGGTGTAGCGTGAATTGTTATCCTGCCCATCTGAGATTAAGAGCAGAGCGCGCTTTGGATGCGCGCCGTGCGAGACCTTTTCGACGCCCAGATAGCAGGCATCGTAGAGCGCCGTGTTTGATTTTGTCTCGATAAAGGTCAGCTTGTCTAGAACAGCGTCGCCGTCGCGCGTCTTGTCCAGGAGGAGTTGGGCGCGCGAGTTGAAGGCGATCAAAAAGTATTCGTCATTATCGTGACTCGTCTCGATGAAACGCGAAAGAGCTTCACGCGCCTTCCTGATCTTCTCGCCGCTCATCGAACCCGACACGTCGAAGATGACGCCGACGGAGACGGGCGCATCATCGTCGCTGAAATATTCTATGTTCTGCTCCTCTTTATCCTCAAAGACCTTGAAGGCTTTCTTGTCGAGGCCGGAGACGTAGCGACCATAGGTGTCCGTGACGGTGACGGTCATCGTAATCAAGTCCGTATTGACGATGACTTGTTCGCCGACTTCCGTGCCCTGCTGAGCGGGCGAGGAGGCGGGCGTTGCGGATGGCGTCGGGGCCTGCTGGGTCTTCGACGCTTCGGGTTTCTTTTGTTCCTGGGCTAGAGATGGATTGAACGCGATGAATGAGACAAAAGTGAAGGCGAGGCAGGAGACAAGCGCGACCTGTAGGGTTCTGCGGCGCTGAGATTTCATGTAACCCCCTGTGCCTCTTTAGCTCGCGGGCACGTTGTAGTCCCGTAAGAAAAAAGGTTTTCCTATACCTCGATTGAAGACCACAACAATGGCCCACAATCAGGGCATAATAAATTTTTGAAGCGATGTGGACGGCGTTCGGGGAGACTACCGCTCGCTACTTCCACCAAGTTGTCAGCGAAGGCTCGAAGGCATTGTAGGACAACCATCGCTCGGCGCGCAAGATGCAAGCGGTCAGACCCCTGCCTGATTCAATAATATCTGGCGGAGGCTTGCGCGGCTTGCCCTCTAGCTTTGCTTGCAACTTCGGGCGAGGTGCGGCGTGTATTGAAAGGCGAGCGCGGTGCGTGTGGCCGTGCTCGCGTGATATACTTTGCAGGTCTGCCCGAAGACTCAAGCGGCAGACAATTTTTTGTCCTGAGTAGATTTTATGGCTGAGTTCATTTGTCGTTTGGGAACGCCTGCGGGCGAGATTGTCACGCGCACCATCGAAGCGGTCGGCGTGCATGAGGCGCGCACGCGCCTGGAAAGCGAGGGCTTTCGAGTCTTCGCCGTCACACCGCCGAAGACTGCGGGCGTTGCTGCCCTGACACGTCGCGGCGGCAAAGGAACTCAAGCGCGTTTCAAAGCCAACGACTTCCTGCTTTTTAACCAGCAACTCGCGGCGCTCCTGCGCGCGGGCATCCCGATCCTGCAAGCCATCTCTATGCTGCGTAAGCGCGCCCAGTCAGCGGGACTGAGCATGGTACTCGCAGATGTGGAAGACAAGATTCGCGGAGGGCTGGCCCTCTCGGCTGCGTTCGCGGCGCAAGGCTCAATCTTCCCGCGCATCTACACGGCCTCTATCCTGGCCGGAGAGCGCAGCGGCGCGCTCGACGAGGTGCTTGATCGCTACGTGGCGTACATGCGGCGCAGCGTCACCCTTCGACGCAAGATTCGCGGCGCGCTCGCCTATCCGACCCTGCTCCTGCTGGCCTCCTTCGGCATGATTATGTTTCTGACGCTTTTCGTCGTCCCGCGCATGTCGAATCTGTTTGAAGGGTTCGGTAAAAACAAGCTGCCGATGCTGACGTTAATCGTGACCGGCATCTCCGGTTGGCTTACCGAAAACTTCTGGTGGGTCGTGCCCCTGGCGATCATCGGAGTGGTGGCGCTCGTCCTCTGGTTACGCACGCCTTCCGGTAGAATCAAGCTCGACCGGACGCTTCTGAAAGTGCCGCTCATCGGAAAGCTCTTGCAGCAGGTGGCTGTGGCGCAGGCTACGCGCTCTCTCGCTACTCTGCTCGCTGGCGGCATCACGCTGGTTGACTCCTGGGAAATCTCCGCCGAGTCAATCACGAATAAGGAACTCAGGCGCAAGAGTTCGGCAATCCTCCCGATGGTGCGCGAAGGGCGCACGTTTACGGAGAGCCTCGAAGCTGCCGGGTGGGTGCCGGAGTTGGCGCTCGACATGATCGGTGTGGGAGAGCGTTCCGGGAGTCTGCGCGAGATGCTGGACGAGGTGGCAGCCTTCTATGATTCGGAGTCGGAGGTGCGACTTGAGCAGTTGACGACTACGATAGAGCCTGCGATTCTTATAGTCATGGGCGGAGTCGTCGTGACGATTCTGCTCAGTATTTATCTACCGATCATCTCAGCTATCTCGAACGCTACGGTGACGAGGTAAAAGCAGTGATAAGTGATGAGTGATAGATGATAAGATAAAAGCTTTCACTCATCACCTATCACTTATCACTCATCACTTTCGTTATGAAACAATTATCAGAAGAATTACCGGAGACGATTTCAGCTTACGCGGAGGATCAGGGCGTGCGCGCTGTCAGGGATGATTTAGTGCCCTTGCCGGATGAGAATGAGCCGCCTGAAGTCCGCGAGGCGAGAGCTTTGGCTCGTCGCTACCGCCTGCCCTACGTTGACCTGCTCCCGCCCGACGGCGACTCGCCTATTGATTACGCGCTGCTCGGCGAGCTTCCGGTTGATTTAATGTTGCGCGATCAGTTCGTGCCACTCCGTCGTGAAGGCAAGCGCCTGCACATCGCTATGGCCGACCCGACCGACCTTGAGCGGTTGGATGAGTTGGCGAGCGCGCTTCATGCGCGGATTGTGCCGCACGTTGCGACAGCCGGTGCGATTGACGTGGTGCTTCGCAAAGGCGACGCCACACAGCGCGTGCTGCAAGAGGCTGCTTCGGGTTTCCGTATCTCACTCGTCAAAGAAACGGAAACGGGCGAGGAGGTGCTCGACCTTGATCGCCTGGCGACAGACTCAGACATGTCGCCGATCATCAAGCTGGTTGACACCATCGTCTTCAACGCGATGGAATCGCGCGCCTCAGACATTCACATCGAAACGCGCGATACGGAGGTTCAGGTCAAGTACCGCATTGACGGCGCGCTCTATGCGAAAGTTGATCCCATTGACCTTGCGTACCACCAGACGCTCATTTCACGCATCAAGGTTATGTCGGAGCTGGACATCGCCGAACGTCGTGTTCCGCAGGACGGACGTTTTCGCGTTCGCTATAAAGGACGCAACGTTGACTTCCGCGTCTCGATCATGCCGACCGTGCATGGCGAAGACGCTGTTATTCGTATTCTGGACAAAGAGCAGATCAACGAAGAGTTTCGCAATCTGAACCTCGATGTCGTCGGGTTCTCCGAAGATGACATACGCAAGTTTCGCCGCTACATCGCAGAGCCTTACGGCATGGTGTTGGTGACAGGCCCGACCGGCTCCGGTAAAACGACGACGCTTTACGCCGCGCTCAACGAGATTAGAAACGAAGAAGACAAGATCATCACGATTGAAGACCCTGTGGAGTATCAACTGCACGGCATTACGCAGATTCCCGTCAATGAGAAAAAGGGATTGACCTTTGCGCGCGGCCTGCGCTCTATCCTGCGCCACGACCCTGACAAAATCATGGTCGGCGAAATCCGCGACGAAGAGACGGCGCAAATTGCTATTCAATCCGCTCTGACCGGGCATCTTGTCTTTACGACCGTCCACGCCAACAACGTGATTGACGTGATCGGTCGCTTCCTCAACATGGGTGTTGAGCCGTACAATTTCGTCTCAAGCTTAAACTGTGTGCTCGCGCAACGACTGATACGCATGCTATGTCCGGTCTGCAAGCGCGCGCATCGCCCCTCGGATGAAGAGTTGATGGAGTCCGGCCTGCACCCGGAGGAGCACAAAGGAAGCGTCTTCTATATGAGCGTCGGGTGCGATGCGTGCAATCACACGGGCTATCGCGGGCGCACGGCCATACACGAATTGCTCGACCTGACGGATAACATCCGCGAGATGATCGTCGAGCGGCGTCCAGGCTCAGAAGTGCGCCGCGCTGCCGAAGCCGAGGGCTTAACTGGACTGCGCGAGTCTGCGCTCCAAAAAGTTTTCGCTGGCATCTCCACGCTGCACGAGATCAATCGTGTGACGTTTGTTGAAGAAGTGAATAAAAGGCAGTGAAAGAAGTGATAGGTGATGAGTGATAGGTGATAGGAAAGAGTTTTTCACTCATCACTCATCACTTATCACTCATCACTATCGCTCAGTGTTTTCGGAACTGTGTCTGATGCCGGGCGTTTATAACTCTGTGGTGCTCGGACGGTGTTTCAGAATTGTCCGGCCAGGGTTAGCGATTTGTACGGCTTTTGCCGCCTCAGTAATTTTGGCTCATCTTAGTAGAGAGATATTTTCATGATGAAAAGACCATCAATTCATGCGCGTTCGTTCGCGTCACTGCTCGTGATTTTTTGCATGCTCGCCGCGCCGCTGACGGCCTTTGCCAAGAAGGGCGAAAAGAACTTCAAGAGCGGCATGCAGTATGAAGCGGCGCAGCAATGGGAGAAGGCCGCGCAGGAGTACACGCTGGCTGTCGCTTCAGACCCTTCAAACGTCGAGTATCAACTGCACTACCGTCGCGCAGTCTTCAACGCTTCGCAGACCTACATGCAGCAGGGGCGCGCGCTCGCCGAGCAGCGCGACTACATCGGAGCCTATAACGCCTTCCGCCAGGCTTACGGCTACGACCCCGTCAACGAGCTTGCGCTCTCGGAGATGGCGCGCATGCTGCGCCTGCAACGCGAGAAGACCGGAGAGAGCGATGTGGTCAAGGGCAATGGATTGCAAACATCGCCGACCTCTTATCAGGAGGGAACGGGCGGCACACCTGCGCAGCCTGGGCCGCGCACCAGCATCCAGCAAGACCCAACACTGCCTCCCGCACGCACAGAGCAACTACGTGTCATCAAATATACCGGCGACCTCAAGGCTGAGATTCGTAATCTCACCGAGCAACTCGGTCTCAATGTGATTTTCGACAGCCAATCATTTCGCACGCCGCGCACCGTCGAGGTTAACTATAGCGACGTGACGACGGCGCAGGCTCTCGATCTGATTTTTCTACAGGAAGGACTGTTCTTCCAGAAGGTCAATCGCCGCACGATTCTCGTCGCCGATCAGAATCGTCGAGCGCAGTATCAGCAGCTTGTCATACGCACCTTCTATCTCGCCAACATCAAGCCGGAGGATGCGCGCAACGTCATCGCGGCGGCGATACCGCCCAACCAGGGCCGCCCGCAGACAGTCGTGCTGCCTGACAAGGACACAAACAGCATCACTATCCGCGACACGCCGGAAAACCTTCGACTCATCGGCGACATTTTGCAGAGCATTGACAAGGATCGCGCAGAGGTCGTGATGGATGTCAGTATCTACGAAGTCTCGCGCTCCGACTTGTTGCAGCTAGGCAATCAGATCGGAACCGGCGATTCCGGCTCCGGCGGTCTCTTTAATCTAGGCGGCTCAAGCGGGCTGAACATTCTCGGTGGCGCGCGTGATGTGGCGACTCGTATCTCCAATGCACCGACGGCGTTCGGCGCGGCTCTCGTCCTTCCCGCTTCCGTGCTGACCGCGTTTCAAAGCAAAAACCACACGAGGCTGCTCGCTTCAACACAGGTTCACGCTTTTAATAACGAGGAATCAACCGCGCGCATAGGCCAGCGAGTTCCAGTGCAGACAGCGCAGACGTTTCCTTTCGCCAACACCTCTACGACGGGTGGGACGACGACGGGCGGGGTCACGGGTGGAGTCAATTTCGGCGGCGGCTTCCCGGTCATTCAGTATGAGCCGACGGGCTTAACGCTCAAGTTCCAGCCGCAGGTCTTCCCGAATCTTGACGTGCAAGTCAAGATGTCAATCGAATCGAAAGACATCCTGGGCGCAGGCAGCCTGACGCCGACCTTCACCGAACGCACCATCACGGGCACGGCGCGCATTCAGAACAACCGCACGATGATGATCGCTTCAGTCGCGCAGGACTCACAATCGAACGGGCGCAGAGGCTTGCCGCTGCTCGGACTGATTCCGGTCCTGGGTCGTCTCTTCACTTCGCCGACCCGCAACAACACTCAGGTGGACATCGTGATCGCCGTCACGCCGCGTGTCCTGCGCGCTCCGGCCATCACTCCGAGTGATGAGATAGAACGACCCAGCGGCACGTTGCAGACGCCGACAAACAGTTCGCTTGAAGCGATGGTTCAGGAGAATGACCGCGAAGATCAACTGGCTGCCGCGCGGCGTCTTCCGACCAACGTCGTCGTCCAGTTGCCGGATGTCGAACCACCGCCCGCTTACGGGCCCGCTCCGAAAGGGTTAATCCCTACGGGCGACAACGCTGGCCTGGCGCAGCCTGTGCCCGCAAAGACGGAGACTGCGGCAGTCGCTACTCCCGCATCTGCGATGGATATTTCGCAGCCCTCTAACGCTCTGGCAAACGCAATCGCTCAACTAACAGGTGAAGCGCCGCCCATGCCGACCGCGCTGGTTAACAAGCGAGTTGCCGCCACCACGCCTTCACGTTTGAATCTGCCGACGGTAACGTTGCTGGGGAAAGCGGAAGCCGCGCCCGGTAGTTCGCTGAAGAACCAGGCAGGCTCTGAAAAGTCTTCCATCGGTGAAAAGCTGAAAGCAGGACTTTTGGGTAAGCCGCCCGCGCCGTTAGAGCCTCTCACAGTAGAAGCGCGCTTGATGCCCGGACAGCAAGAGATGCATGTTGGCGAGAAGCAGCGCATAGCGTTGGTGCTCGTCTCGAAAGAGCCGCTCGGCAACGCCATTTTGCGGCTTCGCTTCGACCCGCGCTATGTGGCGGTTCGCAACGTCGCGCCGGGCAACTGGCCGGACGCGGCGGCGACTCAACCTTCCGTCATGCAGTCTATTGACCCGGCGGGCATCATCGCCGTAGCCATCTCGCCGCAGGCGGGCACGTCCCTGAAAACCGGCGCGAACGTTGTTCTCTTCCTCGACATCGAAGCGGTCGCGGCAGGCGAGAGCGTCATCAGCTTCGATCAGGCAAACGCGCAAGTCGTGGCGTCCGATGGACGCGCTGTGAAATTACAGATGATGGAGAGTCGCGTGACTGTTAAGTAGTATGAGTAAGAAGTTGGCAGCAGGCAGCAGGCAGTTAGCAGCAAGCAGGAAGAATGAGTCTTCACTGCCAACTGCCAACTGCCTGCTGCCAACTTCTTCACGCGGCTTCACGCTGATTGAGTTAGTGGTAACGTTGATGATTCTGACGATTCTGACGATGGGCGCGATTCCGCTCATCAAGGTTTCCGTCAGGCGTCAAAGGGAGCAGCAACTGCGCGAAGCATTGCACGAGATACGCACCGCGATAGACCAGTTTCATCGTGAGGCATTGGCGGGAGCACAGATACAGCAACAAGGGCAACAACAAGGACAGGGACAACAACCTGGACAACAACCGGGACAGCAGCAACAGCAGGTGCAGGCTCTTGTTGACCCACGCATCAGGGTTGGGATCACCGATAACACGATCTTCGGCACAGATAATATTGATCGCTACCCGCCTGATCTAGAAACGCTCGTCAACGGCGTCAGCGTGACACCGCTCGCGCAACCCGCAGGCGCAGGTGGCAGTGGCGGGATAGCGGGTCTTGATAACGATAGAGGCGCAACCAGCAACACGCTCACGTCAACCAAAAAGAAAGTTTACCTGCGCGAGATTCCCGTTGACCCGATGACAGGCGAGCGCGATTGGGACCTGCGCTCGGTTTTCGATTCTAAAGACGCTACGTCGTGGGGCGGTGAAAATGTTTTCGACGTGCGCTCGAAATCCAATGCGACCGCGCTCAATGGGGAGAAGTACAGTGATTGGTAGAAACCAGTTTTCAGTTTTGAGTTTTCAGTTTTCAGCAGAAAGCGAGAACGCTCTCCGTCAATCAGGGGAGCGAAGGTTTACACTGAAAACTGAAAACTCAAAACTGAAAACTGGTTTTACCCTGCTTGAGTTGATGATTGTCATCTCGATCATCGTCATTCTCGCCGTCATCGCAATGCCGCAGTATCAGAGGACCATCGTTCACACGCGAGAGACGGTGCTGCGTGACGATCTCTTCCAGTTGCGCAAGGTGATTGATATGTACGCGGCGGATAAAGGGAAGCTGCCGCAGTCGGCGGATGAGCTGGTCAATGCAGGTTACTTGCGCGAGGTTCCCGTTGACCCGATCACAGGCGAGAAAGATTGGCAGTGGGTGACGGGCGAAGACCCCGGCTCGAACGAAGGCGGTCAGGGCATCACCGACGTTCACAGCGCATCACCCGACAGATCATCAGAAGACACACCGTACAGTGAATGGTGACGGAATTTTTGATTTGCGATTTTTGATTTTTGATTGGAAAAGATGAAGAGCTTTGAATCTGAAATTTGAAACCTCAGATTTCATCCTTGTCCAATCAAAAATCGCAAATCGCAAATCAAAAATCAATCTATGCCTTTTAGCAAACTCGTCAACCCGCGCTTTCCGCCTGCCGCTCTCGGACTGGAGAGCAGCAGCGCGACAGTCGTTCATCTTGAGCGCAGCCGCCGTGATGGTTTCTCTATTCGTCGCGCTGCGACCGCCACGCTCCCCGAAGGACTCATTCGTCCCAACTTCGATGAGCCGAACATCTCTGACGCAAACACGCTCGTCGCCCTGCTTTCCGAAGTTGTCTTGAGCGCAGGCCTGGCGAAACAAAGTAAGTGGTCTGTCGCGCTGCCGGAAGCCTCGACGCGCGTCGCCATCCTGACGATGGAGAGCGCGCCCGCTTCACGCTCGGAGTTGGAAGAGGTCTTGCGCTGGAAGTACGAGCGCACATTCGGCGCTCCGCAGGAAGAGTTGCGCGTCTCGCGTGAACGCCTCACGCCGGACGCGCAGGGACGCCAGCGTTATCTGGTGGCCGGAATTCGTCTCAACGTCATTGAAGAATACGAAGCTGTGTTTGCCGCGCTCGGCTGGCGCGCAGGGCTGATCCTGCCGCGTCACCAGGGCGAAGCGCTCTGGATTACAAACGCGCCGAATGACGCGCTGCTGATTAGCTCACACACGGAAGGCTTCACGGCGCTGATGCTGCGCGGGCGACAGCCGACAATCGTGCGCTCTGTGATGTGCGAAGCAGAAGACCGCGATGATGAGCTTTACCGTATCCTGCTCTTTTACCGCGACCGTGTTATCTCGGCGGGTGACACAAACGCGCTCGAACGCCTGCTGGTGGTCGGCGAAGGATTCGACAAACACCACGTGAGCGACATCGTCAATGAGACTCTTGAGACCAATCCTCGCGTGCTGGGTTCAGCGGATGTCGGCCTCACACTCCCGTCCAATGAGTTGAGCTTCGACGCCATCGCCGCCCCCGCCGGACTCGCAACGCTGGCATGGTGAGAAGCAGAATCCAGCAGCCAGGAGCCAGAAGAAAAGAAAATCTGTTGACGTGGCTTCAGCCTTATATTCTGGATTCTGACTCCTGAATTCTGCTTCTGAAACTTTCCGAGTTTCAAAAGCGTAACATCTGGGCATCATGAGTATGATTGCATCTCCCATTGCTTTAAGTAATCTCTCGGCCATTGCTGATTGCGAGCTTGTGACGCGGGCTGTGGCCGGGCGTGAGGATAGTTTTGAAGAGCTTGTGCGTCGTTATCAACGACCCATCGCGGCCTATGTCTATCGCATGGTCGGCAACTACGAAGCCGCGCTCGATCTGACGCAGGAGGTCTTCATCAAGGTTTACAACTCGCTCGGTCGTTATCGTTCCGAGTTCAAGTTCTCGACCTGGATTTACAAGATCGCGCACAACTCAGCCGTTGACCATTTGCGCCGCCACTCGACGCGCGAGCAGTCTCTGCTGAACGAGTTTGATGGAGAGCAGCGAGAATTGCCGATTGAGAGCAGACGAATCTCGCCGGAGCAGGAGTACGCAGGCAAGGAGCGGCGCGCGGAAATCGAGCAGGTTGTGCGTGGGCTTCCAGCCGCGTACAGGGAGTTGATCCTGCTGCGCCACTCGCACGACCTGAGCTACGACGAGATTGCGGAGGTCACGGGCCTGCCGCTCGGCACGGTCAAGAACCGTCTCTTCCGCGCGCGCGAAGTAATGCGACAGCTTTTCGTCGAAAGAGGGATTACGGGAGTTTGACGATTTGTACGCACAAGAGGGCGCTGCTTTTCGTCTTGCTGCCCTGCCATCATCCGATTTTGAAATGAGCACAGCGACGCCGGACAAATCAGTTTGCAGGAGCGAAGAGATCGTCGCGTATCTCGACGGCGAGCTTGACGGCGTGGCGCATGCCCTGCTTGAAGAGCATCTCGCGGAGTGTGCGTCTTGCGCGGCTGAGTTAGAGATGCAAAAGCGTCTTCAACGCGAGCTGGATTTTGCGCTCTCCGGTGACGCGAGCGTGGAGATGCCTGGGAACTTCGCGCAGATTGTGGCGGTGCGCGCGCAGGCGGACTTGAGCGGAATGCGTGACGCACGAGAACGCAGGCGCGCTCTGCGTCTATGTGTCTTGCTGGCGGGCATCACAGTTACGCTCATGGGCGGCGCGGCTGTGAGCGATTCTGTCTTTGCGCCTCTGCGCGCAATCTGGAAAGGTGGAGCCGCGCTCTTCAATTTCCTGGGCCATGCGTTGTACGACGCGGGCGCAGGATTCGCGGTTATCTCTCGCGGCGTCGGCGGCCACTTGCTTTTCGATTCGCGCCCTGTGGGACTCCTCGTCCTTCTCCTCTTCGCGTCGTCTCTCTTCATGCTTCGTCGCCTGATTGCTGGTTATCATCGCACGCGCTCCATGGAGTGAGCCACGAAGCGCGCGGCTCTCAAAAGAAGCTGCGCGGCATCCCTTTGTTAACGATTGTGAATCAAGTTTCGCTTCAGAGGTGTATAGACTTATGCGTGGCGCGCGCCGTGTGGAAGGCGTGCGCGGCGCTCTGCATGCTTTTCCTGATGGTCGTCGCCGTCTATGCCCAGAGTCCTGACGGCACACTTCCAGACAACACTCCGCCGTTGGTTGTCGAGGGCGTCAACACATCGGATGTTTTCGGGTGGGGGCAATCTGTTGTCGTGCGCGGCACAATCAAGCACGGCGTCATGGCTTTTGGCGGTGACGTGATAGTCGAGGGCGTTGTCGAAGGCGACGTGGCGACCGTTGGCGGATCGGTCGTGCAGCGCGACGGCTCGCAGATTGGCGGCGACGTGATAGTCATCGGCGGCTCGTATCGCCACGGCGCGAGCGCTGCATCTCGAAACCCTGCGAGCGCGACCGTCATGTTCACAGGTTTCGAGCCGGAACTACGCAACGTCATGCGTAATCCTGCGAGCCTGCTTGCGCCGCAGTGGTCCCTTGTCTACCTGGGAAGTCGCGTGATGGCTGTGCTCTTCTGGTTCATCGCCGCGCTGATGTTGACGGCTGTCACGCCCGGCGCAGTGAGCCGCGCGGTGATGCGTCTACAGTTGACGAATGTGCGCGTCGGGATCATAGGGTTTGTCGGCTCAATAGTGATGACTTTTGGTGTGGTCGCAGGGCTGAGTGTTCTGCCGACAGTGATTGCCGCGCTCGTCGGGCTTGCGGCTTTGATCCTTATCTTGCTGGCCTATCTGTTCGGGCGAGTTGCTATTCAGGCGGCGACGGGACAATGGTTGCAGCGCAAATGTTTCGGGGAAAAATATCGCTCGGAGTCGGTTGCGCTGCTCTGTGGCACAATGTTCTGGGCGATTCTTCTCTCAGTGCCGTACATTTGGCCGTTTGTAGGGGCGGGGCTGCTGGTAGCTAGTCTGGGGCTGGCGTTGACGGCGCGTTACCGCGTGGGCTGGAAGCGTCCATAAAACAATCAGGCCGAGCAGAAAAAATCTCAGCTTTCCTCAAAAATTTGAAAAACCGCAGGAGACAAAATCGGCTCCTCGTGCGTCTAAGCCTGTCCGCGCGAGAGAGCCTGATGCCGCTCGTTTTGCAGTAATCTTCAGGCCGGAACGCCTGACTGTATGTCTTCGGTCGCGTCCCCCGTATTTTGGAACTTTTATCCTCAAAGCTTTCAATCTCCCTTAATGGTTGTTTCCGAACAGACCTTAATGGATGCTGTAATTTCCTTGAGGTGAGAGTGTCGTACAGGGCATAAAATCTGAACATTAGTTGGCGCTGGTGCGTAATAAATCATCTGGTCGCACGTTTCTTTACTAGCGGCGAAGAGTTGAGAGCCACCCGAATTTTGCCACAGACTGTTCTATCGTGGTGTTTTCCTTAAAAGAAGCGAGGGGAATTTTGATGAAAAAGTTAGTTTTTGCGCTTGTTCTGTTTGCCCTTACACTGGGCACAACAGGCGCACAGGCGCAAGGCAGTGACCCTGCAATTACGGCGACGCGCGTTTTCGGCAAGATTACCGAGATCAATGCTCCTGCCGGAGAGGTGACTGTCAAAACGGACGCAGGTTCGGTCGTGAGTGTGAAACTCAATGAAAAGACGAGCTACGAGCGCATGCCGCCGGGCGAGACTGATCGCACGAAAGCCGTCGCGATTGCTTTAACGGATATTGCGGTCGGTGATGGCGTCTATGTGAAAGGCTATGTTGCGGAGGATCACAAGTCAGTGCCCGCGCAGAAGGTCACAGTTGTCAGCCAATCCGACATTGCGAAGAAGCAGGAGAAAGAGCGCGCAGAATGGAGACAGCGCGGAATCTCCGGCATTATCGAATCACTTAATCCTCAAACAAAAGAGATCACCTTAACGACGCGCACAGCCGAAGGGCCGAAGCCTGTCATCATCCCTGTCACGGATAAGGTGAAGATGCGACGTTACACGCCGGACTCTATCAAGTTCAGCGACGCCAAGAAGAGTTCCTGGGATGATCTGAAAGTAGGCGACCAGCTTCGCGCCAAGGGCGACAAGAGCGCAGACGGCGCGCACTTCACTGCTGAGGAAATGGTCACAGGCTCTTTCCGCACCATCGGCGGCGCAATCACAGCCGTTGATGCAGCGACCGGCGAAATCAAAATCAACGATATTCAGAGCAAGCAGCCTCTCACGGTCGTCGTCCGCAAAGATTCTACGCTCAAGCAGATCACTCCTGAGATTCTACAGATGATGGCAATGGGTGGGCCGGGCGCAGGTGCTCCCCCTGCCGGAGCAACTACTCCTCCTCCTGCGAAGGGCGGCAGTAATCCCCCGGCAGGTAAAACAGGCGGCCCGCCAGCAGGGCCTGGTGGCCCAGGCGGTGCGCCGGGTGGCGGCGGTGGCGGGTTCGACATTCAACGAATCATTGACAATCTTCCGGCCTCGACTCTGGCTGACCTTAAGCCAGGCGGGATGGTTCTACTCTTAAGCACGGCGGGCACAGACCCCACGCGCGTCACGGCAATCACGCTCGTCTCAGGCGTTGAGCCTATCTTCGCCATGTTACAGGCAAGACAGGGTGGACCTGCCAATCGTCCGCCAAACCTTGGAACTATCAATCTAGGTATCGGCGGGCCGTGACAAGCGGATGTAGCAACCTTTTCGGACAGTAACCTCGAGTTGGAGTTTGCGGCAGGACAAGCGAAATTCCGACTGCACTCATAAAGGCGATAGACATGAATCTGATTAAAAGAAGCATCAAAAAAAGTTTGGGTCTGGCGCTCATGCTGGCCCTCTGTGCCGTTGCGGGCTTCGCGCAGCAGGCTGCGACCACCTTGCGTGGTCAGGTCACGGATGAATTCGGCGGCATAGTTGTCGGCGCGACCGTGACGGTCGTCGGCCAGAGCGGAGTTGAAAAGACTGCCGTCACGAACAGCGAGGGCGTCTACACCGTGAGCGGCCTTGCGCCCGGAACCTACACGGTGCGCGCTGTGGCCTCCGGCTTTGCCCTCTACGAGAATGCTGACGTGCAGATCGCAGCCGGGCGACGCGAGCCGCTCGACATCAAGTTGAGCATAACGATTGAGGAGCAGAAGGTGACGGTCTCCACCGAGACAAGAGGCGTCAGCACCGAATCCGAAAGCAACGCCAACGCCATCGTGTTAAGAGGCAAAGACCTCGACGCGCTGCCGGACGACCCCGACGACTTGGCCGCAGCTTTGTCGGCTCTGGCCGGGCCTTCGGTCGGCCCGAACGGTGGGCAGATTTACATTGACGGCTTCACTGGTGGACGACTCCCTCCGAAAGAGGCTATCCGCGAAGTCCGCGTCAGCCAGAACCCTTTGAACGCTGAGAACGACCGTCCAGGCTTTGGTCGCATAGACATTCTCACGCGCCCCGGCTACGACCGTTGGCGCGGCAGCGTCAACTTCAATTTCAACGACGAGAGCATGAACGCTCGCAATCCGTTTGCGCCGACTCGTGATAGTTTTCAGTCGCGCCTTTACGGGGCCACGTTGAGCGGGCCTATCTCCGCCAAGAAGTCGTCCTTCTTTCTGGACTTTCAGCGGCGCGAGGTTGACGACAACGATGTCGTCAACGCGCTCGTGCTCAATTCGGCGCTGAACCCCGTGAGTTTCAATCAGACGGTTCTTCAGCCGCGTCGCTTTATCACTTTCAGCCCGCGCTTCGACTACGCGATCAACCAGAATCACACGATTGTCTCGCGCTACACGTACTCGCATTCCAGAGTTGGAAACGTCGGCGTCAGCGCATTCAGCCTTCCGTCGCGCGGCTACGAGACGGTGAACACACAGCACACTTTCCAGATTACAGAGACGGCTGTGCTCAACCCGAAGACGATTAACGAGACGCGGTTCCAGTACGTCAACAACAAGAACGAGCAGAATGGCAACAACGACGTTCCAACCGTTCAGGTGCTGGAAGCCTTCACGACCGGCGGCTCGCAGGTTGGTCTCTCATCCACACAGGAGCATCGCTGGGAGTTGCAGAACTACATGACGGCGACGTGGTATAAAAATCACACCTTCAGGTTCGGCATACGGCTGCGCGGCGTGAAGATCACGGACATCTCCCGCAACAACTTCGGCGGGACGTTCAACTTCGCTGGCGGGTCAGCGCCGCAACTGGATGCGAACAACAACGTCGTCTTGTCAAACGGCCAGCCCGTACTAATCAACATCACGAGCCTTGAGCGTTTTCGCCGCACAGTCCTCCTGCGGCAGCTAGGCTTCACGCCCGCGCAGATAACCACGCGCGGCGGCGGCCCGACTCAGTTCACGCTTTCGGGCGGCAACCCGGAAGCGACCGTTAGCCAGGTAGACTTCGGCGGATTTTTTCAGGATGAGTGGCGGCTGCGCCCGAACCTGACCCTGACTCTCGGCCTGCGCTACGAAACGCAAAGCAACATCAGCAGCAAATTCAACTTCGCGCCGCGCATCTTCTTTGCCTGGGCACCCGGCGGGTCATCCACCGGCACCATCGGCCAGTTCGGTTCGGGGCAACCCAGGTTCGTCATCCGTGGAGGCTTCGGACTTTTCTACGACCGCTTCAACGAAACCAACACGCTCGGAGCCAATCGCTTCAACGGCATCAACCAGCAGCGATTCAATGTTATTGACCCGACGATTCTAGGCGGGGCTGTCTTCAACTTTGATGGCTCAGTCTCGAACGTGCCGACGACCACCACGCTCGCCGCTCAACCGCAGGTCATCAATCGCGTATCGAGCGACCTGCAAGCTCCCTACACGATGATTAGTGCGGTCAACGTCGAGAAGCAGTTGCCGTATAACTTAACAGTCTTCGGGTTGATCGTCTCCATCCGCCAGAGAAACAATCTGGTGTTCCGCGACATCAATGCGCCGCTGCCGGGCAATCCTACGGTGCGGCCAAACCAGGCGCTCGGCAACGTCTTCGAGTGGGAATCAATCGGCTACTTCAACATGATGCAGTATGTCCTGGGCGTCAGAACGCAGCTTAGCAAGGGTCTGACAATCTTCGCCAACTACGTCGGTGCTAAGACGGAGAGCAACACTGATTGCGTCTTCAACATTCAGGGCGGGTGTTTCCCGGGGGACCCTTACAACATTGACGCAGACAAAGGGCGCTTCGCCTTCATCCCGCATCACAGCTTCTTTCTGGGCGGGACCATCGGCATTCCGAAACTGAAGCTCGCTTTGAACCCGTTCATCATTGCGAGGACAGGCAACTTCTTCAACATCACGACGGGCGCAGACACCAACGGCGACCGCATTTTCAAAGAGCGCCCGGCGTTTGCCTCCTCGTCAACGCTGCCTCAGAACTTTAGGCACACGGCCTACGGTGATTTTGACATCAACCCTGCGCCCGGCGCGGTTATCATCCCGCGCAACTACGGAGTAGGCCCAGGCTTCTTCGCAGTCAATCTAGGCATCAGCCGAACTTTCGGTTTCGGCAATCTGCCCGGGGCGAAAGCTGCTGCTACTGCGGCTGCGCCTCAAGGTGGAGGTGGCCCTGGTTTAGGCGCGCCTCGCGGCGCAGGCGGTCCTCCAAGCGGTGGTGGCGGCGGTGGTGCTCAACGTCCGGCAGGGCCTGCGGGTGCGGCAGGGCCGGGTGGAGCTGGCGCTGAGAAACGTTATAACGTGACGTTCTCGGTTAACATCAACAACCTTTTCAACCGTAGCAACCTTGCTCCGCCCATCGGCAACCTTAACTCGCCGCTCTTCGGGCAATCTACACAATCTCTTGGAGGCTTTGGCGACGGCGCAGGCAACACCGCCTCAGCTAACAGGCGCATCACGGCAGGAATTCGCTTCAACTTCTAAGCGATCAGAGAAGCGAACTTCCAGCACGCAGACTACACAACGGAGCGAGGCCACTTCTGTTTGAAGTGGCCTCGCTCATTTTATTTGATCCGCGAGAGTCATCAACGCGCTCTATCCCAACCCATCCTGCTGTCACCGCATCACCTTTTCTCAATCGCTTATAGCGGTTCTCAATTGGAAGCGACTTGTTCAGAGTTCACGCTTAAGCTTGTCAGTGAAGACAGCCTCAAGGCTGAACTCTAAACTTGGTCGCACTCAATCGAGAACCGCTATAAAAACTTTGGGATTATTCGAGCGCAAAAGTCACTAACTCTCTGAAGACTGTTTTCAAGCACGCGCGTGCGCCAATCGGGATTGCCGGGAGATGACAAGAGAGTAGAGTGAGAAATGATGAGACAAGCACGCTTTCTTCGCGCGACCTTTCTCTTTCTTGCCGCCGCTGTGGTTTCAGCGCAGGCAACTACTGCTACGGCTCAACAGCTTGAGCCGCAGGAATCGAGTGAAGCACGAAGGTTTCGCAACCAGGGACTGGAAGAGTACAGGGCGGGTCGCTTCAAGGAAGCTACTGAAGCGCTCACCGAGGCTGTGAGGCTGAAACCGGATTACGCGCAAGCCTACAACGATCTGGGGATGGCTTACTCTGGCCTGGAGCGGCACGCTGAAGCGGCCGGATACTTGCAGCAGGCGATTCGTTTGAACCCCGCGCTCCCGGAAGCGTACTACAATCTGGGAACTGCTTATTACCATCTGGGACAACTCAAAGAAGCAATCGCGCCGCTCAAGCAGGCGATTCATTTGAAACCCGGCTACGCCTGGGCGCACAACAATCTGGGCGTCATCTTTTTTAATTTGGGTCGTTTCACAGAGGCGATTGATTCTTACAAGCAGGCGCTTCGCTTGAATCCTGATTGGGCTGAGGCTCACTGCATGCTGGCGCTCGCCCTTTACGAAGCAGGCCAGCGCGCAGAGGCGCTTGAATCTTTCAAACAAGCGATTCGTTTGAAACCTGACTACGCGGAGGCGCACAACAGCCTGGGCGTGGCTCTCTATAACATGAAACGCTACGGTGAAGCCTCTCTCAGTTTTCGTGAAGCGGTTCGTCTCAAGGCTGACTATGCCCTCGCCCGCTACAATCTAGGCGTGATGAGCCTGATGAGCCATAAAAGAGATGGAGCGTTAGAGCAATACCGGACGCTCAAGACTTTGAGCCGCGAGTTGGCCGATAAACTTTACGGCGGAATCTACAAAGGAATGTTGTTGAGCGTGAGCGATAGGTAAGACGCTCGGAGTTATCCGGGGATGCAAGCTGTCAGTGTTATTCATAAAGAGCACAACTCTTGAATAAATATAGATGGAGCGGCTGGCGATGGATGTAATGAGGCTGGCGGGCCAGCCTGGCGCATACGCCGATGCTTCGATGAACAGTCACGAAGACCTGATCGCACGCGCTCGTCGTGGCGACGAGGAGGCTTTCCGTCTCATCTTCGAGCGCTACACGCGCCCCGTCCTCAGCTTCATCTTTTACATGGTCAACCAAAAGGATTTGGCCGAAGAGTTGGCGCAGGAAACGTTCGTTCGCGCATACAGAAATCTCAATTCACTGCGCGACGAAGTGAAACTCTCGACGTGGCTCTTCGGCATCGCCAAGAATGTCGCGCGCGAGGCGATCCGCAATCGGCACAGAGAAAGTCGCCTTGTCGAGCTTGATAATCGCGCGGCGCTTGAGGTCTGTGATGACAAGCCTTCGCAGACTGCGGAGCTTCTGGACAAAGAGTTGAGCACACATGTCCGCCAGGCGCTTCTGAAGCTGGACGAAGATAAGCGCCTGGTTTTCACGCTCAAGGTTTACCAGCAGCGAAGCTACACAGAGATTTCCGCGATCACGGGTTTTACGATTCCGAAAATCAGAAACGATCTTCATCGCGCGCGCGCAGAGATGCGCCGCTGGTTGAGTTCTTATCTGGGAGTTGATGATGAGATGTGAAGAGTGCCAGGCCAAAGTTGAAGACTACTTCGACGGCGAGCTGGATGAGCAAACAACCGACCTTGTGGCGCAGCACCTGGATGCCTGCCACGCGTGCGTGATTGCTTACGGCAAGCTCGAACGCGAGCAGGAGCTTTACCTGCGCTACGAGTGCAACGCTCAGGCGAGTCCGGCGTTCTGGGATAACGTGATGGCGCGCTCGGCGCAAGACGACACGGCGCAAACCTTTCACACACTCCCTCGTCTTCGTGCCTGGCTCGGCAACTTCAGCGCGCCGCGCTTCAGCCCTTCGCTGACAGCCCTTTTCGTGCTCGCCGCAATCGGTATCACTGCCTTCGTGATGCGCTACATCAACCCGGCTGAAAGAGCCACTACTGCTCCCATGCTCGTCTCTCAAAACGAAAGCCTACCCGCTGTGTCTCAACCTACGCCGACGGGAGCGACCGTCAAACTTGAGAATAAAACGGAAGACAACGCAGCAGGCGATGGAATTAAAACTGTGGTGAAAGAGCAACCTCAGCTTGCTCAAAATAGTGATGGAAGAAAAGGCAAATTCGTGTTGGCCGCGAGCAATAGAAACGCCGGACGACTTCGCGTGAGTCCAACGGCTTCGGGTCAGAAGCCGACGCCCGATGAGCTTGTGCGCGAGGCTGAACAGAAGTATGTTGCGGCCATTACGATGCTGTCGCGGGATGTCAGCCGCCGCCGCTCGCGTCTCGACCCAGAAATGGCTGCGCGATTCGAGCGGACGCTTGCCGCCGTCGAGCGTACAATCAGCGACACACGCCGCGCCGTGCGCCAGCATCCGGGTGATCCTGTCGCCGCGCAATACATGCTCACAGCTTATGCCAGGAAGGTTGATGTTCTTCGGGAGATGGCAAGATTTTAGGAAAGCTGCGGTAGAAGAGACCGACTTTTTTTGAACACGAGATGAATAAAAGAGACTACAAGTTTTTATTGATCGTTCTGGTCATGGCGAGTTGCCTGATCGCGTTTGCGCTGACAACTGCCAGCGCTCAACAAGCGACAGAGACGCAAAAGGACATACAGCCCGACAAGAGAATTGAGCTTGACCAGCCTGGCTTGGTTAAAGTGAAGTTCGAGAAAGGAGGAAAAGTCGCCGTTGATAATCGAACGACCGGGCGCATCACCGTTGTTGGATGGGATCGTGATTTCATAGAAGCGACCGCGACAAGCGAGAGAGGCAGCGAGGCCGTGAGAGTTGAGATCACCGACGACTCTTCGGGCAGAAGAGTCTTTTTGAAAGCTGATTATGCGGACTTTGGAGAAGAGGAGGCGCGCCGAGGCTCTTCTGAGACCCATCGAATAGCTTTGAAAAAACGCCTTCAGTCTCTGGACGAACGGCTGGAGTCGCTGAAATCTCGTTTAGCTGCTATTGATGCTGCTCCGAACCGGGCAGAACTAGAGGAGCGCCGGAAAGACATTTCGTCAAGCCTTGAAGAGCTTGAAATGCGCCGCAAAGAAATTGCGGACATCCTTGCGGGACTTAACGCGCAAGATGAGCCAGCGCCAACTCCTACTCCAAAACCAGAAGCTGTCCCCGCCGCTCCAATCGAACCCGCTCGCCCAGGCAATACTATAACTCCCCCGACCATCTCAGGCTCGCCAACTATGAGCTTGCCTCCGGTGCAGACGATTACCCCGCCGACTTTCTCAAACGACCGTCCGAGAGAGGTGAACTTGGAGGTGAAGGTTCCGCGCAAAGCCGAGATCGAACTCATTAAGGTTTACAGGAGCAATGTGGAGGTGACGGGCATTGAGACGCCGCTTATCGTTAGCGGCGATAAGAGCGCCATTAAATTGAGTCGGGTCGGAGCCGTCGAAGTTAAAACGAGTAGCGGTAGCGTAGAGATCGAAGATGCCGCCGGATTGGTTGATGTCATCACGGCGAGCGGAGCCATCAAGGTGCATAACGCGGGCGGCGATGTACGCGCGCTTTCAATCGGCGGCGCTGTAGATATTCAATGCGCGCGAGGCCGTGTGGATGTGAGCACTACCGACGGCGCTATCAAATTAGTCGGCGCGAGCGGCGATGTGGACGCGACGACGACGAACAGTGAAGTCCGTTTCACCGGAGCGATTCGTGAAGATGGTCGTTATCATTTGAAGTCAATGTCAGGCTACGTCGAGATGACCATACAGGCCGATCCTCCGGGCTTTACCGCCGCGCTCTCATCTTATAAGGGGATGGTCAGTACGGGCTTCTTCTTCTTGTTGAAGTTAAAGGAGGCATCGCCACCCGACCAGCCTGATATTTCTGTTCCGCCTCCCTTCAGTCGCCGCTTAACAGGTCGTTACGGTGACGGGCGAACACAGATCACACTTGATTCTTTTGACGGGGTCGTCCTTCTCAACAAAGGCTTGCCGGGTGCGATGATAGATTGCAAATAAGGACAAGAAGACCAAGACAGAATGGACAGGATGAGCAGGATAAAGAAAAGGATTGAATCATTGATTCATTGAACCAATGAATCATTCTGCTTTTATCCTGTTCATCCTGTCTATCCCTGTTCGGTTCTGCTTCGCAAACGTCAAGCTCAAGGGTTGGCTCTTACGCTTCGAGCTTGGCTTCCATAGTGATCTCTGCCTTCAGCAACTTTGAAACCGGGCAGCCCGCCTTCGCGTTGTTCGCCGCTGTCTCAAAAGCCTGCTGGTCTGCGCCCGGAACTTTCGCAGTCACTTCCAGGTGAACAGAGGTGATCGCAAAACCCCCTTCGACTTTCTCCAGCTTCACAGCCGCTGTTGTCCTGATACTCTCCGCCGTTAATCCCGCCTGTCCCAATTGACCGGAAAGAGCCATTGAGAAGCAGCCCGCGTGCGCGGCTGCAATCAACTCTTCAGGATTAGTGCCAGCGCCTTCTTCAAAGCGCGTGCTATAGGAGTATTGCGTGTCTGAAAGAACTCCGCTATCGGTCGAGATCGTGCCCTGACCGTCCTTGATTCCACCTTTCCAGATGGCTGATGCTTTACGTTTCATTCTTCCTCCTCGTGTCGAATAAATTAATTGCTAATTTCAAAACCACAGGCAGTTCTTTGCGACTTAAGTTTCCTCTTTGCGCCTCCAGCGAGAAACATAAATTTTCACGCAAAGGCGCAAAGAAGTGTTTCTTAAAGCAGCTCAATCCATCACGAGCACAGCGCGCCCGTGAAGACGCCCTTCGTGCATGTCGTCGAGCGCCTGGCCCGCATCTTCGAGCTTGTAAGGTGTCAAGCGCGGTTTCACTCCATGCGCGGCAGCGAACTCCAGCGCAGCGCGTATGTCTTTACGCGACCCCGAAGGCGAACCCATCAAGTGACGCCGCCCGGAGATTAAATCCATCGGGTTGATACTGATTTCACCCGGCGCGGCTCCGAGCACGACGAGTGTGCCGTCGGGCGCGAGTCCCGGAAACGAATTGGTCATCGAGGCGATAGCCGGAGCAGTGGCGAGAATAATGTCTGCGCCTCCCTCCCAGTTGCGCAGGGCCTCGCTCGCGTTCTGCTCTTTCGTATTGATGAAAACTTCAGCGCCGAGTTCGTGCGCCTCCTGCTCTTTGTCTGAGCTGGTCGAGAGCACGGCAACGCGCCCGCCCATCGCGCGTGCGTAGAGCACGCCCAGATGCCCGAGTCCGCCGAGGCCGATGACGGCGACCTTATCGCCAGGCTCGAAGCGAGCGTTGCGTAGCCCGTTGAAGACAGTCAGACCCGCGCACATGAGCGGCGCGGCTTCAGCGAAATCAAGCGAGTCGGGAATCGGCGCGACCATTGCGGCAGGCGCAAGCATGAACTCCTGGTAGCCGCCGTCTATTGTGACACCCGTGACCTGAGCTTCGGCGCACATCACTTCGTCTCCATTAACGCACTGCTTGCAGTGGCCGCATGAAGAATAGAGCCAGGGCATGCCGACGCGCGCCCCCGCCTGCGGCCACTCCACACCCTCACCAACCTCTTCAACGACGCCTGCCACTTCATGCCCCGGCACAACCGGGTACTTTGCGAACGGGAAAGCCCCGAGCTGCACCATTAGATCGCTATGGCAGACTCCGCACGCATGAACACGTATCAGCACCTGACCACGCCCCGCCCTGGGTCGCTCACGTTCCTCAATCCGCACTTTACTATTCGGTTCTTTGACCACTGCTGCTTTCACTAGCGCATCCTCCATCCAAAGTATTCAAAAAATTTCTTGACGGCTTCGTTATCCGAAGCCTTCGCCCGTGCCGCCGAAGCTCTATATTTCCAAACCCCTCTCACCTGCGATTTTGAAGTGAGCGACAGGTGCTTGCCCCGCACTGGCAGTTTTCTGTTGACGGGTGAATCGGGTCCAGATAATCAATTGTTATCTCCTCGCCTGCCTCTATGTCACGCAGAGCCAGGAAGAGCATTTTGTGGCCGGCAGCGCGGCGCGCGAAAGCGTTCGGCTCGCACGAGTGATTAATGTAGGCCGTCGCGTCTCCACCCACCGCTCCATCAATCGCCAGGTTTTCAGCCAGCCAGACGATCTTGACCACTCCCTGCTTACACTGCTTGAATACCCGCGCCTCTATCTTTCGCTGCCCGTACACTAATTCGCCGCAATATTCAGCGAACTTCCTGCGCTTGGGCAAGGCAGTTGTGGTGAAGCAACCTTGTCCAAAGATCAAACTTTCCCCCACCTTGAGCATCTTCAGTATTCCGTTTCAATGCGAGTTAATCAGTTGGATATTAAGAGATCGTCAAGCATCAGGCCACATTACAAAAACAGTGTGGCGAAATGATGAAGCTTAAGTGCGACTAGGGGTCAGTACCGCCTGCCGCAAGCGGGCGGGTAGTAGCGTCGTCATCACCCGCCCGCTTGCGGCAGGCGGTACTGACTTCATGCCTTCTCTTTACTTGCCGACGATCAAAAGCGTGAATGAGCCGGGTATGATGCTCGGACGCGGGCGCGGTCTCTCAGGCGTCGGCGCGGGCGTCGCGCCGAATTCAGCCGTGACGAGAAAGACCCTGTGCGTCTTTGGATCGAGGGTCATCGTGCGCGCGCCCCTTTGCGTCGTCACGTTCTCCACCACGCTGAACTTCTCTGGCGAGTCTTCATGAACAACGGTGAGCGTGCCCTCGCCGTTTGAGCTGAACGCAAGGTCTGTCTCCGGGTCGAAGCCAGCGGCATCCGGCCCGTTCCCGATAGCAACGGTCGTAACTATTTTACCGGTCTCGGCATTCATCACGGTCATCAGCTTGTTTGAGCAGACGGAGAAGAGTCGCTTGTGCTTGCGGTCAAACGCGAGGCCGGACGGTTCTTCACCCGGCGCAAGCGACCAGCGGTTGAGAACGGTGAGCTTGCGCGTGTCTAATTCAACCACCTGACTTTTATCCTCAAGATTGACGAAGATATGTCCGCCTGAGTCCGACACAGCAAATTCCGGGCGACCTTCCAGAGCAATCGTGCCCGCGACCGTTTCAGTTTGCGGGTCAATAGCCGTCGTATCGTTGCTTGCGCCGTTAAAGCTAAAAACACGTTTCGACGCAGGGTCATAGATGATCGCGTCCGGGTTTTTCCCGACCGGAATCTGCTTCAGCACCTTGAGGGTTTTAAGGTCGAAGACCGTGACGGTCGAATCGCGCCCGTTGCTCGTGAAGCCCTTGTTCAAGTCTGAAACTATCGCAATGCCATGTACGCCCGGTGTGTTTGGAATATCGCCAACCACCGCGCCGGAATCCGCATCCACCACCATCACATGAGTCGAGCGTGAGATGTATAAACGGTTAGATTTGGCGTCAAACGTCAGGTAGTCCCACCCGCCTTCGCCGCCGAGCTTCACCTGCTTGATTACATGATAGCCGGACGACGACTTCGGCTGGGCACTCGGAGCAATACCTGGAAAGAGGAGAAGGGAGAGGGCGAACAAACTGCGCCAGTTAAATAATTTCATAGTTGATCTCCAGAGGAGTAAAGTTAAAAAACTCGGTCACTTGCTTAGTACACATTTCAAAACCTGAGATAGTTCTTTGCGCCTCAAGTTTTCTCTTTGCGCCTCCAGCGCGAAAAGTTGAGGCGCAAAGAACTGACTGCTTAAAGTAGCTTGTGTTTGGAAACGACCTCTTGGATTGTTATTCCAAACTACGATTAATCACTCTTTCCCTCCTTCAGTCAACCGCATCACGCCTGAGCATCGCATAGACGGTCGGCGTCACGACGAGCGAGAGCAGGAGAGCTACGGCCAGTCCGCCGATGACGGCGATGGCGAGCGGCTGCAAAAGCTCTGCGCCCGCGCCGATTGCCAGAGCCAGCGGAAGCATGCCGAGGATGGCTGCGAGGCTTGTCATCAAGACGGGACGGAAACGCCTGCGCCCTGATCTGAGCAGAGCCTCGCGCAGAGTGTCGCCCGCAGAGAGATGTTCTTCGACCGCGTCGAGCATCAGGATGCCGTTTTTGGCGACGATGCCGACGACCATAATCATGCCCATCAGGGAGACGACGTTGAGCGTCGAGCGTGTGATGAAGAGAGCGAGCAGGACACCGCCCAGGGCCAGTATCGCGCCTGCGACAATCGAGATGGGATGCGCGAAGGAGCGAAACTCTATCAGCAGCGTGATGAAGACGAGCACGATTGCCAGGATGAGCGAGAGCGCCAACTCGCGGAAGCTCCCCTGTTGCTCGCTGTAGAGTCCGCCGTATTCGATGGTCATTCCCGGCGGGAGTTTCACGTCTTTTGCGATCTGCGTTTTAATCTCAGAGACGGCTGTGCCTAAGTCTGTCCCCTCCAGCCGCGCCGTCACTGCGACAAACTGGCGCAGGCTCTCGCGGTCAATCTCCGTTTGCCCCTTGTCGTATTCCACCTCAGCCACCTGATCCAGGCGAAAGAGTGTGCCCGCAGAGGAGCGCACCTGTAGTGCGCGTAGCGCGTCGAGCGAGGCGCGCACCTGCGCCGGGAAGATGACGCGGACGTTGATGAGACGACCCTGTTGCAGGATTGTCGAAGACGTGTCGCCGGACATGGCGGTCGTCACGGTGTTCGCAACGTCTGCTGCCGTAACGCCGAGTTGCGCCGCGCGCTGCGGGTCAACTTTGAACGTGACCGCCGGGCCGCTGACGACGACGCCGTTGAAGGTGTCCACGATGCCGGACACTTTCTTGATGGCCGTCTCCACCTCGTCGGCCTTCGCATCGAGCGCCCGCGTGTCTTCGCTGAAGAGCTTGATCTCGATAGGTTCGGGCGAAGAGGTCAGGTCGCCAATGAGATCTGCGAGAATGTGTGCGAACTCGACCTCCAGGGCTGGCTCAGTCGCTTCGATTTTCCCGCGCAGGTCATTCATCACCGCGTCGGTTTCGCGCGCGTGGCCGGGCTTGAGCTTGACTAGAAAATCGCCGATGTTCGGCTCGGTGATGGAGAGGCCGAGTTGCAGCCCCGTCCGCCGCGAGTAGCTTTCGACTTCGGGCGTGGCCTTCAAAAACTCTTCGACGTGGCGGAGCAGCCGGTCTGTCTCTTCGAGCGACGACCCCGGAGGCGCTTTGTAGTCCAGCACGAACGCGCTCTCGTCGAATGAGGGCAGAAATTCCGAGCCGAGGCCGCGATAGAGCAGGTAAGCGCCCACCAGCACGCCCGCCATAATCAGGAGCACAATCAAACGATTATCGAGCGCGTGGCCCAGAACCCACTCGTAGCGCCTGATGATCGCGCGCAGGATGCGGCCCTGTTCCTCTTCTTCTTCAGCCTCATCAGCGCGTAGCTCATCCACGCTTGATGTTGGCAACACATTTTCCTCTTCGCCTTCTCCATCCCTTCTTTTCGCCTTCACGAATCGCTCGGCGAGCACAGGCGTGAACGAGAGCGCGAGCACCAGGGAGGTCAGGAGCGCGACGGCCATCGTCAGCGCGAGCGAGCGGAAGAAGACGCCTGTGACGCCCGTCAAGAGCGTGAGCGGGAGGAAGACCACGACGGGCGTGATGGTCGAGCCGATGATCGGAATAGTTATCTCGCTGATCGCGCTCTGCACGGCTTCGCGCCTTCCTTGCCCGCGCATCAGATGCGTGTAGATGTTTTCAACGACGACGATGGCGTCGTCTATCACCAGCCCTATGGCTGCCGCCACGCCGCCCAGAGTCATCAGGTCGAAGGAGAGTCCGACGAGCCACATCGCAAGGAAGGTGACAAGCACTGTGACCGGAATCACCAGGATGGCTATGAAGGTCGTGCCCCAGTTACGCAGGAAGGCATAGAGGATGACGACTGAGAGCAGCAGCCCGATCAAAATCGCGTCGCGCACAGAGTTCATCGCCTCGCGCACGAGGAGCGATTGGTCGTAGTAGGGCACGACGCGCACATCTTTGGGAAGCTGCGGGCGCACGGCTGCAAGCTCCGCGTTCACCTCGTCAACGACAGTGACGGTGTTGGCATCAGGCTGGCGGTCTACGTTGATTAAGACCGCAGGCCGGGCGTCGGCGGTGACGATTGTGTATTGAGGCTCGAAGCCTGTGCCGATGGTCGCCACGTCTGAGAGCATGACGGGCGCGTTATTGACGATGGCGACGACGATGCCGTTAAGCTCGTCGGGCGTCACAGCCTGTCCGCTCACGAGCGCCAGTTCGAGTTGATGGTTCTCTTCTATAAGACCGGGGCTGGCGATGATGTTGGAGTTTTTGACTGCATCCACGACCTGCTGAACGGAGACGCCGTGCGCAGCGAGCCGTTCGGGGTCAATCATCGCCTGGTACTCGCGCACCTGCCCGCCAGCGATGTTGATGGTTGCCACACCCGGCAATCGAGCGAGGCGCGCACGGATGACGTTGTTGGCGATGTCTCTTAGGCTGGCCGGGTCGCGCGTCTCCGATGTCAGGCTGTAGCCTGCGACGGGGAAGACGGCGAAGGTCAGACGATCAACGCGGCGAAGCTCTGCGGTCGGCGGCAAGGTTGAGGTGAGTTGAGAGAGACGTGACTGGACGAGTTGCAGAGACTGCTTGATGTCCACGCTCCAGTCGAAGAAGAGGTCTATTTCGCAGGAGCCGCGCGCTGTGATGGAGCGTATGCGCGTGATACCGGGGATGCCGTTCATAGCTTCCTCGACGGGGCGCGTGACGGAGACGAGCGTTTGTTGCGCAGGCACGACGCCGTTGTCTAAGGTGATGACGATGCGCGGGAAGTCTGTAGAAGGGAAGATGGCAATAGGAAGCCGCCACGCGGCGTAGAGGCCAGCGGCGCACAGGAGCGCGATGACGACTAGCACAGCGCGCTTCTGATCGGAGATGAGTCCGGCAAGCGTCATGGCTCGTCCTTCTTTGCGCCGCCTTCGCTGTCGCCCTTCTGTTCCTCTTCGCTCTGGGTCGCTTCGACCTTAGCTCCGTCGGGTAGGGAATAGTTGCCTTCGACGACGACCGTCTCTCCACCTTGCAGCCCTTCAGTAATTTCTATCTTGTCTCCCGCACGAATGCCGACCGTAACCTTCGTCTCGTGCGCGACTGATGTCGCATCAACGACCATCACCGTCCCTTCGTCTGCATTCGTCGCAGCAAGCGTTACGGCTGATGAGGGCACGACGACCGCATCCGTTTTGGAGTTGGCTGCGACTGTAACCTGCGCCGCGCCGCCCGTGCGTAATCGCCCTGCGCCGTTGGCGAGCGTGACCCAAACTTCGACGGTGCGATTTGTAGGGTCAGCCGAGCGGCTGATGAGCGTGACCTGTCCAGACATCTGTTCACCCGGCATGTCTGTCGGAAGCACTGTGGCCGTATCGCCAATTTTCAACTGCGCGGCGACTGTATCGGAGAACGGAGCTTTAACAATCACCTGGGAGATGTCGGCTATCGTGAACAAGGTGGTCCCGGCAGCAGCAAAGCTACCCTCATACGATGCCTGGTCTGTGACGACGCCGCTGATGGGCGCGCGAATAGTCGCGTAGCCCAACTGCGCGTCGAGTGTTCCCAGATGCTGTTCGGCCTGATTAACGCGAGCCGCTGCCTGCGCGCGGTCGTTCGGGTTCAGAGACCCTGTGCGTAGAGCGACAGTCTGTTCGGCAAGACGCAGGTCGTCTTCCGCCTTAGTCAGATCGAATTGGGAAGCTTCGAGGTCCTTCTTCGAGATGCCGCCCTTCTGATAGAGCGCTGAACGGCGCTCGTAGATGGCGCGTGTGTTTGCGACTGCCGCGCGCGCATCGCGCAAGGCTTTCTGATCCTGCGCGTTGTTCTGTGGAATCGTGCCGGTCTCGACGCTGCGCGCATTAGCACGCGCCTCACCCAGCGCAGCGGCAGCCTCACCACGCTGCGCCTGAAGGTCGCGCGCCTCTAACACAGCGAGGACATCACCGGCATGCACGACCCTGTTCTTCAAAAGCGGCATCTGCTTAATCTGCGCGCTGATTTTCGCGGAGACCTGCGCAGTGTCGCGCGGGAAAACGGTGCCGAGCGCGGAGACCTGCATGGCAATCGTTTGCTTCTCGACCTTCGCAACCCGCACGCTCACGACCACTGTGGCTTCTTCAGCAGTCGCGTCAACGCTCTTCGTGCGCGAACGCCATACCAGCAAGACGATGACGACAAGCACAAGCAGCGCCGCCGAGACGATTAGAAGGAGTCGCCGGCGCGAGTCTGTCTTCCAACGCCTGGTAACTTCCAGGCTGGACTCTTCAAGATGCGTGACCTCTTGATCCACTTCTACATTTTCTTCAGGCATGTCGTTCATACCTTCCTCGTGAATCGTGAATCGTAAATCGTAAATCGTCGAACGGCTTTCTTTCTATTCACGATTTACGATTCACGATTCACGAGCAGACGATTCACGACTCATTGTCCTGCCGCTTGACGCAGGCGCGCGAGAGCCACCTGGTAGTCGAAGAGGGCTTGATAGAAAGCCAGTCGCTGCGCAGCCAAAGTGGTCTGCGCGTCCGTTACCTCTATGATCTGCGCTTCGCCTGCGCGGTAACGTGCGATTGAAGCGTCGAGGTTGCTCTGCGCCAGCGTGACGCCTGTCGCGGCGAGCCGTATGCGCGTGGATGCCGAGAGCGCCTGCGTGCGCGCCGAGTTAAATTGTTGGGCGAAACCCTTGAGGGCCTGCGTGCGCTCGTTCTCCGTGACCTGAAGACGAATTTGCGCCTGTCGCTCGCGGCTCCGGCTCGCGCCCCAATCGAAGAGCGGAATCGAAAGATTAAATGCTGCGGAAAATCCTGTGTGCTCCTTGAGCCGCATCGGTTTCAAAGAGTCTGTGTCGAAGCCGCCGTTGATTGAATAAGAGAATTGAGGGCGGCGGTCGGCGCGTGCGATGCGAACATCTTGAAGGCTTGCGCGCCGCTGTGCATCGAACCCGGCAAACTCAGGGCGGCGCGAGATGGTATCAGCGTTGAAGCCAACCACTTCACCGGCAGACGGAATAGCCATCTCAAGATCGGTAGTGGTAATCGGCTTGGCGAAATCGTAGCCGACGAACACGCGCAGGGAGTCTGCCGCAACTGCTTCATTAGCACGCGCACGCTCTAGCTCATCTCGCCTCTGTGTTGTCTGTAACTGCGCGCGCGTGAGATCAACGGGAGCGACTTCACCGCCGCTGAGAAGCAGCGAAGTTATGTTCTCAAACTCCTGTGCTGCGGCAAGGCTCTGCTCCGCGCTGCGTAGTTGGGCAGATGCGAGCGCCAGCCCGTAGTAAGCTTCGATGGCTGCCTGCGCGAGTGTGCGGCGTGCGACCTCAGTCCCGGCGCGTGCCGCATCCAGAAGGGCGCGATTGCGTGCGAGGGTTGCGCGCAATCGCCCGGAGATGTCTATGTCACCGGCAACGTTGACGAGAGCCTGATACTCGCCGATGGCATTGTTGGCGATGAAGCTTGGGCCGCGCGGCTCGCCCGGCGGCAAACCGAGTGTGGGCGATGTGTAGATATAATCAACGGGGCTTGAGACCTTCGGCAGAAACGCCGTGCGCGCCTGCCGCACGTCTTCCGCAGCGATGCGCTCGTTCAACTGTGCCTGCTGGAAACCTGAGACCTGCGCGCTAACGAGGCGCAGGGCATCGTCGAGCGTGATGGAAGTATTTGTCTGGGCAGCAGTCGGAGTTGTCTGCGGGGCGGAAGGTGACGCGGGCATGTTGGGCGAAGATACGGGCGCAGCGGGTGTTGTAGATGGAGTAGCTTGAGGCGAAGGACTTGTCTGAGGCGTAGAAGCTGTCTGTGGAGAAGGACTCGGCTGTTGAGCGGGCGCAGGATAAAGAGATTGCGTAGCGGGCGGGAGCGGAGTTGTCGGAGTTGTGGGTTGCTGGCAATACACCGCGCCCGTCGCAGTGATGAGTAATGCCACAAATAAAAAGCCCTGAAGCAACGAGGCCACCAGCCGGGCAGAACTCATCTCGCACTTCGCTCCTTCGTCATTCGTCAAATGCTTGAACCCTCTCACCGGCCCATCTGGTCATCGGTATAACCTGGGCGTGGGCGCACCACGCGCTCATCTCAATGAGGCTATTCTTAAAAGTCAGGCTTAACGATTTTGGCTAATTAAACAGTATGGCGGCGTGATTCGTAAAGGATGAACGCCGCCATGCTCTGTTTAATTGCGCCACTCGCGTGCTAAGGTTTCAAGCCCTTTTTCTCGCGGCTCTCCTTGCGTTTCTCTGCCGCTTCCTGCTTCTTGTTCTCGTGCTCGACGCGCACGATCTTGCCTGTGATGGCGCTAACCTGCACCTCTGTGATTGTGCCCTTAGAGTTGCGAATGTCGAACGAGTAGACAAGCAGCTTGTGCTCGCGCTCCAGCTCACTGCCCTCGACAGTTCCCGGCGCACGCTTGAGAGCTGTTTCTCGCGCCTGCTCCATCGTGATCTTGGCTTCACGTTGGAGACGCACCTGCTCTTGCGTCTCTTTATTCTCCTGTCGAGTCTTCGGCGCGGCTGCCGCAGACGATGCTCCCACCATCAAGATGGCAGCCATAATCACGGCCAGTGTGATGTAATGTTTCATTGAATATATTCTCCTTACTTAATCAGAAATGATTCGCATAAACTGCCGGGAACTATCCAAAAGATTTCCCTCTGAGTTAATGTGCGATGACATACCTTACTCTTTCGTAGATGACAGGAAGATTACGCTTCGATTTCGGAGGCTGACGGCAGGGTAACGACGAATGTGCTGCCGCTTTTGTCCGAGCGGTCAAGCGTGATGCGCCCGCCGTGCATCAGGGCGCTCCAGGAGGCGATTGAGAGTCCGAGTCCCGCGCCGCTTGTTCCACCCGTCTCGCCATTACGCGAGCGAGCCTCGTCCACACGGTAGAAACGCTCGAAGATGTGCGGCTGCGCTTCAGCAGGGATGCCTGTGCCCGTGTCCGTTATCCTGAGAGCATACTTGGAATCAGCGCGCCTGAGGTCTACACGAACATGGCCGCCAGTCGGTGTAAATTTGATTGCGTTGTCGAGCAGGTTCAAAATCATTCGCCGGATTAACCCTTCATCCCCTCGAAACAGTAGCTCATCTTCCGCGTGCTGGTAATGAAGCTCAAGCCCGTGCTGCGCGGCCAGCGAGCGGACGGCACGCACGCATTCACCAACCGTCTCGTCCAGGTAGAAAGTTGTCGAGTCGAGCTGGTATTGACCGGCATCGGCGCGTGCCAGCATGAAGAGGTCTTCGACAACGCGCGTGAGGCGTCGTCCCTCATCGTGAACGATGGCGAGCGATTCGCGGTACTCTTCCTGGCTTCTGACTTGCCGCAAGAGCGCGACTTCCGATTCTCCGCAGACGATGGCGACGGGCGTGCGCAACTCATGCGAGGCATCGGCCATAAAGCGGCGCTGCTGCTCGAAGGAGGCATCGAGTCGCGCCAGAAGCTCGTTGAAGATTTGCGCGAGGCGTCCGAGTTCGTTGCGTGTGTTGTTAGGAACCGGAAGGCGCTCGTTCAGGTTGGAAGCGCCGATGCGCGCGGCTCTATCGCCCATAGCCACAACGGGCGCGAGGCTCTTGCGCGCGAGGAAGTAGCCGCCGAGACTGGCGAGCGCGAGCGCGAGCGGCACCGCAATATAGAAGGCTCGTCGCGCCTGTTCGAGCGCTTCCATTTGCTCGTGGAGCGAATACGCGATCACGACCGTAAATCTTTTCCCGCGACTCTTGACGGAAGAGGCGAAGGCGCGAATGCCTTCCTTTTGATCGGGGATGGTCGCAAAGGCGCGGCCCGTCTGCGTTGCTGATTCAACCAGCGCAGCCAGACTTTGCGACAGGGCTGCGATGGAAGGCCACGGATGATGACCTCCTGCAACGGCGGGAGGGTCGGACGCGGCAGCGACGCGGCCAGCTTCATCGAAGATGATGGCCTGCCTGTCGCTGAATTGAAAGTCGCGTGTTACCTCAAGGGCTGCGTCATCGCCCGATTGGTCTTCGTCGTTGGACTCGGCAGCGAAGTTGGAGACCAGGGAGTTGGCTGTGTCGGCGAGCGACTGGTCGGTGCGCTCGCGTGCAGCGCGTGCGAGATAGGCGTAAGTGGCGGCGGCGAAAATTATCAGCACGAGCGCGAGCACGCCCGTGTACCAGAGAGTCAAACGGGAGCGCATCGAATCAAACATGATCGCCCCGCGAGTCATCCTCGCTTGCCGGTGGGTCGCCCGCGTCGTCACTCTCAGAATTGTCCGGTGCGGCCAGCATGTAGCCTTCGCCGCGACGTGTATGAATAAGCGGCGTGAGGGAACCGTCATCTATCTTCCGCCGGAGCCGGTTGATGTTCACGTCTATCAGATTTGAAAAGGGATCAAAATTCTCATCCCAGACATGCTCGGCAATCTCGGCGCGACTGAGCACACGCCCCTGTTCGCGCGCTAGATATTCGAGAAGCGCATACTCCTTAGCGGTCAGCTCAACACGACGGTTGCCACGTGTGACGCGATGCGCGCGCGTGTCTATGACCAGATCGGCGATGACGAGAGCGGCAGGTTGGACTATGTGCCCGCGTCGGAGCAATGCGCGCAGCCGCGCCAGCAACTCGGCGACCTCGAAAGGCTTGGTGAGGTAGTCGTCTGCGCCTGTATCCAGCCCTGCTATCCGATCTTGAATGGAATCGCGCGCCGTCAGCATAATCACCGGCACATTTGAGCCTGCGGCGCGCAACTCGCGGCAGACCTCGAACCCGTCGCGGCCAGGTATCATCACGTCTAGAATCACTGCGTCGTAATCGTTGACGAACGCCTTGTAGAGCGCATCTTCGCCATCGGCGGTAACGTCCACCGCGTATGTTTGCTCGCGCAAGCCCTGAGAAACGAAACGGGCGATGCGCGGGTCATCTTCGACAAGCAAGACTCTCATCCGCGAACCTTCCGAACAGAACGTGACAGAGGATATTAACTATTCCATCGCCCGTGTAATGAATTAAAAATTCCACGCGAGCGCCAATCCGTAGGAGCGCGAGGCGCGACTAAAGAGCGGGGAGGTGGATGGTATTAACTTCGACCGCGCTCCTTTGCCCTTTGTCTCGCCATTACCTGTATCAAGAGACGGGTCGTGATGCGTTTGATAAACATAGCGACCGATGCCATAACCGATGGCGCTGCCGACGAGCACATCGCTGAGGAAGTGGTTGCGCCCCGTATAGCGCGAAAGACCTACCGCTGTGGCGAGGCCATACGCGCCGAAGCGCACGAGCGGGCGATGATGCCCGTACTCATAAGCGATGACAGTCGCCAGCGACCAGGCGCTGGTCGAGTGGCCGGAAGGAAATGAGTTGCCCCTATCAAAAAACTCTCCGCTGGCATCGTCCACGCGCGGGCGCGGCCTTTGTGAGATGACTTTGAGCGCGGAGGAGACGATTCCGCCATTGATGAGAGCTTCCATGCCGAGCAGTCCTGTCTCGCGTGCGCGTGCGTTCTTCGTTGTTCGACCGACGAGATAGAACGTGGCGGCGATGCCGCCGGTGGTGTAGAAGTCTCCGGCCCGGCTAATGTCCCTGCTTATCCTCAAGCGTGTTTGATGGTCGCCGCCCTCAGCCATTTCGCCTGCCGAGCGGCGGTCAGTGGCAATCAAGAGGGCTGTCGAGAGGCCAAACGGAGCAATCCATTTAGCGTCGCCACGCCCGATATGAAATGGAGAAGTCCAGATGGCGCGCTCGTCTCGCAGGATGTTTATGAAAAAGCGACGCTCAAGCGAAGGGGAGGGTTTGGCCTGCGGCGTCGGCGTCGGTTGAGCTACGAGAGGCTCGCCTCCCATGGGACTTTGCGCCATTGCGTGCAGCGAGGCGAGGATGATTAAAGCGCACACCATGGCCGCGCGCAGCGACCCGGCTCTGACAAGAAGATTTCTACGCATCTGATTGCTCCTCGGTGGCAGTAACTAAACCCGTGACTTGAGGGACGGCTTTCCGAAGCCACTATAGATAAAGAAAGATGAATGGAAGATTACAATAACTCGCCCGGTAAGTCTTGCTGGGAAAGTATGGAGAAACTATCATGTCTCATCAACAATTTGGTGAGCGCGCTCAAGCAGTGCAACCAGGACATTCAAGAGCGCATGATCAGGCACTTGACTCAGCGCGACCGGGAATACGGCAGGCGCGTAGCCGAAGGTCTGGGGCGCAACGTAGAGAAGCCTGTGGCAGATTCCGCTGTCGCACACTAAAGGCTTTTGCCAGAGTAAAGATAAACGGGAGGTCGAGGAGCGTCCCGTTTATCCTGGCGCTTTGTCGCTGAGCGAGTAGTAATATTTAGGAACCAACCCGGATGAAGGTTCGTATTCTAATATGACCACGACAGTAAGATGTGGTCTCCTTCTGTAGGGCAAAGAGCGGCGTGTTTGCGAGGACGCGCCGCTTTTGTTTTTGCCTGATATAATGTCGGCGCACTTTATGACTGCGCGCAAAGGTAAAGCCATTGGAAGCGACAAGGATGGATACTGCTACGACCCTGAAGAGGCCGTCCAATATCTCTCATCCATAGATTCTAAGCTGGCTAGATTGATAGAGCGCGCAGGCCCTTTCAACATGGCGATTCGCCGGATGCACAATCCGTTTGAAGCTCTCGCTAGAAACATCGTCTACCAGCAGCTTCATGGCAACGCAGCGGCGGCAATCCACCAGCGCGTGCTATCACTCTTCGGAAAGAAGAGGCTTCACCCACAGGACATTCTTAATGCTTCGGAGGAACGTTTACGCAGCGCCGGGCTATCAGGGGCCAAGCTCGCCGCGCTCAAAGACCTTGCGGCCAAAACTCTTGACGGCACTGTTCCCACACTCGCTCGTCTGAGACGTATGGGAGATGAAGAGATCATAGAACATCTGACAGAGGTGCGAGGCATCGGACGTTGGACAGTGGAGATGCTCCTGATGTTCAGGTTAGGCCGCCCGGACGTTCTTCCTGTAGGAGCCTTTGCTGTCAGCAAAGGCTTCTCGCTCGCATACGGCCTCGAAGAGATGCCGAAGCCGAAAGAGTTGTTGGCCTACGGTGAACGCTGGCGACCCTTCAGGTCAGTAGCAAGCTGGTACATGTGGCGCGCCTCTGAACTCCCACCTGGGACGCTACAAGATCAGAGATAATTCTTGAATCCTATTTCGTAAAATCCTGCTAATCAAATTCTCTTCGTTGCGCGAGGGTCTTATTTCCGATGCGAAATTTGAAAACAAGATTCGGATAGATTTCATCAAGACACTCGCATAGTATGACTGTCGGAGGAAGAGTTATGAGTCAGGACACTGAAATTCTTCAAGAATTGCATTCGATGGAAAAGGATATTTACTGGCAGTCCGTGCTGGCGAAGGACACGCGCTTTGTAGGCATCTTCGTCTATGGCGTGCGCTCCACAGGTATCTACTGCAAGCCAACGTGCCCGTCGCGTCGCCCCGGACGTGAACAGGTCGAGTTCTTCCCGTCATGCGAAGCCGCCGAACGAGGAGGTTTCCGCGCCTGCCTGCGTTGCCAGCCGCGCACGGTAGATGCAGCCCGCGATCCTCGTGTCGAGATGGTTCTGCGCGTCTGTCGCATCATAGAAGAAAACATGGACGCTGCCCCATCGCTGGAGGATTTGGGCAAAGAGTTGAATGTTAGCCCGCATCATCTTCAGCGGACATTCAAGAATATTACAGGGATCACCCCGCGCCAGTATGCGGCAGCGCATCGCCTCAAGCAGTTCAAGCTGAGAATCAAAGAGGGCGAGGATGTGACCAGCGCGATGTATGCGGCTGGCTACGGCTCGAGCAGCCGTCTTTACGAGAGAGCTTCGGAGCAGTTAGGCATGACGCCTGCCACTTACCGCCGCAAAGGAGAAGGTATGAACATCAATTACACTATTGTTGATAGTCGCCTGGGCCGCCTGCTCGTCGCAGCAACCGAGCGCGGGGTTTGCGCCGTCACTTTCGGCGAGCGTGACGAAGAGTTGGTGGCGGCGCTTGTCGCTGAATATCCGGCAGCTAATATTCGTCTTGACGAGCATCGTCGAGGCGATTGGGTAAAGGCATTGTTGCGCCACTTGGACGGCGCGCAGCCAGACCTCGTGCTCCCGCTTGATTTACAGGCCACTGCTTTTCAACAGCGAGTCTGGGAGGAGTTGCGGCGGATACCCTACGGCATGACGCGCTCTTATAAAGAGGTCGCGGAAGCAATGGGGCAGCCCACCGCTACACGCGCCGTCGCCAGAGCCTGCGCCACGAATCCTGTCGCGCTTGTGACTCCATGCCATCGCGTGATACGCGAAAGCGGCGAGCCGGGCGGCTATCGTTGGGGGCTTGAGCGCAAAGCGCAGCTCCTGGAGAGGGAACGAGAGCGCGTCGCCGTCAGTAGTAATGGAAGTTGAAAGAGAAGGAATGTGACTTTAGCCATCAATTTGCCGCGACCGGAAGCATCTCTTTGCCGCTAAGACTATAAAACGCCTGATATTTTGTGACTCTCCAATTCACTCTTACATGAAATTGGAAGCAACAGATTGCCGGAAGTACAAAAATCCTTGCATCTGCTCTCCTGTGAAGTTAAAGTTTCATACATTCCAAGCTGGCGCTTGTTCCTCTTGGTCTTGCACTTTAGCTGCCTCAACCACACTCATGATAGGAAGGCTAAGGGCTAATAATGACAACTCACGCACCTGCGATTGACGTTAGCCACGATCAACCACTGTTACCCAACCAACATTTCTCCTCCTGGCTTCGAGGTCAAACCACGCTATTTATAAGTCAGATGGTCGCGGTCCTGGGCATTGTCTTATTCCTCGCGGAGGAGGTCTATTACGTTTCACATTTCGGTAACGAGCATAGCGAAATTCTAAAACCCCTAACGATAAAACTCATCGTCGATTATGCTCATGTCGTATTCATGGCAGTCTTTATTCTGGTTCTAATTCAAGTCCTCGACGACAACGAGCGTGGCTCCTACCGTGTGAAACTTGTCTATGAACGAGTTTTTAAGAAGCGTAAGGATAGAGAGGACACGTACGAAAGCGCTCTGGAAAAAAGCAAGCATCAGTTGAAAATATTTAAGCGCCGCTTTCTCTGGTTCTGGATCGGGATGCTGTTCCTGTACGTCTTCTTTGCTTGCCAGCATAGCTACCAACTGGCGAACTCTAAGTCTGAGTCAGCCGAACAATCCGTCCATAACGTAGACCTCTCATTCTTGATTATGGATAAGATCCATGGCGTTAAGGAAGAGCGCTTTAAAGCTAACGTAAGTTATACCACTACCGAAAAGGCAAAGACCTCAGATGCTATACCTAAACCATTGGATAATTTACTGGAAGCTGACAAGCAAATACCTTTTCTGTCCTTCCTCCTTAGTCTCATACCTCTTGAATCGCGGGACGTTTTCAAGCTATTAGCTTTCCCGTTCATCGTCTTTTTCTTTAATAACCTCACCCTGTTGTTCGTCTTTTGGTGTTTTCTTGCCCTGTACATACCCTCAGATGAAATGGCAGAGAGGTATTATAAGTATCGGAATGGTTCCTTTCTCATCGTTGGAATGCTGACGCTCCTGTTTCCCCTGCTTGTGTATATCAAAGGGAGCAGCACAGCCGATGAGTGGAGGGATTTTATTGCTGTATTTGACGCACTGAGCGGGGTAATAAATGCGATAGTACTTGCGCTATTAATCGCCAGACTCGATAGCAAGCTGATAGGTCTGCCTTCATGGTTGATATCCATCTTGTATTCATACGCGGCAGTGCAACCTCTATTTATGGTTTTCGAGCTTACTCAGTCGGCGGTTTTAGAAAAGATATCCACGTCGGTTTTGATTTTCGTCTTTGTGTCCAAAATCTATTTTTTCCTGATCATTATCTATGCCCTGCAAACCGGAAAAATGCTGAACTACCTGCTCTGTTTTCCTATCCTTAGTAGACGAGCTAAACACTCTAAACGCGAAAGCATTCCATTAGTTCGCGAGAGCGACGCAACTCAGACCCACCATGTATCTGACAAACCCGAATCGACCGAAGGTCGCGTTGTTCGTTTCCTTACCCGCTGGGACAAACATTTATACGAACGATTGAGGAAAAAGGGTCAGCGACGCATTCTAAGGGCACGTGGACGCTTATCCCTATGGTTGAGAAGTGACTATCCTCAAAAGATAAGCAAGTGGCTCGGCTTGGGCGCGATTTGCTGCTTTTTTGTTTACTTAATCGTTTCCCTACTAATTCAAAATAGCACCAGTACCGCCGTTTTTAACGTAACAATTGATTGTATTCAACTCCTGTTTGTTTTGGTAATGATCGTAATTCTCTATCTGGTGCGGGAAGAGAACCATTACGGCGGCCATAGAGCACTCACAACGGCCAGGCACATATTTGAAGAGAATCTGAAACTCAAATACCCACCGAAGGAGGGTAAAAAACAATTAAAGAAATTCAAGGAATACTTTTTGTATTTCTGGTGCGCGACATTTCTTCTCTACATCGTTTTCTTGTTTGACCATCTTGAAATAGGCTTCTGCTTAGACAAAACGGGTTACATTGCGCTCACGAGCAAAATATTGGGGTTAAATCCCGCCTGCGCCATTGCGCCTCAGCCGGGTTCCATTGCGTTCATGGTCAAAATATTGATCTATCCCTTCCTTGAGGTCTTATTGGGGATGCTGAATCTTCTGTTCGTCTTTTGGTGTTTCGTTGTTTTGCGATCACCCGCTTTCGATAAGCGTGCTCGCACAAGACAGAAACTGCTGGTTAATTATTCCAGCTTTGTGGTCGCCTTGCTCATCGCACTTTTCCCGCTCTTACTCTTCAGGATAGGAGGGCCGGCGCTGTCTGAAGACAATATGAAGGATTATGCGACTGTATTTGACGGCATGACCGGCACGCTGAGCGCCGTCGTCCTAGCTCTATTGATTGCTCGGATGGATAGCAATTTATTCGGCTTGCCGTCGTGGTCAATTGGGATGCTTTTTGCCTATGCATCAATACAGCCGCTATTCGTAGCCTTCGCTCTGAGCGGCACTGTCCTAGAGAGAGTTCAGACATCGGTTTTGACCGCCGCCCTCGGTCTCAAAATATGTTTCTTCCTGATAATCGCACATAGCTTACAAAGCGAAAGGGCGCTCAGCTATTTGGCATGCTTTCCATTTCTCAAAGAACGCGTAGATTCGATCTTCGAGAACCAATTCGAAATCAGGCTCGCCAGGGCCGAGGCACATTCATTCACTATTTCGATTTTGAAGAAAAACCAGTTGCGATACTCAATCGAGAGAAGGCTTAAGAGTAGAAGAGGGTGTGATAAATTCGTTCGTTATCTTCGCAAACGAATGAAGGATAGGAACGCATACTTACCGCCCAGAAAGGGGGGCACGCAAACTCACGATCCCATGAGGAATTAGGAACATACTGGGTCGAATTAAGATCGGCCAAAGGGAAGCTGCTCTGCGAGAGCATTCCCTTAAGAACGGAAGAAGAAGCTCAAGACCTAATCGCTGAATCAGTGGAGAAGATTCCGTACTGCAAATATAATCGCACTTAGCAGAGGCGCATCCGATTGACGACGATTTCCTGAGCGCCTCTGCTGATACTGAAAAAGGTTGGCTAGTTGTTAACTAGCCAGCCTTTCTCCCCTATTTAATAAGCGGTAACTTTCTGGAAGCATAAGTTTACCGCTTTGGCAAACTTATGCTTCCAGCCCCAAGGAAGCGCGCACGAATCTACAATCTACTCCTTGACAAGATATATAGATGGTTGTATATATACTGTACGAGAGAGTAGTCATGGACACCGTACATTTTCAAAGAATCGCTAAAGCGTTGGCAGACCCGCGACGCTTTGAAATCTTAGAGGTGATCGCCTCGGCAGGGGATGAGCTGTGCTGCGGCTCGGTGGTTGAATGTTTCCCTGTGGCGCAGGCGACCGTTTCACATCACCTGAAAGAGTTGACCGGCGCGGGCCTTATCGAGACCCGCGCCGAGGGACAATTCAAATACCTGCGCGCACGCCCCGATGTGCTGACCGAATATATCAATGAGCTACAGCGCCGTATCAGCCTGGTCTCCGGCAAAGGGAGCAAGCTGAAGAGCGCGAGCCGTCAAAAACCAGCTAAAGTATAAGCAAAGACATTTGAAACTTGAGCGACAAACTTTCGTTATATACATAGATGATTGTATATATATACAAGGCATGAAGCGTTTGAGGTTTCTGTTGAAAAGATGCCACCTGAGTCGGCACGAAAGATAAGACTGAACACGTGAAAGGAAGATAACAGCAATGAGTGAGAATATTAGAGAGGTCAGCGACGATTCCTTTGAGAAGGAAGTTCTTCAATCGGAGAGTCCCGTGCTGGTGGATTTCTGGGCGGCCTGGTGCGCCCCTTGCAGAATGATGAACCCGACTGTTGAGGCTGTGGCCGGTGAGTATCAAGGGTCGGCTACGGTCGTCAAGCTCAATGTGGACGATAACCCGTCCACATCACAGCGCTACGGTATCAAGGGTATTCCGACAATGATCCTCTTCAAAGGCGGCAAAGAGGAGGAGCGCATAGTGGGCGCGACTTCAAAGGAAGCGCTCTCCCGCCTGATAGGTAAGCACACGAGCGCGGCGACAGCTTGATGGCGAATGACATGAAGGCAGAAAAAAAATCAATCAAAATAATCAAGCGTGAGGAGCGCGAGAGCGCTCCACGCGCCGCACCTCCTCGCGCAGATAAAGAGGATAGCCCAGGCAACAACGGAGTCAGGGCTACCCAGACCGTTGCAGGATGGGTTAGCGAGTTTCAGCACAGACGCAGGGCTGAACAGGCACGCGCTTTGACAGTCCTGCGCGAAGAATTCGCGCCGCTATTGAAGCCAGTTTAGGAAACGAATCGAAGGAGATTGATACATGCTACCGACACGCGGATATGCTACGCAAAGTCCTACCTCTACTCTCGAACCATTTAACTTTAAGCGCCGCGACCCAGGGCCGCACGACGTGCTGATCGAAATTATCTACTGTGGAGTTTGTCACTCCGACATTCACCAGGCGCGAGACGAATGGGGCGGCTCTATTTACCCTATGGTTCCCGGCCATGAGATTGTCGGGCGCGTGACGCGCATCGGCTCCAAGGTGACAAAGTTCAAAGAGGGCGACCTCGCGGGGGTCGGCTGTTTTGTGGATTCCTGCCGTGTTTGCGAGAACTGCAAGGAAGGCTTGGAGCAATATTGCGAAAATCACATGGTTGCGACCTACAATGGAACTGAGAAGGATGAGAAGACTCCGACTTACGGCGGCTACTCATCTCAAATCGTAGTGGACGAGAACTACACGCTCAAGATTCCCTCTAAGCTCCCGCTCGAAGGTGTCGCGCCGCTGCTCTGCGCGGGGATTACCACCTACTCGCCGCTTCGTCATTTCAAGGTTGGGCCAGGGCAGCGTGTGGGCATCATTGGTTTAGGCGGGCTGGGGCACATGGGCGTGAAGCTTGCAGCCTCTATGGGCGCAGAGGTCACGGTCTTTAGCACGTCGAAATCAAAAGAGAAGGACGCACGTCGCCTCGGCGCGCATAAATTCGTTGTGACGAAAGACCCACAGAAACTGGAGCCGCTCGCAGGCCAATTTGATTTTATCCTTGATACCGTGTCTGCGCCCCACGATCTCAACGTGTACCTGAGCCTGCTACGCAGGGACGGGGTGATGGTGCTTGTTGGAGTGCCGGAAAAACCGGCGGAGCTACAGGTCTTCTCGCTCCTCGCAAACAGGAGAAGGCTCGCAGGCTCAAGCATCGGCGGCATACGCGAGACGCAGGAGATGCTGGATTACTGCGCGAAAAAGAAGATCGTTTCAGATGTCGAGGTGATTCCTATCCAGCAGATCGCAGAGGCTTACGAACGAACAATCAAAGGTGATGTGCGCTACCGCTTCGTCATTGATATGAAGTCGTTGTCAGAAGAAACGAATTAGAGCGTTATGATTCAACTCCGGCGAGAGTTGCTCTTGCCTGGCTCGTCGCGCGTCCAAGCGTTACCGCGCCCATCGTCAGCGCAACGAGCTTGGAGCAATTGAATGATTTAACAAAGCTTGAGCAGGATCAGTCTTCAATAGAGCTATTGAACTAAGCTTACTTTCTTTTAGGCACCTCAATCACATCGCCGTCTCTCATGGCAACAGCCTTTGGATGGATTTTTTGCGCCTCCAACGCGAAATCTTCAACTGTGCTATAACGCTGGGAGAAGTGCGTGAGAGCTAATAGCTCGGCTTGAGCCGTTCGCGCGATCTCTGCCGCCTGGGTTGCTGTTAAATGTCCGTGCGCTACAGCATCTTCGGTTTCGCTTGCCAGATAAGTTGACTCGCAAACCAGCAAATCAACTTTGTCGGCCAACTGAAAGGCCGTCTCGCACAAGCGCGTATCCATGACAAAGGCCATGCTCTGCCCGCGCCTCTTAATGCTCACTGACTCAAGTGAAATAATTTTTCCGTTCAGCGAGAGCGAGCCTTCTTTCTTTAGCCTCCCGATGTTTTGCCCGCTGACGCCAAGCTCTTTGAGCTTTTCAGGTAACATTGTCTGGCTATCTTTCTCTTGAATTCGATAGCCCCAGGATTCAACCGTGTGGTCTAGCAAGCGAGCTTCGATGAAGATGTCTTGGCTCTCGTAAATCACGCCTGCCTGCGAAATCGGGTGTTCTTCAACTTTAGCCACGTTGTAAAAGATAGAAGCGTTTTTCAGATTCTCGACATATCTTTGACCGCTTGCCGGATAAAAAAGCTGAACAGCGTGTCGAACTCTATCGAGCGACAGGCGCTGCCAGATACCGGCCAGCCCCAGGCAATGATCGCCGTGAAAATGTGTGATAAGAATCTTGGTGATGTCGGAGGCGGAGACATTGGCGAAAGTCATCTGCCGTTGTGTGCCCTCGCCCGGGTCGAAAAGCATTCCTTCGCCATCCCATCGAAGAAAATACCCGTTATGGTTTCGCTCACGAGTTGGAACCTGGCTTGAAGTGCCAAGCGCTATGAAGACTCTCGAAGACATAATATAAACTTGATGTGACCCGCGCTAATCATTTTGCAGCGAAGCAAGTTTAACTATTGTGCCGCAGCCCGGCAACTTTTGCGCTTACCCAGACCACGCTCCGCAATTTGACAGGAGTCGAGATTGCTTTAGTCTATCGGCAGGCACGAATTGATTCGGATGGGTGATATTAATATCTGTCTTCTGCTAACCATCAGGATAAAGGTTGGATGAAAACTCGTCTCACAATCGGCTCACGCGGCTCTAAGCTCGCGCTCTGGCAGGCTGAATGGGTGAGAGCGCGCCTCGCCGAACTGCGCCCACAGGTCGAGGTCTCCATCGAGATCATCAAAACCTCTGGCGATGTGTTAAAGCACGAGCCGCTTGCTGTGATCGGCGGCAAAGGAGTTTTCACCAAAGAACTCGAAGAGGCTTTGCTTGACCAAAGAATTGATCTGGCCGTTCACTCGCTGAAAGATTTGCCGACGCAGTTACCACACAAGTTGTTGATTGCCGCAATCACGCAGCGTGAAGATACACGCGATGCGCTTGTCTTGCGCGACCGTATAATCTTCGCGCAACAACCCTCCATTAAGAATCTGCCTCATGGCTCTGTGGTCGGCACGTCCAGCCCGCGCCGCCTCTCGCAACTGAAACACCTGCGCTCTGATTTAACTATTAAAGATTTGCGCGGCAACGTAGATACACGTCTGAGGAAGCTGGACGCGGGCGATTACGATGCCATCATTCTGGCCTCTGCGGGACTTCGCCGTCTGGGGCTACAGCATCGCATCAGCGCCCCCATAGAGATTGAAGAGATGCTGCCTGCGGTCGGGCAGGGCGCGCTTGGAATTGAAACGCGCAATGACGAAGAACTCACAAGCCTTCTCGCGCCGCTCGATCACCAGGAGACGCGAGCGGCTTGCACGGCAGAGCGTGCGCTGCTTCGAGCTTTAGGCGGTGGTTGCCAGTTGCCCATTGCCGGACACGCTATCGTGAGCGGGGAACGCTTAAAGCTGGAAGGTATGGTTGCAGCAGTCTCAGGTGAAACGATTATCCGCGATTCGCTTGAGGGCGCTGCATCGGATGCAGAACAGTTGGGCAGTGAGCTTGCTACGCGGTTGCTCAAAAACGGCGCTCAATCATTATTGGCTGAAATTGAATGATCCACAGCCCCGGCAGGGGCGCAATATCAGTAGCCCATGACGTAAGTCATGGGTTAAGAAGTTAGGTTATTGTTGAAGCCCCGAAGGGGCGGCATAAAATATGTCGCCCCTTCGGGGCTTCAACATTTATTCGACGCTTGTTCCCACGGCTGACGCCGTGGGCTACGATTATATCGCCCCTCCGGGGCTATGATTCGACGTGGTTTTCGGTTTATGGAATGGGCGTTGCATTTTACTAGCCTATCTAAGTTACCGTCAGTGCTGGCTCCGGCGTGTCTTGAAGAATTTCTGTCAGAATCCTCAGTCCTTTTTCAAGCTCGCTCTGGCTGTGAGACGCGCCGAGACAGATACGCACGGCGTGCGGTGTCGGCCCACGCCCGACCGCGAATGCGTTCGATGGCGTCAAGCCGACGCCTTGCGCACGCGCTTGAGAAATGAAGTGTTCGCTTCGCCAAGGCTCTGGAAGGTGAAGCCAGAGATGGCAACTCATCGGCGGCGAGCCGCTATAAGAGTGGCCGAAAATATTTTTGGCTAGCAATTGGCGCGCTCCCATCTCGCTGCGCTTCCAATTAATGATGCGCGTCGCCGTTCCATCCTCGATCCACTTCGTCGCAACCTCCGCCATCAGCGGCGCAGCCTCCCAGGTGGTTGTGCGAATCGTCGTCCCAATCTTTTCGACGGCTTCCGTGGGCGCAACTATGTAGCCTATACGCAGCCCCGGCGCAATGCTCTTCGAGGTGCTGTTGATGTAGTAGCAACGTTCCGGCGCGTAATTGATGAGAGGCGGCGGCGCATCCGGCACGAGAAACCCATACACGTCGTCTTCGATGATAGTCACATCATAGCGGCGCGCGATACGGACAATCTCAAGACGCCGGGCATCCGACATGATCGCCGCAGTCGGATTCTGTAAAGTGGGAATGCAGTAGAGGACTTTACCCACTCCCGCATGACACGCGGCCTCAAAAGCATCGGGTTGAATTCCTTCATCGTCCATCGGCAGGCCGTGCAGACTGATGTGGAGGAGACTGGCTAAGGCTACCATCCCAGGATAGATCATGTACTCACACATGATCGTGTCGCCAGGCGCAGTCAGAGTGGCTAAGGCGACCGACATAGCATGTTGAGCGCCGCTACAAATAAGAGTCTGCTCCGGCCTCGCTTGAAACTCTTCTGTGCTGAGCCATGCAGCGCCCACCTCTCTATGCCGCGCGTTCCCAGCCGCCGGTTGATAATAATCGAGCAGTTGAGCCAGGTGATGCGGATCGCCGAGCGTCGCCAGCGTCTCTGAAAGCACAAGATCGCGTGCGTCGCGGACGATGCGGTTATTGCTCAAATCAATGAAGGCGGATTGCGCGCCCGCTGTAGCCGCCGATGTGTTTCCGGCAGTCGTGGCTGGAGTGACGAACGTGCCCCGTCCAATCTCTCCGCTCACAAGGCCGCGCCGCTGCGCTAAGGCATAAGCGCGCGTCACAGTCCCCGTTGCGATGCCGAGCCTGTCGGCCAACTCCCTGTGAGTGGGCAGGCGTGTGCCGGGCGCGATTACCCCTTGCTCAAGGTCATCCGAGAGCGCATCAACGATAGCTTGAGATTTCGAGCCGCTATATTTCGTCAGATCAGGCGACCAAATTGTCATAGCGACAATATAGTTATTGACATAGATTGTGTCAAATACTATTTTGTTGAATTAGTGGTGAGATGAATGATCGCAACAAACGGCTAGCGATTTCGTTAGTTTCATTGTTATGACAATTAAGGATCAAGATGTCTTGGAGTGTGACATTCCGGCTGGCAAGCTTAATTCTGCCGGTGCGGTGACTTATTCTTCAGGGGCAGTTTCTCTTGTCACCTGGCGCAAACGGGTCTCCAGGCATCGCTCTAAAGTGCCTGTCCTTGTCTGGCTCGTGCTCAGTTTGATCTGGGGTTCGACGTGGCTCTTCATCAAGCTCGGTCTGGAAGATTTGCCGCCCTTCACGTTCGCTGGCATTCGTTTCGTTATTGCCGCGCTCATCCTCTCAGTCGTTATCATTATCCGGCGGCGACCTCTGCCGCGCGAGCCGCGCGACTGGGGTCTAATGGCCGTGACGGGTCTAATGGCCTTCGCGTTGAATTATGGTCTGCTGTTCTGGGGCGAGCAGCGTATTTCTTCGGGCCTGGCTGCGATACTCCAAACAATCATCCCTGTCTTCGGACTCGTCATCGCTCACCTGTACCTGCCTGAAGAGAGAATCACGCTGCGGAAACTGGGCGGCGTCGTGCTGGGCATCATCGGCGTGGGACTCATCTTTTCCAATCAATTTGTAACTGAAGGAAAGTCTGCGCTCTGGGGCAGCGTGGCGATTGTCGTCGGCGCACTCGGCGCAGCAACTTCCAACGTGCTCGTCAAAGCGCGTGCGCGCCACCTTGACTCGGCTGTGCTCGCCGCAGGGCAGATGGTCTTCGGCCTCATCCCGCTGCTCTTGGTTGGAACAATCGCGGAAGGCAACCCGCTGAAACTGCATTGGACGCCCCTGGCCCTTTTCTCTCTGTTCTATTTGGCGCTGGTCGGCTCAGCAATCGCCTTTCTGCTCTTCTACTGGCTGGTGAGAAACATGGATGTCACGAAGACTATGCTGATCTCGCTGGTCACTCCGCTCATCGCAGTCCTTCTGGGAATGTTGGTCTTGAATGAAAGGTTGACCTGGCGAATTTTTCTGGGCGGCGTCGTCATCATCTCGGGCATAGGGCTGAACATCAGACGGAGAATATTGAGACATGGATGAGGTTGAAGACTTAGCGAGCGAGGAAACGCTTGACCCGGAGGACTGGCAAGCCCTCAGAGCGTTGGGCCACCGGATGGTGGACGACATGATGACCTACCTGGAGACTGTCAGAGAGCGACCTGTCTGGCAGCCGATTCCTGAAGACGTGCGCTCATTCTTAAAGCAGCCTCTTCCGGTTGAGGGCCAGGAGGCAGAAGAGGTCTATCAGGATTTCAAAGAAAATGTGCTGCCGCATCCTCTGGGAAATATACACCCGCGCTTCTGGGGATGGGTCAACGGCACGGGCACGCCCTTCGCAATGCTCGCGGAGATGCTCGCAGCGGGAATGAATCCGAACGTTTCAGGATTTAATCAAGTCGCGGTCTGCGTTGAGGCTCAGGTGTTGGAGTGGTGTAAAGAGATGCTCGGCTACCCAGCGGAGGCAAGCGGGATATTGGTGAGCGGCGGCTCGATGGCGAACCTCGTCGGCTTGACCGTCGCACGAAACGCACGTGCTGGCTTCGACGTGATGCGGCATGGCGTTCAGTCGTTGGAGCAAAAGCTCACGCTCTACGGCTCGCGCGAGATGCACTATTCAATTCAAAAGGGTGTCGAGTTGCTGGGTTTGGGCAGCGATGCCCTGCGCCAGATACCTGTGAACAAAGATTTCGAGATTGATCTGGCGGCATTGGAAACTGCCATCGCGTCGGATCGCGCTCGCGGGCTGAAGCCCTTCTGCGTAGTCGGCAACGCGGGCACGGTGAACACGGGAGCCACCGATGATCTAAGCGCGTTGGCGAACATCTGCGAGCGTGAGGGCTTGTGGTTTCATGTGGACGGAGCCTTCGGAGCTTTCGCCAAGGTTTCGCCCGCGCTCAGTTCTCAAGTTGCGGGAATGGAGAGAGCCGATTCGCTGGCCTTCGATCTGCACAAGTGGATGTACATGCCTTATGAGGCGGGCTGCACGCTCATACGCCATGCGGAGCATCATCATCAAGCCTTCTCCACATCCAGCGCTTATCTCTCTCGCGCCGAGCGCGGGCTGGCGGCAGGCTCGACGTGGTTCTCTCAATACGGGATTCAACTTTCGCGCGGCTTTCGGGCTTTGAAGATTTGGATGTCTTTGAAGGAGCATGGAATCGAGAAGTACCGGCGATTGATCGGGCAGAACGTCGAGCAAGCACGCTACCTGAAGTCTCTGATAGAGGCCGCGCCAGAGCTGGAGTTGCTGGCCCCCGTGCCGTTGAATGTCGTCTGTTTCCGGTATGTGAGCGAGCGGGTGGATGAAGGTCAACTCAACGAGTTGAATGAAGAACTCTTGATTGAGTTGCAGGAGAGCGGCGTCGCAGTTCCGTCGAGCACGTTGATTGATGGTAAGTATGCGCTGCGTGTGGCGATCACGAATCACCGCAGTCGCCGGCAGGATTTCGATATTCTGGTTCACAAAGTTATTGAGATAGGGCGCAATAAGCAATATGGAAATCATAAAGAAGACGACGAACACCGATCACGAACTGCTTCTCACAGGACGTGAACCGGCAAACGGGTATCACGGTATCATCGCCATTCACAACACGGCGCTTGGCCCGGCTGTCGGAGGCGCGCGTTTCTGGAACTACGCTAATGAAGAAGAGGCCCAGACGGACGCGCTCCGGTTGTCGCGCGGCATGACCTATAAGAATGCGCTGGCGGGGCTGCCGTTTGGCGGCGGCAAATCCATCATCATCGGCGACAACAAGCAGGCTGCGAACCGCGAGGCACTGCTTCGCGCGCACGGGCGTTTTGTCGAAACGCTCGGCGGGCGCTACATCACGGCGGAGGATGTCGGGACGAGTCCGTCTGACATGGAGTTCGTGCGGATGGAGACGAGGCACGTCGCCGGTCTCATCGGATGCTCAGGCGACCCTTCGCCAATTACAGCGCGCGGAGTTTTTCGCGCGATCAAAGCATCTGCGAAGTATAGCTGGGGTAGCGACGATCTTTCAGGAGCATGTGTTGCGCTGCAAGGCTGCGGCCACGTTGGTTATTACCTGGCGAAGCATTTGCGCGAAGCGGGCGCAAGGCTTATCGCTTCGGACGTAGACGCGGAAAAGGTGGCGCGTGTAGTGGAGGAATTTGATGTCGAGCAAGTACGCCCCGATGAGATTTACGGAGTCCGTTCAGACATCTTCGCGCCTTGCGCTCTCGGCGGAGTCATCAACGACAGCACGATTCCACAATTTCAGGCACGGGTCATCGCCGGAGCCGCCAACAATCAACTCCTTGAAGAGAGGCATGGTGAGATGCTTGCGGAAAAGGGCATCCTCTATGCTCCAGACTACGCAGCCAACGCGGGCGGGATCATCAACGGCTGCATAGAGCTTCTAGGTTGGGAGCCGTCGAGCGCATTAAGAAAAGTGGATGAAATCTACGACACCATTTTAACCATCTTCGAGATTGCGAGCAGGGAAGGCATTCCAACCAACAGGGCAGCCGACCGTCTCGCAGAGAATCGCTTACAGCCTGCAAGAGAATCAGTGTAAGGCTAATGACCAAGCTCAGCGTCAACCTTAATAAAGTGGCTCTGCTGAGAAACGCAAGAGCTATCGGCATTCCGAGTGTCGCAAAAGCCGCGCGGATTTGCCTCGACGCAGGCGCGCATGGCCTCACCCTTCATCCGCGCCCCGACGAGCGAAACGCCGGTCACGATCTCAACCTGGAAAAACTCGGCAAGTTCTGCTTGATTCCTAACATTTCGGAAGTCTCAATCGGTCATGCGCTGATTTCGGATGCGCTCGAATTGGGTTTGTTCAATTCCGTGCAGGCGTACTTAAAAGTAATGAAGCGATAATGAGCACAGCGTATGATGTCATCGAACGCACGCCGGAAGTAGGGGAATACAACCGCGTGCGTGAGGCTGCGGGGTTGAGCGTTAAGGATGAGATTGCCGCACGGCATGGATTAGCCAACACGCTCTACGGCGTCTGCATCATGCATGATGGGATGACGGTGGGCATCGGGCGAGTAATCGGAGACGGCGGCCTGTTCTACGACATTGTAGATGTGGCGGTGATCGCAAAGCACCAGAAGAAAGGTGTGGGCAAGCTAATTATGGATGCTTTGATGAATTACGTTGATGCTCATGCCCGGCCTACTTCCATCATCTGCTTACTGGCTAACAGAGGAGTCGCTCCGTTCTACGAAAAGTATGGGTTCAAGGCCAGAGACCCGGACATGCCTGGGATGATTATCAGGAAGTGATAAAGCCTTGCCTGCCTGATATGTGTCTTAGCCTGAAAGTGCCGAAAACCGTCACCTCATAACTTCCGTAATTTGTTAGCTGTCAATCCAGCGTTAAGCTGGACGAAAAGGGCAATCTATTTTCACGTAGCAAAATCGCCTTCAGACCGAATTTCTATCTTTTCTCATTCACTAAAGCTCGCGGCACAGCATTTGTTAATAGCTCCGGTAAGGATAGTCGCGCACACACCGAACGTGGCACGCCAAACTTGAGATGGAAGCTGACGGTGCGAGAACTTTTCTAAAACATCAACCTCAACATTCACCTGTAAGGAGCAATTAATAGTAATGCAAACGAAAAAAGGCCAAAAAGGCTTCTCTCTAATCGAGCTATTGATCGTCGTTGCGATCATCGGCATCATCGCCGCCATCGCCATCCCTAACCTCCTCGCCTCACGCCGCGCTGCCAACGAAGGCTCGGCGCAATCTTCACTGCGTACCATCCACAGTGCTGAGAGCACCTACCAGTCCACCAGTGGTAATGGCGCTTTCCCGGCCAGTGCCACCGCGCTGGCAACATTAGCGGGCGCAAACTTGATTGACTCCGTACTCGGATCGGGCACCAAGAGTGGTTACAACTTCACCGTGCCGGAAGTGACAGCGCCTTCGACAGGTGTGTTGGCGCAGTTTGCTGCGCAGGCCAGTCCGCAGGTAACGAGCGGCCCGTCGCAGTCCGGCACGCGCGTTTTCGGTATCACGGAAGATGGTGTGATGCGTGGTGAAGCCAGCCTCGCGGCCAAGACTACGAGAGCCGAAGTCACAGCCATGACGCCGCTGGGCAACTAAGATTTATCTTACAACTTGAAGAACTACCTTTTGAGGGGCGGAGCGCAATCTCTGCCCCTCGCTTTACATTCTTGTACCAGTCTAACTTTTACGGAAAGTTTTTCTATACTCGGAGGGCGTCAGGCCGCAAAGAGTTTTGAAGGTTTTGGTGAGATGACTCTGGTCTGCGAAACCTGCGGCGAGGGCGATCTCACAAAGCGGAAGCTCGGTTGCGGAAATTTGCCGACACGCGAATTCAACGCGCAGACGACGAACGTACTCGCCCATCGTGCAACCGGTCTTCTCACGAAACACTCTTGAGAGATGCACAGGATGAACGCCGACGGCCTTTGCGACATCTTCAAAAATCAGCGACTCCGAGAAGTTATCGTGCAGAAACTCTCTAGCCTGTTTGAGCCAGACCGGAGATTTTCCTTCTGACTGAGCGGCGTGGCTGCGAGATACTTCAGCCAGAATCTCGAAGATAAGACCTTCAATCGCCAAGGTCGAAACAGTATCCGCCCGGCGAAATTCTCTGTGGATTCGATGCCCTAACCAGGCAATCGTTTCCGTGCGACGGCTAGCCGAAGCATCCAAAGCGATGGAATGCTCGCGTATGTAAGCGAGCCGCTTGAAATCAACCTGGACGCTCAGGATTCGTACCTGCTCGTTTTGAAAATCTACCGCGTGCGATTCCTGCGGCGGGTGTAGAACTATGGTCGAGGGCTGGCGCGTGTACACATGCCTTCCGTGATTTTCAAGGTAGCTGCCTGCTAAAACAAAACTGAACGAAGCCAGGGTATGTGTGTGGCGCGGCTGTTTCAGCCCGGATGGATAAAGAGCCTCGAAAAGCGTGAAACCGGCTAGCTCTTGTATTTTTAGAATGTGTTTCATGGAGGTTATATCATGCCCTGATTGGCGTCTCGCTCGTAATTCCAGGATCAAACCCGTCCCCTGTTTTATGTTGTCTCTGCTTGCGCTTCCCTGCGGCTCTTCATGTACCGCCGCATTACTGCTATTCGCTCCTCAGCATCAGGCAGACGCAGCACCACCGGCTCAAGATGATTCAAGTAGAGATACGGCGGAACACCGGGCATCGCACGAATCTCTGAGAGGAACGGCTGAAGCTTCGCATACACTACAACGTGCTCAGTATTTATGGCATTGAACATCTCGCCGTTGATAGCTCCGAAGACGACGAACGCCGCCGCCATGTCCCAGTACGAAGCAACCATCCGAAAGTCTGCGCTGTGTTTGCCGACGAGGATGTTAAGAATGTCTTGCGTGGTTTCGGGGAAGAAGCGCGTCGCAAACCAATCGCGCGCCTTTCGCATAGTCTCTTCAGAGCGCAGCTCATACAATTTGAGGATGCCCATCATGCTCTCGTGTTCGGTGCTCATGGAAGGACCCTTCATGGAAGTTAAGCTAAGGAATAGCTGGTCGCGCCGGGAAGCTGTCGAGCTTAATCAACAACTACCCGCGCCCAGCAAATTTCATGGCCGTTATTTTACAGGACTTCGGATGAGCAAGCTATCTGGTTAGACCCTTCTAGTGATACAACTAAGGCATAAGCTTTACAATCCGCGCTGCGGTCGAAGGCGTATATGTTATATGGAGGGCTGAGATATGAAGGGAAAACTTTTGATGGCAGGGGGGATCGCGCTCTGTTTGGTGGCCGGGCTGGTTGCAGCCGTCAGGTGGCCGCGCCCGTCAACGGCCTCTCAAGCAACAGCCGCGCCCGCATCGCAGACAAGCGATGACGCGCACGTTGCCGCCCAGCCTGATACGAGGCGCGATGTTTTGATTGACGCGCAGAATGCACGGCTTGCGCCTGCGATAGCTTCCGGTGAGTGGATCAACTCCGAGCCGTTGAAGCTGGAATCTTTGCGCGGGCGCGTCGTCGTCGTGGATTTCTGGACCTTCGGTTGCTACAACTGCCGCAATACTCTGCCCACCCTGAAACGACTCGACAACACATACAGGAAGCGCGGCCTGACCATTATCGGCGTTCATTCACCTGAGTTTGACCGAGAGAAAAAGATTGAGAACGTGCGGCGTGAAGTCGCCTCGCTGGGAATAGATTACGCGGTTGTGACGGATAACGATTACGAGACTTGGCGTGCTTACAGTGTGGAAGCATGGCCGACCGTGATGATACTGGATAAGCGCGGGCGCGTCCGCTTCACGCATATCGGCGAAGGTCTCTATGATGAGCAGGAGAGTGTAATCAAACAGCTTCTCGCCGAATGAGCTGCTTAGGCGAGGGCATCTGATCTTACTTCCGCGTGGTCGGGGAGAGCCGCGCTTGCGCGCCGTGTTCGCTTAAATAGCCAGCCGCTACGACGTACTTGTCGCACTCGCTCGGCTCAAAAACATCGTTGCCCTTGTTATCGTCTTTGAATGCCGCCATCGTGGTGGTCCCGCGCTTGCACCCGTAGCAGTCGGCAAGTCCGAGCGAATGTCCTATTTCGTGGGCCATCAAACTTGTCAGCGCATCCGTGTCTGTGACCACCGGACTGATTACGACGACCATGCGCTCCACGCCGTTTGACATTGAATAGAATTTAATCTCGCCCAGGCGTTCCTTGCCCTTCGGAATCCCACGCATCACCGTGATGCTTGCGTTATCTTCCGAGACGCTCTCGCGCGTCCCGCCCGTCGTGAAAACGATGCTCGAATCTATCTCCTTCAGAGCGCTATTCCAGTTGTTGACGGCGCGGGAGAACGCATTCACTTCCGCCTCACTGAAATTGTTCTTCAGGTAATAGAGCCTGACATGCGTATAAGGCTTCCAGCGCCAGCCAAGAGCTTCAGTGGAAGTCTTGCCCGGTCGGCACTGCTTCGGCATTGCGGAGAGACTGCTGCTGCTGTCGTCGCCGCGCTCCCTGGCAGTTGTCTTGATCGGTCTGACCCAAAGCAGAAGCGAAAGGCAAGAGACGATCATGAGACTGTAAAGAAATGGTCTCATCCTGTTCGTGCGGCATCAGGCCGTTTCGATTATCGCCTGATGCGGGTTCGATTAACGACGATGTGCCAGCGATGCCATACTCACGTTACCGACGGAGCGCATGGTGACGGCTACGTAACTGCGCGCTGCGCCGTTGCGCTTGACCTCATAGTTGCTGCTCAGCTTGAACACGGCGGTCTGCCCCGGCTTCAGGAGCACGATGGCGTCATAGTCCACAATCTTCTGCCCGCTGTTACTGGTCGCGTCCACAAACCATGACAACAAGCTAACGCGATAATAATCACCATCACTGAGAAGTCCTTCGTAAACGTTGATCTCAGTTTTCCGATCAAGGCCATTGACTTCCGAAGCGTGCGATGAAGCAAAGTTCGCGTTGCTCATCTTCGCTTGAGCGTTGGTCAGGTTGCGCTCCAGGTTCAGTTCGGCTACCTCGCCTAAATATGACGTTGCCGACTGCTGCTTCTTGATAGTCGCCACGCCAGCTCTCTCTAATGATTCAATCTTTGCGACAAACTGGTTGGTGTTGAGATTCATATAACTTGCGCTACGCTTGATCCCGGCCTTCTCAGAGATGAACGCATTAGGATCATCTGTGGTGAAGTAAGTGACTTCGATTTGAGACTGAAGAGACTTATTAACCGCAAGGATCGAGCGCGAACCGAATGTTTCTTGATTCGGACATGATTGAGCGTTGACACGCAGCGCGTTGATCGAGATGAGAGTCAAGAGTGATAAAGCAGCAGCGAAGAATTTCTTGTTCAGCATGGTATCTCCTTATTGTTACGACCACAGAATGGTCTGGTCGTAAATGCCCGAGAGTCTCGGATTGGCGAACCCGCAGAGATTGCGGGAGTGGACACGCTCGCAGGAGCGCGGATGAGACTTGATGAATAGCCAACGACGAGAGCGCTTCCGGGTTCCGGTAGAGATCCGTATAGGAAAACTCCCTCCCGGTTCGGTGTGCTCTACGGACGGGGATTCGGGCAAAGTAATTTGTGCGTCTGGTTTAAAGCAGAAGGAATGAACAGGCTTTGAAAGAAATGGAACCATCCGACCAGGGCCAGTGCAATGATTCCAACCGCAACTCCAGATTTTAGAGGTGAGAAGGGTTATCTATACAGCCCCGGTGATTTGAGTAAAATACTCAAACACTTTGAAGCAATACTATATCCCCACTGAAGTCTCGGCTATCTTTCGGATCGCCTTCGGCAACCAGACAATCTCTCCTGAATCAAGCCTGAAAGAAGAACCCTCAAGCTCACAAGAGACTCACGGCTTTGCGTCCCCACCTCGCGGCAGGTTTGCCCTTATCGTGTGCAACCATCAAAGAACGGCGTCGCAGAACTGCCAACAGGCAACGGCGACTCTGGTATTAAACGATGTTTGGCGAAGTTTGTCAAGAGTTTCTCTGAGAAAGAAGAGAAATGCGTCGTTCCGCAGGCGTTTGATACCATCAGGGGCGGCTAGCTATGCATCGGCCCAGCTTTGCCGAACATGCGTCAAGCTGGGGCGCGAATCCAGGTGATGAGAGCGCTTTACAGTAGCATTGACGCCACTCTGAATGGCTGGATAACCTCGCCTTGCGTTGCTATAATCTCGCAACCCGGAGAGGGAAACCGGAAAATAGCTCAGCCTCTGTCAACGAGCAGATTAATCAACCTTGAGTTGATTTCAAGATGCTGCGCGGCCTCATCGCCGCGCTTTTATTCACAGGACGCTTATGTCTCTAAAGCAAGTGAGCCAGAAGAAGAAGGACAGCAAGAAATGACGACAATAGTCGCTAATTCTCAAATAATAACTTCTATCACCGTCTTCACCGTTGCCCCTGAGAATCAGCAGCAACTCATTGATATACTTGCTCGCGCCGCTCAGGAAGTGATACTGAAACAGCCCGGCTTTATCTCAATCAACATCCACAAGAGCCTGGATAAAACTCAGGTGTTGAGTTACTCCCAGTGGCAAAGTCGGCAGGCATTCGAGGATGCGCTGCAACATGCGACTGTTATCCCGTATGTGCAGGCGGTCTTGAAAATAGCTACGTTTGAACCGCACTTCTATGAAGTAGTGGCTGTCATTCATTCGGACGAAGCGGGCAATCAGTCGGCGTGATTGAAGCCGGAAGCGCATCTGATTCTCAGTAACCCTGAAACGAAGGAGATTTGAGTGGCTAAGGAGATCAAGGTGGTTGGCCTCGGCGGGAGTCTTGCCGCCCAGTCGAGCAGTCTGGCCGCGCTGAAAATCGCACTCGAAGGCGCTGTTGAAGGTGGCGCTCAAACCGACTTGCTGGACATACACGAGTTGAACCTGCCGATGTATGTTCCTGATATGAGCGAAGTGCCGGAGTCGGTTCACCGGTTGTGCGAATCAGTCCACAGCGCAGATGGATTGTTGTGGAGTAGCCCGCTTTATCATGGAACCATCAGCGGATCTTTCAAGAACGCGCTCGACTGGCTTCAACTTTTAAGTGATCGCAAGCCTTCCTATCTGACAGACAAGGTAGTGGGGCTTATCAGCACGGCTGGAGGCACGCAGGGGTTGCAGGCCGTTAATACGATGGAGTTCGTCGTGCGCGCTCTGAGAGGATGGGCCGTTCCCCTAGTGATACCGATTCCACAGGCGTGGCGTGTCTTCGACAGTGAAGGCCATTCGCATGATGCGAAGATCGCAGAGCAATTGCACGCGCTCGGCCATGAAGTGACGCGGGCCGCGCGCTCATTCGCGTCACAGGTCGTCACAACGCCCGACGCCCAGCGCGCCGAGGCACAGGTTCAGCCGATCAGCCAGGAAGAGGCTAAGGATTCTTAGCGCACATCTTCGCGCAGGGAAAGACTCGCCGGTTTAACTCTTCACACCAGGCTTCTTCAAGCAGCAGGCAAAAGGTAACGCACCCTCAAGCCTTAAGAGGGACTTGACGCTTGCCGCTATTTATGTAGAATGCCGCGCAATTGGGCGTTGCCGCGTGTGGGGTGAGGACGCAAGCGGCCAGAGGCTGAAGGTCTCCGCCCCCTCACAATATGTTGCTCCCACAAACGTATTGTGATGGACGAAAAGAGCGGCGCGTGAAGTGAGGCACGCGCCGCTTTTACTGTTTAGCGTTCACTCCGACCTGCTGCGCGATATTGAGAAAGGCTCTTGCCGCATGGGAAAGCTTCGCGCCCTTGCGGTGTATCAGGTAGAGCTTTCTCTCCAGCCGCATTTCGCTCACCTTGAGGGCGACAATCTGGCCTAGCTTAATCTCCGTTTGCGCCGCCATACGCGGAATCAGCGCGACCCCCATGTCTCGCTCGACAAGCCGCTTGATGGCTTCCAGCGTCGGCATCTCCATAGAGATATTGAGAGGTGTGCGGTGCTTCTCGAAACTTTGCACGACCCTGTCCCTGTAAGGCGACTTGACGTTGTGCGCGATAAAGGATTCAACTCCCAGTTCACTGACTGAGACAGCCTTCCTTCCAGCCAGAGGATGTTTCGGAGAAACTATGAGCGCAATCTCGTCTATGCCCACCGGGATTGCTTTGAGCGACGGGTCGCTTGACCGGAAGGAGACGATACCGATTTCAACTTCGCGCGCGAGAACTTCCGAAGGGATGCGACTCGCCATCGCACGCCGCACCTCAACCTTGACGTGCGGGTGACGCGCTCGATAGCTGGAGATGAGCGGCAGAAGGTACGTCACCGTGTACTCGTTTGCGCTAATAGTGACCTTGCCGCGATGCAAGCCCTTCAACTCCTTGATAGCTTCATGAGCGTCGCGGCGATGGTTGAGTATCTGGTGCGCGTACTTCAGAAGAACGTGCCCCGCATCCGTCAGCGTCCCGTCTTTCGATGAACGGTCGAAAAGGGGAACGCCAACCTCTTCTTCCAACCGGCGAATCGCTTGGCTGACCGCAGGCTGTGTTCGGAAAAGGCGGTCAGCCGCGCGCGAGAATCCACGCTCCTCTGCGACTGCAATCAGGACTTCAAGTTGATTAATGTCCAAAAGGACCCTCCAGGGCTGTTCGGATGGTCGAGCTAATGATGTCAGAAGGCTGTCTTATCTTATCACCGATGCTTATCATATCATTAAAATTATAACCTTTACTTTCAGCCGCCCAACCGCTACGGTCTGTGACTTTGAAAGGAGCATCTCTCAAGAATGAGTGCAGACAAGATCACGATTTTCGACACTACATTAAGAGATGGAGAGCAGTCGCCGGGCTGTTCTATGAATCTGGGTGAGAAGGTGATTCTGGCGCGGCAGCTTGAGAATCTCGGAGTTGATGTTATCGAAGCCGGGTTTCCGATTGCCTCTGAGGGAGATTTCGTGGCCGTCAAAGCTGTGGCCGCAGAATGCCGCAAAGCGACTGTTGCCGCCTTGTGCAGGACAACTGAGCAGGACATCGTGCGGGCCGGAGAGTCCCTCAGAAAAGCGGCACGCCCGCGCATTCACACCTTTGTTGCCACATCCGACATTCACCTTGAACACAAACTCAAAAAGTCACGCGCCGAAGTACTCTCGATGACACGCAGTGCCGTAAGGCTGGCGCGCTCCCTTGCTGACGAGGTTGAGTTCTCGGCTGAGGATGCGACGCGCAGCGACGTGGATTATCTGTGCGAGGTGCTGGCTGTGGCGGTTGATGAAGGCGCGCAGATTATCAACATTCCCGACACGGTTGGATATACCACGCCCACTGAATTCTCGGAGTTAATTCGGACAGTGCGTGAGCGTGTGGTGCGTGATTCAAACGTGACCATCAGCGCGCATTGTCATAACGACCTGGGGCTGGCAGTGGCTAACACACTTGCGGCCATCGAAGCGGGCGCTCGACAGGTTGAATGCACGATTAACGGCATCGGCGAGCGAGCCGGAAACGCCGCCCTTGAAGAGGTCGTGATGGCAATGCATGTGCGCACCGACCGCCTGCCTCATAAAAACGGTATCCGCACTGAGGAGCTTTATCCGACGAGCCAACTGCTTTCCTCGATCATCGGCTTCAACGTGCAACCTAATAAAGCCATCGTGGGGCGCAACGCCTTCGCGCACGAAGCTGGCATTCACCAGCATGGCGTGCTCAGTAATCCTTTATGCTACGAGATCATGACGCCGGAATCCGTCGGCATGAAGACGAACCGCATTGTGCTCGGCAAACACTCAGGGCGTCACGCGCTCACCAGTCGCTATGAAGAACTCGGATTCCTGCTCACGGCAACGGAGCTAAATAGTGTGTACGCGCGCTTCACGCAGTTGGCCGACCGGAAGAAGAAAATCTACGATCAAGACCTTTTTTCGTTGCTCCAGGCAGAAACCAAACCACGACCTGAGCAATTTGAAAGCGAGAGCGCATCCATCCTTACTTTGGAATTAGCAGCGAGTAAGACCTATCTTTAGATTCCCGGAAGATGAGCGGGTGGTCTCTTTCTCTCGTGACTTCAAAGAACACAATAAGGAGTAGTGAGCAAAGGATGAAGTTGAAGATAACAGTGCTGCCGGGTGATGGCGTCGGGCCGGAGGTGATAGAGCAGGCGTTGCGCGCGCTCAAAGCGGTAGAGGAACTCTACGGTCATCAAATTGAGTTTGATGAAAAGCCGGTTGGCGGCGCAGCGATAAGGCAAGCGGGATCGCCGCTGCCGGTCGCCACTTTGGATACCTGTCTACAGAGCGATGCGGTTCTTCTGGGCGCTGTCGGCTCACCGGAGTACGACGCGCTTGCGCCGAATGAGCGGCCTGAAGCAGGTCTCTTGAATTTACGTCGCGCGCTTGGCGGTTACGCTAACCTGCGCCCGGCCATCTCCTACCGGCCCATCATGGATTGTTCCCCGCTTCGCGCCAGTGTGGTTGAGGGCGCGGACATCCTGATTGTGCGTGAACTCCTCGGCGGCCTCTATTTCGGTGAGCCGCGCCGTTTTCTAAGGGATGCTGAAGATGGCGCGAGCGCCTTCAACACTATGCGCTACTGTGCCGAAGAGATAGAGCGCGTGGCGCGTGTGGCTTTCGTTGAGGCGCGCAGACGCCGCCGTAAAGTAACATCGGTGGACAAAGCGAATGTTCTTGAGACTTCGCAGCTCTGGCGTGAAGTCGTCACGCGAGTGAGCAAAGACTACGCGGACATCACGCTCGACCATCTTTACGTTGACGCCTGCGCGATGCACCTGATGATGAACCCCCGAAAATTTGATGTTCTCCTCACGGAGAATCTCTTTGGCGATATTCTCTCGGATGAAGCTGCGGCCATCACAGGCTCCCTCGGCATGCTGGCTTCGGCGAGCATCGGCGGCGCGGTTGATCTATATGAACCCGTGCATGGCTCCGCGCCGGATATAGCGGGTCGCGGACTCGCCAACCCGCTGGGCGCGATTGCATCTGCGGCCATGCTCTTACGTCACACCGCTTGCCTCGAACAAGAGGCACAGGATATAGAAGAAGCTATTTTAACGGTGCTTGAGGCTGGACATTGCACACAAGACCTTGATCGAGGCAGCAGCGGTCGCTCGGTTGTGACGACATCCGAGATGGGTTCGCTTGTGGCTGATGCGCTCGCGGAAATTGCCGACAGGCGTTTCGCTTATCACGCGGTTTAGTTTGTTAAGAAGTTTAAGATAAAGTTCCACATGTCATCACCAACACCACCGCGCACACTCTTTGAAAAGCTCTGGGATTCTCACACTGTTTGTGAGCCTGAAGGCAAGCCAACTCTTCTTTACATTGATCTGCATCTCGTACACGAAGTCACATCGCCGCAGGCGTTCGACGGGCTTCGAGAGGCTGGACGGCGCGTGCGCCGACCCGACCTGGCGGTCGCCACTGTTGACCATAACGTGCCGACCACAGATAGAAGCCTGCCCATCACAGACCTGATAGCTGCCAAACAGATTGAGACGCTCAGGCGCAACTGCGATGAGTTCGGCATCACGCTCTACGACATCAACGCAGCCGAGCAGGGCATCGTCCACGTCATTGGCCCGGAGCTGGGGTTGACGCGACCGGGGATGACGATTGTTTGCGGCGACAGCCACACGAGCACGCACGGCGCATTCGGCGCGCTCGCTTTCGGTATCGGGACGAGCGAGGTGGAGCATGTGCTCGCCACGCAGTGCTTGCAGCAAAACCGACCTCGAACGATGAAGGTGGATGTGCACGGCACGCTCTCAGAAGGCGTCACGGCCAAAGACCTCGCGCTGGCTATCATCGGCCAGATAGGGACTGACGGCGCAACCGGGCACGTCATAGAATATGCGGGAGAAGCAGTGCGCGCTCTCTCGATGGAAGGGCGCATGACGCTCTGCAACATGAGCATCGAAGCTGGCGCGCGTGCAGGAATGATCGCGCCTGACGAAACCACCTACGCTTATCTTGAGGGAAGGCGTTTCGTTCCGCATGGTAAAGCATGGGATGAACAGGTCGCATACTGGCGCACATTGGCGAGCGACGAAGACGCAAAGTTTGACCGGACAGTGGAAATTGATGCGAGTGCGCTCGCGCCGTTTGTTACGTGGGGGACGAGTCCGGGGATGGTTGTGCCCGTGAGCGGGCGTGTGCCGCAGCCATCAGACGCTTCGACAGAATCGGACGAGCGCGCAATCCGAAGTGCGCTTGAGTACATGGGACTCGCACCCGGCACGTCTATCGAAGAGATAGCGGTTGATCGCATCTTCATAGGCTCATGCACCAACGCGCGGATAGAAGATTTGCGTGCAGCGGCTCGCGTGGCTCGTGGCTACAAGATAGACAAGAGGGTGCGCGCGCTTGTTGTGCCGGGTTCGCAGGCGGTCAAGCGCGAGGCTGAAGCGGAAGGGCTTGACCGCACGTTTCTGGACGCGGGCTTTGAGTGGCGCGAATCGGGCTGCTCCATGTGTCTGGGGATGAACCCCGACATTCTTCAACCCGGCGAACGCTGCGCTTCGACCAGCAACCGGAATTTTGAGGGAAGACAGGGAAGAGGCGGGCGCACACACCTTGTTAGTCCGGCAATGGCGGCAGCAGCAGCAATCACAGGCCACTTCACAGACGTGCGCGACTGGCGCTTTCAGTAGAGGAGATTTTTTTGGATGAAACCCTTTCGCGCTCACACAGGAATCGTCGCGCCGCTCGATAGACCAAACGTTGATACAGACCAGATTATCCCGAAGCAATTTCTCAAGCGCGTTGAGCGCACAGGCTTCGGCGAGTTTCTCTTTTATGATTGGCGCTACGATGAGGAAGGCAAACCGAACGAAGAATTCATTCTCAACGATCCGCGCTATCAGGGTTCGACGATTCTTGTCACGGCGCGTAACTTCGGCTGCGGCTCGTCGCGCGAACACGCGCCCTGGGCGCTTCTGGATTATGGCTTTCGAGCAATCATTGCGCCGACGTTCGCAGACATCTTTATGACCAATTGCATGAAGAACGGAATTGTTCCTGTCGTCCTCAAGGAAGAGGAAGTGACAACGCTTCTACAGAGCGCGACTGGAACGCCGGGCTATAGTCTGACGGTTGATCTTGAGAGTCGTTCGGTTCGAGACAGTGCGGACTTCAATGCCTCTTTCACCATTGATGAGTTCCGCCGCCACTGTTTAATGGAAGGGCTTGACGATATAGGTCTCACGCTTCAATACGAATCACAGATCGCAGCCTATGAAGCAAGGCGCTAAAGGCAGGTCAGTACCGCCTGCGGTAGCGGGCGGGTAGTTGGCTTACCATGACCCGCCCGCTACCGCAGGCGGTACTGACTTCCAATCATTATGGTAGGATGCGCCAGTTGTTATCCGGCTCGGCTGGAACCTGCTTGTTGCGCTCGACCCAATCAATAATCAACTCACGAATCTCTGTGCTGGAGCGATAGAGGACGGGCGCGCCTTTGTACATCGTGTAGCCGCCGCCGCCGTTGACGCGGTAGTTGTTGACGGCGAGGCGCAGCTTTTGTGTCGGGCTGAGTGGGCGGCCCTTGAAGGTTAAATTCTGAATGCGTTGGCCGATGGGCTTTGAGATGTCCAGGTCGTAAGAGACGCCTTCTGCAATGTCGAAGTTGTAACCGGGGATTTTTTCGTCCACCAGGCTGGCGACAGGCTTGTTCGGCTCGTAAGCGCCGAAGTATTTCGCGGAGTGTTCGAGCGCGTCCTTCAACTGCTGCCCCGTAACTTCGATAACGACCAAAGTGTTTTCGTAAACGTAAAGCCCTGCGATGTCGCGTACCGTGACCGGCCCTTTGGGAAGACGCGCCTGCGGGTTGAAGCTGGCCGCCATCGAAACGTCAGCCTTGCCCGCTTCGAGTTGCACGCGCTGAATCAGGTCCAGAATCGCCGTATCACGAAAGCGCGCGTCCTCAGCCGTCAACTCCGCCGAAGATTCTCCGATGATGCGACCGAGCCAACTTTGCGTCTCGCGGTCGTAGGGTTCTGCGAGCTTTAAGACCTCCTCGTCCGCTTTGACCTTCTCGTCAATCATAATGGTGCGCGCTGACTTGGCGGCGACTTTCCATCGCCCGCCTTCCGCCTTTTCCAGATAAAAATCTGCGCGCGCCACGCGGTCGGCATACTTGTCTGCCTGCGTCAGCAGCACTCCGTTGATGAAGACGGCGGGCACTTCGCGGTGGGTGTGTCCCATCAGGATGCAGTCAACGCCCGCGACTTGTTCGGCAATAGCGATTGCCTGGTTCTCGTTTGCGACCTGTCCGGGATTGATCTCGCCCGTGCGTAAGTCTTCTTCAAGACCCATGTGCATCGTGATGACAACGAGGTCAACGCGCTCTTTCTCGCGCAGGACATTAACCCACTTCTTCGCTTCGCTCACGGTTTCACGAAACTCCAAGCCAGCGTAGTTTTCAGGATTCTCCCAGTTAGGAATCCCCGGCGTCGTCAAGCCGAGAATGCCTACGCGCACACCGTTGACTTCCTTGACCAGGTAAGGGTCGTAAGCGGTCTGCTCCGTTCCCTTCCGGTAAGTGTTCGACGAGAGCCAGGGAAACTGCGCTTCGTGCCGCGCCTTCTCCAGGACCTTCAAGCCGAAGTTGTACTCGTGATTGCCTACGGCCATCGAGTCATACTTCAGCGCGTTCATCACGAGCATCATCGGGTCAGGCGGCGCGTTGTTCTTCTTGTTGTGATAGTAAACGAGCGGCGTGCCCTGAATCGTATCGCCGGAATCGAGCAGCAGCAGGTTTGGATTCTCCTTCCGCGCCTGCTTGATAATGGTCGCGGCTTTAGCGAGGCCGTTCATGTCCGGCTTGTTCGTGTAGTAATCAACGGGGTAGATGTGGCCGTGCAGGTCTGTGGTTTGCAGGATTGTCACCTGCGCGCGTTGTTGCCCATTGGCCGCGCCGTTGAAAGTAAAGACGAGAAGCAGCAAGGCCGCCATCAAACTCGACGGCCACACGATGATGAAAGGTTTTCTGGCGTTCATTTGATGATCGTTAGTTGATTGACCAAAGAGGGAACAAAGGGGAATGACATTAGTATTGGTAACGCCGCGAGAGCGCGCGTGTCAAGCATCATTAACTCATCCGGTAATTAATTGGCGCGCGGGTCCATCTTCACCTTGAGCGGCTGGGTGTAGCTCTTACCACCAACCGTGAGCTTCACAGTATAGATGCCGGGGAGTACCGGGGCTGCGCCGCCACGTTCACCGCCTCCTCCTCCGCCTTGTGCGCCGCGATCAACGGGCGGCGTCGGGCGAAGGTCCCAGACCCAGCGATGCATGCCCGCTGCCGTAGATAACGGTTCGGGCGTGCGTATCCAGAAGGCTGGAACGCTGAGCGTGTCTGGATTAACGGGAGGCGTCCGGTCCTCGCTCGAATAGCGACGAATGGACTCGCCAGCCGGGTCTAGAATCTCAAGCGTGACCGGCCCCGAGCCGTTTGTCTTCAAGTAGTAATCAATGATGGCTCCAGAGGGAGGATTCTCCGCGAGTGGCTCGTCGCGTGGCTGCGGTGTGCCGTTCTCATTTGGCAGCGGCATGTTGACGGCATCTGCCGGACGGAACAGATATGCGCTCGACTTCAAGACTTCCGCGTTGAGCTGGCGCAAGGGCGTGATGTCGTCGAGCACCCAGAAGCCGCGCCCGTGCGTTGCGACCACAAGGTCGTCTTCGTGTACCACCAGATCGCGCATGGATGCGTGCGGAAGATTGAGTTGGAGCGACTGCCAGTGGTCGCCATCGTCGAACGAGACAAAGACGCCAAGCTCAGTTCCGGCGAAGAGCAGCCCGCGCCGCTGCGGGTCTTCCTTCACAGTCTGCATGTAAACGCCTGCGGGCAGTCCGCGCGTAATCTCAGTCCACGTCTTGCCGCCATCGCGCGTGCGATAGATGTACGGCTCGTTGTCTTCCAGGCGGTGACGATCAATCGCAGCATAGGCTTCGTTCACGTCAAAATGCGATGCGTCCATCATCACCACCTTGCTCCAGGGAGTAAGCTGCGGCGGCGTGACGTTCTGCCAGGTCTTTCCATCATCGTTAGTGATTTGGATGTAGCCATCGTCTGTGCCGATCCAGACTGTCGGTACACGCAAAGGCGAGGGCGCGATTGTGTAGATGACTCCACGACGCTTGCCTTCGGGCGCATCGGCAGCCGTGATCTCATCCAGGTTCGGCGGCACGCCTGGGTCTTCGCGCGTCAGGTCAGGGCTAATCTGATCCCAACTGTCGCCGCCGTTCGTCGTCCTGAAGAGGAATTGATCGCTGAAGTAGAGCGCGTGGCGGTCGGCCTGCGAGAAGACAAGCGGCAGTGTCCACGTGTGGCGTGCTGGCACGGAAAGTCCACGCTCAGGTGAGACGTTCTTCGTTTCGCCCGTGACGACGTTGCAGCGCGTCACCCTTCCGCCGAACAGGATTTCAGGGTGCAAAGGGTCGGGCGCGGTGTAGTCTGATTCACCGCCCGCGCACACAGGCGTCCAATCGTGGATGGAGATTTCGGCAAGACTGCTGCGCGTGGGCACGCCTACGGGGCCGCTATCCTGCTGTGAGCCTGTCACCCAGTAAGGGAAGCGATTGTCTGCGGCCACATGATAAAGCTCTGCGGTGGGCTGGTTGTACCAACTGCTCCACGTCTGCGCGCCATCCACGCTCACGATTGCGCCTTGGTCGCTGGCTAATATCATCCGCTTCGGATCATCCGGGTAAATCCATAGCTGGTGATAATCGTCGCCACCCGGCGCACCCTTAATAGCCGTCCACGTCTTGCCTGCATCCATAGAGCGATAGAGCGACGTGTTCGAGACATAAACGATGTCCGCATTCTTCGGGTCAACCGTCACCTTGTCGAAATACCAGCCGCGCCCCCAGAGGCGCTTGTCGCCCGACGCAAGTCTCCACGTCGCGCCTGCATCATCTGAAGCGTAAAGCCCGCCCGCCTTCGCATCAACGATTGCGTAAACACGATTGCGGTTTGTGGGCGCAACGCTGATTCCGGTGTGACCCAGACCTTCTGTTGGGAGACCGCTGGTTAATTGCTGCCACGTGTTGCCGCCATCCGTAGATTTGAAAATGCCGCTGCCGGGGCCATAAGACGGCGGGTAGATGCTCCAGGGCGGACGACGAGTGTTCCAAAGGGTCGCGTAGATGATCTGCGAGTTCTGCGTATCGAACGCGAGGTCTATCGCGCCGACATCCGCGCTCTTGAACAGCACCTTCTGCCAGCTTATTCCTCCGTCGCGTGAGCGATAAACGCCGCGCTCCGGGTTCGCGCCGTAGGCATGACCGAGCGCGGCGACGAACACTATGTTCGGGTTCTTCGGATCAACTATGACGCGCCCGATCTGCCGCGTGCCATCAAGCCCGAGGTGCGTCCATGTTCTCCCCGCATCGGTAGATTTATACATCCCGTTGCCGTAGGAAATCTGCGAGCGCATGTCTGCTTCACCTGTGCCGACGTACACGACATCCGTGTTGGACGGCGCAACGCCGATAGCGCCGATTGATGTGATAGGCTCAGAATCGAACACGGGCGTCCAGGTCCGGCCAGAGTTGCTCGTCTTCCACACGCCGCCCCCGACCGAGCCGAAATAGAAAGTGTTCGGCTGGCCGGGAACGCCGCTCACGCCATTCACACGCCCGCCGCGAAACGGCCCGATCATCCGCCAGCGCAAGTCGGAATAAGCGCTCGCGTCAACGGGCTGCTGCGCAAACACGAGCGGTAGCCCGCAAGCAACAAGCAGCGCGACGATACTTAACGCCGCCAACACGCGCACAGTGATTTGTCGAATATTAGACATAGACGAATTCTTTCTGCTCAACGAAGTATATATCAAATCTATCAGCATCCCGCGAAGCTACCTAATGACGCTCGTGCGCGAGCTTTCAGCTTCGTCCGGGACGACTGACAATAGCCAGGCAATGATGGCCTTTGACAAACCAACCGATAATCCCAATGCAATGCTCCGCGAGTCAAGTCTTGTTGATGTTGATATAGGGTGGAGATTTGGCTACTGAGTTTCCCACAAAATGTTGTATATTCACTTATCTGTTGACCCGATATGTAGGCTAAAATCGCCAACGACTTAAATACGGCGAGGTGAGCAAACTCCTGCGGGCGTCCGAGTTTTTGAAGTATATTTCTCAGATGCGACTTTTATTTATTCACCCGACAAATAACGGGAGCGAAACTCAACGCAGCATAATCCGTGCTGCCGACCTTTAGGGAACCGGTTGATGTCCCGAAAAATTTACTTGCTCGGATTACTCGGCATCCTTCTCTTAGCTTGCATCGGCTTTGCCGTCGGCTTTTCCATTTCTTCCGGGTGGGTTCAGCCTAAATCCGAAGCCGTCAGGCCAGTCTCACAAATCACACCTCTGGGCAGCGACAAAGATCAGGATGGACTGAGCGGCCCGGTTAACAGGGTGCGTACAGAGACGGCGAAACTATCCTCCAAGTCCGGCAAACTGACAGAGGGGCCGCGCCAGTTGTTGGAAGTAACGACCTATGATCGCCAGGGGCAAAGAATAGATAATTCATATAATTTAGTCTCCATCAATCCACAGGTGGGCGTAGAAGAGTACGCGCACGATGATAAGGGCAACGTCAGCGAGATGACGCTGCGCGCCGGTAATAGAGACATTCTGAGGAAGGAAGTCTACACATACGAGTATGACGATGTCGGCAACTGGGCCAAGATGATTACCTCCACTCTTCTCTATGAGGGGGGCAAGATGTCCAGACAGCCAACGGAAGTAACTTACCGGAACATCACTTATTATTTCGACCAATCAATCGCCAACATAGTTAAATCAAATCCGCCGGAGCCGGACAAGCCTTCGGGCAGCGAGAACGCTCCAGGAGATTTCGCATCTCTACGCGGAGCATTTGACGGGTGGCTCGCCGCCACCAACGCGCGTGACCTTGAGAGGTTGATGAAATTTTATAGCCCGAGGATGGATGCGTTCTATCGCGCTCGGAACGTCTCTCAAGAGGTTGTGCTCGCCGACCGGACACGCTTGTTTAAGCGTGCAGATGCGCTCGAAGTGAGCACAGACGCCCCGGAGATTACCATGAGCGGCGACGGGCGCACGGCCACCATGCACTTTAATAAGGAATATATGATGAGAGTGCAGGGGCGCGAACATCACGGCAAAGTCCTGCATCAACTACGCTGGCAACTCACCGATGAGGGATGGAAAATTGTGAGTGAGCGCGACATCAAAGTGCTGCTTAGAGACTGAAGAGGAACCGAAATGCAAAGCACAAGCTTCATTGCGCTGACAGGTCATTTGAACGAGTATCCGTTGGCAGACCTCATCAGCATCTTGCGTCACCAGCGCAAGACAGGGCGGCTTCTTGTTGAGTATTCGATCAGCCCTTGCTCACTATACTTTGTGGAAGGGGATTTGGTTGACGCGCAACTGGGTAGCATGAATGGCTTGCAGGCTGTGCTGGTTGCGATGTCGCAACCCAACGCTTCATTTAACTTCAATCCGTTGATTCAGCCGCAGCGTCGTTCCATAGACGAGTCGTCACAAAAAGTCGTTCTGGAGTTACTAGGCTGCTGGGAAGAGAAGACGGTGGATATTGAAACTGTTCCGGGGAATGGCAGAGCGTTTTCGGCCACTTCGCAGCCCATGCCTGTGACAACTGTCGAAGTTGAGATAGAGGCATTGCCGGGTGGTAGGGAAGTTCTAGCTTTACCGCCTTCATCACTGGAGCGTGCCAGCCGTCGTCGGAACCGGCGAGTGTTAATAGCCAGTGCGATCATCTCGCTCGTAGTCAGTTTGATAACAGTGGCTGCGATCACACGCTGGTTGATTCGTAGAGACATCTCCGCTGCGTTCTCGGAGATGGACAAAAGGCAGAACGCAGCCGGAGATAAAAGTGAGATTACAGGCACAAACGCGCAGACGATAAAGGTGGCCGTGCGTGTCGAGAAGGGGCGCGTGACGCAAGCCTTCGTCGAAGAACATCGCCCCGGAATGGAAACTTACGAAGCTCTTGCCATGAGAATCGCGCGCACGCGCCGTTACTCGCCGGAGGCTTCAGGCCAGGACACTGTGCCGGTCAGGATCAATTCGCCCGACTAACGAACAAATTTTTTTGAAGCGAAGGACGGCTCATAGAGGATGGGTCGGCTACGATAACGGGAGGCAACGAAAAATGCTATTCCTCGCCAGTAGGATTTTGGATCATGAGCAAACGGACGAGGGGCGACTTCGCCTGCTGGCAAAGTTGCAGGAGAGGGACTTTACACCGCTCATCCGCTCGACCCGTTTGAGTTGCTACAAACAGGCGCTGTCGGAGTCGGAGCAGGTTGAAGAGATGGAGCGCCTCGTTGCCTCTCTTGTTAGCTCGGAGGGGCAGAGCCAGTATGTGCAAGGCGACCTCTTCTGCTTCGGAGATCATATTTTTTTCCTTCTCTTCGGGGAGCAGGCTTCTCAGTCAACGGGAATGCGCGCAGGCGTAGTTTACGAGACGCAAACAAAGGAGCCGCTGCGAAAGCTCGACTCTTTTTGCCGGACAATCAGCCTCTGTATGGCGGATGCCGTTGAGCAAGAGGATGAGAGAAGCGAAGATGAAATGATGAAGTTGACGACCTGGCGGCACAATGGGTCTTTAATTCACCAGGGATTTCTGCGCTTTGTCGCCAAGCAAGATGCCGACTCTTTATCTACGATTGTTTGTCGAGAGAATGATGTTGAGCGCGTGCGCGCAGCCGAATTGCTGGATGACGATTACACCAGATTATTTTTACGGCGCGCGAGGGAAGCGTATGTTGAGGGTTTCCCGTTGAATCCGGCTGCCAACGAGATGACCGCGCCGTCTGAGTTCACGTCGAACAAACTTTTGGAAGTCGGCTTGCTAAGGCGGGAGGTTCTGATTAGTTGCCGCACATCGGGGCACACTTTATTTAGCCTGCCTTCTGCCGACGCGCTGGCTGTTATGACGATCAGCCACGCCTGGTGCAGCGTGTGCGGCGCGGCAATCGCAGACGAGAAAATAGAAGAGACTTTCTCCCCGACACGACTCGCAAACGCTCTGCTGGAAGACGGAGGGTGGCTGGTCAACCGTCTTCACGCTATTCTCAGAAGGTTCGGCGTCCCTGAAAGTGAGATCATCGTAGAGCCGCCCGCAGGCGACGGCGAGGCGCGCATACTGGTTCGTGTCTGCGACGAAGTGTTCCTGATAGTGATGAGAGACGGCGATCTGACTCCGGCGCTTGCGCGGCGCGCGATCAATACGAAGATCGAAACGGAAGCGCGACATCTGGTGGTCGTCGTGACCGGAACGGTTCATAACGAGGGGCGCATGAGTCTGCTCAATTTTGCGAAGCGGTTGGAGCGCGGCGGAAACGATTTTGAAATGATCGTCGCAGAAGGGACAGGTGCGGCAGCGGCAGAGCTTGAGCGCGCATTCGGTCGAGTTTCGCAAAAGGTACTGACCGAACAATTGTGTGAGCTGGATGCCAGCATCGGATTCAACGTCGCGCGCTTCATCACCGCCAGATTTCAGATGCTTCAGAATCCTGTAGGCTCCGACCAACTCGCACGACTGCCTGCCTCTACAGAAAAGATTGCTCCTACAAAGTTGCTGACGTAATGTAAGTTTGATGTAAGCGTTCGGCGTATGCGCATTTTTACGGCGCAGCCGATGGAGTGATAAATGAAAATGGTGGGCCGCTACGCTCCACGTCAAAGTATCTTTCGATAATCAGGACAAAAATTATGAGATTACAAAAGCGCGCTCTCGCGTCTGTGCTGGTTCTTGCCTCTACGTTGTTTGGCGCTCATCTGATGGTGAGCGCGCAGCAGCTCAACCAGGAGTTTACGCAAGCGCTTCACTGGCGCAGCATCGGCCCGTTTCGTGGCGGGCGAACACGCGCCGTCGCGGGCGTGCCCACGCAGCCGAACGTGTTCTACATCGCGCAGGTAAACGGCGGAGTGTTTAAGACAACCGACTACGGCCACACGTGGACGCCGATTTTCGACGATCAACCCACAGGCTCTGTTGGCTCAATAGCCGTAGCCGCTTCAAACCCGTCCGTTATCTATGTGGGCAGCGGCGAAGGCTTGCATCGTCCTGATCTCTCCACAGGCGACGGCGTTTATAAGTCTGTTGACGGAGGCCGCAGTTGGACTCACTTAGGATTGCGCGACGGGCAACAGATCGCGCAGATTGCCGTTGACCCGCGCAACGCGGAACGTCTTTTCGTCGCGGTGGCGGGACACCCTTACGGGCCTAACGAAGAGCGCGGCATCTTTCGCTCGATAGACGGGGGCAAGACTTTCGAGAAGGTGCTCTACAAGGACGAGAACACGGGCGGCGCAGACGTGCAGATTGATCCAACGAATCCTGAGACGGTCTATGCTTCTCTATGGGAAGCGCGCGAAGGCCCCTGGGAGAACGGCTCATGGAACGGCACGGGCGGCGGCATCTTCAAGTCCACTGACGGCGGCAAGACGTGGAAGCCGTTGACCAAAGGACTCCCGGAAGGAATCGTGCAGGCCAACATTGCGATTGCGTCAAGCTCGCCCAGGAGTCTCTTCGCTGCGGTCGCCACGCTGATGAGCGCGAGTCTTTACCGCTCCGACGATAATGGTGAGAGTTGGCAGCAGGCGACAACCGACCCGCGCCCCGCGACACGCATCGGCGGCGGCGACCTTCCCGTTCTCAGGTTCGACCCGAAGAACGCGGACATTCTTTATTCGGCGAGCATCGTTTGCTGGAAATCCACCGATGGAGGAAAAACGTGGACGGGCATTCGCGGCGCACCCGGCGGCGACGACTATCAAAACATCTGGATCAATCCCGTCAACACGGACATCATTCTCCTGGGAAGCGATCAGGGAGCCATCATCACTGTCAACGGCGGACAGACTTGGAGCAGTTGGTACAACCAGCCGACGGCGCAGCTCTATCACGTTGGAGCGGATAATGCGTTTCCTTATCGCGTATGCAGCGGACAACAGGAGAGCGGCTCGGTCTGCATCTCAAGTCGCGGCAACGATGGAGAGATTACTTTCCGCGATTGGCATCCGGTAGCGGCTGAAGAGTACGGCTTTGTCACACCTGACCCGCTCGACCCCGAAATAGTTTTCGGCGGTAAGCTCACACGCTATGATCGTCGCACCTCGCAGGCGGAGAACATTCTGCCAAAACCGTTCCGCTCGGCAGACTTTCGTATGCTGCGGACAGAGCCTGTCATCTTTTCGCCCGTTGACCCGCACGTGCTTTACTTCGCTGCGAATACTTTGTGGAAGACGAAAGACGGCGGCCAGAGTTGGGAGCAGATTAGTCCTGACCTTACTCGAAAGACTTTCGACGTTCCCGCTAATGTCGGTAAGTATCGCTCGCTGCCAACGGCGCAAGCGACGCAGCGCGGCGTGATCTACACGGTCGCGCCTTCTCCGTTAGACGCGGGTCGCTTATGGATAGGAACAGATGATGGCTTAATCCACCTTACTACGGACGGCGGCGCACACTGGACAGACACGACACCCGCGCAACTCACGGCGTGGCAGAAAATTTCTCTCATAGATGCCAGCCACTTCGACGCGCAGACAGCCTACGCCGCCGTCAACACCATCAGGCTCGACGATCTGCGCCCGCACATCTATCGCACGCGCGATTCCGGTAAAAGTTGGACGGAAATTAGAAACGGAATCCCCGACGGCGAAACCGTGAACGTCGTGCGCGAGGACCTTGGGCGCAAAGGTCTGCTCTTTGCCGGAACCGAGCGCGCCGTTTACGTCTCCCTAGATGATGGCGACCACTGGCAGACGCTGCGTTTGAATATGCCAGCCACCTCCGTCCGCGATTTAATCGTCAAAGGGGACGACCTTGTGGCAGCAACTCATGGGCGCGGCTTCTGGATTCTCGACGACATCACGCCGCTGCGCCAGCTCGATGCGAAGCTGTCATCCTCTCAGGCATTCCTCTTCCGACCGCAAACCGCGCTCCGCGTTCGTTGGAATACGAATCCTGATACGCCTCTGCCGCCGGACGTTCCCGCCGGAGAAAACCCGCCCGATGGCGCGGTGATTGACTACTACGTGAGCCGCACAATGTCCGGGCCAATCACGCTTGAGATACGCGATGGCAGCGGGCAAACTGTGCGGCGTTATTCGAGCGCAGACCCTGTTCCACCTCCTGACCCGATGTTGAATATCCCAAGCTACTGGGTGCGCCCGCCGCAGGTGCTTTCGGCGGAGCCTGGTCTTCATCGCTTTCTCTGGGACATGCACTACCAGCCCGTCCCGAATGTGAAACCCGAATACCCGATTGCAGCCATCTATCGCAACACTGCGCCCTCGCCTTCGTCGCCCTGGGCGATGCCCGGCGAGTACATGGTCGTGCTGACCGCAAATGGTAAGAGCTACACGCAAACGCTTCCGGTGAAGATGGACCCGCGCCTTAAGACTTCCACCTCCGATCTTGCGCGGCAGTTTGAACTCTCAAAGCAGTTGTATGATGAATGGCTAAAACTCGAACCGCTCAACGAGCGCATCAACGCTCTCAGCATGCAGCTCACAACTTTGCGTACACGCGCCGGAGAGGGAACGGTCGCAAGTGCCGTTGATGCTCTCAACAAAAAGTTGCAGGAGATTACAGGCTCCGCCAACCGGCGTCCGGGCACGCCGCCCAACCTCGTCGTCCTGGCGAGGCTGCAAACGCTCTTCAACGTTATTCAAGATGTGGACGCAGCGCCGACAGCACGAGTCGCCGCCGCCGTCATGGATATTCAACGTGAATCAAGCTCTCTGCTCGAAGGCTGGCGAGCGATTGAGGCTCAAGATATTCCGGCCTTGAACAAAGAGTTTCAAGCCGCCGGTCTTCCAAAAATAGAGATGAAAGAACCAAAATAGGAATTTGATGAACAAGGATTTGGAAGAAGTTTTTGCCGCGATGGAGAAATCTTCGTTCCGCCGGGGATTTCACCTGCGCGGCAAAGAGCTTGAGTATCTTCATAGTAAAGGGTTGCCGGTTGTGCTTGAACATGCGGCGGACTTTATAGAGAAGCGGCTTGCCTCAGCCTTTCCCGCGAACGACGGGAAGCAGACACCCATGCGGCATCACCCCGTGTTCATCGCCCAGCACGGGACTGCGACTTGTTGCCGGGGTTGCTTGCAGAAGTGGCACGGGATTCCTAAAGGCCGGAAGCTAGAGGAAGCGGAGAAGCAATACATAGTGGATGTCATCAAGGCTTGGCTGATGCGCGAGGTGAGATGAATGGAGGAATTGCTCAAGGGTTATCCGGTGGTGATTGTGATACCCGTCGCGTGGGGAGAGATGGATTCTCTACAGCACGTCAACAACATTATCTACTTTCGCTATTTCGAGAGCGCACGCATGGCCTATTTCAATAAGCTGGACATCTGGAGCTACATGCATGAGACAGGATCGGCCCCATGCTGCTTCGCTTATCGTTGAGGGCTGCAAGAAAGTAGGCTAAACTTCTGATATGGATATTAAGGAGATCGAATCTGCGATTGCTCAACTGCCGTCCTCTGAATTGGCGGAGTTAGCCAAATGGTTTGAAGAGTTTCATGCGCAAGTTTGGGACGAGCAGCTTGAGCAAGATGTCAAAGCTGGTCGTCTGGACGCGCTGCTTAAACAGGCGGAGCGGGATTTTGAGCAGGGACAGTGTGAGCCTTTGTGAACCATTTTGCCTCTCCTCAATTTTGGCGACTGTATCGCCAACTATCGCCTGAAGTGCGTGCTCTTGCCGATAAAAATTTCCAGTTGCTTAAAGCTGACCCTAAATATCCATCGCTGCATTTTAAGAAGATTGACAAACTGTGGTCGGTGCGTGTCGGCGCTCATTATCGAGCATTAGGCGTGGATAAGCCGGAAGGCGTTGTGTGGTTCTGGATTGGCTCGCACGCTGATTATGACAAGTTGCTTCCATAGAAACCGCAGCATAACAACAAGTCATTCAACCCAACCCCTCGATAGCATTCTTTGCATATTTTAAATCAAAGCCTTAACTGTGTGTCGCAGTCGGATTGAGACGGAAATGATCGTACTACCGGAAGCGGACGAAGACTTGCTGCGCGAATGCGAGGTGGACACCTTTCGTTCGAGCGGCCCAGGAGGGCAGCACGTTAACAAGACGGAGAGCGCCGTGCGGCTCACGCATCTGCCTTCGGGCGTCGTCGTCACCGCACGCGAGTCGCGCAGCCAGCACCAGAACAAAGCTCTCTGCCTGCAAAAGCTTCGCAAGAGGGTCGAGCAACTGAATCATCGTCCGGCAAAGCGCGTTCCCACACGCCTCCCGCGCGCCGCGAAGACGCGCACCCTCGAAGAGAAGGCGCGCCGTTCGCGCATCAAGCAATTACGCTCCAAGCCATCCAAGGATGAGTAGGGGCAGGGCTGGTCCCTGCCCGCTCTTATTTTGTAATTACACGTATTGATTTGTAATCACACGGGCAGGGACCAGCCCTGCCCCTACAATGTAGTTGAATCAAGGCTTCGCTAATTGTTCGTTGCGCTTTTGGTCTTCCTCTGTGAGATGGCTTGATGTTTGAGTCGGGACGTAAGGCGTATAGTCAGGCCGCTCGGTGAAGATGCCGAACATGGGCACTGCCAGGCGATCATTCAGATTGAGCGGGTCTAAGCCGAGAAGAATCTCGACGGTGCGTAGCATACTGATTTGATCGTAGCGGTCTGTGACCACTGTTCCTCGCTTAACAAAGGGACCGGCGGCGAGAGCTACGGTGCGAGTTGCGTCAACGTGGTCAGGGCCGTTCTGCGCGTCGTCTTCCTCAATTAGAATCAGAGAGTCTTTCCAGACAGCGCTGTGCGAGATTGCTTCTATGATTCTTCCCAGTGCCGCGTCATTCTGAGCAACGAACTGGTAGGGGTTCAGCAGTTTTGTGTTGGTTCCATTCGTGTGATCGTTTGGCAGCCAGATATATTGAAACTGGGCTACCTTTCCAGATTGAAGCTGCTGCGCGAAATCTGCTTTCCAGGCCCTTACGCGGTCAAGGTCGGAATAGCTCAAATCCCATGAACGATAATTAAAGGGATAGTGGTAAAGATAATCCGCAAACTTACGGCGCAGAGTTGAGTTCTCAGAAATGGCGCGGGAGATGCTCTCATCACCCATCAGAAAGTTTGAGAGGGCGCGTGCGAACTCAGGCTTTTCCAGGAGGCGCAAGGCTGCTTCCGGCGTGTTGGCCTGCCCGTAATAAGGTTGAGCGAACTTGTAGAAATCATTTCCCCGGTCGCCTTTGGTCGAGAGCGTCATAATCTGATCGTAGAACTTTCGGGCCAACTCACTCTCCGGCCCGTAGGTTTCTGTGACGATGCGATAGGCGCGCGTGTAGAGAAAGTAGTTTTCTCCATAGATGCGATAATCCACCCCGCGCGCATCCAGCGCATCCCAGAGATACGCGGGCGAGGTCGTGGCCGGAACAGTGCCGAAAGGATAGCCCTTGAACCGCCCGGAGTAGGCCGCGTTGCCGAGCCATTCCAGAAATGGGCTGGCATAGCCGCTCGTCGTGAAGCTATGACCGAGCACGCTGATCTCTCCGTCAGCATAGAAATTATCGAGCGTGACGAAGCCTTCACTGAGCGCGTGGTGGTTGGGCGAGATGTCGCGCCCGAAGAGCGTTAGACTGGGGTCGCCGTTTCCGCGCGGGAGATCGCCCAACACCTGATCGTAGGTGCGATTCTCTTTGATGATATAAAAGATGTGGCGTATGGGGAGCTTGAAACCTTTGTTCGGACTAAACAGTGGCGAACCCATTTCAACTTGCCGCGTCCACGCCGCTTGATTCGCTTTGAGTTGATCCTTTGGAATGATGGACAGGCTTCCTTTGAGAAGCGTGAGGACGTATTGGTCGCCGCCCTTTCCCTGGAAGGGTTGCGGGCCTTGCAGATTAGGACGACGCGGGCGTATGCCCTTGGCGCTCAAGACGAGCAATCGCTTCTCGTCGAGCAGCACCTTTGTCGGATACCAGCCCGTCGGAATCAAGCCCACCTGCTTACGACGCTTTTTATCAATCACCGCTACGGCGTTTGTTCCCGACAGTGTGACGTAGAGGCGACCTTCGTCAACGGCGCATGAAGACGGAGCGACGCCGAAGCGACTCCCCTTGTTACGCACGCTGATTGTCGAGACCACCTTTTCTGTTTTTGTGTCTATGACGGAGAGATCGTCAGAGTTGCTGTTGACGACGTAGAGCCGCTCGCCATCCACGCACATCCCTTGAGGACGCTCTCCGACTGCAATGGACGCGACCGTCTTGAGGTTTGCATCCATGACCAGCAGCCTGTTTTCTCCCAGCAGAGTCAGATAAAACTTGCTGTTTAAGTAGCGTATAGAATATGGGTAATATCCGACCCTGGTTTCCTGTTCGACCGCGCCGGTCTCCGTGTTGACGAGAGCAAGCTTGCCCTCGATGTAATCTCCCTGCGCGTTGTTGGCAACCAGATAGGCTACGGCGATGTGTTTCGCATCCACTGAAACTATGCTTCCAGCATAGCCTGCTACCGCGTACTCACGCACCACGTTGAAGTTTCGATCAAGGCGATAAACTTTCTGGTCAAAGCCGCCGCTGATGTAGAGGTCGCCGTCAAGCCCGACTTCCGCGCTGGGGAACAGCGACTTGATTTTCAGCGTCTTGACGACTTGGCCTGAGCCGACATCCACGACCGAAACTTCCTGCTCTTTGGTGTAATAGCCTGTATTGAGAATCACCAGGCGACCGGCGAAAGGAATTGCCTCGTAAGGAAGGCGGCCAACCTCGACCTGTGCGCCAGCCGGGGCAATCTTCCATCCATTAGGGAGGGCTGCTTCGGAAGACCTCTGAGCTTGAGACTTCGCCTGCGCGTCCCGCACATAGCGCAGGGCTTCCGCGTAGGGAGTCTTCCTGGCAAACTCCCACAACTCTCGATTCAGGTCCTCTTCATCTTCAGGTCGGTCAGGAGCAAGGACGCGCTGCTCTACCCTGTCTTGAGCATGCGCGATGCCGCAGAATGTTATGATGATTGAGAGAAAGATGAAGGCGAGGGCGTGCCGTTTGCGATTCATAGTTTTGTCTTGGAGGCTAGAGATTAAATCGTCGGTGCAAGATGCCAAGCGAGGCATGAGCTTGTCAAGGATGTATTGACTCGCCTTACTTAATTGGCTTAAATAACTTCGCTCGTAGGCCCCGCAGAAGTATGGGCCTATCTTGCTATGGCGTGTAGATAATCGCTCACCGCCGGTTGATTGGGAGAATGATTTGAACAACTCGGATGAAGCGAAAACTTCCGCGAACAATGTTGCTACTCACTCGGAGCGCGAGCGGAGTGAGGAGGAACTGCGAGAGAGCGAGGCGCGCTATCGTGCGCTTTTTGAGACGACTCAAGATGGCATCATGATCGTTAACGATCAGGGCTATTACGTTGAAGTCAACGACAGCCTGTGCCGGATTCTGAAAACGACGAGAGAGAGGTTGGTCGGCGCGCACTTTAGCGAGTTCATTCCGCCGAAGGTGCTCAAGGAGGCAGAAAAGGATTTCGTAGAGTTGAAGGGCTTCAGCGCATTTTCCGGGGAATTCCCCATGCTGGCAGCCGACGGCCAAACGGTCGAACTCGACTGGATTTCGCGCGGCAATTTTGTTCCGGGGCTGCACTTCTGCGTTGCCCGCGAAGTCACTGAGCGCAAGCGCGCACAGGAGGAGCTGCAACGCAGCGAGGAGAAATATCGCAGCCTCTTAGAGAACGCCAACGACATCATCTATTCGCACGACCTTCATGGAAACTACCTGACAATCAACCGCGCCTGCGAAGAGGTCACAGGCTACACGCGCAAAGAAATCCTGGGAGGACTCAACATCGCCCAGGTCGTCGTGCCCGAACATCAGGAACATGCCAAAGAGATGACGCGGCGTAAGCTCGCAGATCCCTCGCCCACTGTTTACGAGGTGGACATCTTCACGAAAGATCGCCGTCGGCTGACGCTGGAGGTGAGCACGAGGATTTCTTACCGCGACGGAAAGCCGGTCGCAGTTGAGGGAATTGGCCGCGACATCACGGAGCGCAAACGCATCGAACGGGCGCGTGAAGAGTTGTTGGAGCGAGAGCAACGGGCGCGACTTGAGTTGGAAGAGGCGAGCCGCATCAAAGATGAGTTTCTGGCGACCGTCTCTCACGAGCTACGCACGCCGCTGACAGCCATGCTCGGTTGGTCGCATCTGCTTCGGACGGGAAAGCTCGATAAAAAAAACGTGGCACACGCCATCGAAACCATCGAGCGTAATGCGCGCACACAGGCGCAGTTGATTGAGGACCTGCTGGATGTCTCGCGCATCATCACGGGAAAGCTGCACCTGGATGCGCGCCCGGTTAAGCCTGCGGGCATCATCGAAGGTGCTCTGGAAGCCGTGCGGCCAGCGGCGGAAGCTAAGGGCGTGCAACTGCTGAAAGTGATGGACACGACCATCAGCTCAGTTTTCGGCGACCCGACTCGTTTACAGCAAGTGGTCTGGAACCTGCTCTCGAACGCCATCAAGTTCACATCGGAGGGTGGCAGCGTCGAGGTCAGGCTTGAGCGCGTCGCTTCGCATTTCCAGATCGTCGTCCATGACACGGGTGAGGGCATCAGCCCGGACTTTCTTCCATACGTCTTTGACCGCTTCAGGCAAGCTGATGCGACGACGACGAGAATGCACGGAGGGCTGGGTCTGGGGCTGGCAATCGTGCGGCATCTGGTTGAGATGCACGGCGGCACTGTGAGCGCCGAAAGTCCAGGCGAAGGTCTTGGCTCGACCTTCACCGTGAAGCTCCCGCTGATAGCTATCTATCAAAAGACCTCTACGCAGGAGGGACACGCTGTTCATCCGGCGGACGACCCCAAGCCTTTGGCTTTGGAATGTCCTGAGCAGCTTGATGGATTGAAGATTCTGGCTGTAGACGATGAACGGGACGCGAGGGAGATGCTGAGGGCTGCGTTTGAGCAATGCGGCGCGAAGGTCGTCACCGCCGCATCGGTTGCGGAAGCGTTGACGCTGCTGGAAGAGACTAGGCCGGACGTGCTCATCAGCGATATAGGGATGCCGGAAGAGGATGGTTATGAGCTGATAACTAAGGTCAGGTTGCTGCCTGTTGAGCGCGGCGGTAAGACGCCCGCTGTCGCGCTCACGGCTTACGCGCGCGGGGAGGATAGATTGCGCGCGCTCAGAGCAGGCTACCAAATGCATGTACCCAAGCCCGTCGAGTTGGCCGAACTGGTTGCTATCGTCTCACGCCTCGCCGAGCGTTGATGGAAGATGAGTTTGATATAAAAGGCGGCGGGGTCTTCAGCCCCGGAGGGGCGTTGTATCAGTAGCCCATGACGTAAGTCATGGGTTAAGACGTTAGATTATCGTTTAAGCCCCGTTAGGGGCGACATAATATGTCGCCCCTAACGGGGCTTAATGAATTAAATGCGTGTTGATTCCCACGGCTCGCGCCGTGGGCTACTGGTATAGCGCCCCTGCCGGGGCTATGGCCTGATCCGGGACTTGCTTATCTCGATCTCGCGTTTCCATTAATGAACTTTAGCGGGCGGAGTCCCCTACCTCTTCACCGAAGAACGGCTTGAGTTGTTCTGGACCCGGCGGGGGAGTTATGAGCGAGATGATGACGAGCGTGAGCACGGAAAGCGTGATGGCCGGAATCACTGGGTCAACGCCCGTGCTCGCTCCGAATCCGCCGAACTCCCAGATGAGTGTGGTGGCAACGCCGATAGCAATTGAAGAGACAGCGCCTTGAGCCGTAGCACGCTTCCAGGTGAGCGCGGCGACAAGCGAAGGCGTGACTCCTGTCCCGTAAATCGTATATGCGCGGAGCGCAACTTCAAGGAATTTCTCCGTATAAGTGGAAATCACAAAAGCTATCGCACCCAGCACAAGCACTAGACCACGCAGCAGCCAGACGAGTTTCTTTTCGCTTGCCTTCGGATTGATAAAACGCTGGTAGAGATCGCGCACGAGCGCCGTCGCCGGAACAAGCAGGTAAGAGATGGCGGTTGAGACGATAATCGCCATGATCGTTGTCAGCACCGCTGCTCCCAGCCATATAGGGAGACGGTCGCGCGCGACGTATGCGATCACACGCCCTGGCCTCTCTAACTTTCCTCCCTGCCATTCGATGGCCGAAGAAGACCACGCGGTAAAGATAATCATCAATTCCATGTAGGCCACGCCGACGAAGAGCCAGATGGTCGCGCGCCGCGCCATGCCTTCGCTACGCGCGGAGAAAAATCGCTGGTACATGTTCGCATCGCCGAGAACGAGCAGACCGGCAGGCAGCACCAGACCTATCGCCTGTAGCCAGCCTATCGGCCCGAAGAACTGCATGTGATCGGGCGGGAGCGAGGCAGCGATTCCTGAGTAGCCGCCAGCTTTGAAATAGATGTAGGGAAGTGTGATGAGAATCCCGATAATCATCGTCACACCCATCACGAGGTCTGTGTAGGCAACGGAGAACATTCCTGCCAGCGCGGTGTAGATGATGATGAAGGCTGCGACGATGACGACGGCCAGTTTGAAATCAAGATTAGGCAGCGCAAGATTAAGCACCGCCGCCGCCGCGCGGTACTGGTAAGAGACGATGGTCGTCGCCGTCAAAACCAGTGTGATGACGCCGAGCACGCGCGCCCACTTGTTATAGCGCGTCTCAAGGATGTCCTGAACGGTGATGGCGGGGAAGCGGCGCGCACGGGCCGCGAGAAACGAGAGGCCGAGAATGCCTGCCAATCCTCCGAGGGGGAGTATCCACGCGGCGATGCCGACTTCATAGACTTTACCGGCGTTGCCGAAGATTGAGCCTGTCCCGATCCACGTCGCCAGCATCGTCCCGAAGAGGACGAAGGTTCCGAGTTGGCGTCCCGCTACGGAAAAGTCTTCCTGGTTCTCGACCCCGCGACTGCGGATAGCACCGACGCCGATTAGAAAGACCATGTACGCGACAATCGTCCAGAAGTAGATTGAAGTCATTGATGCTCTCGCCAGTTGTAGATGTTTCTTTGGCGGCTCTGGCCACTGATTCGAGTTCAAGTTATCTTATCAATGATACCGATTCGCTCAAAGCACAAACATCAACTGCGTTATGACTAAAATTCGTTTGGGTGGTAAAAGAGTTGTTACTAAAACAAGGAGGAATCGAAGATGCAACAGCGGAAGCTAGGAAACGAAGGTCTGGTGGTCTCGGCGATGGGGCTGGGCTGCATGGGAATGTCTGAATTCTACGGTGAGCGCAATGATGAGGAGTCGAGAGCAACAATCCATCGCGCGCTTAAGCTGGGTATTAACTTTCTCGATACGGCTGACATGTACGGCGTCGGGCAAAACGAAGAGTTGGTCGGGCAGGCCATCCATGACCGGCGCGTGTCCGCGATCATAGCCACAAAATTCGGCAACATGCGCGGAGCAGACGGAAGCTTTCTAGGCGTCAACGGACGGCCCGAATACGTACGCTCTGCCTGTGAAGCTTCCCTTAGTCGGCTGGGCATTGAGACGATTGATCTTTACTACCAGCATAGAGTTGATCCGAAGGTCCCGATTGAAGAGACTGTCGGCGAGATGGCGCGGCTGGTCGAGGAGGGGAAGGTCAGATTCCTGGGGCTTTCCGAAGCTTCCGCCGAGACCATCAGGCGCGCTCACCGCGTTCATCCCATCTCCGCGCTTCAGAGCGAGTACAGTTTGTGGACACGCGATGTGGAAGAAGATGTCTTGCCTGTCTGTCGTGAGCTACACATCGGGTTTGTTCCTTACAGCCCCTTGGGGCGCGGCTTTCTGACAGGCGAGATCAAGAAAGCGGAAGACCTGGCCGAAACTGACAGGCGGCGAATGTTTCCGCGTTTCCAGGGCGAGAACCTGGAAAAGAATGTCGCGCTGGTGAATCGCGTTGAGGAGATTGCGAAAGAGAAACAGTGTACACCTGCGCAACTTGCGCTCGCGTGGGTACTCGCGCGAGGGAAGGACATTGTTCCGATTCCTGGAACCAAGCGCCGCAAGTATCTTGAGCAGAATGCTGCGGCTCTCGATGTGGAATTGACAGAAGAAGACCTCAAGCGAATTGAAGAGATAGCGCCCAGGGGCGTTGCCGCCGGAACGAGATACCCTGAAGAGGCGATGCGTTCGGTCAATCGTTGAGACGAAACCAAATGCTGAATGCTGAATGCTGAATGCTGAATTGAAAAGCCGGGTTCTTTAATTCATCATTCAGCGTTCAGCGCTCAGCGTTTAGAACGACAGTTCTGCGCTCCGCACCTGCACACTTCCGGGTGTGCAGGGTCGCGGTAGTTAATCGTTATCTCTTCGCCCGCCTCAATATCACGCAAGGCGAAGAAGAGAACTTTATTGCCGGGCGCGGCGCGCATGTAAGCGTTAGGCTCGCAGGAATGATTGATGTAGGCGGTCTCGTCGCCTCCCGCTGCTCCGTCTATGGCAAGCTCCTCGCTGATCGAGATGATCTTCAACGCGCGTTGAGCCTGGAGGCGTTGATTGATGCGGCGTTTGCCCCGGAGAAGTTCGCCCGCATAAGCGGCAATCTTCTTGCGGCAGGGGAAGGGGACGCGCGCGAAGCAGCCCTTCCCGTAAATGGAGCTTTTTCTGACTTCGAGTTTTTCTGACATAGATGTCTCGGCTGCTCCGTACTTCAGCTTCGAGCGTCTGCGCTCTCTTCGGCGCTCTGCTTTACGGCTCGCAATACTTCTCGACGTATCAGACCACAGAAGTTACGATAGGCGAAGCCGTCTTGATTGATTTAACTGCCGAGAACACGTCGGAGGAATAAATGAACAAACCGCTCTGCTTTATCTTGATGCCTTTTGGAAAGAAGCCGGACGCCGCAGGTGCGATGATTGACTTCGACGCCGTTTATCATGAGCTGATTGCGCCCGCGATTGAAGAGGCCGGGCTTGAGCCGCTCAGGGCAGACGAGGAGTTGACTGGCGGAATCATCCACAAGCCTATGTTCGAGCGTCTGATTCTCTGCGAGTTTGCCGTCGCCGATCTGACGACAGCCAACGCCAACGTCTTTTACGAACTGGGCGTGCGCCATGCCGTGCGCCCTGCGAGCACCGTCCTCATCTTCAGTGAAGGAAGTCGGCTGCCGTTCGATGTTGCGCTCTTGCGCGCTCTGCCTTACCAGTTGAGCGCGGCAGGCTTGCCGGAGAACATAGCGCAGAATAAGCAGAGCATGGTGAACTGTCTGGCCGAAGCTCGCCGCACCTCTGTGGACAATCCGAAGGCGATAATTGATAGCCCGATCTATCAACTCGTCGAAAACTATCCAGACATTGATCGAGAGAAGACAGATGTTTTTCGTGAGCGCGTGCGCTACTCCGCCAGCATGAAAGCGCGCCTGGCCGAAGCACGGCGACAGGATATAGATGCGTTGCGCGCAATCGAGGTAGAGCTTGGCGACATCAAAGAGGTGGAGTCCGGCGTCGTCATTGATCTCTTCCTGTCGTATCGCGCGGTCAAAGGTTGGAAGGAGATGATTGCGCTGGTGGAAAAGATGTCGCGCCCACTGGCCGCGACCGTGATGGTGCAGGAGCAGCTTGCGCTCGCGCTCAACCGCGACGATCAGGGCGAGAAGGCCGAGAAAGTAATTACTGATCTACTCGCACAGCGCGGGGCGAGCAGCGAAACTTACGGCATCCTGGGCCGCATCTACAAAGATCGCTGGGAGTCAGCATTAAAGAGCGGCAACAAATTCCTCGCGCGCGGTCTGCTCGACAAGGCAGCCGAAGCCTACTTGCACGGCTTCGAGGCCGACTGGCGCGACGCTTATCCGGGCGTCAACGCTGTCACCTTGATGGAACTCAAAGAGCCGCCAGACCCGCGCCGGGAACAACTCAATCCGGTCGTCGCTTACGCCGTCGAGCGGCGCATTGCGTCGGGCAAGCCGGACTACTGGGACTTCGCAACACGCCTGGAGCTGGCCGTGCTCGCCAAAGACGAACAGCGAGCGATGAACGCACTAGGCGATGCTCTCGCCTCCGTGCGCGAAGCGTGGGAGCCGGAAACCACCGCGCGCAACCTGCGCCTCATCCGCGAAGCGCGCGAACGACGACAGGAGCAGATTCCCTGGATGCAAGAGATCGAGGACGAGTTGAAGCGCAGAGCACAGGGGTAGAGCGTTCGGCTAAGTTTTAGCTCTTCCGGGGCTATGATTCGATGGCTGTTTCTACTTATATCGAACCGGCGTTACCTATAGCGGTTCTCGATTGGGTGCGACCTGTTGAGAGTTCAGCCTTCAGGCTGTTACGACAATGCACGCTGAAAGCGTGAACTCTGAACGCCAGTCGCACTCGAATGAGAATCGCTATGGTAGTTGACTTGCGCACGCCGTGCTTCAATCTAAACTGTCGCGCAGCGCACGCCCTCAGGATATTTTCCGAAAAGCATCAATGCTGCCCTGTCGCAGGAACATCGGGTCGAAGACGTGGAGGTGTAGGCGCATGACGAGCCAGCCGAGCAAGGCCATGACGACGCCGATAGTAATGATTGTCAGGACCTCGCGCAGGTGCTCGACACGTAATATTTTACCGATGATGTACGCAGCAATGGATATGACTGCGATGCCCACGATGATGACGCCGATTCCCCATACTATTTGTGGGACGATCTTCGACCCCCAGTGAAAAGATGCCCAGACGACAAACGCGATAGCGGCAATGGCTAAACCCCACGCAAAGACCTTGAGCGGCGTCGAGAGTTTCCAGATTTTGAAAGCGAGCGTGTCGCTCACGCTCAACTGCCTTTTCAGATAATCGTACTTCGCGCCGCTGCCCTTCATTCCTTCCTCGACAGCGAGAAAGTCCCATTTGTATTGCTCCGGCGGCTCAGGGAAACCTTCGACGCACTTGGAGAATTTGAACTCGTACTCGGTCATGCGGTAGGCGCTCGTCATCAGCGCGAAGGCTTCCATGTCGGAGAACGAGTCCAGGTCGGTGCGCACGGCGGCGAGCTGTTTCTGTATGTCCTTAGCGATGCCGTAGCGCGTGAGCGGCCCCCGCCGGTAGATGGGACGCGAATCGTCGGAAGCATCAAAGGGGTCTAGACAGCCGATCCAGTCAACCGGGTCAACGTCCAGGTCGTCTTTGAGGTGGACGAACATGAAGCCACGCAACAGCGCCGCACGTTTTCGCGCGCTCAGTTCATGATACTGCGCTTCGCGCACACGCGCTTGCAGGATGCTGTTTGAGCGCAACGGAACGCCGAGCAGACCGTTACTGGGAATGTTCTCCGACCCCATCTGGCCGCTGCCGTCGCTAACTAGAATCACGTTGCAATCCTGTTCGAGCAGGCTGGCGGTGCCCTGATTATCGCAGACGCCGCCATCCACCAGGCGGACTACTCTGTCTGGATAGAGATGATCCAGATTGAGCGGCTCGAAGAGTCCGGGCACGCAGGCCGAAGCGGAGACAGCGTGGCCGAGCCGCAGTTGCTGGTAAGGCTTCGGCGTGTCCTCTCCTCCATAATAGAGCCGACGCAGGCGGTCGTTGCCGTCAATATCATTGCTGATGCTGGAGGGCGGCTCTCCCATCCACGAAGCGTTGAACTGCCAGTTGTGTCCCGTGTTGAGCGACGTTGTGTTAAGAATCAAGTTGGGAACTTTGGCGCGTCGCCCCCAATTGTCGGTCTTGAAGTTGAAATTTTCATCCGGCTTGCCGTCAGCTCCGACCGGGCAGACGTAAAGCCCGTTGAGCCAGCGAGGACTCTCTTTACTGCGATCATCCATGCGTGGATCATTCTCTTTGCGGTCTTCAATGAGCGAGTAGATGTCGCGCTCGTAGAGGTCGCCTGCGCGCATCGTGCGTGTGAAGCGCGGCTGAAAGATCATCTTGAGATTGGTGAGAAACTCGGCGGCGACTCTGACGCGCACGTTCGTTTGCACGCCATCCAAAAAATCTTTCCGCAATTTGGCGACGATGTTGATGTAATGCTCGCGCGTGATCTCCTCATCCGGCACGGTCTGAAGCAGCTTTCTCACTTCCAGATAATAGTGCGCTCCGACGATGGAGCCGCCGGAGACGCACGACAAGACTTCCACACGGCGCAGCACGTCTAGTTCGGCGAGGCGCGCGAGCACGCCGATGTGAAAGAGCGACGCGCGAAAACCCCCGCCCGAAAGACCCAGCCCGATCTTACCGACGTATGCGCTCTGCACCTCGTGCTCGCCGAAGAACCTCTGTAACGCCGCCAGAGCTTTTTCGGTCTTCCTTTCGCCGGGAACTCCGGCAGCATTCTCCGCGCTGTCTTGCAGGCGAGCGAGCGATGCCAACTGACGAGCCGTAGTTTCATACTCCCAGGCGGGCACAGTGGTCTGTCGCGCCTTTGCGTCAGCCTGGCCGCGCTGCAACCATTCGATAGCCTTGTCGTATTCCCCCAGCCCGAAATAGGCTTCAGCAACGGTCGAGTAGAACCACCACTTACCATGAAGCCAATTCGTGCCGGGCTGCTCGACGAGCGGCGCAACCTGTTTGACGATCTCTGCGCGAATCTCCCTGGCTTCCTTGCGCCGCCCAGCCGCGATCTCGGAGACGACTTTCGCTTTCTTCGCCTCTTCCTCTTCCTGGTGCGCGAGCAAATCCAGGACGAAGGCGGCGTTGATGCCCGTGTAGCCTTGATCGTTGGCCGTCCCCTCAGCGTAGCCACGCTGGTAATAGTTGAGCGAACGCTCCAGTTGCTGCTTTTGATTGTCCAGTTCCCACTTGCGTTTGTAGATCGCGCCCGTGATGCCGAGCGTTTCCTGATCGGTCGTCGTGTTGATGTCTTCTGAGGACTGGCGCAGGATTTCGAGCGCGCGATCAAGGCGGGCATCGGCCTGTAGGTCCGGGTCTTTATAGGTGCAGAGCGCGGACTGCTGATAAACTTCGAGGCGCAATGCGGGATCGTCGTTCAGGCTCGGCTCGATGCGCGCAAGCGCAAGGAGACGACGCGCTAACCCGAACTCTTTCTCTTCTTTCAACCTCTTGGCAAGTTCCAGCATCTTGCCTGGCTCTAAGCTCTGCCCGCGCAGTATGTCGTGCGCGGTCTTTACGGAGGCGCTTTCCTTTTTCGGCATTTAATCTCTCCTCAAGGTCGTGTGGAAGAACTGTGGACGCACGCTCTGGTCGTAGGTTAAAGAGGTTTTGTGGGAGCGTAATAGAAGAGCCTGGTGAAAAATCGAATAGCCAGCGTCTTCAAAGATGAGTTGGTGAAGGTTAAAGCCGACCACGTTGAGAGCAAGAATCGAAACTCTCACCGACCGACGCTAACGCATGGCGAACAAGAACTGACGAGATTGGCTTATACACTTGGCAACCGGAATGTGTCAATGACATTTTCCGCCAGGTCATTTGCGCGCGCGCATGAGTCCTTCAAAGCCCTCGCAGGAAATATCCTCTAATAACGCCTGATCTTCTGATTACGGGCGTTTCGATGTCCGACCGGGCTGGCGCTGCAAGGCGCGTAAAAGGCCGCACGGCTCGCATCTGTAAAAAAAATAGTTGCCGAAGCGGAAGGAGGTGTTACATTATGTTATGACAAACGATGGCGACCCTTTAGGTCAGTAGCAAGCCGGTTCATGCGACGCGCGTATGAACTCCCACCTGGTGCGCTACAAGAGCTAGCTCTTAAGCCTTAGTTCGCGAAATCCCACCAAATTCTATTTGCCGAAGAAGGAGTAATATGCCGGAATTGCGTGGGTTACAGGCCACAGATGAAACCAAAAAAGAGTGGGTGCGAGCTTACGATTATTATAGGGAAGCGCCCGGAGACAGGCACGATAAGAAGAAGGATCGCACTCAACGCATAGATTATGTCGCGGAGAAAATGAAACTGACGCGCAAGCAGGCTAAGCGGCGCATCAGGAATTATGAGGCATGGCAGCGCAATCTGAAGAAGGGGCTAGTCGAATAGTTTGCGCGGCGCGCATCTCGTAATCTTCCTCTTGGAATGAGCGGTCGGGCGGCGATGGCGGTCTTTGGCTAGCATAGTCTGAACCGAATGGTTGCGGCCTACCAGAGCGCCAGCCGGCAGAGCGCTGAATTCATAGCGAAAGCGATTGCGCGAATGCTGCACGAACGAGATGCGCGCTCACACGGCTAAAAGGCTCTTTCATTTCTGTGATAAAAAGGCTCGTGTCAATAAGCACGGACTCTTTACTTGCGACAATTTATGCTTACCCACGCGCGCTCCTTTTCTTCTCCTTCTTTTCGCTCGCCAGCCCCAACACGTCTCCCGGTTGACACTTGAGCGTCGAGCAGATCTTCTCCAAAGTGTCGAAGTTGATCCCAAGCGCTCTGCCCTTCTTCAAACGCCACAATGTGGTGTGGCTAATGCCTGTCTCCTTAGCCAGCCAGTAGAAAGTCCGCCCGTGCTCTTCCAGTAATTCATCAACTCGAATGTCTATCACACGATGTTCCTCCTCTCGCACTCAACTATTTACCACATGTGAGAAATATTGTATATGAGATATACGCTACCCTTGACATATATCACTTCCAGCCGTAAGGTTAATGAGAAGCGAGTCCGGCTTACTCTTTTCTCAGCTCCTCTGGAATCATCCAGGCAGCCTGAAGCCTATAGTTCAGCCACCGGGGAGCTAAACCCATTCCAAGAGAATATCCAAGCAGTTTTCAACGCTAACATCATTTCAGGAGCCTGAAGCACTTATGACCAGAACAGATCAAACCACCCACAACGGTTTCAGCCACATCTCGAACGAAGAGGAATGGCCCGGAATAGATTCAAGGTACAGACTGATAGTTGTCACAGCTTTAAGAGCCAAGCAGCTCTTGCGCGGCTCACACCCCAGAATCGAAGTTGACTCGCAGAGACGCAAGAACACGAGCATCGCGCTCGAAGAGGTCAAGCGCGGGCTTGTGCCCTTCACCGTCACTGGCGAAGATCGCAAAGATAGCGGCGATCACATTCAGCCCTCATTAGCCGAGAGCGCATGAGAAAGATATTATGACCATGAGCAGCAGGGCAGAGGAAATATTTACGGCCAGATTTATTGATGAAGGATCAACTGTTCTTCTGGAGTTGACGAACGAGTGCGGCCAGACGCTCAAGTGTGTCGAGATTCTGACGATCTTTCTCAAAGACGAAGAAACTCCCGGCGGCGGCCCTTCACAAGCTCACATCAGATTTGAGCCTATCAAGTCTATCCAGCCGAAAGAGAAGACGGCGCTATCCCACAGAACCTGGATCAATGGTAAACCGGCTGACCCGGCACACGACCAGTTGAAACGCCTCAAAGTTGTAGCAGGCGAAGTCAGACCTTACGTGCTGGATATTCAATGGCAGGATGAGGAAGGGAAGACGCGCTTTCAACGGATCGCGGTCGGACATTAAGAGTCTCTGCTGAATCCCTTCCGGTGATAAGAGCTTGCTTCGTTATTAACAAGTTTCCAGCTTTCAACTATTCAATACGCACGCCGCGCGGACTGCCTCGCACAGGCTCTTGATACTATTCCTTGCCCTTGAAGAAATTCACAATTTTCCCGGCCAACCGCAAAGGCCATTGAGGTATCATAAGCAGCGGAGGAATAGTGAATGCAGAAAGCTACTTTCGCGGCGGGCTGTTTCTGGGGAGTAGAAGCAGAGTTTCGCCAGATTAATGGGGTCAAACAAACGACGGTCGGTTATTCCGGTGGGACTACGGAAAACCCCGGTTATAGAGATGTCTGTTCGGGAATGACCGGACATGCTGAAGCGGTCGAGGTTGAATATGATCCGTCGGAAGTTTCTTACGATGAATTACTGAAAGTGTTTTGGGAAAACCACGATCCGACGACTCTCAACAGGCAAGGCCCGGATGTGGGCACGCAATACAGGTCTGCGATCTTCTACCATGACGAAGCGCAGCGGGCTGCGGCCATCGAATCAAAGGAGAAACTCGCAGGTAGTGGCCGCTACAGAAACCCGATTGTGACGGAGATTGCGCCAGCCGCCGAGTTTTATCGTGCGGAAGAATATCACCAGCAGTATTTGGAGAAGCGTGGACTGGCTACCTGCAAAATTTAGCATGCGTAACCTCATGTGGTGATCGCAAAAATTAAAAAGTTCTTGACAGGATAAAGTAGCTGGTTTATACATAGACGCTCGCGCCGAACGTGAGTTGATGTGCGCGAAAGAGAAATCGAAGGACTTTAATGATGATGAACCTGACAGACAGACAACACTTGCAGAACGGCACAAGCGCCGCCACCACGATGTGGCAGCCGTGTCTCGGTCTGCTCGTCGTCGGCCTGTCTAATCGTCTGAGTTCGTTATCGCCCTATACGTTTGATGGCGATAGCAGGCAAGGACAAACCGAATCCATAAAGGGATCGGCGATTAAAGATCGGCGTCATTTGAAAAGTTGATTTAGCGGGAGCGAGGATTGTTCCCGCTCCCAAAATCTAGAATCGAGTTTCAGTTCGAGATTGAAGCGGAGCGGGCTTCCGAGCTTCCTGTAAAGGAAGTTAGGGAAGCCCGCTTTTTTGTTGTTTGACAACTGAAGTACCTTGTAAACGTTGAAAAGGTATTCAGTAAAGAACAAGAGGGCAGCAGATGCCTTCTGTCGGGGACGGATGACTCTCTAGGACTTTGGCGAGACCCTGAGTCATTCAACCCCTTCGGTAGAAGTGTGCGCCGGAGGTGTGTCTAAACACCGAAAGGCGAACGTGCTATCCGTGTGCCCTCTTGTTTTTTACTATACCAAATTTTCGCACGGGTGGCAGAGCGGCGATTGCGCCTGACTGTAAATCAGGCGTCTTTTCAGACTTCGGAGGTTCGAGTCCTCCTCCGTGCATAACAAAAATCTTCATGCGGGAGCGTGAGTATAACGGCAACCTGGCTGGTTCCAACCCAGCTTATGCGGGTTCAAATCCTGCCGCTCCTGCCAAAAACCAACATGGAGGATTAACCCTAACCGGTAAGGGCGCAGTCTTGAAAACTGCTGCGCGAAAGCGCTTGAGAGTTCGAGTCCCTCATCCTCCGCCAATCCACGAAAGGGAAGCGTCGCCCAATCGGTCAGGGCACTGCTCCGCTAAAGCAGCGGGTTTTTAGAAACCTGTGTGAGTTCGAGTCTCACCGCTTCCGCCAGATTCATGAACCCGTAGCTCAGTGGAATTAGAGCGCGACTCTGCGAAGGTCGAGGGCGCTGGTTCAAATCCAGCCGGGTTCACCAAACTTTTACGGAGGTAGCCAAGCTGGCAAGTCACCTGATTCTGAATCAGTAAATCGTAGGTTCGAGTCCTACCTACGTAGTTCATGCCGACGTAGCCCAACCGGAAGGAGGCGCTAGTTTTAGAAACTAGACAGTGTGGGTTCGAATCCCTCCGTCGGCACTAAATTTCTCAAGCTGTCGTGGCGCAAACTGGCAGACGCACACGGTTGAGGGCCGTGTTGATGAGAGTTCAAATCTCTCCGGCAGCACCAAAATCATTTCGGCTCGCGTAGTCCAACTGGCAGGAGACGGCAGTTTCAAAAACTGCACAGTGCAGGTTCAAATCCCGCCGCGAGCACCAACGCTTGCTTCTAATCACACAACTCGCGCGCGTGTAGCCCAACGGCAGAGGCGGCTGACTTAAACTCAGCTTCGTGAGAGTTCAAATCTCTCCACGCGCACCAGAGCTTAACTTTCCTGGGGATGTAGGCAAATTGGATTAAGCCGCTTGATTTTCAATCAAGAGAATGCGAGTTCAAGTCTCGTCATCCCTGCCAACATATTCGGGCGAATGCTGGCGCGTGACTACATTCTCAGAAAGTGTGAACGTCACGCTCGTTTCCTTGTCGCCCACAAAAATTCCCGTGTTGGCTGTAGTTCAATGGAAGAACACCGCACTGTGAATGCGGAGACGACGAGTTCAACTCTCGCCAGCCGACCCAAAATACATGGGGCGAAAGACCGCGTGGGCAGAAGTCGCCACAGTCTCAATGTGGAGAACATGAGTTCAAATCTCATACGCCCTGCCAAATTTTCATCTGGGGCTGTAGCTTAGTCGGACGAAAGCGCTGCACTGTCTATGCAGAGAACGAGGGTTCAAATCCCTTCAGCCTCGCCAAATTTCATTTCATGCGTCAGTAGCTAAATTGGTTAAGGCACCTGACTCTTAATCAGGGAATTTCAGGGTTCGAGTCCCTGCTGGCGCACCAGGTTTTCAACCTGTCGGGGTGTGGTGTAATGGTAAAACGCATCCGAGTTTTGGGCACTCGTGGAGATAGTTCGATTCTGTCCACCCCGATCACACTACTGAGCATCGTTCATCTAGATAGGTCAAGGACACTGGCTTGCAATGTCGGAGTCAGGATAGGATAGCTCCAATGAGGAATTATCATGCCGCACAAAGACCCTGAAGAAAGACGCCGCTATAACACTGAATACAGAAATCGAAGGTATCGTGAAGACCCGGCGTTTCGAGCCTCTCGACTTCGTGATAGAGCTGAGAGGAAGAAAGCATTGAAGAGATGGCTTTCTGAATATAAATCTACTCTTCAGTGCATCAAGTGCGGCGAAAATCATCCTGCCTGTTTAGAGTTTCATCACCGTAACCCGAAAGAGAAAAAGTTCGAGGTTACGAGGGCAGTTAACTGTCTCTTGTCAAAAGAACGAGTTTTGGAGGAGATCGCTAAATGCGATGTGCTCTGTGTGAACTGCCATCGGAAACTTCATTTCTCAGCATCGTTCGTCTAATGGTTTAGGACGCCGCGTTGCCATCGCGGGAACGTCGGTTCAAATCCGACACGATGCTCCAACTTTTCTCGCCCCTGTAGTTCAACGGAATAAGAGCGGTGCGCTTCGGACGCACAGATGCGGGTTCGATTCCTGCCGGGGGTTCTACACATCTGACAAGCGGGAGTGATGTAGCTGGCAACATGTGAGGTTCAAGTTAACGACTTATAATCTGTAAGGTTTTGATAGTGTTGTCATCAAAAGGAGATTGAAAGTGGCAGATAGAAAACGAACCAGCATTGTTTGGGCACTTTCGCACGACGAGTTTCAGCGGTTATTGGATAAAAGTCATAGCATTTCTGAGCTACTTCGGAGTCTAAACCTCAATGACCGCTCAGGAAATCATAGAACGGTTCTGAGAAGACTAGAAGAAGAGATATTTAACCTAAACAAGTTTAGAGAAAACAGGGGATTAGATGACGCCCTACGTGGTAAAAGGGTGGGCGCGTTAAGGGCTATTCCGTTGGCTAGCATACTTGTTCAGAACTCAACCTATCCCACGTCAAAACTGAAGCATAGGCTTTTACAAGAAAGAGTTTTAGAAAACCGTTGCAATATATGTGGACTCTTCCCAACATGGAACGAAAAGCCGCTATCTTTACAACTCGATCATATCAACGGAGTTTCAAATGATAATAGGTTGGAAAATCTGCAAATTGTCTGTCCTAATTGTCATTCTCAAACAGAAACATACGCCGGTAAACGGTTACGAAAGGCGAAGGTCTATGAGACTTTGAGGCATAGGCGGCAAAGATATATAGCACAAAGAAAGGTAGCAGTCAGACCATCAAAAAGAATACTGACGGCAACGGTAAAGAAATTGGGATATTGTGAAACAGGTAGGTTGTACGGAGTCACAGATAATACCATTAGGAAATGGTTACGATTAGGGGCAATCGTATAAAGGTTTAATATTGGTGGCTTCCAACCATCGGATGTGAGTTCAAGTCTCACTTGCCCCTCCATGTTCCGATCAAACCAAACTCGATTCGAGAGTTCGAGTCTCTCCTTCCGTTCCAATTAAAAGCGCGCGTCGCCAAGAGGCCAAGGCTACGGATTGCAAATCCGTTATGCGTGAGTTCAAATCTCACCGCGCGCTCCAAATTCCCCGAAAAGAGAAGCGACTCGCTTCTTACCGTTACCCAACAAACAGACTTTTATGAAAGGAGGTGTCGAACGGAAATGGCACTCAATGGTCGTGTCTTACTGCTTAATCAAACATATGAGCCGCTCGGCACCGTCAGTGTTCCGCGAGCGATCATCATGGTTTTCAAACAGACTGTGACGGTCGAGGAATGGGACGGTGAGAGAGTTCTCCACTCGGCTCATGACGAATTCCGCGTGCCGTCAGTCATACGACGCCGCGAGTACATCAACATCCGCCGCCGCCGCGCAGCGTCAGGCATGAAGCGTCTGCGGATTTACATGCGCGACAAGTTTCGCTGCCAGTATTGCGGCGAGAAGAAAGCGGCGGGCGAGTTGACCCTGGATCACATCTTCCCGCGCTCACGCGGTGGAGAGAACGGGCCGCTCAACATGGTCACGGCCTGTGTAGCCTGCAATAACCGCAAGGGTAGCCGAACGCCGGAAGAGGCGCGCATGCCTCTTCTGACAACACAGTCGGCCCTGCGCGTGAAGCTGGAAAGAGTCGTGCTTTGCCACTACGCGGAGGCGCGGCCAGAATGGCGCAGATACTTGTTTATGGACGCGCACGATGACCGCGAGATCATGAAGAAAGTGAAAAGCGAAAACGCGCGCATCGCATAACAGATGGGGGCGAGATGCAGCCTCGCCCTCAAACTTCTTTAACGATTGATAGCGGTCGAGTAGCTGAGGCAGATTAGCGTCGCCCTGAAGAGGCGAAGACGTTGGTGCGATGCCAACCTCGACCACCAAAGATTCCAACAACCAATTCAAGCGCCGGTTAGTTCAGCGGCTAGAACGTCTGTCCTACAAACAGAATGCCGGAGGTTCGAGTCCTCCACCGGCGACCAACTTTATCGGGGCGTGACTCATCCCGGCAGAACGTTGACTGCCAGGCGAGCGTGGAGTGAAGAGGCGCGTACGTCCTCACGCCCCGACCAAAATTTCAATCGGGCGGTGTAGCTCCAACTGGACGAGAGCGTCTCTTTCGTAAAGAGAAGGTTGAGAGTTCAAATCACAGCAATCGCCTCCAAAATCACAAGCGGGCCTGTAGCTCAGTGGAACGAGAGCATCTGTCTTCTAAACAGAGGGTCGCACGTTCGAGTCGTGCCAGGCTCATTAAATTAATTGCGGAGTAGCTCAAATGGATGAGAGCGCTGGTCTCATAAACCAGAGTGTGCGGGTTCGATTCCCGCCTCCGCGACCAATCTTCAACATGGGGCTATGATCTAACGGCATGATGCCTGCCTTGCAAGCAGGACGTGGGAGTTCGATTCTCCCTAGCTCTATCAAAAATTCTCACGGCGATGTAGCTCAATTGGATACGAGAGAGCGTCGGTCTTGTAAACCGGACGATAAGGGTTCGACTCCCTTCATCGCCTCCAGATTCGATTCAAGTTTAACGCGGGGATGGAGCAAAAGGGCGGCTCGCTTGGCTCATATCCAAGAAATCTCTGGGTTCAAATCCCAGCCCCGCAACCAAAGTTCCCTTTCCTCACCAAAATCACCCCACGCGAAGACAGGGCACAAAGCAAATCTCAATTTATGCTTTGTGCCTTCCTACCTTCCGAGGTGGAACGATTTTTATTGTGGCGTAGCCAAGTTGGTAAGGCATCGCACTGTTAATGCGACCATACGAAGGTTCGAGTCCTTCCGCCACAGCCATTTCTTTTGACCCGGAACTCGAGCGGCAGAGTGACAGACTTTTAATCTGGAAAGTGCGGGTTCAAGCCCCGTCGGGTCAATCAAAACTTCTCGCGGTGTAGCTCAAATAGTAGAGCACTCAATCGATAATTGAGAGATGCAGGTGCAAGTCCTGACTCCGCGACTATTTCTCTTTGCGGGATGGCGTAACGGGCAACGCGCTGGTCTTTGAAACCGGAGTTGAAGGTTCGATTCCTTCTCCCGCAGTTTACGATCTCAGGTTGATCCACCAGAGGGGCAGTTAAATGAAGTTGAGGAGAGGCGAAAGATGAGTAGCGAAACCAACTGCGAGATTGAAGTTTTATGCCGGACGAGAGCTGAGATAGAGCATCTCATCTCAGCGTTTGAGTCGTGTACCTTGCCGCGTGAGAGTTGGACTCATCAGGCGCATCTGACGGTCGGTCTCTGGTATCTAGTTCACCATGAGAAGGCGGAGGCGGCGAAGCTCGTTCGCCGGAACATACAGAAATACAACCTGGCTCATGGCATCGTCACGACTAAAACGAGCGGGTATCACGAGACGATCACACTCTTCTTCATACATGTAGTGAGCCGGTATTTGAGCGAGACGAGGGCGGGCAGTTCAATTGTCGAGCTGCTTCGTGGGCTGATTGATTCTTACGGAGACAGGAATCTTCCGCTTCGTTACTACAGTAAAGAGCGTTTGATGTCCTGGGAGGCAAGGACGCGCTGGGTCGAGCCTGACTTGAAATCACTCGACTGATAGAACTCTCTCCTTTAATCAAAACATACAAGCAAACACAAGGTGCTTCAGTTGTCGCCGAACATTCACTGGGTCAGCGTCGTCGAAGGGATGAGGGTGGAGGGATGAGGGATGAATGAAAAGAAAGAACGGAGACTAACAATTTCTTCTTTCATCCCTCATCCCTCCGCCCTCATCCCTTATCTCAATGGTAGAGCGCGAAAGTTTCGCCGAATACTTGTCGCCGCAAACCCACCTCACCCGGTTCTCCGACTTTAACCCTTCTGCATTGCCGCCGGAATCTCATTGACCTCTCCTCGAACTTGCGCTAGAACTCGAGTGGAATAAAAATCTTCCGGCGAAGAAAATCATGCGCTGCGTTGAAAGAATCCCACTGCTGATGCTCGGCCTTCTCCTGCTCTGCCTGATCCCCTGTCAAGCTCAACAGAGAGCGGTTGATGACGGCGTGGTTACAGGCTCTTTAGTAGAGTTGAGAAGCAAACGACAGGTTCTCTTGCTGGTTCGCAGAAGCGTCGTGATAGATAGTCGCGGGCAGGCAAGGTCAATTCTGAACGAAGTCTACAGGCCGAACGGTGAGCCGCCCCAGCACTTCGCAAGAATCTATAACACGATTGCCGGAAGACTCAATAAGTACATGGCGAAGTACGGGAGCATCAGCGCGGTCAGGGATATTTCCAGCGCGGAGTTTATCATCTTCTTCAACCTGCTTGAGTATCGTAGGCCGCTCGGCCATCCTTACGCTTACGGGGAGATGTTTGTCATCCTCAATGAAAGATCAGGCTCAGGGCAGCCGCGCATTATCTGGACAACGCGGAAGAGTCCGATCACTGTGGAAGACGCTATTGACGAGTTAATCCGAGACTTGAAAGACGCGCGCGGAGAATGATGAAGGTTAATCTTTATGATTGACGTTGCGGCGCGATTTTGAGCAGCAATTCTTGAAAGCGCGGATCAGCGCGCAAGCTTTTCCAGTTAGGATCATGCTCAAAGCACGGGCGGTTCTCGTTGCCGAGAGCAACGGAGCGTCCCAGCCACTTGAATGCTTCGTCGCGCTCGCCCTCAAGCGCGTAAACGGAAGCCACGCCGTAAGCAATGTCTGGATCAACTTCTGCATTTTTCTTGACCTCTTCGGTCAGCTCCATGCGTGCCTCTTCATGTCGCCCTTGCGCGCTCAGGAACATGGCGAGGAACGGGCGCACGCCGTGCATGTTCGGATGCTGCTTGACGACTCCTTGCATTAAGTCACACGCCATCGCAACGTCGCCCAGATAGTAGAGCGCGAGCGCACGGAAAGTTTTGACGAGCGGATTGTCAGGCTCAGACTTGCTGGCTTGATCCAGCTCACGCAGTGATTCCTCAAAGCGACCCCGAAAGATAAAGATCAGCGCGCGATTACAACTCGCCACGACATGCGCGGCAGGATCAAGCCGCACCAGGCGATCATAGCTGCGAACGGCCCTCTCATACTCTCCGTCGAGGCGGTGCAGCGTCGCTTTGACGAAATAGACAACGGCCTCGTTCGGAGCTTCCCGCCGCAAGCGCGCGACTTCAGCGCGAGCCTTCTGCTTTTCGCCGCGCCAGAGATAGACGAAAACCATCAGCCCGCGCGCTTCCGCAATATTCGGATCGAGCGACAGAGCCTTTTTGAAAGCCTCTTCAGCGCGCTCGAAATCTGTGGCGCTGCCTAAGCCCTTGAAGACGCGGTTGACGTAGCACGCGCCGAGACCGTCGAGCGCGAGCGCGAAAGATGGATCAAGTTCAACGGCGCGCTCGAAGTGTGCGATTGCCGAGTCGCAATCTTCCGGCGCGATGGTGCGAAAGATGAAGCGCCCGAAGAGATCGCGCCCGCGCAGGTATTCTTCATAAGCGGCTGCGCTCTCTGTCGCGGGACGCGCGATGTTGGCCTGCTCGTCGTGGGTCAACTCCAGGCGCAAGCCGTCAACGATGCGTTGCGCGATGGTGTCTTGAACAACCAGGATGTCGCTCGCCGCAGCGTCTATCCGGTCACTCCAGAGCATGTCGCCTGTCGCTACGTCGAGCAGTTGGGCTGTCACGCGGAAGCGCTCGCCAGCGTGTATGAAACCTGCCGCGAGCACAGCCGTGACATTCAACTCGCGCCCGGCATCGCGCGGGTCTATCTGCTGCCCTTGATACTTCGCTATGACGGAGCTTGGCCGCACGACGAGCGAGCGCAGGCGCGCCAGTTCCGTAATCACCGCGTCGGCGAGCGAGAATTCGTAGAAGCCGGACGCAGGGTCGTTGCTCAAGTTTCTGAAGGGCAGGATGGCGACGCTCTTTTTCTCGCGCTCGCCGAGACTCGTCATCGGTGTTTGATGAATGTCGTGGGAAGTTTGAGATATCGAGGGGGCAGACGCGCTGGTTGCCTGCGGCTGCTCTGTGTTGCTGATGCTGCGCCGTAGCCAGCGCACAGCGCGCGAGACGGGGCTTGAGCCTGAGAGATGGCGCGGCGCGGCTGCCTGTGTAAGCTGCGCGTCACCGGCGGAGACTTCATGCAAGACGCTTCTGAGGTCGTCGCGCATCTCGGCAATCTTTTGATAGCGGTCGCGCGGCTCTTTCGCCAACGCTCGATCAAGAATCTGTTGCAGGCGCGGCGGCACATAGCCTGGCCTCGCTTCAGCGAGCGGCTTCGCAGCGTCGTGAAGAACTGCGTGGCGCACATCTATCGTCGTCTTGCCGCGAAACGGCCACGTTCCCGTCAACAATTCGTAGAGCAGGACGCCGGTTGAGAAGATGTCTGCGCGCGCGTCAACGCGGTCGCCGCGCGCCTGCTCAGGCGCAGCGTGAGTGGGTGTGCCATAGGGCACGCCGACTTCCGTCAACTCCGTTCGATGAATGCCTTCGGTCTGAGCTACGTCTTCATCGAGAAGCTTGGCGAGGCCGAAGTCGAGCACCTTGACCTGCCCTGAGTCCGTCACCATCACGTTGCCGGATTTGATGTCGCGGTGAATGACGCCGCGCGCGTGCGCCGCCGTGAGCGCATCCGTGACCTGAATCCCAATCAGGAGCGCGCTCTTGAGTTCGAGCGGTCGGCCCGCGACAAGTTGGCGCACGTTGCGTCCCTCGACATACTGCATGGCGATGAAATGCACGCCGTTTGCTTCATTCAGATCGAAGATGGTGCAGATGTTCGGGTGATCAAGAGAGGATGCCAGGCGAGCTTCGCGCTCGAAGCGTTTGAGATTGACCTCCTTAACAGTCAATTCGGGCGGCAAGACCTTGATGACGACTGTCCGACCAAGCTTCGCGTCAACGGCTTTGTAAACTTCTCCCTGCCCGCCGACGCCGAGCTTTTCCGTGATGCGGTAGTTAAGTAGATTCGAGCCGATCATCGGTTGTGACGCAAGCCTCTTACGAGCGCAAAGGGTCTGTTGATGGAAAGGGACGCGAAACTTTCCCGGTGCCGGGAGAAACGCCTGCGAGGTTAATTTGCCGGGATGCCTGCTTGCTCTTAAAACTTTCGCTTGTTGACGGAGCAAGGTTATATCGCATTCATGGGTGAGACTTCAATCAATTCACCGTAAGGATAGGTAGTGGGTCAGTTCAGAGTTCAAGCTTGAGCTTGCTCTTTAGCATCAGCAACCTGAAGCTTGTACTCTGAACTCGTTCCTTCAAACTGACCCACTACTTAAGGATAATATGCGACGGAAAACGGTGGCTAAAATCTGGTCGAGGTGGGAGCCAGGCGCAGAGGCCGTAAAAGCGTATGGCAGGGGCACGAGTGAGCTTTCGTGCCCCTGCCATTAGGGGTGAGGGAAATCGAATTGATTCGTAAAGTGTGCCTGCCGAGGCAAGACGCGACCCTAACTTACTCTCAAGATAATAAAGCAGGCTCAGGGGGCATTTGAGGACTGAGCCTGCCGATTCCGGTCCGTGGGTTGTGGAATCGGACCGAAGAAATAATAATTGCTGACCGCGATGCTAACAGTGTCGCTATAATGTCCGGGGCTGGCAAATAACTGTCGGAGAATTTATAACCACCTCCTTGCACAGTTATTTGCTATTCTCATGCCAGAGCCGTCCGTCAAGGAGAGATGCAGAACGCATTTGAGGAGTAAACCCTTAACTGGGCGCGAGATATTCTCTCAAAAGCTCTCTGCTCAAAAAGTGGCCTCTGGTGTTGAGAGGGGATAAGCTATATCAATCCTGATATAGCTGGCTATCAGAACTGATAGTCCACGACAAAGTTATCTAACTTTTTACGATGGGGGCGAAAATTTTTTCTCACTATCCCGGCCTTCATCGCGCCCAATCGGGGTAATCCAGTGAAGGGCATTTAAGCGACTTTGATATGAAGCCTAATTTGACTTTCATAGCCGGGCCATCGAACGGGACAGTCTTCGAGTTAACCGAAGACGAAATTTCCATCGGGCGTGACCTCACCAACCAGCTGACGATTAATGACAAGTCGGTCTCAAGGCGACACTGCCTTCTCAAGCGGGAGAACGGGCAGTTTAAGATCGCAGACCTAGAGAGCCACAACGGAACCTTCGTTAATGAAACACCTGCGAAGGAGCACGCTCTCAAGCACGGAGACCGCGTTCGGATCGGAGATTCTCTCTTCCTTTTCCTTAGTCGAAATGAAGAAAACTCACAACCCTCCGATGATGTCCGGTTAGACGATGGGACGGAATTGCTGGCCGTCTCGACAATCCGCTACAGGCTCGAAGATGCGCTCTATTCGATGGCGCGCGACTTAAGCGCCTTCATCAAAATCGGGGCGACCATCAACTCTGTCAGATCGTTCAAGGAATTGCAGAAGCGCCTTCTTGAGTCGTTGTTCGAGATTGTTCCGGCGGAGCGCGGCGCGATCCTGATGATAGACGAAAGCCTGGACAATCCCGGCTCCGTGTTCGCGCTCGATAGATTCTCCACCCCGCACCAGACGCTCAAGGTCAGCCGCACAGTCGCGCAAGCGGTCATCAACGAGGGAGTGGCGATTTTAAGCAACGACATTATAGACAGCGACACCTTGAGTAAGTCTGAGAGCCTCATTGCGTCAAAGATTCACTCCCTTCTCTGCGTGCCGCTCACGTTGCATAACAAGGTGATCGGCATCGTTTACCTGGACACATCCAAACCGGGCGAGAACTTCAAGGAAGGACACTTGCAGATAGTGACGGCGATTGCGGGCTTCGCCTCTGGCGCGCTGGAGAATGCGCGGCACGTGGAGTGGTTGGAGAGCGAAAACCAGCGTCTTCAGGACGACTTTCAAAGCGGCCACAACATGATTGGCGAGAGCCAGCAGATGCAGGAGGTCTATCGCTTCATCGCCAAGATTGCTCCGAGCATCTCGACGGTTATGATTCGCGGCGAGAGCGGCACGGGCAAAGAATTGGCCGCGCGTGCGATTCATCGTGGCAGCCAGAGAGCAGACCGTCCGTTTGTCGCTGTCAACTGCGCGGCGCTCACAGATACTTTGCTCGAAAGCGAGTTGTTCGGCCATGAGAAAGGCGCGTTCACGGGAGCCATCGCTCAGGTCAAGGGCAAGCTCGAAGTGGCCGACACGGGGACGCTCTTTCTGGATGAAGTCGGCGAGATGTCGCCGCAGCTTCAATCGAAACTACTGCGCGTCTTGCAGGAGAGAGAATTCGAGCGAGTCGGCGGGACGCGCACGCTCTCTGTGGACATTCGAGTTATCACGGCGACAAACAAGAACCTGGACGAGGCGATTAAAGAAGGCTCGTTTCGACGTGATCTATATTTCCGCCTGAACGTCGTTGACATCACAATGCCCGCGCTCAGGGAGAGGCCGGAAGATATACCGCTCCTCGCAAAACATTTCACGGCTAGATACAGCCAGGTCTGTAAGCGGCGCGTGACGGGGCTTTCTCCTGAAGCCCTTGAGTGTCTGATTGGTTATGATTGGCCCGGCAACGTGCGCGAGTTGGAGAACGCCATCGAGCGCGCCATAGTTTTAGGCTCAACTGAGCGCATCCAGCCGGAAGACTTGCCTGAACCCCTGATTGAAAGAATGCCTTCGACCAATCAGGACGCGGGGAAGTATTACGAGGCGGTCAAGGAAGCAAAGAAGAAAATCATTCTCAATGCTCTTCAGCAAACCGGCGGCAATTACACGGAAGCTGCCAAACTCCTCGGCGTGCATCCGAACAATCTTCACAGGTTGATTCGTAATGTGAATCTGAAGGTGAATAGCAATAAAGGTAATTGACAAACCGCAAAGGCACGAAGGCAGTAAGGAGGGAAACCTTCTCTCTTTTGTGCCTTCGTGGTGAAATTTCCCGCTAAAGAATCATTAACGATCCACGTTCTCCAGCATCCAGATATTTCCCGAAACGTCCGTCATCGGCAACGCCAACTGGTTTTTGTTGAGCGATATTTCCCTCTGCACGAGGCGGGGTGAGATCATCCGCCCAGGGCTTTCAAACGTCGTCACGCGAAAGGGATTGCCCACCGCGTGCCCTTGCGCCGGATCGAAATGAATTCCCCAGACGTTCAGAAAACTTGAGTTGTAGTTGGAGACGAAGTAGATCGTCCGTCCGTCGGCTGACCAGCGAGGCCAATCGCACCAGGTATCCTCTCCCGTGATGCGAACGGGTGTGCCGCCTGATGTCGGAACGACATAGAGGACGGAGACGCTTGCTCCTTTAGGCTTCTGCGCGGTATAGCAAATCCAGCGTCCGTCAGGAGAGAAGCGCGGAGTCCAGAGACTGTTCTGCGGGTCGGAAGCAACGACTTTCATCTCTGTCTCTGCGTGCGGAGCCGCTGAGACGGGGAAGAGGCAGACCTCCCATCTCTCCCCGGATGTTTGGCGATTACTGCTGGCAAGTATCCACTGTCCGTCGGGCGACCAGTCGTACATATAATCGAGCCACTTACCCTGTGAAGTGAGAAGTTGTTCCTGGCCGCTTTCCAGGTCGAGCATGACGATTGGGCCTGCTTTGCTCGCGCCCTGCGGCGGGCTTGCCTCGCCGTTGCTCTGCGGGACGGTAGCGCGAAAGCGACTGTAAGCAAGGCGCGTGGAATCCGGCGACCAGCGCGGGTAATAGCGATAGTAGTCGTCGTTGCCGACCAACTCATGCTCGGCTCCATTAGGTAGAGATTTTTCCTTCAGCATCTGCTTGTCTATCCCGTAGCTTTGCGAAGCGAAGGCAAGCTTTTTCCCATCGGGCGATAAATCTGAGAAACATGCTTCCGTGCCCTCGCTCGTGACGGCGTGGCCCTCGCCTTTGATGTGACCGGTGATCGAATCAAACGGCAGTAGCCAGATGCGTGTGTTTTGGGTGATGTTGGTGAAAGCTAGTTTGCTCCCGTCGGGAGAGAGAGCGATGTCGGTGGCCTGCGATGTGACGGCCATCAAACGCTCAGGCCCGTCAATCCAACGTAAAGTGTCCGGCTCAACCGTAACTCTCCAGAGATTAAGGACGCCGCGCGACGCTCCCTCGAAGTAGAGAAATTTCCGCGAGCCTGACCAACAGAAATTACCCAGCTCAACCGATGCCTCTTTAAGCTGATTTTCCACTTCGGGCGCGCGTTCCGATTTAACGGGTGCGCCGCCTTCTATCGGCACTGTCCAGAAAGTTCCGTCAGTGCTCAGGAATGAGACGCGCTTGCCGTCGGGATACCAGCCGACGGAATTGCCCTTGATGCCCTCTTCAGCATTGCTGAAGGATGTTGGAATCTCATGCGGCGCATCGTCTCCGGGAGCGATGAGATACATTTTCGGAAAATCGTAGAGACGCTGGCCCGGCCCCAGAAACAGAATCTTCGAGCCGTCGGGCGACCAGCGCGGGCGATAGCCGAACGAAGCGATCTTGCGTTCGTTCCCGCCAAGCATTTGAACGATGAATAGCCCGCCTCCGTCGCGCTCTGACCTGAAGACAATCTCGTTGCTGACGGGCGACCAGTCCGGCTGCCAGTCGTGTGCAGAATGATGCGTTACCTGAAAAGGATTACCGCCGCTGACAGATCGAACCCAGATGTCGAAGTTACCGCCTTGATCCGAACTGTAGGCTATCAGGCTCGCATCCTTAGACCATGTCGCCCCAAGTTGAAGCCCGCTGCCAACCGTCACAGGCGTCAGAGACCTTTGTTGGCCTGGAGTGTTCGCCCGGACGGGTTTGTTTCTCGGTATAAAGATCGCCAAAGCTCCCAACGCAATCGTACTCACGAGTATTGCCAGAGCGATGATCGTCCCTTTCTTGTGACGCTTGATGCCGCTGATGATGTATTCGGCGCTCGACGGCGAATGAACAGAGTTGTTGACGCCTGTGCTGGCGGCTGGCGCACGGCTTGTTTCAAAGGCTGCGCGGCTGTCGCCGGCGTAAGAGCTTCTGCTGAGATGAAAATCCGTCAGCGACGAGCGTTCGATTTCAGCTTCAGCTCCGAGGCGATTCTTCAGTCTCTGAAGGTCGGTGAGAAACTCCGTCGCCGTTTGATAGCGCCCTTCCAAATCTTTCGTCAGGGCTTTTGTCACGATCCATTCGAGAGCCTCCGGGACATCTCTGGCGAAGCGCGCCAGCGGCGGCGGCTCCTCGTTGAGAATCGAGGAGAGCACATCAGGCGGCGTCTTTCCCACGAAAGGCGCTGCGCCGCTGACCATCTCATAGAGCACCACGCCGAGACTCCACAAATCCGTGCGCGCATCCGTCTGAAGCCCGCGCGCCTGCTCCGGCGACATATAACTGAACGTGCCCATCACGACGCCCGGATCGGTGTGCGCGCTCGTGACGGTCGCCGCCCTAGGCTCTGGATTCTCTGTTGAAGTTCCCATCAACTTTGCGAGACCGAAATCAAGCACCTTCACGTATCCGTCGCGGCTAATCATGATGTTCTCGGTCTTGATGTCGCGGTGAACGATGCCTGCGGCGTGCGCGGCAACGATAGCTCTCGTGACCTGCACAGCAATATCGAGCGCGTCGTGGAGCTTCATGCGCGTGTGCGCGAGACGTTTGCGCAAGGTCTCGCCGTTGATGTACTCCATCGCAATGAAGGTGTGACTGCCGTAGGTCTCTATCTCATAAATGTGGGCGACGTTCGGGTGGTTGAGGACAGAGGCGGCGCGAGCTTCCCGGTCGAAGCGTTGCAGCCTTTGTTGATTGTGCGAGACATCTTCGGGCAGAACCTTGAGCGCGACGGTTCGTTCGAGCCTGGTGTCGGAGGCTAGATAGACTTCGCCCATCCCGCCCCGTCCCAGTTGCGAGATGATTTTATAACGCCCTAGTTGTTCGCCTGGTTCAAGAGCCATAGAAGCTTCGGAGGACTGCTGGCTCAAGCTAAAATCTTTTGTAGAGATGGCGAACCCGCTGGATTAGGATGCCGGCTCGTCCTTAATTAAAAACTGGAATAAAACTTTTCCGCCTCACGCAACTGCGAAAGTATCTCTCCGAGAACCGTGCCCGCAGGAGATTCCACGCGAGGCTGCCAGACGTTTCTTGCCTGCTCTTGCCTGAAGTAATGCCGCTTGCTCCAGGTCTCATCGCCGTAGCAGTAGTGTACGACATCAGCCTTCGAGATTGCATCAGGCCAGTAGTTGCTCTGAGACATGCGCGTGGGCGTCACCCTCAAGCCTAGCTTAACGGCGGCCAGACCGAAAGCATACATCACATCCTCCCACTTTCGCGCAGGGAATGCGTCAATCGCCTCAATCCACGCTTCGGCCAACGGGCGCGCCTCATCCACAGGTATCACATACGGCACTCCGCAGCGCAGCGCCTCCCTCTGCTCATCAATCATCTCGCGTGAGATAGAGAGCGCCTGCCGCGCGACCTCCACGCAGTCCAGATCATAGTTCATGTAGGAGCAGTAGTCGCCGGAAAGCGTTGTAGGAAATTCCGGCGGGCGCACGAAGATCATGTCCGGGTCGCAGAGCACCAGCGAGTCACATTCCGAGCCATACGTTTCTGCGGCGTGAAGGAGCGAGCCGGGCGTGTTTCGTGGCGCATAGATGTCGCCCTTGGCGGTCAGCTTGTAGCTCGGCGCGCGTTGCGCACGACCTCCGACCTTCACAAGCTCCTGAAAGTCCGGGTGCAATTCAGCCGCGCCGGTCTCATGCACGACGATGAGAGGCGTTTGCTGCAATCTGCTCACACAGGAGAAGTGAAACAGCTTGCACTGCCAGGCCATGTACGGGTTGTTTTCGGCGGAGACGACGATGAGGCGTTTGTGGTTCATACGGCAGCGGGGATGCCTGAACTTAATCGGCGCAAAAGATCAAATCCACTTTATTGGAGGCGGCCCCGTCAGCCACGACACAAGAATGTACTTCTCTCCGCTCGTGACTGGCTCGGCGCAATGCAGATAGGTCGCCGGAAAGATGACGGCCTTGCCGCAGCGAGGCGCGACCCTGTAGTTAAGTTGAGGAAAGCTGGTCTGCCCTCCTTCAAAATCATCGTTGAGATAGCAGATGACTGTGAAATACCTGTCGCTTCGATGAAGCCCTGTGTCGGAGTGGGGCGTGTAGTAGTTGCCTGGACAGTAGCGAACGAAATGCGTTTCAGCGTGTTGTTTGAGGTCAACACCCCAAACCTCTTTGACGAGAGGCTTGACGATGCTCTCCATCTTTTCATCGAACTCTCGCCTGATTTCGGATTCTCGCGCCGGAGCAAGCACACTCGCCAGGCGCGCTTCAGGTCTGGTCGCAGGACTGAAGACTCCTTTAGCGTGCTCCGTGACTTTCGCTTCCTTCCACGCATCCACGTTTTTTGCGTGCGCGACGATGGAGCGACACACGCTGGGCTGGTAAAGCTCAACGGCGAAGATGCCGGGTATCTCTTCCGTATATTCGATCATGTTGTGAAAGCGTCGTGCGCGCCCCTGCTCCACTCGACAGTCAACTCCTTCGGGTAGCACAGGCGCGCACGAGCGCGTGTCCAGGTAGTTTAACTTTCCGGCGCTACGGGCGGCATCGGAGCTAAAGGCGGCATATCAACGTCTGGCTCGTCGGGCGAGAGCGGGGGCATTGCTGGCGCATCCGGTGGCATCGGGGCATCTGGAGGCATCGGAGCATCCGGCGGCATTGGCGCTATGGGCGGCATCGGCTCTTTAGCCCACAATTCGTCAGGGACGGCCAGGATGAGCGAACTCAACAACTCGTTGTCTGCCGAGATTCCGTAGTCTCGTAGAAGCTTTGAGATGTTGGCGAGGAATTCCAGACGCAGGCGGCTATTGATATGAAGATTGTGTCGGAGGGCTGCTATCTCCCTCAGAGTTTCTTGTCTTTCCATGATTCAGTTCTCCTTTGAGTGTTTGGGAGTTGAGAACCGTAGAGCGGCGTGTAAGGCTACGCTACTCGTGAGTAGACCAAAGATGGGCGAGAGTCTATAGACAATGCGGATTTATTTCAAGAAGAAGATGCCTATCCAACTAGAGCAGTTCTTAATTGGATGCGACCGAGTTCAGAGTTCAAGCTTTCAGCTTGTCAGTGAAGACAGCCTCAAGGCTGAACTCTAAACTCGGTCGCACTCTTTTGAGCACCGCTATAATCTCAAGTGCCGGGCAGGAGTCGCAGCCGCTCGCTCAGGTGCATCCGGTCAGCTAAAACTCGAAGGAGCGGGCCAGCTTCTCCGAATTCAACGATGCTGACCGAACCCACAGGGCATGAGAGGCGGTAGCGAAACCGCCCGACATCAATGCCCAGCAGACCGCACAAAATAATTCTGATCGTCGCCTTGTGCGAAACTACTAGGACGTTGCCCGTGCTGAATTGCTGCTTGATCTCTTCAATCACACGCAACGAGCGATGAGCGATGGTGACAGCCATCTCGCCTGCCGTAGGCGGATACCAGGCGGGGTCGGCCAGCCAGCGTAGATAGTCGTCATGGTAATCACGGTTGACCGTCTCTCTCGTTTGCCCTTCCCAATTACCGTAACCAATCTCCTTCAAGTCATCGCGCGCCTCCATCTTGAGTGAGAGCGCTTCACAGAGAGGCCGAGCGGTCGTGACGGTGCGCTGCAAGGGACTTGCATAGACGGCGCTCCAAGGGGTGCTGCGATAAGCTTCGGCAAAGGAGCGCGCCATCTCCAATCCTTCAGCAGTCAACTCCGGGTCGAGACCTGAGCCGCAAAAAACATCGTCACGGCTGAGTGCTGTTTGCCCATGACGCAAAAGATAAAGTGTCAGAGTCACAGTAATATTCTCCTAAGACTAAAAGTGTATTCGTTCACCCGTGCGAACGGCGCGGTAGCAGCCCTCAACTAACTCGACCGATTTGTAGCCGTCGAGCGCGGTCACAGCCGCTGGCGCTCCGCTCAAAATCGAATCCACGAAAGCTCTATCTTCCTGCGCGTATCCCCATTTCTCTTCTTTCGAGAGTTGGTGCATGGAGAGAGTGACTTGCCTGCCTTCAAGCCCTTCGCTGGAAATAAGAGTTTCCATCTCGCGCGTCGCAATCGTGCGGTGATGGCAGAACACTTCAACACGCTCGAAAGGGAAAAGCCAGCTTGCATCAGCCGACGAGCAAAGGGTCGCATGCACGCCGCTCGCAAAACCGAGCAGCACGGAGAAGTCGTCCACCTCCGGGTATTCATGCGCCGAGCCGAGCGCGGAGAGTTGTGCGACTTCGCCGAAGAGGAAGCGCATCATGTCGAAGATGTGGATGGTCGTCTCGTAGAGAAAGCCGCCCGTCACCAACGGGTCGCCGACCCATTCGGGCTTGATTAACTCGCCGCGATTCATCTTGACGTGAGCGGAATGAGGCGCAGCTTCTTCCATGAGCATCTGCCTGAGCCGCGCATAAACGGGAGCGAAGCGACGATTGTGTCCAACCTGGAAGACGGCGCGCTCTTTTCCCACAGCTTCCATCACTTTCTGTGCGTCCTCAACGCTGGTTGCCATAGGCTTCTCGCAGAAAACGTGCTTCCCGGCTCCGATAGCAGCGATAGCCAAATCCGTGTGCTTCGTGTTCGGCGTCGTGATATAGACCGCATCGCTCGCCTCGATCAACTCTCCGGCGCTTCGCGAAAGAGTCGCGCCGGTTGAGAGCGCGATTTGCTGCGCTCTATCAGCAGCAACATCATGTACCGCCGCAACGCGAACGCGGTCGTCTTGCGCGAGCAAGCCCGCATGAACTCCGCCGATATAACCTGCGCCGATAATTCCGATTCTGATTTTGTCCATGTTTGTCCTGCTCACTCGACGAAAGCGAGAACTTTGCTGACAGCAGCATGAGCGTCTCTCGCAAGCGCTAGCGGGTCGCGCTCCCAGTATTCGGGACGGAAGATTTCGACGCTTGTCACGCGGTCGTAGCCGATACGACGAAGCGCACTGATAATTTCTTTGAGCGGAAGAATGCCGAGGCCGGGCAGCAAGCGGTGGCGATCTTCAAGCTGCCCGCGCGGCAGGTTCTCAGCATCGTTGATGTGAAAGATAAAGAGCTTTTGAGCATCGAGCGAATCTATTGATTCGATATGGGAGCCGCCCGCGTAGAAGTGAAAGCTATCAATCACAAGGCCGACGTTTGCACGCGCTAATTGCCCGACAATTTCAGAAGCTTGCTCAAGTGTCTGCACGCTGCAATCCGTTTGACCCAGAAACTCGAACGCGAGCGACACCTCGTACCTTTCAGCAATTCCGCCAAGCTCACCCAACACGCGCACAGATTCTTCGATGACATCTGCGCGGCTCTTACCTGCGGGAAGCGGACTCGGAACCACCACGATATACGGGCAGCCGATTCTTGATGCGATGCGGCACAACTCCTCACACTCTTCCAGAAGCCAGCGTTGCGCTTCTTCATCTCTGAAGGTGATCCGCTCGATTGAGTTGATGCTGTAAGGCTCAAGCCTGTGTTCATTGAGCAGCCCTTTGAGTTCGGCAGTCGTGCCTGATTTGAGAAATTTCTTGAGTTTCGATGCCCAGATTTCAAGGCAATCAAATCCAGCGGCGCTCGCAACGCGAATGTCCTCAACGAGGCTCGCTTTCATTGTGGTCGCACCGTTCAGCGCTAATTTCATCTCAATCTCCTGAAAAATTTAATCGAATTGGCTGCCAGCTCAACATAAAGATTCGCCGGATTCCGTGTCGAAGAACGCTGCTTTGTCTATCTCGAATTGCAACCAGACGGGCGTCTCCAACTCGGCGCGAAACTCGGCGGCTGCGCGCGCGATGATTTTCTCGCCCCCCGCGAGCCGCAGGAAGACGAGCGTCTCGTTGCCCATCAATTCCGTCACATAGACGCTGGCGGGCAGCAACCCTTCGCGCGGAGTAGTTGAAACCTGAACGTGTTCTGGACGGATGCCAAGCGTCACACCTTCATGTTCGATCAAGCGGTCGAGCTGAGAGCCACCGAGAGGGATTGTAAGCACGCCGCTTGTGAAGAGGCGTGCGTCAACGTCTATGCGTCCTTCGATGAAGTTCATGCCGGGGCTTCCGACAAACTCGGCGACGAAGCGATTAATGGGGCAGTTGTAGATGTTCATTGGCGTATCGAACTGTTGAAGACGCCCGCTACGCATCACCGCGACGCGATGCGCTAAGGTCATCGCCTCAGCCTGATCGTGTGTGACGTAAACGGTCGTCGTGCCAAGTTCGTGCTGCAAGCGTTTCAACTCGCCGCGCATCTGCACCCTGAGCTTCGCATCGAGATTCGAGAGCGGCTCGTCCATCAGGTAGACGCGCGGCTCGCGGACGATGGCACGCGCTAACGCTACGCGCTGGCGCTCGCCGCCTGAAAGTTCGCGCGGGCGTCGCTTGAGCAGATGGGCGATTTCCAGCATCTTTGCGACATGCTCAACGCGCCGCGCGGTCTCATCCGGCGCGGTCTTACGCACACGCAACGGGTACGCTATGTTTTCGGCAATCGTCATGTGCGGGTAGAGCGCGTAGGATTGAAAGACCATTGCGATGTCGCGTTGCTGCGTCGGAATGTCGTTGATTCGCTCCTCGCCTATCAGGATGTCGCCCGCCGTCACGTCTTCGAGTCCGGCAAGCATTCTCAGCGTTGTCGTTTTACCACACCCCGATGGCCCAAGCAGGACGACGAACTCGCCGTCTTCAGTGGCAAGCGTCAGATCATCCACCACGACTGCCCGGTCGAAGTTCTTGGTTACGTTTTGGAAACTAACGCTCATCCTTTGACGGCTCCCAATGATAGCCCGCGCACAAGGTAACGCTGAACGGCGAGCGCGAAGACGAGTATAGGGATCATCGCCACGACCCCGGCGGCGCTCATCACACCCCACTTGATTTCATATTGAGTGACGCGCCCGGCGATGCCGACAGGCAGCGTCATCGCGGCATCGGTCTGCGTGAGCGTGAGCGCGAAGAGAAATTCATTCCAGGAGATGATGAGACAAAAGACCGCTGTCGCCGCGAGTCCGGGCGCGACGAGCGGCAGGAGCACACGGCGGAGCGCTCCCAAACGTGAGTCGCCGTCAACACGCGCGGCTTCTTCCAGGTCGCGCGGTATCTCTATAAAGAACCCGCGCATCATCCAGACGACGAAGGGCAGGTTGAAAACCGTATAGACGATGACGAGCGAAGCAAGGGTGTCTAGCAGGCGCACATCGCGCATCAGTAGAAAGAGGGGGACGGCTGTAACAATCGGCGGGAACATGCGTGTCGAGAGTATCCAGAGCGCGAGCCGCGCATTGAGTTTGTGCGGCAGGCGAAAACGCGCCAGCGCGTAAGCCGCGAGCGTTCCCAAAACAATCGCGCAGACGGTTGAGAGTACGGCCACAATCGCGCTCGTGATGAGATACTGCCCGAAGGAACGCTCGACGAACGCATCGTAGTAGTGAGCCAGCGTCGGGCTGAAGGCGAACCATTTGGGAGGCACAGCGAATTGATCCACCTCCGTTTTGAGCGAGATCGTCACCATCCAGTAAACCGGCAGCAAGGCCGAGAAGACAGCGAGCGCAATCAACCCGTAACACAACAGCATCCGGCCCCCGGCCCCCGAACCCTGCCGCCTTCCCCTCATGCGGCCTCCTGTCTCTGGAGCAGGCGAATGTAGAGCAGGCTGATGATGTTTGTCAGGAGCAGGAGCACGAAAGACATGGCAGCGGCGTAGCCGAAGTCAGAGAAGCGAAAGGCTGTGCGGTAGATGTAGAGACTGATGGTTTCGGTGGCAGAGCCTGGGCCGCCTTCCGTCAGGATGAAGATTTGGTCGAAGACGCGCAGCAAGTCCATCGTCCGTAGAAGAAGCGCAATCAGGATGGCGGGCTTGAGCAGAGGGAGCGTGATGTGACGAAAAGTTTGCCACGCGCTTGAGCCGTCAATCAACGCGGCTTCGTAAGGCTCTTCGGGAATGGCTTGCAGCCCCGCGAGCAAGATGAGGAACATGAAGGGCGTCCATTGCCAGATGTCAACCATGATGACGGATGCGAACGCGAGAGTCGGGGAAGCAGTCCACGTCAAGGATTCGGTGTTCGCGCCGAAGCCTTTCAACGTGCCGTTGATTGCGCCGAAGTTCGGGTTGAGCATCAAACGCCAGACGACGCCGACCACGACCGGAGGCAGCATCATCGGGACGAGCAGGGCCGCGCGAAAAAAGCTGCGCCCGCGAATACTCGTGTTCAAAAGCACGGCGAGTCCCAGACCCAGTAGGAACTCAAACGTCAGAGCGATGATTGCGTAAACGAGAGTGTGCGCGAGCGCGCTGCGAAAGAAATCGTCCGTAGCAAGGCGCGCAAAATTCTGAAGCGACCAGCGCACGCCCGCGCCGGAGTCTGTTTGCAGGCTGACGCGGATCGCGTAAATCAGCGGGTAGATCGAGAGCGCGACGAGCACGGCGATGGTCGGCGCGATGAGCAGGTAAGGCAGAGACCATTCACGCTTTGACGAAAATTTCGGCATCAATAGAGTTGACTCACCTATGTTGTCAGTGAAAACCTGTTGATTCCCGTTTGATTTCACCTGATGACTAAAAAAGAGCTTAGGTAGCAGTTTCAACTTTATGCTAATCTGCTTCTCCGACTTCACGACGACCAACCCGGAGAGGTAATGTTATGAGAAATTTCAGGCTGCACCTATTCATTCTTCTTTTTGTCTGGCTCGCGCTCTCTTCCACCGGCAAGGCTCAAACCAACGCGGGCTTTATTCGTGGCACGGTGACTGACCCGAACGGCGCGAGCGTGGCGAACGCCAGCGTCAGATTGACGAACGCGATTACCAATTATACGCAGAGGGCTATGACCAAAGCCGACGGCACGTATCAATTGGTTGACGTGCCGTTCAATCGCTACACGTTGACGACAGAGGCGCAAGGGTTCGAGTCTTCGACACAGGAGGTCACAGTCAACTCGAATCTGGTGCAGACTGTTAAGGTTCAGCTTCGCATCGCGCCCCTGAGCCAGGCAGTCAATATCACGAGCCAGAATGAACTGCTGGATGTGAACAAGACCGCGCCGAGCACGACCATTGACCGCACACGCATCCTGACCTTCCCGACTTCGCAGCCGAGCCGCAGCACTGAAGAGATCGTCGCCACCGCGCCGGGATGGACTCTGGATGCCAACCACCGGCTTCATGCGCGCGGCATAGAGTACCAGATTCAATATTCGATTGACGGCGTTCCTATCACAGACACTCTCGCCTCGACCTTCGCCGCTTCACCCGACCCGCGCAACTTCCGTTCGGTTGAAGTGACGACGGCCAATATTCCAGCCGAGTACGGTAACAAGCTGGCCGGAGTCATCGCTGTCACTTCACGCTCAGGGCTTGAGATTCCGACTTCAGGAAGTCTGAACTTCAATGCCGGAAGCTTTAATACTTACGAAGGCTCTTTTGATGCGGGCGGGCACACACAGCATTTCGGTTATTTCATCAGCGGCGTAGTTTCCAGAACCGACCGCTTCCTGGACCCTCCCGCGCTCGAAAACTTTCATAATCGCGGCATCTCAGCTCGAAGCTTCTTTAAGCTCGACTATGCGCCGGACCAGAAGAATCTGATCCGTCTGAATCTCTCTTTTGACCGCGACCGTTTTCAGGTTCCGAATCTACCTGACCAACAGGAGGCAGGGCAAGACCAGCGGCGCAAGACTAAGGATCACATGGAATCGCTCTCGTGGGAGCATATCTTCTCGCCGCGCGCGGTTAGTTTCCTGGCCTTCTCGCAGCGCTATAATTCCGCGAAGCTCGCCAGCAACACGCTCGCCACCCCGGTTTTTGCGGAGCAGACAAGGCACAACTCAACCTACGACCTGCAAGGCTCGCTGACCTATCTCGTCAAAGGGCACACGATCAAGGCAGGCTTCGATTACCTGCGCTTCCCCTTGACGGAGTCGTTCACGTTTGCCATCACTGACCTCGAAGCGTTGCTTGAGAAAGAGCCTGACCTGACGGAAGAGGCGCAGGAGTTCACACTGAGCAATCCTTTCTTTTTCAGAGATCGCCGGACGGGTAATGAAGGCTCCCTCTACATCCAGGATCATTTCAACGCGACTCGAAATCTGACGCTCGATCTAGGCGCGCGTTTCGACAGCTATCACTTTCTGGTAAAGAAGAATTTTCTGAGTCCGAGGCTCGGCATAGCTTATCGCATAGAGAAAACAGGGACGGTGCTGCGTGCCGCATACAATCGTTTTATGGAGACGCCCGCGCTGGAGAATCTGCTGCTCTCTTCTTCCGCAGGGACGCGCCTCTTCAGTCCCGCCGCAGAAGAAGGAGAGCCGACGTTTGCGCCCGTTCGACCGAGCAGGGAATCGCAGTTCGATGTCGGATTCCAGCAGCAGTTAGGTCATTACCTGCGTCTCGATACGGAGTTCTACTACCGCCGCCTGAAGAATCAGCCGGAGATCACAAACTTTCTTGAGACGGGTATCATCTTCCCCGCCACACTGGATCGCAATCGCTCAAAGGGAATCGAGAACAGGCTGGATTTGGCGCGCGTGCATGGATTGTCGGGGTTCATCAGCTACACGAATTTTCATATCTATGGCTTCGCGCCGATTACGGGCGGACTGTTTCTAGGCGAGGCTGTAGATACCCTGAGTCGCTCCGGTCAGCGAGTCAAGATTGAAGAAGACCAGCGCAACACGGTGGCCTTCGAGACTCGCTACGATCAACTGCCGCACCGCTTCTGGGTGCTCTTCACAGGACGCCATGACAGCGGCTACACAGTGGAGCTTGACCCGGACGTGACGCGCGAAGAATTTGAGAGCGAGTTCCCGGCCCGGATTCTAGACCAGGTGAACTTTGAGCGTGGTTTCGTCAGACCACACACGGTCTTAAATTTCGCTGTCGGCAAAGAATTCAATCTGAGTGAGCGCGTCTCGCTTGTCGGCCAATTCAACATCGAGAACCTGACCAACAAGTTCTACCTGATTACCTTCGAGAGCGTGTTTTCAGGTACAGCTATTGGTCGCCCGCGAGCGGTCAGTGGAAGACTGGGGCTGAATTTCAAATAACGTCAGTTCGACATAAGAAGCGGCTGAGTCTTCAGCCCCGGAGGGGCGGAATATTAATAGCCCAGGGCGTCAGCCGTGGGTACAAGCATCGAATATATGAGTAAGCCCCGGAGGGGCGACATATTTATGTCGCCCCTCCGGGGCTTACTATTTGAGGTGTGCGTTGTACCCACGGCTGACGCCCTGGGCTACTATCATCTCGCCCCTCCGGGGCTGAAAACCCGGCCACTGTTCCTCGTCCCTTTCTATTTTCCACGTTCGATAATTTCGGAAATTTTCGCGTTCGCCTGGTTCATCGCGTCTTCCGGTGAAAGCTTGCCGCCGTTGGCTTTTGAGAGGAAGATGCCGAAGGCGTTTTCGATCTCGTTCCACAAGGGTGTGCGCGGGCGTGGGCGTGAGCTTTCGAGCGAGCGCAGTTGAGCAGGGTAAGCGGGAAACTTTGCGAGCAGCTCCGGGTCTGTAAAGACGGACTTGCGCGTCGGCGGATTACCGCGCAATGCCGAACGTTTCATCTGTTCCCGGCTCGTCGCCCAGACGAGAAAATCGAATGCGGCGGGAGCGTTCTTCGCATCGCGCGGGATAGCTATAAGCCAGTTGCCGATCTCTGCGCGTCCGGGCTGCGCCGCGCCCGGCATCGTCGTAAACTCCATCTTGCCGATCACCTTTGACCTGGCAGGATCACTGAACGGGCTTATCCATGCGGGCCAGTTGATGGACATCGCGGCTGTGCCTTGAAGAAGATGCGCGGAGACTTCATCTGCGTTGAAGCTGGCGTAGCCGGGCGGCGCGTAACGCCCTAGCTCAAGCATGAACTTGAGGGCATTGATTCCTTCTGGACTATTGACCGTTGGTTTTCCGCTAGCGTCGAACATCTCCGCGCCGAAGGCCCAGAAGATGGGCATGAAATCCGCCACGACCGCGTTGCCTTGAGCGGCGCGCATCACGTAGCCATTCAAGCGAGAGCCGTCAGGCGCGCCCGTTGTCTCGCTCTCGCTGATCGTCTTCGCAGAGGCCAGCACGTCGCCCCACGTCGCAGGCTCCTTCAAGTTATGCTTCTCGAAAATATCTTTGCGATAGAAGAAGAGTTGCGAGTTGCCAACGTAGGGCAGAGCGTAGAGCGCGCCCGTCTGGTAAGGATGACGGCAGAGTGCGATTGAGGTGGAGACGAAATCCTCATCCGGTCCCTTGAGAGAGCGCTTCTCATAAAGCGGCGTGAGGTCGGTCAAAGCTTCCACGCTCGCAAACTTCGGAAACCAGGGATCGTCGAGCATGATTAGATCGTATGCGCCCGTTCGCGCGTTCAGATCAATCAACTCCTTCTCGAAGAGGTTGGCATAAGGGAACTCAGCGATGTTGATGTGAACGCCTGTCTGCGTTTCGTAGTCGCGCGCCGCTTGCTTGAGCGCATCGCCCTCCACGCCGGAGTTGACGGCGAGCGTCAGTTGCTTTCCGTTGCTGCCGCTGCGCTGGCAGGCTGTGAAAGGAAGAATGGAGAGCGCGGTAGCGATGAGAGCGAAGAGGGATGTTGAGAGGTAAGCTGATCTGATTTTCATTCAGTGCCTCGTCCGGCTGAAAAGGTTGTTCAGTATGACACAAGGGAGAATAACAAAAAGCGGTCTTCTCATAAACATTATCTTCGTTTCCATAATCTCGAATGTAAGGAGAGCATAGATTAACCACAGGGGACACAGAGGAACGCAGAGGATTGAAGGGATTGAATAGACCACTGCGCTTGATAAGCAAGAAGGTGTTACAATCCGCGAACTAAATCAGGAAAAACAGTTCACCCAGAGGCAAAAGATGTCGTTGAACTTTCTTTTGTACGGAGCAAACGGCTACACCGGAAAACTAATCGCTCAACAGGCTTGCGAGCGTGGCCTGCGTCCCATCATCGCCGGACGCGACCGCGTGACGATTGAGCATCTGGCGAGAGAACTCAATCTGGAGCACCGCGTCTTCGCCCTGGATGACAAGGCGGCGATGGATGCGGCTTTGAGCGAAGTTGCAGTCGTGCTGCATTGCGCCGGGCCTTTCTCCAGAACATCCAAGCCGATGGCCGACGCTTGCCTGCGGACGAAGACGCATTACCTGGACATCACAGGCGAGGCGACAGTCATTGAAACTCTCGCCGCCCGCGACACGGAAGCTCGGTCAGCGGGCGTCATGCTGATGCCTTGCGTGGGCTTCGACGTTGTGCCTTCGGATTGTCTCGCCGCGCATCTCAAGCGTCGGCTGCCAGAGGCTGTGAAACTTGCGCTCGCCATTCAGGGAATGGGGCGCATCTCGCGCGGGACCGCGACGACGATGGTTGAGAACATCAATCGCGGCGGACTCATCCGTCGCGGTGGAAAGTTGACGGGCGTCCCTGCCGCATGGAAGACCCGTGAGATAGATTTTGGACGCGGACCTATTACAGCGACGACGATTCCCTGGGGCGATGTTGCGTCGGCCTTTTACAGCACGGGCATCCCCAACATCGAGGTCTATGCAGCAATCCCCGCTAGCGTGCGCCGGATGATGAAACTGAGCCGCGCGTTCGGCTGGCTGCTCGGCTCACAGGCAGTGCAACGCTTCTTGAAGAAACGAATCAAGGCTCAACCGCCGGGGCCAGATGAGAAGGAGCGCGAGCGTGGTAAGAGCTTCGTCTGGGGAGAAGTGTTAGACGACTCAGGCAAGCGCGCTGTCTCGCGTCTCAGCGGCCCGGAAGGTTATAAATTGACCGCGCTCACGTCTCTCGCCATCGTCGGGCACGTACTCGCGGGAAACATTTCAACGGGATTCCAAACGCCGTCTAAAGCTTACGGAGCGGATTTGATCCTGGAGATCGAGGGCGTCGTCCGCGAAGACCTGGAATAAGCCACAGAGACACAGAGGCACAGAGAAGAAGAAGGATGAAGGATGAACTGGAAAGCATCTTACTTCTGCATTCATCCTTTCCTCTTTCCTCCGTGCCTGCGGTGTCTCTGTGGCTAGTTTCGATTTTCAAAAAGGGGAAGAAAGATGATCGTCATACGCAAATCGGAAGAGCGAGGCCATTTCGACTTTGGCTGGCTGAACACTTACCACACATTTTCATTCGATCAATATTACGACCCGCGCTTCATGAGCTTTCGCAGCCTGCGCGTCATCAACGAAGATAGGGTCGCGCCCGCTCGCGGCTTCCCGACGCACGGCCACCGCGACATGGAGATTATTACTTACGTGCTCGAAGGCGCGTTGGGGCATAAGGACAGCATGGGCACAGGGTCGGTTATTCGTCCGGGCGACGTGCAGAAGATGAGTGCAGGAACGGGCGTCCGCCACAGCGAGGAAAACCCCTCTGCAAGCGAGGCCGTCCATCTCTTGCAAATCTGGATTGTGCCGGACACGGCAGGCATCGAGCCGGATTACCAGCAGAAGAGGTTTGAGGATGAAGAGAAGCGAGGACGCCTGCGCCTCGTTGCATCTTCGGACGGAAGCGAGGATTCAATCACCATCAAACAGGACGCGCGCGTCTATGCCGCACTGCTAGAGCCTTCCGAGCAAGTTGCTCACGCGCTTGAGCCGAACCGTCATGCCTGGTTGCAGGTTGCGCGCGGCTCAGTGGAAGTGAATGGTCAGCCTCTCAAGCAGGGCGACGGAGCAGCCGCCAGCGAAGAGAGAGCATTGACGATTACCGGCACAGAGCCTGCGGAAATTCTTTTGTTCGATCTGGCTTGAGAAACAGAAAGCAGAAATTTTCAACGCAGAGGACGCAGAGGGTCGCAGAGGAAGAAAGAATAGAAATCTGAAATTTGCTATTTCAAACTCTGTCTTTCCTCTGCGATCCTCCGCGTCCTCTGCGTTTCAATCACCGCTTCCATACCTTCAACTATTCAATCACAACCCGATCCGTTGAGCTGCGCCCGAAGGTTTCCGGGTGATACATCTCCTCTGCTTTCGCAGGTGGAACGACGAACGAGCCGGGTGTGGTCGCGCGTGTGACGTAGGAGTAGTTATAGACTCCTTCCCAGAGCAAGGATGTGAAGGCTTCGGCGCGCTCGTCGCGCAGGTTCTGGTGCTCGAACCATGTGCGCGACCACCACCAGCTACGATTGGTTGTCTCATCCTTCGAGTCTTCGGCAACGCTGCCCGTCACAGCGAGTGCGGGATTCATCGCTTCAAGACCTGCTGGCAGCGGGTCAACCAACGCGACGTGATAGCGGGGCGACGGAGCAGCCATCGTCAGGCGCACGCGCACGGTTGCGCCAGCCTTGATGTGCCACGTGCCTTCCGAGTCGCGCCGCACGTCCGAAAGATTATCAACCGCTTCGTAAACACGCCCGACCGTGAAGCCGTAATCGGCAAACTTCAAGTTTAGATTTGTCGGCGCATATTGCATCCCGATGCGATAGTAGAGTCGTCCCGCGCCTTCCTTGCTCAGGATGAGATTCTGCGTCCCTTCTTTCTCCGCCAGGTAGCGCATCGGCACGTTGACCTGTTGGCGGTCTGTCGAGCGGCCTCTGAACTGTTGCTGTCCCGCAAACTGATCGCCTAGCCATGCCTTTGCCACAAAGTCCGGCGTAGTCTTCTCGTAAGTGTTGAAGTAGCGGTCGAGCGCGAGCAGGATGAAGACGTTCTCCTGCGTGTTCTCCCAGCGACCCTGCTTGCGAGCAGCCAATAATCCGCGCACGATCTTCGGGATGAGATCGTTGTTTGGTTGATCGCCGATTAAGGCTTCGAGGATGATACCGTCTGCGCGGCGGTCTGAGTTGAAAAGCAGGTAATCGCCGTCGCTGTAGGAACTGGCGAAGTGAGCGGTCGCGGCAGTTTCGGTCGCGCGGTTGTTGAGATGCCGACGAATCGCCGTGACCTCTGTTTGCGAAGCAGGGTCGCCTGAGAGCACGGACAAGAGCCAGCCGACCGATTCGAGCGAGAGCTTTTCGAGTCCCGCCTCGGCAATCAGCTTGCGCGCTCGCGCCGTGTCACGATCACCCATGCGATTACGAACGTAGAGCGCGTAGGCGATGAGAGCGCGCCGTGCGTCGGGGCCGTAGAATGAAGGAATGTGCTGCTCGATAGCGCGCAGGTAGCGCCTTGATTTTTCGAGCATCTCGGGCGGCACGGCGAAGCCTTTCTCCTTCGCGCGCTGTAATGAATGCGCGACGTGTATGCTGACGTAGGGCCAAACGTGATCGTCCAGACGCCAGAAGCCGAAGCCGCCGTCATCCGTCTGCCTGCCCTTGAGTCGCTCTATGTCGCGTGCGACAGCCTTCAACATCTCTTCGGGCGTCGGCATGTCTTTGGCCTTGAAAGCCGTGAGCACATCCTTGAGCGCAGCGACAGCCATGATGCGCGAGGATAGTTGCTCGGAGCATTCATACGGGTAGGCCATGAGATAGAGCATGGCATCCGTGAGCGCCTGAAGCTGCGTTGAAGAGGTGGTGATTTCCAGTCCGCCGAATTGCTTGAAGACGTTTGATGGAGCTTTGACGGGCTGAACTATCGGCGTCTGGTCGTCAATCTCTCCGTAGGTGGCGAAGGCTTCGGTGGTCGCGGGCGTCCAGACAGGCAGACTGATTTCCGCTGCGTCGGCCCAGCGGCCTGAAAGAATGCCGACCTGGAAACGCGCCGTGCCGGCTCGATTGGCTGAGACAGGCAGGCGCACTTCGACGCGATCATTCGCGGGCACGGTGACGCGACGACCCGCGCCGTCCGTCAGTTCGGCGTTTGTTGCGCGCACGGCCACGTCAACTCTCATAGGCTGGTCGGTCTGGTTCTGCACGACGATGGGAAGCTCGAAGCGGTCTCCGAAGTTGAGGAAGCGCGGAGCAGAGGGGCGTGCCATCAGGGGCATACGCGCCGTGATGGTTGACTCGCCTTCGCCAAACTGCTTGCCGTCCGCGACCGAGACAGCCATCACGCGATAGCGCGTCAGGTTGTCGGGAATTTTGATGGAGACAGAGGCGTGCCCGTTCGCATCAGTCGGGACCGAAGGAGCGAAGACTGCGAGCGCGTTGAAATTCTCACGCAGGCGAATCACCTGGGCTTCAGCCTCTCCTTTATTTGCCCCATCCATTATGAAATTGTCGTTATCAGCCCGGCCTGCCTTACGAGCCATAGGACGACTAGCTTTGGGAGAAGGTGCTGGAAGTTCTGCAACTTGTCTGGTCACGGTAACCGTCTCCATCATCGCACCGCCCGCTGTGCCTGTGGGTTGTTGCTGCATCAGCTTAGCCACGTCTTCAGGATTGCCGAGCAGCACGTTCGCGCGCAGGTGATAGTCCGTCGCGTCGCCGCCGCGCTCTGAGTAGAAAGTGTTGAGCGGGTCCTCAATGCGGTAGCCGGTCAGGGCCAGGATAGCTTCGTCAACCACGACGAGCGCAATCTCGCTGCCCGCGACAGGCTTGCCCGCAGCGTCTTTGACTTCCACGTTGACGACTGTTTGCGTGCCCGGCTCAAGCGCCTTGTCGCGCGGAGTCGCCACGACGTTGAGCTTGCGCGCGAGCGGCGGAATGGGCAGGTTCAACTCGCCTTTAGCGAAGGCCGGACGCTTCGGCAATTTCGTGTCCACCTGTCCCTTATCATCCGTGCGTTCAGCCGCGCCTGCCAGGTCAACCTGCACGTGCAGGTTCGGCGTGTAGGCATCTTCAAGGGGAACGCGCAGCGTGTAAGAAGGCCCGTCCATGTGGAAGCGCTCGCTCTTGAGAATTCCAGAGCGGCGCAGGGTCACGACACCTTCAGCCGGATAGAAAGGCGACTGCACAAGAATCTCAGCCGTCTCGCCAGCCTTATATTCCTTGCGGTCTGGAATCATCTCGACCGTCTCCTGCTCGACATCACGCTTCGGCGGAGTTTTGCCTCCGGCGACCCACAGCGTCAGAGCAGACTCGTTCGGGCGTTCGCGGTCATCCTGAATCCGCGCGGTTACGCGATACACGCCGCCCTCCTTCGGCTTGAACGTACACTTGACCGCATCGCTTCCCGATGGCACGTTGCAATCCTGTGGGTTTGATTCCTTCTGCTTCCACTCGCCTTTCTCGTAAACCCAGTCGAGCAGCATCGCGCGCATCTTGATCTGACGATTGGCGACCATCTTGCCGTCAAGGTCTGTGACAATCGCCTGCACGATGAGAGGCTCGCCCTGCTGCACGAAGGTGCGGTCGCTCTTGAGTCCGACGTAGAGATCAGCCGGATGCACGAGCAGGTTGGTCGTTGAAGTCCACTGTTGACGGTTCACATCCGTCACGCTCGCCTGCGCGCTCACGTTTGAAGCGCGCGGCGGGTTGACCGAATCAAAATCAATTCTGAGATGATGCTTGCCAGCCGCATCCGTTGTGCCTTTGAAAGTCTCCGTGTGGCTTTCGTTCCCGCCACTGCCCACGCGCCACCAGGGAATCCAATCACCGAAAGTGAAATCGCTGCGATTGGGCGGCGTGAAGTTGGTTGGCGTGGAGGTCACGCGCCAGTTGACTTCCGCATTGGGCAGCCCGCCGCCCGCGTAGTAAGAGGCAGAGACGGAAGTATCCGCATGACCCTTGACGAAGAACGGCCCTTCGGAAGCGCTCGCGTTCACTTCAAACTCAGGACGGCGAAACTCCTGCACCTGAAAATAGTGCTGATAAGTGTCGCCTGAGATGGTCGTGTCAATCGCTTTCAACTCAAGGTTGCCGTAGCCCAGGTTCATCGTGCCCGGCAGTTTGAGCTTGGTGTCGAAGCCGCCGAGCGCATTGACGGGCATCACGCCTTTAGTGATTTCGTTGCCCTGCGAATCCTTGAGCGTGTAAGAGACTGTGCGTGGAGCGCCTGCGCCGGGCAAGCCGACATCGCCAAGCTTGCCGCCGCCGACGCGCCTGATCCAGCCCTTGATGTGAACTTCCTCGCCCGGACGATACATCTTGCGATCATCGAAGACGTACCAGCGAAGCGAATCAACCGCGTCTCGCTTGTACCAGCTTGTGTCGCTGCTCCACCATTCGTCATGCTCCGGCAGGATGGCAACGTCGCTTCCCACGCGCGCGACGAGCAGGCTCGCGGACTTCGACTTGGTGTTCGCGCTCAAAGGCAGACTAGCGAGGCCGTACATATTGGTCGTGCCCTTGACGCCCAGCGGCTGAATCGTCAACTCAACATCCTTGAGGGGCTTGCCTTCCTTGAGTGAAGTTGCCCACGCGAAGAGGTCTGTGTTGTCAACGAAAGCCGAGAGGCCGATGTTGGTCGCCTGCACCCATGCTTCGACTGATTGCCGCTCGCGCTTCTTCGAGCCAGCGCCGCCTTCGACAACGACAATCACCTGGCCCAAGCCTTCGGTTAGCGCGGGCGTGAGATCAAGAGCAGTCTCGGCCATCTCGTCCGGCGTGCCCTTCACTTCGACCGTCTTTGAATAGACGAGCCTGCCGGGAGGCGTGGTCTGCTTGAGCGTCTTATCCTCGTAATAGTCATAGACGAAGCGCATGTAGCTGACAAACTTCTCCCAGTCTTCCGGCCCGACCGCGTAGAGCCTCAGTTTGAGAGTGCTGTGATTGATGCTATAGACGGAGAAGGAGCGCGGGGCAGACGGGTCTAAAGCCACGAACGCCTTGCCGCTGGAGACGAGCGAGGGCGGCGCAATCCCGACGTTGAAGGTCACGCTCGCATCCTTGCCCAGAGTTTGACCGAAGATGTCTTTGATGGAATTGATGAACGTGACTTTGTAGACGGTCCGGCCACGCTTTGTCCCTGTGATGTAGAGCGTGTTGCCGTAGATTTGCGTCTTCATGCTCTGTATCGCAGGCTCGACGCGAATCTGAGATTGATCGAAGGCGGCTGCATCAACCGGATTGCTGAACGTGATAGTCCACGCATCGTAAGGGGAACACTCTTTATTGTAGCCGCACCTGTAATCGGTGATGCGAAATGCTCCGTATGTGTGGAAGGAGAACGATTGCGCTTTAGTGGTCGTGCGCGGGCCTTCGGCTGAAGGTGTGCCTGGGCCGACCTGTACGTTGATGTTTGAATCGGCAGGCAGAGCGAGGCGCGTCTCGCCCGTCTCCGAATTGACCGCGCGAAACACGAGCCAGCGTCCCTTATCGGCATCCTTCACAAGCTGGCTGATGGACTTGTCGGCGGCAATCTCTTCCTGGGTGGCGAGCCGAATCTTTAATTGACTGCTGCTCCCCATCGCCGTCACCTTGATCGTGTTCAGCACCGCAGCCGGATCAATGCGCTGGTCGAACTCGACGAACATCAGAGCGTCGCGCGCCGTGGGTGTGCCTGAGTAAGGGTAAGACGCTTTCACAGTCGGCGGCGGAGTCGAGAACGTCCACGTCTTGTTCGCGGTGAGCGCCGCGCCGTTGGCGGATTTCGTCCCGGCTACGACGCTTGCCGAATACTGCGTTGCCATCGGGAAGCGACCGTCGGGGACAAACAGCAGGGTCTTCGTTCCGACCCAGCGCCACTTGCCCGCTGGCTGCGGCGTGAGCTTCACCGGAACATCCTGCGCTGCCAGGTCGTCGTTTGAAGTTACGGCAACCATCGGCTGCGAAAATGTGATGCTGAGTTGCGGAGCAAGCGGCACGTCGCCTTCGGGCGAGAAGCGCGAGACTTCGAGCGGGCCGGAAGCGGTCGCGGGTGTCGGCTGGGCTTCAGATGATGGAAAAGAAACGTTGATCGTCTTGCCCGTGCGCGGCGGTGGAAGCGAACGCTCGCGCAGCGCAAACTCCTGCTCATCTCCCGCCTCGGCCTTAACGGGCGGCAGCCGCTTGAGCACATTTTGAACTTCGCTCTCAGAGAGCCGCGAGGTCGGCGCGGTGTTATTGGCAGGCTGGCGTTGGGGTTGATCCGCGCCCTCGCTCAAGCGAAATTGCAAGCCGCTCTTCGTCGCATCCCCGCTTGAGTCATCTTCCTGAGCGGTCGCATCGCCGGCGCGTGGGGAGGAAGTCGGCGCGGCGCTAATCTGCGGGATGCTGCCAAGGAAGATAAAGAGAATTAACGAAAGGCTGAGGGTCAGTTTGAGCTGCTTCATGTTTTTTGTTTCTTTCATTCAAGATTCAAGAGAATCTAATCGGTGGGGAGAGACTTTTCAAGATTCACATTTGCGCTGGCCTGAAAACATTTTCCAGCATAGCTAGAACGCATCGCATGTTTCAACTTGCGCTAAAAGAAGACAAGACACAGGAAGGTTCTTAAGATTAGCTATTCAATCTCAAGATAACCTTCGCCCATAAAAACGCACTGTCCGCCGATGCGAACTCTGCTGATTTCGCCAGCGCCTTGCTCGATGATGATTTTGATGATGCTCGGACGACCCATCTCAATCCCTTGCTCGCTCGTAAACTCCGATCTTTGAGACGCCGGCAACACTTCGTGGCGCACGAGGTAGCAGCCGAGCGGCCCGCTTGCTGCGCCCGTCGCAGGGTCTTCGTAGATGCCAATCGCGGGAGCAAACATGCGCGAGTGAACGCTTGAGCCGTCAAGCTCCGTCTCCTTCGTGAAGACGAAGACCTCGGAAACGCCTGAGTTGCCCATGACTCTTTCCCAGACATCGAGCCGGAATTTAATGTTGCGCGCCGCCTGCAAATTTTTGAGCGGCACGTAGAGGAAAGGAACGCCGCAGGAGACAATTTCGATAGGCCAACGAGTCTCGATAGCTTCAGGCGCGATTGACAACATCTCCGCAACCCCGCGAACATCTTCAATGCGCGGCCCGAAGATCGGCAGCGGTTGCTGCATCCAGATGAGGTCCGGCGCGCCGTCTTTGAACTTGATGGTGACAGGAATCGTGCCCACGCCCTCTTCAAGCTTGATCGTGGTTTCCTCAGCGCCGAGTTCGATCATGTGTTCGCGCGCCAGGATGAAAGACGTGCCGACGGTCGGATGTCCAGCCATCGGTAGCTCGGAGCCGGGCGTGAAGATACGCACTCGGTAATCATTGGACGAATCTTCAGGTGGAAGCACGAAGGTCATCTCCGAGAGATTGAGTTCTTTGGCGATTGATTGCATGAGTTCGGAAGATAATCCACGACCGTTAGTGCAGACCGCAAGCGGATTCCCGCCGAAAGCTCGATCAGTGAATACATCAACCAGGTGGTAACGAAGTTTTCTCATTTTATCCTCGAAGAATTAGCCACAGAGACACAGAGGCACAGAGAGAAAACATTAAGGGAAGGAAGGGCGATGGGATTTATAGGTTTCATCAACTCTCTTGGTTTCTCTTCTCTGTGTCTCTGTGGCTCTGTTTTGAAATCTTTTAGACTCCTCTAAAAAAGCGATGGGCCGGAGGTCAGATACTTTTCCATCTGTCCGAAGGGCGCAGTCGTGAGCAGGTGCGAGTAGGCGGCAAGCTTCAGACCTGCCTTCAAAGCGAACCGTATTGCCGCATGGTTCGGGCCGGGAAGCATCAGGCGAATCTGCTCCGTCTGCTGTGATGCCTCGCGGCAGGCCGACTCCATCAACGCCTCCGCATCTTCCGCCTCAAGCCAGGCTGCCGGGCCGATAGTCCCGTTATTGAAATAGTAGTAGCCGACGATTCGACCGTCACGACTTACCTGCCTACCCTGCGACTTCATTTCTGAAAGCCAGAAGTGATGATCTATCTCGCGCCGCGTCTCTCGAACCTGCTCGTCAATCAACGCAGCCGTTGACACGTCGAGCGCGTTCGTTTCGTAAAGCTCATTTCTCAACGGCAAGTTGTGCGCAGTGCCTGCGAAGGTGAGCGTCGGGTAGCCTGGCAGCATGCCAAACTTCATGTAGGCGGCCATCGCCTGTAGGTCTGTTGACGACCAGGTGAAGAAGAGGGAAGCTCCGGCTTGCGCGCCTTCATTCCAGACGCTCCGCAGAAGCGGGCTGCCGATCTTCTGTTCCTGCAAGGTGGGATGCGTCCAGAAGCCTGAGAGAAACCATAGATGATCCCGCACGACCGCGTGGCAGATGGCCGCTAACTTCCCGTCAACTAACGCTACCTGGAAGATGCCCGTCCGCCGTATGTAGCTGTAAACTTTCTCCACGCCTTCGCGCGGCGGCAGAGGCCAACTCAAATTCTGGCGCTCGCGCAGGTCGGCCACTGTGGTCAGAAAGAGGTCAACCGTTTCAGGTAGCTCGGCCTCACGCACAGGTCTGTACTCAACCGTCATCAAAACTTTCTCTCCGGGAGTTTTCTGTCTGTCACATGCGCTTAGAGTCAACAACTCCGGTCGAAGTTGCAGTTGTGCTTTTAAGAATGATCGGCGGCTCGATAAGCAGAGGCGCGGTTGCGCTTCTGTCGTCGGGAACGATGTCCGGCCCTGATGCGGCGTCGTTTCTCTTCCACTTGCGCGGCACTCTTCGGATGCCGACGGGGTAGATGTATAGATCGCCTGCGGCATCAATCTTTAATTTGAGAAAACTTTTCCAGTCTTCAACGGCGATTGTCGAGAAGGCTTCGTTGAAGTGGCGACCGAAGAGGTTCAAAGAGATGAGCAGGTAGAGTCCTTGAATGAACGAGCCGACGACATAGCCGCCGAGTAAGATCAAAAACACAATCAGCAGAATCCGTAGATCAAGGGTGAAGACGTGTTCACCCTGAGCGAGAGTGTAAACCCAGTGAAACGGCCCCCGGCTCATCTGCGGATTATTCAAGCGCGAAGTAGCAGAAGCCAGATTGATGGCGAAATAGATGGAGATGAGAGCGACGGTGAAAGCAGAGATGATGTGCGCGAAAGCGTGGAGCGAACCCATGACACGGCGGTAAGCCTTTGAGTGCGTATCCGTGAAAAGCACGAAACCCAGAATGGTGAACAGCACCCAGAAGAGCGTGGTCGGACTGTTGAGCACGGTATGCAAGGTTGTGCCGATGATGTTCTTCAATCCCACGACAGCGCGCAGACCCGAAGCGCCCTGCTCTATGTGGCGAAAATCGGAGACAACGGCCAGCGTCGTCAGCAGGTAAAGTCCTGCGGTCAGAAAGCCGAACATCCGGCTTCCGTTTCCTTTCAGGTAAGGGAAGATGAGATTGCGCCAGCAGAGTCTTTTTGAAACTTTCTCCGGCGGCCAGACCCCCCTCTTTTGAAAGATTCTCCCGGAGCTTTTCTCTTCGAGGATTGAAACATCCGTGCCGAGCTTTCCCGAATGAGTTGGATGGAGAAACGCGCCGCCGCCGCCCGCAGTGATCTTCTGTGTCGAGGATTCGTCCGTCGCTTCGTGGCGGCGATAGTGATGCAGGTCGCCCGCGATGAAGACAGCGATCTTCTTACCCAGCATCTGCTCCAGGAAAGAGAGATTGCTTTCGGAGTAGCCTGTGTCCAGATGCTCATACATCTTTGCGTAAATCCAGTGCGGCTCGGCGTTGCAAAGAATGATGCGGTCTGTCTCCTGCATCTGGGCTGAGATGCTTTTGAAGTATTCCACCTGCGGCGCGTCAATGTCGGAGTCGAGCTGTATGTCCGTGCCCAGCAGCCACCAGCCGTGCGGGAGTTTCAAGGCGAAGTAGCTGCGGCTCTGCCGTGTGCGCCAGCCGCTGAACCAGCGCTTCGAGCAGAAGAGGCGTGAGAAAGAGATGAGACTATCGTACCAGTCGTGATTGCCCGGAATGGCGAAAACGTGCGGATGCGCCGTGCGCTGCCCCGGTGGAAAAGCCTTCTCGTATGGCTTGACCAGGCGCTGGTCGTATTCAAGGCGATCAGCAGCCGGATAGACTTCATCACCGCCGAAGACGAGTATGTCGCTGCGCTCGGTTTGCGCCATCAGCTTCTCGCCGCTCCGGGTATCCGTGTATTCAAACTCGCGTGAGTCTTCGCGTAGGTAATAGGCTACGGCGTAGGTCGAGTTCCAGCCTTCGCCGAGGTCTGCGACGTAATCAATCCAGATTTCATCGCGCGGGCGGCTCTCGTCCATCTCGCAGAGATCGTGGCCGTCGTCTTTGTAGTGATAGGTGTAGTCGTAGATTTCAGGCCGACCCGAGGCGAGTGCTTCGACGAGGCGGCGATCTGAATGGCGACCGAAGATGGTTGAGATAGCGACCTGCGTGCCTGTGCGAATGAGCTGGCGCGGGTCGTACCATCCGACCATCGGCAACTGTTTGCAGCTTTCAGGAGCAGGCGGATTAACGTTAACAACTGTCTGCGGCGTAGGGATAGGCGCTCGATTCTCTTCGAGCCTCTCTTTTTCGTTTTGCTGGGACATGATGTTCGGTGCTTAATATACAGCAACGCCGCGCGCCTTTGATATACAATGAGAGCCGTCTAGCCAGTAGCACGATGCGCAAGTAATGTCCCGGAGGGACAATTGATAATAGCCCAGCATTTTAATGCTGGGAACAGATGCGCCGATATTTAATCGAGTCCCGTCGGGACGATTGAAGATTTCAGCCGTCCCGACGGGACTCGATTAAATATCCTGCTATCTCACCCAGCAATAAATTGCTGGGCTATTGTCAGTCGCTCCTGGCGGAGCTTAAAACTTGCGCATTGCGTTAGTAATTATTTTTTGGAGGTTTTCACCTTGAGATTACCAGCACGTCTTGCGAGACTTCTTTGCTTGCCTATCGTTTACGCTCTCCTCAGCCAGTTTGCATTCGGGCAGAAGCCAAAGCCCGCGAGCAAGGCTTCACCCGAACGCAGCTCATTGGTCGAACGAGTCGGCCCGAACGGTTTCATACAGGTTGAAGCGGAGAGTTTCAGACAACTGACGGACAGGCAGCAGAAGCTGGCCTACTGGCTCGCGCAGGCGGCAATCGCCATTGATCCGATCATCTACGATCAGATGTCGCGCTTCGGTCTCAGACAGAAACGCATCCTTGACGCGATTGTCTCAAACCCGAAAGATATGAATGCAAGCGCGGCGAAAAAGATAGAGGATTTCGCCAAGCTCTTCTGGGCCAACAAGGGGAATCACAACGAGACGACCGCGCAGAAATTCCTGCCGACCTTTACCTACCAGGAATTAGAGCAGGCGGGCTTGCAGGCCATCCGCAACGGGGCCTTGCTCGACACGCCCGAACAGTTTCGCAAAGAGCTTTCCGAACTCAAACAGTCGCTCTTCGATGCGGGCTACGAGCCGCTGACGACAGCCAAGAATCCGCGCGGCGGCCTCGACATCATTCAGGGCAGCGCCAACAATTTCTATTCGGGCCTCAGTCTCGCCGACCTCAAAGATTTTCAGGACCGTTACCCGCTCGATTCGCGCGTCGTCAAAGTCGAAGGGCGCATTGTCGAACAGGTCTATCGCGCCGGGACATCGGATGGAAGTGTCTCCGCCGGGCTGTATGCTGATTATCTCTCAAAAGCCATCGGCTACCTGGAGAAGGCGCGTGCGTTCGCAGAGCCGGGGCAATCGGCTGTGATTGACGATCTGATTCGCTTCTACCGCACGGGCGAGATGCAGGACTGGCTGCGCTTTGACACAAGCTGGGTTCAGAACAACGCGCACGTGGATTTCGCCAACGGTTTTATAGAAGTCTACAGAGACGCGCGCGGGGCGAAGGGAACTTCGCAGGCTTTTGTCTCCATCACAGACGAGCGTCTCAATAAAGCGATGGTCAGTATCGCAGAGAACGCTCAATATTTTGAGAACCGCGCGCCCTGGGCCGAGCAGTACAAGAAGCAGGGCGTCAAGCCGCCGCTGGCGAAGGCCGTCGAAACAGTCGTCGAAACAGGCGACTTCGGCGTGACCACAGTTGGCGATAATCTGCCCAACGAGAATGTGATTCGAGAAAAGTACGGCACGAAGAGTTATTTCTTCACAGGCTCTACACGCGCTCTCAATCGCGCGACGGGTTTCACCTCGTTGGCTGAGTTCGCTTCATCGCCGGAAGAGCTTGCTATCGTTAAAAAGTATGGCGACGAGGCGGAGGATTTGGAGACGGCGATGCACGAGGTCATAGGTCATGGCTCCGGCAAAGTAAATCCGAAACTGACACAAGACCCTTCCGTCTATTTGAAAGAATACTACTCGACGCTCGAAGAAGCGCGCGCAGATTTGATGGCGCTCTGGAACGTCTGGGACCCGAAGCTGAAAGAACTGGGCTTGATCTCGCACCCGGACGTGGCGAAAGCCATGTACTACGACACGGCCCGCGCCGCTCTCACGCAGTTGAGATCAATCCCGGAGGGCGACCAGATAGAAGAAGACCACCAGCGCGACCGGCAGATGATCGTCAACTACATCATTGATAAGACCGGAGCGATTGAGCGCGTTGAGCGTGGGGGCAAGAGCTACATGGTCGTCAAAGATTTCGAGAAGATGCGCGAGGGTGTGGGGATGCTGCTAGCCGAGTTGATGCGGATTAAAGGCGAAGGTGATTACGCGGCGATCAAGGCTCTGGTTGATAAGTACGGGGTTCACTTCGACCCGAAGCTGCGCGATCAAGTAGTGGCGCGCTACAAGAAATTGAATCTGCCGACCTACTGGACGGGAATCAATGCGAAGTTGATCCCGAAATTAGCGCCGAACGGCCAACTGATGAGCGTGAGCGTTTCGTATCCGCGCAATTACGCGCAGCAGCAACTGGAATATGCCGCGATGTACAGTCCGGTCTTAACCGCAGGCTCGAAGCCTGCGACACGCGGGCGAAAGCGATAGTGGGTTCCGCCGTCGGGTTTGAGATCAAGCCGCCGTAGCTTTCAATAAGCCTGTTTAGGCGTATGCTTCCTGTTCGGTCAAGATTAGTGTTGACAGAGAGGCGCTAGAGGGCATAAAATCCGGGGCATAACACAAGTTAAGGGAAGCTGTACTCGCAAGATTCCTATACTTGGAATTGACAGCGAGAGAAGAGTCAAACACTGAGGCTCTCTACAGTCGGTCGGTGAACGTACGCACCGCTCCCAAAAGAGTGTTGGAGCTTTCCAACATGCGCGCGCCCCACAGGGTTTTTGAAACTGTGTGGGGCGTTGGCGTGTTTGGGGATAACAAACGTTAATTAATTCCGGTATTTTTCATCACTTGGTTTTTCGTCACATCGGGCATTTCTTCAATATATGCCGCTGACTGTCGCTCAATATCAATCCATTCTAGAGTAAGCTTGATTAAGGTTATAAGGTCATTTATGTCTCTATCCTCCCACCTCCTCAAGTAGTGAGTTTCATCATTACCTATCCATAATGCCCGTTTTGCTACAGCCTGCACTCGACTGTCAGTAATGTATTTATTAACCACTGGGCTAGCTTGTAAATTTTCGATGTCATCGAATTCTTCAGGTTTTGATTTAGATTTTGCGTAATCTTTGATTAGAAATTCAAAAGCTTTTCTATATCCGGGACCAGCAATTTGTGCAAGCCCTCTTTCTTTCGCCTCAACAGATTCCTTATAAATGAACACAAAGTTTGGAGAGATTTCTCCAGCGAAATCTGGCAAAACCACTTGAGTAATTTTTGGAGGCTCAGTCTTTTTCAACTTCCAGACGCCTCTTCCAATCTGTGTGTGGTAGCAAACCATAAAGCTTGTGCAAGCTTTATTGGGACAATGATGCACTGTCTGAAGTTCACCTGAGATGATAGCTAAAGAGGCTCCATTAAACGGAAACACGACCAAACGACCGCAGGTAGGGCATTCGTCAGGAATCTCAACTTCAACAGTTATACCACTTCCTTCATGGTTGTAGCTTACGTCTATTTGCATGTTTCACCTTCTTAAATGTTGCTGCATCAAGCCAAGCCATCATACCAACTTTACATGGGATACTTTATCTTACCTAACATAAACCGGGTTTGAAATTATCCAGGGCTTGTCTTTGACCAGACTACCAAGCTGTGTGAGATAGACCTCGACGCGATAGATGCCGCGCTCTGTGACCGGAAATTCTTTCCTCGATGTTCCGTCTTCGTCGCGGATGACCTGACCGTCTTTGATGAGCAGGATGTGAGACCAGACGGGTGTGGTGACAGTCAATCGAACTCCGTCCAGAAGCTCAATCTCGTCTCCCATGATTTTCCGGCCCTGGCTATTATCGGCTGTGAAGGTGAAGCCGGTTGAATCGCCGAAGAGATCGAAGGCGATGTAGGAATGGCCGCTGGCGAGAGCACCCAGCAGCGTCTCGGAAGTTAACGGTTGCTCTTTTTCAATCAGGACATGATTGCGGACAATATGGAAGGTTCTCTCGTATGGGTCCAGATGAAGACCGATTAGCTCCTTGCCCGTCAGGTCGCCGATGCGGAAGCCGACGTTCGCGTGAGCATCTGCTCCAGCGATGGCGACGACCCTTTGATTCTTCCTCGCAATCAATTCATCCCAGCGTTTCAAATCATCATTCGGCCTCTCGTAGAAGCGCGCGAACATCAGATCGGGATAGCTCCAGTAAGACCAGAGGCCGTCGAAGAAGGTGACGAAGTAGTTAATCTTCTTCGTGTTGGTGTAAAGGTTGTAAACCTCCATCCCCACGTAATCGTTCACGTCCCAGCTTTGAAACTCCTGCGGGTAAGCGATGAACGAGAGTCCGCCCTGAGCCTTTTGGCGCGTAAGCACCTCCTGACTCCCGATAGTATTAGCGGCAGCGGCTTCCACGCTCCCCGGCATGAGCAGCATGCGATCATGGCTGGCGGTATTGATCTCGTTGCCGTTGATGAACAGCACGCCCGCGTGAACACCGTTGAGCGTCATCGCGGAAGTGTCCATCAAGGGGGACGTGTGCTCGGTCATAACGACGAAGTTAAGATTGTTTCGATTGGCGGCGGTGATGATGTCCGCTAGATTGCCGTAGCTGTGTCCGCCCAGGCTTGAATGAACGTGAATGACGCCCTTGTAGTCAGTGTATGCGCTCGCTGTTTGGTCTACAACGCGCTCGGCGTTCACACGCTGAATCGCAGAGTAGAGGTTGCCCAAGCGGATGCGCCTGTAGATGAAGGGAATTTGAAAGAGAAGAAAGACAGCAAGAATGATGAGCGCCACTTTCTTCCAGCGCCTCATCTCTTTCCAGTTCGGTTTCCACTTCATCGCGGAATCTCTCTTGGGGCGTGCTCTCTTAAGTCTCGTCCATGAAATCAACGGAGACGACGTGCTCGCTGATGTGGCGTCCCATATCCGCGACCAGTATGTGTTCGGGATGAACGGTATAGGCTTCGAGCGCAGCGCGGTCGCGGAAAGTGGCGACGAGGCCGGTGTGGTATGAGCGCGGCAGCTTAAGCGCATCGAAGCCGACGTTGAAGCTCTCGATCTCCTGGATGATGGAGGCCAGACGCCGCAGCCGCGCTAGATGCTCATCACGCACGACCTGCTCCACGTCAGCGCGATATTTCCAGACAACAATATGAGTCAACATTTTTTCAGTTCAAACCTCTAAGAGTATTTTGAAAAGATTACCACAGAGGCACAGAGACACAGAGAGAAGAGAAAGGATGAACGATGAATGATGAACGCTGAACTGAAAAGCAATCGTCTTTGCTTCAGCGTTCAGGATTTATCATTTAGCATTTCTTCTCTGCGCCTCTGTGTCCCTGTGGTTAGCTCTTCTTCTCATTGAAATCGAAATCGGCTACTTCAGAAATCTGTCGAACCAGGCGAGGGTTCTTTCGAGAGCATCAACTCGGTGGCGCGGCTCGCGTAGCCCGTGTCCTTCGCGCGGGTAGCGCACAAGCACTGTCTCTATCCCGCGCCGCTTGAGCGCCGTGTACATCTCTTCAGCCTGTGTGATGTGTACGTCGTTGTCAGCTTCGCCGTGAATCAGGAGCGTCGGCGTCTGAGCCTGTTTGACGTAGCGCAAGGGAGACCATCGCCACAACAGATCATAGTCGTCCCAGGGGAAGCCGCCAAACTCCGCGTGAATCAAATCCTGGTAAAGCGAGGTCGCATAGAAGCTGACGAGGTTGCTGACTGAGGCTTGCGCGACCGCAGCCTTGAAGCGCGTCGTCTGTGTGATGATCCAGTTGGTCATAAAACCGCCGTAGGAGCCGCCCGCCACGCCGAGTCGCTCGGCGTCAATCCACGAGCGCGTGCGCAACACCTCGTCAACGCCCATCATCAGGTCGCGGTAATCGCCGCCACCCCACTCGCGCAAAGTTCCATCGGAAAACTTCTGACCGTAGCCGGATGAGCCGCGCGGGTTCAGATAGAGCACAGCGTAGCCGCGCGCTGTATAGACCTGAAATGTCGGATTGAAAGCGTAGCCGGACATTCCGTGCGGCCCGCCGTGTATGCTCAGGATGAGCGGGTAGCGTCGGTCTTCACGCCAGCCGATAGGCTTCATCAGCCAGCCCTGAATTTTCGTGCCGTCGAAGCTCTCGAAGTTGATCTCTTCCGGCGCGGAGAAACGCATCGAGCGCGTGAGTTGATCGTTGTGCGCGCTCAGGCGCAGAAGGGAGACGACCGCGCCGGGAGCGAGATAAACCTCTGTTGGGTTAAGGGCGTCGCTCAACGTGAAAGCAATGGGATTGAAACTGATTCCTCGCCCGACCGCGCCGACGCGAAAAAATTTGGAAGCGACGCTGAAGTTTCCGATTTGGAACTGGCTATACTCCCGCAGATTCCTGATATTATCCGTCTCATCGCTGGATGGTCTGTTGGTTACAAACAGACTACGCATCTCGCCCCTCTGATCGCCCCACATCGTAAATGCCTGAATGCGTCTGTCGCTCAAGCCCGCGCGGTAAACGGTCGTCCGACCGTGATCGCCCCCGAGGTAAAAGATCGCGTTGCCGTCGGGCGACCAGCGTGGACTACGTGCGCGGCGGTCTTGCGCGGCGGTGAGTTCGCGCCCCGCGCCTCCGCCCGCCTCAACTACCCAGACGTGCGCGTCTTCGGCGATGCTGTCAATCGTCGTCACCTCGCGCTTCGTCGCCGTGTAAGCTATCCACTTTCCGTCGGGCGACCACGCGGGTTCGTATTCGCAGCCGCGTGTCTCTGTGATTTGTCGAACGCGCCCGCTCATGTCAACGGCGAAAATGTCTGAGTTGTTGAAAGCGTCCGGGTCTGGCTCGTGGTTGGAAAGAAACGCCACTTCGTCGCCGCGTGGACTCCACGTCAGGGCGTGATCGTAAAACAGCCCTGCTGTTAATTGGCGTATAGCTCTCTCATCACCTGCCAGCGAAGCATCAACATCCACAACCCACACGTGCGTGCGCGCTCGGTCGGAGAATGATGTGCGCGATTTATACTGGATGCGGTCTATGACACGCGGGTCGTCCACTGCGGCACGCGAAGGCGTGCGCGCAACATCGAGCCTCTCTCCAAGCCTGGCCTCCTCGGTTGCAGAGATGAAAGCGATGCGGCGTGAGTCTGGCGACCAGGCTAAGGATTCGCCCGCGTAGGTGATGAAGAAGTTGGTCTCACGCACCGGCGCGACAAAGCGAGGCTGACGATCTGCGAGTGAGACTACCCAGATGCCGCTCCGCTCCTGTTGCGTTGCGCGAAAAGCGATGCGTTTGCTATCGGGCGACCAGCGTGGATTGGATGCGCTCCAGGTGGGCGCGAGGAGTTGAACAGGGGCTGCACGTTCGCCCGGTGAATCATCTTCGGTTGAGCGCAAGGTTGCAGCGCTGCCTCGCACACGCGCGAGCCATAAAGTGTTGCGCGTCGCATCCGCTTCCGTTGTGGAGACGGTGTAAACAACCCATGCTCCGTCGGGTGAGATTTGCGCGTCGCTGACGGACTCCAGGCGCAACGTGTCGGCGGGCGTCATCGCGCGCTGCGCCTGAGTTGTTCGTGTCAACACAACAGGCAGGATGAAAAGAGTCAGAGAAATTAGAGCGAAGAGTCTCTTCATCCGAATTGATTCTAAATATTTTCGCATCGTAAAGGATTTCCTGTTAGGAATATGCTTGCATCAGTCGGGAGAGTGCTTTTCCCTTTAAGAGAAATTTTCTTCGTGTAACTTTTCTCGTCCTCACCTGTTTTTATAGCATAGAGATATTTATGGCGCGCGACAACGAAGAGTTTACGATGATCTTCAATGAGCATTACACGGGACTCTGCCGCTTTCTGGAATGTTTGATGGGTGGTCGCTCAGGTGTCGCGCAGGAGATCGCTCAAGAGAGCTTCCTGCGGCTCTATCGTCTTGAGACGAATGAGCCGGCAACCGGGGAGGCGCGTTTCTGGCTCTATCGTGTGGCGCGTAATCTTGCCCTTAACGAATTGAGCAAGAGACAGACGCGCTATAGTCTCCTCGGCAAAGTCACAGAAAGCCTGCGCCGGAAAACGCCTGACCCGGAAGAGATTTTAGAACAGGAAGAGCGCAGGCAGATCGTGCTTGAGATGCTCAAGTCTCTGCCCGAACAACAACGCGCCGCGCTACGATGTCTATCTCCCGGACGCTCAGGGTGGCCGCCGTGAAGCCATCGGTCTGAATTGGGCAGTGGTCGGAGAGCTAGGCTCGAATCTGACTTACAACTTGAGTGATGTTTACTTAAAGGGGTCGGGAAAAAAGTATGAGCTGAGATTCAAGATCAATCTGGCTCAGGGAGAACGTGCCGACTAGAAAAACACTCAGCCAGTAATCCAGACAGACAAGAACAGCAAGTGTTCATTTCAAAACCTGAGATCGTTCTTTGCGCCTTGAGCTTTTCCTCTTTGCGCCTTTGCGTGAAACGTGAATTATTCTCGCTGGAGGCGCAAAGAGAAAACTGACGGCGCAAAGAACGGACTCTTATAAAGCAGCTTGTGTTTTGAAACGACCTCTTAATCCAAAGTGAGGAAAAGTTATGCGGGATAAAACTCTCTTCTTCATACTCTCGCTGTGCTCGCTTGCCATGTTCATCGCTTCGTCGCAGGCGCAGGAGACGCAGGGGATTGACCTTGCGCTCGCTCAAAAATATTTCCGGGAAGCCGAGAGGATATGCAAGCAGGACAACGGCCAACTCTGGGGACACTCCCTGTGTGGGCCGATGATCTTCTTCGAGCCAAAGACGCGCATGGTTGTCGCCAATCAAAGCGACCTCGAAGGACGCTTGACCAGGAAAGGCGATGTCTTCGTGGGGCGATTGCCCGATGAGGCGAACCCGGCGAATACGGCGATTACCTGGGCAGGCGTCAGGTGGAGCATGATCTTCTGGACAGCCCTGGCGGACGACAAGTACGACCTCGACAGGTTGATGATTCACGAGTCGTTCCACCGCATCCAGGATGCGATTGGACTTCCAATGTCCAACCCGTCCAACAGTCACTTAGACTCGATGCAGGGACGCCTCTGGTTGCAGTTGGAATGGCGCGCTCTTCGTCAGGCTCTCACGCATCAGGGAGCGTTGCGCCGACGGGCTGCGACGGATGCCCTCATCTTTCGTCTCTACCGTCAGACGCTCTTTCCGCAAGCAGCTTCGGAAGAGCGAGCTTTGGAGATGAACGAAGGGCTGGCGGAGTACACGGGCGTCAAGTTGAGCGGAAGAACGAAGGCGGAGTTGCATGCTTTCCTGGCAGGACGGTTGGAGAAGGTAGGGGATAGGCCGAGCTTCTTTCGCTCCTTCACGTATGAGTCCGGCCCGGCTTATGGATTGTTGCTGGATGAAGCGAAAGCTAAGTGGCGCGCACATCTAAAATCTGAGGGCGACTTCGGGCAGCTTCTGCAAAAGGCGCTTTCTCTCAGGCTGCCGGACAATCTTGAGGCTGAAGCGTTGAGGCGCTCAAACGTTTACAATGGCGACGAATTGCGCGCGGCGGAAACGAGGCGTGAGAATGAGAGGCTCGCGCGCATTGCAAGGTATCGAGCGAAACTGGTTGACGGGCCTGTGCTCATCCTGCCTCTCAGCAACGGGGTCAACTATTCATTTAATCCAAACAACCTCATCCCGCTCGATAGTCTCGGCACAATCTATCCCAACGTGAGGATAACGGATGTCTGGGGCATCGTGGAGGTCACGGGCGGCGCGTTGATGGCGCTGGAAAATAAGAGGCCGTCGCGTCTTTACGTTCCCGTTCCGGCAGATACAGGAGAGCGCCCGCTTCAAGGCGAAGGCTGGCGACTTCAACTCAATGAAGGCTGGAAGCTGGAACCGGCTGAACGCAAGGGCGACTACGTTTTGAAGAAGAACCAGCATTGAGCAAAACTGTAGGGGCAGGGCTTGTCCCTGCCCGCTCGTTCGATTATGAAAACACGGGCAGGGACAAGCCCTGTCCCTACAATAGTCGCGCGAGTTCTTCGTTCAAGAGTTGCCACGCGCTGCGGATGTGTTCTTCGGTTGTGCGGATGTTGCCGATTGAGAATCGCAGTGTAAAGGCATCGTTGAGGCGCGTGTGCGAGAGGAAGATTTTGCCGCTGGCGTTAGCGTTGGTCAAGAGTGTTTCGTTGAGCGTGTTGAGACGTGCGGCGCGTGCGTCTTCCGTCTCTCCTTCTGCTACGGGGCACGCGCGGAAGCAGAGGAGCGCGAAGGGCGTGGGCGCGAGTCTTTCCCAATCGGGCGATTCGTCAACCAGGCGGGCGAGGAGTTGCGCCAGGCGACAATGTTCGCGTATGCGAGAAGCCAATCCAAGATGTCCGAAGTAGCGAATAATCATCCAGAGCTTGAGCGCGCGGAAACGGCGGCCAAGCTGTATGCCGTAGTCTGAGCCGTTGCGCACCGTCTCGGTTTCTGTAGTCTCAAGGTACGCGGGAGGCACAAGCGAGAAGGCGCGACGCAGCAGCTCCATGTGGCGGCAATAAAGAACGGAGAGGTCGAAGGGTGTGAAGAGCCACTTGTGCGGGTTCGTCACGAGAGAGTCTACGCGCTCTGAGCCAGCTAGAATGTGGCGCATCTCAGGAAGAATCGCGGCGGAGCCTGCGTAGGCCGCATCAACGTGCAGCCAGAGTTTATGGGGAGCGCAGATGTCTGCAATCTGAGGCACAGGGTCAATGCTTGAAGTTGAAGTTGTCCCGACGGTAGCGACCACACAAAGGGGAAGCGCGCCCGTTTGTTTGTCCTCTTCGATAGCTTGCCGGAGGGCTTGAGCATCCATCCGAAATTCCGCATCGCACGAAACTTTGCGCACGGAGCGAAGCCCTAGTCCGAGCGTGATGGCGGCTTTCTCGATTGACGAATGCGCTTGATCGGAGACGTAAATCCGCAGGAGCGGCAAATCTGTGCGCCCGCTCATGCCGTCCTCTCGAATGTGCAGGTTCAAGCTCTCGCGCGCGGCGGCAATCGCGTGCATGGAGGCGACGGATGCTGTGTCGTAGATGATGCCGTCAAGCCCATAGTCGAGTCCCATCATCTGCCTGAGCCAGTCGAGCACGACCTGTTCAAGCTCTATGGCGGCGGGACTCGTGCGCCAGAGCATGGCTTTGACATCGAAGGCGGCTGAGAAGAGTTCACCGAAGATGCCCGGAGCCGAAGATGAGGTGGCGAAGTAGGCGTAAAAAGAGGGATGATTCCAGTGCGTCAGGGCGGGCGGGATAAGACGATCAACGTCCGCGAGAATTGTTTCCATCGCCTCGCCCGTCGCGGGCGGTGAAGATGGAAGTTCGCGGATGAGTTTGCCTGGCTTGACCTGCGAGAGCACCGGGCGCTCCCCGACGTGTTCCAGATAATCGCTCACCCGATCAATTACTTCGTGGCCGAAGCGACGAAAATCCTCCGCGCTCATGTCGCCCAAATCAGGCGCGAAGCCTTCAGATTTATCTTTCTGCTCTTTCATCTTCAAAAGCTGCCAGGTTAAAGGGGATGGGAAAACTTCAGACGCGAACTATATCAGGTGCGTAAAAGAAAAGGGCAGTCGTGAAAGCCGCCAACTCAATCAAAGAAGCGAAAGAAACCCATTGGTGAAGGATAATCGCTCGACACGCGGCGGCAAATGGGTATAATGCGCGTCGTTCTACCACAAAAGCGCGCGGTGGAAATTTGCTTCTATGCACGACTCGCCGCTATTATGCTGACCACAGTCAAGAAGGGCTACACGGGCCTGGACGCTCCGCAAAGGATGAGCGTCGCCCGCGCTCGGTAGTGATAGCTTACAATCCGGGCGGCGTGGTCGGACAATCTCTTTTGCGCGGTTCGCAATCGCGCGCAGGCTTCAATCTTACGCTTCGGAGTTTTCATCGAAATTACTTTCGCTTCAGTGAGGTGACTATGAGACGCACTTTAATCGCTCTTGGATTGACCGCAGCCCTGCTCGCATCTACGGGCTGCCAGCGCAGAGATGGCAGTAATGGCGGCGGCACTGGCGGCGGCGACCCGATCAAGGTAGGTGTTTACCTGGACCTTTCGGGCCAAACTTCCAGCTTCGGGCAGTCAACTAAAAACGGCATCGAGATGGCGCGCGACGAGATTAACAACGCGGGCGGCATAGGTGGTCGCCCGATTCAACTCGTCATCGAAGACGAGCAGGGCGAGCCGGGCAAGGTGACGACCGTCGTGACCAAGCTGCTCAGGCAAGACGGGGTTTCCGCGCTGCTCGGCGAAGTCGCCTCGACAAACAGCCTGACCGCTGCGCCCAAGGCGCAGGAAGCAAAGATTCCGATGATTACGCCGTCGTCAACCAATCCTGAAGTCACGAAAAAAGGCGACTACATCTTTCGCGTCTGCTTCATTGATCCGTTTCAGGGCGAGGTGATGGCGAAGTTTGCAGCCAATACGCTGAAGGCTAAGAAGGCAGCCATCCTCTCTGACTTCAACTCCGATTACAGCAAGGGACTCACACAGTTCTTCAAACAAAGCTTCACAGGGCTTGGCGGGACAATCGTCAACGAGAAGTCGTACACGCAATCGGATCGTGATTTCAGCAGCCAGTTGACTGCTATCCGCGCGTCGAACCCCGACGTGATTTATGTTCCGGGCTATTACGGCCAGGTGGGTGTCATCGTCAAGCAGGCGCGCCAGCAAGGCATCACCGTCCCGATTCTCGGCGGCGACGGCTGGGATGCGCCGCAGCTCTGGGAACTCGGCGGCGATGCGATGAACAACACCTTCATCTCGAACCACTATTCGATAGACGATCCGCTGCCGTTAATTCAAAAATTCGTCACCGATTACAAAACGCGTTATGGCCGCAACCCGGATGCTCTGGCGGCGCTCGGCTACGATGCGATGAGAGTGCTGGGCGACGCGCTCAAGCGCGCCGGGACAACCGACGGCGCAAAACTGCGCGACGCCATCGCGCAGACGAAGGACTTTCCGGGCGTGACCGGCACGATTACGATGAACGCCGAGCGTAATGTAGACAAGCCCGCAACTGTGCTCGAATCAATAGCCAAAGATCGAAAGTTTGCCTATAAAGAGAAAATCTATCCTGAAGGCATGACTCCGCCGACCGATGCATCAGCGCCAGCTTCCAGCTCATCTCCGGCTGCGACCGGCGCATCGCCTTCGACCACCAACACGAATGCGCCAGCCCCATCGCCGGGAGGCTAAACCAAACGATGAATGATGAACGATGAATGATGAATTGAAAACCCTTTGTCTTTAATTCATCATTCATCGTTCAACGTTCAGCATTTCTCTCTGTGGGAAGCTTGCGATGGATGATTTCGTTCAACAACTCATCAACGGTCTGAACATCGGAGCCATTTATGCGTTGATTGCGCTCGGCTACACGATGGTGTATGGCATTCTCCGGCTGATTAATTTCGCGCACGGTGATGTCTACATGGTCGGCGCATTCATCGGACTGGGACTGGCGAAACTGCTCGGCTACAACCTCGGCTACAATGCGGACACCGTTGGCACGTCGCTCTGGGGCGGACTTGCCCTGGTCTTAATCGGCTCGATGCTCGCGGCAGCGCTCGTCGGGATGGCGATTGAACGCTTCGCCTATCGTCCCGTCAGGAAGTACGCGCGGATGACGACGTTGATTACAGCCATCGGCGTTTCGCTACTGATTGAAAATCTCTTTGTCGCAAAGATGGGAGCGGCGCAGCAGTCTTTCCCCTCGCTGATTAAAGGCGACGCTTACGGGTTGTTCGGCAGGGCCGCGATTTCAAAACCGCAAATCATGATCTTCGCGGTCTCGATTGCGCTCATGCTCCTGTTGCAGTGGATTATTTACCGGACGAAAATCGGCACGGCGATGCGCGCCGTCTCGTTCAACCTCAACTCGGCGAAACTGATGGGCATCAATACCAACGTCGTCATTAGCTTCACCTTTGCTTTAGGATCTGCGATGGCTGCCGCTGCCGGAGTGTTGACCGCGCAGTACAATCCCAGCATTGATCCTTTGATGGGCATCATTACCGGCCTCAAGGCATTTGTGGCCGCTGTCCTGGGTGGCATCGGCAACATCCCGGGCGCAGTGATGGGTGGACTCCTGATCGGCGTCGCCGAAACGATGGTGGTCGCCTACGGCGGCAACATCGGCATCGAATCGTCGTACCGCGACGCCGTGGCCTTTGCGATCCTGATTCTAGTTTTGCTACTGCGCCCGTCGGGTCTGCTCGGCTCGACCGTGCAAGAAAAAGTATGAAAACAGTGACAAGTGACGAGTGACGAGTGACAAGCAAAACGCTTTAACTCGTCACTCGTCACTCGTCACTTGTCACTGAATTTATATGCCACCTTTCATCAAACGAATCCTCGGCGCGCTGGTGATAGTCGCGGTGCTTGTTGCTATTAACATGGCGATGAGCAGTGAAGGCTTATTCGGCTTCGGCCTGCCGTATTACTACTCACACCTTCTGCGCCTTGCCGGGATCAATATCATCCTCGCCGTCTCGCTCAACCTGATTACAGGGTTCACCGGGCAATTCTCAATCGGCCATGCGGGATTCATGGCTATCGGCGCTTACTCGTCCGTTTATCTGACGGTCTATTACACGCAAGGGTTGGAGGAGAAACTGGCTGGCGCAATCGGCGCAGGCGCAGCAGGAGCACTGGTCTTTCTGCTGGTTGTGTTGGCTGGCGCATTGGCAGCGGCAATCGCCGGATTGATTGTTGGTATCCCTTCCTTGCGCCTGCGCGGTGATTACCTGGCTATCGTCACGCTCGGCTTTGCGGAGATTATCCGCATCATGCTAGTTAATATTAAGCAGGTCGGTGGGCCGACCGGTTTCTCCGGCGCGCTGCCTCCCTTTGCAGGACGCGCGACTATTCCGCCTTACGCCAATTTTTTATGGATCGGCGCGTTCGCTGTCCTGACGATTGTGGTCGTTTATAATATTGTCCGCTCAAACGTCGGGCGCACCCTGATCTCCATCCGCGAGGATGAGCTGGCGGCGCAGGCGATGGGCATCAATGCGACGCGCTACAAAGTGCTGGCCTTTGTCATCAGCTCTGCCTTCGCCGGAATTGCCGGAGCATTGTTCGGACACTACAACCAATTTTTGAGCACGCAGGACTTTCAATTCATACGCTCGTTTGAAGTCATCATCATGATCGTTCTCGGCGGCATGGGTTCGATTACAGGCTCACTCCTGGGCGCAGTGGTCATCACGGTTCTGCCCGAACTCCTGCGCACGTACCCTTACGATATAGTCTTTCTTCTTGTCTTGATACCGCTGACGGTTCTTCTGCTCCGCGCGATAGGACGCAACCGCCTCCCTTCATTCCTGCGTGAGGGGGCTAGATACTACGGCTTTGTCCTAGCCCTTTATGCTGCGCTTTTCGTTATTGCGCGCCTGGTCTTAATCAATGTTTTGGACGTGGACTATCGGCTGCAAAGTGTGATCGGCGACATCTCGAAATACAGGCTCGTGATCTATTCGGCGCTCTTGATCGGGATGATGCTGACAAGGCCGCAGGGCTTGCTGGGCGGGCGCGAGTTCGGACTAAGTTGGCTCAAGCGTGCGCAGAAGCGTCCCGAAGGTGATGAAGCAGTGGGCGCATCGAAGGGTGTTGCGATTGCCGAACGCGATGCTCCCACAGCAGACCCTGCTAAAGAGGTTGAGAACAGATGAGCGGCGCACCGGAACAAGACGCTGTGAAGGCGACGAAAGAAGAGTCCATTATCACGGAGGCGGCGCGCACCGCACGCTCCGAAGTGTCTGCCGACAAAAGCGGTGCAACTTTACGCACCGACAAATGCACGATTCGCTTTGGCGGTCTCGTCGCCGTCAACACCCTCGACATGCAGGTCAGGGAGGGAGAAATCTACGGCCTCATCGGGCCGAACGGCGCAGGCAAGACGACGATCTTCAACCTGCTGACGGGAGTTTACGAGCCGACCGAAGGAGAAATCTATTTTCAAGGCAAACGCATTGACGGCCTACGCCCGCACCAGATTGCTCGGCGCGGCGTCTCGCGCACGTTCCAGAACATACGCCTCTTTCCAGGCATGACCGTTCTCGAAAACGTGATGACCGCCTGTCACATCCATGCGCGGCAGACGCTCATGGATGCGGTCTTGCGCACACCGCGCTTCACGCGCGACGAACGCGAACAGAAAGATTTCTGTCTGGAACTCCTGAAAATTTTCCATCTCGAACGTTTCCAGAATGAGGGTGGAACAAGTCTCCCTTACGGCAATCAAAGAAGACTTGAGATTGTGCGCGCTCTCGCCACGCGCCCCAAGCTGCTTCTGCTCGATGAGCCTGCGGCGGGCATGAATCCATCCGAGCAGGAAGATTTGATGGGACTCATTCATCAGATACGCGACCGCTTCGGCCTGACTATCCTGCTCGTCGAGCACAACATGAAAGTCGTCATGGGCGTCTGCGAGCGCATACAGGTCGTGGACTACGGCAAGTCTATCGCGCTCGGCCTGCCCGAAGAGATTAGAAACGATCCGAAGGTGATTGAAGCCTACTTAGGCGATTAAAAGTCTGGAGTCAAAAGAAAGAGAACTGCTTTTGACCCCGGACTCCAGACTCCAGACTCCAGACTCCAGACTCCAGACTCCTTATGTTGATTATCGAAAACATCTCAGTGAACTACGGCGCTATCGAGGCGCTGACGGGCGTGTCCATGCGTGTTGAGAGGGGCGAGGTCGTCACCTTGATCGGCGCAAACGGAGCAGGGAAGACGACGACGCTGCGTACCATCACAGGGCTACTTGAGCCGAGAGAGGGTCGCATCATGTTCGAGGATGAAGAGATCAGCGGGATGCCGACACACAAGTTGGTTGCGCGCGGTATCTCGATGTCGCCGGAGGGTCGCGGAGTCTTCGCCAATCTTTCCGTGAGAGAGAATTTGCAGATGGGCGCTTATCTGAAGAAGAACAAGGCGGAGATTGCCGAAGACATGCAACGCGCTTTCAAAATGTTCCCGCGCCTCAAAGAGCGTGAATCGCAGAAAGCCGGAACTCTCTCAGGCGGTGAGCAACAGATGCTGGCGATGGGACGCGCGCTGATGTCGCGCCCTCGCTTGCTGCTCTTGGATGAGCCTTCGCTGGGTCTTGCCCCGCTCGTCGTGCATACCATCTTTGAAGCGATAGATGAAATCCGCAGTAAGGGGACGACCATCCTGCTCGTCGAACAGAATGCGCACGCCGCGCTCAAACATTCCGACCGCGCCTATGTGTTAGAGACCGGCACGATTGTCATGGAAGGGCCGTCGGCAGAGTTGGCCGCCGACCCGCGCATCAAGGAAGCCTACCTGGGCGAATAAACGGATCGTCAGACATCTAACCACAGAGACACCGCAGGCACAGAGAAGGCCAGAGATTTAAGATAACAGATTTGAGACTTCAAAATTTCTATCTGAAACCTTTCTTCTTCTTCTCTGTGCCTGCGGCGTCTCTGTGGTTAATTCCGGTTATTGTCCGCGCAGTAATTTCGGCAGTCGCGCCGTAAACTTCGCGGTGCGCGCCAGACAATTACCGAGTTGGAAGGGAAACCTGGGCAAGTCGTTGAACGGCCCTCGCACGCTGATGGTCGCTTCAATCGGGTTCGGCCAGCGATTGTAAAGCCCTTTCAGAATCTCAGCCGGATGGCGTAGGTGACGCGCCATCGGCGCACGATGCCTCTGAGACATTGAAGGGAATAATGATTCCCACTCCTTCAAAATCGTCGGGACGAGCCAGCGTGGAAGCTGCCTGGTTTTTTGAGCTGCCGGAGTATTGCTGATGTCCGCGCCGAGCAGTTGTTGCGCTAGTTTGAGCGCACAGGTTATCCAATCCGCCTGCCGCCTGTTCTCGCTCAGGCAAGAGTCCCAGTCAAAGTTTGCAGGAAGAGATTCAACAACCGCAGCTATGTCGCACAGCCACAGCGGACGCCACGCTCCTTCGCGCAGCATGTGTATGCAGAGGAAGCGAAGATGGTCTTCCGCGCTCGCCACCCGCACGTCTGTTTCTTCAAGGCAGACTAACTGCGAGCGAGCGTAAATTTCATTGAAGCTTCCGCAGCCGAATTTCGCGAAGCCGCTGTGCAAGTCCACCTCGTATTGCTTATCCGATAGATTGTTCAGCGCACTCTCGGCAGCCGCGAATTGACCGGGTCGAACGCAGAGGTCAATGTCCCCATAGGGCCGCAGCCCCTTCTCAGGGTAAGCGCGCGCGACAGCCCAGCCCTTAACCAGAATCGGCTCGATTTCAACCGAGCGCAGGAGGGCGATTGTCTCCTTGATTGTTTGTTGCGTGAGAGCAGCTTGGAGAGTGTTCAGGCGATACGCATCGTGGAAGCTCTTAGCTAAAGGAATGTCTCGCAGGTCAGAAAATCGAATCCGCCACCAACAGAGCGCCGCCGCCCCAGACCTTTGAAGCAGCGGCGCAATCTCTTCCAATTTCGCGCTTTGCCATTCAGGTGCTGTTGGAGAGCGACGCCATGAGCCTTGAAGCATTTCAGCCACGAGGCGACCGTGCGATTCTGCCGGAGCTTTAAGCATGAACCAGGGAAGACCGTCTCCTTTTTGATGAGAGCGCGGGTCTGATGATTAAGGCCGGATGCCCCGCTAACAAGACGTGCCCGGCTGGCAGGTAAAACCGCCACCGCCCAAACTGGAGCAACAGTTGCTCTGACATTGAGTGAAGCTCGAACACGCGCATCCATTCGGGCGACCGTTTGCAGCCGCACAAGCGCCGCTCACTGCCTGAGCCGATGTCGGTGACGGAATGGACAGAATCACTGGCAACGCAAGCGCGGCAGGCAAATACTTCCGCACCAGGTCACGCCGCGAGACCTTCCGTCCCATGATTGTTCCGCTCTCTTCTTCCAGCAGATGGAATCTTCTCAACTGACCGAGCGCCAGCCAGACAACATCATCATCAACTAACGTGGCAAGCTCCCTCTCCAGTAACCGCGCCGCTTCTGCGACCGTCGTCTTTCCATCGCAATGCTTCCAGACGAGCGTTGACGCTCTATTGAGACAATGCGCTTTGTGACGACCCAAATCATAGACCAGCAATTCATCAGGAAGTTCTCGAACGACTAACTGGTCTGTTCTGGCAAGCGGTAAAACCTGGCTGGCTTTTGCGCCCATCGAAAAGCTCCTTATCAAGGGGTCTCATGCTGCAAGGGCAGTTTTACTAAAAGGCGTGTTTCTCTAACGATTAAATCAGCGAGCGATGTTTGGAAGATAAGGGGAATCCGGCGGCAAGTCAACAATTATTAGGTGAATTGTTTTGATTGAAAATATTTTCTACCTGCCCGGCAGGACGTTGAATCCAGTGAAGCGTCAACGCTTCACTTCTCAACCGGAATCTTCCGAAGCCAGAGACGCACGCGCGCTGGAAAGCGCCTCCGCGACGCGCTCAGGCGACGTGCCGCCCGCTTGCGATTTGGTCGAGAGCGTTTGTGCGAGCGAGAGAGCGTCGTACACGTCCATCTCGATGAGCGAGGAGAAAGATCGCATCTCATTCAATGCGAGGTCTTGAAGCTCAACGCCCAGCTCAATGGCGCGTAAGACGAGACGCCCAACCGCGTCGTGAGCCTCGCGGAATGGCATACCTTTGCGCGCGAGATAATCCGCCAGCTCGGTCGCGTTCATGTAGCCGCGCGTGGCGGCTTCGCGCGCCCTCGCTTCGCGCACGCGCGTGTTGCGTAAAACGGTCGCGGTTACTTCAAGCGACGCGCTGACCGTATCGGCCACGTCAAAGACGGCTTCCTTGTCTTCCTGCATGTCCTTATTGTAAGCCAGCGGCAATCCCTTCAACGTGGCGAGCAATCCGCTGAGGTGGCCGAAAACACGCCCGGCCTTGCCGCGCACAAGCTCCATCGAATCGGGATTCTTTTTCTGCGGCATCAGGCTTGAGCCTGTCGCAACGGCGTCGCTCAATTCCAGAAAACCGAACTCCCCCGTCGCATAGATGATGATGTCTTCGGCGAGACGCGAGAGGTGAAGCATGATTAAAGAGCATGCGCTCGTAAACTCGACGCAGAAGTCGCGGTCGCTGACGGCATCCAGACTATTGCGCGAGATGCCCTCAAACCCTAGCTCACGTGCCACCGCTTCACGATCAATTTTGTAAGCTGTGCCCGCGAGCGCAGCCGAGCCGAGCGGCAAGATGTTGACTCGCTGTCTTACCTCCTTCAAACGTTCGCCGTCCCGCCGGAGCATCTCGAAATAGGCCAGACACCAATGCGCCCAGAGAACAGGCTGAGCGCGTTGCAGATGCGTGTAGCCCGGAAGCGCAACCTTCGAATGAGCATCGGCAAGATCAAGCAGCGCATGCTGCGCCTCACGCGCTTTCAGGGTGATGTTGTCAATCTCCTCGCGCAGCCAGAGGCGCAGATCGGTCGCCACCTGATCGTTGCGGCTGCGACCCGTGTGCAGCTTCCGGCCCGTATCGCCGATGAGTTGTACGAGACGCGCTTCGACGAAAGAGTGGACATCTTCGGAATCCAGTTCGTCGAAATAATGCGCGTCTGTCTGAGCGCGCTTGAGGATCGTCTGAAGGCCGCTCTTGATTTGCTCGCTTTCGGCGTCCACCAGAACACCCGCCCCGCGCAAGCCTTCACAGTGCGCAACGCTTGCGCGCACGTCCACTTCCAATAATCTACGGTCAAAGCCAAACGAGCGATTGAACTCGGCAAACTTTTCATCAGCTTTGCCCGTGAACCGTCCGCCCCACAAATTTTTCGACTGACTCATCAATCCCTCCGTCTAAACCCTTACAGGCGCATTGTACGCCAGCCGCCCGGCACAAAGCTATTTGACTAAAATGCATCCTGGCTGCTATTTTATGCATCTATGCAATGATTATGCAAATAGGCTGCATAAGAGGGCTATGATAAAAGAGACACGGCAACAGAAGATTTTGGGCTTGATTCGCGCGAAGCGAATCGGGACGCAGGATGAGTTGACGGCGCATCTGGAGCGTGCGGGAGTTGTGGCGACGCAAAGTAGCGTGTCGCGCGACCTGGTAGAGCTAGGCGTCGTCAAGCATCACGGGCACTACACGATGCCGCGAAGCTCGAACGGCTCATCGGCGCGCGGGCTGCTCAGCCTGGACACGGCGGGCGATGTGCTGATCGTAGCGAAGTGTGAGCCGGGGATGGCTTCGGCAGTCGCAGTTGAGATTGATCGCGCGGCAATCCGGGAGATTGTCGGCACGCTCGCGGGCGAAGACACAATCTTCATCGCCGTCACGGAGCGCAAAGCGCAGCGAGCGGCAACTAAGAAGATTTGGGAGTTGTTTGGATGAAACAGTCTGGAGTCTGAAGTCTGGAGTCAAAGACAAGTTCTTTCTTTTGACTCCAGACTTCAGATTCCAGACTTCAAGGAAAAAAAGTGGCTGAGAAGAAAATAAACAAAATCGTACTGGCTTATTCGGGCGGGCTTGACACCTCTGTGATGCTGCGTTGGATCAGGGAGCGTTACGGGTGCGAGGTTGTTTGCTACTGCGCGGATGTGGGGCAGGGCGAGGAGCTAAACGGGCTGGACGCGAAGGCGCGTGAGACGGGCGCGTCCAAGTTGTACGTCGAAGATTTGCGCGAAGAGTTTGTGCGCGAGTATGTGTGGACCGCTGTTAAGGCAAACGCGGTTTACGAAGGCGTGTACCTGCTGGGAACATCGCTCGCGCGCCCCGTGATTGCGAAGCGCCAGATCGAGATTGCGCGCCGGGAAGGCGCTGATGCGGTTGCTCACGGCGCGACGGGCAAGGGCAACGATCAGGTGCGTTTCGAGTTGACCTATTACGCATTGGAGCCTGACATCAAGGTCGTCGCTCCGTGGCGCGAGTGGGAGTTCAAGGGGCGCTCGGACTTAATCGCGTATGCGCGAGCGCACAGCATTCCGGTCACAGCCACAGCCGAGAAGCCTTACTCGACAGACCGTAACCTGATGCACGTCTCTTACGAGGGCGGCATCCTGGAAGACCCCTGGGCGGAACCTCCGGCGGACATTTTCCAGTTGACGAAAGCGCCGGAAGAAGCGCGAGGCGAAGCTGAGTACGTGGAAATCGGTTTCGAGAAAGGCGAGCCTGTTTCGGTCAACGGCCAAAAGCTGAGCGCAGTCTCACTGCTCGAAGCTTTGAACAAGGCAGGAGGCGAGCACGGAATCGGACGTGTTGATCTGGTGGAGAATCGTTTCGTCGGGATGAAGTCGCGCGGCGTGTATGAGACGCCGGGCGTGACCATCTTGCAGGCGGCTCATCGTGCGCTGGAATCCATCACGCTCGACCGCGAGGTGATGCACCTGCGCGATTCGCTCAGCACGAAGTTCGCGGAGAGCGTGTACTACGGGTTCTGGTTTGCGCCGGAGTTTGAGTTGATGCGAAAGATGGTTGATGAAACGCAGGTCAACGTCACGGGCGACGTTCGTTTGAAACTCTATCGCGGCAATGCAACGGTCGTCGGACGCCGCGCTCCTCACTCGCTCTACAACGAACGGCTGGCGACCTTCGAGGCAGAAGATATTTACAACCAGCGCGATGCGGAAGGCTTCATCAAGCTCAATGCGCTGCGGCTAAGATTACGGGGATTGAACTAATAGGTCAGTACCGCTTGCGGCAGGCGGTACTGACTTCAAAAAGAGGTGCGGGGTGATGTTAATGACGAAAAGTGTGGACAGCGCATTTGCGACAACGGTCGTGGTGGTTGAAGCTGATAAGATTGGCTCTGCCGCGTCGTTGCTCAATCTGTCCAGGACTATGGCGGTAGTTGAAGCCTCCGAGAAGCCGTGCGCGGGCGATGTGGTGGTTGTGCGCGCGTTGACTGACAGCGCGACGTATAACCAGTTGGAGTTGCCGACAGGCAGGATGGCGAAGGTCAATCCGGGCGACGTGCTGGTTGGTGTTCTGGGACGACGGCGCGCGTTGAAGGGTTTTGTAGGGGACGTGCCGGAGACGGTGAGCGCAGGGGATCGGCTTCATCTTTTGAACATGGGCGGCGTCATCGGCTACTGCACCGGACATCATTCGAGCCTGAGCGATGCGATCAGCCTGGAGGTGATAGGGCTGGCCTGTGACGAAGAGGGCCGTGTGCTCAATATTGCCGATAATGCTTTGCCACCGCGCGAACATCTTGAGCAGACCGCGCCGCTGGTACTGGTCGCGGGAACTTGCATGAACAGCGGCAAGACTTACGCTGCGACGGAACTCATCAAGCAGGCGACGCGCAAAGGGTTGAAAGTTGCGGCTGCGAAGCTGTCGGGTGTGGCGTGCTTGCGCGACACTCTCAACATGGCAGATCACGGTGCGGTTGCGACCGCCAGCTTCCTTGATTGCGGGCTGCCTTCGACGGTTGGAGCAAACGACCTTGCTCCTGTTGCCAAAGCGATCATCGCGCGCTTAAACGAGAGCGCGCCTGACATGATAGTCATAGAGCTTGGCGATGGAATCCTGGGCGGCTACTCGGTTGATTCAGTCTTCGATGATGAAGAGTTGAGAGAGGCGACGGCAGCCATAGTCTTCTGTGCGTCTGATTACGTCGGCGCGTGGGGCGGGATAGAGTTGTTTCGCAGGCGCGGAATCCAGGTTGATGTCATCGCAGGCTCTGTGACTGATTCGCAGATGGGTGAAGACTACATCGAGCGTGAGTTCAATGTTCCGGCAGGCAACGCGCGCCGGGACGGCACACGACTTTTCAAAATTGTGCATGAGAAGCTCGCGAGTATGAAACCGCAGATGAACACAGATAAACGCTGATAGGAAAAGACTGAACGATAAATTGAATCCAGACCAGTGCGTTTGACCTTTCTCTTTTATCTGTGTCTATCTGCGTTTATCTGTGGTTTATTTTGGTGATGTGATGAAATTGAGAGTTGGCATTTTCGGCGGTTCGGGTTATGGCGGCGCGGAGCTTTTGCGCCTGCTGCTCATGCACCCGCAGGCCGAGATTAAGCTGGTCACGGCGAATGAGCATGCGGGCAAGACGGTCGGCGAGGTTCACAGGAATCTGTACGGGCTGACCGATCTGCGTTTCGAGCATGCGCCGGAAGCGTTGGAGAGTTTTGAGGATTTAGATTTCGTTTTCCTCTCGCTCCCGCACGGGCAGGCGATTTCGATTGTGCCGCGTCTGCCGCAAAGCGTAAAAGTGATTGACCTGTCAGGCGACTTTCGCTTGCGCGACCGCGAGACGTTTGAGCGTTTCTACAACCGCGAGCACACGGCGATGGAGGCGCAAGCAGGTTTCGTTTACGGCCTGACGGAGACGAACCGTGAGGCAATTAAAACAGCTTCGCGCATCAGCAATCCGGGATGCTTTGCGACGGCAACGCTGCTGGGACTTGCGCCGCTTGTCGCCAATAATCTCATTGAGGGCCGCGTGGTTGTTGACGCTAAGACAGGCTCTTCCGGCTCAGGCGCGAAGCCCGCCGCGAACACGCATCACCCGCAGCGCATGAACTCTTTCTATGCCTACAAGCCTTTCACGCACCAGCATGTGCCTGAGATTGAGCAGGAACTTCGCGCCATCGGAGATTGGACGAGCGAGCTTGTCTTCATGACACACAGCCTGCCGGTTGCGCGCGGCATCTTCGCGTCCATTTATGCCGAAGCGAAAGAAGAGATGGCGACGGATGAGGTGCGCGAGGTCTTCACAGAATTCTACAAAGATTCTTTCTTCGTGCGCCTGGTCGAGGGTTCGCCCGACATCAACTGGGTGAAGACAACGAACTTTTGCGACATCGGCATGGCGGCGCGCGGGCGTCAACTCGTCATCTTCTCCGCGCTCGACAATCTGGTTAAAGGCGCTGCGGGACAGGCTGTGCAGAATATGAACCTGATGGCTGGCCTGGACGAGAAGATGGGATTGATGTTGACGGGGAGCAATCCATGAAGCAGGGCGAGAGCTTTGAAGTTGCGGCGGTCAAGCCAACTATCTCCCTTGACGTGCTGGAAAAAATTGACGTGCGCGTTGGAACTATCGAGTTGGTTGAAGAGGTGAGCGGCTCAAGTAAGCTGGTCAAGCTAACTGTAAATTTCGGAGATCACAGGAGAACAATTCTCGCGGGCATGAAGCAGGAGCGTGAGAATCCTCAAGAGATAGAGGGACGCCAGGCATTGTTCGTCGTCAACCTTGAGCCTAGAAAGATGGCGGGCGAAATCTCTGAGGGAATGTTGTTCGATATAGGATACGCTGACGGGATTCAGCCTGTGCTGGCCGTCCCTGAAGGAAGCGTACCTGACGGAGCGAGGGCAGGATGAAAGCAGAAACAGTTTCAACTTTTGAAGAGATCATGGAGAGCGAAGACCGCTTTCAGTTGGCGACATATAAAAAGATGCCGCTCGCGGCGGAGCGCGGGCAGGGCGTGTGGCTCTGGGGGAGCGACGGCGAGCGTTACCTGGACCTCTACGGCGGGCACGCTGTCGCCGGAACGGGGCATTGTCACCCGCATGTCGTCGCCGCAATCCGCGCGCAGGCCGAAGCTCTGCTCTTTTACTCGAACCTTGTTTACTCTGAGGTGCGCGCGCGCGCGGCTGAACGTCTGGTCTCGCTTGCGCCTGAGCCGATTGCGAAAGCCTTCTTCTGTAATTCTGGAACTGAGGCGAACGAGAACGCTATGCGTATGGCGCGCATGGCGACCGGAAGAGAAAAGATCATCACCTTTAGCGGCAGCTTTCACGGGCGCACGGCGGACGCGATCAGCGCAACGGCGCTGGGGAAATATCGGGAGATTGGAAAGCCGAACGTGCCCGGCCATCTCTTCGCGGAGTTTGGCGACACGAAAGCAGTAGAGAAAATCGCGGACGACTCTGTGGCCGCGATCATGCTTGAGCCGGTTCAATCAATGGCTGGCGTGCGGATGATGGATGCGAAATTTTACAAGCGCCTGCGCGAGTTGTGTGATGAGCGTGGGATTCAGTTGATTTACGACGAAGTGCAAACGGGTGTCGGGCGCACGGGCGAATGGTTCTTCGCTGGAAGCGAGGCGGGGGGCGCGGTTGTGCCGGACATCATCACGCTGGCGAAGGCTTTGGGGAGCGGCGTGCCCGTCGGCGCGTGTCTGGTGAATGAGGGCGTAGCTTCGCACATCAAGGAGAATGATCTAGGGACGACGTTCGGCGGCGGGATGCTGGCGATGGCGGCTGTCTGTGCGACGCTGGAAGCGATTGAGGCGGATGGGATGCTGTTGAACGTGAAGCGGACGGAGAGTTACCTGCGCGAGCGTCTCACTGGTGTTCCGCAGGTCGTCGGCGTAAGGGGTTTGGGTTTTCTGCTGGGGCTGGAGTTCAAGGAGAAGGCTGCGCCCGTGCATCAGGCTCTGCTCCAAAAACGCATCATCACGGGCACGTCGAGCGATGCGAACGTGCTCAGGCTTCTGCCGCCTCTCTGTTTGAAACCGGAAGAGGTTGATCTATTCGTTGACGCGCTCAGGCAAGTTGCCGGAAGTTGAAGCGTGGGGAACAACGGTAGTAGCTTAACGTCAGTTCTATTTAAGAAGCTGTTTGAAAAAGTCCATGAAAGCCCCGAAGGGGCGATGATTTGATAGCCTGGGGCAGCGCCCCAGGAAAACAAGTCATAAATTATTATCGCAAGTCCTGAAGGGGCGGAATAATATATGTCGCCCTTTCAGGGCTTGACGGATAAACCTACAACGCTGACCTGTGGCGTTGCCACAGGCTCTTACATTGCGCCCCTGCGGGGCTTTTTCTAACTGCTTCTAAGATAAGGATAGCTGCGCGGCGTCAGCGGAGATGTTTCCTTAGCTCCGTAGGAGCGTGATGTTTATAGTCGAGCTGCGACAAATAGAAGCAAGCTCCGTCAGGAGCGAAATGTAATGGACGTGAAACATTCCGCTCCTAACGGAGCTTGAAACTTAATTGATGCGACCGGGCTATAAACATCACGCTCCTACGGAGCTAAGACCCTCTTGCCCATTCTTAAGTCCGACTAACATTAGCTAAACCGCGAGTCAGGTTGGTTGCACGCATGGAGATTGCACAAGCAAGGAAGCGGCGAATTGTTTTCTTTGTTCTCTTATCGCTAGCGTTTCTCTTCCGCTTGGGGTTCGGCGTCTGCTCGGAATTTTGGAATCAAGATGAGAAGCAAATCTATCTGATCGGGTTGAAATTCTATACGACCGGAGCGTGGCCTTACTTCGGGCCGGATGTCACCAACACGATTCAAATCCCTGGAGCCTTGCAGGGGTTAACCGCTGGCCTTCCTTTCTACTTGCTACCCATCCCGGAAGCCCCCTACATCTTATTAAACATCCTCTCGTTTGCAGCCCTCTGTTTCTTCGCCTGGTACTGCGCGAAGCGTTTGCCTGAAATACCAAAATGGTTCATCTGGGCCTGGCTCCTGACTGCGCCCTGGACCTTGAATCTTTCGACGCACGTTTTCAATCCGTCTTACGTGCTCTTTGGAGCCATTCTTTTTTTCGTCGGCGTTATCGAAACTTATCCGTTCCTGACACGCAAGCTGATTCCGCTCCATTGGGCTAATCTGATGATGGGCTTTGCGCTCCTTTGGGTGATGCAGTTTCACATGTCCTGGCCCATCCTCATGCCCTTCCTGCTGGTCTCCTTCTATTTCCAGTATCGAACACGAGGGTTGCATGTTCTCAGATCATTGGGCTGGTTTGCCGCCGGAGCAATCTTGACGGGCAGCTTTTTGATCCCGACGTATCTCAAGTATGGATTGACGGGAGGCCTGGGCAGCACTAATGAGGTGGTTCAATTCAACAGCGCAAACGTCCTGCGCTCCTGGAATGTCGCCGAAGGTATTCTCGGACGATTCCTCTCCTTCGCCAGCTATGAACTGCCGCGCTTTATCGGAGAAAATTCGGGAACGCGCCTCGCGTTTATGCGAAACAATCCCTGGCTGATTCCTTTCATCATCTTTCTGGGCATCATCGGACTCCTGCAACCCGTTGCGCTCGTCGTCCTCTGGTTCAGGAAAAAACATACGCAGAGAGATTGGCGTGCGATGAAGTATCTGACGCTTGTCACGGTCTGCCTGATCTACGCGGGCTTCGCCTTCTCCTTCAGGCCGCCGTACTCGCACATGTACTATGTCGCTTTCCCTGTTGCCATGCTCTACAGCCTGTATTGTTGGAGCGAGTATTTGAAACAACCACGCTGGCAGAAATTCGCGCTCGTGTTCATCGGGAGCGGAATCATCTTCAGCGCGGGGCTGGCTTATAATAATTACAAAAGCAAGTCTCTCTACGTTGATCGCCGTCTCCCGCAGGCAGCCATCAATGAGAAGGACTACCGCATCTTAGACGAGAGGCGCGAGGGCGCTAGATATTGAGAGCAGCTAACAAAACTAAGCCACAGAGTCACAGAGACACAGAGAGAAGGGAAAGGATGAACGATGAATGCGCAAGTGGAGACAATTGTTTTTCGGTTCATCATTCATCATTCATCGTTCAGCATTCTTCTCTGTGTCTCTGTGACTCTGTAGCGATTCCTTCGATATGATTTGAGGATTATGCCCAGAAATTTTCTAACAACAGTCGATTGGACGCGCGACGAGCTTGAAGCATTGATCGAGTCGGCGCTTCGTTTCAAGCGAGGCGAGGAGCGCGCAAAGCCGCTCGCGGGGCGTTCAATCGCGCTCGTCTTCTTCAATCCCAGTTTGCGGACGCGCGCTTCGATGCAGGTCGGGGTTTTTGAGCTTGGCGGCAACGCGGTTGTGCTTGAGCCTGGCGGGACAAGCTGGACGCTTGAGCACCGGGACGGCGCAGTGATGGATTCGGACAAGACTGAGCACGTCGCGGAGTTTGTGCGCGTGCTTGGAAGATACTGCGCCGGTCTGGGTGTGAGAACGTTTGCCGCTCTCAAAGATTGGGAGGATGAGCGGCGCGATCCCGTCCTCGGCGCGTTTGCGAAATACTCGAACGTGCCGGTTATCAATCTCGAATCGGCCATGCATCACCCGTGTCAGGCTCTGGCGGACATGATGACGGTGCGCGAGAAGTTGGGCCGAGGACAAAGGCGCGTGCTGCTGACCTGGGCCTGGCATCCGAAGCCTCTGCCGATGGCCGTGCCGAACAGCTTCGCGCTGGCTGCGGCGCAGATGGGACACGAACTCGTCATCGCTCACCCGCCGGGTTACGAGCTTGACGACGAGTTGATGCGCGACATTGAGAGTCAGGCTGCGAGCGCAGGCGGAAGCGTCTCTACGACGAATGACGTGAACGAAGCGTTCGATGGCGCGCAAGCTGTGTACGCGAAGAGTTGGGGAAGCAAACGTTTTTACGGTTCGCCGGGGAAGGATGCTGAGGAGCGCGCTCAATATCGCCCAAGTTGGATTGTTGATGAAGGAAAGATGGCGCGTACACGCGAAGCGATCTTCATGCACTGTCTGCCCGTGCGCCGCAACGTGATTGTGACGGACGGCGTGATTGACTCGCCTTCTTCAGTCGTGATTGACGAAGCGGAGAATCGTCTTCACGCGCAGAAGGCGATTATGAAAAGACTATTAGAAGTGAAAAATTAAAAATTAAAAATGAAAAAAGAAGGAGAAGGCAAATTAATTAATCGTGGCTTCAGCCTCACTTTTGCATTTTGCATTTTTCATTTTTAATTTTTTGGGGGTGAGACCTGATGAGTGAATCACGACTCGACGTTGGGAATCAGCTTCGTCTTGACCTGCTGCGCGAGGCGTTGCCCTACATTCAAAGATTCCAGGGCAAGACCTTCGTCGTTAAGTTATCCGGCAAGGCGACGGAAGACGCTCAGAATTTGGCCTCGCTCGCGGAAGAGTTGGCCTTGATTCATCAGGTCGGCATACGCCTCTGCGTTGTGCATGGCGGAGGAAAGCAGTTGTCGGACCTCGCTTTGCAGATGGGCGTGGCGCAGACGATCATCAACGGGCGGCGCGTGACCGACGATGCGACGCTTGAGATGGCGAAGATGATCTTCGCCGGGAAAATCAACACGGACATTCTGGCTGCCTTGCGCCAGAGAGGTATTGAAGCCGTCGGGTTGTCGGGCATTGACGGCAGCATCGTTCACGCAAAGCGGCGTCCGCCCAAAGAGATTTTGAATCGTGAGACGGGCGAGCATGAACACGTTGACTTCGGGCATGTCGGCGATGTCGTCGAGATCAAGGCGCGGCTCTTGTGCGTCTTGCTCGATGAAGGATACCTGCCCGTCATCTCTTCGCTCGGCGCGGACGACGAGGGAATGGTCTTCAACATCAACGCGGACACGATTGCTTCGGAGATCGCCGTTCAGTTGAAAGCGGAGAAGTTGATTCTGCTCTCCGATGTTGACGGAATTTACCTGCGAGCCGGAGAGCCTGAGACGAAACTCTCCCGGCTCTCGGCAGACGAAGCCGAATCGTTAATCCGCGAAGGCGCGGCCACAGGCGGCATGATTCCGAAACTTCAGAGCATCACAGAGCTTCTCAAACGCGGCGTCGGCAGCGCGCACATCATCAACGGTTCGGCGCGCAACGCGCTACTCGCTGAAGTCTTCACGGACGAAGGAACAGGAACGATGATCGTCGCCTGATGGCATTCGTTGCTCCCTGCCATTAACCAAATCGTCCTGATTTCTTCCGTATCTCCGCAATTACTTCTTCAATTCCCTCTGAAACATTTCGCCACGCTGTATCTCGGCTGCCCGGTCTGCCTTTTGACTTCCGGCGGGCGTGGTCTGACAATCGCTTTGTATGGATATAAGCAGGAAAGAGCAGTCGCGGAGTGTCGTGCAGACGGGGCGAAGAGTGAGCGGGCGTGCTGGGAATAGATTGAGCGCGTTTGCCGGAGCGTTGCTCAAGGAGTGGAAGCGTCTTGGTTTGCCTGTGGCGGATGAGCGCGTGGTCGTCGCTGTGTCGGGTGGGGCGGATTCGGTGGCGTTGTTGTTGGCGTTGGATGAATTGTTGAGGACGGGGCGGCTAGGGTTGCAGTTGAGGGTGGCGCATCTGGATCATGGGTTGAGGGGGGAAGCCGGGGAGGAGGATGCGCGTTGGGTTGAGGCTCTGGCGAATGAGTTGTGGGTTGAGGTTGAGGTTGGACGCGCAGATGTGAAAGAGCGTGCGGCGAGTGCAGGGGATAATTTGGAGCAGGCGGCGCGGCGCGCTCGTTATGAGTTTCTGGCTGAGGTGGCAGCAGAGTGTGGGTCGCGTGTGGTTTTGACGGGGCACACGATGGACGATCAGGCGGAGACGGTGTTGTTGCGTTTGTTGCGCGGAAGCGGGGCAGAGGGTTTGGGCGGGATTGAGCCTGTGCGTGTGCTCGCGGTGGAGAGTGAGGTACAGCTTGCGAGGCCGCTGGTGGGTTGGGCAAGGCGTGTTAAGACTGAAAAGTATTGTCGTGAGCGAGGCGTGGAGTTCAGGGTTGATGCGATGAACGAGGATGAGAGGTTCGCTCGCGTGCGTGTACGTCGCAGGTTGCTGCCGCTGTTGGAGAGTTTCAATCCGCGTGTGGTGGAGAGTCTCTCTCGAACGGCGGAATTGCTGCGCGAGGATGCGGCGGTTTTGAATGCTGCGGCTGAAGAGTTGTTGCACGCGGCGAGTGAAGAAGAGAATGTCGCTGAGAGTGAAAAAAGCGCATCCATTCCTGCGTCGCTCAGCGTAGATGTTCTGGGACGCGCTTCAAAGGCTGTTCGCAGGCGCGCCTTGCGTTTGTGGCTTGCTCGCGGGCGCGGCGACTTGAGGCGTTTGGAGATGGCTCACGTGGTGGGCGTTGAAAAGTTGCTGGTGGGAGAGCGCGGCGGGCGCGTCGCGGAGTTGCCGGGCGGCTGCTTTGTCGAGCGCAGGCGCGGGCTAATATTTTTGAAAAACAGAATTCAGGAGTCAGAATCCAGAAGCCAGAATGAATAGGCTCCGAACCGCGTTCACACATTTTCTTTCCTTCTGGATTCTGACTCCTAGATTCTGACTTCTGCTTTTCGTCGAAATAGGTTGAAAAGGGGACGCGCTCTCTCCTACAATCACTTTTGACTTGCCGCCGCGCTACACGCCAGGCGGTTTCCGTTTTTATTGGCTACTTTTGATTGAAAGCGTGAGAGGCGATGGCAGATGAGATTGTAGAGGTTTACGGCGCAGCGGAAATCGCTGGGAGAGTGAAAGAGCTTGCGCGTGAGATCGGCCAAGCTTACGAGGGGCAGGACTTCACAGTCCTGGGCGTGCTAGACGATAGCTTCGTCTTCCTCGCAGACCTGCTGCGCGCAATGGAGCGCCCGCCGCGAACGGCCTTCCTACGCTACGACCACCAATCTCTCGGCGGCGTTCAGGACATCTCCTTTAGCACGCAGGTTGACCTGTCCCGCCGCAACGTGCTGCTGGTCGAAGGCGTGCTCGATACAGGCGTGACGCAGGAATATCTCATCCAACAACTCGGCGCACTCGGCGCGACGAGCGTTCGGTTGTGCGTGTTGGTTGATAAACCTGACGGGCGGCGCGTCGAGCTTCAACCTGAGTGGCGCGCGTTTGAGACGCACGAGAATTACGTCTTCGGCTACGGGCTGGGCTTTCAGGATCGCTGGCGAGGGCTGCCTTACCTGGCGACGTTCGCGGTGAAGGGGGAAGTTTCCGAGAAGAAAGATTGAGTATTTTCGATGAATGCGTAGAGGGAAGAAAAGCGCAACGCGGGACACTCTCATGGCATCTTAAGGTGGCGACTTCAGACTGGATAAAACAAGGGTTAGCTCCCCCTCTCAGAGGGCGCGTTAATTTCATTGATTGTGGGAGCGACAAAGGATGCCGAGATGGAGTATTATCGGCGTCGGAGGCTGGAAAATATTTTGAGTTCTACGGCAAGACAAATAATCTTCTGGATGTTCATTGTGGTCGGGGCACTGCTGCTCTACAAGTTCTTCGCAGGCCCGCAGAACAAGAGCGTAGCGCAGATTGACCTGACTACTTTGGAAGCGAAAATCCAGAACGGCGAATTAAAACAGGTTACTTTTAAGCCACAGGAAGTCGCCGCCATTGATAGAAGCGGGCAGGAGTTTCGCGCACCGCTGGCTAATGAGTTTCGCAAGGCCGAGTTGATGAAAATCGCAACCGAGAAGGATGCGAACGGCAAGCCGAAAGTGGATAGCGCTCAGGAAGAGCCGATTGGCAACAACATGCTCTGGGGCGTGCTTCTAAGCTGGGCACCGATTCTCTTCATCATCGGCATCTGGATTTTCATGTTGCGGCAAATGCAGTCGGGCGGCAACAAGGCCCTCTCCTTCGGAAAATCACGCGCGAAACTTTTGAACAACCAGCAGAAGCGCGTCACGTTCAAAGACGTGGCTGGCGTTGAGGAAGCGAAAGAGGAGTTGCAGGAGATTATCGAATTCCTCAAAGAGCCGCAAAAGTTTCAGAAGCTCGGCGGGCGTATTCCGAAAGGCGTGCTCATGATGGGGCCGCCGGGAACAGGCAAGACGCTTCTGGCTCGCGCCATCGCAGGCGAGGCCAACGTCCCGTTCTTCTCCATCTCCGGCTCTGATTTCGTAGAGATGTTTGTCGGCGTCGGCGCAAGCCGCGTCCGCGATCTCTTCGAGCAGGGCAAGAAGAACGCGCCGTGCATCATCTTCATTGACGAGATTGATGCTGTCGGGCGTCATCGGGGCGCTGGTCTTGGCGGAGGCCACGACGAGCGTGAACAAACCCTGAACCAGTTGCTCGTCGAGATGGACGGCTTCGAGTCGAACGACGGCGTAATTCTGATTGCCTCGACTAACAGGCCGGACGTGCTTGACCCCGCGCTGCTTCGTCCAGGACGCTTTGATCGTCGCGTCGTCGTCTCTCGTCCAGACGTGCGCGGGCGCGAGGGCATCCTGAAAGTTCATACCAGAAAAATTCCGCTCGGCGAAGACGTTGACATCAGCGTCATCGCGCGCGGCACGCCGGGCTTCACGGGCGCAGACCTTGCGAACCTCGTCAACGAGGCTGCCTTGAATGCTGCGCGCTACAACAAGAAGCTCGTCTTGATGCCGGATTTCGAGTTGGCTAAAGACAAGGTCTTGATGGGCGCGGAGCGCAAATCAATGGTCATCTCAAACGAGGAGAAGCGCATCACCGCGTATCACGAAGCGGGGCACACGCTCGTCGGTTTGAAAGTCCCGAATGCAGACCCTGTTCACAAGGTGACGATCATCCCGCGCGGGATGGCCTTGGGTGTGACGCAGCAACTGCCGGAAGGCGACCGTCACAACTACTCGAAGGAGTATCTGGTCGGCCAGATTGCTATCCTGATGGGCGGGCGCATCGCCGAAGAGCTTTTCCTCGGCAGCATCACTACAGGGGCGAGCAACGACATAGAGCGTGCGACCGAACTGGCGCGTGCGATGGTCTGCGAGTACGGCATGTCGGAGTTGGGACCGCTCACGTTCGGCAAGAAGGAAGAGCAAATCTTCCTGGGCCGAGAAATCGCGCAGCATCGTGATTTCTCCGAAGACACTGCGATCAAGATAGATCAGGAAGTGAAGAAGATCATCTCGGAGCAGTATGACCGGGCCAAGGCAATCATCGAAGAGAACCGCGACACGATGGTGCGGCTCTCCGAGACTCTGCTTGAGCGCGAATCGCTCGACGGCGTGCAGATTCGTAGAATCGTTGCGGGCCTCCCGCTCGACGAAGATCAGCCGCCAGCGCCAAGCGACGACGAGCGACCGCAACTCAAAGAGCCTACGGCCAAGCCGCTGAAGCCGATTCTGCCGCCGATTACGGGCAGCAATCCGGCGACCGCCTGAGATAGAAGTTAAAGGTCAAAGGCAAAAGGGAAGAGGGGCAAGTGGGCCTTTCTTCCCTTTTGCCTTTTCACTTTTACCTTTGGAGTCTCCGAAAGAGTTCCCTCCACACTGCGGTCTTCTCGCTATCAGCAGCTTCAAGATGCTGCTTGATGTACGAGGCTTGCTGTGCGACCTCATTGCATAGCTGCTTGAGTTCTTGTTCGCTAATCGGCTTCTTCATGGCGCGGAGGTTTACGCACGCACGTGCGAGCGTGCCTGTGATATAGTCATCTACTAAGGAAGTGAGGTCTGAAGCTATGACGGCGAAGAAGAAAAGCACGATAAAGAAATCAAAGCGACTAGCGGCCACAGCGAATACAACTAGCGTGCTGGTCGGCAATGAGCTTTCGCTTTCTTCACGCTCTAATGGCGCTCGCAAACAGCCTTACCACATCAACCCTGAAACGAACGAAGAGCGCGAGAAGCGTTTAGCTGCGCGCAAAGCCCTGACGCTCAAAGCGGCGCGCATCGCATACGAGAATCATCATCGGCGCAAAGCATCGTAGATGACATATTTCACCTGCGATACATCAACGATCATTTCAAGAAAGTTGTCGGACTTGCCTGACAACTTTCTTTTTTCGTCAATCGTGTTGATGGAATTGATGGCGAGCGCAGTAGATGAAACCCAACGCAAAGTTTATGAGCGTGTGCATCGCGCCTACGAGAAAGATAATTCTCTGATTGTGCCTGACGCCGAAGATTGGCTGACGGCGAGCAAAGTGCTCTTCTCACTTTCGCAGGCTCGCCGCCGCAGCGGTGGAGGCCGTGCGCCGCGCCAGCTACCCGGAGCAACACAGCGCATGGCCCTCGATGTGCTCATTGCCGTGAGCGCGCGACGTTGGAGCGCGACGGTGATTACTGAGAACTGGGACGACTTCAAAGCGATTCAACGCTATTGCAAGTTCAAACTCACCAAAGGCTCTGACTTCTTCAAGCGATAAGAAGTAATCTCGACAATTCCGCTCGTACCTGGCGCAGTGGTTGCTGTTATATTATTTAGCATCTTATGGAAAAGCTTGAGTGGAAGATTGCGCGCCGCGCGCTTGTTGTTGGGGAGCGCTCCCTTGTGATGGGTGTGCTCAACGTCACGCCAGATAGTTTTAGCGATGGCGGTGAGTTCCTTTCAGCAGACCGCGCTCAGGCTCGCGCCGAGGAGATGATCGCTGAAGGCGCGGACATCATAGATGTCGGCGGGGAATCAACGCGGCCCGCCGGAGCGCGACTGGTTTCTGTTGAAGAAGAGCTACGGCGCGTTGTGCCTGTGATCGAGCGGCTGGCGAAAAATTCGACCGTTCCCATCTCCATTGATACGACGAAAGCAAGGGTAGCCCGTGCCGCGCTCGACGCAGGGGCAGAGATAGTCAACGATATTTCAGGTTTACGTTTTGACCCCATGCTGGCTGATGAAGCCGCGCGTGCTCGTGCCGGACTCGTCCTGATGCACTCGCGCGGAGACCTGACGACGATGCACAGGCTTGAGCCTGTCGCGGACATTTTCGCGGAAGTTGAAGCGAGCTTGCGCCGGAGCATTGCGGAGGCCGAAGGTCGGGGCGTGTCGCGCGAGTGCATCGCCGTTGACCCAGGCATCGGCTTCAGTAAGAGCCAGGAACAGAACTTAGAATTAATTGCCAGGCTCAACAAGTTCGCGCAAGCGTTCTCAGGTTTTCCCATTCTTGTTGGCGCATCCCGAAAATCTTTTCTCGGACGACTGCTCGACAATGCTCCCGCCCACGAGCGTCTTCATGGAACGATGGCGACTGTGACGGCTGCCGTTCTGCGCGGCGCGCACATCGTTCGCGTGCATGATGTCAAAGCTGCTGTGGAGACTGTGCGCGTGGCCGATGCGATTAAGGAGATGAGAGCGCGAGGGGCGGCTGTTTGACATGTCGGATGATTGATTCATATCATCCGAGTTCCTTCTCTAATTTGGTCTACAGACAACGGAGACGATAGATGCACCCCATTAATAAAATTTGTCGCGTGGCGGCGTTTGTGACAATGCTTGTTTTCGTCTCCGGCTTCGCCGAATGCTACAAGCCTGTGACGAAGAATCAACTGCCGACGCGCATACGCACTATCGCCGTCCCCGCCTTTCAGAATCAGGCTCTGCGCTACAAGATCGAGACGCGCTTTACGGAAGCCGTCATTAACGAGATAGTCCGTCGCGGGCGCGGCCTGCGCGTGCAGGGCGAGCGCGAAGGCGCGGACGCTGTGGTTGACGGCGTTATCAAGAGCTTTGATTTCGGCGGCGTGCTTCTGGATGAGCGCGGGCGCGCACGTATCATCCAGGTCACGATCACAGCCGCCGTGACTGTCCGCGATCAGGTGGAGAACCGCGTCATTTACGATAATCAGAATTACGTCTTTCGCGGCGAGTTTGAATTCGCCAACGACCCGCGCTCCTTCTTCAATGAAGAAGACCCGGCGGTGCAGCGTATGGCGCGCAGCTTCGCAGAGTCGCTCGTCTCGACTCTCATCAACGGCTTCGGAGTCAATCAAGAGAAATGAGCGTGCTCTCGAAGCAGGATTTGCATCGCGCCCTCAAGCAGGGAGAAATCAAGCCTCTCTACCTGCTGTTCGGTGTGGAAACCTACCTGCGCGATCTAGCCGCCCGCGCTATCAAGGACGCGAGCTTGAAGGATGCTTCCCTGAGGGAGTTCAATGAATCGAGCTTCAGCCTGACGAACACGGACGTTCAGCAGGCGATTGCGGCAGCCGAGCAGCTTCCGATGATGTCGCCGCGCCGCGTTGTCTTAATCAGGGATTTCGCAAAACTGCGCGAGGCGGACGAGGAAGCGTTGATGCGTTATCTTGCGCGTCCAGTTGAATCGTCGGTCGTGATCTTTGTCGCGGATGAGCTTGATAAGCGGCGCAAGTTGAGTAAGACGCTGCTAGATGTTTGCCTGGCCGTCGAGTTTGCCTCGTTGACGGATGCGGAACTGGCGGACTGGGCGAAAAAGCGTCTGAAAGAGTTGAAAGCGCAGGTGGACGAGAGGACGCTGCACCAGATTGTGGCGCTCGTTGGAAGCGACGTGCGGACGCTCTCTAACGAGCTTGAAAAGCTGGCAACCGCCGCGCTCGGCAACGGGCTTATCACTATGGAGATGGTTGACGCGCTCGTCGGGCGTTCGCGCGAACTCTCCAATTTTGAGTTGGCGGATCATCTGATTGCGCGCAACCGCAAGCGCGCTCTACTGACTTTGCAGCGCATCCTGGATGACGGCGCAGAGCCTGTGATGCTGATCGGCCTGATCGCCAGCAACTATCACCGTCTCGCGCTTGCCAAAGAGTTGATGTCGAAGGGTGCGCCGAATCAAGACGTTTTTCGGCAGGTAGGAATCTTTGGCCGCCGCGAGGAGTTTCTCGCAACTGCACGCCGCAGCGATGCCAGCCAACTGACGCGCAGCATCCAACGCATCGCCGCAGCAGATTTAGCCATCAAGACTTCGCTAGGCGGAGGCGGCGCACAGGGCGCACGCCTGCAACTCGAATTTCTTATCTGCGAACTCACAGCGTAGAAGAGCAGGGATGAGGGATGGAAAGAAACGCGAAACGCTGAACGATGAACGCGGAAGTAAAGACTGTAGCTCTTCAATTCATCATTCATCATTCATCCCTTTTACATCCGGCTCTATCCATGACTTTCTCGCTTCATCCGAGAGTAGACGCTCTTTGCTGTAATAGCTGTAGATGAGTTGTGAGTTGCCGCAAGCTTCGATCATCTCGTTGGCGATGTCTGCCACGCGGCGCGAAGTGTTTGTCCGGTCTAGAAAGCTGCGAACCAGCTTGATCCAGAACAGAGTGATCGTCTCATTATACTTCCGGCGGTTATGCCCGTGATGATCCAGGAAGCGATAGAGTCCCGCACGCATACGCTCCGCAGCTTCCGTAACCGTCAACCCTGAGAGATGAAGATATGACAGAGCTACGATCAGATGGGCGTGATGATTAAATTCCGAATCCGGCGTGGTGCAGTCTTCAAATCCACGAACGACCCCTTCGATCTCATCGTCGCTCTGGTAGTGATTCTTTGAGCCGGTCATGCGTGCGTTGCGCCTTTCGGTTAAGACAAAAAGCGAGGCGAATCGAAATCTTCGATCCGCCTCGCTTCTATAAGATTGTTGTAAAGTAACGCTTACTTCGTGCTGGCCTGGTTGACGCGTGTCGTGAGCCTTGATTTGTAGCGCGCGGCAGCGTTGCGATGAAGGACGCCTTTTTGCACTGCCTTATCAATCGTCGAGATCGTCGCGGGCAAAAGCTCTTGAACCGTATTCGCCTCGCCTGTTGCGAGGGCAGTTCGCAATTTCCTGATGGAAGTACGCAGGCGACCACGATTACCACGATTGTTATCACGGCGCTTTTCGTTCTGGCGCACACGTTTTTCTGCTGATTTATGGTTTGGCATCGCTCTAATCTCCGTCCAATTACCTGTTCTTCAATGTTCCGGTTGCTATAGTCTTGGGAGCCTGAATTGCAGCCGTCAAGCGCAAAGGGGAGAGTATAGGTACGGGGCAGCCACGTGTCAAGGCGTGGGAGCTTGAGGAAAATGCGCGTTTTCTGTGCGAAAGCCCATTGACACTTGCGCGCGGCATGTAGTAGCGTCCGGTTTGTATTATATGCAAGGCAACTTTGCTCACCCTCATCGGCCCGTCCACGCGGCTCTGAACTTCCACCACCGGCAAGGAGATTTTTGCACCTTTTGAAGAAGATAGAACTCCCGCCCAGAGGTCTGGAGACACTCTTTGGCGTCCACGACCAGAACATCAAATACCTCGAATCGCTCCTGGATGTGCGAATCAACGCGCGCGGTCAAGACCTGACGGTTGACGGCGACCCGAAAGATGTAGAGACGGTCGAGCGCATCCTGGAAGATTTCGCGGAGCTTTTCACAGAAGGCAAGACGTTTGCGGATAAAGAGCTGCGTGAAGCCTTCGCGCAGATCGCCGAAGACCGTGCCTATTCCCTGCGCGACTACTTCACGAAAGCGCGCTTCAACCCCGCGGGCAAAAAGCAGGTTGCGCCCAAGTCTGCCACGCAGCGACGTTACATCGAAGCGATTCAAAGTAAAGATGTCGTGTTCGGGATAGGCGTGGCTGGCACGGGAAAAACTTATTTGGCTGTTGCGATGGCCGTGCAGGCGTTGATGCAGAAGCAGGTCAACCGCATCGTGCTGGCGCGCCCCGCCGTGGAAGCTGGCGAGAAGCTTGGATTCTTGCCCGGCGATTTGCAGGACAAGGTTGACCCATATCTCAGACCGCTCTACGACGCGCTCTTTGACCTGATCGAGTATGAGCGCGTGACGAAGCTTTTGGAGAAGCGCATCATCGAAGTCGCGCCGCTGGCATTCATGAGGGGCCGGACGCTTGCGGATGCTTTCATCATTCTCGACGAAGCGCAGAACACGACGAGCGAGCAGATGAAGATGTTTCTGACACGCATCGGCTTCGGCTCGAAGGCCGTGATTACGGGCGACGTGACGCAGATTGATCTCCCGACAGGCAAACGCAGCGGCCTCGTTGAAGCCGAGCGCATCCTCTCGAAGGTCGAAGAGATAGAATTCGTTTACTTCACCGACAAGGATGTCGTCCGCCACCGCCTCGTGCAACTGATTATCCGCGCTTACGAAGAGCATACAAGCAAGAGCAATATTTAGAGTCAAAAGATTAAGGAGTTAATAACGTGCCCGTTGATCCTCTAACAACGACCGCTGCCCTTACGGGCATTGGTGCATGGGCTTGGGATAAATACGGGAAGTTAATTATAGATAGCACGGCAGGCGCGATTAAAGACCAGTGGAAACGTGTTAAGTGGAAAGCTGCCGCCAATGCTTACCGCGCGAAAGTCAAGAAGCTGCATGGCACGATGCAGATTATGGGCATGGCGAAGGCCGTTCCCATTGATGACATCTTCACGGAGGCTTATATGCTGGATAAGCCCACCGCGTTCGGTCGTCATAACATCGAGCAACTTAAGAAGCTTTCCGCAGACCCTGACGCCCCGCCGCCGAACACGAAAAGAAGTGGCGGCTTGACGCTAGTTAATCGTAATAAAAACCTCTTCATCTTAGGCAAACCGGGCGCGGGTAAAACGACGTTCCTCAAATATGTTGCCGTGCAAGCTGCCGAGCCGCAAAAACCCATAATTGAGAAAGTTCCCATCTTCATTTCTCTGAAAGAGTGGGCGGATTCTGATTCGGAATTGATGCCTTTCATCGCGGAGTTGTTTGACATCTGCGGTTTTCCAGATGCGCAGCCGTTTGTCGAGAAGTTATTAAAGTCAGGCAATGCGATTGTGTTGTTTGACGGCCTCGATGAAGTCAATCAAGAGAGCGGGCAAAGGAATGAGCAAATACGCCGGATGAACAACTTCATGAAGAAGTATGACAGGGCGCAATGTCTTATCACTTGTCGCGTTGCCGCCAGCGATTACACGTTCAAGCCTTTTACTTATGTGGAGGTTGCAGACTTCACCGAAAGGCAGATTGAGCAATTCGTCCGCAACTGGTTCCGCAATAATGAAGGTGAGAAAGACGAAGAGACTTGCAAGAGATTTCTGACAGAGTTTAAGAGGGACGATAATAAACGCTTGCGCGAGTTGGCACGCATACCATTGCTTCTGACGCTATTATGTCTCGCATTCAATGAGACACTGACCATCCCGCAGAGGCGTGTAGAGATTTATGAGGAAGCTTTGGATGCACTGTTGAAGAAGTGGGACTCATCACGCAAGATTAAGCGTGATGAGATTTATCGCAAGCTGTCGCTAGGACATAAAGAGAATATGCTGGCGCAGATTGCGTACAAGACATTTGAAAGGAACGAATATTTCATCCCACAGCCAGAACTGAAACGACTCATCACAGAATACGTCAAGAACGTTCCGCCCCATGATACTAATGAAGCGACTGACGGGGAAGTAATTCTCAAAGCGATTGCTGCTCAACATGGCATTTTCGTCGAGCGCGCCCGCGAGGTATATTCCTTTTCCCACCTGACTTTTCAAGAATACTTTACGGCGAACTACATTGTCGCCAACGCGGCCAAAGGCACATTAACTAATCTAGTTAGAGAGCATTGTGCTGACGGGCGTTGGCATGAAGTGTTCCTGCTGACGACAAGCCTGTTGCCGGATGCTAGCCAGTTTATGATGACATTCCGGCGAGATATTGATGAGTTATTAAAAGATGATGAAAATCTAAGGTCTCTATTGCTATGGGCAGGTAAAAAATCGGTCTCCATTCAAGCTGACCCTTGGCTAGTACGACCTGGTTATTTCTTTGTCGAGATTTGGAGCAGCAAGAACTGTGAATTAAATTCTGTCTTAGCCCTAGATGCTCACAATAATGCTCTCGGACTAAACCCTTACCTTGATCTTGACCTCGCGCTCGCCCGCGCCCGCGCCCGCGACAATGAATTCGGCGACATTGACAAACGCGCTCGCGCCTTAGGATTGAACGACCTTGCAGAAGATATACTCCAACTCTCGTTATCATCCGACGCTTTAATTGTCGCAGAGGCGCAAGAGATTGAGGATAAATTGCGCGCGATTATGATAAAGCACAGAGATATTGGGCGTAAGTGGAGTTTAAGTTCAATGCAAGAAGTGTTATTGGCAGATTACTTAAACGCCTCTCGCTTGCTAAAAGATTGTTTGCAATTAGCCACTATGCCGCTGGCTGATAAGAAGATGATGTTGAATAGTTTGTATTTGCCTCTGGCTCAGATAGAGGATGGGCAGGATGTTTGAGGCGGCGGGATGATTGAAGTTGTCAATCGCCAGCGCAAGATGCCGATTGATTGCGACGGCTGGCGAGAGTTTGGGGCAAGGGCATTGGAAGTTGTGCCTGCGAATGACGCGGGTGTGACGGTTGCTTTTGTTTCAGACAGGGCGATGCGGGAGCTTAACAGGCGTTGGCGGGGGAAGGGGGGGACGACGGACGTGTTGTCGTTTCCGGCGGCGCAGGATGAGTTTGAAAAGCTGGAAGGGTTGAGGTTGGGGGATGTGGTGATTTCGGTGGAGCAGGCTGCGCGACAGGCTGGGGAGCACGGTCTCAGTTTTGAAAGGGAAGTGGCGCAGCTAATCTTGCATGGCTTGTTGCACCTGTGTGGGTACGACCATGAAACTGATAAGGGCGAAATGAATCGTTTTGAACTCCGCTTGCGCCGCCGACTTGGAATATAATCCTCGAAAGTCTGGAGTCTGAAGTCTGGAGTCTGGAGTCTGCTTTGACTCTCTGGACTCCAGACTCTAGACTCTAGACTCTTCTCTTATGGGAATCGAAATAGTAATCACCTGTCTGCTCCTTGTCGGGTTGACGTTTCTCGCTACGGTTGACATGGCTTTCGGCCAGTTGAGCGATGTCGGCCTGCGGCTGCTGATTGCGGAGGCTGAAGAGCGCGCATCTGCGGCAGCCGCGTTTCTCAAGGAGATTCAGGAGGACCGGCCACGCTTCCGCTTTACGCTCGGCGCGTCTATCCAAATTCAACTGGTTGCCGTTTCTGTTCTCATCACTTCGATTCTGCTCCGCTGGTTCTACGGCCTAGACCTGCTGCTGCTTGCTCTCTTCACAGGGTTGGTGTTGGCCGGTATCTTTCGCCAGCTAATCCCGCGCCTGATCTCGCTGCGCAATCCTGAGAAAACCTTGCTCGCGCTCCTGCCTGCGGTGAAGCCTTTTTACCATTTGCTCTCTTTCGTCGCAGACCCTCTCAATCGAAGGGCTAAACGTCTGCGCCGCGAGCGGGAGTCGGCAGAGAAGACAGACGAGGATGAAGAGGACGAGGACAACGGCGGCGACATACAGGCTTTGATTGATGTCGGCGCGGAAGAGGGCATTCTCGAAGAAGAAGAGGGCGAGCTGATTCACTCGATCATCGAGTTTGGCGACACGCGCGTCAACGAGGTGATGACGCCGCGCACGGAGATCGTCGCGTTGCCGCTCACCGCGACTGTGCGCGAGGCGCGCGATGCGATCATCGAGTCGAAGTATTCGCGCTTGCCCGTCTATCGTGAACAGATTGATAACGTCGAAGGCATTATCTACGTGCGCGACCTTTTGCAGTGCTGGCCCGAAGGCAAAGAGGATGAAAAGATCACGCGGCTGCTGCGTCCCGTTTATTTTGTGCCGGAAACAAAGTCTGTCGCAGACCTCCTGGAGGAGATGCAGAAGGCGCGTGTGCAGCTTGCGATGGTGATAGATGAGTATGGCGGGGTGGCCGGGCTGGTGACGGTCGAGGACATTCTGGAAGAGATCGTCGGCGAGATTGAGGATGAGGATACTGAGCAGGAAGAGATCGTCGAGATTATCCAGGCGTCAGATGGCTATTACGATGTCCTCGGCTCAACTGAAATCGGAAAGATAGAGCGGCTGTTCAGCATGGAGATTGAGGACGACGATTTTACGACGATTGCCGGGCTGGTTATCAGCGAATCAGGTTACATGCCACGCGCAGGCGAGCGACTCACGTTTCGCGGCCTCGACGTTGAAGTCCTGGAAGCAGATGATAAGCGGATCAATCGCCTGCGCCTGCGCCGGGCGGAAGAGAGCAAGGCACAGGCGGAGTGAAGCGCAGATGAATTCGCAAAAATCCACTCGATATACTCTCCCGCAATACCGTAAGCCCTCAACGTGCGAAGCGTGCGGCGAGACGTTTGTTTGCGGAGCGGCGCTTTCGAGTTGCTGGTGCGAGGAAATAAACTTGAGCGAGGCTACGCGCGCAGAGCTTCGCTCACTTTACAGAAGCTGTCTCTGCCGCGTATGTCTGGAAAACTTTGCTAAAGGCGAAAAGAACAATGGCGAAAAAGAGGAGCAAGTTTCTACAGGGACGGCGCATTGACCCCAAGCCGATCACGCCCACAACCACGCTCGCAGACCTCGTTGACGATGCGTTTCTAGCTTACAACGGAGCGCGTTTGCGTGAAGCCTGCCAGCTTTTTACACAAAAGATGCTGGAGCCGGACGTAACGGTCGGCCTTTCGCTCACGGGCGCACTGACGCCTGCGGGCTTAGGCATCTCCGCGCTGATTCCCTTGATCCAGGCGGGCTTCGTTGACTGGATTATCTCTACGGGCGCGAACCTTTATCACGATACACACTTCGGCATCGGCCTCGCGCTTCACCAGGGCAGCACGCAAATCTCCGACATCACACTGCGCGAGGAAGAGGTCGTGCGTATCTACGACATCTTCTTCGACTACAGCGTGCTTCTGGACACGGATGCTTTCTTCCGCAAAGTTATCGAGGGCGAAGAGTTTCAAAAATCCATGTCCACGGCAGAGTTTCATTATCTTTGCGGTCGCTACGTGCGCGAGCGCGAGCGCAAGCTGGGACTTGAAAACAAATCGCTGCTGGCTGTGGCTTACGAATACGGCGTTCCGATTTACACCTCCAGTCCAGGCGATTCATCCATCGGCATGAACGTCGCGGCGAAGGCGTTGCAGGGAAACAAGCTGGCTTTCGATCCGTCGCTCGATGTCAACGAGACGGCAGCCATCGTGCTCGCCGGAAAGCGCGGAGCGATTCACGGGCGCGGCGATAAGGGTAAGAAGCACGGCGGGCGTTCAGCCGTCTTCATCCTGGGCGGCGGGAGTCCTAAAAACTTTATCCTCCAAACCGAGCCGCAGATTCAGGAAGTCCTGGGGATTGACGAGCGCGGGCACGACTACTTTCTTCAAGTCACGGATGCCCGGCCCGACACAGGCGGACTAAGCGGGGCAACTCCGGGCGAGGCAGTCTCATGGGGCAAGGTTGACCCGGATCGTTTGCCCGACGCGGTTGTATGTTATGTTGATTCGACTGTCGCGCTGCCCGTCATCACGGCCTACGCGCTGGCTCGCCACGAACCGCGCGAGCCTAAGCGCCTGTATGAGCGGCGCGGGGAGTTCATGGAGTTGTTGATGTCCGAATACGAGAAATCGAAAAGAAGGTGATGAGTGATAGGTGATGGGTGATAAGAGAAATGCTCTTACCCATCACCTATCACCTATCACTTGGGAGGCTTCATTGGGGAAAAAGGTAGCTGACGAACAGCCGCGTGTCTATTTCGATTGCTCGAAATGTCCGGCTTATTGCTGCGCGATCTACGAGCGCGTGCAGGTTTCAAATCGTGATCTTAACCGGCTCGCAAGGCATTTTGAGCTGACGCCCGAAGCAGCCGAGAAGCGCTATACGAAGATTGACAGGTCGAGCGGCGAGCGCGTGCTGCGTCGAAAGAAGGATGTGATTTTCGAGCAGGCGTGCATGTTTCTAGACCCTGAAACGCGCGGCTGCACAATCTATCATGCGCGCCCCGCCGTCTGCCGCGAATACCCAGACCGCTCGCGTTGCTCCTATTATGACTTGCTAAAGTTCGAGCGAAACCAACAGGACGACCAAACCGTTCTGCCGCTGGTGCAGATCACGTTCCGCGAAGTGAAGAAGAAAGTGGTGCGCGACGAAACCGGGAGCGAAAAGATTTGGGAATGGAAGGATAAGAATGGTGATAAGTGATAAGTGATTAGTGATGAGTAAGAACCTGGCTTTTACTTATCACCCATCACTCATTACTCATCACTGCTTTTAGGAGGAATAGATGCAAGAGTTTCTTTCTAAGTTAATCGGGCGCAAGGTGGACGTTTTCTGTTGCGGGGCAGCGAGCCTGCGCGGAGAGGTCGTCAAGGTAGAAGGCGGTGTGCTTCATTTGAAGGACGACGACGAGCATTTGTGTTATGTGGCGATAGATAAGATCGCCGTCGTCTGGGAATCGCGCGAAGATGAGAAGCGCGCGGGCTTCTTCTCAGGCCAGCTTAATAATCGCTGAAGCGGCGAGCGCGTCAAAAAGCTAAAAGGCCGACCCCAGGTGTTCCGGGCGTCGGCCTTTTTTAACTTCTCGGATGTTGATGTGTTATTCGGCAGAAGCCGTCAATTGGACGGGCAGCGGCACGCGGCGGAAACCGTCAACGCGGCTCAGATAGTATTTGTTCCACTCCTGGTAAACGACGCCTTTGTGTCGTGACGCATGATAGAAACCATTTGCATCAGCGACGATGCCGACGTGCGTCAAGCCATTGAAGAAAACGAGCGTTCCGAATTTGAACTTCTCATCCTCGCGCGCAGGCTCAAAGCGCGACCAGTATGAGCGTGCGCTGCCGCGATAAAAGTCCACACCGATTTCCTTGAATGAACTCCACACGAAGCCGGAGCAATCAAAGACAGTCGGGCCGGTTGCTCCCCACACATAGCGTGAGCCGAGACGCGAGTCTATCGCGCTCAATAGAAGGCGATCAAAGCGCATCATCGAACTATGCGATGTGGCAGTTGGCGCGGCGCGAGAGATGATTACCGGATCATTTTCAAGGCGCGTCACGCCGTTGGGGTCAACGACTGTCGTGGTGACGCTGGTAACTTGGTTTAAGCGGGTTTCGGTTTGAGCGACGACCGTGAGCGCAAATACACTGAGCGCAAAGCAGGCTGCGAGCACACGGGAGAGTATTTTATTAAAAATCATAGACGGGGAACTATTATCTCCTTTTGAAAATCGGGTCTTACTTTTAAGGGATTGCTTGTTGCGGCGGGTAATACCTAACCACAAACGTCATTCTATAGAGCATTTACAGTCATTACAAGAAGCAATGTGACTGTTTCGTGATGAATCACAATTGCTACGTCATGGACGAATCAAAAGGGGTCAGGCGGTGTGATTCGTAGCTTAGTCATGGTGAAGCATGAGCGTACACACGTCCCATCACAAAACACAGTCGGTCAATCTGCGTAGATGCTCACCGAAGAAACGTAGAAATTTTTCCACGTGGCGTGATAGCATGCGCGACCAAAGATCAGAGAGGAGATTTCATAAAATATGCTTTTCATCGAAAGCAAGACTTTGAAGCAGAGCGTTGACAGCGCGGCTCGCATGGCTCTACTTGAGAAGCTACAAGAAAAGGGCTTGACTCCGCTGATTCGCTCAACGCGCATTAGCTGCTATGAGCAGGCGCTAATGGGGCCTGATCGCGCGGGTGAGATGGAACGCGCCGTCGCCGCCTGGACGGAGACGGAAGATGATCGTCTCTACATACGCGGCGACGTATTCTGCTTTGAGGACTTTGTGCTCTTCCTGATCTTCGGAAACGATGAAGACGAGATTGCTGGAATACGCGCAGGCATTGTTTACGGGGCGGAGATGCTTGAGCCAACGAAAAAGCTGGACGCTTTCTGCCGCAACGTGAGCGACTCGCTCGAAGCCACGCGCATCAGTAGCAGCAACGCAGACAATAACGGCGCGAGCGGCGAAGCCGAATGGGAGACGCGCGAGCCTGATGCGATTGCCAGCCTGGGACGCTTCACCACCCAGCATGAGAATGAGTCGCCGTCTGTCAGAGGTGAAAGAAGCGAGGTCGGGTCGGCGCGCGCTGTCGAGTTGTTGGAGGATATAGAGGCCCGGCGACTCCTGCATCGCATCAGGGAATCGCAGACGGAAGGTCGCGTCTCGGAAATCCTTTCAGGCGTGGAGAGCGAGGCAGCGACCACCTCTTTAATCAACAGAATGGCTGATGCAGGACTACTCAGCCGCGAGGTGCTAGTCAGTTGCCGCAAGAAGGGACGCTCACTATTCCGCTTGCCTTCGCCGGACGCGCTCGGCGTGATTACTGCAAGCAACGCTACTTGCAGCGAATGCGGCACGGCCATCAGTGATGAGAAGATTGAAGACCTTGTGAAACCGACGGAGATGGCTTCGCATCTTCTGGAAGATGGGTCGTGGCTCACCACGCGCGTCTACTCTTCCTTGCGCGAACTCGGAGTGCCCGACAAAGAGATAACGGTTGGCCCGACCTCCGACGACGGCGAAGCGCACATGATGATTAACGTCTGCAACGCACCGTTTCTCTTCGTGCTCCGAGACGGCGACGTGACGGCTGCGCAAGCGCGCCACGCTTTGACCAGGCAGATGGAGACAGAAGCCAGGCATCTGGTCGTGGTCGCCAGCGGAAAGATTCAGGACGATGCGCGCGAGCGTTTGCGTGAGCATGCGCGTCGGCGTGCGCGTGGAGGAAGCGACGTTGAAGTGATTTTGATTGAGGGTGTGGACGCTTCAGAGGAGTTGCGGCGCGCTTTCGAGCGTGTCTCGCAAAGGGCGCTCGCCGGAGAGTTGAGCGCGTTGGATGCGAGCCTGGGCCTGAGCATGGGATTCATCGTCGCCACGCGGTTTAAGCTGATGCAGAAGACAGGAGCGTTGAAGGATTTGGCCGAATCCGCCGTCGGCGCATTAGCCGGAAGCTTAAGAGAGTTTTAGTTGGTCCTGCCTGCCTCAAAAATACTGTGGCCTTCCACAGTGCCGCACCGTGTGCTGTACTATGCAAAGACACAAGGCACAAGGCGTCTAATGGGCGGCATTGGGAGGTGCCAATAAGAAAATGAGCACAGAGAGAAACGGAAACGGACATGTTTTTAACGCCGGGTTTGCCCTGGCAGTAGCTTTGGTTTTATCGTCAATCGTGATTGCCTGGGCGTACACGCACACCAAGAAGTCAGATCAGACAATCACCGTCACAGGTTCGGCGCGCGAGCGCATCAAGTCTGACCTGGTGATCTGGAGCGCGGGCGTCTCGTACCAGGCGACACAGTTGTCGGATGCGTACAAGTCGCTGTCGGAGGGCGTGCCCCGCGTCAAGCAGTATTTGATCTCAAAGGGCGTACCGGAAAATGAGATTACGATCTCGTCAATCGCTTCCACGACACTGCATGAGAAGGATAGCGATGGGAACGAAAGCGGGAAGATAACGGGGTACAGCTTGCGCCAGGAGGTGCAGGTGCGCTCCAACGATGTTGACAAGATTGCGAAGATCGCGCGCGAGGCGACCGAGCTAATCAATCAGGGCATCTTGCTCGAATCAGCCGCGCCGGAGTATTACTACACGAAGATCGCTGAGCTGAAGATCAAGATGCTGGCGGCGGCATCGAAGGATGCGAAGGATCGTGCGCAGCAAGTAGCTTCCAGCACGGGCAGCAGCATCGGCAGCGTCCGCTCGGCCCGCATGGGCGTGATGCAGATTACTGCGGCTGACTCGAATGAGGTTTCTGATTCAGGCATCAACGACACCTCGTCGCTTGAAAAGGACATCACGGCAGTCGTCAACGTCAGCTTCGCAGTAGACTAATAACGGGTCGAAGTTCGGCAAGGGGTTAGGGAAAGAGCGCGCCATGCAGATAAATGGCGCGCTCTTTTTATTTGCCTGTTCCCGCAAAATCTAGCCTTCGGGAGAAAAGTGTTGACAACCGAAAGCCCCTCGCGCGAATCTTACTGCCACTTGCCGCCCCTGGCTAGCCGGACCCTTTTAAGGAGAACCCGATAGTATGAATAAACGCGCGAAGCTTTCGCTGGCAATACTCGTCTTTGGACTCCTGGTCGAGTTTTCGTCCGCGCGGTCGCAATCGCAGACCCCCGTTGAGCAAATCACCCGACCGCGAACGGTAACGACTCAGACATCGCCGCAGCAACAAACAAAGACGACACCGAATGTAGCCGCTACTACGCAGCAGCCTGCGACGAGTACGGCGCAACAGCAAACGGGCGCGGTCGCGTTGCAACAGTCGCACCCGCTCTCGATGAGCAAAATCCGCGCGCGGCTCGCTGAAGCGCAGCGTCTGCTCAAGTCGCGTCCGGCGCTGACGACGATGAATCCTGCGGCCTCGCTTTCTGTGGTGACGCTTTCGGTGCTTGACGAGAAGACTTCACAGATTCACTTGCTGGTCATCCCCAAAGAAACATTCCTGAGCAAAGGCGCGGAGATGAGTCTGACCACTTCGCTCGGCGCTAACGTTCAACTTCGCATCATCCGGGCTAACGGGGTCAACACCGCCGTCACGGTCTTCGACAGCGCGGGGCGCTCGCTTGTGCCGCTCGTCGTGGAGTATCCGATTGAGCGAGGCGGCGCGCTTCTGGAGACGGCCTACTACACTTCCGCGCATCCGGCGCTTCTCTCTTCGGAGGTCGTCAAAGCCGGACAGTCTTACGTTCACACGATGCTCGATCTGGCGGCAAAGCGTTTGAAGGATAAGGGCGTGCCGATCCCGTCGAACCTGGTTGATATTGCCGAGCGGCTCTGTGTCGTCGAGCATACGGATCACACGCGCTTTCGCAATGAGAATAGGCAGGCGCTCTTTGAGGAGATTTTCTCGCTCTACGCTTTGAACGAGCTGGACACATACAAGCACTCGGTCAGCTTCGCGGGTGCGGGCGGCATGGTGCAGATGATTGCTCCGACCTACCAGATGCTCAGGCGCTTGCATCCGGGCATCGGTCTCAACCCGGACTTCGTTTACGGGATGCGTAATCATGGCAACGCGCTCGAAGCGATGCTGCTTTACGTGCTGGACACCTGGCAACTGCTCGCGTCGAACTCGGACGTGACGGCTGCTTTGAGTTCAGGCATCGCCACGCAGCCCGAACTGATGGCCGCTGGCTACAACTCAAATCCCGCGAAGCTTGGTCAGTACATACGTAGGGGCGGCTCGGCCTGGCGAACTTTAATCCCGCGCGAGACGCAGATGTACCTGCAAATCTACCAGTCGCTCAACAGTCTCATTCCGATGAAGCCTCGATCTTGAAAGAGGTAGAGGCAGGGTGCGCTTCAAGCGAGAGTCGAATCCTTCCGGCGGCTTTGCCTGAAAGGTTTTTTTCACGTCAAGCCGCCAGGAAGCTGTTGGGAACTGTATCGCATCGTCTATCGTAATTTTCACCACAGCTCACTCAAGTTAGACCGGGAGCCTGCTCGTTTCCAAACACGTCCGTCCGAAGTAACATCTTATTTTGGAGGCATCGAATGAAACAGACTACGCTCAAGCTTTTCGTCTTCATGCTCTTTGCGCTGGCAAGCGTGATGGCTTTTATCACCAACGGCCATGCCCAAAAATCTAAAGCCGCCGCGATGTTCCCTCATCCCGTAGCTGGCAGAAGCGACTCAACTGTTCATACCGAGTCCTCGATAGCTGATCTACTCTCGCCTCGTAGTCTCGCTCAACAGCAGGGTGACAAGCCGGTCGAGCAAACGCGCAAGAATATTCAAGTGCTCAAGGGGCTGCCGGAATCAAGACTGTTTCCCGTGATGAATTTTATCGGCGATTCACTTGGAGTCCGCTGCTCTTACTGTCATGTCAACAATGGCGGAGACAAGTGGGAATGGGAGAGCGATGCCAAGCCTGAGAAGAAGACTGCGCGCGAAATGATGTTGATGACGCTGGCTATCAACAAGGATAGTTTCAGCGGCAATCAAGGTGTCACCTGTTATAGCTGTCATCGCGGCCAGACGCATGTGGTTGGCATGCCGCCGTTCCCGCTGCCGCCCAGGGAGAGCTTCCTTGAAGATGCGCCGAAGCGAGATACCTCCTTGCCGACCGCCGATCAGGTATTCGACAAATACGCTCAGGCCATCGGCGGCAAGGCTGCGTTCGACAAATTGAAAACGCGCGTTTGGAAGGGAACTTACATCACCTCGAACGGAACCTCACTCCCTTATGAAATCCAGCAGTCGGCCCCGAACAAGTTTCTGAGCCTTTTGACCACACCCAAGCAGGGCGTTTTCACAATGGTCTACAACGGCACGAGCGGCTGGCAGCAAAACGCCAGAGGAATGCATGAATATAGCGGCTCCGATCTGGCCGAGCTTAAAAGCTTCACCGGATTCTTCGGCGGCATTAACATCAAAGAGCAATACTCCAAGATGAGAGTGGTTCGTAAAGAGAAGATCGGCGAGCGCGAGGCTTATCTGGTTAGGGGCGAATCGGTTGATGGCAACAATGAGAGATTGTACTTTGATACCGGGACGGGCTTGCTGCTACGCCGAATCGTAGTTGAGAAGACTATGCTCCTGCCTCTTCCAGAACAGACAGACTTTGAAGATTATCGTGAAGTAGATGGAGTCAAGCTGCCTTTCACCATTCAGGTTTACAACATTGACTCCGCCTACACAGCCACGCGCAAGTTCACGGAAGTCAAACATAACATCTCTGTGGATGATGCGAAGTTCAACATGCCGAATCAAAAGTAGTAGGCATTGGCAGAGAAGAGTTGGGTAGTGGGTTAGTTAAGAGTTCAACCTTTAGCTTGCCGGCAGCGCACAAGCTAAAGCTTGAACTCTTAGCTAAAACTGTCCCGCTGCCACAAATGTACTTGCAAATTTATCCGTTGCTGGATAGTCTCGCTTCGATCTTGGAAGCAACAACCGCAAGGTTTTAAGGAAACATTTCTGGAGACATCGCATGAAAAAGAGGACTCTCAAACTTTCAGCTCTCTTGCTCTTTGTGCTGGCGAGCTTCATGGCATTCATTGGCAGCGGCCTGGCTCAGCAGGGAGATAAACCCGCCGAACAGGTACGCAAGAATATACAGGTGCTCAAAGGGCTGCCTGATTCTCAGGTCATCCCTGTGATGCAGTTCATGTCAACCTCGCTCGGCGTCAACTGTGCCTTCTGCCACGTGAACACGGGCGGCAAGTGGGAGTTTGAGAAAGATGATAAGCCGGAGAAGATTACGGCGCGCAAGATGATCCAGATGCAGTTTGAGATCAACAAAGGCAACAAGGATATTTTCGGAGCGACGGGCGCAGTGACGTGCTTCACCTGTCATAGAGGCCAGCCGAAGCCGCAGGTGATGCCGATGCTGCCCGCGTCTCTTCCCGCAGGCGGCGAAGCGAAAGCCGCAGAGCCTTTGCCGACCGTTGACCAGGTGCTGGATAAATACGTACAGGCGATGGGAGGCCGGGCCGCTATTGAAAAACTGAAGAGCCGCGTGATGAAAGGCTCACAGGTCACTGCTGATGGAACGGCCATCCCGGTAGAAACTTATCAGGCAGCCCCCGATAAGGTCGTCTCGATTCTGACGACTCCAAGGCAAGGCGTGATGATGTCGGGCTACAACGGCCATGTCGGGTGGGTGAAGAACCAGCGCGGCCAGCACGAGTTGAGCGGCGCGCAGTTGGCTGATATGAAGCGTGGCGCAGATTTTTATAGCGATCTCAAGTTTAAGGAGATGTTTCCCGGCCTGGAGGTCGTAGACCGTGAGAAAGTCGGTGATCGAGATACCTATGTCTTAGCTTCGCAGGTGTCTCCCACTCGCATCGAAAAACTCTATTTCGATACGCAGACCGGGCTGCTCCTGCGCCTCGTTAGCATCACACAGACTTTGCTTGCTCCGATACCGGAACAGACGGATTTCGAGGACTACAGAGACGTGGACGGCATCAAGTTGCCTTTCACCATTCGTCAATCAGCCGTTGATGCCCGTAACGGTTGGACACGCAAGTACACGGAGATCAAGCAAAACGTTCCTGTGGACGACACGAAGTTCAACCCGCCGCCAGCGCCAGCAGCGACACTTACCCCGTCTCCAAAATAAGGGAAAAGTAAAAAAGGTAAAGGGGAGGTAAGAGGCTAGCCTCTTACCTCCCCTTTATCTTTCTTACTTTAAGACAGGCTTCTGCGCCGCATCCTTTTTTTGCTTCAAGTTGTGCGCCAGGATGCTCCCGGCAAACTTCAACTTCAACAAAAGGCGCAGTTCTGTTTCGTGGAAGTCGTCCGCTATTTGCTGAGATTGAAACCAGTATTTAGCTTCGCCCAGAAGTGAAAGCGAGGGGGCTATCTCAATTTCGGTGAGGCTTTCCGGCGCACGACTAAGGATCGTGCTCATATTTCCAATTGAGACATCTACGTTAATGGCATGTACGATGTCCTCATTCGGTATCTCTACTTTGGACAGCTTCGAGTTTGCATAGCGGGCGGCGACCGAGAGCATCTCAAGGGCACGCAGGGGATCGTCTTTGGCAAGCATTGCGACTGCCAGTAAAGCCAGTTCGACTTTGCGTGCGCTTGACGATGCGCCGTCGAGAGTTTTAAGCGCGTCGCGGATCAAATCAAGCGCGCGAGCGCCGTCTTCTTTATGGATAACTGATGAGAGCGCAAGCTGCGTCCACACTCGCGCCTCTGTTGTGGGAATGGATTCTGCTAGATGTTGAGCATCGGCGAACTTTTTCTCCTTCACCAGTAAGTTCACGTGAGTAATTACAACAAAGTCGTTGAGAGTCGCCTTCAATCTTTCGTCGCTGATGTGGCTGACCGCATCTGAGGCCAACTCCAATCCATTTAGCAACTCGTCCGGCGCACTATCGCGTGTAGAATCGAAAACAAGGCGCATCAGCCGAACTTCGCGCCGTCTTGTATTCGATTCCTTGATGATGTCCGCCAGCCGGTCTCGTGGATTCGAGATGGTCTCGGGTGCTGTCATCTGTAATCGAGCTTTAGCTTTGGCAGGAATTAGCGGCGAGACCTGATCTAGTAGCAAATCATATGTGGATAGTTCTTCCGGCAGCAAATACTGGGCTATTACAGGACGTAAGCGAAAGAACGAGATAAAAGTTGAACCCACTTCTGAGGGATCAAGCCCGCTCCTTGCGCTCTCGTCTTTAACAAGATTGACCCATGCGCGCAGTGAGTTCATGAAGAAAAGAATGATACCGTTTCTTGCGGCGGGAGGCATATCCCGGTCCGACGGAATCAAGCCAGTGGCAAAGTCAAGATTCAATGAATCAAACGTAACAGCTTGTGCCAGAGTTTCGCCAATCCTGGTTTCGAGCTTATTAAGACGAACACGATCACCGGATTGTTTTAGCTTCTGGAGGATATTGAATATCTCACCCGTCACTGTCCCGCCTCTAACGCTTTGGACAATCAGTGTCAATGCACGCTCAAAGTCGGTATCCATGATGGAGAGCGCAATCTTTGCCACCTCCCCAGCACGTTGTTGGCGCTCTAATATATCAGCGCTCCCGTCTTGATCTTTAAGCGGGCGGGATGTTCCATCACTCTCGCTCGTGCTCGAATCAGCTTTTGAGGCAGATTCTTTCTGCAACGCCAGCGCCTTCTTGCTATCGAATTTGGCATAAGCGGAGAGAACTTCAGTCCGAAGCGTCGCTGCTTTATATCGCCGACCCCAACGCGCCTTTTCGGACGCTTCCCAAGCTTTCAACTTACTCAGAGCAATGTCCAGCAAGCGGATTGCATCGTCGCGCCTCGAAGCCGGAAGAATCTTTGCGGCGCTAATCAGAAGGGTGACTTTCTGTTCGATGTCTGGAAGTTTGGCGGCTTCGTCGGCAACGCTCAGGATTAAATCTATGGCTAGAGATTCATAGTCGAAGTCCGGCGCAGATGCGCTCTGGCCGACACACCGTTCGGGAAGCGCAAGCGAAAATAAACCTGCCGGGACTATCCAACTTACCGCAAATATGATTGTCAGAACTCGGCGCATCATGACTAACTTCGCTTGCTCTCGTCTGTCAACGCTTATTCTTTGCAGCACCTAATTATTCAGTCGCCATATTGCAGGCGACCGCTGAGAGGCTCATCTTCGTTCTGCTCGCTGCTTTGCTCGTCGTCATCACGGGATTCGTCGGCGTATTGTAATTTGTAGAGTCGCCAATAGAGGCCGCGTTGGGCGAGGAGTTCTTGATGAGAGCCTTGCTCGCGGATTTCGCCGTGATGGAGGACGATGATGCGGTCGGCTGTCTGGATGGTTGAGAGACGATGAGCGACGACGAGTGAGGTGCGGTTACGCATGACGCGCTCGATGGCTCGTTGAATGAGTTGCTCGGTCTCGGTGTCAATCGAGCTGGTCGCTTCGTCCAGAATGAGAAGCGCGGGATCAAACGCGAGCGCGCGTGCGAAAGAGATAAGCTGCTTCTGCCCGACGGAGAGACCCGCGCCGCGCTCTTTCACTTCCGTCTTGTAGCCTTCGTGCAGCCGCTGTATGAAACGGTCTGCGTGAACCTCGCCCGCAGCCCACCTAACGCGCTCGTCCGTTACCTTCGCGTGGCCGAGCCGTATGTTGCTTTCGATTGTCCCGCTAAACAGAAAGACATCTTGCAGGACGACCGCGAAGTTTTCGCGCAGTGCCTGCAAGTCCCACTCGCGCACGTCCACGCCGTCGAGCAGAATCTTGCCGCGCTGCACATCGTAGAAGCGCATCAGTAGATTCGTGATCGTGGTCTTGCCTGAGCCTGTGTGCCCGACGAGCGCAACGGATTGCCCCGGCTCAACCGTGAACGAAACATCCTGGAGCACCCAGTCTTCTTCCTTGTAAGCAAACCACACGTTCTGAAACTCTATGCGCCCGATGGCGCGGTCTGTCTTCTGAGGCTGCTCCGGCGTCGTGACGAGAATCGGCAGGTCGAGCGTCTTGAAGATGCGATGCGACGCAACGACAGCCGCTTGCAGCACGTTGTACTTGTCGGAGATGTCGCGGATGGGCTGAAAGAGCGCCTGCGAATACTGTATGAAGGCGACGAGCGCGCCGATGGTGAGAACGGTGTGCTCGGTTGTGTTGCCCATCACACGCCAGCCGCCGTACCAGATAATCAGCGCGACGCCGATTGCGCCGATCAGATCAACGAGCGGGAAGAAGACTGCGTAGTAGAAGATGGTTTCGATGTTGGCGTTGCGGTAATCGTCGTTGATGTCGTGAAACTCTTTGAGCGCCTTCTGCTCTGCATTGAAAATCTGGACGGTCTGCGCGCCGGAGAAGTGTTCTTGAAGGAAGGCATTGATGCGCGCGATACGGGTTCTCACGTGGTCGTAGCCGCGACGCGCTCCCCTGCGAAACCAGCTTGTGGCTAAAGAAAGCAGCGGGACGGTGATGAGCGTGACGAGCGTCAGTTGCCAGTCCATCCAGAGCATCACCCCGACAATCGCAAAGATCATCACGATGTCGCCCAGGAGGTCTATGATGCCGGAGGTGAAAAGCTCGTTGAGCGCGTCAACGTCGGAAGTCAGCCGCGTCATGATGCGGCCCACAGGGTTGCGGTCGTAGTAAGCGACTTCCTGGCGTTGGAGTTTTGTGTAAAGCTCGCTGCGTAGGTCGTACATCACACGCTGGCCGACGGTGTTGAGCAGAACTTCCTGAAAGTAAGAGAAGAGGAACTGAGCCAGTTTCACGCCGAGGAAGGCGAGCGCGAGCCATTTCAGGCCGCTAATCATGTTGGGGTCTGCCTGGGCCGGAAGGATGTACCAGTCAATCGCCCACTTCGTAAACATCGGCTGCATGATTCCGAGCAAGTTCAGAACCAGCGTCAAGCCGAGCGCAGGCAGAAGCGCGCGCACGTAAGGTTTCAGGTAGCGCATGAGGCGGCGCGCCACCTGCCAGTCGTAAGTTTTACCGATGGCCTCTTCTTCGTGAAATTGTTTGGCTGCCGTTGCCATGATTCCTCAGACCCTTATCATTGCTTTTATCACATGCTCAAAACTTATCTTCCGCCTCTGCCGCAAGTAGATCGTCGCGTTGCGGCTTGTGCAGAAGAATGCCGAAGCCGCTCAGGACGAAGAACAGATAGTAGTATTGTATGCCCGTGATGAAATATGCTATCAGACCAAAAATGCCGGTCGCTTCGCACAGCGCAAAAGCGACGATGTATGCGCCCCGCAACATCTCAGGTTTCTGCTTCGCAATGGCCTGCTTCAGCAACTTAGACTTCAAGACGAAAGATGCGCCGAAGGTGACGAAGCCAAGCCCCCACAGAATCCAGAACAGCGTCTTATTGCCTTCAGCCGCTGGAGACTGCACCAGTCTCGTTACCAAGAAGAGAGCAGTCACCGATAACAGAATCGCAAGCCAGATGATGCGAAGGGTGCGAAGACCGCCATCCACTCGATTCTGATTTGTCCCGTTTAAGCCCAGGCTCATCTCAACAACTCTTCCTGACAAAATCAACTTGCCGCCAGTTCTTCTTCCAAAAGCTGCCGCTCGTAGAGGTCTGCGTATTCGCCTCTCAAGGCGAGAAGCTCGCTGTGCGTGCCGCGTTCGACGATTCGCCCGTCGTCGAGCACACAGATCAAGTCTGCGTCGCGCACGGTCGAGATACGATGCGAGATGATGATGCTCGTGCGGTCGCGCATGACGCCGCGAAGACGCCCTAGAATTTTTTCTTCAGTGAAAGTGTCAACGGAAGAGAGCGCGTCGTCCAGAATCAGAATCTTCGGCTGGCGCATCACGGCGCGGGCAATCGCCGTCCGCTGCTTCTGCCCGCCTGAGAGAGTGATGCCGCGCTCTCCCACCATCGTTTCAAATCCTTTTGGAAAACCGCTTATATCTTCTGCTAACCCGGCTATCTCAGCCGCCCATTCGATCTCGGCGCGCTCCGATTTCTCAACTCCGAAGGCGATGTTCTCGGCCAACGTGTCGCTGAAAAGGAAAGTCTCCTGCGGCACGTAGCCTATCCCGGCGCGCAACTGCGCGAGCGGGTAGTCGCGCAACTCGACGCCATCAATGAAGACTGTATCCGGCGGAGCATCTATCAGGCGCGGGATGATGTTCGCCAGAGTTGATTTGCCGCTGCCCGTGCGCCCGACGAGTGCGACGCTCTGGCCTGCTTCGATGGTGAGGTTGATGTCTTGCAGGACAGGCTCATCCAACTCACGATAGCTGAACGTCAGATTACGCAACTCGATTCGCCCCAGAATCGGCGGCTGAGGCTTCACGTCTTCCGCGTCTGTAATCGTCGGCTGGATGGCCCAGATAGCGTTCATCCTTTTCAGGCTCGCAGTGCCGCGCTGGTAGAGATTGACTACGTAGCCGAGGGCGATGAGCGGCCAGATCAAGCGCGTCAGGTAGAGATTGAATTCCGTGAACTCGCCTGCCGTGATTTCATGGCGCGCTGCAAGCGTTCCGCCGTACCAGATAATCAGGACGAACCCTGCGCCAATCAGAAACTGCATCAAAGGGCGCATCACAGCCGAGATACGCACGAGGCTCAAGTTGCGGTTCGCATACGCTGTGTTGAGAGTTTCAAAAGCAGCAATCTCTGCGTTCTCCTGCGCGTAGGCGCGCACGACCCGGACGCCGGAAAAGTTCTCCTGCGCGCGCGCGGAAATTTGCGCGAAGAAGTCTTGAATCTTCTCGAAGCGGACGTGAACCTGTTGGCCGAAAAATTTGACCGTCAGAGAGACGAGCGGCATCGTCACGAAAAGCAGCAAGGTGAGCCGCACGCTGATCCTGAGCATGAGCGGCAGAATGATGATGACGACGAAGACGGTTTGCAGCGTGTACATAATCATCGGCCCGGCGAGTTGGCGCACAGCCGCCAGATCGTTAGTGGCGCGTGCCATCAGGTCGCCGGTTCGATGTTCCTGGAAAAATGAAAGCGGCTGGTCAATCAGGTGCGCGTAAAAATCGCGCCGCAAGTCGTATTCGATATGGCGCGACATGCCTATCAGGATGCGCCGCTGCAAGAAGAGAAACGCGCCGCTGACGAGGCTCACGCCCAAAATCGTCAGACTGTACTGGGTGAGCTTGCCCCAAGTGATGCCTGAATGTGGCTTGAAACGCGCGGTCAGCATCTGAAACCCAGGTACATGCTTTGTCCAACTAATGTCAGAGCGCGTGAGATCATCTACCGCGTGCCCGACGATGAGCGGGATCAAAAGGGCGATGATGACCGAAGCTAGTATGCAGAGAATGCCCGTAATGAGAGATTTTTTGTAAGGGCGAAAGTAACGAGCGAATTTCCGTAGGTCATCCATAGGCGAAACAGTACAAAGGCCCGGAAAACAAAGGCCCACGCTTTCTTAAAAATCGCTTGTGACTATCATGCGCGATTTTTAGCTTATACGCCAGACCAGAGACGGGAGTTTGGGTTTGCCTAAACTATCGGGAAGGTTCGCGGTTGAATATTGTGTGGGACGGGAGAGTCAGTCGGTCACGGAATTAGAGACGAGAAGCGATGAGTCATCTGCTTCTGCCGTTTCGGTTGGAAACATCTCTGCTTGAGCGGGCGCTTCGTCCTCGGAGACTTCCGGCGCATCGTCGGGCGGAACGCAAACGCAGTTGCGACCTGAATTCTTTGCGTTGTAGAGCGCGCGGTCGGCTGCGACCACCAGGGTGTCGCGTGAAGAAGCATGTTGCGGGAAGGTGGCGATGCCCAGAGAGGCTGTGACGTGTCCGACGCCCGGCACTTCCATCTGCTCTATGCGATGGCGCAGTCGTTCAGCCACGATCAGCGCGCCGTCCATTCCGGCCTGCGGCAGGATCACGGCAAACTCTTCGCCGCCGTAGCGCGCAGCCGTGTCCACGCCGCGCAACTCATCGCGCAAGCCTTCCGCCAACTGGCGCAGCACAACGTCGCCCACCTCGTGGCCGAAGGTATCGTTCACACGTTTGAAGTTGTCGAGGTCAAGCAAGATGAGCGAGAGCGGCAGGCGCATGCGCGTTGCCATGTGGAGGTCGCGCTCAAGTTGCATCTCGAAGGAGCGGCGATTAAAGCAGCCGGTCAACCCGTCTGTCAGAGCCTGTTGCTGCATCTGCGAAAAGAGGCGGGCGTGATTGACTGCGACCGTTACCTGATCCGCGACCGTGCGGAGCAGCAGAACTTCATTCTCTTGCCAGACGCGCGTTGAGTCGTCCGAGCGGACGAGCAACGTGCCCATGAACCGCTTTTGATAGATGAGCGGCACAGCAGCCAGCGGATGAATATTCTGCGAATTCGCGTCCGTCTCATTGCGACCGTCGAGCACGTAGTTTTTATAACGTCCCGCGAGCCGCACGCTGTAGGCATCAAGGTCAGCCATCAATTCGGCTTCTTCTGCGTTGGCGCTCCCAACGCCGTCGCGGAAGTAACAGTTGGTTAAGGATTCTTTTCCAGGCTCGCCTTCAATCCGCAAGGCACAATGTTGCAGGTTCAAGGCATGTCCGACTTCGTTCACGGTAGTTTGCAGCACGCTGTCAAGCTCAAGCGAGTTGCGGATGGCCGTCGCAATACGATTGATGGCGATTTCGCGTCCGGCCTGCTCTTGCAGCAGGCGCGCGAGTTTTGTCGTCACGGAGACGGTCAGTTGCAGCGAGGTCGCTTTGGGCATGGACGTGCGAACCGCTGAAGTGAAGGCTGAAGCCTGTAGGTGGCCTTCGGCGGTGACGCGCGCCATCAAGTATTCGAGCGCCGAATAGACTATATCCGGCTCAAACGTCCAGATAACCTTGTCGCCGCCACCCTCCGAATCTTCATCATCCTGGCTATGCACGGAAGCGAGCAAGGCGGAGAAGCGAGCGTCGGCAATCACCACGAAACGCTCGAAGTCCTGTTCCGTGTTCTCTCGCTTTAAGAGAATTGGCTCACGGTCCTGATCGTTCGTCCTGAGCGGCAGGTCATGCAGCGCATCTCCCGGCGCAACGAAAAAGAAAGCCTTGTGCGCCGCTCGTCCAATCTCGCGCACACGTGCCAGGTCGCGCAAAGAACGCTCGGCCTTCATCGGCAGGCTTTCGATAACGAGCGCCGCCAGATTATTTTCAAGCACTACATCTTCAAAGTAACGATGAAGCTGGGCAATAGTCTGCTCGGCGCAGCGAACAGGCGTTAGCTGGCGCGCGTGTTGTGTAAGCAGTGCCTGGTAAAGAGAGTACATGCGGTCTGAGCGGCGGACGTTGCAAGCGGCGGTTGGGCTTTCGGCGGTTGAACCAGTGCGGTTGGGCTAGGCCAGCAACCAGGTCAAACTCATTTTGACATGGAACAACATTCTTGTCCACAACATTTTATACGGCTATTTGCGGGGATTCCGACCGAGCCGGGCGAGCCGCTTCAGGTGAGTTTCAGAAAGGAGGTAAGTGCTGTGGCTGCAAGAGCTTTAGCTTCATCAAGAACCTCTATAGAGATGACTATGATACGACGCCCGGCGCGAAGCACGCGGGCGTGGGCCGTAGCCCGACCCTTAATGAGAGGGCGCAGGTAATGGATGGTCAGGTCAATCGTGGTCGTGGTTTGATCTGGTTCGAGCAGGGTCAGGATGGCAAAAGCCGCGGCTGTGTCTACGAGCGAGGCTATTGCGCCTCCGTGCGCTACGCCGCTATTTCGCCTCAACTCATCTCGCACCTCCAGGTACATAGTTGCACGCCCGCGTTTCAACTCGCCGAGTTCGATACCTAGAAGGTGCGCGAAAGGGATATTCTCGAAGGCTTCGCGGATGCGTTGCTCCTGCGCTCCGGTGAGATGTTCGTCTGTCATGAACGGTAAGTCTCTCCGGCATCAACCGGCTCGACGATAACCGCCGTTCCGTAGGCAAGAACTTCCGTAGCGCCTTTGGCAATCTCTGTGGCGTCGTAACGCGCGCCGATAATGGCGTTGGCTCCGAGTTCGGTCGCGTGTTGAATCATGATTTCGAACGCATCGGAGCGAGTCTGTTCACAGAGGCGCGTCCAGGCAGTGATATTGCCTCCAACCATGCTCTGGAAAGCTGCGCCGATATTGACAAATAGATTGCGTGAACGAACGACAATGCCGCGCACAACGCCCAGATTCCTTCTGACATGAAAGCCCTGTAGCTCGAAGGCGGTCGTCACCATGTGATGAGAGACGGAATAACGCGGCTGGCTGATCTCGTAAGGTGCAAGCCGACTAACGGGATTATTGTCCATAGTTTGTTCCTCGTTGATGAAAGGGTCAGTCTGTGAAAAGACTCGGCTGGGTCTCGTCGTCTTCACTCTCGGTTTGTTCAAACTCTTCAGGCGTCCAGCGATAACGTCCCAGCTCGCATTTCCCGCGCGCGTCAAACTCTATGCCTTCTGCTTCCAGCATGCGCTGTTGCTTGTCAGGCGGCAAGATGACGCGGGTTGTTGAGCATGCGCCCTGCGAATTGATGACGCGCTGCCAGGGTGTGGTCTCTTCATCCGCCGCGTGCATAACGAAGCCGACGGTGCGCGGCGTGTAGCCTTCGCCCAGGATGTCTGCAATCTGCCCGTAGGTCATCACACGCCCGGCTGGGATACGGCGAACGATTTCGTAGACACGCTCGCGGTAGCTTGCCGATTCTTGCGTCGCGCGATCTGCTTCATGGTTGCTCATACGCTTTTCTTGAGCCACCTCTTATTCCAGTGTTCGTAAGACTGTGCGCGCGGGAGCGCCGTCGCCTGCGCCGCCAGCAATTTTAAGCGGCAGGCAGATCAACTCATAGCTGCCCGCTCCGACCTCGCGCAAGTCCAAGCCTTCTATAATCACGACTCCGTTTGAGAGCAGAATCTGGTGCGTCTCGTGGCGCTCGGATTTGAATTTTTCGACCGAGAGATAATCTATACCGACGAGCCGCACGCCCAGCTCGACGAGCGCGCGTGCGGCGTCGGGCGCGATGTATGTGAAATCCTGACGGAAGCCACTAGCCGTATTCGACCAGAAGGCGGAGTTGCGAGTCTTGAAGAGCACACGTGTCGAGTCTTCCAAATCAAGCGCAGACAGATGGCTTGGTTGGATAGCATCAACGTCGTCTGGAATCAGCACGACCCGCGCCGGGCCAATAAGCGCGTCGAGCGGCATCGCGTCAACGCGGGAAGCGCCTTCGATGAAATGAGCGGGAGCATCAACGTGTGTTGCCGTGTGCGCGCCGAAATGGAGCAGCGAGACGTTGGCCGCATCACCCCTGGCAAGCGCCGCCCACTGCCCGATCTCGATTCCGGGGTCGCCCGGATACGTTGGCGTCGCCGCAGAAATCGGCACGCTGACATCATAGATTCGCATAAAACTTTTCCCGCCCTGCTGTCAGCGACAATATAAAGGCAAAAGTAAAAAGGTAAAAGGGAAATATATCGTGAATCGTAAATTGTGAATCGTAAATCGTAAATAGATAGAACCGCTTTTCTCTATTCACGATTCACGATTCACGATTTACGATTCACGTCTTTATAGGCTAGCATCAGTGTAAATGAAACAAAGTAGTGTAGAGAGCAGCAAGGGGGGAAATGACATAGAGAAGCGGAAAGGCAGTGTCGCGCGCGTCGCTGCTTCCAGCTATTTGAACAGCGTGCCGCTCATCTGGAGTTTCATGCACGGCATGAGGCAACGAGAGATAGAGTTGGTGACTGACACTGCCCCGGCGCGTTGCGCAGAGATGCTCGCGCGCGCGCAGGTGGATGCGGCGCTCGTGCCTGTCATCGAATATCAACGCATTCCTGATTTATTAGTCGTGCCGGGAGTATGCATCGGCTCGCGCCAGAGCGTGAGAAGCGTCGTGCTCGTGATGCGCGAAGAGCTTAAGGAGCTGCGAAACGTGCGCAAGGTTGCTCTGGACAACTCTTCGCGCACGTCTGCGGCGCTCGTTCAAATTATCTTTCGTGAGTTCCTCGGCTTCGAGCCTGAGTGGACGGAGAGCGCGCCCGATGTCGCCTCGATGCTTCGGGAAAATGATGCGGCGTTGATTATCGGTGATCCCGGCATGACCTTTTCCCGCGAGCGCGTGGTTGTGTATGATCTGGCCGAATTGTGGCGCGAGCATACAGGTCTCGGTTTTGTCTTCGCCATGTGGATGGCACGCGAGGACGAGCTTGAAAGAGTGCATGGCATTGATTTCGCCGGAGCGCGCGACGAGGCGCTGGCGCACGTTGAAGAGATTGCTTCCGTTTACAGTGGTGCGATTGGTTTGTCGTCTGACGAGATTAAATCCTACTTGCTGGAAAACATCTCTTATGATTTGGACGAAGAGTTGCGCGCCGGGTTGGACCTCTTCTACAGGCTCGCGCACAAACACAGGATCATTTCGGAATCCCGGCCCCTGAAGATGATTGGCGTATAGGTCATCTTTTGAATCTGCCAAAGAGGTATCATGGAGCAGTTAAGCCTTCCAACCTCGCAAGAGCGGCCAGAGATAGATTTCGCCACGCTCGATTTGCTGCCTTACGGCATCATCGTTGTTGACGAGACGGGCGCGATTCTCTACTACAACGCACGCGAGGAGCAGATCGCCAACCGTCGAAAAGAGGATGTGGTCGGTAAAAACTTTTTCAAGGAAATTGCCCCGTGTACGCAGGTGCAGGAATTCTACGGACGCTTTCAGGAGGCGATGCATCGCGTCGGGCTGGTCGCCAGTTTCGACTTTCACTTTCCTTTTCCCGGGCGACCGAGAGAAGTTGAAATCACGCTCACGAGTTTTCAGAAAGAGGGATCGAATCTCTGCCTGATAGCTGTCAGCGATGTCACGGAAAAGGATGTTCTACGCGAACACTTGATACGCGGCGAGCGATTGAGGGAAGTCGGTGAGGTCGCAGCCGGAGTCGCGCACAACTTCAATAATCTTTTGACTGTCATTCGCGGCAATGCGGAGTTGCTGCTGACGCACCTGAAGACGGACGCTTTCGCGCGGCAGCGAGCAGAAAAGATTTTGCAGGCGAGCGACGACGGCGAGCAGATGATTAAGCGTATACGCGAGAGCGCGCGCCATTACCCGGATGCTCCCGCCGCAATGGTTCCTGTCCAGTTGAATGAGCTGATTAAAGATTCCATCGCGTTCACGGAGGACTACGCCAGGGCATCGCAGGATGAGCGCGATGCGCGCGTCCACTTCAAGACCGAACTCGCCGACAACCTGTCTCCTGTTCGCGCGAGCGCGAGCGAGTTGCGCGAGGTCTTCGTCAATCTCCTGAGAAACGCTGTGGATGCTATCGAAGGCGAAGGGCAGGTAACTGTATATACGCGCGCTGAAGGTGAACACAACGTTGCGGAAGTCAGCGACACGGGCGCAGGGATGAGCAAGGAGGTGCAGGAGAAACTCTTTCGCCCGCTCTTCACCACCAAAGGCGAGAGGGGAACAGGATTGGGACTCGCCACTTGCTACGCGATTCTGAAACGTCATGGCGGCGACATCGAAGTCAAAAGCTCAACAGAGGAAGGCACGACGTTTATTGTCAAATTGCCGATAGCTTCAACATGAGAACCTCCCGGCAATCAGCTTCCGGCTAAAGGCTAATTATTGTCGCTTGGTCTATAATAGCTCTGAAGTTTTTGATCGGCAGAACGCTTATGATTACCACTGACATTCAACCAATTCTTGATCGCGCTCTCGCGGGCGAGCGTCTGACGGCGGAAGATTGCACTAACTTGCTTGAGTCTGATGATTTCGTGCGGATAGGGCTGGCCGCAGACGAGATTCGCAAGCGCCGCCATCCAAGAGGCATTGTCACCTACATCATTGACCGCAACATCAATTACACGAACGTCTGCAACGTCGTCTGCACTTTCTGCGCGTTCTATCGTCGCCCCGGTCACGCGGAAACTTACGTCCGCACGCTCGACGAAATTTGCGAAAAGATAGACGAGACCATCGCGCTCGGCGGCACGGGCGTTTTGATGCAAGGCGGATTGCACCCGGACTTCGGGATTGAATGGTACGAAGACTTGCTCCGAACGCTTCATGCCAAGTATCCGGGCTTTCAACTTCACTGCTTCTCGCCGCCTGAGATTCACAACATACATCTCATCTCCGGCCTTGACTACGAAACGATAATGGCGCGTCTCAAAGAGGCGGGGCTTAACAGCTTGCCCGGCGGCGGCGGCGAGATTCTGGACGACGAGGTGCGTAAGCGAGTCTCTACAAAATGCACGACCACTGAGTGGCTCGCCGTGATGCGCGCAGTTCATCGTGTGGGTTTGCGCTCGACCGCGACGATGATGTTCGGCATCGGTGACGGAGTTATCCACCGCGTCCGGCATTTGCAGCGCGTACGCGACCTGCAAGACGAGACGGGCGGATTTACGGCTTTCATTCCCTGGACGTTCCAACGCGAAAACACCGCGCTCGGTCGCCGCATCAAGGAAGAACCGACCGGCATTGACTATCTCAAGATGCTTTCCGTTTCGCGTCTCTTCCTGGACAACATAGAGCACTTTCAATCTTCATGGCTGACACAGGGGCTGAAGCTCGGACAGGTCGCTTTGCGCTTCGGCGCAGATGACATGGGTTCGATCATGATCGAAGAGAATGTCGTCTCGGCGGCAGGCGCGCACAACTGCGCCGACGAGCGCGAGCTTCGCTACCTGATCCGCGAAGCAGGATTTACTCCGCAGCAGCGCGACATCCTTTATCGTCATGTTCGTCGTGAGGAAACTGCAAATATTGATGCGACTGATTCGGTAACGCTGGGTGAGTTGACTGTATCGTTTGCGGATTAGGTCGGAGTTTAATTAAGCAGAAGAAACGGAGTATTTACCACAGAGACACAGAGGACACAGAGGGGGCACAGAGAGAATCCAGTTTTCTCTGTGCCTCCTCTGCGCTCTCTGTGTCTCTGTGGTGAATGACTTCTTGCCCAATACGCAACTGAATTTACTTCAAGTCGCGTTTTGTAGATACCAGATTAGGCCATTGAAGATCAGCCCCGCTTCAGAGAGTTCTCCGTAGAAGGGCTTGATATTCTCGGTGAGCCAGCGACGGACTTCAGCAATATCCTCCACGCCGTATTCGACAGCAGCAATGATGTTGCTGTGAGTCAACAGGTAATCAGCCAGTCCGGTGAGCGAGAATCTTATGCTGTTCGGATACTGCTCGTGCCCGAGCAGATGAAAGCCTGCGTGTTCGCAGTCCTCTTCAGAGAACGCAAGCCGCGCTCTGGCCGGGGCTGGAAATCTCTTCGGATAATTTTCTCGAAACCATTCATGGAAAGCAGCGTTCTCTTCCATCCTGCCTGAAAAATAGTTGTCGTAAACGATCAACCAACCGCTCGCGCGCAGAATTCTACCTGCTTCTTCGAGAAACTTCTCTCGATCCAACCAGTGAAAGGCTTGAGACAAAGTCGTCAAGTCAAACACGGCATCTCGGAAGGGAAGTTGCTCGGCGCTGGCGACGAGGTATTCGATGCGCGTGTCTCTTTCGGCCAGGGCAATCATCTCGGCGGACGCATCCACTCCGACGACCTCGCGGGCAATCTCTTTCAATGCGATGGCGGAAAGCCCCGTGCCGCACCCGACATCAATGGCGCGAGACAAAGGCTCATTGAGTGAGAGAAATCGTTTGATTCGTTCGACGACGATTGGATGAAAGTAGGGACGCCCTTTGGAGTATCTTTCGGCTGCGGATTTTGGGCTAAAGAAGTTCAAGGGTTATTTCTGCGTGCCGGGAGAATGACCGATTCTTAACTTGCCCAACCGCCTCGCAGCCATTTTATACCAGGTAGAGAAGGGTGAAATGGTCGCCTCACGCAGGAAGCCCTCACACTCTTCGCGGGGCAACCCCGTCGGCGGGTATTCGTTTCTCCCTGGTTTATAGTAGGTCCCGAAAAGAATATCTATGAAGGGGAAGAAGGCGGCGAAATTCTTGTCGTGGTGTTCATCGTAAAGTGAGTGATGGATGCGATGCCACTGTGGGCCGGTAATGATCGGCGTCAGCGGCCCCAGGTTAAGCCTGACATTCGTATGATTGACGAATCCCCAAAGCCTGAACATGATGAAAAGAGCGATGAAGTGAGGTGTTTGTGTGCCGAGGATAATCAGGACCGGAAGATAAAGAATAATGAATAGAAGATTGCTGAGGACGTGTGTTCTGGCTATGGCGCTGGAATTGAGCGCAGTTTCGCTATGATGAAACTTGTGCGTCTCCCACAAAAACGGAAAGGTATGCTGTAAGCGGTGCGCCCAGTATTGCCAGACATCAAACAGCACAGCGTAGAAAAGAGCGAACAGCAGGTTCACCGCGAGGCCGCTTTGTCCATTAGTGAATTCAGGAAGGAGACCTCCGCGTGCGAAGCCCAGAGCATTGGAATAAAACGGAGCGATAAGAAATTGTATGAGGATTATCAGGGCTAACTCAAAAGGGTAATAAAGGATGTTGTAGAATCGCTTCGAGACCGCCTGACCTTTCTCGGCTGGCGCGAGTAGTTCCAGGACGCTAAAGATGAAAGCTAATAAGAGCACGGATAATAAAATGTTGCCGTACTCCTGCATAAGATTGGTGAGCTTTGCCATTTTCTAGCCTGCAATAAAAAGTCGCTGCCGGGCGGTTGTTTCTAACGATTTGTTGGATGACAATATCATAGGTAGCGCTCCTTGATAATGTTGAGATGTCGCATCTCATGACCGGCGATGTGATACGCTGCGGCACGAACGCCCATTATGTTTCCACTTGCCACTCCTGCTCTAATCACCTGGAAAACTCTTTTTCCAGGTAGATCATTTGCCCCAGATGATGATGGAAATGGGTCGCGCATCTGAGGAAGATGCTAAAGCGATTGTTGACAAAATCGAGAGCGCCCGTTGCATCGTAACGACTCGACCATGCCTCGGCAGTTTGTGCTTCGAGAGTTGCAATCACCATAGCAACCGCTTCATCAAGTTGTCTTAACGCCTCCGCTTTCGACGGTGGGGCTTGCTCCGTAAATTCCCGCTCACGATCACGAACATATCCTGTGTGAGCGATCTCAGTGCCGATGTAGTAATTAAGATTGCCGATGAGATGCAGAGTCAGATGTCCAAAACTATTTCCATAAGGATAAGGCTTTGACCAGAACTGCTCCTCTGAGAGATTGACGGAAAGAGCATGGACGTGCTCGGTAAAATTACGGAAAGAATTAATGAATCCATTGGCAACCGTATTCGATAGCTCGCTCATTTCGTTTCACCTCCGATTGGTTTTTGTAATTGCAACCTGACGCCGCAATTGACCGGGCGCGGAGACAACTGACCAGCCATTCATGTCTCACGGTTGGCTCAGATGACCCGTTAGACGCCGGGGCGCGCTGCAATCAAGCCCTGCCAGATGAATTTCTCTACCTGCCGCCGGTGTCGCAGAATATGCACGATGGCGTGCTCCAACAATCCCTCCACGTCATATACCGCTCCCCAACGGCTCTTGATAACTGTACCCGAAATCTCCTCGTCGCTCATCTCCCACTTGCCCTCTAAAGTCTGAGCCGTGTAGCGAAGCGCCGCATCAAGCTGCTCTAAAGATTCTTGACGAGAGAGAAGTTTGGGCTGCGGGCGATTGGACGCGATAGAAAATTGCTCTCTAATGTAATCGGCATAACCGTACCCGGCCCTGACCACATGCGACATGATGGTTTGCACGGAACGGCAGTCATCATCCTTCGTCTGCGAATCAACAACCCGCACGAAATCATCTTCGGGGATACGCTCGATTAAACGTTCGAGTTCCGACGCCGCGCGCTCATATTCATCCATTAGCGCCCCGATGGGGCCTCTCCGGTAAGTCTTTCTCATACTTTGCACCCCCTATACCAAACTGAGGCGTCTAACGCTCGACTCTAACCCGCCCCAAGTGAACAGCACAGCGACTACTGTTGATGAATTCGATTGATAACAGCTTCAGCCTGCTTAAAACGCAAATCTATAAGTGTCATGGCTACAGCACCAACGTCTTGATACAAGTTAGTGGCGATGATTTCAAGCTCTAGATTAGGTTCATATTTGTACTTTGCAAGAAAGGCTTTGATTTTGACCTCTCTACGAGCATGTTGAGTTGGAGTGCAAATTTTATCCAAATAGGTTTCCCATTTTTAAAATGCTTCTGTGAATTACAGTTTCCACAACAAGGCACACCGTTACCTCACGCATGTAAGCCAAGTGATTCTTTATTCATCGGAATCAGATGATCTACGGTCATGGTAGAAACATCTATTCTAAGGTTACAGTAGCAGCAACGCTCATTGAAGAAATTCAAGATTTCTTGTTTCTGTTTCAAGTTAGGCTTAAACTCATCGAAACCTCGTAGCTCGTCATAATACTTTCCAACTCTCTGAAGGAATATTCGGAGCGCACTATTGGATATATCAGATTTGCTTTTAGGCATAGTATTCTCAGAAATCAATAAACCAAAGAGGTGGCCGCATAACTACTGATTATCCAAACTTAGTTTAGATAATACTGCAAATCAGCGTGTTATCTGGACTAAGTTCGTACAATCCCGGAAAACCGTGTGCTATCCCAACCGAGTTTAGATAATAACGCTTTCACCGCAGCCGAGTGTATATCTTTGCGCGTTGCGGACAGCCGCAATTCACTGGCCTGAAATTACATTCGTTTAATTTTCCGATAATCAGTGGTAAAGTGATTGCCTGAAGCGCGAAAAGTATTGCACGGCTTTCGCCAGGTGCAAATCCCCGGCTTCCGATGGGGCGGCGCTGACGCCTGATAGATTTCCCAACTGACATCTCGAACACTTTTTATGCCGCGTGAGATAACGCATCACAGCAAGATTCTCGAAGCCATCCGTGATGTTGACATCATCTCGGAGTTGGTCGAGCAACACGACGGCCATTTCAAGTATGAGCTTGATCTGGAAGTCATCGTTTACGGGCGCAACTACACGGGCAAGAAGGTTGGCCCCTACGCGCGGCTGCTGGTTTACACGCCGGGCGAAGAGGTCATCACGCAGGGCGATTGGGGAGGCAACACCCTTTTCATTCTCGTTGACGGGAAGCTGGATGTTTACGTCACGGACGACCGGGGCGCGACGCAGAAGGTTGCGGAGCTTCAGCCTGGAACAAGTTTCGGCGAGCGTTCGGTGCTCGCGGGGCAGCCGCGCAACGCGACCATCAGCGTTCCGCCAAACGCCGAGGCCAGAGTCATAGAGATTCAACGCCCTGCGCTCAGGCTTCTCAGAAAGCTTAAGAAGTTCGGGCACATGCTGGATGTCGCGTACCGTAAGTACGGGCTGGATCACACGCTGCTCGAAGTTGAGCAAGCGACCGACAATGCTTTCAGCCCTGAGTTGCTCAAACAACTGGGCGACGCGGCGCGGTTCACCGTTTACGGCAAGAATCACGTTCTCTTTCAGGAAGGCGACCCGCTCAACCGCCTGGTCTTCATCAAGAACGGCTGGGCGCGGCGCACGCGCGGCCTCTCGGCCAACCCGACGCAGGCCGACATGGTGATGGAGCTTGGCAAGGATGTCGGCATAGACTTCCTCGGCGCGGGCAATTGCCTCGGCCTCGAAGCTCTCTCGACGGACGAGAAAAACGCCTGGGCCTACACCGCGACCGTTATGGCGCGCACCGAAGTCCTCGAAGTTGCGATCTCGCGCCTGCGTGCCAATCCGCGCTTGCGCGAGTTGGTGATAAAACATATCGGCGCTTTCTCACAGGTTGACGAGAAGCCGCCGGAGCCGCCGAAAGACAAGCGCGTTGTTGCCGCCGAGGGGCGTGAGATTACGACGGGCATCGTGGATGCCACGAACCTGCTCGTGATGGATATGGATTTGTGCATACGCTGCGGCAACTGCTCGCTGGCATGCCACAAGGTTCACGGGCAATCAAGACTGCTTCGTCGCGGCATACACATCTCGCGCCCGGTCAAACCCGAAAGCAACTCTATCCAGCATGTGCTCGCGCCTTCAGTCTGCCTGCACTGCCAGGACCCGGAATGCCTGACGGGTTGTCCGACCGGCGCAATCGGGCGTTTCTCCGAAGGGCAGATAGACATCAACCCGAAGACCTGCATCGGCTGCGGCGATTGCGCCACGCAGTGCCCGTACAACGCCATCACGATGATTCCGCGCAAACCGCCCGCGCCTCCGCCGCCGAAGATTAGCGACAAGCTGAAGGGCTGGTTCAGTCTCGCGCAACCGAAATTGCCTCCGGCTGTGACGGAGACGGAAAATCTGCTCGCGGTTAAGTGCAACCTCTGCGAGAACACGCCGCTCAATCCGAAGGGCGCGAAGAAGGCCGCCTACTCTTGCCAGGAAAATTGTCCGACGGGCGCGCTCGTGCGCGTCAACCCGCGCGAGTATTTCAGCGAAGCCAAGCGCGCCATCGGCATTGTCTTCAAAGATCAGACGCACGCCATCGGGCGCAACATTCACAAGCGAGACATCCCCGCGAGGCTCTGGCACATCTTCGGTATCCTCGCCACCATCGCCATCACCTTAGCGACCCTCTGGGCCGCGCGGCGTTACTCCCTCGACGGCCATCTGTTTGGAGGCTGGCTCACTGTGCGCTGGATCACGGGACTCGTCGGGCTTGTCGGCATCGCAGCCGTGATGACCTATCCGGCGCGCAAGCAGATTTACAGAAGGCGGGCAGGCCCTCTGCGCTACTGGATGCTCGCGCACGTTTATCTAGGCTTGATCGCAGGCATCGTGCTCTTGCTGCATGGCGGGCGCGATTCAGGCGGCTTGCTGACATCTTTGCTGATGGTCTCGTTTGACCTGGTAATCCTGTCTGGCTTGTTCGGCATCGCCTGCTACATCATCGTGCCGCGCATCATGACGAGCATCGAAGGCGACCCGCTCCTGATCGAAGATTTGCGCGACCGCAGAGACGAGTTGCGCGAGACGCTGTCGCAGATTGATCTCAGCAACGCAGAGCTGCGCGACATCCTGAAGCGAAAGATTCGCAGGCGTTTTCTTTCGTTCCGCTACCTGCTCAGGCAATACGTCCGGCGAGAGGATTTGACCAGGATGCTGGCGGATGCGCGCGAGGAGTTTAGAGTAGACGCCGAACGCTTGTCAGACCCGCAGGCTCGCCGCCTGCTGATGGACGTAGTTGAGGCGACCGCCACGCTCAGGCGCGTTGACTCGCTCATCTACCTGCACCAGTTGCTCAAGCTCTGGCTCGCGCCGCACGTTGTTTCAACTTCAATCATGCTGGCGCTGATGCTCGTACACATCGTTCAGGTGATCTTCTTTACGGTAAGGTGAAAAAAGAAGTCTGGAGTCTGGAGTCTGGAGTCTAAGAGTCAAAAGAAAGAAAATGCTTTTGACCCCAGACTCCAGACTCTGAGACTCCAGACTCCAGACTCCCTTCATTATGGCTCTTAAATTAAGAGACAGCACGTTCGTCATCACGCGCGAGGATCGCGCGGAGGATGCGAAGACACTTGTGACCGAGGGCTTGCGCGTCGGTCGCTCGGATGAGTGCGACATCGTGCTTAATCATCCGACGGTTTCGCGGCTTCATGCGGGCATCAACGAGGTCGGCGGGCGTTTCTACATCGTCAACCTCTCCGGCTCAAACGCGACGACGCTCAATGGCCGTGTCATTCCGTTCGATGTTGCGGACGCGCTCGCCAACGGCGACGTTATTCAAGTCGGCCCCTTCTTCTTACAGATCGAGCAGGCCACTGAGCGCACGCTCAAAATTCGTGTCTCGCACCAGTTCGCGCTCAACGTCGGGGAGATGGAAGCGCGACAAGAGGTAATGGAGGCGGATGAAAAGCTGCGTGTCGAGACGGCGCGCGCCGCCGCTTCATCTGACATCGCGGGCGCGCTCAAAGTCTTCTGGGATAAGCGCACGCGCGAGAAGGCAGGCCGTCAGTCGCCCCTTCATCCGCACAACCCTCCGCGACTCGGCAAAGCCAGATTCAACTGGACGCCCACACGCGATCTTGTGCGTCCCTGGCCCTTCTCGGTCTTCGTCTGGGGATTCATCGTCGTCGCCGCACTCTCAACACTCGCCGCGTTCAAGTTCAAAAACGCTTACGCGCCCGAAGTCATCTCCAGCCCGCACACGCGCGCCGCGTTTCTGTTGAATCCTCCGATAGCGAAAGAGCCGAACGGCAACTCGTGTACGACCTGCCACGCCGTCGGAGTGAGTGAGAATCGAGGCCGGATGGAATCAAATTGCGCGTCCTGTCATCAGACGGAAAGTTTCATCGCCACGACTACAAAGGCGCATCGTGACGCTGGAATAACCTGCACGGTCTGCCACACGGAGCACAGGGGCGCGGATTTCAAACCGATGAACGCCGCGCTCGATGCCTGCGCCACCTGTCATAACGACAACAACAAGAAACTCTATAACGGCAAGAGCGTTCACACTCCGCACGGAGGAACGCTCGGCTATCCGGTCGTGGGCGGCGTCTGGGAATGGAAGGGATTGGATGCGGAAGAGCTTGCCCTCAAGCCTGAAATAGCCAAGCTGCGTCGAGACACAGACACGGAGCAGCAGTGGCGCAACAAGCAGTTTCATGCTCTACACATTTACCGCATCCGTTCCATCGCCAGCATTGAAGGGATAGAGGACAAAGACGCGAGCGCCGACACGAGAGTCCTCTCCTGCTCAAGCTGTCATAGATCGTTTTACCCGATTGACCGCGCGACGCCGCGCACGACCTGCATACGTTGTCACAACGCTCAAATCTTCGAGCCGAGACCGCGCGCCATTAGAGCGACTGCCATAATTAGCTGCACCTCCTGCCACGTTCAGCACATACGAGACCAACACTGGCGACCGTCGCTCTTTGCCGACGAGCCGCTTCCACCGAATTGGCACGAGAGCGTGACGGGGAAATGAGTTCCAAGTTTCAAGTTCCAAGTTTCAAGTTAACTCTTGGCTTGGCGCTTGGAACCTGGAACATGAAACTTGGAACTTCGGTTTATGAAGAAGTCGCAACTGCTTATCATCATCGCGCTGCTGTTGTTGTTGCTGGCGATCAACCAGACGACCTCGAACGCCTCTTTTCTCAAAGGTATTTTCGGCGGTCTGCCCTGGTATGGATGGGCTGGCATCAGCCTGTTTCTCATCATCATCGGCATCGGCTTCGCCGTTCGTGATGCCTGGCGCGCCCGCCGCCTGCTCGAAGAACGACTCGAAACTCGCGCCGACCCTAACGCCCAGAACATACAGCTTTCGCCTGAGCTGCTGGAAAAGTACGACCCGGACGGGCCGGACTATCCGCATCCCGTGATCGTCACCGAGCGCTGCATAGGTTGCCACGCCTGTGTTGACGCCTGCCCGCACGACGTGCTGGCGATTGTTGACAACGTGGCAGTGCCGGTCGCGCGCGATCAGTGCGCCGAAGACACTTCGTGTCAGGTCGAATGCCCGGTTAATCCGAAAGCCTGCATCGTCGTCAACACGACGAAGATCATCCGCCCGCGCCCCGTGCCCCAGCGCAACGAAAAGTTTATGACGAACGTTCCCGGCTGCTACATCATCGGCGACGTTTCCGGCACGCCGCTCATCAAGAATGCTGCGAACGAAGGCGCGGATGTCATCAAGCACATCGCGGAAGAGATGAGGAACACTACGCCTGAGCCGAAGGCCGAGTACGACGTGGCGATCATCGGCATCGGCCCTGCGGGACTCTCGTCGGCTGTGCTCGCGCGGCAACACAACCTCAGATACGTCGGCATCGAGCAGGACAAGGTGCTGGCGACCATTGATGCTTACCCGAAGAACAAGTATGTCTTCTTCAAGCCTGAGACGATGGAGTCGCGCGGAGGCATTGCGGTCGGGGGGGCGGGCGAGCAGCGCGAGGCCATACTCGAATCGTGGATCGGGACAATGCTGAAAACGGGCGTCGTCGTCAACGAGAGCGAAAGCTGTAAAGCAATCAAGAGAGCGGAAGACGGCGACTACTTTACCATTCGCACCGAGCGAGGCTCGCAGCGAGAGCCTATGACTTACGTTGCGCGCCGCGTCGTCATCGCCATCGGCAATCGCGGCACGCCGATGAAATTGGGTGTCGCGGGCGAAGATATGAAAATCACACGCAACGGTCATGCGGAAGACAAGGTGATGTATAAGCTGACCAACCCGGAAGAGTTCAAGCGCAGGAAAGTCGTGATTGTCGGCGGCGGAAACTCTGCGGTCGAGGCGGCAGTGGATTTGGTTGCGCGGCGCGTGGGCGACCAGATAGAGTTTCGCCCCCTTGAAGAGATCAACGATGTCACGCTCGTCGTGCGCTCAGATTTCAAGAATGACCTCAAGTTCGGCAACAAGCTACAGGTTTACCAATGCATTGATGAAGGGAAGATCAAGGTCTATTTCGGCGCAGCCATCAAAGAGATGAGCGACGCGGAAGTGGTCTTGATGGATGCGCGCACGAAAGAAGAGAAGGCGAAGATTCCGAACGACTACATCTTTGCGCTGATCGGCGGCGACCGACCGACGAAGTTTCTGGAGTCAATCGGGATTTCGATTCCGAAGAGTTAGGGCAAGAAATTGAATAACCACAGAGGACGCAGAGGACGCAGAGGAAAGCAAAGATTAAATTTCTTCCCTCTGCGTCCTCTGTGTCCTCTGTGGTTCATCTTCCTACTAAGTTCTTACGGTTCGTTGCCGAGTTCGGGAACGGGTCGTCCCATCTGCTGGTAAATCTGCACAATCTGATCTTGCTTATCGCGTGCTTCGGCGTTGTTCGGGTCGTAGCGAAGGGTGCGCCGGAAATCGCGGAGCGCAAACTTGTAGAGCGTGGGCTGGCCTGCGCTGTAGAAGACGTTGGCGCGTTCCAGATAGGCGGTTGCGGCGGCAAGTTTATCGGCCTGCTTCGCGCCCGGCGCTTTCGCTTTGGTCTCGGCCTGCTCAATCTTCTTATCGAGCGCGGAAGTGTCAATGCTGCCGGATGTCCCGCTCGACGGCGGCGCACCGCCATGAGCCACGGCTACTGGCGGCGCATCACCTGTCGGGGTCGCCACTGTAGATTGAGAAGGCTGTTTGATGGTTGCGGTCGGTGGGGGCTGCGTGCCTGTGTCAGATTTCGATTGATTGGATGAGCCGCACGCGCCGGAAAGCAAGGCGGCAGTCAGTGTCAGCGGAAGAATAAATAATCGCATGGATGAATTATCTCTTCGTTCGAGAGTTTAGGCAAACTCTGAACGAAGAGATAATCCTCTTGACAGATCAGGCGATGGTCAGCGTGTTGACGACTCGTTTGAACTGCTTCCCTATGTGCGCCGCAAAACTCGACGAGGCTGCGCTCACGCTGCCGATTTCCCCACCGCTGTTGAAATCATGTGAGCCATGCAACGTCATGTTCTCCGGCGGCTTGTCTTTCAGGAAGAACAGCGTTAGCCACAACTGTGCGGTGTTCTGTTCGTGTGTGCCGCAACTGACACGCTTCACACTGGAGTAGTTGGCGACGTGCTTATTTTTTTCCATCACCTTGCCGCCTTCAATCTGCCAGCGTTCGCCGGCATCTTCCGCGTTGTTCAAGCAATCACGAATGAGAGTATAAGTGAGGGCCATAAGGTTTCCTGCCTTTCTTAGTTTACGTTGTTGCGGTGATGAAGGTCGCCGCCGTCTCAGACTCACCGCAGCCTGAGACGGCAGCTTGTCTGCCACATTGCAGACAACTCTATAATGACTTTTGCGCTGCTTGATCTTCTTCCCTTGATCGTGCTTAAGCTCGGATGAAGATGAAACTATGCTTCTTCGGCAGTAGTGATTGGTTCAGCCTATTCGGTGGAGTAAAGTATGCAAGGATGATCTGGCCGAATAGATAGTCGTGAGACTAACGAACGCTCTCGTTAGCAGGTATGCGAGGGTGGGACGGGGCGAACGATATTCCCCTCAGAAATAAATGTCAATAGCTTACTTTGCTGAAAGTCACCCAAAACCGAAATTTCAAACTTTAGTTGACCGATGTGAAAGATGGTATAATTCCTTTTATCTGCTAAAGTCTTCTCAAAGCCGCAGAGACCAGACACTCCCACAGTTCGGTGCCCAGCCGAATCTGTTGATGGCAGATTCATGCGTTAGCGATTTTCAGTAACTTTGTGAGCATAACCAGGTCAGGGAGTGTCTTGAGCAATCAGAGATTACTGCCTGTTTTTGGGTTTTTGCTCATTCAAGAAGAAGCTTCACTACCATCGAACCTAAGCAGAATAGTCTTCATCGCGGGTTGAGCATGATTAAGGGAAGAAGTACAAGGCTGGTTCTTTTCTTCACCGGTCTCACGATTGTAGTCACTCTTCTGGTGATTCTGACGTGGGAGAAGGTATTGATGCGCCCTGTTTTTTCCTGGATGGAGAATCACTACAGCCAGATGGATTCCCAGGAGCTACGGCAGTGGGAGCAGCGTGTCGAACACTTTTTCATTTCGACTAGCGTTGACATTATCGTTGTCACCCTGCTGCTGCGGATCGTAGGCCGCCAACAGAATAAACTGGTCGCCAGCGAGGAGCGGTATCGCTCTCTCTTCGAGCACGCCAATGACGGAATCGGCGTCCTGACGGCGACGGATCATCGCCTCGTTGAAGTCAATAACAGGTTCGCAGATATTCTGGGCTATCAACCAAACGAGCTAATGGGCAAGAAGATTGGCGATTTGGGGTGGAGCGCGATGAGCGGCCAGCCCGCTCTGGATAACTTGCTGCGGCAGACTGCTTCCGGCGAGCGCGAATTGTCCATTCAAACCTCTACAGGCATCAACCGTCCAGTGCTCGTTTACTTCAACACACTGACAACGGGCATCGAGAAACTTATGATTTTGATCGTGCGCGATCTCTCTGAGCAAAAAAGGCTCGCTGCTGAAAAGGAGTTGATACAGCTACAGCTCTTTCAATCCTCCAAGCTCGCCTCAATTGGCGAACTCTCGGCAGGGGTAGCCCATGAGATCAATAATCCGCTCAACGGCATCATCAATTTCGCGCAACTGCTGAAAGACGACAATGAGGCTAACACGGCGACCGGAGAGCGAATGCTTGACGGAATCATCGAGGAAGGAGAGCGTATCAGCAGGATCGTGCGCGACCTGTTGACATTTGCGCGCCTCGATCTTCATGAGCAGGCGCGCGTCAACATAGCAGAGACGATTGCTACCGCTGTCTCCCTCTTCGGCCACCAACTCGATAAAGACGGCATCACGCTGGAAGTTGACGTGCCGAAGAATCTGCCTGCGGTGCGTGCCGAAGGCTCGCGCTTGCGACAGGTGGTCGTCAATATGATTAGCAACGCCCATCACGCGCTGCGGTCCAAGGAGTCGGAGACGAAAGTTTTTCATATCAAGGCCAGGACAGTGGACAAAGGGGGGCGACAATTCCTGCGCCTGGAATTTTTTGATAACGGGGTCGGCATCAAACAGGAAGACATCAATAAAATATTCGATCCTTTCTTCACCACTCGCAGAGATAAAGGCGGAACGGGTCTCGGCCTGAGTTTGAGTTTTGGCATTATTCGTGAGTTCGGTGGGACGATCAGGGTCGAGAGCGAAGAGGGAAATTACACGCGCTTCATCGTGGAACTTCCAGCCATTGATGGGCAGGAGAACGGGCATGCCGAGAATTTTGCTTGTTGATGACGAGCCGAGCATTCGCTGGACGATGGCCGAGTTTCTCAAGCGTGCGCACTACGAGGCACTCACCGCTTCCGACTTCGAGAGCGCGCTCGTCGTCTTCAGCGAAAACGAGATTGATGCGGCGGTGGTTGACATCGTTCTGCCGCGCAAGAGCGGTATCCAGCTACTGGAAGAACTGCACAGTCGTAATCCTGACCTCCCTATAATCATGATGACGGGAGAGCCAAATCACTCGCAGTTGCCCGACATCGTGCGCGCCGGGGCCTACGATTTTCTCACCAAGCCGGTAACCAAAGACGCTCTACTCAAATCGGTCGCGCGCGCTATCGAGAAGAAACGGTTACAGGATGAAAAGAGCAGGCTCGAAAACGAAGTCGCACACCACGCCGAACAACTGGAGGTCGCTATTGCCGAGCGCACTGCCGAACTGGTGGAGGCTCGCAATTTCCTGAAGACGGTGCTCGACAGCTCGACCGAATACGCACTCATCGTCACCAATCTCAACGGACGTATCACCCTCTTTAACAGGGGAGCGGAATTAATGTTTCAGTACGAGGCCGAGCGAGTTCTGGGCGAACCGGCATGGGCGCTTCTCTGTGACGAAAGGCAGGATGCGTTGCCGAATCCGCTGCGCCTGGAAGGCTCCTCTGATGAGCAGAACGTCGTGCAAGAGTTGGAGGTTGAGCTGAAGCGCGCAGACGGCAGCCGGTTCATCGCCTCCTTAGCCACGACGAGTGTGCAAATAACGGAAGGTCACTTGTTGGGTCGTCTGGCGATCATCAAGGACTTGACGATTGAGCGGCAGCAGGCGGAAGAGTTGCGACAGATGCAGGCGCGGTTGGCGCAGAACGAAAAGATCGCGGCCCTTGGGCGAATGGCGGCGCAGGTCGCGCATGAGGTGAGAAACCCTTTGGCCGGGCTGCGGCTCTACGCGCTGCACCTCAAGAGCAAAGTGGCCGACAAATTATCTGAGAGCGAGATGACGCTGGTTGAGAAGATTCTTCTGAATATAGATCACCTGGCGGATACCACCGAGCAAATCCTCAACGTCGCTCGACCGCTCAATCTAACTTTTCAACCGAAGCGGATCGAGCCTATCGTCGGCGATTGTCTACAACTTGTGGAATCGCAGATCAAAGCTAGTCAGGTCGAAGTCAAATTCGATTTGGCGGCGGCAGAAGTTACCGTGCTGATGGATGAGGCTTCGATTCGCTCGGTGCTGGTCAATCTCCTGCTCAATTCGATTCAGGCGATGCCCACCGGCGGCGTGCTCACTGTCTCAAGCCGCGAGTTTGCCGATCATCTTCTGCTGACGATCACTGATACGGGGCGCGGCATGACCATCGAGCAGACCGAAAAAATCTTCGAGCCGTTTTATACGACGAAGAGCACAGGTCTCGGACTGGGGATGCCGTTCGCAAAGCGAGTCATCGAGCGGCATCAGGGTTCGATTCTGGTGGCGAGCCGTCTCGGTGAGGGAACAAAGGTTGAGATCACGCTCCCTGTAGCGGAGTAATCCAGGATGCCAGCCAAAGATAGAATCTTAGTCGTGGATGATGAAAGCAGCGTGACGGACGCGCTCGCGTTGATTCTGACAGATCAAGGTTACGAGGTGGCGACGGCCAAAAATAGCGCAGAGGCCGCTGCCTTGCTCGCTCGCCGCCCCTTCAATCTGGTCTTCACTGATCTCAGACTCCCTGACGCAAGCGGCATCGAACTCCTCTCTCACGTCAAGAACGAAACCCCCGAAACGGAAGTGATCCTGATGACCGCGCATGGGTCGCTCGACGTAACCATCGAAGCGATTAAAAAGGGCGCTTACTACTATCTCGAAAAACCATTCACGCCCGATCAGGTCGTCATGCTGACAGCGCGCGCCTTGCAGTTTGTTTCTGTCAGCCTTGAGAACCGGACGCTCAAGCGCAAGTTGACGGACGACGGCAAAGTCTTCGGTATCATCGGTCGCAGCCCGCAGATGCTACAGATTTTTGAGGTCATCCGCGCGACGGCCCTCTCGGAAGCCTCCGTCTTGATCGAAGGTGAAAGCGGGACTGGAAAAGAACTAATCGCCGAAGCCTTTCATCTTCAAAGCACCCGTGCGAAGCATCCGTTCACGCGCATCAATTGCGCCGCCATCCCGCGAGACCTGATCGAGTCGGAGTTGTTCGGCTACAAAAGGGGAGCGTTCACCGGAGCAGACCGTGACAAGCGCGGACTGATCGAGATTACACAGGGCGGCACGCTCCTGCTCGATGAAATCGCGGAGATGCCTATTCATTTGCAGACCAAATTGCTGCGTGTGCTTCAGGAGCGGAAGCTTCGTCGCCTCGGTGACGAGCAGGAGATGGAAGTGGATTTCCGTTTGGTCTCCTCAACCAATCGCAATACGTTGCAGGCCGTCGAAGAAGGATTGCTAAGGAAAGACCTCTACTTTCGGATTAGCACGATCAAGCTTGAGGTTCCGCCGTTGCGCGAGCGGCCAGACGACCTGGTGTTGCTCGTCGAGATATTCCTGGGACGCTACAGGGAGAAGTATAAAAAGCCTGCTAGCAGCGTCTCGTCAGAAGCCTTCGCATTGCTTGTTCGCTATGATTGGCCCGGTAACGTGCGCGAACTGGAAAGCGTCATCGAGCGTGCCGTGCTCTTCTGCCAGGGCGAGCAGCTCACCCCGGAAAATTTACCCCCGCACCTTCAAGGCTCGCAGTCAAGCCATCTCCATTTCGTCATTCCTCACTTTATGACGCTCGAAGAGATTGAACAAGAGGCCATCAAGCAGACGCTTGAGCGCACCGGCGGCAATGTTAAAAAGACGGCGCAGATACTTAATCTTCATCGTCCAACTCTCTATCGCAAGCTCAAGAAGATGGAGAGTGATCCCAAAATAGATATGGGCCTTGTTAGAAAGATAGATCGAAGATAGAAAGGCGAAGGACTCGCCTTTGGAAATTGACCTGCCCGGACTTGATAAACCTGAGCCTGATACAATCCCAATTCCCCGCGACAGAACCGCAAGGCAACCCCACGTTTCAACTACTACCTCTTAAAACACCACTGGCTTATCAATGGCCCAGGATGAATCACAGTTACGCTCATCCCGTAGTCAGGATTACTAATGTTGCGAACGGATTGTGGTATTCGCCGGGTGGTCTGGTAGTTGCAGTTGTTGAGCCGGTAGTTGATACGAATCTAAAGTCGAAGCAGCCTTTGAATGAAGTGATGGAGAAGATTCAGGTTCTAATTATTGAGGATGATCGGAGCGTGAGCGATGCCTTAAAGATCGTCATGGACGATAGCGGCTATAAGGCTATCGTGGCGATAAATGCTCAACAAGGTATCGAGCAAGCTCGCCTGCGCCGATTTGGTCTGATCATTACAGACGTTCAATTACCTGATATGTCCGGGCTGGACGTGCTCACCATCCTTCGCAAGAAAGCTCCCACGATACCCATTATCATCATTACTGCCCACAGCACTCAGGAGGTAGTCACACAAGCACTGGCTCGTGGCGCATTCCAGGTCTTACCCAAGCCTTTCCTCCCGTCGGAGATTCTTGATCTCGCTCACAGGGCAGTCGCTAAGTAGCCGACTCCGGCTACTGTGGCTGAAGCACTTGAGCCGAAACCTCTCGGCAATCGAGTTCCACCTTCCCAACATGTCTATGCTCAAAACAAGCTCAAGACTTCGCCAACATAAATATAATGATTTGGCGGCTGACTTGTTTCATCCTGCATCATCACATCCTTTTTCGTGATTCACCGTGAAACACTCACGCTACTCCTTCGCATCACTCATATCATTCAAACCACTCACAAATGTAATGGAAAAAGAAGGGGGCACGCTGCTTGCTCAAGGGCGAGAGGTGTAAAGGTTATTTCTAACCGTGCGAGACCCGGCGGGTTTAACTATTCGCTCACAAGAACCCTCGACGTGAGATCAGCCTTTACATGTCGTTGTCCTTTGAGCGCACTGTGACCGCAAGAGCAGCCTGCGCTTTAACAATCGCATTCCGATCACTCTTCACGATAGAAGGAGTTCACATGAAGGAACACCCACCCTGGCGCATCCGGCCCCGACGGCTGATTAACGGAAGCCTCTTCCTGATTAGCTTACTGATAGTCTGGGGCGGAACAGCATCCGCGCAAACAACTGATACAACAACTTCAGCGCAGCCGGTTTCTAACGCATCGCCGACGCCGACGCCGACGACGGTTCCAGCGCCCACGCCAATAGCGACGACGGCTGCCTGCAACACGACGATCACTGCTCACGTCGTGGCATTCGATCAAGTCTATACCTACAACCGCTTCGGGGCTTTCAACCCGGCGGGAATGATTTTCGCGCTCAGTAGCGATGTTGTCGGCAGCACACCGGGCAACGTTCATCTACGGGCGGACAAGCGTCCGCGCCCGATTGTGCTGCGCGTCAACGAAGGCGACTGCTTGCAGGTCTTCTTTACGAATCTGTTAAGCGCGGCACGTCCGAATAACAATTCAACGCAGACGCGCACGGCCTCGATTCACGTCAACGGGCTTGACTACGTTGGCAGTATCGCTTCCGACGGAGCCAACGTTGGCCGGAACGCTTCATCTCTCGCCGCGCCCGGCGAGAGCAAGACTTATACCTTGTATGCGAAGAAGCAGGGCCAGTATCTGATGTACTCGATGGGCGCGCCAGCGGGCAGCGAAGGCGATAACGGGCAGCCCGGCCTCGGCCTCTTCGGTTCGATCAACGTTGAGCCGAAAGGCTCTAAGTGGTATCGCTCGCAGGTCACGGCGGCGCAACTGAAAGCGGCCACCACAGGACTGAATCCCAACAAAACACCCATCATCAACTACGAAGCTATCGGCGCAGACGGCAAGCCTGTGCTCAACATGATGAACGGCAGCGAGATCATTTACACAGACCTCAATGCGGTCATCACCGATCCGAGCGGCAAGCTGCAAGAGGATTGCACCAAGGCTCCGCCGACGGGAACCTGCGGTCAACCGTTCCGCGAGTTCACGGTCATTTTCCATGATGAGACCAAGACCGTGCAGGCTTTCCCTGAACTTAATCAGGACCTGTTCCACGGCGTCCGCGATGGCTTTGCCATCAACTACGGTTCGTCTTCGCTCGGCGCGATGGTCGTCGCCAATCGCAAGGGCGTTGGCCCGACCAAGAACTGTAAGGAGTGCAAGTTCGAGGAATTCTTCCTTGAATCATGGGCCGGTGGCGATCCGGCGATGGTCGTTAGGAAGGATGCCAGCGGCACCGCAGTTGAGGCGCTCTACCCGGATGATCCATCCAACGTGCATCACTCTTATCTGGGCGACCCGGTGCGCTTCCGCAATCTGCACCTCGGCAAAGAGACGCACGTCTTCCACCTTCACGCGCATCAATGGCTGCAAAGCCCGCGCGATGAGAACTCAACGTATCTCGATTCGCAAACCATCGGGCCGGGTGGCTCTTACACCTACGAGATCAACTACGGCGGATCGGGCAATCGCAATTTGAATCCTGGCGATGCGATCTTCCATTGCCACCTCTACCCGCACTTCGCGCAAGGGATGTGGGAGTTGTGGCGTAATCACGATACTTTCGAGGCTGGCACACCCGACCGCAACCTGCCTGACGCAGAGATTGTTGGAGGCACACCGAACCCTGCACTCGTTCCGATTCCGGGGGTCGCTGAGCCATTGATGCCGACCGAAAAATTCAAAGGCTATCCGTTCTACATCGCCGGAGCAGCGGGTCATCGCACACCGCAGCCTCCGCTCGATATGGAATGGGATGGTGGTCTTCCTCGTCACCGCATAATTTCTGCGCCGGTTGTCGTGGATGGACGCCCCGCTATTGACCAGGCGTTTTTGAACGACCCCGTAGCCTCGCGCGTCCTTTCGCAGAACAATGATCCGAACCTGCTCGCCTTCGCGCGCAAGATCAAACAGGCCAACATCCTTCTGCTTCCGCAGGACGGGACCACTTCCGAAAAGACAGCCATGAATTTCCACAGTGGCAGCTATGTCTTCCCGGACGGCACGACCGGGCATCCGGCTACACGCTATTTCAATCCGCCGGTTGATCCCTGGCAGGGAGCGGCCTATCCGTCTTATACCTCCGGGGGTGCGCCCGCAGACTTCCTGGTCAACGGGCTTGCTCCGCAGCCAGGCGCTCCGTATGCCGATCCTTGCAAACCAGGCTCGCCGCAACGATCATACCGCGCCGCCTACATCCAGTTTGACATGACGGTCAATCGTGCCAAGTGGCATGACCGGCAGGCGCGCATCACCGTTCTGGAGAATGACGTGAACTCGACGCTCAGTGGCAATCGCTCGCCTGAGCCGTTCTTCTTCCGCGCCAACTCCGGTGACTGCATTAAATATTCCGCAACCAACCTGATGCCGAGCAATCTCAATCTGGACGACTTCCAGATTTTCACGCCGACAGACATCGTTGGTCAGCACATCCACCTCGTTAAGTTCGATGTGACTGCTTCGGACGGAGCAGGCAACGGCTGGAACTACGAGGATGGAACTTTCTCGCCTGATGAAGTGCGCGAGCGAATTGATGCCAATAACGCCTATCAGACGGCGATTAACGGTAATCAGTTCCTGACGGCGCAGCCACATCCGCGTCTCGGCTCTGGTCCGAACGGCGCATGGCTCGGAGCGCAGACAACCGTTCAACGTTGGTGGGCAGACCCGCTCGTCAACACTGCCGGTGTAGATCGCACGATCCGCACCGTTTTCACGCACGATCACTTCGGACCCAGCTCGCACCAGCATCACGGCCTCTACGGCGCGCTGGTTGTCGAGCCGACGGGTGCGACCTGGAAATCGCTCAACGGCCAGACGCTCGGCGGTCGTGCCGATGGCGGCCCGACATCTTTCGCGGCCAACATCATCACGCCTGTCACGTCAAAGAGTTTCCGCGAATTCGATCTCGCGTTTGCCGATTACGCTATCGTCTATACACGCGACCTGCAACCCGTCAACCCTCCGGGACGACAGGAGGCTGCGCTGCCGAAAGCCATCGAGCCGACGCCGATTCCGCATCCTGAATCAATCTCTGCTGCCGATCCCGGCACGCAGCTCATCAACTATCGCAACGAGCCGATTCCGCTGCGTATTGGTCAGTTCAATAACGGCGGCAGCACGCTCGCGCAGAAAAGCGGACAAGCGGGCGATCTGGCTTATGCCTTTAGCTCGCGCGTCCATAACGATCCTTTCACACCAATCCTAACGGCCTATGAAGGTGATCGCACGATGATTCGCCTTATTCAGGGCGCACAGGAAGAGCAGCACGTCTTCACTGCGCACGGGGTCAAATGGCTGTTCGAGCCTTCAGCGCCGAACTCCGGCTACCGCAATGCTCAACAGATCGGTATCTCCGAGCACTTTGAATTCGAGTTGAGTCCGCTGCCCCAGATTGTAAACGATCCGACGCAAGTTAATAGTTCCTACTCTGATAAAGGTAAGAACTTCTCGGATCATCTCTACGCATCGGCAGCAACGGATAATCTGTGGGATGGACAGTGGGGCATCCTGCGTATTTATCAGGGAGTCCAGTCCAATCCTGTCCGGCTCGTCGTGCCGACCAACCAGGGCGTCAACTACTCGTCGCCCAGCACAGCGACGACGACCGATACGACCGCAGCATCAGGCCCGGCAACGATGGACACAACCGACCCTGCGGCAACTCAAGACGCGCAGATCGCTTCCGGCTCGCTCGATGCTGAAGCGCCGACAACCAACACCACTAACCCGGATGGCTTCGACTATCTCGCTCCTTTGCCGAACAACACATCGGGAAGAAGCGGGACGACGGCCACCACAACCAGCACGTCTGACTCGACCTATACTCCAACGGCGACGGATTCAACCGGCACGGGCATGGCGACAGACAGCACCTCGACCAGCAGTGCCTCTCCTTCGGGGGCAACAATGGATTCGACGACGCCAACGGATTCAACCAGCAGCAGCCCCTCGTCGGACTCGTCGGCGTTGGTGGTTGATCCGATGTACTCGCAGAGCAGCTCCAAGTCGGAGCCGAATGCAGGGCTGGCTAGCGTTTGTCCTTCGGGCTTAACTCCTCGCCAGTTCAATGTCAGCGCTTATCTGGCGCGCGACATCGTGCCAGGCGGGGCGCTCGTCTACAACAGTCGCTTCGGCATCAAGGACCCGAACGCGATCATGTTTGTCGAAGACGCTGATGTCGCTTCCATCCAGAATGGAAGCCGCAAGCCGGAGCCTCTGATCTTGAGAGCGGCGGCTGGCGACTGCATCAAGCTGACGCTGACAAGCCACCTACCAACGACGCTTCCAGAGTCAAACAGTTGGAACGAGATGCCGATGATTATCAACGGCTTCAACTTCAACCAGGTCAAGACCTCGAATCGCGTCGGTCTGCACCCGCAGCTTCTGTCGGCTAACATCTTCACAGACGATGCGGCGGCAGTCGGCTTCAACCAGGATTCTACTGTCGGGCCGGGTCAGGTGAGAACCTACACCTGGTATGCGGGCAATCGCGTTCTGGACGCAAACGGCAACTACGTCAAAGCTCCTGTTGAATTCGGTGCGACCGGGCTGCGCGACATCGGCGACGTGATTAAGCATAGCTCTCACGGAGCCATTGGCTCGCTCATCATTGAGCCGCTCGGCTCAAACTGGTCATACCCGATGGCAAACACGAAGGCGACTGCTGACGTGGCCTCTTCGACCGGCACGTTCCGCGAATTCGTCGTGCTTTATCAGGACGACCTGAGCGTGCAGATGAACGGAGCGCCGCTGCCGAACATCGCGGACACGGATGATTCGGAAGAGAGTGGGATGAAGGGTTTCAACTATCGCACCGAGCCGCTCTGGGCGCGCCTCGGATTCGATATTACGACTCCTCATACCAGAGACCCGAATCCGAATGAGCCTGTTCCGCCGGTCACTCAGGACGACTTCGATTTCACCAACGCACTCAGCTCGACGCAGAACAACAAGGGCTGCGGTGGGCCGTGCGGTGATCCCGAAACTCCTGTCTTTACCGCTCAGGCGGGCGTGCCCGTGCGCTTCCGCGTCCTGGACGTAGCGGGACATCCGCGCCAGCATGCGTTTGCCGTCTTCGGGCATCACTGGAACTTTGAACCTTGGACACAACTCTCGACGGTTCAGAGCTTCAATCCGTTCACCTTCGAGGTCGGGGCCGACAGCGGCATCGGTGCGACACGGCACACCAACATCCTGACGGAAGCGGGCGGACTCTTGAAGATTCCGGGCGATTATCTCTACCGGACGATGGACAGCTTCAACTTCAGCGGAGGCGGTCTCTGGGGTATCTTCCGCGTTCAAGGGACGGTGAGACAGATTTACGTTGAGCCAGGACCTCCGCAACCGGTTGATACAGGGACAATGGGGGCAGCCGATAGTGCTCCGTAACCTTCTTCAGGCGCAGGTCTGAAGGGTTCACACCCTGCGCCTCTTAACTCCCATGCGGGCCACAGGAGCAAGACAAGACCTGTGGCCCGTCCGGGACAACTTCAAGCTTCGAGTTACAGTAGGCAGATTTTACGAATCAGAAGACAAGCAACTTTGACCGAGAAAGCAATAAGGATACTCACTATGCGAAACATCTTTAACGCGAAAACTAAAATGAGATTATCTTTCAAAGCGAAGAACTGGACAATCGGCCTGGCGTCAGCCTCGCTGTTACTGGTGGCTGGGGCGGCGCACGCGCAAATCGGCGGCCCGCGCAGTACGACACAGGCGTCGAACGCTAAGAAAGAGTCGAAGGCGAAAGCGCCTGCGTCCGTCTCACAGCATTTCGAGAAGCAGGGAATCGCCGTGGACTTCCAGATAACGGCGACGCCGGATGCGAAGGGACTGAATGCCGGGTTGGTAACAGGCAGCGATGCGACCATTACCTTCCGCCTCAGTGACGCGCGAACAGGCTCGCCCGTCACGGGACTTCACCCGAACGGCTGGGTCAACTCAAGCGGCTCGAATCATGTTCCCAATGAAGCTGAGTGCAAAGATCAGATCAAGTATTTGTCGGGCGGCCTGCTCAGCGCACGCGCCGAGATTGATCTCAATAGCTATCTGGTCTTAACCCTCAACCACGACAACACCATCACCTTCATCAACCCTCTGGTCTCTTTCAGCAAGACCAAGCTTCAGAGCTTGATCACACTGCCGGGCACTGGCGCAGACTGGACGCTCTCGAAGAAGAAAGAGCTGCTCTACGTCACGCTGCCTGAGCAATCGTCTGTGGCCGTCATTGACACACTGACGAGAAAGATCGTGGGCCAGGTCTCGACCGGCGAAAAGAGCAAGCCCATGCGTATTCAACTTCAACCGGACGGGCGTTATCTGTGGGTCGGACTCGACGGCTCGCCTAAAGTTGCCGTCATAGATACGAAGACCAACAAGCTCGCTTCAACCATTGCGGTCGGAGACGGGCTGCACAACATCACGTTCACTCCCGACAGCTCCTTCGCTTACATCACAAACTCCGTCGCCGGAACTGTCTCGGCTATTGACACGAACTCGCTCGCCAAGGTCGCGGAGGTGAGCGTCGCCAAAACGCCCGTCGCCGTCGCCTACAGCAGCGCAAGCGGGCTTATCTACGTTGCGTCCGTTAACGGAGAGACGATCAGCGTCATTGATCCTGCAAAGCAGCAGGTCGTTGCGAATGTCCCGGTCGGGCGCGGCGTCGTGGCGCTCAGGTTCGAGCCGAAAGGCCGTTACGGTTTCGCCATCAATCAAGTCGAGAGCACGGTCTCCGTCATAGATGCTTCGACCAACAAGCTAATCGGCACGACTCCCGTCACCAAAGAGCCGGATCAAGTGGTCTTCACAGAAGACTACGCATACGTTCGCGGTCTGGCTTCCGAGAAGTTCTCGCTGATTGAACTGCGCGAAGTGCCTAACGGCAAGCTCTCGCCCGTGGACGTGCAGGCAGGGCAGCGACCCGCGTCAGATGTTTCCGCAGAGATCGGCGTCGCAGACATGATCGCTCCGACACCGGAAGGTAACGGCGCGATGATCGCCAACACCGCAGATGGAATGTTCTACTACTACACTGAAGGAATGATGGCCCCGATGGGCAGCTTCAGCAATTACAAGCGCCGCCCGCACGCGCTCATGATTCTCGACAACAGCCTCTCGGAAGTTGCGCCCGGCGTCTATTCCGCTCCGATTAAGTTGACGAAGGCCGGAAGCTTCGATGTCCCGTTCCTGATAGACCAGCCGCAACTCACCAACTGCTTCCAGTTGAGCGTCAGTGAATCGCCGAACAATGAGAGTGAGCGCGCAAGCACGGCCATACAAGTTGAGCCGCTCTTCAAGGGGGCGCAGTTCAAGCCGGGCGAGACCGTCAAGATCAAATTCAAGATCACCGATTCGGTTACGCACAAGCCCGTCTCCAAACTTGAAGACGTGCGTGTGCTGGCCTTTGAGCCTCCGGGCATCTGGCAGCAACGTCAATGGGCCAAAGACACCGGAAACGGTATCTATGAAATCGAGCAGGTCTTCCCGCACGACGGAATCTTTAACGTGATGATCGAGGTCTCTTCGCGCGGGACGGATTTCAGCAGCCTGCCCTTTACCGCTGTGACGGTCGCAGACAACGCGCCGTCCGGCAAGACGAAGATTGGGAACAACCGTTAGTTAATGGAGATGTCAAAGATGAAGAGTATGAAGAGAACATCGCTCACCCTTTTCGCCTCGCTGCTCGTCGCGCTCACCTGCGCTGTTGGAGCAGGAACGACTACTACTGCGCTCGCGCAGTCTTCGCAGAAGGCGCAGCAGCAGGAGGTTGAATACGCTTGCCCTATGCACCCGGAAGTTAAATCAAAAAAGCGCGGCAAGTGTCCGAAGTGCAACATGGCCTTGCAGCCGGTCAGCGCCGCGAAGGTTGCTACAGTCGGGGCCAGCAACAATGTTGGGGACGCGCAAGTAGGGGGGAGCGGCTCATCTGAAGCCGCCTTGCGCGTTCCCGACACAACCGTCTTCGACCAGCACGGCAAGCGTCTGCATTTCTACAGCGACCTGGTTAAGGGCAAGACCGTCGCCATCAATTTCATCTTCACCACCTGCAACGGTGTCTGCCCGACGCTCTCCGCCAAGTTTCGCCAGGTACAGCAGGAGTTGGGTGAGCGCGTGGGCCGCGACATTCAGTTGATCTCAATCAGCGTTGACCCGACGACAGACGTGCCGGAAAGACTGAACGCCTACGCGGAAAAGTTTCATGCCGGGCCGGGCTGGACTTTCGTTACCGGCAGCAAGCCTGAGATAGACGAGCTGCTGCGCTCGCTCGGCGCTTTCGCTGCGGACAAGAACAAGCATCCACAGACGATTCTAATCGGCAACGACGCCTCCGGCTACTGGACGCGCACGCTCGGTCTCTCACCCGCCAAAACGGTCGCGCAAATTGTGACCGACGCAGCGAACATGAAGGCGAGCGCCTCCGGCCAGCCTGCGATGAACGGCGCGACAGCGGACGCTTCATCAAGCAACGCAAGCACGGGCGCTCAAGGAAATGAAAAGGCTTCGCGCTCAGATTCAAATGAGGCTTACTTTACGAACCTCACGCTGCTCACTCAAGAGAACAAGACCGTTCACTTCTACGGTGATCTGCTCAAGGGCAAGGTCGTGCTGATTAACTTTATGTTTACCACCTGCAAAGGCGTCTGCTCGCCGATGACGGCCAATCTTGCGAAGGTGCAGCGATACCTGGGCGAGCGCGTTGGCCGCGACATCAACATGATTTCGATCAGCGTTGACCCGGAGACAGACACCACCGAAGTGCTTAAGCATTACGCGGAAACTTTTAAGGCCCAGCCTGGCTGGTACTTTCTCACCGGAAAGAAGGAGAATGTTGACTGGGTGCTTTACAAGCTCGGCGGCTACGTCGAGAACAAGAATGAGCACAGCAGCGTGGTTATTCTTGGCAACGAAGCGACGGGCGAATGGATGAAGATGCCTGCGATGGCTAGTCCCACAGAAATTGCCAACGCCGCGATTAAGCTGTCCGAATCGAAGAACAACTAAAAGAGTGAGAGCGCCTGAAAGAATGAGATCGCGCGTTAACAAAATCAAGCTCGTCGTCTTGCTCTGCGCCTGCCTGGGCCTGACCTCTTTCATGCTCGGCGAATTCAGTAGCCGCGCTTCAGCTCAAGCTCCAGCCGGGCAGTTGACGGCGGCAGAGCGGCGCGGCAAGCAAATCTACCTGAGAGGAGAGAGCGACGGAGGCACGGAAATCACAGCCATGCTCGGAGGCGGTGACACGGAAATTCCCGCGACCGCCTTCTCCTGCGCCAATTGTCACGGTCTCACGGGTGAGGGAACAGAGGAGGGCGGGCTTGCAGCGCCTTCGCTCGTCTGGTCAACGCTCGTCTCAAAGCAAACCTCCGCGCTCACGACAAATGAGCGCGGGCCATACACCGAAGCCACACTCGTGCGCGCTGTTCGTGACGGGCTTGATCCGGCGGGTGTGCGCCTGCATCCGGGCATGCCACACTACCGCATGACGGACGAGCAGGCGGCTGACCTGATTGCGTATCTGAAGAAGCTGGGCCATGAGCTTGACCCCGGACTGAGCGAAACGACTATCAAGATCGGAGCAGCGTTGCCCCTGACAGGCCCGCTCGCGCCGCTCGGCCAGGATATCAAGGACACGCTCAACGCTTCCTTTGCGGAAGCCAACGAGCAGGGCGGCATCTACGGTCGCCGTTTTGAATTGGTAGTTGAAGATTCGCGCGGCGACCTCACAGGAACGAGCGAGGCGACACGCAAGCTGGTCGAGCGTGATGGAGTGTTCGCTCTCATGGGTAGCTTCGAGCCGAAGGGAAGCAAAGATGCGAACGAGTTTCTCAAGCAAGTGGAAGTTCCGCTCGTCGGCCCCGTGACGCTCTCGCCGCACGTCTCGATTCCGCCGAACCGTTTCATCTTCTACCTGCTCCCGACTTTCAGCGATCAGGCGCGCTCTCTGGTGGATTTCATCAGCACTAAACGGGCGCAGGGGCCAGTTGCTAATTCCGTTCAGACGACCCGGCAGGCTGCGCCGCCGAAATCGCCTGCGCGGAAGTTGAGCGCCGCCGTCATCTACATGAGCGGCGAGATGGAAACGGATGCGCTGGAAGGCTTGCGCGCTCAGGCACGGCTGCGCTCTGTTGAGCTTGTCTTCGAGCAGGGCTATGAGGCAGGCCACTTCGCGCCTGCGCTAGTGGTCGAGGCGATGGCTCGGAAAAAACCTGACTACGTTTTCTTCTTCGGCGCTGGGAGCGACATTACAGCGTGCGCGCGAGAGATGGAGCGCGTTCATCTGAGTGCCCCGCTCGTTAGCTCCGTGATGATGCTGGGTCGTGAAGCGTTTGATTTGTCGCCGGAGACAGCCGCGCGAACTTTTCTCTCTTACCCTTCGGCGTTGCCGGATCAAGGCGACTTCGCAGAGTTTCTCAACGTCATGCAGCATCGCGGCGTTCGGTTGCGCAGTCCAGCTTTTCAAACGGTCGCTTATGCAGCAGCGAAGACTTTAATTGAAGCCGTCAAGTTAAGCACCAGGCATCTCAGCCGCGCGACGCTCGTCAGCACACTCGAAGGGCTGCGCGACTACGCGACAGGGGTCATCCCGCCCATCAGCTTCGGGCCGAACCGGAGAGTCGGGGTAGAGGGTTCCTTCGTGGTCGGAATTGATTTGAACAATAAGCGATACGTCGCTTTGAGCGAGCAACTCGTGCCGCAAGATGGGCCGTGAGACGCGAACCGGCATGCGACGTAAGCCGCAAGCAACTTCTCAAAACTTTCAAACAGCTATCAAACGCTTTTTAGTGATTGGAGAATTATGAAGCAGCATTTACGACTGATACTCATGGCCGCCGCCTTATCATGCGCGCCTGTCGCCCTGGCTCAGAATAAGCCCGTAGAAGGGGATAAAAATCCGCCCGCGCCAGCGGCAGCGACTTTAACAAGCGTGCCCGCTTCGCCCGTCTCGAAGGACGATGAGGATTGCGGCTGTGAAGCGCAAGTCTTGCCGGAAGTGATCGCCGAAGTGAATGGCGTGAAGATTAACGGCACGGAGATTGAAGAGCCGGTTATGGTTCGCGTGAACGACCTGAAGCGACAGGTCAAAGAGGCGCGCCAGCACGAGCTTTACCTACAGATCAATTCCAGGTTGCTCGAAGCGGAAGCCAGGCGGGTCGGCAAGAGCACGACTGCGCTCATCAACGATGAGATTGTCGCAAAAGTAAAAGAGCCGACCGAGGCAGAGGCGCAGAGCTTCTACGATCAGAACAAGGAGCGCATCCGCCAGGATTTTCCGACCGTCAAGCAGCAGGTCATTGCCTACCTACGCAACGAGCGCCAGCGCGATGAAGCGAAGAAGTTCGCAGACCGCCTGCGCGCCTCCGGCAAGGTCGTAATCAGCGAACAGCAGAACACTGCATCGCTCAACCGGGCAGACACTCCCTCGCGCGTCCTTGCTACAGTCAATGGTCAGGCAATCACATCAGGCGATGTTGAAGAGACTCTTCGCCCGCTCATCTTCAATGTCCAGACGGAACTCTACAAATTAAGAAAACAGCAGCTTGATGCGAAGATCAACGACCTGTTGCTTGAGCGTGAAGCGCAGACAAGAAAGGTAACGCCCGCCGCGCTCCTTGAAACGGAAATCACTGCGAAAGAGAAGAAAGTGATGGAAGAAGACGCGCGTGCGTTTTTTGAAGAGCACCAGAAGGAGATTGGCGGAGAGTTCGCTCAGCAAAAGGATCGGGTCATTGCATATTTGCAGGAGCGCGAGTCGCGCCGTGCGGAAGTCGCTTTCGCCGAACGCTTGCGGAGCGCCGCCTCACTCAAGCTCTTTTTGAAAGAGCCGGAGCAGCCCGTCTATCAGATCAGCACGGACGACCAACCATTAAAGGGAACTCAAACGGCGGCTGTGACTATCGTCGAGTTCACGGATTACCAGTGTCCTAGCTGCGCCGCGACCACTCCCGTGCTTGAGAGGCTGCTCAGCGAGTACAACGGCAAAGTGCGACTTGTCGTCCGTGATTTTCCTTTGGAGCAGCATGGGGAAGCCTTCAAAGCTGCCGAAGCTGCCGAGGGCGCGCGCGAGCAAGGCAAGTATTGGGAGTACGTCGCGCTGCTGATGAAGAACCAGTCGGCGCTCGGCATGGATCAACTGAAAGCCTACGCCAGCCAACTCTCGCTTGACCGCAAGCGTTTCGATGAAGCCCTCGACTCCGGTAAATTCGCCGACAAAGTGCAGCGTGATCTGCGAGACGGCATCAAGTACGGCGTTGCCGGAACACCCGCGATCTTTGTCAACGGTCGTCTGGTCGCCGAGAGAACGTATGAAAATCTGAAAGCTGCTATCGTCGCCGCGCTCAAGGGTAAAGAGGTTGCGGAGAAATAGAAAACCTGGTCTCTGGGGCGGCAATTATAGCGGTTCTCGATTGGATGTGACCTGTTGAGAGTTCAGCCTTGAGGCTGTTTTCGCACACACGTTGAAAGCGTGAACTCTGAACATTAGTCGCACTCCAATGAGAATCCCTATAAAACGTGAGTTTGACATAAGAAGCGGCTGATTCTTCAGCCCCAGAGGGGCGATATATTGGTAGCCCACGGCGCAAGCCGTGGGGACAACGCACACAAAAAGGGTAAAGCCCCGGAGGGGCGGCATAATATGCCGCCCCTCCGGGGCTTACTCATTTATTCGATGAATGGTTCCCATGACTTACGTCATGGGCTACTGATATATAGCCCCTCCGGGGCTATGGCTCGACGTGGGTTTTTAGTTTATATCGAACTGACGTTATAAAGTTCAGCCTGCGTCTCAGTTTTAAGGCTCTGCTCATTAAAGGGAAAGGCAGGCGACTCTTGCGAATCGCCTGCCTTCCTCATCTCACCAGCCCGGAGGGATTCAGAGTGAGTAGCCAGGGCGCATAACGGAAAAGTGATTTTCCGTTTGCGCCCTGGCTGAAGAGTGTTTAGAGCGTGCTCAACTATTTCGTCGTATGGCAATCAACGCACGTTTGCGGAGCTTTGATTTTAGGATCGCGCTTCTTGACGGCATCATGGCACGAGTTGCAGTTGAGATGGTAAGCAATCTCGTTGGTCAGCTTGCCTGATGGCGGCCTGCTCAACTCTTTCGGATAGGTCACGCTCTTTGGCGGATAATCGTCCGTCTCTTCCGCCGATGCCTGAAAGTGACATGCCCGGCAGGATTTGACAGCTTCTTTCGAGGTCTCAAGCTGCTTAGAGGTCAGCGCCTCTTTCCGCTCAAACTTCTTCAGATACTCCTGCCCCTTCGGAGCAGCAGCCTGATCTGTGTGGTGGCAGTCAACGCAGGCCGCGACCGTCTTGCCGTCGAGACTGTACTCAGGCTTTGTGCTGTGCTTGACGTGATCGAAAGCTGATTCCGGTTTCAACTCACCTGAGTTCGGCTTAGAATTCTCGCTGTCTTTCGCCAGGATGATAGGCTTGTCCGGCTGCGTCGCACTCTCACCCGGAATGGCCTTGCCGCTCGTGTCAACCGCATGCGGCGGATCAACGCCGTCCGGCACAGGAGGCTGCGGCGCGGCGGGCGCGCTATTAGTAAGCGCAGCGGTCGGCGGTTGCGTGCTGTTGCAGGCAAACAAGATTGCCAGATAGCCGAGTGCGACAACCAGAACAACGAATAGTTTTAATCTCATGATTGCTCGTTCCTGAAGGCGGACGGCCTTTGTGCCGGCCCTCCACTTGATGTTAACCGGGGGAGATAAACGAAAGAATGCGAGCGAGGGTTGATGAGACCCTTGCCTTGAAGCTCGTTGAACTCATCAAGCCCAGAATATAGCCAGCGCAGGCTTCACTTGTCAAACTTTTCCACGCCCGGCGCTTTTTCCATCACCTTTACTGCGTAGGCATGGCTTTGCGCGGTATCTTCTCATCCATCATCGCGGTCTTATAAACGAAGGCAGCCATGATAACTGCGTTCTGCTTCATGTCGTCGGCGATGATCCGGTCGAAGACATCCTGGTTCGAGTGGTGAGTGCGCGTCTCATACTCTATCTCGTCCTGTATGAATTGAAAGCCGGGCAATCCTATCGCGTCGAAGGAGAGATGATCTGTTCCGCCCGTGTTCGAGATTGAGAGCGTCGAAGCGCCCATCTCTCTGAACGGAGCAAGCCACTGGCGAAAGAGCGGGCGCACGGCTTCGTTGCCCTGCAAATAGACGCCTCGGATTCGCCCCGTCCCGTTGTCCAGGTTGAAATAGGCGCTGAGCTTCTCATAGTCTGGCTTCGTGTTTAGCTTGGGCGGAGGCCCTTGCTGGCCTCCGCCGCCTAAGACACGCAAAGCTTCCACAGAGCCATCGCCGAGCGAGCCGAAGTGCTGGATGACGTAGTTGCGCGAGCCGAAGAGTCCTTGTTCTTCGCCGCTCCATAGCGCGACGCGAATCGTCCGGCGCGGCTGTAGTTTCAGAGCTTGCAGGATTCTGACAACTTCCATCGCGGTGGCGACGCCCGCTCCGTTGTCGGTCGCGCCCGTGCCCGCGTGCCAGGAATCCATGTGCCCGCCGATCATGACGATTTCGTCTTTAAGGTCTGTTCCGGGAATCTCCGCGATGGTGTTGTAGGCCATCGGGTCTTTGTCCTGAAACTGCACAGAGAGATTGACCGTCATTCTCAATTTCTCTCCGGCCTGAATCATCCGCACCATGCGGTTGTAGTACTCTGAGGCGACGACGATCTGCGGAACGACTTTCGGCACATCCTTATCCCATGCCGAGAATCGTCTGGGCGGTGTTGTGCCCGGAGCAGGCGGCGTGGCCGTTGTCTCTACGAAAGGCTGGGCCACCGTAGCGGACTGGACGAAGATTGTCCCGCCGTCGCCCCTGCGACTCGGATCAACAAGGAGCGCGACCCCCTCGTCCACAAAGAACTGCTGCTTCTTTGCCTGAAACATTGCTTCGGTGCGCTGCTGCGGATTTAGCTGAAACGGGCGGCGCGGAATAGAGCGTGGATCGGGCGCGTCTGCGAGCCGGAGCAAATCTTTCTCGTCGCGGCGCTTGCCCAGCGGCTCGAAATTCGGTTTGATCTCCGGCGGCGGATTCGTCAACACAATCGCGCCCTTCAACTTTCCTTTGTACTTCTCTAATCCAGCCTCGTCCTTCACATCAAAGTAGACGACATCATCGGTGAGCGTGCCCTTGATCCCCGGCGACCATGCTTTTGGATAAGCGATGAGCGGAATAGTCTGCGGCTCTGTGACCTCTGCATTGAAATTCTTGAGCGTCCAGCCGCGACCGAAAGGCCCCCACGCTTCAAGGTGCGCGTTCTGCAATCCCCATTCGGCCATCTTATCGCGTGTCCATTCGTTCGCGCGCTTCAAACCGGGCGAACCCGTCAGGCGCGGGCCGATCACGTCAGACAGGTAGCCCAGAGTCTGCATCACCTGCGAGCGATTCATCCCTTCATCCTTGATGCGCTCGATTGGATCGTTCGGGTCCTTAGCGGGCGATTGCTGCTGCTGCGACGGCGCGGCTGGCGTTGTTTGTGCTGGCGGAGTTGGCTGCTGCGCGTTGACCGCAAAGTTTGAAAACAAGAGAGCGTAGAGAAGTAGAAAGACTATCGCAGAGCGACGAAGCATAGTAGAGAGTCTCCTTATAAGCAGGTATGTTTGTCGAAGAAATATTTTGAAGAGTGTGCGAAATTCAGGACGAACGATGACCTTGTAAGTCATGCAGATTTACGAACTTTCTCTTTAAGCTCATCCCAGGGAATTCCTTCATCTGGACTGCGCTCGCACAGTTGAAGGCGGCGATCAAGTTCTTGTCGCTCGGCATCCGTTAATGGAAGAGCTTCAGGAAAGGCAGCGATGTTGTCCCAAATATCTTCTGCGAGCTGGATGCGTTCAGCGATAGTCATCTGAAGAATGTCTGCCAATTGTGTGCTCATAATAGAATACGATAAAACTTTACAACGTCTCAGGCAAGCATAGTATCAAAGGCGGAACGTCGGCCCTGTGTGGCAGCGTTTGCAGTCGTTAAAGTTCGTCTCGCCGAAGGAGCGTTGGCCGTTGTGACAGGTCATGCAGCTTTGCGCGCGCGTGTTGGGGAAATGCTGCGCTGGAAAGGTAGAGCTAACCTGTCGTCCCTGCGGCAGCCCGCGCCTGGCGATGGTGTGGCAAGCGTCGCAGTTGAGACGCTGGCGCGCGGAGTGATCGGCGTGGCTGAAGCCTATGCCGTAGGAGCGCGCGTTCGAGGAAGTCGGCCCGTAGCTGCCCGGCGCGTGACATGCGCCGCAGGATGAGATGTCAACGCCGCCGGATTGCCTGCCGGGAGTGTGACATTGATAACAGGTCTGATGCGCGCTCAATCCGGCGGGGATAGTACGGGCTATGCCGCGACGCGCTGGCCCATGACACAGAGCGCAGCCCTCCTGCGGGCGTGCTCCTCCGGTACTGTGTTGCTCGTGGTCAAAGTCAGCACGGAAACCGCTCAAACTACCTGGAAACTTTTTGGTCGGCGGATTTTGTTGACTGAGACCTTCCTGCGTATGGCAGATCATGCAGAATGGAGTGCCCGGCGTATTGAACTCCGTCTGATGACAACTGATGCAGGCTTTGTGTCCGGGAAATTTTGGCTCCGCAGAGTTGTCTGTGCGGTTATGGCAGATCGAGCAGTTCCAACGCCCGGCGAGCGCCGCGTGCGCGCCCGGAGATGAGTGAGAGAACTTTGAGTAATCCTGCGCGGGTGTCGGAAGACTCGCTTCCGAAGACTCGGATGACGATCTGGTTGTGGCTTCGTTTATACCTGCGGCTGCGCGCCCGCCGACAAGGAGCGTGAGCAGCGCGCAGATGGAGAAGAGAAGGAGGACGACTAGAGACAACACACGCCGCTGCATGTTGCCAGGACTTCGTGTGCCGACAACGCTTTCGGATTTTTGTCTCTCTTCTCTTCGGTCCTTCATTGTTTGCACTGTTGTCCGAGCACAAGGTAGTGGCTGCATGGTGGCCGCGCGCTTCCGATTGCTGTCGTGTGGCAGCCGATGCAGGTATTAGTCTTGTTATCTTTGTCTTTGTCCTCGTCAGACATCTCCGAAAAGATCGTGTGTGTCTGGCCGTCTTTACGCAGCACGGGCGAGTTGCTGATGTGGCAGGTCGCGCAGGTGGCAATGGGCACGTCCGCCTTCGGGATGTTGAGCGTCTCCATCTGCGTGATGTTGATGTGACAGGTCGTGCAGCCGACATCATGATTCGGAGTGTCATGGCGAAACTTGATCGAGAGTCGCTTCGGCCATTCGGCAGGCCAGGTCTTGAACCACTGAACAGCGTTTGGCGAGAGCACACCCGGCAACGCCGCTTCGGGTGAAGCCGCGCGTTTCTTTTTAGTATATTCTGCCTGGGAGAGATGGCATCCCGCGCAATCATCCTTTGTGGGCTTCTGCGATTGCCAGTGGCAGTTGAAGCAGGAAGCGTGACCCGCAGGCACTGTCTTGAATGTGCCTTTCGCCTCCGGCTTATAAGTCACTTCAGTTCCGCCAACATTGATTGCCGCAATCGCGCGCTGATCAGTCGCGTGACAGGTCGCGCAGTTGTCCAGAGCTTTCGGCGGCGCATCGTCAAAAATTCTGAAAGAAGCTCGCGCGAAACTCCATCCCTGATTCGAGTCTTGCGCGGGTCGCGCCAGCCGAGCAATCACGCTCTGGTGCAAGCTGTGCGGGAAGTAGCCTGGAAATTCCCTGGCAATAGCTTGCTCGCCTTGTTTGGGAAACGGGTCCATGTCGTGCGCGGTCAGGCGCGGGCTTGAGCGCGTGTGGCAGACGTTGCAGATTGCCGGGCTGGCTCCTTTGAAAAACTGCTGGCGATGGCACTGCACGCACGAATCGTGATACGGATAACCTTTGACGCCAGGCTTCGTCGCAGCCGTTACCGCGTCAGGGTCTGCGGGCGAGTTAATGGCGTGGCAGTCCGCGCAGTTTAACTTGGCAATGGGTGCGCGGTGGTCTTCGTGTTTGAAGCGAGAGTAGTTGCGCCCGCCTCTGGCCTGCGTTGACGTTGGCGTTGTCGGACGCGGGCGAGTTCTGCGTTGCTGCTGCCTGCGTCCCTGTGGTTCGACGGCGGTTGAAGAGGCGCGCGGGTAGAGGAAGAGAATCGTCAAAAGCGATGCGAAGATTGCAAAGGCAATCATGCGACGCTTGAATTGACGATTGAACGATTCGCTCTGCCCCACTCGCATCATCCCTTCTCTACGAAGCACGTAAAAGGTTTTGACCGGCTTGAATTTTAATCAACAGCTTTCACGGAAGAAATAGCTCCCGCGACTTTCTTGCCGACAAAGTTGTTCTTCTGTCTCTTTTTCGGCGGCACGTTGGTGAGAGACACTGGCGTTGTCTCCAACACGTCCGGCTTTCCGATCTTGATGGCGGTAGTTTCCCAGATCATCCCTTCACCCTCGTTTTCGATTGGGGCGAGGTTTGAGACGTAGTAAGCGCCTGGACAGAGATCATAGAAATAGGCAACGCCGCGTTTGTTTGTGAACGCATTATGAATCGTGCCGGGCGGAAGGTTCGACGCCTTCTCCGCAGCGGCGACCACCGTGTCGAGCCATTTCGTCTTCGCCGTGTAGAAGCCTGTTCTCAATTCCGGCGAAGAGAGCGGCGCATAATTCGTGATCCACTTGCGCGCCAAATCCGCGTTGTTTTTTAACTTACGCAGAGCTTCCGTGTAAGCGTTGACGAATTCGGGAACGCAGTCTGCATCTCCTGTCTTGCAGGTTACTTCCTCACTCCGCAGCTCACGGCAATAAACCGTATCGCAGTTGTTAGCTTCGAGCCACTTGATTAACTGTGGGCTGGCTTTGACACCCGTGTAGTAGCTCCTTCTGGATGGCGCTGGGCCAGGGGTCGTGATTTTTTCAAGATTGAAAGGGCATGGCGATAGATAGAAACGCTTGCTCGCAAGCTGCGTGACTTTGTTATCTTTCTGCCAGGTTGCCGTCACCTGTAGGACTGAGGGCGCGATGGTCGGGCAGGCAACGGGCTGAGCGCAGGGCGCGGGAGAAGGCGTTGGAGATGGAGACGGTGTTGGCGTCGGGGTTTGACCCTGAGAATCGAGCGCGAAGGCAAAGAGCAAACACAGCACGGATGCCGTCATCAAGACTGCCCTGCATTTTCGCGGTTGAAGCGACATCGCAGAAGAAAGTTTGTGTGTGGTTTGACTGCTTCCGGCTAATGTTGCCGGATGAATATTACTACGGAAATATTTGCTACTTCCCCTTGCTCTGACCGGGTGCTTGCTGCTTTGACGACGTGCGCGCCGCTTCCAGATCGGAGCGCAGTTTTGTCAGGCTCTCGTTGCCCGGATTAACTTCCGAAAGTTTCTTGAGCGTCGCTTCCGCCTCGTTGAGATTTCCATTTTTCGTTAGCGCGACCGCCAGATTCTGCAAGGTCTGCTCGTGACCGGGATCGGTTTCGAGCGACTTGCGAAACTCCTTGATCGCGCGCTCAACGTCTGGCGGCTCCTGGAACATAAAGGAGAGGCCGAGGTCTGTGCGGACGTTGACATCTTTCGGATTCTTGACGAGCGCGGCAGTGTACCACTTTTCTGCTATCTCGTAACGGCCTGCGTCAAAATTTGTGTTGCCGAGGGCGACAATCGTTTCTAAAGCGTCGGGGCGCAGTTGATTGGCATGCGTCAAAAGCTGTATGGCTTCATCGAAGCGGCGATTCTGGTAAAGGACGGCGGCGGCCTGCATCTGCGCGTCGAAATTATTCGGCTCAGCCTGCGCTTGCTTGAGCGCAGCCGCATCGTCGCCGGATTCTTCGCCTTGATCCTTCTCAGCGTTTGAAGGAATCTGAGGATGGTTCTCAGGCAGTTCTGAATCCTGGGCCATCGGCCCGGCTGTCGTGCTTGCGGGCGGGCGCGTTGCGGTGTCTCGCTGGTTGATGTTCGTGGCGAAAACGTAGCCAACGATGACGCCCAGAAGCACGCCGATGATCGAGAACATGATGTTGTCTTTGGTCATGGATGAGTGATAAGTGATAGGTGATAGGTGATAGGTAAGAGCATTTCTCTTATCACCTATCACCTATCACTCATCACTGTTTGCCAGAGATTCGCCCCTTTGCTTCTTCGATGCTGGTCGCTACAGACTGCGCGCCTTCCGACCCTTCGGGCAGCAGCTTCTCAAGTTTTTCCCAGTAAGAGATGGCCTGCTGGAAGTCTTGTGCCTGGAAAGCGGCGTTGCCCGCCAGCCAGAGAGCTTTCTGGTTTTTGGGGTCTAGCTGCAACGCCTTGTTTATCAACTCGACGGGGCGGCCTTGCAACCGGGAATCATTCGCCAGGGCCAGAGTCTCCGCGTAGTCGGCCCAGAGTTCGGCGTCGTTGCCTGTCAACTCGGCTGCCCGCGCATAAGCTTCGCTCGCTTCCTTATAGCGATTAAAAGATTGATAGGAGCGCGCGAGCATGGCCCAGCCCTTCGCGTCGTTAGGATTCTCCTTGAGTCGCGCCGCAAGGCCCGCCACTCTCTGCTCGATCTGCTGTTGGCTGGGCATACCGGGCTGGCCGGCGGGAGTCTCTCCTGCCTCTTCAGCTTGCTGGGACGGCAAAGCTTGTTGCTGCCCCGGCGTGAGAGCTTGCGGAGTTCCGATTTGATAATAAAGAAGGGCGGCCACGAGCGGGATTGCCGTTCCAAAGATAACGGCAGCGTTGCGCCCGCTCCGTGTAGAATTTCCGGCAGTCCTGGTCTCGCCTGGCGCGGGAGCGACATCCTCCAGGAGCCTGCGCTGCAATTCAAGACGGCCTTGCTCGTATTGTTCTTTGTCGAGCAGGCGGTCGCGCAGGTCGCGGTCAAGCTCATCGAACTGGTCGCGGTAGATGGAAACGTTTGATCGTTTGCGCTCGTCATCCACCTGCTCCGTGCGCTGCAAGAGCGGCGGCAGGACATAGCAGAGCGCTATGATTATTAGCAAGGCAGCAAATACCCAGAAACTCATCATTGCGTCTTCACCTTTTTAGCCGTCACCGAGCAGGGCTTCAACACGCTTTCGCTCGCTTTCAGAAAGCGGCTGATCGCGCACTCGCTCGCGCCGCCTTTTGAGATAGATGAACTGCACGACGACACCTGCGGCAAGCAGCGCGAAGGGGCCAAACCAGAGCAGGTAAGTTGTCATTTTAACTGGCGGCTTGAAGAGCACAAAATCGCCGTAGCGCTCGGTCATGAAAGCGATGATCTCCTGATCTGACTTGCCCGCTTTCATCTGTTCACGAATCTGCTCTCGCAAGTCAACGGCGAGGTCTGCGTGCGAGCCTGCCAGCGTCTCGTTCTGGCAGACGAGGCAGCGCAGGTTTTCAGCCAGCGCCATGACGCGCTTTTCAAGCACGGGGTCTTCAGCCATTGGCTGCGCCTCGCCTGCTAAGACAGTAGACGGCAGCAGGCACAAGAGCAGCGCGAAGAGCATGAAAGCGCGCTTCATTTCTGCAACTCCTTCACGAGCGGGATAATCTTCTTTTCCAGAGCCTCTTCGGTGATGGGGCCGATCTGTTTGTAACGAATGACGCCGTTGCGATCAATGACGAAAGTTTCGGGCACGCCGTAAACGCCGTAATCAATTCCGACCCGCCCGTCCGCATCCGAGAGGACTTGTGTGTAAGGGTTGCCGAATTGTTCGAGCCACGCGAGAGCATCTTGCCGCTCGTCCTTGTAATCAAGACCGTAGATCGGCACTACTCCGCTACGCGACAACTCAAGCAGCACCGGATGCTCTTCGCGGCAGGCCACGCACCAGGAGGCCCAGGCGTTGAGCAGCCAGACCTTGCCCCGCATCTCCTGCAACTTGAAACTCTGCTGAGGGTCGGACAATACGGGCAGGGCAAACGCGGGCGCGGGTTTATCAACCAGCGGAGAAGGAATTTCGTGTGGGTCGCGGCTCAACCCGATAGCCAGGAAAACTACCAGCACGAGGAACAGAGCAAGGGGTAGAATAAACTTTGTCATGACTCTTCGACCGTTGCTCTCGCCAGCGCCGGGGAAGCCGCCGCCTCATCCGCCTGTCTCGCCACACGCCGACGCTCGCGCGCTTCAGCTCTGTAACGCCGGTCGCTGACAGCCAGCAAGCCGCCCAGAGCCATGATCGCCGCGCCGCCCCAAATCCAATCCACGAACGGCTTGTAAAGGATGGTGACGCTCCACGCCCCGCCGCTCACAGGCTCGCCGAGCGAGATGTAAAGGTCGCGGAACAAGCCCGTCGCAATGTCTGCTTCAGTCATCGTTTGCCGCGAGGCGGAGTAGATGCGCTTTTCAGGAAACATCGTCCGCAACATCGAACCGTTGCGGCTCACCTCTAGCTCGCCGCGCGCCGCATTATAGTTCGGCCCTGCAACTTCCTTCACGCCTTTGAAGCGAAAGACGTAGCCGCCAACCGTCGAGGTGTCGCCGACATTCATCCGCACGTCTTTCCTGTCCTCATAGCCCGTCACCAGCGTCACGCCGATAATGAAGACCGCCACTCCTAGATGAGCCAACTCCATGCCGTAGTAGCTGCGCGATTGCGCCGCGATTCTCCTGGTGATGCTTCCTTCGCCAGACGTGCCGCGAATCCGCTTCCAGACATTCAAGAACACAGTCGTGATAATCCACGCCGCCAGCAGCAATCCCAGACTGACTTTCCACTTCCATTCGCCGACGATGAATGGCAGGACAAGCGCCGTCACCACGCTCACGACGAAAGCCCAGCGCAGGCGCACAGCCAGTTCCGGCAAGCTCGCACGTTTCCAGCGCGCAACCGGCCCCAGCCCGATCATGAAAGCGACGGGCGCAGTAATCGGCACAAAGACCGTATTGAAGTATGGAGGGCCAACCGAGAGCTTGCCCAGACCCAGCACGTCAGCGAAGATCGGATAGAGCGTGCCCAACAACACGGAGGCAGCCGCGACGACCAGCAGGACGTTGTTCGACAGCAGAAACGATTCGCGTGAGACTAGATCGAACTTGCCGCCCAAGCCCACGCGCCTGGCACGCCACGCATAGAGCGTGAGTGAGCCGCCGATGACGATGACTAGAAAGGAGAGAATGAAGATGCCGCGCTTCGGGTCAGTGGCGAAGGCATGCACCGATGTCAACACGCCGGAGCGGACGAGAAACGTTCCGAGCAGGCTCAAAGAGAACGCGGCGATAGCCATCAGCACCGTCCAGCTTTTGAAACTGCCGCGCTTCTCCGTCACCGCCAGCGAGTGAATCAAAGCCGTCCCGACCAGCCAGGGCATAAACGAGGCGTTCTCCACAGGGTCCCAAAACCACCAGCCGCCCCAGCCAAGCTCGTAATACGCCCACGCGCTTCCAAGCGCAATGCCGCACGTTAAAAAGCACCACGCAATTGTCGTCCAGGGACGCGACCAGCGCGCCCATGTTGCGTCGAGTTTCCCGCCGATCAACGCCGAGATAGCGAAGGCGAAGACCACCGAAAAGCCCACGTAGCCCATGTAGAGCATCGGCGGGTGAATCACCATCGCCGGGTCCTGTAGGAGCGGGTTGAGGTCTGCGCCGTCTATCGCCGCCGGGAGCAGCCGCTTGAAAGGATTGGAGGTCGTCAGCATGAACAGAAGAAAGCCTATGCTGATGAAGCCCATCACGCCGAGCACGCGCGCACGCATCTCTCTAGGCAACTGGCGGCTGAAAAGCGTTACCGCCACCGTCCACACTCCCAGCAGCAAACTCCACAGCAGGAGCGACCCCTCGTGCGAACCCCACGTCGCCGCGAGACGATAGTTTAGAGGCAGAAGCGAGTTTGAGTTGGTTGCTACATTGAGGACGGAAAAATCGTTGGTGATGAAAGAGTAGGCCAGGCAGCCGAACGCTATCAAGACAAAGATAAACTGGGCCTGCGCCGCCGGAACCGCCATCTCCATCCACGATGACAGCCCGCGTGCCGCGCCGATGAGCGGCAGCGCACACTGCATGACGGCCATCAAGAGCGCGAGGATGAGCGCAAACTGCCCGATCTCTGGAACGACCGTCATAAAAAACTTCTCCTGCTATCTCTCCAAAGTCTTGCCAGTTTTTTCAGTGACATCTTTATTATGCTTGATGGCATCTGCGGCTTCGGGCGGCATGTAGTTCTCGTCGTGTTTGGCGAGCACCTGGTCGGCGCGAAAAACGCCGTCCGGCCCAAGACGCCCCTGCGCCACCACACCCTTGCCTTCCTTGAAGAGGTCTGGAAGGGTTCCGGTGTAGATGACAGTCATGCTGTTCGCCAGATCAGTGACCACGAAGCGCACGGTCAGGCCGTCGTCTTCGCGCTTCAAGCTGCCTTGCTGCACCAGCCCGCCGATGCGGAAAGTCTTTTGGACGGGAGCTTCTTTGGCCGCGACCTGCGTCGGGCTAAAGAAGAAGACCAGATTATTCTGAAAGGCATTGAGCACAAGCGCGGCGGCTATGCCGAGGCCAGCCAACCCGACGCCGATCAAGGCGAGTCTCTTATGTCGTAGTTTCATGTTCTGTCCACACGGTTACTTTAGGAGTTTGTTTCGCCTGCTGCCGGAGTGCGCGCTTGCGTCTGCGGCGCAACATTAAAACTTCAGTGCCCATCAGGACAAGCGCCACGCCGAAAGAACCCCAGACGTAGAAGGCATAACCGCCCATGTTGAAAAATTGCGACCAGCTCATTTCGTCGCTCCCAGCGCCTCGGCAACCCAGGGGGCGTTGCGCTCTCTTTCAAGAATGATAGAGCGCACGCGCATCAGTGTCACCAGGATGGAGTACATCCAGCAGGCCGCTATCATGATGAGCAGAGCCGCGAGCATCACGGGGGCGATAGATGAATTACGTCCCAGGCGAAGTGTTGCGCCCTGGTGCAGCGTGTTCCACCACTGGACCGAGAAATAGATAATCGGTACGTTGACCGCTCCGACCAGCGCCAGGAGCGCACCGGCGCGGTCAGCACGCCGCGCGTCTTCGATGACGCCTTGTAAAGAAAGAAAGCCTAGATAGAGGAAGAACAAGATGAGCGTTGAAGTCAGGCGCGCGTCCCAGACCCACCACGTTCCCCACATCGGCCTGCCCCAGAGCGAGCCTGTCCAGAGAGCTATGAAAGCGAACAATGCTCCCGTCGGAGCGATGGCCGTCGCCATCATTGACCAGAGCCGCGCGTTGAATGCCAATCCGAGTCCGGCATAGATCGCCATCAGCGCGTAAAGAAACATAGCCATCCATGCAGCCGGGACGTGAATATAGATGATGCGGTAAGCATCGCCCTGCTGGAAATCCGTCGGCGCAACGAAGAAGCCGATGTAGAGTCCGGCCACTAAGAGCAGCGCCGAAATGATGGCGAAGAAGGGAATCATCTTTCCGGCGAGCGGGTAAAAGCTCGCAGGCGACGTGTACTTGTACCAGTTGATCTTGCGTTGAGCCATACGGAAAATAGTTTTGCTTATTCCATAGATATTCGTAAGGCGGCAGCCGTTGTCCAGGGCGTAAACAAAAGCGCCAGCACCAGCACGGCTCCGAGCAAAGACAAGTGAGGTTCTGCGCTCGTGCCGGTGATACTTGCCTCGACTGCGCCCGCGCCGAAAATGAGAACAGGAATACAGAGCGGCAACACGAGCAAGGATACCAGCACTCCGCCTCCGCGTAAACCCAACGTCAAAGCCGCGCCTACCGCGCCGATCAAGCTCAAGGCTGGCGTGCCCAACAGGAGCGAAACTAGCAGCGTCAAGAGCGCCTTCGGCGGTAGGTCGAATTGCACGCCCAGCACCGGAGCGATCAGAATCAGAGGCGCTCCCGTCACCAGCCAGTGCGCGATGATTTTCCCTAGCACGACTATCGAGAGCGGCTGCGGCGTCAACATCAACTGTTCCAGACTTCCATCCAGGTAGTCGTGCGAGAACATCCGGTCAAGCGAGAGCATCGAGGCCAGGAGCGCCGCGACCCACACCACGCCGGGCGCAATGGCGCGCAGGACGTTTAGCTCAGGCCCAACGCCGAGCGGAAACAGGCTGACCACGATGATGAAGAAGAAGAGCGTGGAGAGCACCCCGGCGCGCCCACGCCACGCCAGAGTCGTATCTCTCTGAATAACCCATCGCAGAGTTGCCAGCATTCAATGCTCGCTCACGGGCGCAAGATGGAGTCTTTTGGTCTGGCCTGCGCTGACATCCAATGGCTGGTGCGTCGTCAGTACCGCGAGGCCGCCGCCCTTGAGATGTTCTCCGAGGACGGATTGAACCAGACGCTGGGCGGCGCTGTCCAGCGCTGCCAGAGGCTCATCCAAAATCCACACGGCGCGCTCGCTAACCAGCAGTCGCGCCAGCGCCAGACGACGTTGCTGACCCTGAGAAAATGTCTTGACCGGCGATGCTTCTTTCTCATCGAGTCCCATTCGTTCGAGAGCAGCAATGATTTTCTCCTCGTCCGGTTGCCTTCCTGCGAGACCGCCGTAGATGCGTAAGTTCTCCCACGCGCTCAACTCGGCTTTGACTCCATTAGTGTGTCCCAGGTAGGCAAGCTCCTTGAGATACTCTTCCTTGAGCGAAGAGATATTCGTTCCCTGCCAGAGGATTTCTCCGGCTACGGGAGAGAGCAGGCCGCAAAGCATACGCAAGAGGCTGGTCTTACCGCTCCCGTTCGGCCCCGAAACTTCCAATAGTTCTCCCGGCTCCAACGAAAAACTGAGACCTTGAAATAGCGTGCGCCCGCCGCGCACGCACTCCACAGCATTAGCCTCAAGCATTAGGCTCATCACATGATTGACTGCGTTTATTGTTCACCCAACCCGAGAAGAGAGAGCGTTTCTCCCGTTGTGGAAAAATTGTATCACGCGCTGATAAGGCTCTCAAACCGATGGCAATCTTCAAGAGCATAGAATCTTCTCGGTGAGGTGTTATAATTTAAACCTTCAAGCGCGACTTCCGCTCATCGCCGCCGCTTGGCGAAATTTCAACAAGGGCTTTATCTCTTATGAGAGAAAATATTCTCTATTCCATTGCCGGTATCGTCTTAGGCTTCTTCATCGGATTTTTCATTGCCAACAATTTGAGCGGAAGTCCGCGTCCCGGGGCGAGCATGACGAATGGCGCGCCGAATAATCCAGCGCGCCCTCTTGACCAGACGCAACCTGGCGGGCAACTCCCGCCGGGTCATCCAAACGTCAACGGCGCTGACAGTGGAAGCCCTGGAAATGCCGCCTCCACTTCGGCACAAGCGCAGGCGGCGATGGACGAGGCGGATCGCAGCCCGCAGGATTTCACCGCGCAGATCAAGGCTGCCGCCATCTTCTATCAACTCGCCGCTTACGACAAAGCCACGCTCTACCTCAATCGCTCTCTGGCCCTGAAGCCGAACGACCCGGACGCGCTCACCGGAATGGGACAGACGAAATACGAGACAGGCGACTACACGGGTGCGGCCACTTTCTTCGAGAAAGTTCTGGCGCAGAACCCTGACGACGCAGACCTGCGCACAGACCTCGGCAACACCTACGTCAAACGAACGCCGCCTGACTACACGCGCGCCATCACCGAATACCGCAAAGCATTGGCGGTTGACCCGAAGAACGAGCAGGCGCTTGAGAAATTGGCCGACGCCGCGCTCCGCAAAGGAGACAAAGGAGCGGCGCGCGAAGCGATTGATAAACTCACAGCCGTCAATCCATCAAACCCGGAGCTTGCATCTTTACGCTCGAAGCTTGATACAAAATAACGATTTAGTAAGACGTTGGGTTGGCTTCACCTGTTCGTGGTAAATTTTGGCTGAGAAATCTTTGAATTGGAGTTGCTTTATGTCATCGCAAGTTAAGGTTCATTACACACCGGAAGAGTATCTGGCTCTTGAGCGTCAAGCCGAATACAAAAGCGAATACTTCAATGGTGAGATATTTGCGATGACCGGCGCTAGCCGCAAGCATAATTTGGTGGCTGGAAATGTTTTTGCATCGCTTCACGGGCAATTAAAAAAGCGTCCGTGTGAAATCTATCCCAGTGACATGCGCGTTAAAGTTAGCCCGACAGGGCTGTATACTTACCCGGACGTGGTGATTGTTTGTGGCGAGCCAATCTTCGACGATAAGCAGAAAGACACTTTGCTCAATCCAACGGTGCTGGTTGAAGTCCTATCCAAATCTACCGCGAGTTATGACAGAGGCGAGAAGTTTGAGCATTATCGCAAGCTCGATTCTTTAGCCGAATATTTAGTAATCGCGCAGAATAAACATCACGTAGAGCATTACGCCAGGCAGCTTGATAATCGGTGGCTACTTTCAGAGACCGATGACATACAGACGACAATCCATCTATCCTCAATCGAATGTGATTTAGCTTTAGTGGATATTTACGACAAGGTGGAAGTTGACAAATAGATTGCGAATTTTCCCTCACGCCCCGCCCGACAACTCATCTCAACATCTGCCTCGATAGCATCTTTTCATCATTGCGCTCTAAGTCTGAGTAAGAAGTAAATCGGTAGGATCGGGTTCTAGATATAACTCAATCGCCTCGCGGATGTTTTGGAGAGCTTCCTCTTTGGCTCTACCTTGCGACCAGCAACCTTTAAGGGAAGGAACATGAGCAACAAAATAACCGTCTTCACCATGCTCAACAATTACTTTTTCGTTCATAAGCATTCCACCTTTCTGGTTGCCACTTAACATCAAAAAAGTTTTTGTTGATAAATGAGAAAAATGCTAGCGATGAAAGACAACACGGCCAAAGCAAAGAAGCTAATCTGTCCCCAAAAGAGCCTCCATGTCCAAGCGCCATAATTTTTAGCCGTTAATCGTAATGGCCCTAACTCATCATTGGTAGCACCCTCTTCCTTTCTCCTCACAATTTTTCGTGTGATTCTGAAATCGCGAAGCCTATTTATTACACACCAAACTCCCAAGCCAATAGCAATAAGAAACAATATTATAGAAAGAAGGAAGACGACTTTTCCCGTTGAGGTTGGAGCAAAGGTCTGATTTATTATAAGAGACACAGCGAACCCCAAAGATGCCGTAGAAAGGCCTAATATAAGATTGATGGCATAGGTAAGTTGTTGGGTGGTTATCGCTTGCCATCTTGTATAACTATCACCTGCCATAATTTTTATCCTTAAACCTTGAAGGTCGCCAAGCTAAAGATTCGGGCTGCGCGGGAATTTGACGAAGGGGAGGCGAACGCCGCGCACGAAGATTTGGTCGCAGCGAATCTCTACAGGCGGAGCGAAGCCTTGCGCTCCGGCAGAGGCAATGAGGTCGTCCTGGTCTATGCCGTCGCCGCTGATTCCAATCGCGCCGACGAGCACGCCGTTCTTGTAAAGGGGCACGCTTCCGGCGAAGATTTGGATTCCGTTCGGAAGGTTAGGAATCGAAGTGCATGCCACGTTAGCCCCGCCGAGGGTTGCGAGCAGGTTGGTCTTAACCAGGTCAAGCTGTAGCCCATCGTTGAAGATACTCCATTCAGGAAAGCCTGTGCTGAACGGGCCGGGCGGGGTGTTGTTGATACCGTCTGGGAAGAAGGGGCGGTGCAGGAAGCCGCCGCCGCGATCACTGAACGCAACAGCCCCATTAAGCGATAGTCCATCGGCTGCGGCGCGATCAACGTAAGCGCCTTGTCCAGCGCCGCGTAGAAGTGCGGCAGCGTTCGCGTTCGAGTAGAAGGCAGCCGTGCGCGCTTTCTGCGCCGAGACATCGAAGCCGAAGACGGGCGCGTCCTGCTGACGAAAGATGCCGAGCACGACGCCGTTTGTATCAACCACCGTGATTGAGACACGCGCGTTGCTCCCCAAAGGCTGGCGAATCGCCGCGCGCGTGATGTTCGCCTGCTGCGCCGCGTGCGAGATGATCGTGTTAACGTCCGCAGAGGTCAGCGAGTTTGCCCCACCAATTGGACTGCTGATGAAGGGGAAGAATCTCGTGTCAACTTCGCCGCTGATGCCTCCGACGACTGCGGGCGTGAAGGCAGACGTTTGCGCGCCGCGAACAGGGAACGAGGAATCAACCGAGCCGGGGAGACTACTGAAAGCAATTGTGGCTGGCGCGGGCGCGTTGTCAACGTTGACGAAAGGCAGGCGTATGCCATTGACCAGAATGTTGTCGCCGCGAATAAGCTGGGGCGTCTCAAAGCCTCTGACAGCAGAGACGGCGATCACTTCTTCAAAGGGCTGATCGAAATCCGACGGGTCTTTGTCCACCGTGTAGAGGCCGTCGCCTTCTACCCCGATGCCTCCGACCGCAACGCCGTTCTTGTAGATTGGCATGCTGCCCGGATCAGCCGAGAGACCGAGCGGCAAGCCAGGCTTTTTGATGTCAGAGCAGGGAAGCGATGAGAACTGCACACCGTAGAGCGGCCCGGCAGCTTGATTGTCAACGAGTGGCGGAAAATGCTCTTGAACAATGAAGCCCGCCGTGCGTGTGGTGAAAGCATTGCCTGTAGTTGAGAAGAACGCAGCCGTGCCTGCCTTCGAGATCGCCGCGATATTCGCAGGCACGCTCATGCCTTCGAGTCCTCTGCCAACAGTTCCGCCTCCGCGAATCAAAGTGTTCGCAGGAGCATTCGTCATCTTGAAAACTCCGAGCACGTTGCCCTCTTTATCAACCACCGCAACCGTCACCGGGCGATTCAACTGCGCTGCGGCAGAGACGGCCTGCGCGATCAGAGTTTGAACTTCGCTCGAAGAGAGGTTGCCTGCGGTCGCTGCGTTTGGCGGCGGCGGCGGAGTGATTGAGCCGGGCGTTGGAACTGCGCCCGCGTCGTCAGACGGGCCATCTCCTGTGTGACCTATGCCGACGCGCACACGGTTGGTCGCTAACCCGCGATAAGTGATTTTCACCAGCACGTCGCCAACGTCGCCCATGTCGTCCGCCAGCCTGACGATGATGGAGCTAACCCACGCCTGATCCGGCACAGGCCCGACGTACTCGACCGTCAAAGGATAAATCTTGTGCGCGCCGTCTTCCGCCTCAGCCGTGATGGAAGACGGAGTGTCGCCGGGCTGCAAGCTCAGGTTCTGCGCGAAGAGCATGATGCGCGTCCGGTTGTCTGCGCTGAATTGAACTGTTGAAGTGAGCGGGAAAGGCTCGCGCTTCTGCGTCACGGACTCGAAAGCGACCGCTCGCGTCGAAGTGGCTTCGCTAATCAGTAGAGGGCGGCTGGCCTGCGCTCTTGCGCGCTCGATTCGATTCGCGCCTCCCGCAAGGAGCAGGACAAGCAGGCAAACGACTACACCCAGGCGCATGCAGTAGCTCTGAACTTTACGAGTCATAGTCGCCATGAACCGGTCAAACTTCAACGAAGGTGGATCAAGCTAAGGGGAAACAGTCAACGAGGCCGCGCCCAATGTAGCACTAATCGTCTGACAGTCAAGATGATTTTGCTCCGTGTTGTCTGTCAATAAAAACTTCTCAATTGAACATTGGCCCAATCGCCGAAACGACTCCCATAATCAGGCACAGGCTGACCGAGATGGGACGAAGCCAGTGTTGAGGAATGCGCTTACGCAAACTGCGTCCGAGCGTCAGAGCGAGCAAGCCTTTTGTGACGAGCGCCAGGGTAGCTCCGAGCCAGACCACCAGCGGCGCTTGATAGCGTGCCGTGAGCGTGGCCGCAGTAATCTGACCGACATCTCCCCACTCCGAAAAGAAAATAGCGGCAAAGGTAATCAACGCGGCTTTTGAAAAATAGTTGTCATGCTCAGGCCCGGTTGACCCCTCGTCTTTCTTCTTAAACCAGATGACGAGCGCGGTCACGAAGAACGTTGCGGTGCTCGTGATAGCCACCAGATAGGTAGGCAGTTTGGCAATCACCTGGCCCAGCAGCACGGCTACCAGCATCTTCGCCATGAAAGCTACCGTGAAGCCGCAGAAGACATAGAGGGTGCGAAAACGCATTGCGAGCGAGCTAATGGTGTAGATAGTTTTGTCGCCCAATAACTCGGCGAGGAAAACCGTTCCATAAGTTGCTACCAGCAGATAAAACATAATCAGCTTCCGCTTTCAACCTTAGCTGTTGATTGAAACTTTCTGCTTGTGAGTAGAGGAGATCAGGCTGCCTTCCGAAAAACTGCCGTCCGGGAAGACAAGCTGTGAATTGAGCATCCAAGCTGGACGGCGGTAATTGTATGCTCAGTTGAAAAACTTCGCCACAATTATTTGGCGCGCACGCCTGACCTCATTTGCCCTTGAGATGAAGCAGCAGTTCCCGCCTCCGTTTAGAATTGTCGCCAGGACTTCGCGCGCTTTTAATTCTGCATGGAATTTTACAGTCTTTCTCACGTTTGAGCCTGCAAGGAAAATTTCGGTTGCCAGCCTCCTGCTACTGTGCTACAACCCAAGTCTCTCGCATTGTTTAATCTGAATTAGCGCGTGACCCGCGTCGTAGTCTAGAAGTTTAGTCGCTGGCCCAGAAGAACTGACTTGTTGAAGACGAAGGCCGCTATACCTGCATCTTCCAGAAATCCGGCGTTCAAATACGCAGTACGGGTGAGCGGCGTTGTCTGCCTGATGCTCGCCGCGACCATCTGCGCTTACTCCGATCAGAAAGGTCGTCTCTCCGGCGTCGTCGTTAATCAATCTAAAGCGCCTCTGGCTGGTGTGGTGGTTGTCGCCACCAATCAGGTCAGTCGCCGCGCGTATCGCACAAAAAGCAATGCAAAGGGCGAATACTCGCTCAGTCTCCCGACCGGAGCTTATCGCATCAGCGTCGAAGCTCCTTACGTCGCGCGTTTCCTCAGAGTCAGCAATCTACCCGAAAGACAGTATGTGAGGGCGGATGCGCCCTACGAGGCCACGTTTCCCGAAGAGAAAGATTACAAGGCACGGAATTTCAACGGGTCTCAAGAGAACGTCATCGTCGAGGACGCCAAAGAGACGAAGCTCAACGTTCCAGCGGAGATTCCTAAAGAAGAGAAACCGGCAGTCAATCCAAACGACAAACAGGACAAGCCGCTTGGTAACGCTGGACATCAGACGGTCGAGTCCGCTCCGCAGACTGAGCCTGACCGTCGAGAGGTGCGTGACCGCTGGCGCATAGGTTTCCCGGAATATGACCGCTACGGTGATCGCGGAGCGCGCGGGCGCGACATTCCTTTTAAGCGTGGACGCTGGTTCGACCCCTACGACCAGAGCGTCATCAAAGGCGACTACCCCATCATCGGCAACAAAACTTTCTTGATCCTGTCGGCGGTCTCAACTACTGTCGGCGAACAGAGCCGCACGCCGAAGCCTTCGGATGTAAGTAGTGTGCGTCCAGACAGCGCAGAGTTTTTCGGCAAGCCTGAGCTGCTCGCCATCAATCAAACGTTCCAGTTCACCTTCGAGATGTTTCATGGCGATTCGACCTTCAAGCCGCGCGATTGGGCCATCAAGATTTCGCCGACCTTTAGTCTTCCGAACTACGCGCGCGCGCGTGAGAACGGCGTCCTCAACATAGACGTGCGGCGAGGGCCAACGCGCACGGACACAAACTTCTCGCTCGAAGAGGCTTTCGCCGAAGTCAAGCTCGCGGACATCAACGCCAACTACGATTTCATCTCACTGCGTGCGGGCATTCAGCCCTTCGTCTCGGACTTTCGCGGCTTCATCTTCTCCGACAATAATCTGGGCGCGCGTCTCTTCGGCGCATTCGGCAACAATCGTTATCAATTCAACGCCGCCTACTTTCATCAACTCGAAAAGGACACCAACAGCGGCCTTAATCGCTTCGACCAGCGCCCGCAGAATGTTTACATCGCCAACCTCTTCCGGCAAGACTTCATCGCCAAAGGCTACACGATTCAGGGAAGCATTCATTACAACGACGACCGGCGCAGCGTCGAATACGACCGCAACGGCTTTCTTGTCCGCCCTGCTCTCATCGGGGATGTTCGCCCGCATTCAATCAAGGTCGGCTATCTCGGCCTCAGTGGTGATGGACACATAGCTCGTCTTAACCTGACGCACTCTTACTACTACGCCTTCGGGCGCGACGACCGCAATCCGATTGCCGGACGCAGCGTTCGCATCAAGTCGCAGATGGCTGCGGTCGAGGCTTCGATAGATAAAGATTATTTTCGCTTTCGCGGCTCTTTCTTCTGGGCGCAGGGCGACCGCAATCCGACCGACAATAAAGCGACAGGCTTTGATGCAATCTTCGATGATCCGAATTTCGTCGGCGGGCAGTTCTCGTTCTGGAATCGCCAGGGCATCAGGCTAACGCAAACGGGCGTCGGCCTGGTTCAGCCCAACAGCATTCTGCCGAGTTTACGCAGCAGCAAAACTCAGGGACAGGCGAACTTCGTCAATCCCGGCATCTTCATCTACAACGCGGGCATGGACGTTGAAATCACACAGCGCATCAAGGCGATTATCAACGTCAACTACCTGCGCTTTCATCGCACGGAATCGCTTGAGTATGTTCTCTTCCAGAATCGCATACGCAAAGAGATCGGCTTCGACTACAGCCTGGGCGTTGCCTACAGGCCGTTTTTGACTAACAACATCACGTTCACCTTCGGCGCGGCGCTCCTGCAAACGGGGCGCGGCTTCCGCGACATCTTCACGGACACGGCGCGCAACTGCCCGCCGAACGTGTCGGATTTTTGCGCGCCGGATAATGTCGTCATCAATCCGAGCAAGCCTCTGTATGCGTTGTTCGGACAGTTGAAATTTGTATTCTGATTTTGTTTGGGAGGTTCGATTGTCTGCGAAATTTAACCACAGAGGACACAGAGGAACACAGGGGGAAGATACGAATGATTCAATCTCTTCATCCTCTGTGTTCCTCTGTGTCCTCTGTGGTTAATAACTTTGCTAGAGTTACAATGAGCCACACCGGAGACTGAAAGTAAATCATGCGCCCGATTCAAGGCCGAGTTGATCGCATCAAGCTAGTTCTCATTCTCGCGTTCATGGCGATACTTGTCGTGATCGACATGAGCAGTGTGCGCTCAAAAGCAACGGGCGATGATGCCCGCACTTCGTCTCGAAGAAGCGAAGCGGAAACTCCATCTGCCGTCGTTCCTCTTCAACAACAAACCCCGACGCCTCCCGCTTTTCAGGAAGGCTGCATCACCTGTCACGGCCAGATCGAGCCGATGCACAAGTCGAATTCCGGTAAGAACATTTCTTTAACCAAGCTCAATGATAACGGGACTGATGCGGTTGGTCTCTCCTGCACCTTCTGTCATGGCGGCAATCCGGCAGAGAAGAGTAATAAAGAACTCGCGCACGTGCAGCCCAAGTACGCGGACGAGTGGAAGAGGAACGGCCAGCGCTCCAGTGCCAACCCGGAGGGCACCAACACGCTGCTGGCGAAAGAGAGCCGCGAGTTTCTACGCTTCATCAATCCGGGCGACCTGCGCGTCGTGTCTGAGACCTGCGGCAGTTGTCACGCGCCGGAGAACAACGCCGTCTCCAACAGCATGATGCGTCACGGCGCGATGCTCTGGGGCGCGGCCCTCTACAACAACGGCGGCTTCCCCGTTAAAGACACGCGCTTTGGCGAAAGCTACTCGGATGAAACGGGCGCACCCGAACGTCTCATACAGCAGGGCGAGATTAAGCCTGAGTTGATGACAATGCGCGGCATCCTCTCGTTTCTGGACCCGCTCCCGCGATGGGAGATTTCGCAGCCCGGAAATATCCTGCGCGTTTTTGAACGCGGCGGAAAGCGTCGTCTCGAAGTCGGCTTGCCCGACAAGGACGAAGACAACGGCAAGCCCGACAAGGGATTGAGCGCGCGCGGATTCGGAACTGCTCAACGCACCGACCCAGTTTACTTAGGCTTGCAGAAAACTCGCCTGCTCGACCCGACGCTCAACTTCCTTGGCACGAACGATCATCCAGGCGACTATCGCTCTTCGGGTTGCACAGCCTGTCATCTCATCTACGCCAACGATTCAAGCGTTATCCATTCAGGCAAGCAGTACGCCGAGTTCGGTAATCAGGCAACGCCGCATACAGCCGACGCGAGTTTTAATAATTTAAGAAACGAATCGGGCCATCCCATTCGTCACCAGTTGACCAGAAGCATCCCGACATCGCAGTGCATGGTCTGCCACATGCATCCGGGAACGAACATGGTCGCAACTTACCTTGGCTTGACGTGGTGGGATAACGAGTCGGACGGCAAGGTGATGTATCCGACCACGCAGCACACGCCGTCGCAGGATGAGGAACAGGCCAAGCTCAATCGCAATCCTGAAGCGTCGAGTTTGCGCGGGCTGTGGTCCGACGAAAAGTTTTTGGATCAAACGGGCAAGCCTGAATTCAACAAGCAACTGACGCGCTCGCAGTTCGCGGATTTTCACGGGCACGGTTGGATTTTCCGCGCCGTCTTCAAGAAGAATCGCCGGGGCGAGTGGCTTGATAGAGACGGCAACCCGCTCGTTGATGCAAACGGCAAGCCCGTCGCTTCAGTTGATAGTGAAAAACTGTGGGAGGCCGTCAACTTCAAGGACACTGACAATGCCGAACTGAAGAACAAGGCGATGAAGACGGGCGTGCCCGTTCATCTCAAGGACATACATCTTGAGAAGGGAATGCACTGCGTTGATTGTCACCTTTCCCAGGACTCGCACGGCAACGGCGTTCTCTACAACGAGCCGCGCGCCGCCATCGAGATTAGTTGCGTTGATTGTCACGGCTCGATTACGGAGAAAGGCTGGCCCGATACGCCGCCGGGGGGCAAGGCCACTCCGCCTCTCACGTCCGGCTTCGCTGCGGGCAAGGGAATCAACAAAGATGGCAAGTATGAAGAGAAGGCAGGGCGCAATCTTTCGCAAATCGTCGTGCCCTGGCTTTCGGCTGACGGCAGCCAGGTGCGTCTCTTCGAGAAAATCAGGAAAGAGAAAGAGGTTCGCAAGGACGCAAGCGGGAAAGATGTGACGCTGCTGCGCGGCGACATCATTCAAAACTCTATGGTCGAGCCGAATGTGTGGTGGAGAGTCAAGCAGACGATTGACACCGTGACGGAAGGCAACCGCGATTACAACTGGAAGTCGCACTACGCCAAGACAGTTCGCATGGACGATCAGGGGCAGATCACCTGGGGCGCGAAAACAGGCAACCTCGCTCACCCTGACAGCAAGATGACGTGCTTTGCCTGTCACTCTTCCTGGATGACAAGCTGCTTCGGCTGCCATCTTTCTATGCAGGCCAACCGCAAGATGCCGAACCGTCACAACGAGGGCGGCGACTCGCGCAACTTCACGACCTACAACTTTCAGGTCATACGCGACGACGTGTTCATGCTCGGCGTGGATGGAACAGTCACAGGCCACCGTGTTGCGCCCGTGCGTTCATCTTCCGCCATACTTGTTAGCTCGCAGAATCAGAACCGCGAATGGATTTACAGCCAGCAGCAGACCGTCTCGGCTGAAGGTTATGCGGGGCAGACATTCAACACACACGTCCCGCACACCGTCCGCGCCAAAGAGACTAAGGATTGTTCCGACTGTCACGTCTCGAAGGAGAACGACAACAACGCATGGCTCGCGCAGTTGATGCTACAGGGCACGAACTTCGTCAACTTCATGGGCCGCTACGTCTACATCGCCTCCGAAGATGCGCTCGAAGTCGTCCCCGTCACGGAGCGCACGGAGCCGCAGGCCGTTTACGGAAGCACGCTTCACAAGCTCGCCTATCCGCAGAACTACGACAACTTCGTTAATCGTGAGAAGCGCAAGCTCTCTTACGCATTCGAGCACGTCGGCAATCCGAAAGTCTTGCAGGTCCAACTGCGCGGCGAGTATGCCTACGTCGCTGCCGGGAGCGGCGGCCTGCGTGTTTACGATGTCGCGGAGATAGATCACAAGGGATTTTCGGAGCGCATCACGTCTGCCCCCGTCTCGCCATTCGGCCAGAAGTTTTATGTGAAGACGAAGTACGCAACCGCAGTCGCCGCGCCTTCAACGCTCGCCGTTGATCCCGCGCGCTGGCGACTTGATAGAGAAGTCGGATGGTTTGACCCTTTGGGAAATGACGAGCGTAGCCAGAAGGCATGGGGTAGATGGAGAGCGTGGTCGAAGCTGCCGGAGGATGTGAGGAACAAAACGCCGAACCCCTGGGTCAACGAAGAGCAGCCGATTCACCCGCTCTACGCTTTCCTCTACATCGCAGACCGCGAAGAGGGCTTGATTCCGGTTGGCGCAGCCACACTTTTAGACGGCGATCCTTTGAACAACTATCTCAAGCGCGCACTCGACCCGAAAGTTTATCCTGGCGGTGCGTACAACCCGGATGGCGCATTGACCGGGGCAAACAACATCACGATTGCCGGAACATACGCTTACATCACGACCGAGAGCGCGCTTGTTATCATCAACCTCAACAACCCGCTCAAGCCTGAAAAGGTTGGACTGATTCCGCTCAATCATCCGAGTGCAGTTGCCGTTCAATTCAGGTACGGCTTCGTCACGGATAAAGACGGCTTGAAAGTGATTGACGTGACGAATCCTGAAAAAGCGCGACTCGTTGACGGAGCAACCCTCAGCTTGAGCGAGGCGCGCGATGTCTATGTCGCGCGCACCTACGCCTACGTCGCCAACGGGCATGAGGGCATCGCTATCGTTGATGTCGAGAACCCTGAGAAGCCAAGCCTTTATATGATGTACGATGCGAAGAATGAAGCGGGCGGGCCGCTTAAAGACACGCATCAGGTGAAGGTGGCGATGACGAACGCGAGCCTCTATGCCTACGTTGCGGATGGCGAAGCGGGCTTGCGCGTGCTTCAACTGACCGATCCGGAGACAATGTTGACTTACGCCGGATTCAGCCCGCGACCGCAGCCAAAGCTCATCGCCAGCTTCCAGACGAAAGGCCCTGCGCTCGCCATCTCGAAAGGGCTTGACCGTGACCGCGCGGTTGATGAGAGCGGCAATCAGGTCGCAGTCTTCGGGCGGCGCGGCGCGCGTCCCTTCACGCTCGAAGAGATGCAGCGGATGTATCTGACAAGGGACGGCCACGTCTTCACCGTCGAGGGCATCAGCCACCTGGATGATAAGAATCCCCTGCCGCGCATCCAGCAAAGCCGCGTGCCCGACGAGCCGTCGCCTTCGACCACGAAGCCGAAGCTCTCAGGAGCTATCGAAACGTCTAAGCCTGCGTCCATAGCGACGAAAGCGAGCGCACTTGTTGGCAGCCTGGGACTCTTCTTCATTCTCATCGGCTGGCGCAAACTGCGCGGCTCTCGCCGTCCAACTCGCAGAACGTGATGGCGGAAAGCCTGCTAGTAAAACTATCGGAAGAGTTGTATGCTCAACGCCGCACTCATCAATCATCATCAATGGGAGACCGAAATCAATGCGAAAGTTCTCAGCGTCTTTAGTCTTGCTCGCAGTTGCCGTTTTCTGGGCGGGTTGCTCAAAAGATAGCAGCACCGCAAACTCTAATACCACCGGCACGACGACCTACAACAAATCCGATGCGGCTACCTCCGCTCCGTCCGGGGGCGGGATGAGCAACAGCGCCGCGCCCAAAGGAACACCGCTGCCCGTAGGAATCAAGCCTCCGACTGAAAAGTAGAATCCTAGAACGCGCGGCGATTCATACAAAGCTCGCCCATGCCTACGGGATTCGGAAGCGATTAGCCCTTCGGTAGTGAAAGGTGAATCTTAAGAACATGAAAACGAAACTGCGCTCGCTGATTCCGGCGATCCTCATTGCGATCATCGCAAGCTGTGCTCTTGCTCCTCCTATCAGTGTGGCTGCGCCAACTGATACGCGCCCTTTGCTCTCTTCGCTTCCGGCCTCGGACGTGGTTATGTTCGTAGACCTTCAGCGAATCATGACAGAGATCATCCCGCGCCTGCTCGCCAAAGACCCTGCGACGCTCGCCAAAATGACTGCCGCCATCAACGAAGTAAAGATCAAGAGCGGCGTCAACCTCCTGGCGATTGATAGCATCGTCGCGGGAATGCAGTTTGACGGGGCTGTCACGCATAATATGAAGAAGGAGAATTTCGGCATCGTCATTATCGCCCACGGGGATTTCGATGCCAATGCGCTGATCGCGTTTCTCAAACGAGAGACGAAGGGAAAAGTCCACGAGGAGACTTACGGCGGAAAAGTTATCTACAGCGAGCCGCAGCCTGCGAAGAAGAAAGCGGAGCGAGAGCTTGCCGCGCTGACAGTGCTCGATGCCAATACGGTCGCACTAGGTGATCTGCCGCAGATACGCGCGGCTGTGGCTGCCTTCACAGGCAAGGGGCGTGTTGATTCGTCTCTGGTCGAGCTTGCGGAGGGTGATTCCAGCTCCCTCATTGGTCTGGCCGGGAACGTGCCCCCCTCTTTAATCGAGGACTTGAAAGAGACCGCACCCCAGAACGACCCGACGGCGCAGGCAATTCAAAAAGCGATCACGGGACTCAAGCAGCTTTTCGTCTCAATCGGCGCGACCCCCGCCGACTTCAACGTCATTACCGGCGCGCGTCTTAGTAACGCCGAGCAGGCAGCAAGTCTCGGCGACATGCTGATGGGCCTGCGCCAGCAGGCTATCGCCGGGGCTGATGAGCAGGAAATACGCAGCCTGATCGAGAGTACGAAAATTACAACGCAGGGCGACGAGGTTCTAATCAAAGCCGACATCAAGAACGGGGACGTGCAGGATTTTGTCGCTTCGATGATGAAAGATGAGAAGCCTACGGTTATACCAGTGGTGAAGCCAGCTCCGGCCAAGCTAAAGCAAACCACGAAGCATCGCAGAAGGAGCAGTCGTCGCAGAAGGCATTAGGAGAAATGATGAACGCGGAATGATGAATGATGAACTGAAGAGCAAGGCTCTTTCTTTCATTCATCGTTCATCATTCATCATTCATCATTTTCACCAGTAGGGAGCAAGATTATGTTTCAGCTATCACGACGAATCACACACAGGTCAGCCGTCGTCGTTTTCGCAACGCTGGCGCTGTGCGTCATCGCGTTCGCTGCGAATGCGGGCGCGCAGGAAGCGCCGAGAGATTCGGGCAGTCTCATCAAGCCTCCGACGATCAAGCCGCCGACCGCCAGAGCGCAGAGCAGCAATGCCGGAGTCGCAACAAGCAGTCGCAGGAAGCGGCGCGCGCGGCGAGGCAGGCGGCGCGCCGCAACGACAAGGGCCGCAGCAAGCCGCGTGGCAGGTAAGCCGCGCGAGGTTCAAGGCGTGGTCGTTGACTCTGCCGACAGCATGCCCGCGAGCGCAACCGAACAGTCGCCGAGGACAATGACTAGCACTCGACCAAGAGGCCCCATCTCAGGCGGCGTGCTCAATGGTAAGGCCATTAGCAAGCCCCAGCCAGCTTATCCGCCGATTGCTAAAGCTGCGAACGCTTCGGGCACTGTCGTCGTACAGGTCTTGATTGACGAAGACGGAAAGGTTACGCAGGCGCACGCCGTCTCCGGCCATCCGCTGTTGCGAAAGGCTGCTGAAGAGGCTGCTCGCAACGCCAGGTTCTCGCCGACACAGCTTTCCGGCCAGCCTGTGAAGGTAACGGGAGTTATCACTTACAACTTCATCCCGTAGTAACGACTGTCACTAAGGATGGGCGCGAAGCGCGCACGTTTACTTGCTGACCGCCATAACTCTAAACGCGTTCGCAGGCTGTCTGCGAGGAGTTTGAAGAGAAGCATGGCTAAAAAGACCGGCGCGAAAACCTCCGGGAAGCGCGGGACGAAGCGCGGCACGAAACGCGCGCCCGCAAGCGGCGTCACGTTCGAGGCGCAGTTGCGCGACGCTGTCCGCGCGGTTGACGTAGCGACCTTGATGACTTCACCGCTCAGGCGTTCCATCGAAAATTTATTGCACGTGGCGGGCGATGCGATGGGATCGGACGAGGCGTCCGTGCTCGTGCGCGATGGCTTTGAGGGTGGATTGAAATTTCTGGTCGCCATCGGCGAAGTCGCGGATAAATTGTTGCCGGTGCGTATTCCGCCGGGTAAGGGCATCGCGGGCTTCGTCTTTGCGAGCGGGCAGCCGATGGCCGTCGCCGACGTTGCTCAGGAAGAGACGTTCTATGCCGAAGTGGATCGCGCGACGGGTTATTCGACACAGACCATTCTGGCGACGCCGCTCCGCGTAGGCGGCGAAACGGTCGGCGTGCTTGAGTTCGTCAATCGTCTGGGCAACCCGCCGTACCAGCCCTTCACGCCCGACGAGATGGATTTGGCCGCGCATTTCGCCGACGCCATCGCCACGCTCGTTGATGCGCACGAGACAGCCGGGCTGGTCGAAACTTTGTTTGAACGATCTCTTAAGACCGCTGAGAAGGGTGAGACCGGAAGCGGCAAGAGAAAGAATAACGGTCTGCTCAAGTGGCTGGACAAAGTGCGCTCGGCTCCTGAGCATCGTGACCTCATCGCGCTCGCCGTGCGCCTGCGCGACATAGCCGGGCGGGGCGATGCAGAGCGTGCCCTGTGCCGCGAAGTCCTGGAAGCCCTGGATCGTTTTACGCAGAAGAAATCCTCTTCAGGCGTGGGCTACTACGGATTCTAAAAAACCGCTTTGACAAAGCCTGCGGGTTCGAGATTCTCGGAATGAGCAACGACGAAGACCCTTCACAGGTTAAAGAGTGGCTGGGGAAGAACAACCTCACATGGCCGCAGGCGACGATGACAAGCATCTTCACGGATGATGTGCCTGAAGGTCTTTCGTTCGCAGTCTTGCCTTACAGCTTGTGGGGCGAGTCTCGGCAAGGAAAACTCTTGACAAGGCGCAAGGCGCAAGATTAGAGTCTCAGGCGATCCACCAGGTGATTGATTTCTTTGAGCGTTTGAGACCACCCTCTGCCGAAGCAAACTCTGGAACTTCAACCAGACAAGTTGCTCCGCACTGAGAAGCCCCGCTCTCCTTCGCCAATTGTTTTATACTCATCAGAGGCGCGAATAGGCAAATTTCCTCGCCGCTTCTCTCGATAACCTCAAGGCGCATCCCGTCTAGTTGACGATTCCATCTCTTGTCGGGACTGCCCGTTGAATATTCTCAAGCGCAGTGTTCCCTCAATACGGAACTTGCCGTGGGAGACTCCTCATGTTTCGTGGACATTCCAGAACCCATTCGAGACCACCCGCTGGAACCCTCTCGCGTGATGAGGCCGTGGGTGATTGGAAGGTCTTGGTGTGGGACGAGCAAGGCTCTCGTCTTCAGAGCATCAAGCGTATCATCGAGGAGTGCGGCGCGCGCGCCTGCGTAATCGAAGACCTCAAAGCTTTAGAGAAGGTCAAACTCTCCGCCGCTTGCAATATTGCGCTGGTGGCTTTGGGCCATACGCCGTCGCCGGAGATAATCAGTCTGCAAGTCATCCGGGCGCTGAAGCAAAAAGGATTCATCGTTATCGCTCATGAAAACGAGGCCGAAGCCTGGCCGCTCGGCACACGTTGCAGACCTCTGCTGGCCGGTTCTGCCTGGCTGCTCGATAGCGCACGATCAGATTTCGCCGAGATGATGAGCGAGCAACTCGCGCAGGCGCTCACGGCCTCAGCCGCCAGGCGTAGCGACGCAGAGAAAACCAGAAGCCTGATGAAACAGTTGGGCATCATCGGCGAGAGCCAGGCGCTGATAGCCTTGTTTCACTGGATTATTCGGCTGAGTGCCTTGAGCGACCTTTCCATCCTGATTACAGGTGAAACGGGAACCGGCAAAGAACTGCTCGCGCGAGCCGCTCACCAGCTTGACCCGAAACGCTGCCACGGACCTCTGGTTGTCTTAAACTGTGGCGCGATCAGCCCCTGGCTGGCCGAAAGCGAACTCTTCGGCCACCGTCGCGGAGCTTTCACAGGAGCCGAGCGCGACCGCAAAGGCTTGATTCGCGCAGCAGAGGGAGGCGTGCTCTTCCTGGATGAGATTGGAGAGCTTGACCTGGCGCTGCAAACAAAACTCTTGCGCGTTCTTCAGGAAGACCGCGTGCTCGGCGTTGGCGAAGACCACGAGGTTGCGGTCAACGTCCGCATCATCGCGGCAACGAATCGAAATCTCGCGGAGATGGTCGAGCAGGGAAAGTTTCGCGCAGACCTTTTCCATCGCCTCAACACCCTGTCGGCTCACATTCCGCCGCTCAGAGAAAGACCCGCTGATCTGCGTCCCCTGATAGATCACTTCACGAAAAAGTATCGGCCCAGCCAGGCCGGAGAAGCTTGTGCCGTCGGGCTGGATTTTCTGGAGGCTCTAGCCAGAATCGAGCTGCCCGGTAACGCTCGCCAGTTGGAGAACATTGTGCGCAACTCGCTCGTCAATAAAGCAGACGACTCTCCGCTTGAGTTAAATGACTTGCCGCCGGAAGTCTGGCAGGAACTTTCGGAACAAGCTGGCGACGACATGACGGAGAGCCTGGACGCAAAAGCCGACTCGCGCAAGCCTGCCATCTCGCAGTTTGATGCGCATGCTTATCTCTCGAAACTTTTGGACAGCAACGGCTGGAATCTCTCGCGCTCGCTGGAGCATTGCGAGCGCCTGTTGATTGAGTCGGCGCTACGCTTATCCCAGGGCAACCAGTCAAAGACTGCGCGCCTTTTAGGTATCACTCCGCGCAGCGTCTACAACAAGGTACGCAAGCATCAGTTGCACTACGAATAGGGAAGTTTTAAGCTCGACAGCGGAAAAGAGTTTCCGGTAGCTTACAGGAAAAACCGGAAACTCTTTTCCGCTTATTTGTGGAAAAAGTTTTCTGCTGCCATCGCGCCCGCGCGCTCACGCCCGCAAATTCATTCCGCTTTCCCTCACTATCGGAGACTCATCGCCTCGCGGCACGAGCGTTGCTCAAACAGTTCGGCGCAGGAATTATGAAACTGTTTGAAGTGAAGAAGCGGAGAGCCAGTGGATTTGCGAAATCAGCACGTACACTTCAAGATTTCGGACATTTACATTCCCGACCCGCATCTCCTGCTTTGGCAACTCCACGGCGACGATCTCCTTCACGGAAAAGTCATTGATCTCTCCGATAGTGGGTCTCAACAGGAAGCTTTCGCCGTCGTCGAGGTGGAGGGAATCGAGCAGCCGATGATCGTGCCGGTGGATTGCCTCCTGAGCGTCGCCGACTGAGCCTAAAAAAGCTTCGGTCGGCGAGCGCGAGTGCGCGCGTGACTCTGTATGGCTAACATCTTAGCGATTCATTCCGTGGGGGCTTCTGTCATCACGTACCTGCGCAACTCCTACCCGGAGGATTTGCGAAACAAACACTCTTGCGAGTTTCGTCTTCTCTCAAGTGGCGAGTTGGAGGAGAAGGGGGTAGACGACACGACCGTGACGCTCTTTCTCTACCGGATCACAATGAACGAGCACTTGCGCAACGTCAGTCGTGCGCCGGACCTCTCGGCGACCCGCCCTCCGTTGGCGCTCGATCTGCATTATCTCTTGACCGTCTGGGCGGGTAGCGCTCTGGCCGAGCATTCCATCTTCGCCTGGGCCATGCGCCAGCTCTATCACCATCCGGTGCTCGACATCTCATCGCTCTCGGCGGAAGCCGATTGGAAGTCCGGTGACATCGTGCAGTTAATCCCGACCGATTTAACGACCGATGACATGATGCGAATTTGGGATGCGCTCAAGGCGTCTTATCGTCTGAGCGTCCCGTATGTCGCGCGCGTCGTGCTGATTGACCCGGACACCGGCCCGGACGCCCGTCGCGTGGTGGAGACGCGCTTCTCCTTGAAGAACAGTGCTGAGGAGGTGGTTGGCTCTTGAGCTACGAGCACGTTGACCGCCGCATCCTCGGCGCTGTCAGCTTTCGAGATGCGACGACCGATTTGCGAATTCGCCGCCCGCTGAAGGTCGAAGCCGCAGCGGGCGTCCAACTCGTGCGTAATCGCAGCGGCCTGTATGTCATCTACACCGCGCCGGGCTTCGACGCTTACGTACACACTCTCAGCGAGCAGCCGGTTGAGCCTGACCCGCGAGCAATCAAGGTTGAAACGGTGACTTTTGAGTTGAAAGTCTTCGATCCGCGCAAAGAGTTCTTGCCGCGCCGCAGCACCTTTCATCTGCCGCTCAATTCCGCTACCGCGCGGCCCAATCAGGGCCAGTGGCTCTTTGATCCTGTCGAGGTCAAGCTGTTCCCCGCGCCGACGGCCAGGGTTGTGCCCGGCTGGGCCATCATTCGCGCCACCGTCAGAGAAGACGGCCAGCGAGATCGTCTGCCCTGGGCCTTGATTACCGTTAGGCGCGACGGCAAACCCGAAGCCCTGGCGACAGGGCTGGCCGATCACAGAGGCGAAGCTTTCGTGGCAGTGCCGGGTATTCCTGTCACGTCTGCCGACGAAGGGAAAGGCGCGGTGACGACCTCCGAGATTCCAGTCTCGCTGGAAGTCGTCTTTGACACTTCTTTGCGGAAGGTGCGCGACCCCGAAGACCTCGTGGCTTCATCCGGCGCGCCCAATGATTTCGTCCCTGACCCGGCCATTTTGGAGACGGGAAAACTACCCCAGTTTCGGTCGAGCAAGAAGGCCGACACACTCGCTTCCGGCAGAGAGTATCGCATGGAATTAACCGTCAATTTGTCATGACAATTCAGAGACAGGCGTGTAGCTAGAGCCGCGCGCCTCGTCCTTCAAATGAAGGAGGTATCGCAGTGCCTGAATATTTAGCACCGGGCGTTTACGTCGAAGAGACGAGTTTCCGCGCCAAGTCCATTGAGGGAGTTGGCACCAGCACCACCGGGTTTGTCGGGCTGACCCGGAAAGGCCCCATCAGTGGAACTCTTGAACTCATCACCAGCTTCGGTGATTTCGAGCGCATCTATGGCGGACTTACCAACCTCGCCCTCGGCACTCTCGATGCGCCCGACCCGAAGAATCTCAACTACCTGGCGCACGCCGTCCGCGCTTACTTCGATAACGGCGGCTCGCGTCTCTACATCTCGCGCGTCTACTCGCCGCTCCCGAACGGCGTGGACCCGAACGATGCGGAGGCGAAAAAGAAAGTGGGTTGCGCCGTCTCCGTGTTCGTCGTTGACAGCACAGATGCAAAGGAGCGAGCGCGTTTTATTGCGCGCACGCCGGGACGCGCCGGGAATGGTCGCATCGGCATACGCCTGGTCGAATCACCTGCGACCGTTCGGAGCATGGAGAGCGCACCGCGCGGAAGCATGCTGCGTTTCCTCGATAACCCCGGCAATGTCCCGCAGGCCAAGCAACTCCCGGCAGCCCCGGCGCAGCTTGTCGGAGGCATCCCGCCTTTCTCTCTGCCCGCGCAGAGCGAACTAAAGCTGACTGTTGACGAGACGAAAAAGAGCATTCCGAATACTTCCGCAGAGGCTATTGGCAAAGTCGCGCTCGTCGGGCCGAATATAGACTTGCCCGACAACGACGCATCGCAACACGCCTTGAGCGTTACCATTGACGACAACCCCGAAAAAGTCATTCCTCTGACCGACCCGGTAGTTTTGGCGAACTTAGTTTCCGACCTCAACGCGGCATTGGGGACAAGCGGCACTGCGCGGTTGACCCTCCCGGCTGATCCGGTCGGCGCAGGTCACCTGGCAATCAAAAGCAATAAAACGGGAGATGGATCGAAAGTCAGCGTCAAGGCCAACCCGGCGCTGGGGTTCACCGAGGACACGAGTGCTGAGACGGCGCTTGATGAGACACAGAAGACTATTCCGCTGGTCGCCAAGGCAGAGGCCACGAGCAGCTCCAAGCTCGACGACGCAATGGACTTGCCCGACGGCGTCACGCCCGCCGACGCCGCGCTTAACACTTTGCGCATCACCATTGACGGCGGCCAGGAACAGATCATCAACCTGCCAACCGCCCCCGCCTCGACTCCGCAGAACATGGTTGACAAAATCAACTTGGATTTGAAGGGCGGCTCTGCGCGTCTCACCACCAATGCTGATACGGGCCAAGCAGGTCGTCTGGCGATCAGCAGCAGTCGGAAGGGACTCGGCGGCTCGGTTAAGGTCAAGGCCAACCCGTCGCTGAAGTTCCTCAGCGACACGACCTCCGAGATCAACATCAACGACCCGTCGAACGTCACCGCTGACGACATCAACGCCGCTCTGCGTAAAGCAGGGGTGGACGCTACCGCCGCGCTCTCAACTGAAAACAACCGGCTCGTCATCACCAGCAGCGAATCGAGCGGAAGGGCTGGCTTGCGTGTCGAGAGCAGTTCCGGCGCAGCTTACCTGGGACTTCCCGTCGGCGGCAGCCTCGTGAAAGGCACGACGGGGTTGAAGGCAAGGTACTTCAACAAGGATGGAGCCAACTGGAAAGAGAACGATAATGCGGGGACGCCGCTCAACCTCGCCGGTCTTAAACCGACCGAGCAGCCCGGCGTCAACGCCAGCTTCCTGACCATGCTCATCGTCACCGAAGACGGCGACGGCAACCAGATCATGTACGAGGATGTCGGCTTTCACGCCGAGCACCCGCGCTATATCGGCAACGTGCTGGCATGGAAGCCAACGCGCCGAACAGAAGCTCTGGAAAATATGTTTGCCGTCGAGATCGGAACGGGCGTTGACGCCTTCGAGCTTCTCAACGGGATTTTCGCTGGCGGCACTCAACGCATCGTCACCTTGAGCGGCGGCAGCGACGGCGGCGAGCCGATTCCAGAGGATTACACAGAGCCGTTGGCGGAATTGACGAAAGTCGAAGACATTGCGATTGTCGCCGCGCCGGGACATTCCGTCTTCGATGAGGAAGCGTATCAGGGAATCCAGAACGCTTTGATTACGCACGCCGAGAAGCGGCGCTCCTACCGCATCGCCGTGCTCGACACGCCTCCCAATAATTCAACTTCCGAAGCGCGCGACGTGCGCAGCCGCATTGACTCCAAGTATGCGGCGCTCTATTACCCCTGGGTCGTCATCCCGAACCCGCTCGCGCGTCCCGGCCTCGAACACATTCCGCGCGAGATTGCCGTTCCGCCTTCGGGCTTCGTCTGCGGCATCTACGCGCGCAACGACACCCAGCGCGGAGTCTTCAAAGCGCCCGCCAACGAAGTCGTCCTCGGCGCGCTTCGTTTCGAGAGCGATGTCAACTTTGCCCAGCAGGAGATGTTGAACCCGCTCGGCATCAATTGCCTGCGCTTCTTCCCCGGTCGCGGTTACAGAGTGTGGGGCGCACGCACGGCGAGCAGCGATCCCGAATGGAAGTACGTCAACATCCGCCGCTACTTCAACTATCTGGAGAGGTCAATTGACGTGAGCACGCAATGGGCCGTCTTCGAGCCGAACGGCGAAAGGCTGTGGGCCAATATCCGCGAGACCGTCTCGGACTTTCTCTATAACGAGTGGGTCTCGGGCGCGCTTCTGGGCAGCAGCACGAAGGAAGCTTTCTTCGTGCGTTGCGACCGCAGCACGATGACGCAGAACGATCTAGACAACGGTCGCTTGATTTGCTTGATCGGCGTGGCTGCCATTAAACCGGCAGAGTTCGTCATCTTCCGCATCGGCCAGAAGACCGCTGACGCGCGCAGCTAATTAGGAAGGAGGAACCTCAGATGCCAGATCGCATTACTCCCTACGGGGCATTCAATTTTCTAGTCAACATCGGCGGCGATGTCGGCCCGGAAGAGCCGCTCGGCGGCTTCTCGGATGTTTCGGGCTTGAGCACGGACATTACGGTGGCGGAGTACCGCAACGGGAACGATCCCGAAAACCACGTGCGCAAAGTGCCGGGCGTTCACAAAGTCGGCGACGTGACCTTGAAACGCGGCATCATCAATTCGCAAGACCTCTGGGATTGGGTTGACGATGTGCGCGTCAACGGTATCGGCGCGCAGCGTCAGGTGGTGATTACGCTGCGCGACGAGGCGGGCCAGGACGTGCAGTCCTGGACGCTGCGCGCTGTGATTCCGTTGAAGTGGACAGGACCAACGCTGGCGGCCAAGGGCGGCGGTGATGTCGCAATGGAAGAACTGGTGCTCTCGGCTGAAGCTCTCATCTTAGGCTCCGGCTGAAGCTCCCGTTTGGACTCGCTTCTTTCGAGCGGAAGTTAAGAAATGAACGGCCTATTTTTTGAAGATCAAGCGCCGGTCATCGCCAGTCCTCCGAACCGCGCCGACATCGCTTGTTTTGTCGGGCTGGTCGGCAGACGAAACACGGCGTTGCCTGCAACGGTCGGGCGCTGGCTCTATGAACAGGGATGGACTGCTCCCCCTTACGGGCGGAGCAGTCCGCCGCGCTTCCGTGTCGGCGGCATCGTCAACCCGGCGGGGCTGGCCGTTAAGCTGCGCGCGGCGCAAGACCTTGTATCCAAGTTCATCCGCACGCAACTAGAAACGCAAACGCTCGCGTTGCTTCAGGATTACAACGGGCTGGGACAGCCTTCCCTCGCGCTCGAAACTTCCCTGGTCTCCACGCTCAACGAGTTGCTGGAAACCGAAGACTTCTACGATCAAAAGATTTTCCGCAACGTCATGCTCTCGGCTGAAACCGAGTCGCTCATTGAGCAGACGCTGCGACCCGATCAACTGAAACGACTCAACTACCTGTTGCTCACGCAAGCTTACCCGCGCGAGCTTGGCGGAAGCATCGTGACTGCTGTGGATGAGTTGCTGGATTTGCCCGTTCCCATTGACACCTGGGAAATCTTCGACTGGCTTTTTGCCTGGGACAAACGCCCCGTTGACGAGAGCGGGCGCAAGAGTTGCACGACCTACATGGGCGCAGCCGTGCGCTCATTCTTCTCGCAGGGCGGGCGCAAGTGTTACGTAGTGAGAGTCGGTGATCCGCTGCCGCTCACGACCGCTCGCGCGACGCGCCTGCCGCTGGTTGAAAAAATCATCCCAGGCTATCCGAGCCGTTTCAATCCATCGCCGGCGGATCGCGCGAGCTGGCAGGGAATAGGCCATCTCTTTGGTCTGCCTGATACCTCTTTCCTCTGCATGCCGGACCTCGCCGACCTGTTCGGCGCGGAGCATGAGAAGTTGGACCTTGACGTGTTGAAGCCTCCGCCTCCGCCGGAGCAGTTCGTCGAGTGCTCGGAAAATGAGCCGCAGTCGCCTGAGGACCAACTGGCGCGTCGCTTTCCGGCTCCACGCTGCGATGAAGATGGCTATCAGGATTGGTCTCACGCGCTGTGGCTCGTCGCCAACATGATTAGTCGCCAGCAAAGAGAAGTGCAACTCGTGGCCGCGCTGCCGATTCCGCAGCGTGGAATGAAGGCCGAAGAAGAGTTGCTCAATTTTCTACTGGAGAGCTTGGACGGCAACGCGCAGATGGCTGGCCCGCTCGCTGCTTCTCCGTCAGTTCAACTCGGCGGCCTTGCCAGCGCTTTCGTCCAACTCGCTTACCCCTGGGTGCGCTCGCTCGGCTCCGGCAATCTTCCAGAAGGAATTGAAAGCCCCGACGCTGTGCTGGTCGGAATCCTCTCGCGCAATGCGCTCACGCGCGGCAGCTTTCACAGCGCGGCCAGTCTCCATCTCGCAGATGTTTATGAGACTTTCCCGTCTTTGCAGCGACACCAGATGGTCGGGCTGCCGCGCACGCGCGCTACCGGCAAAGCGATTGCAGGACGCAATCTTCTCGAAAGAGTTTCGCTCTTTGGGATGACGGCGCGCGGGCTGCGGCTCTTGTCCGACGTGACGACGAGCCTGGACGAGAGTTATCGCCCGGCGAGCGTCAATCGCCTGGTCTCCATCATCGTGCGCGCGGCGCGACGACTCGGCGAGGAGTCAGTCTTTGAAGCATCGGGCGAGCGATTGTGGTTGCAGGTCAAGCAGCGGATGAGCGATCTGCTGGCGGGGCTGTTGGCGGCGGGTGCGTTGCGCGGCAAAAAAGCGGCGGACGCTTTTCAGGTGCGTTGCGACCGCAGCACGATGAGTCAGAACGATCTCGATCAGGGGCGCGTCATCACCTACGTGCAGTTCGATGCGGCGGTGCCGATTGAGCGCATCACGGTCGCGCTGGCGATGGACGAAGGCGGGCAAGTCTCTCTGGTCTCGACGGGTGAAGCGAGCAAGGAGGCAGCATGAGCGCAAACGAAAACTCGCTGTCCCCTTTTCACATCTTCAATTTTCAAGTGGACTTCTATGAAGACCCGCTCGATTCCGACAACAACTCGACGCAGAACCTTTATCTCTGCGGCGGTGCTTTCTCCGAATGCACTGGACTGGAGGCGACGATGGAGCCGAAGGTCATCAAGGAGGGGGGGCGCAACTACGGCACGGCACAACGCGCAGGCCCGGTCACTTTCGCCACCGTCATTCTCAAGCGCGGCATCACGACGAACAGAGATTTGTGGAACTGGTTTGAGATGGTCAACAAGGATGCGGCTTATGCCTATCGCCTGGCGGCTTACATTACGATGAACAATATAGCGAACGAGATGGTGACGACCTGGAAGTTAATCAACGTCATGCCCCTCAAATTCAAATCCGCAGATTTTAATGCCAAAGGGACAGAGGTCGGCATAGAGGAACTGCACCTGGCTCATGAGGGCCTCGAACGGGTTCAAGGTTAAGGCGGTGAACGGATGAGCAAGATTAACATCACGCGCGCTCAATTCTCGACTGTTCCATCGAGCGGCGATCCCGTTGCTGTGCATTTCAATCCGGCCTCGTTGCAACTCGCCGTCTCGAACCAGATGGAGGAGGACAAGAAGGACCATCATCAGTACGTCAAGAAGACGACGGCGAAGCTGACGATGGACTTGATCTTCGATACGACGGACAAGGGAGAGGACGTTCGCAACACGACGAAGAAGATCGAGAACTTGATGAAGCCCACGGAGAATCAGCAGAAGAAGAAAGTGCCGCCCGTCGCGCTCTTTGAATGGGGCGTCTTCAAGTTTCAAGGTCTGATAGAAAGCTACAAGGAGACGATTGATTTCTTTTCCGGCGACGGAGTGCCCTTGCGCGCTGGCATCAACCTGACTCTCTCTCAGCAGGAGGTGGTCTTTGAAGACACCGGGTCGGGCGGTGGTGATGGTGGCGGAGGCGATGGTGGCGGCGCGGGAGGCTCACAACCAAGCCCCGACGCGGTTGACGTGCCTTCGGGCGACGATCAGAACGCAACAGACATGGCAACGGCGGGCGGCGACCCTGATGCCGGACGCGACATCGCAGCCGCCAATGATGAAGAGAGCATCCGTTTTCCAAGCGGCCAGATGACGCTCGACCCATCAGTCCAGTTAGGCCCGCCCGTCGCTTTCGCCAGCGGAGGCGCGGGCGCAAGTCTAGGCATCGGCGGCGGCATCGGCATTGGCGGTGGTATCAGCGCAGGGGCGGGTTTCGGTATCGGCGTTAAAGGCGGCATCGGCGTTAAGGGTGGAATTGGTATCGGTGTCAAAGGTGGCATTGGTATTAAAGGTGGAATTGGTATTGGCGCGAGCGCAGGCATCTCTGCGCGCGGCGGCATTGGAATCAGCGGCGGCGCAGGCGCGAGCTTTGGCGCGGGAGCAAGTTTCGGCGCAGGAGCCTCTGCGAGCGCCAGCTTCGGGGCGAGCGCCAGTTTCAAAGCGAGTGCTTCGGCGGGCGCTCTTTTCGGCGGCAGTGCTTCGGCAGGAGTCACGGCCAGCGAAGGAGCTTTCGCCGGGTTGAGAGTCCAGACGCGCACGCGACGTTTTACCCTCGACACCAGCCGCTTCATTCAACGCAGCGAATCCATCAGCGTCACGACCGATAGCGGCGCACGCTTTCGCGTCGGCGGGCAGGCGACCTTTGAAGAATCAACCAGTCTCAGCACGGACGTTGGGGCCAGCGCCAGCCTGCGCACGCGCATTAAGTTTGAGGAGGGCTAAAAGATGGCCGTCATCATTGATGAGATGGAAGGCACGGTTGACCCGGAGCCAGCGATGCCGTCGCAGCAGGGAGGCGACGCCGCTCAAGTCTCAAAGGAGCTAAGTCTGGACAAGATTCGCTCCGAGGTGAGCCGCCTGGCCCAAAGAGAGATGAGATTGAGAGCCGATTAAACGGCGCGCCCCTTCTCTTTCGAGTCGTCAACGTTTGAAGCAAGCAAAAATCTCTGGAGCACCAGATGTCTGAAACACCACAAAGCGATAGAGCAGTTTATCGCGCTCACCCGACGGTGCGCATCGAGTCTCAAGAGTACCCGAAGCTGACCGAACTCGTCATCGCTATGGAGATGACCGAGCGTGAGGGCGGGATGAGTTCGCTTGAGCTGCGGTTGAGCAATTTTGCGTCGGACACAGAAGGCAGCGCCAACCTCGCTTTCGAGGACGAAGAAATTTTGAAACTCGGCGCGCAGATTCAAGTCTATTGCGGAGACGAAGACTCGCCCATAGAGATTTTTCACGGCGTCATCACCGGACTCGAAGGCGATTTTCGTCTCGAAGGCGCGCCGGAACTGGTCGTGCTGGCCGAAGACAAATTCCAGCAGGCGCGCATGAAGCGTCGCACGCAGATTCACGAGGACGCGACCATTTCCGGCCTCGCTAACGATTTAGCCAGCCAGTTAGGTCTCACTCCCGTTATCACCGGCTTGTCGGACAACATCGGCACTCAAGTGCAGTTGAACGAAAGCGACCTGGCCTTTCTACGCCGCCTGCTGGCGCATCACGATGGAGATTTGCAGGTGGTCGGCACTGAGATGCACGTCTCAAAGAGAAGCGATGTGCAGCGCGGCAGCATAGAGCTTGAGATGGCGAGCCAACTGCATCGCGCGCGCGTGCTCGCAGACCTTTCCCAGCAGGTGACGCAGATTACTTTGACGGGCTGGGACGCGAGCCAGGGGCAGCGCGTCTCTGTCACCAGCACGGGCGCTAGTCCTGGCCCAGGCTCCGGGCGCACCGGAAAAGAACTCCTGAGCGACAAGATCGGAGATCGCTCCGAGCACCTCGGCCACTTCGCCATCTCAAACACGGATGAAGCTCGCGCGCTCGCTGCCGCAGCCTTCGACATGAGAGCGCGTCGCTTCGTTTGTGTTGACGCGACAGCCGAAGGCAACCCCAGCTTGCGCGTCGGCACACACGTCACCTTGAAGGGCATGGGCAATCGCTTCAACAACACCTACTACGTGGTCAATGCGCGGCATCGCTACGATTTGACGCGCGGGTACGAGACAGATTTTGCGGCTGAGAGCAGCTACTGGGGGCAACCTTGACTCAAGCGTTTAGAGACTTCGCCGTCCCTGCCGCAGCCGCTGGCGCGAGCTATCTGGCCGAGGTGGTGGATGTCAAAGACCCTGACAATCTGGCGCGCGTGCAAGTCAAGCTGTACAACTTCGACGGCGTTGACGATCAGGACGGGCCGGTCTGGGCGCGCGTGGCCGTGCCGTTTGCCGGAAGCGAGCGCGGGGCTTTCATGCTGCCCGACGTGGGCGACGAAGTTCTGGTCAGCTTCATCAACGGCGACTGGCGCTTCCCTGTAGTGGTTGGCGGTCTCTGGAACGGAAATGCGCGCGCGCCTGAGACGCTCGGCGGAGACGGCAGCCGCGTGGATCGTTGGTCAATAGTCGGTAAGGCCGGAACGCGCATCCTCATCCTCGAAGAGAATGATGGCGAAGCCACAATCTCTTTGACCACGCCGGGCGGAGTCAGCTTCAAGATGACGGATGCGGGGGGCGGCAAGATCGAGTTTAAGGTTGCCGGAAACACCATCACTTTCGACACGCAAGGCGTCTCCGTGCAGACCAGCGCGAAAGTGAAAACGCAGGCCAGTCAGGTCGAGATTACTTCAGGGCAGGTCAAGGTGGATTCCGCGATGGCGGACTTTTCAGGCATCGTCAAAAGCAGCGTCCTGCAATCCACTACAGTCATTGGAACCACCTACACGCCGGGAGCCGGAAACGTATGGTAGAGCACAACGCCATCTTCGGCGGCGTCAGCATGACGGGAATCACGCCGTCGCCGACCATCTTGCAGCGCATCGAGCAGAACTTCATCGGCGAGTTGCTCGAAGAGCTGGCGGGTGACAACGGCGTGAGCGTGGCGACCGACGCGAGCAAGAAGAAGATCGCGCAGACCAGAGACAAGAACAAAGTGCTGAGGCTCTACCAGCCGGTTCACAGAACATTTCACGTGGCGCTGTTGGAAATCGCCTGCGACTTTCAGGGGCAGTACCCGCGCCTTGATCCTGAGAGCATTGATAGCTGCGGGTTGGTTGTCAGGCGCATGGTCTACAAAGGGGGGCGGGAGATAGAGCAAGGGTGGATGTCTTTCGGGCGGACGATTCGCGGGTGGGTGAATTTGGAGACGCCTGCACAGGAGAACCTGGACCCTGACCCGCAACGTCGCCCCCTAGCTTTGACAACCGGCAATGCCGAGATAGACCGCCGACTTCTGTTGAGCTACAAATCCGCGCTCGCAGGAAGCCAGCCGAGCGTGAATCAATTCTCGGAGTCGGTCGCGCCGCTCTTCATCGCGCCGCCCGACGTAAGCGCGGCGACGAAGAAGACGATTCTCTACGGGATGATTCCGGTGACGAGTACGGAGAAGAGCGAGGCTCCGGCCCCGAGCGTCACCTTCGACTTGAACAATGATGAGCCTTTGAAGGCTCACCTGTCCGGGTATTTGAAGTCCGGCGTCAACACAGCTTTCTCCAGTCTCGCCAAACAGCAACTCAAATACTCGCAGGTCTCGTCGAATCCAAAGCCTGCCCCGACAGAGCCGTTGGGTGAGTTCATGCTCCTCTTGCAGCAACTCACGGTGGAGTTCAACGCCTTCGGCAGCACGCCGCAGTCCGTGACGCTTTTCAACGCACTCAATCAGATTCAGCTTTCTTTCACCTCGCAGGTCGGGGCTACCACGAAGACTGACACGCGCGGGGCGGGAGATTTTTTGAAAGAGGCGAAGGCGGTGCTGGTTGACGCTGAAGGCGCAGGCGGCTCAAGAACAGTCTTGATGCCTGACTCCTGGCCGACCATCAGCGCCACGCAGGAGAAAAATTTGTGGGATGCCATCAATCGCGCGATGAGTGCGCGCTTCATGGAGATTAGTCCGCAAGAGGGGCGCTTCGATGATTTGAAGAGCACCTATCGGCTCAGGGCTTTCGTGCGAGTGAAGCGCGACGACGGCTGTCCGCCTGAGCTTATCTGGAGCCGCCAACCGAGCGAGCCTTTCAAGATCGTTCCCTGGTATGAGACCGGCCTGCTGCCGCCCGTGCAAGTGGTGCTGCCTTCGCTTGGAGGCGACTTCCTCAAGAATGTGAAGCCAAACGTCTCGTTTGTCGTGCCGAGCGATCTCTCCAATCTCTTGCAAGGCAACGACCCGAAGAAAATGGTAGATGGCGAGGGGGCGAAGCCCTCCGGCGGACTTGACCTTGATTGGATTTGCGGCTTCAACATTCCAATCATTACGATCTGCGCCTTCATCGTCCTGAACATTTTCTTATCGCTCCTGAACATCATTTTCCAGTGGATGTTCTTTATCAAGATTTGCATTCCGTTTCCAAAGGGAAAGAGTCCGCTCCCGAAGTGATGAAGCTATGGCGAAACGTTCGATGCCGCAACTGATTAACTGGCCCTTGTTGCCCTACCCGGACGCGACGGGGCAACTCAGCTACCCGACGCTTGAAGAGAGCGTGCGGCAAGCTATTCGTATCATCTTGCAGACGCGCCCCAGCGAACAATTGATGCGCCCGCTCTTCGGCGCAGGTCTGGAAAACTACGTGCATGAGCAGAACACGCTGCTCACACGTCGCCGCATTACCGATCTGATTAAAGAGTCGCTGAAGCGTTGGGAGCGCAGAATTATCTTGAGCCGCGTTGAAGTCAGCGAAGTGCCGGGCCAGCCGACGCGATTGCGAGTCGAGATTGGTTATCAACTGAAACGCACGGGCGCAACGCAGCGGCTCGGCTTGGTGATGGAGTTGGAGGCCTGAGCGAGATGCCCATTCGTCCACCTGCACTTGATGATAGAAGTTTCAGCGATCTCGTTGACGAGATGCTGGCGCGCATCCCCGCGCACACGCCTGAGTGGACTAATCCACGAATGGGCGATCCCGGTCGCACGATGATAGAGCTTTTCGCCTGGCTCGCGGACACGATGCTCTATCGCGCCAACCTCATCCCGGAGCGGCAGCGCCTGGCCTTCCTGAATCTGGTTGGCGCGCGGATGCGATCCGCCGAACCCGCGCGCGGGCTGGTCAGCGTCCTCTTCGACGACGACAAGGTGAGCGAGGCTCTGACCATCAAGCCCTACGCCACCATCAAAGGCTCCGTCAACTTTGAGACGCGCTCGGAAGTGACCATCCTGCCCGTTGTCGCCGAAGCCTACTGCAAACGCCCGCTCAACAGCGAGGAGAAGAAGAACATCAAACAAGAGGTCTTGCAGGGCTTGCAGACTATCTACGGCTTGAATGACGCTTCAGGCTCGGCAAAAAAGAGCACACCCAAGCCCTACGTGACCTCGCCCATCTTCACGGGCGGCGCAGCCGAAGAGTCTGGCTTTGACATCATCGAGAAAACTCTGGACAAGCGTTTGTGGATTGCTCTGCTGCTGGCGCAAAAGAAGCCGACTCCGGCAGAGCAGGCAGGCGCGGCGAAGACCTTAGCGATGAATCCGCAGGGAGGCCAACAACTAATCAGCATCGGCTTCATCCCCTCGATTGAACTGCCAAAACTCTTTGAGGATGTGCGCCCGGCGGCTGCAATCCCGCACGTCTGGGAGATAAGCACCGGAAAGTTTATCAACAACGAGCCGGAGTATCTCGCGCTCGATGTCATCGCAGATACGACGAAGGGATTAACCCGGCGCGGGGTTGTGCGCCTGGCCCTGCCTGCTTCGAGTTTCGTCGGCGCGCCGAGCAACAACGTCCGCGAAGATTTCAAGGCCGGAGTCGGCAACCGCCCGCCGCGCATTGATGATCCCGAAAAGGCAGCGCGACTCATCGCCTGGCTTCGCTTGCGCCCGACCGAAAAGCTAACGAGCCTCGGCGTGAGTTGGGTCGGCATCAACGCCGTCGAGATTGACCAGCGACAGACCGCCATCAATCGCGTTATCGGCGCGAGCAGCGGCACGGCCAATCAGGAGTTTCAACTGCCGGGCGCGGCAATCGAGCCTGAGACGCTCGCAGTACAGGTTGAAGAGGCAGAGAGCGGCTATCAACTCTGGCAGCAGATTGACGAGTTGGCTGTGGCGGGTCGCTCGGATTCCTTCTACAGTCTCGACAGCGAAGCGGGAACGATTCGCTTCGGTGATGGAGTGCGCGGTCGCATCCCTGAAGCAGGCAGGCGCATTCGCGTCCAGATGATGCGCGCAGGCGGCGGAAGCCAGGGCAACTTGCCCGCAGGGTCTCTGACCAAAATCACCGCCAAAAATCTGGACGACGTAATCGTCACGCAGAAGCTGAAGGTGCAGCAAAGCATGGCGACCGATGGCGGCGCGGAGTCAGAGACGCTGCCCGAAGCGGAGATGCGCATCCCTGCGCTGTTTCGTCATCAAGACCGCGCCGTCACGCGCGAAGACTATCGCCAGTTGGCTGCAACCACGCCCGGTTTGATGATCGGGCGCGTTGAGGTTCTGCCGCTCTTTCAGCCACAGCAGCGGCGCGAGAATGTGCCGGGAGTGGTTTCGGTGATGACGCTGCCGTACAAAGACCCTGCGCTGCCGCCCAACCCGCGCGCGGATCGTCCCTTCATTCAAAAAGTCTTCGACTACCTGGATGCTCGTCGCCCGTTGACCACAGAGCTACACGTCATCGGCTGCGATTACGTGCCGCTGAGTTTGAGCGTCGCCATCAAGTTGCGCGACGGCTTTGCTCCGAATCAAGTAGTCAACGATGTGCGCGATGCTTTGCGCTTCTTCCTCTGGCCGCTCCCGCCCGGAGGAACAGACGGCACGGGCTGGCAATTAGGAAAGTCTGTGCGCAGGCGCGAGCTTGATGTCATCGTCGCGCAGGTTCCCGGCGTGGACGAAGTGAGCGGACTCAATCTCTTTGAAAGAATAAATAAAAAGTGGCGGATCATCGGACAATCGAGCACCAACACCCCCGTCCGCCTTTTTCTCGAACGCTGGCAGTTACCGGAATTGATGACGGTAATGGTCATCATCGGAGGTGCCGCGCCGTCTGACTTAACAGCCGCGCCCGATCCGTTCGAGTTGGAAGACGGCTCCGGGTCAACGATGATGGCCGTGCCGGTCGTGCCGGAGGTCTGCTGAAAGAGATGGATGCTAACGGCCTCAATTTCTGGATGCTCGCGGAGCAGAATCAGTGGTTAATCCCACCAGGCTCAGAGGCGAGCTACGACGTTGAGCGGAAAAGTCTGCGACTCGCAAGTCGTGGTCAGTCTCCGGCCTGGCCCACGACCTTTCAAGATGCGACGCTGCGGCTTGAGCATGTTCCGCAAACGCGCGATGAGTTTGGCACGACGGCTCGTTGGGACAGGGTGTCGGGGAGCGTGATGGCGACGGGCGCGCTGCCGGGCGAGGTGGAAATCTTTCCGCCGACTACTCTGCTGACAGATTTGGCAATCGGCTACGACGGCGTGCTCTATCTAGCCATCGGCGGCGAGATCATCATGCTCGACTTGCGCGGGCGTTGGGAGCCGGTCGTGCTCAGTGAAAAAGGTTTCACTGCCTGGCGACTGGCTGCCGTTCCTTCGGGCGGAGTCTGGGTGCTTGATCGCGGCGGCGGCGAAAAAAAACCGAAAGATAAAGTGAAGCTGGCGCGCGTTGAGGGAATGCCTTTGCCCAACAGACCCTACGACCCTTACGCGACGGATGTCTTTCGTCCCTGTCCCGAAAATCCGAACGAGCCGCGACTGACGGTCTTAAGGTCAGAGGTGGTGACGAGCAGTGAAATAGCGGTCGGCCTAGCCTCCGGCCCGCAGGGTGAGTTGCTGGTCCTCTCCTGGTTTACTAAGGACGGCGATGCTCAACTTCGTCTCTTGCGGCCAGATGAAACGTTTGGCTTGCCGATGAAACTCGCGGGAGTGAAGTTTCCTTACAGCCTTGCCTGGGTTTCCGAAGATCGCATCGCCGTCATGTTCGGAGGCGACGAGCCGCCGGACTCGCAGAAGGTCAAAGAGGCAGCCGTTTATGAGTTGAAGAGGGACACGCCGCAACTGGAAACGGTCGGCGAAATCTATCCTCTGAGAGATTACGAGGGCGGGCCATTCCTGCATGGAACGAGCTTGCCGCCGCGCTACCCGACCTCGACCGGGGAACGCAGCGCGCCCCTTTACCATCTCTCGCTGCCTTCGTTCGCAGGCTCCGGTGAAGCCTTCGCGCGCTCGACCTTCGATAGCGGCAGCACACAAACCGTCTGGCATCGTCTCTATCTGGAAGCCTCCATCCCTGCCAACTGCGGCCTGCGAGTCTTCCTCGCGGCGAGCAACGAGGACGGGCAAACGATTGCGGATGGTGATTGGGAAGAGCACCAGTTCGGCGAGATGTTCACGCGCGAGCCGAGCACAGGGATTCCGCGCGGCGCGTGGGTCTCTTACCCTTCCGAGATTCCTTTTCACAAAGGGCTACTCGATTGCGAACGCGAGCGCAATCGCAACGGTCTCTTTACCGTCCTTGTTCAGCGGCCCAATCGCCGCGTGCGTAACCTGCGCGGGCGTCACCTACACGTCAAGGTCAAACTCGTCAGCGACGGGCGCGCCACGCCTGAGTTGGCGGCGCTGCGCGCTTACGCTTCACGCTTCTCCTATCTGAATCGCTACTTGCCGGAGTTCTACCGCGAAACGGAGTTCGGGCCGGAAGCGGACGAGCCGGGGCAGAGCACGCCGCCGGATTTCCTCGAACGCTTCCTCAACAATTTTGAGGGCGTGTTGACGGCGCTCGAAGATCGCATCAGTAACTCGTATCTTTTGACCCACCCACGCACGACTACTGAAGACGCGCTCGAATGGCTCGGCAGTTGGATCGGCATCACTTTCGAGCCGACCTTTCCAGTCGCGCGTCGCCGCGAGTTCATCGCCAAAGCGCCGCAGATTTATCGCCGTCACGGAACGCTCGACGGTCTTAAGCTCGCGCTCAACGTGGCAACCGCAGGCGCTGTGGACGGCGGAGAGATTGTCGTGCTCGAAGATTTTCGCTTGCGCCGCGTCTTCGCCACGATTCTCGGAGCAGACCTTTCGGATGAAGACGACCCGCTGCTGCCCGGCGGCGTCAACAGCGGAAACTCTTACGTCGGCGACACGCTCTTTCTAGGCGACGAGCAGCGGAAAGAGTTCCTCGCGCTTTTCAACGCGGACTTGAGCGAGTCTGTCAGCGAGAAGCGTGCGATTGCGGAGTTTTTCGAGCGTCTGGCCCACCGCGCCACCGTGCTGGTTCATCAAGAGGTCGAGCCGCAGGATTTGGGTTTAATCAACCGCGTGGTGACTCTGGCGATTCCGGCGCACGTCCAGGCGCGTGTGATGACGGCGACTCAAGCCTTCATGGTCGGCATGGCCTCGCTCGTCGGCGTTGACACGTACTTGAGCAAGCCGCAACCGCTGAGACCCTTCCGCATCGGCGACGGGCTGTTCGGCAGCCAGAGCAGAATCGGCGGCATGCTCGGCGGCAGCCAGGTTGGAATGGGCGATCTGCTGCTGCACCCGCCGAGCCTCGACCCGCGCCTTGAATCGGGCAGCTACGGTCAGGAACAGTTAGAACCGCAGAAGCCAGTCGCCGTTATCGCGCCGCACGAAAAGATCAAGTTCAGCGATGCTTTCAAGCTCGACGGCAGCAACTCTCAGGTGGGCAGTCCGGGGCGCAAGATCAAGCGTTACATTTGGACGCTCATTGATTAAGACGCGCTGGCGCGGCGCAAAAAATGTTTTCGCTCAGTTGAGCAGCGAAAGTGTGAGCTACAAAAGAGACCAGCTATAAATTGAAAGGAGCATAAGATGGCAGAATTCGTTCCCAATCAACCTATCACGGACGAAAGCGGAGTTGTTGAGGTCACATTCGGCAACGTGGTCAAGCCGCTCCCGCCCGGCACGCATATTTTTCAGCTAGTGGTCGTTGACGACCTGGGCGTCAGTTCTGACCCGGTCCAGGCGCAGGTAGTGATCCAAGGAAAACCTGTCGCCGTGTTGAGCGCGCCCGAGAAAATCGCCTTCGGTCTACCCATCAGACTCGACGCTACGGCTTCAACCCCGAAGGGCAAGATTACGAAATTCATCTTCACGCGGGTTGTCAAAATAACGTAGAGGCGAACATTTTTTGAGGGAGGCTGTAAGGAGATGGCCGAATTAGCACCTAACAAGCCGGTTGCCAGTGCAGACCCAATCGTCATCGTGGATCAAGGACTGCCCCTGGGCATACACGTGTTCCAACTCCAGGTTCAGGACGATCTGGGACAAGTGAGCGACGCGGTTTCGGTGAGTGTCAGTATTGAGAAGCCTCTCTTTGGCTTTCCAGGGGGGCTTACACCGATCATTCCGCCGATCATTCCAGGAGGCATCTTGAATCCGAAGTGAAACCGTCCGCCCGGTTGAGCGCCGGAGGATTCTTCGGCTAGTTACGCTTTTGTCTCGGCCTGTGCTTCGGTGCGTCCTTCGATTAACCGGGCGCACTAGAGTGTTGGGCAGGACTCTTTTATCCGGCGGGCTGCTGTGATTGGAGCGCCGCTGCGGAGTCAGTCAAGCGAGGAGAAATTCGATGAGCATGCTTGAAGAAGATATTCAACTGGAGAGAGGCAAAAACGAGCCTCCCGACCCGCTCAAAGAGACGCCGGAGCCGCCCGACAGGGCCTTCTACGCGACCGGCGTCCTGCTTGATGCGGAAGATTTCAACGCCGAGCAGCTTTATCATCGCGGCAGACTGGCGCGCGCTCTAAATTACCTACACGGCAGCGGAACAATCGCCGGGCTTAAGGTCACTTACCAGCCGCCTAAAAATTCAAACTCTGCCGACGACCTCAATGAAGAGATCATGGTTGATCCGGGCGTGGCGATTGACCGCTTTGGCCGGATGATCGAAGTGCCGCGCACAGCCTGCATTCGCCTCAACCCCTGGTTCAAAGGCGAAGAGGCTGGCGGACTCCGGCAATCTTTTTACGAAAACGTCACCATCCCGGCCTATAAAGAGAAGGACAAGGACAACAAAGATGTCCTGGTCGCGGAGCACAAGGTGAGCGGCGTCGTCGCAGATGTCTTTATCCGCTTCGCCGCGTGCGAGCGCGGAAAGACCCCTGCCTTCGCCAACGGGCCTTTCGACGCCCTCGACAACGCGAAGCCCTCGCGCATCCGCGACGGCTACAAGCTGAAACTCTTCCCGCGAAAAAAGAGCGATGCCAAGGACGTGAAAAATCCTCTGCCGCTGCCGGAAAACCTCTGGCCCAGCGACAAGGTGGAGCTTCGTCAATCAATCTTCAGCCTCTGGAAGCAGATGACCGCGCGCGACGAGACAAACAACAATCTGGAACCGCTCGCCGAACACCTTGCGGGACAGGATACGAGCTATGTTTTCCTGGCGCGCGTCATTTTCCCGACCGAAGACTTAACCAAGTTGGAGACGGATCAGCGACCCAAGCGCAAGCGCGGGCAGAAGGTGGAAATCATCAACGACATTCGCCCGTTCGTCTATAGCACGGGCGCGCTGGCGCGGCTCGCAGGTCTCTGAAAAAACGCACCGTAGTTTTTTGAAGTCGTGTTCCAGGAAGTGAGAAGGAGAAGGAAAGATGGAAGTCACAAAAGGCCCTGCGCGAAAGCTCGTGCCAGCGCGCGACTGGATTGATAAGAATGAGATTCGTGCTCTGACGGATGCAGGAGTCATCATCACGGATGAGCGGCGTCGTCGCCCGCTCTATTTTGACGGGCGCTTCCTGACGGCGCGCGACCTGACAGGGGATCAGAACTATTTTCTGACTCGGCAGGCCGACCTGGGCCAGGCGGGCGGCACAGGCGTCGTGCATGGTCTGATGGTGCAGATGGTCGAAGGCTCCGCCATCAGAATCGAAGCGGGACACGGCGTGACGACCTCCGGCGAGTTGGTCGTCATCTCCAATTCGATTCCGCGTCTTGACCTGACGAACATTCCTGAGATGCAGCGTCTGAATGCCGCCTTCGGACTGTCGCAGATTCCCAATGAGCCTGCGCGCACGCGCTCAGGTCTCTTCGTCCTTGCGCTGCGCCCCGTTGAATACACGGCCAACCCGATTGCGTCCTATCCGACCTCCATCAACGGCCCGCGAACCGTCGAGGATGGAGATGTTATCGAAGCGGTCGCCATCACGCTCATTCCGTACCCGGACGAAGGGTCGCGCTCGGAAGTCAACATGCGACGCGCACGCATCGCGCAGAAGATTTTTGTTGAAGGCGGAACACAGGGAGTGCCGGCGGGCGTGCTGCCGCTGGCAATGATCGCGCTTGATCGCGGAGTGGTGCGCTGGGTTGATAGCTTCATGGTGCGGCGCGAGGTCGGAGCGGAGCATGGCAACATCGTCGGCTTAGGGTTTGCGCCGCGCGCTTTAAGAGAAGCACATCTGTTGCAGTACGAATATCACCTGCGCGAAGTGGTGCGCGAGCGCGCGGTGCGGGGCTTGCGCTTTGCCGCGACGGAGCACTTCCTGTCTTTGCCCGCCGCCGGACAGATGCCCGCCGCCGCGATTGACCCGAACAACTTCACACAAATCTTTTTCCCCGCTTCCGTGCAGGTTGATTTATCCATCATCCCGCAAGACGAGTTGCCCGCTTTAATTGAGGAGAGCTTGCTGCTGCCTCCCATTGATCTGACGCTCGATGATGAGCAGTTGGCCTCGACCGCAGTGCTGGCGCTCGTCCCCGTCTCGCGCCAGGATTTTCGGAGCTTTCAGGGCAAGCTCAGCAATCTCCAGCGCAGGCTCGCTCCGGCTGCTCCAGACATGATTGCGAAGCGCCCGCCCGTTGAGGCGTTGCGGCTGTTGAATCTTCCGTTTGCTGCCGAAACGGTCGCCGGAAATCTCGGCGACGATACCTGGCGCACTGCTCTGAGCAAAACGCCGCTGCTCTGGTTCGTGCGGCGGCGCAATCTGAGCTACAAGGCGGAGCTGTCGGGAATCTCCGCCTCAATTTTCACTGCGAATGAAAAGCTGAACGAAACGAACTTGATTAAGACGCTTCAGACAAATGGTCTGGCCCAGCCCTTCAAAAAATTGCAGTCGGCTTCCACGGCTCAGGGCAACGCCGAATTGGTCTCTTTTCTCTCTTCCCCGGCGTTTGAGCAATCCCCGGTCTTGATGCGCTCTGCATTGAACGATCTGGAGAAGGAGAGCGAGGGCGGTCTAGACCGAACTGCCGTGCATAAAGTGGCAGCGAATTTCGCCGATCCTCAGTTGGGCCAGGGACTCGCGCGGCTGGAAAACGCCAGCCCCGGAATCCTCGACAAACCGGCAGTCGTCAATAAGCTGATCGAATCCGGCAAACTGCACGAGCTTGATCGCAATGCCCGACAATCAAGTGAGCAAGAGTTGACTGACCTCGCACGAGAATTCGTGGGTGGCTCGGCGGGCGCAAAGCGCACTCAAACGAAAACCGGGACAAAAGGAGAAACAACTCCGCCGGAAGAGACGAAGAGAGCAGCGCGAGGTACGATCCGCGTTGACGCGAAGGACTCTTCATCTCCGCTCAGGTCATCGCCGACCGGCAAGGCTGTCTCGTCCGCTTCGACTGACGCCGCGCCCGAAGCAGTTAAAAAAGCGTCGAAGAAAAAGACTGTGGCGAAGAAGTCTGCCAAGCGTAGAAGCTCGAAGAGGGCAAAGGATAATAAGTGATGAGAGTCGCACACATCAGTCATCCGCTCTCAGGCGAGCGCATCATCGGCGTTGATCCTCCTTTGAATCCGTCCGTTGACGCACAGTGGCGACGACGGCTCAATCTCTACACGGGGCGCTCTCTGAGCGATGCGGCTCTGACGACGGAGCAGTCGGGACGCTCCGGTCGGCTGGCAGCGCGCGGGCAGATGGTCTCGCCCGGCGTCGTCAACGGACTGATCGCCGGATTAGAAAGCCCGCCTGCCATTAGCATTGACATGCAGACCCTCATTCGCCTCAAGAAAGACCCGGAGGCTCTGCGCCAGAGTTACTTCTTTCACATCTCATCGGGCGCAGGCATCATGCCGAGCGGCGAGGATGTCGTCGTCTCAAGAAATGTTCGCGTGGCGGTCGGAGATGTGCCCGTTTACACCACCGTAGAAAGTTTGACGAAGGTCGCGCAACCGCAATCGAGCAAACCCGATCAACCGGTTTCGCTTCCAGCCGACACGGTTTTCGGCGAGCGCCTTGTGGAATCGAAATCAGATGAGCCGCTCGTTCTGAAACCTCGCCGCTTAGGGCCGCCGCTCATCGAGTTGGGTAAAGCGGGAATCGTTGTGCCGCGCGCAAGCATCCTGCTCTTGCAGCCCATCACGCTCAAGCGCGTCGGAGAATTTGACGACGAAGACCCTTGCGAGCAAGACCCGCAAAACTACGCTTTTGAAGATTGGCAACTGGTGGACGGCTGCCAACTCGTTCTCTACACCTGGCCCATTGAGCTGACGGATAGATTGCCGTTTCCAGAAGATTCCGCGCAGTGGCGCAATCGCCTCGCCTACTCAATCTTTGAAGCCGAGATGAACAGCGCTGACCCGCGCGAGTTGCTGCCCTGGGAAGAGATTGGTTTGCCCATCGGACTCGTCGGCTTTGATGGGGATGGCCTGCCGCTCTTTGTTGATCGCTTTTCGGTGGTGCGCTCCGGTGGAAAACCGAAACGCCGCAGCGTGCTTGTGCCGGACATCAGCGACATCAAGGAGGGAAAGGAACCCGAAGCTTTCGAGAAGATTAATCAGTACAGGGCGCTCGTCCCCGGCGCTGGTCATCCGTTCATCTGGCAAGCGCGCCTGCAACAGTTCGCAGAGCAGTTGGTCGAGGCCATGCGCGATAACAAACCTATTGCGGATGTTTCCAAGCAGTTTCGCTTTCTGCCTCCGGCAGGTCTCTTGCCGAAAGAAGCGTTGACGGTGAAGGTGGAACAAAACCCGGACCAGGCTGTGCATGTGGGACAAATCCAAAACAACTTCTTTCCCAATCGCTTTAGCCTTGACGCCGTGCCCGTGCCCTTAGAGCAACTTGATGTTGCCATTAATCAGAGCGCCGCGCTCAGTCCCTTTGATACAAATAATCTGGACCGGCTGCGTGTGCTGGTTCCCGTGCCGCAAATCTACTACGAGCCGAACCTGCTCAAAGAGGAGAAGCCAGACCCTGAGTTTGAGAAAAACATCGCCACTTCTTTGCGGAAGCTTGGAAAGTGGATGAAGCGACGCTCGGACATACACCAAATCGGCAAAGAGATTAACGCGGAGATCAACGGCCCGGATGATAAGTACCCGGAGTCTGAGTTGATGGGTGAGGATGAAAAAAGCATCAACCAAAATCTTCCGGCTGACCCGAACGATACAGCAGACCCGAGCGATATAGAGTTGAACACGGCGGAAGAGACATACGAGACGACTCCCCCTCTTCTCGTGCCAAAGGTCTTCAAAGACCTGAAAGATAGACTCAACCTGGGCCCGGATTTTCCGAGGCGGGTCTTGATGGGTGAAATCAAGGGCGTGGCGCAACCGGACATGCTCGCCGCGTTGGGCCTCAAAGGTTTCATTGATTACCTAGACCAAAAAGTTAAGCAAGCCGACGACATCATTGACTTCGGTTTCGTCCGCGTGCAAACCGACATCTATCGCTATCGCCAGTTGATGCTCGGCGTGACCAATGCAGTGCGTCTGGCTACCTCGCCTGCTCTGGCCTCGATTGCCAAGGGCGAGACGGCGGTGGCGACCAAAGAGGAGATCATCAACTTCATTCAGAACGCAAGGACAAGTAGCGCTAATGCGTCGTTGATGCTCGATGCCCCGCCTTTAAGTTCCGGCGAGTTGCCTCCTGCGATAGCCCATTCTTCGCCGCAAGCGAAGGCCAACCCCACTGTGACAGCGCAGGCTGATGTGCATACACCCACTGCGGAGATCGCGGCGACATTCGCTGGTAGCTTCGCCTTCCCCCAAATCTCTGCGACGGTGATGGCCGGAATCCAGAGCACAGTCATCACGAAACAGGCGACCGCTGCAACCCTCTTCAAACCGACCCTATCGGTGGCGGCGACCTTCGCGCGCGACTCCATCACACAGCAGACGGCCATCGTCGGACGCCCGCTGGACTTTCGCACCGTCACCGTCGCCGAGAGAATCAAGCAGGCTCCCGCTCCCGAAGCCAAAGATTTCACCGTGTCGAGCAAGTACGAAGTTCTCAGGGCCTTGGAAGAGCTTGCCAAAATCATCTTTATTGACGACCTGGTGCTGCCGGGCTTCTACGATTATCAAGCTGCGGGTGGTGGGAATCTCAGCCTTCAGACGAGACCTGTGGACCTCTTTGATAGAGTGGGAAAGAAGACGACGGTGCAGATGAATGTCGAGATTTCACGAACATTCAAATTCGTCGTAGAAAATAGACTGAGCGCACAGGTTCTCAGCGGTCTTCACGATTTAGACCCGGCCAACGGCGACGAGTCCGCATTCTTCGCCGCCGCCGTGCGAGCCTCAGACCACACCGTTGCGTATTTACGCATCGTCGAGGGCAGGATTCAGGCTTATCGCAACATCATCGCCGATTGCCGGAAGGTTTTAAGTGAGCTTATCAAACTGGCGTCGCAGGTGGGGAGTCGTCTGAACGTCATCGAAGATCACCTGGCCGAGATGCGTCACGACCTCGCGGTCGCGCGTGCGCTCAAGGCAGACGAGGACTTGCGCGTTAACAACATCAACCAGAGGCGCGTGGAGATTATCAAAGAGCACGTTGCCTTCTTCGCCTTTTACCGCGAGCGCACGACAGACTTGCACGAGGTGGATGTGAAGGTGCGAGAGCTTGACCCGGAGGAGGTAGTGTCTCCGGTTCCGGCTTGCCTGGCGCGTGAGGTTTCGCCGCCGCCGGAGTTGCACGCAGTAGCTGACCTGCTGCGCGACGCGCCCGTCAAGTGGTTCACTTACGTTCATCCTCTGCTTGATAAATTCGACCGGCTGGAGTTTCTGCACCGGGCCGTCTTATGCGCCAAGATGCGCGCCAACACTCCGCCGCCGGTTGTCGAGTTTGCGCCCCGGATAAGCGCATCGTTCGGCTTCTTCGGCCAGGCGATTGGGCAGGTCATACGGGCGCAACAAGTAGTTGTCTCGCAACTGCGCGTGCAGGTGGCCCAACTCGATCTCTCCGCCTTCACCGCGCAGAGTTGGCAGGTGGCGCGCGACCAGGCGCGCGAAGTAGTCTCGTTTGGAGATTTGATTGACGGCAATCATGGGCGGGGCGACGTGTCACAGCAAGCAGCGCGCGAGTTTGCCGATATTACTCACGTTGCCGCTTGCCTCTACTCTGCTTTGAGCGTGGTGCTGCCGGTCATCCGTCTCAACTGGGCCGAGCGCATCAGCGAGTTCGATGCGGCGGCGGATTTACGCAACCTGGGCAGCCTGCCGCGCTGGGGAGAAATCGCTTACCTTGACCGGCGCGAGATGCAGACTTACACCGACTGGCTTTTCTCGCGCATTGATCGCAAACAACCTGAAGCTATTTCGCTCATCAATGATCTGGTGCGCGTCTGCATTCTGCTGGCTTCTCACGCGCCCGTGAACCAGATTGTCTCTGCCAATGTCTCGCAGAAAACCGAGGTGAGCGAAGGCAAGCAAGTCACGCTGTCGGTTGATCCTGCGAGGGTGAAAATCGGCATGCACGTGCTGATGTACCGCGCGGGTCAAGTCGCCGCACGCGGCATCGTTGAAGACCTGACGAGCGGGCAGACGGCGGCGCGCATCACTCAAGTCTACAGCGCAAGCAAGACGACTTCTCTGGAGGTAACGGATCAGGTGCAGATTGCGGAGGCTGGCGCTTTTAATCGCAACCCGCTGGCGTTCTTCAAAGCCACAGTCAAGGTGAAGTAGGACTGCTGGGAGAGCCGGTCGGTGAGAGCTTTTTATGGTCAACACAGAAATGCGCCGGGTGAAAAGCTTGCGCCTGAGCGCGCCCACGGATTCGTCTCTCAGGCGCGGCCAGATTCTTGCCGAAGACGCTCTGCGGACGGCTTCATTGCCTGGCGCAATCGGCGGGCGCGTGCTCATCGTGCGCTCCTTAAAACTCGGAGTCATCCGCAGCCGTCAGAGTTCTGCGAGCCTGGCTCTCGCCATCGAGCAGTCGCTTTACACTCTCGGCTCGCAGGCAGTTTATGCAGAAGACCCGTCGGCCAATTCAAGCCAAGTCATCTATTTCAAAGATGAGGTCGAACCTTACGTTTGTCTCGCCTTGAGATTGGCGCGCGGGCGTAGCGTGGCGGGCTGGTTCTGGCCGCTGGCCGTTCCATTCTGGCGACCTGCGATGGCAAGAGACGAGGCGCTGCGCGCTTTGCTCGGCGCAACGTTGCGAACTCAGGCAGGAGTCGCGGCGGCGGTCGCGCTTGTGCGCGAGCTTTTTGAGTGTGAGGCTATCGAGCCGCTGCTCGGCGCTTTGCGCTGGCAGGATGGGCCTGCGCTCTTGAAAGCCTGCGGTTGGTCACAACACGCGGGTCTGCCTCTTTCGCTTCTGGAAACTACCGCGTCTGAAAGTGTGAGGCAAACGCTATCGCTCTGGGACTCGCCGCTTGAGATTTGGATTAAGCGTTGGGGCACGGACGATGCGCGCTCAAGCTGGCTCGCAGCCACCGCGCTTGCGGCCACCAAGCCAGCGCGCCTTCAAGATCAAAGGCTCATGTCGCAAGCTCGGCAAGTCATCAAGCTGGTGACACAAAGCACGCAGCCGTCACGCATCGCAGAGCAAAATAAGCTCGCGGAGAAGGGAGGCGCTCTTCAGGCAGAAACGCTGCCGTTGCCTTCAGAGAATGAAGCCCTGCAATTAAATGCCGCGCCGACCGCAAAGCCGTCTGCCCCTCCTCCTTTAGTCACAGGCGCAGGCGAAGGCGATGCTCGGCCAGACCTTGAAGAGCCTCGCGCGATTGAAGATGAGAGTTACGCTCTTGAAGAAGAGCGTCACGTTCTTCATAAGGTGAGCAGTGAGGCTTTTGACGAAGAAGCCTCTCTCCTTAATTCGTTCTCTGTGGCTTCGACCGGAGAAGCTCGGCAACCTACGTCTTCCATCTTTTCGCAAACTACGTCTCCCGTCTTTTCAGAAGACCGGCAAAGTGAGGTCAAGCCGCCGCCGCGACCTCACGAATTTCCGCAACCGACAGCCTATGCCGGTCTCTTCTTCTTAGTTCCCGTTCTCTCACGGCTGGGCTTCTCAAGTCTGCTCGACGCAAACCCGCGCCTGATTGAATACCATCTGCCGGAGAGATTCCTCGCTTTGGTTGGAGAACGCCTGGGAATCCCCGTAGATGATCCGGCGATCTCGTTCCTGTCCGCAGCCGCGCAAGGGGCAGAGCCAGCGCCGTCGCAATGTGAATTCATCGCGCCGTCCGTCTGGCTCGAAGGCTTGTGCCGCAGTGGGCCGCTCGTCGTCTGCCGTATGCCGGATGAGCCTATGCGTCGAACGTTGTGCGATAGCTCTAAAAAACTGACGCTGGCTCTCTGGCGCGGACGTGCGCCGCAGAGTGTGCGCGCGTTAATCGGCGATGCCAAACTCAAGCGCGCTCGTTCGCCGCGAGCGGATGACTTGCAAGTCTTGCTCGAATCCTGGCTCGTCGCAACGCGGCGTTGGTGTCGTCGCTTTGCGCGCATCGGGTTGAGCGAGTTGGTCTGTCGCGCGGGGCGCGTCTCTCAAACGCAGACGCATGTAGACGTGCTGTTCGATCATCGCCAGGCGGACGTGCGCGTTCGTAAAGCCGGACTCGACCTTAATCAGGGTTGGGTTGCATGGCTGGGCCGGGTCGTGACGTTTTATTACTTGTACGGAGAGCAAGGCAATGGTTACTGACTCCTCAACTCTCGCCGCTACGGAGACGCATGCGCCCCACGCGCCGCCCGATCAAGCGGGTGAGGCTAAAGCTGCCGCAACTCCGGCGCGCGTCACGTTGCGCGCCTACGCGCTCGCGGCTCTCGCCTCTCACACGGGCAACCATAGCTCGCCAGCCGCCGAAAGCCCTGAGATGAAATTTCTGCTGGCGCACGCAGATGCAGTTGATCGTGAGCGTCAAGGTTGGATGAAAAGCTTATCCGGCTACTTGCGGCAACCGGATGCGAGTGATGCTCTGCTGCTTGAACTGGCGCAAGAGCTTGAGTTGAGTGTCCTCGAAACTTTGACCGTAGCGCTCGCGATGGCTGTTGAAGACGATGTGATGGTGGGCCGCGCGCTGGCATATATGCAGGCCCCGCTCGGCGGCTCGCGCCCCACGCTCGGCCTACTCGCAGCCGCTCTCGGCGAAAGGGTCGCAAACGGAGTCAAGCCCCTCAACCTCTTGCTCAATGGAGCAGCGATGCGGAGCGGACTTCTCACGCTGACGAGCGACGGGCCGCCACTACCTGAGCGTGCGGTGGGTGTTCCCGTGCAACTCTGTCTCGCGTTGAATGGTCATGATGGAAGCTGGCCCGGAACTCGAACCGGGCTGGGCGAGATGCCGGAAGTGCCTTTGCCCGGCTCGATTCTGGAAGAGGCGCACAGACAAGCGCGCAGCCTGCTCTCGTCCGCGCAGCAGGCGCTGGTGGTCCGCACCGGCTCAACTGCCGAAGGAAGAACAGTGGTGGAAGCAATCGCTCACGCGATGAACCGCCGCGCGCTCCTCATCGAGACGGATCAGATCGGCGGTCTAGCTCCATTGCTCATCCTGCGCCGGTTGCTTCCGGTCTTCTGTTTCGATCTCGCGCCGGGGGAGAGAAAAATTTTGCCCGTGCTTCCTTTTTATCGTGGGGCGATGCTCGTGCTCTGCGGCCCTGATGGCAGCGTCGAAGCGTCGGGGGGGGCCGCCTTGAGTTGGTCGCTTCCTGTGCCGCGCGTCGAAGAGCGTGAGGCGTTGTGGCAGGCGGCATTGGGCGTGACTGAGCTGGCGCAGGAGCTTGCGCGCCAGCATCGTCACGGCAGCGGGCGCATCGCGCACCTCGGACGCCTGGCGCGTCATCTGAGCGCAACGCACAATCGCCCGCAGCCCGTCAGGGAAGACGTGGTCGCCGCATCGTGGATAGGAGAAGGCGCGGGACTCGACGCCCTGGCCCAACCCATCACCAACCAGATTCCCGATGAGGCGCTCGTTGCGTCTGAGACGTTGCGCGAGCAACTCAACATGCTCTTATTGCGCTGTCGCTCGCGTGATGAGTTGGCGCGCAACCTGGGGGCCAGCGTCACGGCTCGCTATTGTCCTGGGGTGCGCGCCCTCTTCGTCGGCCCGTCTGGAACAGGCAAGACGATGGTCGCCGGATGGCTTGCGACCAAGCTCGGCATTCCTCTCTACCGCGTTGATCTGGCATCGGTGACAAGCAAGTACATCGGCGAGACCGAGAAGAATCTGGCGCAGCTTTTGGCTCGCGCAGAGCAGAGCGAAGTCGTGCTGCTCTTCGACGAAGCCGACTCTCTCTTCGGCAAGCGCACGGAGGTCAAGGAGGCCAACGACCGCTTCGCCAACGCGCAGACCAACTACCTGCTCCAGCGCATAGAGTCCTTCGACGGCATCACCCTGCTCACGAGCAATAGCCGCGTGCGCTTCGACGCCGCTTTCTCGCGCCGCCTCGACATGATTATAGAGTTTCCGGCTCCTGGGCCGGAAGAGCGTCGCTCGTTGTGGCAATCGCACCTCGGCGCGAACCACAGTTTAGCTCAAAGGGAATTGAACCAGTTGTCTGCGATGGCAGACCTTTGCGGAGGCCATATACGCAACGTTGTGCTGACAGCGGCGGTGCTGGCTCAAGATGAGACGCGCCCAATCGAGTACAGGGATGTCATCACAGGCTTAGTCGGCGAGTACAGAAAACTGGGGCGACAAATGCCTGTCGAATTGAATCTTGATAGTTAAGCCATAAAGCTCGGACGCCAGCTATCGTTCCAGTTCAAGAACATTTCAGTCGGGGCTTCGCCCGTTTGCGGGGTGTAAACCAGATGAGAACTTTCACTACAAAGAAGAAGCGGGCGACATCCGATACTTTTCAGAAGGCGGAAACTCCTGCTCCGCAAGAGGCCGGAGAGGGTGCGGGATTGCCGCCGTTCCTAAACAAGTCTGCCGACGCTCCTCTGGTCAAGCAGAAGGTGAAAGTCCGTCCCCGGCTGAAGTCCGACGCGGCGAACAACGCGCACGAGCACGAAGCCGACAGAGTGGCCGACAATCTTCGCCAAGCGAAAAACAGTTCTCAAGTCAACAGCAAGCAGATGCACGGTGAAGCGAGCGGCGCTCGACTGCCTGAGCCGACGCGCGAGTTGATGGAGGAGGAGTTAGGCGCAGATTTCAGCGGCGTCCGAATTCACTCCGACTCAAGCGCCAACGCCCTCGCCAACTCTTTCGGCGCTAACGCGCTGACCAAAGGCGAAGACATTTACTTCAACAGCGACCGCTACGATCCGGCCTCAGAGGAAGGGCGTGGCCTCATTGCTCATGAACTGACACATGTCACGCAGCAGCGAGGTCAAGCGGCGGGTCAGGTGCAGTTCGATTTGATGGAGACACTGCCGACCGCGCTCGGATATTTCGAGATTGAGATGGAGCGGCGCTCAATTATGCAAGTGGGCATGGAAGGGCATATACGTTTCTTCCCCGATCCGAGCGGGCCTTATTCAGCGCAGATCGGATTGATCCAGGTAGTAAACATGGCCGATGTTAGCGGTAGAACCAATCATTCACCTGGTGATCCGGTGCGTTGGTCACGAATTGGAACAGGAGCGGAAGCGGGCAGGCAAGACTTGATGACGACGGGCACTGATGGCGCGCCTCAAGGCTGGTTTGTTGATTCGCAAATTGCGGCTCATTCACGAGGCTCCGACGTTGGGCCAAACTATATCGAGCACTGGTCGGCACCGCAAAATTTCTTCGGTTGGCTTCGCTCACCGACCGATTTGCATGAAACCTCACTTTACGATTTACCCTCTGCCTCTTTTGAGGCCGATTTCGAGTTTGAAACGGTTGCGAAAGCAACTGATACGCAGAACATCTACGGCGCTATCGAGTGGGGCTTTCAGATTCGAGCCATCATACCAGGCTCTCGCGTGTTAACTGTGCGGAACGAATATGCTCGTGTGTCCGACACTGCATCCGCTACCTTCAATGAAGCGTTGGAGCGCTTCAGAGGCTACTTCACGCACGAACCGATTGTGCTTTATTTCGACACCGATGTTGATACGCCGATTGCGGGCGAAGAGGCCAAGATTACCGGAGTGCTCGATTATCTCAGACGTTACCCTGACGTGCGCATCAACATTGACGGCTATGCAGACGAGCGCGGAACAGTTGAGCATAACAGCGACCTTGCGCTCAGACGCGCCGATAATGTACAGGCGCTGGCTATCTCTTTAGGCGTGGATGCCTCGCGTATTAACTTCACGGTGGGACACGGAGAGACCACAGCATTTGCGCCCGGAGCCGCTCTCAACGCGGGCACGTGGAGAGCCAACCGCAGAGTGGTGATGAGTTTTGAAAGGACGGCCTCAACGCCGATTGTGATGCCATGACGACCGAAACGTTAATCAAACAGCTCGCAAACCCGCAGACGCGCAATGCGGCCAGAGACCAGTTGGTTCAAGCGGGCGCGTCCGTAGTGGGCGATCTGCTCTCGGCTCTGACCGGAGAAGATTTAGAGCCGGAGCAGCGAAAGACGATCATGCGCGTGCTGCTCGAATTGAATGATCCGCGCAGCGAGGAAGCGTTCAGAAGCTCGCTCGATTCCGATGACGAAGATATCAGGGCAATCGCCGCCACCGGACTTTACAGGCTGGGAGCGGCGGATGCTCTCGCGGCTTGTCTCAGGACAATTGACGATGCGCCCGATATGCTTCATTACGACATCACGCCTTCCGTCCAGGCGCTCGTGAAGATGGGCCTTCCGGCGCTCGAATCCGTGCTGCCCCTGCTCGGTGCGGCGAACGAGCGCACCAGGCAGCACGCGCAGAAAGTCTTCGAGCAAGTGACGTTCAATGAACTCAAAAATGCGCTCAAGCCTCCGCCGCTCTCGCAGCTTGCGATGATGGAGTGGAAGAAACTCTGGGAAAGCAACGGCTCTTATCAATGGAGCGCCCCAGAGGATCAAAGAAGGGCGGCCATCGAGCGATGGGAGCAATGGCTTAACAGCAGGTAAAGAGAGAAGGAATAAAACGCTTCGACCCTCGCGGTCTGCGAACTGTCTCAACAAAATCGTTCGGACATCTTCTACAGGAAGAGCGCATGGAAGCTGCTTTCGCAACAAAGACTGAGGGAAAAGGGAAGAGCCAGACTGCATCCGGCGCTTTGCCGAAGATAGGTCTGCCGTTTGCGAGCGAAGAGGGCGCGCAGGCGGGGCTGCCGCTCTTTCTGCAAAGGTCTGAACTCTCTGTGGCCGGGCCTGATGTCGTTCAATTGAAGTGTGACGACTGCGCGCTGGAAGAGGAGGAAGAGCAGAGAAAGGTTCAGCCCAAGCTCATCATCGGCGCAGCGGACGACCCGCATGAGCTGGAAGCGGATCGTGTGGCGGACATGGTCATGCGTAAGCCCGGCGCAGGGCATGATAACCACACCTTCCCTGATGAAGAAATCGGAGATGATCGCCTGCAACGCAAGTGCGCGACGTGCGAAAGTGAAACGGCTGATTCTCCGTTAGCTGAAGAGAGAGAAGAGAAGCTCGTTCAGCCGAAAGCTTTCGCTTCGCAATCCCCTACTCAACCGCAGATCAAATCTCACGCCGGGACGACAGGAACAGGCGCGCCGCTCTCCCCCACAATCAGAGAGAAGGTCGAGCCTGTGCTCGGCGTTGATCTCGGCCACGTGCGTGTTCACACGGACGCTGCGGCCCACTCGGTCGCCGCAGACCTCCACGCCAAAGCTTTTACTCATCAGAATCACATCTGGCTCGGCGCTCACCAGAGTTCCGAAGACGTAGAGCTGTTGGCTCACGAAACCGCGCATGTGGTGCAGCAGGGCGCGGGGCGCACCCCACATCAATTGGTTCAACGCGCAGGCGATGGCGGCGCAACCAATGATGGCGAAGCTGTCCGCGCACGCATGCAGTCCGAGATTGATAAAGCTCTGGGCCACTCTTCGACAGACGATCAAGCCCCTGCCACGCCGAGCCAGCCGGCGCCCGCTGGAAACACGCCTGCGAGCGCCGCCCCGCAAACTCCTTCCGCTTCCACCGAGGCGCATCAAGCTGCTCACGACCTCGACCGCGCAGAGGTTGCGAGACAGAAGGCAGAGTTGCAACCGGAAGCCACGCCCGATGTGGACCGGGCGGCAGAACAGCAACCGCAAGTCGAACAGGCCGCCAGCACCGTGCAGGAAGAAGCGGACAAGCCGCCAGACCCGCAAGCGCAAGGAGCGGGCGCACAGGCTGAAGCTCCTGCGGCGGAAGGGGCGCAAGCGGAAGGCGGCGCGGGCGGTGCGGCTGCGGCGGCAGCGGGCGCAGCAGCGGGTGCGGCGGGAGGTGCGGCGGCTGCCGCAGATCAGGCAGCGAGTCTCGCTGATGAAGCCTTCTCGATGGCGGACTCGCAGCCGATGCCCGACGCGCCGCCTGAAGTTGTGCCTCCGCAGCCCGTGCAGCCTGTGGACGCCGGAGGACAACCGCTCGCGCCTGACCCGGAGACGGACGCGCAGGTGCAAGACCTGGCCCAGCAAGCGCAAGTGCTGCGCGAGCAGGGTCATCTGCTGCGCCAGCATGCGGCGGAGAATCGCGCCAACGCCGGAGTCATTCGCGGCAACCTGGGATTGGTTCAGCAAGGCATCGGTAGTGCCGAGAGCGGAGTGCAAACGGCGCAGCAGCATCTGGAGTTTCGTCGCGGTGTAGTCGAGAAGGCGCAGCAAGCGTTGACGGTCTCGGAGCAGAAAGCCCAGATGGTTGGTGAGCAGGCTCCCGGTTATGTTGACAAGTCCAACGAGGGGAAAGAGAAGTCCGGGCCGGTGGCGTCGGAGTCCGGCAGTCTGGCGGCGGAGAATGCTGCCAACGCGCCGGATGATGCAGAGGCGGCGGCCAACGCGCAGGAGCAAGGCTCGAAGTTGAATCAGGTCGGCTCTGACGCCGGAAATGTTGACGGGGCCATCGGCCAATCGCAGGCGGCTGCCGGAACTCTGGTCGAAGACGCCGCCCGCGCCACGCAGACCAACGCACAGACGAGCGCCAAAGTTGATGCCATGCAGGAGGTGCTCGGTCAGACGGATGATCGTCTGGGCGAGATGCAGGGACAGAACGCAGACGCGCGCGGCCAGGTCGAATCCCTGATGGATCAACCGGCGCAGATGTCTGCTCAGGCAGACGAACTCGACGCGCAGGGCGTGTCGCTGGTCGAAGCCTCAGTCGAGATTGAGACGCAGCTTCACAGCGTTCAAGAAAGCTTTGCAGAGGGGATGCAGAGTGTTCCGCAACAGAAAAGGCCGGAGGCCGGAAGCGCGGAGGCTGGCGAAGAGACGCTCGTGCAGCGCGAGCCGGAAGCCGGAGCGGCGACCGCTCCCGTCGCGCCTCCCGCACCAGCGCAGCAGCCGGAACCGCCGCCCATCAATATCGCAGCCGGAGTGCCCGATTGGTTGACAGGCGAGCACACGCCCAACGAAGAGGAAAGGCGCGCGGCGGAGGAACGCGAGAGAACCAGACGACAGGGCCAGATAGACGAGATCAACACGCTGGCTGGCGGCCACTTCGAGAACCTAGACGCCGGAGACAAGATGAACATTGCGCTCCGGCAGATGGGGCACAACCTCTTCGGCTCGGTCGGTAGTATCAGTTGGCCGGGATGGGGCGGCGTCGCGCGAGGGGCCGGACATCTCGCCGCCGGATTGATTGATCCGCGCGCGCCTTTGATGGGCGTTGTCGGTGGCCTCAATATGATGATCAACGGCGTCGCCAACATGATTCGTAAGCCATCCTGGGGCAACGCTCTCAAGATGGCCGCCGACATCGCCACCGGCCTGACCATCATCCTCGGCTCGATCACGGCCCTGGCCGGAGTCATCCTCGCCATCATGACGGCGATTACCATCATCTCGCTCGGAACGGCAGCGCCCGTGACAGGCCCCGTCATAGCCTTCTGCGCGACCGTGATGTCAACGGTCGGAGGATGGACGCTGACGGTGGGCGAGATCGCCTTGCTGCTGCAAGAGCTTGTTTTTCTCAAGAATCTATACGAGGCGGCAACGGCGGAGACTGCCGAGCAGTTGCAACATCAGAGCGACAATCTGACGCAGGACGTTTCCAGCGCCGGGAACATCGTCATGCAGATGGGCATGGCGAAGCTCGCGCAGGTGGGAGGGCGGCAGTTGCAATCGCAGATTGCAGAGGTCGGAGGTGTGCGCTTCGCCGCGAATATGGGAGCCAGAGGACTACCTGCGCGCGTGCTTACAGGCATCGAGGAGTCTGGCGGCGTCGGCGCTTACGCCCGCCAAACCCTCGCCACAGCCACCGAGGGAGGCGTGCGCGGGATGACGGGCAGGGTGGTCGGCGGCGCATATCGCGGAGTCAGAGGTGCGATCAGCGAGACATGGGAAGGTCTCACACATGAAGCTCCCGCCGTCACGAACATGCCGAAAGGCGGGCCTTGGTCGCGCGAGTTTATGGTCGGCGGAAACATTCCCGAAGGCGGCATCGTTACAATGTCGAACGAGGCGCGCGCCGTTGCAACGCAGGAGATGCGCGCCGGAATGAGTGCGCCCGGCGAGTTGCCTACGGCGGCGGCAGGAGAGCCTCCCGTTGCGCCGCGCGAAGTGCCGCCAGAGGCTCCGCCCGCCGCGCATCCGAACGAGCCTCCGGTCACGCCGCAAGAACAAGAGCTTCTCGACCACACGGCGCATAAGAGCGGCTCTGAACTAAGCGATGCCGAGCTTCGAGCCGAGCGCAACATGGCTGACAGAGCCGAGCGCAGGCCGATTCATGAAGAACCCTTCGTCGAAGAGGTTGAGCTTCCCAACGGTCACAGGGAGAAGTACACGAGAGACGGTATCGGTTGTCGCTTCTCAGGCGATCCCGGTTGCACATTGCCCGATGGCACACACACCGAGAATCCAGCGGCAACGCAAGAGACTCCACCACCTCAGCCGGAGACTCCTCCGCCTACACAGGAGACTCCGCCACCCGCGCAGGAAACACCGCCACCCGCGCAGGAGACACCTCCGCCGGAGGGTCAACAACCTGCGGCAACTGCGCAGCGGCAAAGGCCGCTCACGGATGCGGAGAAAGCCCAGGTCGAGAGAGATTTCCGCAGACGTATAGACAGCGCGCCCAACGAAGACCTCGCCAACGATGCGCGCTATGAGCGCCATCAGTGGGAGGCGCAGCAAGATGGGCGCGAGCCTATGCCGCGCAACGAGTGGAACGAGTCCACTGCGCGCCTGCGCGCAAATGCCGCTAGAGGCAGAGTGGATGAGAACAACACTTTGAACGCTGGCGGTGTAGAGAATAACAATCTCAGCACCTCGACCCTGACAGGTGAGTCGCGTGAGGTCGTCACTTACGAAAGCACCGAAGGCGTTGTGACTCGTCCTGACGGAATCACAGACGCTAGATGGGTGGATGTTAAGTCTATTGATGAAGGAACGATCTTTTTCGACAGTCAGCTAAGAGCAGAACAAGAGGGTGCGCGCCAGGCCGGTAAAGGGTTGGCAGTTGTCTTGACAAACGAGGATGCGGCAGTCGTCAGACCGAGCGGGCCTCTAGCCAGTAACGCATCAGTGCTGCATCGCAACAGCGCGACCGGAGAATGGTCTGCATGGAATCCGCGCGCCAACGGAGGCGCGGGCGGGTGGACGCCTATTGATGCTGGGCAGGCAACCTCTATACTTGGCGGCAGCACTACGGCACGCTAAGATCAGACTATATCTTCCGGGAAAGGTGCAGAGATGCCCGATAGGACTTTGGTCGTCGTGATTACGAAAACAGCTCTTCGCTCAGAGGCTGGACTAGAGCGTTTGCTGGATGCTTTTGATAACGTTGAAGGGTTCACACCAACACACTGGGGACAGGATGAGCGTGCACGCGATCCGTATGACCGCACTCAGTTAATCAGAGAGGTCAGCAGCTTAAAGGGCGAGTTCGGGATGCCTGGGCTACAGCGCCGGAAGCCACCTCGCTACAAAGCATACTTTTCGGCGAAGAACGGTGGAGTCAAAATAGTCAACGTGGAATTCAGCTCCACCCTTTCCGAAAAAGAGCTTCCTCGCGTCTTCTCGTTCGGCGATGCTCTGGCCGAGCAGTTGAAGGCAGAGTTCGGCATCGTTCATTTAGCCTGGAACGAAGGCCATCAAGAGTACAACGCATCAGGAGTCATCACCGTTGATGAGCTACAAAAATATGGCCCCACTCGCGTCTGCGCGCGAACGTGGTTCGGCCCACACATCGTGCGGCTGATAGGAGAGGAGCGCTTGCGGACTTCAGGCGCGTTGGTGAAAAAGACATCTTGGGGCGGCGTCCAGCTTGATTTGATGGAGCGTCCCTGGGAATCGAACGTCGAGGCCCTGAGCGCACGGCAGGATGAAGTGATGCGACAGCTTGCGCCTTCTGGAATATTCGGCGACTACTCGCAGTTTCTTAATTATAAACAGGGGGCAAACTGGGTTTCTATCCCTGTTGAAGATGCTGCATGATGGAGACGGCTAGGCTTGATTTCGCGGGTAAACAGTAGTGAAAGCATCTTCTGTATTAGAGCAGTTGCAGCGGGCGATTTCGTTGAAGCAGACCGTGCGCGGACTGGACATCTCAGGCGCTGACCTGCGCCGCGCGGATCTCTCCAATCTTACCGCAGAGAAATTGACAGCCAGGGGAACGCGCTTCGACTACGCCTTGTTGACCGGAGCGCAAATGATAGAAGCTGACTTCAGCGAGGCGAATCTGGAGGGCGCGCATCTGGAAAGAGCCATCATCGGGCTATCCACGCTCGACCGTGCGCGCATGCGCGACATCTCTCTTGCCCACGCTAACTTCACAATCGGTTACTGCCGCAATGCCGATCTTGAGTCCGCAGACCTTACGGGCGCAGACCTCAACGGCTCTTCTTTCTTCAGCTCTAGCCTTGAGAAAGCTGTGTTACGCAATGTCAATGCAGAGTATACCAGTTTCAATTCCGCCCGAATGCAGCAAGCAGACCTGCGCGATGGAAGATTTATCAATGCGACTTTCAATAGCGCTGATCTGACAGGGGCAAATCTTTCCGGCGGTGACTTCTCTCTGGCCGACTTCCGAGGGGCAAAACTGGTTGGAGTCAATTGGGAGGGCGCGCGACTCACCAATACACTATTGGATGACGGAGTTGCGCCGCAAGCGTGAGGCTCTGTTTAATTCGATGACGAAGAATAAGATTGACCTGAGAACCCTTCCTCGTTGGCTGCAATATGTGATCGCGCTGACGGTGGTGGCGATTGTGACCATCGCGGCGTGGTTGGTCGGGCGCAACCGTCCCATCGCTTACTGGATCACACACTACTTGATTCCGATTCTGGGCGTGAGCTACATCGTACTTTTCACCTTCGTCATCTTGAGACGTGTTCGCAAACAATAAAGTCCTGAACTGGAACCTATTCAACCGGAGCGCTCGACAGCGTGACTTTCATGCTCGTCCTCTCTGATAATGTCGTGTGCGGCTCGCTCGCGCCCGGTTAATTCCGTTAGATGCTCTCCTGGGTAATTCCGAAGGTCTTTAGAGTAGCGGAGGCGAAGAGATTGTGACCCAACACATTGGTATCGTAGCTGGTAGTGCCGAGGGCGCTGCCCTGTGTTACCGCACGATTTGTTTGGAGGCGCTGGCCGTCATGGGTGAGCATAATCACCCTGAGATAACCGTGAACTCGGTTCCACTAGCTGTACACATGCGCCACATTCGTGCGAACGACTGGGAGGCATTAGCCGGGGTCTTAGCAGCTTCTGCGCGTAAGGTGGCGCAGGCAGGGGCCGACTTCGCCATCTGCCCTGATAACACCTACCACCAGGCATTCGAGTTCTTAATTCCGCAGTCCCCTATTCCGTGGCTACATATCGCCGGAGCAGTCGCTGAAGAAGCCAACCGTTTGGGCTATGCGCGGCTTGGCATTTTAGGGACGAAGTATCTGACGGAGAGCACAGTCTATCCCAAGGCGCTAGAGGAATTCAGGATAGAGAGCGAAATACCTGACGGGGCGGATAGGGAAAAGATCAATGAGATCATCTTCAAGGAGTTAGTCAACGGCGTCTTCCTGGAAACATCCCGGTTATACTTCAATGAAGTTGCTGGAAAATTCAAGGCCCGTGGCTGTGATGCGGTCGTCCTCGGTTGCACCGAGATACCGTTAATTGTGCGCCCGGACGACACTCCTCTACCCATCTTAGATTCGACGCGCTTGCTCGCGAGAGCAGCCTTAAAGAGGGCACTTGAACGATAAGCAAGCCCGCATCCAACGCCAGACATAAGCGGCGCGCCGACAACCAGGAGCATAAAGACAACATTCGTGAGGTCAACCGGCTATGGAATTCCAACTTGATCATGCTAAAGAAATTCTCGGACAGACTCCGGCTACGCTGAATTCGTTGCTGCGCCACCTCCCTGAAGAGTGGGCACTTTCAAACGAAGGCCCTGAGAGCTGGAGTCCCTTTGATGTCGTGGGCCATCTTGTCCATGCGGAGGAGTCCGATTGGATTCCTCGTGCCAGGATCATCCTAGAGCATGGCGAGAGTGGCACTTTCGAGCCATTCGACCGCTTCGCCATGTTCGAGAAATCGAGAGGCAAGAGCTTGGGCGATCTACTGGACAGGTTCGAGTGGCTCCGAGCAGAGAGTTTGAAGGAGTTGGAGGGAATGAACATAAGTCCAGAGATGTTGGGGAAGCGGGGGATGCATCCTGAACTTGGTGTGGTGACACTCAGTCAGTTGCTCTCGACATGGGTAGTGCATGACCTCGGCCACATCGGGCAGGTCGTTAGAGTGATGGCGAAGCAGTACACGGAAGCGGTAGGAGCATGGCAGGCTTATTTACCTGTGCTGAGGAGATAAATCTATGGCAGCAGCCATCCAATAACGTCATGCAGCCGACCGTGATTCAGAGTGTCGCTCATTGCTCGCCTTTCTTCTTTTCGACCTATAAGCACGTCGGCGGTTTTTGCCAGGTTTGAGAGGGGGATTAAGTCCTCGCTCCATCTCAGCTTTCAAATTTATTATGAACTTATCCAGGGCGATCTTCCATTGTCCGCCCTCCTTAACAAAAGGCATCGTCATCTTTCGACCTTCAGAAGTAATATCAACTGTAGCCGTATCACCATCAATCTTTTCGTTATCGAAGATCGGGGTAGGTGTTGGGGGGGCATATTGTGACGACTCTTCAAGTGCCACATCTAGTGACTTACCCATCATCTTTGCCCCTTTCTCCATTAGCTCAATTGTGCCTTTCGACAGATAACGCCTCATCCCTTGAGCATCTTTATCAGTGGCAGCTCTGTAATAAGCTTTGAGTGTTTCCATCGGAGATAGAATTTCAGGGGCAGTTTGACTCGCCGCGCCTGGTACGCCCTGTCGGGCCTGATACCTGTTTCCTTGTTGCGTATAAGAGGCGCTTGAGGCGAGAATGACGAAGGCGACGGCAATAGTTATTGTTCTACACATTAAAGGAAATCTCACGAGTGTTCGTTGCGGCCCTGCACAATATCAATCAGCGCATTGAGTCGCTCGTCAGTATGTTGCTGTGAATCAGCGATCACGGCCACCACTTCATTGATATGCTCCTGCTGGCGCGCTATCTGCCCTACCTGTGTGGTCAGTTGCTCAACCTGTATTGAGAGCCGGGATACTGTTTCATCCGTGCGGGCCTGCGATTCACGGAGCGCGTCCATATTCACAGAAAACTGCGCCTGCTGAGTGAGAATAAAATCCATCTGGCGTTGGCGTTCTTCGTCGGTCATTGCTTGCTGCCTTTCATCCTAATTGAATAAAGTTTATCTGATGTCTATGCACGATCCCCGCTTTGTATATTCCAATTGCCGAGAAACCATTGGGAATCGGCCTGTGCCAGCACGGAAGTATCCTCGATTTTCGAGGTTGCGCCAAGCTTCAGGGCTTCGCTCAAGCGCGATTCATCAGAGATGAGAACAGTTACATAGCCCGTCTTAACTTCGAGGCCAAGACCTCTGGCAAGGTGATTGATGCCCGACTGAGTCGAATATAAAAATAGTTTTCGTCCGTTTCCAAGCGCGTCCTTAATCAAGGCTTCAATTAAGAGGGCAGGGTAGGTCTCATCGGGGGCGGTCAGGCACAGTTGCAGAAGGTTTGTATCGGCTGTCCTCTCGATAATGCCGAAGTTACCATGATCGTCTGTGAGAATTTCTGTGTCGCCTGGGCGATCAATGAACTGAGAGTAAAAATCTTGTTCCGATGCATAGACGAACCGTGAGTAACCTTTGTTGCTGGCGCGCAACCATTCCTGTAAACGAGAGATTACTGGCCCGCTCTTCTTCACCCTTGTCAGCCTGGATTTACTATTATGCGCTTCGGTTCGAGGAGTAGAGAATATGTATGAACCGGGAAAGAGTGCGCTGCCGGCCCTGGCAAGTTGGCGGAAGCTCGACCGCTCCTCAACGGCAAAGCCGAGCAGGAGAGCGCCGCCCTTCCTGGCTGTCAATTGCAAAGACTCTTCAATGAGGCGCGCGAAATAGCCTTGATTGCGGAATTGGGGAAGCGTCCAAGCGCCGGTCATGATTCCGACAATGATCTCACAGTCATTCGGTAAGGCTACCTTTCGATAGGTCACAGCCGACCCTGCTACTAACTCATCATCCCTCTTAAACGTTAACAGGTCCGCATCTGGATAAGGAGTATTTCGTCGGAAATACCAATCGTACTTCCGCAGGTCTCCCCATCCGCCGAAACAAAGGTTGAGACATTTCAGGTACTCTTCTTCCACGCCCGGAGGGTTGATGTGAAGACTTATCATGAATTAGCGCCCGTAGCTCTTAGCGTCTCGTCGCCGTTCATACATCTCCCGGCTATCTGCCCCATCGTTGTCCACCACAACGAATCTCCATACTTGCTCTCTAATGTCGTAAAGATTAGATCAAGGTAATTTCGATAAAGCTCATCTAAACCATCGAGCGCAATATGTCCAAGAGCATTCTTTACAGCATGAGCTTTGATGGCGAGCAATCCGCCATTTTCGATGATCTGGATGGCTCGCTCAATCGTTGATGTCGCCTGAAAGTTCGAGGTGATGTGGAGTAGATGACCGCCGACGATCAATTCGGGAAAGATGAGCGAGACGCCTTTCATGCCGCTCATGTTCGTAGTCGCATCTGGACTAACAGCCGTGCGGATGTCTCTCGCCGAGGCCACGAACTTCAGACCTACTTCAACCATCGCATTTGCCAGATCGTCGGAAAGCTCCCACCCTGGCGGGGCCATCCCAGGGGCGTATTCCAAACCTGCCTCATCAAATATCATTAACATCTGTTGTAGTAAACGCCTGCACACAGCGCCGTCCAGTCCCTGAAACTCCACGGGAACGCTCGTCCCCCGGCGCACGTGATGAAGCCCGTGTGTGCCGACCTCGGTTCGGGGAAGCTGGCTCAGAAATTTCACGAATTGAGGATGGCGACTGAGCCTCATAGCTCCGGCGGGAAGTAGTCCGCCCAGATAAACTCTGTCACGAAGGTAGGGAACTCGCGCGAGAAGTCGTCTGGTCGGAACCGGCGATAGCTCGCGCCATTCGGCGGTCGTAAATAGTGTGACGTGCAGGTTAGGATGCCGGTCTAACAGCCAGCGGACGTGACCCAGTACACCATGATCGAGGTCGCCTCCGGCTTCATACGCATCAGCAGACTTTCCCGGATGCACGTCGTCAATGCTGAAACAGACGCCAGCTCGCGTTCCGTGTGGAAGCCATTCAGGTATACGCCCGCTCAAGCCGATATTTCCCCCAAGATTAAAGGAGCGCCCATCTCATGCTACTCAGTTTCCAGAGCTGCAATCTTGAGAAGATAATTTGCGATGACGGTTTCGGCATCTCCTCCTGCGCTCATATAGCCTGACTCGATGAGCAGCACGCGACCGCACAGCTTCCTGATGGACATCAAATCATGGCTGACGAAGAGTATGGTTCGTCCTTCGCGGCTGATTTCCAGCATTCTCTTGAGACATTTCTTCTGAAATGCCGCATCGCCTACGGCCAGCACTTCATCAAGAATAAGTATTTCCGCTTCAAGGTGAGCGGAGACGGCAAAGGCCAATCGCAAATACATTCCCGAAGAATAATATTTGACCGGGGTATCCAGAAAAGGCTCGATCTCGGCGAACGCAATAATGCGATCAAACTTTCGCTTTATCTCATCGCGCTTCATCCCAATGATTGCGCCATTCAGATAGACGTTCTCCCTGCCTGTTAAGTCCGGGTGAAAGCCGGTGCCGATCTCCAGCAGGCTGCTCGCGCTTCCATAGATATTCACTTCACCCGCCGTCGGCTTAACGATTCTGGAAAGAATTTTCAGGAGCGTAGATTTCCCAGCACCATTGCGCCCGATGATGCCTACTATTTCGCCCGTTTCGACCTCAAAGCTAACATCACGCAAGGCCCAGAATTCTCTGGAGGCTTCGGGCTGCCGCCCGCCGAAAAGTCCGGCGGCAGACCTCAGACTTCCAGCCAGCGTCTCACGCAGGGTTGGATTCACTGTGGAGCGATTGCCAAGTTTATACAGCTTACTCAGATTTCTAACTTCGACAGCCGGTCTCATAGCATCCTTCAGATAATGTCAACCAATTCATCCTGCTTGCGGCAGAAATCATAAATGAAATAGAGGAGGGAAAAGAGTGTGAGAAGAGCGGACATTGCAAGACCCGCCCAATTGAATTTCAACCCGAACAGAGCTGACCGCATTCCTTCGATGACTCCCGTCATCGGGTTGAGGTCGTACAAAAACCGCCAGCCTTCAGGCACAAGACTTGACGGATACACAACCGGCGATACGAACATCCAGAGTTGAAGCACGACCGGGAGCACGACCCCAACGTCGCGGTATCTGGTATTCAGAGTTGCGGTCCACATTCCGACGCCAAGCGCCAGGAGCGCAACCTGCGCGACGAGAAACGGGAAGACCAGCATGCCCCAGGACATTTGAAGCCGGTAGTAAAGCATTAAAAAGATAAGAACGATAAAAGCAATAAAGAAATCCACGAGCCTTACCCCAATAACGACGAGCGGAAGGAGCATGCGCGGAAAATAGACTTTCGTAATCAAGTGGTTATTGGCTATCAGACATTGACTGCTGCTCGAAACTGAGTTTGAAAAGAATACCCAGGGGAGCAGTCCTGCGTATGCGAAGACCGCGTAAGGCAGGCCGTCTGAAGGAACTCGCGCCAGCATTCCCATGAAAACCGCAAAGACGAGCGCCATCAGCAAAGGCTGCAAGATCACCCAGGCCGCCCCGAGCGTGGTCTGCTTGTAACGAATCTTCAGGTCACGCCAAATGAAAAAGTAGAGTAACTCGCGTTGATCAAATGCCTCCTTAAGCTCTGCTGTGACCGACGCGCGTCCCGGCCTGATCTTAATCGAAGGCTCTCGCGAAGTAGTCGGCGACGAATAAACACCACCGGTCGCAACTGGCGAAAACTCCAGTGGGTCAGAGTTGATGGCGCTTACTTCTTCATTAATCATGGCTCGCAACGGGATCATCTGTGAAAACGCTCTCCACTCCTCCTAGCTATTCTTATAAAGTCTGCGAAGAAAAGATCGCCCGCGACCTGCCACACCTCTCGCGTGAGACAAAAGAAAGCGCACCCGATAAAAGAGCCGTCTGGGTATATACCGTAGACGCGCAAGATGAATCGGCAGGTAGACAGGTATGTAGGTATCCACGAAGAGAACGCGAAAGCAGAGATAGCAGCAGACAGGGATGGCGACGATCAGCCTCCAGAGAGAAACCGGCGGGTTATAGAAATTACGTTTTCGTCTGAATCTCAGGCGCAGGTAAAGTTCATGTAGGTCTTTCACCGCCCTGTGCAGCGTGAACCGGTCGAGCATCAGCTTTCGCCCGGCGCGGCCCAGAGAGAGCGCTCTCTCGCGGTCGCGTAACATCTGTAAGATGCCTCTTGCCATGTCATCCGGGTCTGAAGGATTAACCAGCACGCCCGTCTCTCCGTCACGAACGGTGTCCACCATGCCGCCGACTCTAGTCGCCACTGTCGGACACTCCATCAGCAGCGCCTCGACCGTTCCAGCCGGGTTGTCTGTTAATGAAGCCTGAACTGCTACGTCCGCTTCACGCAGAATCCTGTTCGCGTCCTTACGGTATCCAACGAAGATGACGCTCTCTTCTAAACCCAGAGTCCGAACCAGCTCTTTTATCTCTTCGCGGTGTTTCTCGCCGTGCTCGAACCAGCCGGGACCGACGAGTAAAAATTTTGCATCCGGGAACTCATTCAAAACTAGAGGGGCGGCTCTGACCAGATATTCATGTCCTTTAACCCCGCGCTCCTGAATAACCGGAGGAACCCATCTACTCTTAGGCAAAGGCGGATAAAAGTAGGCGACCTTCGCAATCAAGGGAGTGTCCGCGGGCCAGCCGTATTCGGCGCGTATGTTTGCCGGCAGCACTTCTTCAGGGATGAAGTTGCGCTCGTCAGGGCCGTAGTAGATGAGAGACAGTCGGTCATCTGCGACCCCTATTTCTTTATAGAGGCGCAAGGTATGCACGCATGAAGGAATGAAGGCCGTCTCCATCCAGCCGGTCGCGCGATCAATCCAGCGAGATATATGGGCTTCCAGATGAAACGGGCCGGGGATCATTGCCAGCCGTACAGGTACATCCGCGAGCCATGCCGCGATTCGGCCAATGAGCATTGAGAAGAAGAGGTGAGTCTGGACAACGTCGAAACGCTCTCGACGGAAGAACAATGCCATCCTGAGAATCGCACGCGGAACCTGTAGCATCTCACGAAGCGAGCCGAACTTCATATATTCGACATGGTAGGGAATGCCCTCGGCGCGAAGCATATCAATCAGCCCGCCGCGCTCTCCAGAGACTATTGCCGTCACATCACAACCATAATGGTCGCGCAGGTCGCGCAATTGCTCAACCATCCATTTAGCGCCTTCGACTGTGCTGGCGACATGGCAAACACGCAGCTTGATCGCCGATGCTCGTTCGATTTTCAACGAAGCGTCAGACGAGATATTCTGATTGGACGGCTTGCCCATCAAACCTGTTTCCCCTAAGACTCGTTATGCTCTATGACATTTCCAGCAGTGCTGGCGCAGTAGCCATGCCGTTGTCTATCTGATATTCGGGCACGATTCGTTTGAGCTGTTGCAAGATACGAGGCCGTTCACCTGTCCGGGCAGCATCTACCAGTGCGTCTATCTGCTTATCCAAGTCTTCATCAAATGCACGATTCCCGCAGGATTCCTGCTCAGGCTCAACGCCGTTGCCGTCAAATGAGACAAATATCTTTTCGTATTCCGTGCGCTCGTAATGTCCGCGTCGCAGGAACAACTCTTCAGACAATTTTTCTCCCGGTTGCATGCCCGTAAATTCCAGATCAATATCGCGCCCGACTTTCAAACCCGCGAGGTCAATTAAATCACGCGCAAGGTCGGCGATTTTAAGAGGCTCGCCCATGTCCAGTACGAATATCTCACCGCCTCTGCCGAGCAACATTGATTGCAGCACGAGGTTGACGGCCTCTTCGATTGTCATAAAGTAACGGCGCATCTCCGGGTGAGTAACGGTGACGGGGCCGCCGCGTGCAATCTGTTCGCGGAAGATGCTCAAGACGCTGCCCCGGCTGCTGAGGACATTGCCGAAGCGAACGCTCAGGTAACAGCGCCCGCTCACACGCGCCGCCTCCGACACCAGCAACTCCGCGATGCGCTTTGTCGCGCCCATCACGCTCGTCGGGTTAACGGCCTTGTCTGTTGATATTAGTATGAATTTCTCGACACCGTGCGCCATTGATGCCTTGATGACATTCCTCGTTCCGAGCACGTTGTTTGTAACAGCATCCTCGACGTTATCCTCCATCAACGAGACGTGCTTGTGCGCAGCCGCATGAAAAACGATGTCAGGACGGAAGGTCTCGAATGTTCTTTGCAAGCGGTTTGTGTCCCGCACGTCGGCAATCAGTCGTACCACCGGAAGCTGTGGGTGTAATCTGGCAAATTCTGAAGCGAGTGTGAAGATACTATGCTCGCCATGCCCAAGCAGCGCCAGCTCCGCCGGGTCGTATTGCGCTAACTGTCGGCAAAGCTCCGAGCCGATTGAGCCGCCCGCTCCCGTCACCAACAACCTCTTTCGAGAGACTCTCCTTCTCAACCCATCGTCGTCTATTTGTATTGGCTCGTTGCGTAGCAGATCTTCTATCTGCACATCGCGTATCCGCCAATTCTGAGTTCCGGCATCAGACATTTCGCTGCTGCCGGAGATAATGCCTACGGGCAGATTTGCATCTTTACTGATGGCGAGGATTTGACGTATGTTCGGACCGGTTGCTTCTGGTAGAGCAATGATAATCTTGTTAATGTTAAGGGACTCGGCTATGCCGGACAGGAGATGTAGGTTGCCGACGACAGGGACGCCGTGAATTGTCTGACCTCGTTTCTGCAAGTCGTTATCTATTAACCCAACCGGCAACATCCCTAAATCAGGGCGCTCCTGCATTTGGCTTATTAAATTTTGGCCGACAACATTAGCGCCAATTATTAAAACACGTCGAGCGCTTTTTATTCCCGCGCAGTCACAGCGGTGACATTCATTTGTATTCATTAAAGAGACATAACCCCTGATTGAAGGACTGGCTCTTAATCTAACATGAAACCTGTTGCGGTGATAATCATTGCGCCAATCGTTTGGCGCTGTCTCGATATATAGTCCGGCTTTTCTAACGCATCACAGACTGCGCTAAGATCATTTCAACAGCCTAAGTCAGAAGCTCCTTTTGACTGAAGCGGAATATTTGATAAGCTGAGTTCGATAATTTTTCACAGTCAGACGGCAAGTCTTACAACAATAATGAGGCGTGTGGTAATTATTGGCGCTGGCGTGCATGGGCGTGAAATCGCAGAGATTTTGCGACACCCCTTGCAGCAGGGGAAGGCTCCAGAGGTGCTGGGTTTTGTTGATGAAACTCCGGCTCTTCGCCATAAAGTGATAGATGCTCTGCCGGTTCTAGGGGATTGGTCCTGGTTCGAGGGAGTAGATAGAAGCGAGATTGCGGTTATCTGCGCATCAGGCTTTTCGCATACTCGCAAAATGCTGGTTGAGCGGGCCAGAGCAAGCGGCTTCACTTTCGCGAATGCCATTTCCCATGTGGCGTACCTATCACCTCACGCTAAGATTGGCGAAGGGGTAGTAATATGCCAGCATGCCATCGCCTGCCGGGGCACGCTGATAGACGACCACGCCATTATCAATTTAGGCTCAATCGTCAGCCACGATACGAAGATTGCCCGTTACGGTACAATCAATCCGGGGGTTAATCTGGCTGGCAATGTATCAATCGGTGAAGGATGCTATCTGGGCATCGGCTCAAGCGTTATTCAGGGAATCTCAATTGGTTCATGGACGACCATCGGAGCTGGAGCTGCCGTCATTAAAGACTTGCCCGACAATGTAACTGCTGTCGGTGTGCCCGCCAGAGTAATAAAGATTAGGGAGAAGGGATGGCATGAACAATCAACCGGCTCTGCTGGGAAATAAACCGATCTTCGAGAGTAAAATCCAGCTTGCCCGACCCCTCCTCCCCACTTGCGATGAGTTGACAGGCAAACTAGAAGGCATACTTCAAAGCGGGATTATAAGTAAAGGTCCACACCTGCGCGCTTTTGAAGAGATGGTGAGCGAACATCTGGGCGTCAAGCACGCCGTTGCCGTCTCAAGTTGCACCGCCGGACTCATGCTGACTTATAAGTGCTTGAAACTGACGGGCGAGGTGATTGTTCCCAGCTTCACCTTTATGGCAACCGTGAGCGCCTTGATATGGGCTGGCCTGCGCCCCGTCTTCGCAGATGTTCAGCCGGACACCACAAACCTTAATCCGGCTGCGGTTGAGGATGCCATCACAAAGGAGACGAGCGCCGTTGTCGCCGTCCACAATTCCGGCAATCCCGCCGACATAGAGGCTTTATTGAGTGTGACGAAGCAGCACGGCCTCCGCCTGATTTTTGACGCGGCACATGGCTTCGGTTCTTTGTATCAGAGTAATCCTTTGGGGCAACAGGGAGACGCGAGCGTCTTTAGCCTGAGCGCCACGAAACTGCTGGTCGCCGGTGAAGGTGGAATCATTGCAACAAACGATGATGCCCTGGCAAAGGAATTGCGCATTGGGCGAGAGTACGGCAATGATGGCAACTATGACAGCGCCTTCGCCGGTATTAACGCGCGTCTGCCTGAGTTCAATGCGTTACTGGGACAATTTGGCTTGCTTAATCTTGAATTCGCAGCGCGATTCCGCAATCTCACGGCCCAGCTTTATAAAGATAGATTGAGCCGGTTGCCGGGGATAAGTTTTCAAAAGGTGCGGAAAGGAGATCGCAATTCCTACAAAGATTTTTCCATCATTATTGATGCTGACGCCTTTGGTCTCTCGCGTGACATGTTGGCTCTAGCTCTGGCGCACGAGAATATAGATACACGTAAATATTACGACCCGCCCGTTCACCGCCAATCGGCTTACAAGCAATATGCGTCAGAGGACGTAAGGCTGCCTTACACAGATTTGTTGTCGTCCGAAATAATCAATCTCCCCATCTGGTCGGACATGGACAACTCTATAGTAGTCGGGATTTGTTCCGCCATTGAGAGGGTACACGAGTATGCTGAAGATATAAGAAGCGCTCTTTTAGAGATAGAGAAAGTCGTAGCTTGAAAGACCGGGCGTCTATACGGCTTTGACCGGGCAGTCCATCGAGTTATTGTTCAATCAAAAGATTCTACGGCCCCTTGCATGATAACTAGCCGAGACATCATCTTCATTTCCAGCATTGAATGGGACTTCCTCTGGCAGATACATCAAGAGATAGCGCTGCGGTTGGTCAAAGCCGGAAATCGCGTGCTCTATATTGAGAACACAGGGATACGGTCTCCAAAACTGCGCGATGCCAAGCGCGTAGCAGCCCGTCTGAAGAATGGCATGGGTTCGTTCTTCTCTCATGGGGTGCGAGAAGTTTATCCCAATCTTTATGTGGTCGCGCCGATGGTCCTGCCCCCTTTCGGGTCCTCATCGCGTCGCCTTGCTAATCGCCGAATTTTGCTGCCCCGCATAAAGCGCGTCGTCCGAAGTCTGGGGATGCGTCATCCGCTAATATGGACTTATCTGCCGACGGATACTGCTGTTGATTTAATCAACCTTCTGCGTACACCGCAGAGCGCTCTGGTCTATTACTGCGGCACCGATTTTTCACAACTAACGCCGCATCGAAGAGAGTTACGCAAAAGTGAGACGATGCTTCTCGGTATGGCCGACCTGGTTTTCACCTATTGCCGCGAATTAGAGATGCACTGTAGAAAATGGAATGCCAACGTCCATCTTGTTCCCGCCGGAGTTGATCTTGATTCATTTATGCCTGAAGAGAATGGTGTCGTCGCCACAATGACTGATTCTGCTTCTACGCCTCTATATAAAAAACCTTTTTCGTTATCGCTACCGCGCCCCATCATCGGCTATGTTGGTGGATTACATAAGTTCGTGGATTATGACCTGTTGATAAGCATGGCGCGAGAGCGGCCTCAATGGTCATGGGTTTTCGTAGGAGCAATTCAAGAGACAGTAGGCGAATTGGCTAAATTACCCAACGTGCATCTGCTCGGTCAGCAACCGCATAAAAGCCTCGTAGATTATATTCGCCGGTTCGACGTATGTCTCATCCCGTATCTGAATACCCCGGCCACCGCGACCGCGTTGCCGCTCAAGCTGAACGAGTACCTGGCCGTAGGTAAGCCCGTTGTCTCGACTGTGCTTCCGACAGTTTGTGATTTCAATAGCCGCCATCAAATCTTAATAACGGCCCCGAATCATCCCAAATCTTTTTTAGTCGCAATAGAACAGGCCCTCCGATTGCCAAACGACGAGCATATGATTGCGCAGAGGCGTGAAGTTGCGGCCCTGGGAGACTGGCAGTCATGTTTGATGGCTATGAGCAAGTTGATAGAGTCTGTGCTGCAAAAAAAACTTCTTATCTCTACTCTTTGAAATCTGCTCTCTGATAGAACCCTCTGAGAAACCGCTGTAGTATTACAGGAAATATTTTCCAAATTATTGACTTGCCGCCTTAGTAGATTTAACATTCGTGACGTTATCGAAGTCACATAGCGCGTTGCTTTCCTCGGCAGCACTTAAAATGATCTCACGCAATTGGGGTTGACCAGCTTTTTCCATCTTTCATCATTTAAGCGCTTGCGAGTCCTGTTGTAGATACATGACGCTCGAAGTAGCGTCAGTGGCCTGTTATCACCTGATAAGATGTTCCGAATAAGATGTTCCGATTATTCCGTCCTCACATTTGAAAACAAAGGAGCAAATGATGGGCAAGACACCGACTCAATATGGTAGAGCCTTCTTATTTATCGTCGCCATCGCCTTCTTTAGTCTCGCGAATTACAGTTGCCGACAATCACCGGCCCCTACAGATAATGCAAGCAATAGAACCGGAACGGAAGTCCCCGCCCCGACCGCTCCACAAATGATCATACCTCCTTGGCCGCAAGGGATTCCGTCGAGCGTGCCTTCAGCAGTCGTGAGTGGCAACATCCCACTGGCAGTCCCTCTGCCCGCGCAAATTAATACACCCGTGCAGATACGTCCCAACTTCGACTACTTTTCATGGCAATCATTCATCGCCTTAAACTGGCCTGCGGCGACCACCTCGCGCGGTGTCCCAAATCAACCAGACAACTCGGACGTTTTTCTCAAAGCTACGCCAGGGACGCCCGTCGTGTGGGGCACTTACAAAGATTCCTTTGAATTGTTCGGACAGAAGGATCAGAGGCCGACCCCCTGGGACTCGAACGATATTCCGATCAACCCGTGCCCGAACGCGCCAGCCGGTCAAAAGACTCTCATCTTCCTCACCAAGGGCAACACGCCCCTGATGCAAACCTCGCAGGCGTTCTCCTATCCGCTCATTGACCAGCAGAACAACTACGTCTACTACGACATTCGCTACGATCAGGCGCAGTACAACTTCATTCGCGGTCAAGACAACGATAATACTTCCTGGCTCTACCTCTTGAAGAACCTTGCGCCCAAAGAGAACCAGCAAGTGCCTTTGCAGATGCCTAGCAGCAGCCCGCCCGGTACGCTTGGCTCAATCATGGTGAAGGCGGCATGGCGCATTAAAACCGACAAGGACGATCCCAATCGCTACTACACGACCGACGCGCAGATTTACAACCCTCAGACCAAGACATGTACGCAGGCGCCCATGCTGCTGGTCGGTCTCCACATCGCGCACAAAGTTTCCCCGTTCAACGAGTGGGTCTGGTCAACCTTTGAACAGGTGGACAACGTGCCGCCCGACGCAGGGATGACGACGACGCCCCCGCCCAACGGTTATTCTTTCAACAACGGCACGAGTACTCCCGCAACTCCCAACGGCTATAACTACAAACCGCCGCAAGCACCGTCCGTTCAGCAATTCGGCCCACAGCCCACGCCGACCCCGCTTGTTCCCGTGCAGGTGACTCGCATCAATCCGATTCCAGACACCCCGCAGGGCGCATCCACTCGTGACTTCAACGCCTACTACCAGCAACTCCTGAAAGGAACGGTCTGGCAGTATTACCAACTGGTCGTCACGCAGTGGCCTTTCAATCCGGGTCTCAGTAGTTTTAAGTTGCTGCAAAACGGCGGCGTCTATCCGCAGGACGCAGGCGCGGCGTTTCCCGTTTATGGTGCTGTCAACACGACTATGGAAACTTACTTTCAAAATCAGAACGATGCTGCCGGAGCGGGCGGCAATAGCTGCATGAGTTGTCACTACAGGGCTGGGCAATCTGATTTTAGCTGGGGCTTAAACCGGAGGGCACACAACTAATGGATAAGAAAACTGAACTTGCGATGCTCAAGCGGAAGAGCGCACCGCCACCCGAAGAAACTGCGACGCCGACTGCGCTGATGACCGCGTCGCCTGCGCCAGCCGACGCTGCGGCATCATCGCCGCCCGCCGCACCTCAACCTCTCACGGGTTGGTGGATATATCACGGCAACCCGGAACACACAGGCTACGTCTCAGACAGCGACATCAACACCGCTAATGTGAAGCTCAATTCAGACGGCACGCAGGGAGCTTTCCAGACGCTCCACGAGCTTCACCTCGGCGGCCCTGTGCTCTCCGTCCCGGCCATAGAGGGCGGCTTCATCTACGTCGGCATAGCCAATTATCATCAAGCGCCGGACGGCAGCGGCAACGGCGGCGCGCTCGTCAAGATTGACATCGAACAGGGCGCAATCGTCCAAACCTTTAGCTGGAATTTAGGCCAGGATGCGCGTGATACGCACAGCTTCACGGGCATGGGTTGCACGCCGATGTTGACTGAAAATTACATCTACTTCGGCGCGTTCAACGGAAAATTCTACTGCCTTAACAAAGAGACGTTGGATTTGGTCTGGTCAACAGACCTGCGCAACGAAGACCTGGCACGCAACCAGCCCGTGACCAACATAGATGGAGTCGCGCAGGGCTATCCTCCGGCGGTCATGTGGTCGTCGCCAGTCATCTCCGCCGACGGCTCGAAGCTCTACGTAGGCTGCGGCGAAGGTGAGAATCCACAACTCCACAGCTTTGTCTTCTGCTTAGATACTGCGTCGGGTAACGTTCATTGGATTTATTGCACCAACCTCTACTGCACGGGACAGATCAACCAGCCGAATGAACTACCAATCCAGACCGTGCCGTCCTTGCCGCCGCCCGCTGGCTTCACTATTTTCGACGGCGAGCCGATTGTGATGGGATGCTCTGTCTGGGGTTCGATAGCTTACGACAAGGATTTGAATCGCATCTATTGCCCGACAGGGAATCAGCAACCTGAGCCTGAAGGCAACTGGCAATGGACTGATACGACAAAGCCGCCTCCACCTTTCAAACACGAACTGCCCAGCCCAGGATTCTCCAACGGGCTGCTCTCCCTGGATGCCAACACGGGAGAGTATAAGGCTTTCTTCCAAGTACCGCATGAGAGCAACTACCGCCCGTCCGACTTTGACATAGACATCGGCAGTTCGCCGGTCATCTTTAATCTGGGTGGGCAGAAGGTCGTCGGCATCACCTGTAAAAACGGCGGCATCTTCATCCTCGATGCCGATACGCTGAAGCTACTAAAATGGCGGCAATTGCTTCCCTACCACAACGACGGGGTGACATGCATTGAGACCGTTGACCCGCACCCCAACCCCGGCAGCCCCATCCTTAATCTTCCGGTGAGCAATGAAGATTCCAACCTGACGCCGAGCGAAAATTATTCGGGCGTCTTCAACACGGCTGCGCTCTATCCCGGCTCAGACGATAAGCCGCAGACGATTTCGCCGCGCCTCTTCATCGGGATAGGAGGGCCAAACTATCACAACGCCTCTCCGGGCATAGACTTTAACTCGACGCCCTTCATGCGCGCCGTTGATCTTGATTCCAAAACGCTTCAAGATGCCTGGCCGTTGGACAATAACGACCCGCAACACTACGTCAATGCCTCGGCCATGGACCCGAACATCAACACAAACGTGGGAATGTACACTACGGCGGGCGAAAGCGGACTGGGTTCACCCGCTGTGGTCAACGATGTGGTCTTCTGTGCGACGAGCAAAGTTTCCATCTACGCCTTCGACGTGCGTGATGGCAAGCTGCTCTGGTGGGACAACCTGGGGATGCAGACCGATGGCTACAACGGAGGTTATGGTTACTGCATCGGCCCCGCCATCTGGAAGAATTACGTCGTTGCGGGAGCGCTTATCCAGAGCATAGACGGCGGCATCCTGAGAATCTACGGCTTGAAAACCCCGACGACCGGATAAGCTCGCCGGAGCGATGCTTGAGAGCGTAATAATTTCGCTGGCGTGAGGCGTAAACGATAAATAAGATGAGGAGAAACGACAATGGCTGTTTCTTTCAGTGCTGACATCATGCCGCTTTTCTATCAATTCAAGGGGCAGATGATGTGGCGGTTCGACCTGACCAACTATGACCACGTGAAGGCCAACGCCCAAACCATCCTCGGTCGCATTAACGGTGGAGGGATGCCGCCGCCACCCTTCGACCCGCTCACCTTCGAGCAAATCCAACTCTTCGCGCAATGGATCAACGAAGGTTTTGCGCCCTGATGTTTGCCATGCCAGCATGAGCAGTTGAAAAAAGTGGAGAGCGGAGGATTCAAGCTCCGCTCTCCACAATCGCCTTAAAGCCTCACGTTGAAAAACTCTAAAAATTATCGAGCGCAAGCGTGAGCGCAATCAGGACGAGCGCCACGCCGCCGATAAGCTCTGTTTTAATCTTTAGAAAATTGACCGCCATGCTTCCCAGCCACAAACCGGCCAGAGACATCAATGCGCTCATTGCGCCGATGACGACGACCGAGAGTAGCAACGGAAAACCGATCATCCCCAGACTCGTCCCCGCGATAAGATTATCCAGGCTCATCGAGAGTGGCAGACCGAGCACCATCCAGCGGCCATCCTCCTGCGCTTCTTTGTCGGCGTAGCGCCGCGCCACGTAGATAACATAAATTCCATACGCGCAGAGCACGAGCGGGCCTAAGTATCTGACCCATGCGCCGCTATATTCAATGAGCGATTGACCGATCAACAACCCGACGAGCGGGGCTAATGCGTCGCACAGCCCGAAGGCGAGGACGATTTGAGCCTGTCGCATGGGGCGCAGTTTCATCGCGCCCAGACCGAGCGAGACTCGAAAGCTGTCGAAGCTGAGAGTTAGTCCTAAGAGAAGCAGCGTTCCCATCCTGAACACCTCTTCATCGGCGTTGATTGAATCCTGCAAATAACACACACGCCTCCTGGCATGAGCGCATCTCTCACGGCAACTTTCCTTCTGCCGGTAATCTGTAGCGCCAGAGCTTGCCGCTTTTCGCTTCGGCGCTGACGACGCCGCCGTCGAGCATTTCAAAGCTCCCGAAGTCGAGTATGTAGAGCGCGCGCTCCGAAGCGCTGAAGCGAACGTCAATCGGTCTCAAGAGTCCGGCCTGAATAAACGGATGCAGACTCCAATCAGACGGATCAACGCGCACTACGGAGCGTCCTACCTTTGGCCCCGAAGGTGCGGTCATAGGGACTTCATCTCCGAACAAAGCTACGAAGAGATGTCCTGCCCAACGAGGCGTGCTCTCAGGTGCGACATCGAATTTAACGGCTGCCGTGTGCGGCGGGAAACGCAGCAGGGGCTTTTCCGGCGCGGGCAGCTCGTCGTGATTTGCGAGCACGAAAGTTGGTGCGGGGCCGCGCTCCGGTTTATAACGCGGGTCTGTGATCGGCACGTCGCCGATGAAATCGGGCCAGCCGTACCAAGCGCCCTGTCTTACCTCGAAGAGCATATCAGGCACGTTACCCACCGGGCGGCTGCCACGATCATCCGCGCCCTGATCCAGCGCGAGGAGTCTGCCATCGGGTAGAAACCCAAGCCCGAAAGCGTTCCTTAATCCCCACGCCACCAATTCCAACTCGCTGCCGTCCATGTTGCAACGCATGATGGCAGCCGTGCAAGGCAACTGCGCGGCGATGCGCTGCTCTCTCTTCGTTCGCTCTCCGAAAGGCGCGAAAGCTCCAGTCTGCGTGCGCGCATTCTCTTCCTTGCTGAGCGGGTTCGCTGTTTCGACGTTGACTCCGCTCAACACTATGTCGTAGCCCGGCAGATCGTAACCGTGCGGCAGACGGCGCAGCCATCCCAGCTCGTAGGCATCAAGGCCGATGATTCCTGTATTGGTCATCGCCCCCTGGCTGAAATAGAGTTTACCGTCAGGGCCGAAAGCCACCATGTTCGTGTGGTAGTTGCCTGGGCCGGGCAAGTTATCGAGAATAACTGTCTGCCTTCGCCCATCTAGGTTGAAGCTGCTGATGCGCGCCGGGTGGCCTCCTTCGGAAACGTAGAGTTGCCCCTCGTGCTGCGTCAGCCCGTTGACGGGCGGGCGCAGGTTCTCGACCAGGAGCGTGCGGCGTCCGTCGGACGTGAGATGCCAGATGCGACCGCCGGGCGGAGCGCCGCCAAACGGCAGGCCGGATTCCGCAACGTAAAAAGAGCCGTCCACGCCTACCGCCAGGCTGGTCGGGAAAGAGAGTCCGTCGCTTACCATTTCCAGAGGTGAGCTATCGCTCGTCGTCATCGTCTATGCACCAATCAGAATGACGCCACTTGAACAAGGATCTATTTTGTTTCAATGGTATGATTCCCGAAGAGTAATGACCGAACTAAAAGGCAATTATAGCCGGAGTAGTAATACCTGCAACACAGCCCTAAGTCCAGATTAAGGTTAGACGCAAATTCAGGAATAGAAAGCAGCAAGCTTAAAAATAACGTGAGTTCGACATAAGAAGCGGCTGAGTCTTCAGCCCCGGAGGGGCAATATATCAATAGCCCATGACGTAAGTCGTGGGAACAGGCATCGAATAAATGAGCAAGCCCCAGAGGGGCGGCATAGTATGTCGCCCCTCTGGGGCTTTGAATATTTTACCTGTATCTTAACCCAGGGCTTGCGCCCTGGGCTACTATCATATCGCCCCTCCGGGGCTGGAAATGCAGCCGACTTTTATCTCGAACTCACGTTAAGAACAAGGAACAGCCCGAGCTTGACTGCCTCGGGCTGCTCCTTGTTTGAGATTTCTGACCCTTACTCTTACTGATTATCTACCCTTGCTTCGATCACACTCTGGGTCGAAGCAGAAACATTAGAAAAGAAGTCATACCCTGTGAGCGCCTCCACCTGGTCTACGCTTACCCGGTACGTCTTCCAATCATTTGTCCTGATGCCCTGCGTATTGGGCATGATGACGGCGATGGTGCGTGTTGAAGTCGTCACCCGCGTGACATCATTACCGGAGGCTGCGGGCAGCACAATGATAACCTTCCAGGTCTGCGACGGAACCCCGACGTGACCATTAGCGACCGTGAAGGTCGTCCCGCCGTTTGAGCCAGTGCCTCCCGAACCCGAACCTCCACCAATGATATAGAGTTCGTTGCCCTGGCTCACGAGCGTCCGGCAATAGCTCTCCAAAGCTTCCCACGGTCCCTGATTATTATCTGGAGACTGCGGCATCATGTTCGTCATCAGGAAGGTGGCAGAGTTGCTAGCCACCGTATTTGTGCGGTCTCCCGACGGGCAATGGTGTCCCCTGTCAAAACCTGACCCGGAATAGTCTGTGGCCTGCACCTGATACCAGCCTGAAGGCAGCGTCGTGTCGTTGCGGAAATCGTCCTGACGGGGTGTGCTGCCAAGCCACGTACTATCCAGATGCCAGCTCACCCAGTTGGGCCGACCCAGGTCTCTGTTATACGAGACGGCGTACTGTGGCTTGTCGAGCAGGTAGTTGGTAGGCTGGTTGACATTCACCGCCGCATTGCTCGGATTGCCCATCGTCAGGTGCTCGCCTGCGGGCGGCGTTTGCGAATATGGAGTGATCGTGACGTTATCGAAATTTACTCGATTTGCCCCGCCGCTCACCTTCCGCAGCGAAAAGCGAATTGCACCGGGCGCGTTGACGGTAAAGGACGCTGTAGCCAGTGTGGTCGAGGTCGTGCTCACGGTGCTGCCAACTTTGGTGTAGCTGCCGCCGCTGTTAGTTGAGGACCACAACTCCCAGGAGGAACTGCCATCAGTACCGAAGACGGCGTGCTGGACTGTGACGGTTCCAGCGCTTGAAACATCGAAGTCCATAGTGATGCTGCCGACGTTGCGGACGCGGGCAGAGGCAGCGCCGGTTTTCCGGTCAGTGCTCAAATTACCAATCAACGCATCGTCGAAGAACCACCAGCCGGTGGTCAGGAAAACATCAGCCGCCGCGTAAGCTGTCTTTGTTCCGCTTTCAAAGGTTTCGGTGGTTGATGATTGTGCTTGGACGTGAACTCCGTAGAGACACGAGACAGCAATCAGGGCGAGCGCGCACAGAAGTGCGAGTTGTTTGCGAACCATTTTCATTTAAGGAATCTCCTTCTTTAAGGGCTGGGTTGAGAAAGGGGACGTGCGGGGCGGGAGCGCGCACGCCGAGAATAATCCGTCACGGCAGACGCCAACGGATGAGCGGGAACTCAGAGTTACCAATTCTAGTTCGATGAAAGTTAGTCGTGGTTAAAATACTGACCGAGGAGATAGTGCAGGGCTACTCTACTGTGAAGCGAAGGATGCGAGCAAGGTATTTCTGAGTCGAGCTAGGAGCATACAAATATATGATCATCACCGGAACAGTCAGAGCAGGACTCAAAGAAGAGTCTTGGAGTGAACAGCTAACGTGGGCGCGATATCTTGTGCTCACTACATAATTTCAAAATGGCCCGGAACTGTAATTCTGGGCCAGAGGCTTTGCGAAAGATGTTGTGTTGCGTGCTTCTGAAAAAGAGTTAATGCGCTCTGACTGCATAAAGTGGGCCTGATTATTGTTCTTATGCCTCCATGAAGGTGGCAACAGTCGCTTCATTCGATTCCCATAGGTTAAAAATTACTCCAAGTTGCGTCCGCCCAAAAGCCTCGATCTTGAACCTGCCTTCAACTCTCACTGATGCCAGGCGTATTTGGCATTAGTCCAGTAAAGGAACCCCTCCTGTCCTGCCAGTTTCTCTTTGATTACATCTCCAGGGAGTTGAGTCGGAGTATTCTTACCACCAGTCGCTTTGGACGCTTCATGAAGCGATTGCGCGCGGATGTTTTCACCGACGACATTTCTGAGCAGAAAAGTCTGCCGAGCGTATGGATGATGCCAGCCTTCTTGCCGATACCCGTGCAGGATCAGCAATAAGAGATCATCCTGCTGAACCTTGGCAGATTCCTGCGTTTTGGGCAATCGCTGTACGGCTTTATTAGGATCGGGCAAGACCACCCTTCGCGGGTCTTCGATAATCCAGTTTGCGTATTCACTGTTGAGCTGCGCGAGCGCTCCCTTGGCTGGCCTGACAATGGCGGCGAGGTCTTGCGAGCCGTCGCCGTTGAAGTCGCCGATGAAGAAGGGTTCGCTTCGGCTCGTATCTATCGTCACAGTATCCTGACATACGCGCTTGACGGCTTCCTGAACCTCGGTGAGCTTTGGCGTTTTTGGTCCTTCAGTGTTCAGCAACGCCGGGGAATCGGTCGCTTGCGGTGTGGCCTGAATGGACTCCGGCGTCGCAGTCGTAGCCGCCGATAAGTTTTCTTCGGCCTGTCGGCTAGCTGCTGAGCAAGCAAGAGAAATGACGGCGGCAACAACGATGAAAAGAAAGAGGCGTTGACGGCCTGTCATTCGTTTTTTTATCGCTTTAGTCGCTGGCATGGAAGTACACGCTCCGTAATTAAACTGCACCGGAAAAGAAGAAGTCGGAATAGCAGACTAACTTGAGAGGCTAGTCAGCCATTATTCCGACTAGCCTCTCAAGTTCAGGGATGCCGGAGCATCCTTTGTAGGTCAGGTCGCTACAGTGATTCGAGGAACATGATAAGTTGCCTCTTCTGTTTCTCCGTTAGTAATTGGAAAGCGTTTGTGACTGCGACGGCCTCTCCCTGGTGACGCAGGATCGCTTCCCTGAAGGTCAACGATTCGCCATCGTGCATCAGGCGGTCGCGCGTGCGCACGCCCCAGAGCGGCGCAGTACGCACTTTGTTGCGCGTGGTCTGCCCGCCGTTCTGGACAATACCGTCGCCGGTTCCAATGTCATGTAGCAGGAAGTCGCCGAACGGTCGAATGATCTTGAAGCCAAGATTTTTCGGCACGGAGAACTCCCCGCCGTTGATGCTGGTCCCGGGGTTCGCCGTGACGATGGCCGGTACGTGGCAGATGCTGCAACTGTAAGTCATGTGAGGCATCTGGAAGAAAAGCTGCCTGCCAGCGATGATGCTCTCCTCAAAACCCTGATCATGCTGGATGTCTTTGTCCTGCGGCGGAGTCTTGGTTGCCCGCATAAATGTAGTGAAGACATCAATGTCGCGCTCCTTATCCTCTGCGCAAGGGCAAGTCGGACAGTTTGGAAGCGGCTCATCGCAGGCCGTGTCGTCGGGCACCATGTCGAATCCCGAACCAAAGCCTACAAAGCGCCCCAAGCTGGTGTTCTCGTTGATGATTAAGAAATTGGTGATGCCGATCTCGTTGAGATAGGCGTCGCCGGAGAACGAAAGCAAGCTTGGGACTTGATCCTTCCAGCCGAAGCGACCGATGCGACGAATGCAGCGCTGGTCAAGATGGGCACAGTCACGATTGCTGGCAAAGTTCGCTTCCAGCACAGGCACGGCAATCGTCTGACCATGAACCTGCCCTCCCGTGTTGTCAGATTGAGCATTTGAGATGGCGAGGAGCGTGCCGTTCGGCACGGCCTCGACAAAACCATCGCCGAGCAAATTAAGCGAGGTGCGGAAAGTGCGCACCGGCTCCGCTGCCGTGATGGGCCGCCCACCACCGACGATGCCCGCCGTATAGAGCGGAGGCACGCGCTCCTGCACCTTGGAATCAATCGCCCGGTCGTTGATGAGCGAGCCGCCCGGAGCATCAATGAAGTTGTTGTTTGCGTCGTTGTGCCCGGCTCTCAATTCAGTGATCTGGCTGATAGCGCCGGGAACAGGATTCTGGTGGCACTCACGACAGGCTTGCGCATTGTAGACCGGCCCCAGCCCGTCGTCATTTTCATCAACGAGGCCGAAGATGAATTCGTCGGCTGCGAAGTTGGTGGGCTTTGGCTTTTCGCGAGGAAACTTCGGAATGGGATCGCCTTGAGGCAGGAAGTCCTCACTGTTAGTCTTCCTGTCGAAGCCCGACGGGGCTTCTTCGGCGTGCCGCATCCGATCCTCAGTACAGATAGGTTCGGGGCAAGCCATCGGAGGAGGGCACACGACCGGGCAACCGTCAGCCGCCGGTGGGCGCACGTCCTCGCCCGAGTCGAAGGTAAAAAGGCTTGTGTCAAAAGGGTCAGCGCCTTCACAGTCAATACCGGAGCCACAATTGGGACCGAACTTGGAAAAGCTTGCGGATACCGGAAAGCCTGTGTCGGAAACTTTGTCTGCCTGATTGGTAAGACTTGCCAGTGAAGCGGACTCGCTGGCGGTCAAGGGCGTGTCCTGATACGTACTCGGGTCTTGCCCCTGACTTTTGACGGTACGATTAAAGGTCGCCGATAACAGAAGCGCGGCTACGAAAAGCAGCGCAACAAAGATTCTCAGACGTTTCATTTTCTACCTCCCAGATAAAGGTCAATCATCTGGTGTCACGCGCTTACGCGCTTGCTGGAAGCGTGGGCACTACAGAGGACGCGAGTGGGTTGTGGGACCTCATATGAAAGAAGCGAGTGGTTAATTTCGAGCGGGCGGCGCAGCGTAGGCAAGTACGCAGCTTAACGAGGAAAGCGCGCGTCACACGTGTCGAAAGCAGATGAAGCGGGGGGGGTTAATCCAGGGACTTCCCGATCATTAAATCTCAATGCAGGATACCGGGAATCGCTTGCGAATAAGGGATGCCGGTCCTGTGAGCTTCTTGTGCCGGTCTGTTGTCACTGGTAATTCATTTGAATTGATGTCGGGAGTAGTAGAGAGGGAAGGCTACTTTTCAAGCTCAAATGAATTGCGCACAGAATAGTTCCGGTACCAAAAAAAAGCAATCTTTATTTTCACTGAAAGTCACACAAAACCGAATGAGGGTCTGGCTTGCGAGCCTGCGGCCCAGAGCGCCCCTAATGAGGGAGATGCCCTCTACAATCTCGCGGCGCTGTCATATTGGTGGAAAGGGATCTCTCTGTCGCCTCTGTACGGGGCAATCTTTGCAATGCTGTTCTATGTGGCCTTGCACAAATATTCAGGTAGAATGAATAAATGGACATGAATTATGCAGCCTTTTCTGAATAGATGTGCAAAGCCGCATTGACTGGCACCCGCCCGGTGTTGCCATGCAGCAGTGAAGAGAGGTCGGCATTGATGAAACGATAGCGGAGGCGGCGCACCTGGCGTGTCGTGACACCGAGCAGTTGCGCTGCTTCCAAAGTGG
>JAVHWL010000002.1:0-232063 GCA_032159825.1 Acidobacteriota bacterium
GTTGGCTCAACCGCCACCGCCGCTTGTTGGTACGATGGGAGAAGAGCGATAAGAATTATGTGGCGCTGATTCACTTTGCTTTCGTGTTGCAACTCTATCGCTTAATAGTTTTGGGATAGGCTCTTAAACAGCCGGACAAATATATAGGGACGGTTCAGGCGACTGTTCGTCAAAACGGAAGCTCGCTCCTGGCTTACGAATTCTCACCTGATTTCTGGGGGAATGGTTATGCGACGGAAAGTTGCTTGCGAATCATAGAAAGCTTGTTTGCGGATTACGGCGTGGTGGAAGTAATAGCAGAGGTTGATACGCGCAATGCTGCGTCATGCAATCTACTGGAGCGACTCTCTTTTGAAAGAGTCTCGACGCGAAAGGACGCTGACTTCTTTAAGGGCCAGCGTAGCGATGAACACACATACAGGCTCACTTCGAGCCGACGTGAATAATAAAAGCGTGCTTCAAAACTGTAGGGGCAGAGGCTCACCCCCGCCCGCGTATTTTGCAAAGAAAGCAAAGAAAGCGGGCAGGGGTGAGTCTCTGCCCCCTACAAATAAGCTATCGGCTCGCCGGGATTAGTAGCTCCTGCGATGCCTTCTGTTTCGATGTCGCTGAATCATGTAGCCGGTTCCTGCGCCTGCGCCTGCGCCAATCACTGCGCCCTTCTTGCCGCCTATCAGCGCACCGCCCACAGCCCCGGCAACGCCGCCGATGATTGCTCCCCGACGCCTGCTGTGGTGATGCCTTCTCCGCTGGGCAAAGCCATCACCGACAAAAGCTCCAAGCAGTAATATCATGCCAAGCAGTACGGCTACTATGCGTCTATTTAGAACAGAGTGTCTCATTGTTATACCTTTCTGAATACTAAAAGTCTCTTAAACACTAAGAGAGCAAGATGTATGCCCAAGTGCAGCCCCGCCTCCCTATCCTCTTTCATAGAAAGTGACTTTGAGATTATCTTCAAGCTGCGCTGAATCGCAAGGCTTGAAGCCCTGCAAAAAATCTACGGGCATGAAAGTATCCGCATCATCCACCTTGAGCGGAATCTCCGTAACAATCCATTTATCTATCTCGTCTAGAAAAGTTCCATAGACCTTGCGGCCTCCGATGATGAAGAGATCACACGCGAGGTAGGGCTTTAATGAAAGCACTGAAAGTTTATCTCTGAGCATGAGCACGGATTCCTGCCCTTCAATCTCCTGCGACCTGCTCATGATGATGTTGAGTCTCTTCGGTAGAGGCTTCTTGAGGGAGAGCCATGTCCGGTAGCCCATCACGCAGGCGTGCCCTACGGTCTGCTGCTTGAAGAACTTCAAATCAGCGGAGTAGTGCCAGGGAATAGCGCCACCTTTACCGATAGCTCCGTTTCGATCCAGGGCGACGATGCCAATGATTGCCATGCTAAGGAGATGTTTCCTTTAGACCGCCACAGGCGCGGCTATCTTCCCGTGCGACTTGTAGCCCGCGAGCTTTAAGTTTTCATAGCGCATTGCGAGCAGACCTTCAAGACCGCGCAAGCGCCTGCCCTCGTCCAGTATCTCAAGTCGCGGTAGTTCCAGCGGCTCGCGCGTGAGAAGCTCCTCGACCTGGCGTTGATGATTCTTGTAGATGTGATAATCGCCGAGCGTGTAAATGAATTCTCCGACTTCGAGTTTGCAGGCGTGAGCGATCAGGTGCGTCAAGAGAGCGTAGGAGCTGATGTTAAAAGGCACGCCCAGGAAGGCATCTGCCGAACGCTGGTAGAGCTGGCAGTGCAGAATTTTTTCTTCTTCGACTTTGAACTGAAAGAGCGTGTGGCAAGGTGGCAGATCAACATGGTCTGCAACTCTTGGGTCCCAGCCCGTCACGATCAGCCGGCGAGAGTTTGGATTCTTTTCGATAGTCTCGATTAAGCGCGCAATCTGGTCAACGCCGTCTCGCTCAGGATAGTTGCCGCCGAACGAGCGCCAGAGATAACCATAGACCGGCCCTAGATCGCCCGCCGCGCGCCCGAAACGGCTCGTGTGTTCCTCGTCGGCCCATTCCGCCCAAATGTCCACTCCCCTTGCTTGAAGATTCGCTTCGTTAGTGTCGCCTGAAAGAAACCAGAACAACTCCTCCGCAATCCATCTGAAGGGGACTTTCTTGGTCGTGACCATTGGGAAACCAATCCGCAAGTCGAAGCGCGTTTGATAACCGAAGTGGGAGATGGTTCCGACGCCAGTCCGGTCTTCGTGCTCAGTCCCATGCGCGAGAATAGATTTTAATAGATCGTGATACTGTTTCATGCCGCGTTGCGATTTTTCTGCGAGTGCTCGGAATTTGGAGAAAGCGCGCGTGCGATGCTATAAGAGCTTACGCAATTTCTGCAATACCTGAAAGACGTAGAACGCTGAGAAAGGCCGAATTAGCGCCGCCCTGATGATGCGGCTGGAAGCGAACATGAGTTGGCCCGTCGGAACACACGTTGACGAACAAGCGCCCGACTTCACGCTCAAGGACGAGCGCGGCGCAGACTGGCGTTTGTCTGACAAGCGCGGCCAGGTTGTCGTGATGCTCTTTTATCCGGGCGATGAGACACCTGTCTGCACAAAGCAGATGTGCTCGGTGCGCGACCGCTGGGCTGATTATCATGCGACCGGCGCGGAGATCGTGGGCATCTCAACCGATACGATGGAGTCGCACCTCAAGTTTAGCGAAAACCATGAACTGCCGCTACGGTTGCTGGCAGACCCGGATGGCAAGGTGACGAGCCTTTACGGTGTTCGTTCGTGGATACCCGGACGCTCCGCTCGCGCAGTCATCGTGATAGACGCTCACGGCGTCGTGCGCCATCGCCAGGTTCAACCGCTCTCGCTCTTTCGCCCGAAAGATAGTCAGGTCATAGAGGCTATCAGGACGGCGCAGTCAGACCAGGGGACACGCGCGAGCAGCGTTGTGTTGTAGTTCTACCGCAAGGAGAAGTTTTATGTCAGACAAGATCAAATGCGCGCGTTGCGGGCAGAAGCGTCCCGCGCTTGGATACGCGCCCGTCCCGACGGAACTCGGACAAAAGATCGGCGCAGAAATGTGCCAACCCTGCTGGGCTGAGTGGCTGCAAAAACAATCTCAGATCATCAATCACTACGGCCTCGACCTTTCCAACCCTGACACGCACGGCTTTCTCTTCGACAACATGCAGGCTTTCTTCTACGGCCCAAGCGGGCTGGCGCAGATAGACACGTCGAAGGAAGGCAGCGTTAAGTGGGAATGAAAAATTAAAAATGCAAAACGCAAAAGGAAAGCGGAAGCCAAAATTTATTATAATGGGCTTCGCCTCACTTTTGCATTTTACATTTTTAATTTTTCACTTCTTCCGTTTTCTCTTCTCTCATTTCTCGCATCAGAAAATAGTTGAGTGCGGTGCGGATGACGGCGATTGCGCCGAGTTTGCCGATCTGATCCCAGCTTGGCGCAATGGCGGTTGAGAGGATGTCTGCGCCGAGTTGGAATTCGAGCGCGAGCGCGAGAAAGCGCGCTAAGGTGAGTCGGACACGGTTGAAGTTTTCAAGTTGCGGCGGGACGAGCGTGCGTACAAATTGATAACCGGCGGTGACGACGCCCAGGCCGATAATCAAAGCGCCGGTGGTTTCGACGATCAGCCGCAGCCACTGCACAGCGTTGATGATTGAGCCTTCGATAGCCCCTTCGTGCGGAGCCTGTATGAGGTTGTTCGCGCTCTCCAGAATGAAACTAAGCATGATGAGCCAAGCTTAGACGAGCGGCTCAATTAATGCCAGAGAGAAAGCGCAAGGCGCAGAGAGTGTTGGCCGAGAGAGCTTCACTTAACAAAGCCTCTCACCTGCCACCTACTCTCTGCGCCTCTGAAATTAGATTGCTCGCTCTCTGTTGAGAGAGCGTGCGCGCTTTTGCCAGCCGCCCAGTTTACGCCGTGCGCTGACTTCTATGCTTGGCGACTCTCTTGGCGACGCGCTTGGCCTTCGTTTTTCTCTTGACCGTGCCGCCAGCGCCGTTGCCGCCGCCGTTTAGAGCAACTGCTTTAATCGTCGTCGGCGCGCCTGCGCCGTTGGCGAAGATTACGCCGGAGGCTCCAAGCGTCAGGACGAGGGATAACGCGACCATTTTAATTGCCTTCAAGAACGTTGATTTCATCGAAAAGCTCCTTCGTTAATGTTAAGGGGAAACGTAAATTTTTGAACCTACAGCAAACTTTAATTGCTGAAAGATTTTGACAAGCAAGATACTGCGGCTAAGCATCCGGGGCCAGCCTTTTAGCTTTGCCGATCAACTTAGAGCGTATGCTGAACCCGTTGCTCAAGTCAACTTCTCCAAAGCGCCTCGCTGATCTCTCGCGCCGCGCGGTGGCCCGACTGAAATGCTCCCTGCATCCATCCGGGCCAACTGGACGTATGCTCACCTGCAAAATGTATTCGCCCTTCGGCTCTGGCTATCTGCGGCAGAAGCTCGCTCATTTGTCCCGGCTTAAACCATGCGTAAGCGCCGCGCGCCCACCTGTCTTCATCCCAGCACACGGACGCTCCGCCCTCGAAGTTTTTGCGAATCGCAGGATAGACCTTCTCCATCTGCCCAAGCGTGAAGCTGATTCGCTCATTCTCATTTCTAGCCGTCATCGCACGCGAAGTCTCACCCGCCGAGTAAGATTCCAGGATGCCGCGCTTCCCCGGTTGATTAAGAGTTGAATTGACGATTGCCATGATCGGCAAGTCCGTGTAAGCGGAAACGCCCAGGCCCTCCCCGGCCCAGAATTCCCTCCTTGACTGCAAGTAGACCCGCGAGGCGGAAGTATAGGGCAGTTCCCTGATGGCTCGCTGCTTTGCGGATGAGAAGGGCGGCGAGACTTCAATATCTTTGAGAATGGAGAACGGGATGGCGCAAACCAGATAATCGGCGACGATTGTTTCCGGCGCTCCGGCTTGCAGGAAGACTACGCGCACGCCGCGCCCGTCGTGCTCTATCTTGACTACCGGCGCGCCGTAGCGAATCCTAGATGCAAGGCGCGCGGCCAGAGCTTTTGGCAGCAGGTCTGTCCCGCCTCTGATTGTGTACAACTGTTCCGCGTCTATATTGAGCGCCGTTTCGCGCAACACCATCAAGGCAGAAACACCGTCAACTCCGTCTCCGGTCAAATCGGCGTCGTTCAATCTGAGCAAGCGCACGGCATCGCTTGATGCGCCCCGGCTCCTGAGAAACTCTGCGTAAGTCATCCGGTCATACTTCTTCAACTCTTCAGGCGGCCAGCCGGGCGACGTTGCATCACCCATCTCTTTCAAGACCGAGATAACGTACTTCTCCGTCATCCCAGTGAGTCCCATTCTCTTCTCTTCCATTGAGAGGTTGAGAGGCCAGGCGACCTTATCCTGCTCGGCAGGGTTGATTCTCTTCCCCTGTAGATAAAAGACAGGCGCGCGCCGTTTGAATGGAATGGGCACGAGTGGAAGGTGAAAGAGCCTGACGTAGTGCATGGTCAGGTCGTGAGAATCTGGGATGAACATTGCGCCCGCTTCGGCGTGCAGGCCATCGGCAAAGGGCGCGCGTAGGGTGTGGACGCGACCGCCAGCGCGTGTGCGCGCCTCAAGAATCGTCACGTCATGGCCCGCCTGCCACAGTTGATAAGCGGCGGACAGCCCGGCCAGTCCCGCGCCGATGACGAGGATTCTCTTTCGAGCGCGCGGCTGCTTGCGTCTCTCGTCCGTCGCCATCGTCTCCAATCGAGCGACGGAAAGCGAGACCAGGGACAATGCGCTTCGCTGCAAAAATTCTCTTCGTCTCATTTTTTGCGATGAAAAAAGCTCTCCGTAGAATCACCTTAACCTATCCCAGTACCGGTTGTGAATCATCTCCAGTCGCGCCAAAAGACACGAAGAGTCTTAGGCATACTTTGTTACATTTTGTTATAATCACCTCGAACATAATTCAATCTCACGAAAGGAGTCGCGTTAATCATGCCGGTGAAACAACCCTTCGTTGACGATGCGGAAGATAATGATAAGTCTGTCGGACAACAAGAGGCTAATCCGCTCGAAAGAGAAATCTCATTTATGAAGCAGCGGTCAACAGTCCTGCGGCCTCGCGGAAGCGACTCCGTAACGGGAGGGGCTACTCGCCCTGCCGAAGAGTCGGCACAAGCGGTCGAGAACACCCAGCCAGCGCCTACATTTCGGCAGCGGCTGATGGAACAATACCGCCAACGGCAGCAAGGCGTCGGAGAAGCTATAGAGACCTCTGAAGAATGATTGATAGTGATTGCCAGATCATTAATGCTAACTTGATTGTCATTAGATAAAACCTTCGTTTCGCAATCCGTGGCCTTCCTCAGCCATCTGCGTCGCTCCTTAACTTGTAGGTCTCTGAATCCCGGTAGTCTTTAGATTCCGCGGACTGCTTGAAAATACCTCAGCCTCATTCAGCCAATTAAGAGTGGAGCTGCCAAATCCCAAAGCAAGGGAGTAGAATAATCATGCCCACCAATGAGAACCCTTTGAACGAAGCCCCAATGACCCCGGATGAAGGAGAAGAAAGCCACGCCTATGAGCGGTTAATCGCCTTCATCAAACAAAGGACTACACCGCTGCAACCGCGACGGGAGGACTTTATCCCGGCAGAGCCTATGGCAGAACCGCAGCCCATGATGGCTTCAGATACTTCAGAGTCAGCAGCTTCCGAACCTGAATTAACAGAATTCAATCTTCCACAAAATTTTCGCAATCGTCTAATCAACTCCTATCGTGAGCGCCAGCAATCAGCCGAGATGTCTCCTGTGGGAGCTTTCGGTGAAGACATCGCCCCTGCTGCCGTCCTATCCGCTCCGGCAAACAATTGGATTCCAACCGGGCCTTCGGTTATGCGCAAGGGCCAGGCTTCTAATCGCCCGGCGGTGAGCGGTCGTCTGGCCGGAATAGCTGTGGCTCGTGGAGGTAAGCGCGTCTATATCGCAAGCGCGAATGGCGGCGTCTGGCGCTCGGATGATGGCGGGTTGTCATGGCGCTCTACGATGGAGGCATGGGATTTAGACCCTACCACCGATTCGTCTGATTCACTTGCCTGTGGCGCAATCGCGCTCGATTTAGACGATCCTGACCGTATCTATGTCGGCACGGGCGAAGGCGACACGGTCTTTATCAAGGGGGGCAAAGTGACTGGGACAGGCGCTTACTTTGGTGTTGGGCCGATTCGTAGCGACGATGGTGGCCGCAACTGGCGTCAAGAGCCTTTCGCTCCCGGCTCGCAGCCTACAGAAGGCAGCGCCTTTTACGCCCTGGCTGTTGATCCTAAGGACAGAGAAAATGTGGTTGGCGCGACGATACACGGTCTCTACCGTCGTGAGCCTGACGGTAGCGGCGGCTATCACTGGGCGCGCAAACGGACGGGTATCTTTACCAGCGTCGTGGTAACGCGCGGCGACGGGATAACTGTATTTTCTGCGGCCCAATGGGGCGGAGGCGTTTTTTTCTCTTTTGACGGCGACAAATGGGATGCTCTCGGCACGGGCTTTCCTGTGCCTGGGGCAGGGCGAGTCGGTCTGGCCGTGCAACCGCTCAACCCGGAGGTCTTATATTGTCTCATCGAGAGGATGAGCGATCACGGAACACTGGGAGTCTGGCGGTTTGATGCGGGCAGTAATGCATGGAAGGTTGTTGCCGGACATCCCCCTCAGCTCTTAGGTAATCAGGGTTCTTACGACCTGGCAATAGCCGTAGACCCGACTGAGGAGAATTTAATCTATCTGGGAGGGGCAAGTTTCAGGCCGCCGGGAGGGCAATATTCCGCTTCACTCTACCGCTGCCAGGTAATAAGTTCCGGCTCAGCTTACAAGATGATTCCCGTTTATATGGGCGCGAGCGTCCATGCTGACGTACACACTTTGCATTTCACCCCCGACGAGCGAAACAGTTTGTGGGTCGGATGCGATGGCGGCCTGTTCTATAACAATGAGGCGAGTGGTTCTGACATCTTCGTCCAGCGTAACGTGGGATTGGCAACTGCGACGATGAATAAGATTGGCCTGCATCCGACAGAGCACGCGGTGCTTTTTTGCGGCACGCAGGATAACGGGACGATCCGCTACACGGGCGAAGAGGTATGGTTTCATTCTGGCGCGGGCGATGGCGGCTTCGTTGTAATCAACTGGAATGACCCTTATAAAATAGTGAGAACCTACGTGCAGGGGATTATGTACGGAACCACTGACGGGGGACAGTCCTATAATTCATGGAATAAGAACGTGAGCATTCCTCTAGACCTAAAAAGAGCTGAATTTTATGCGCCACTGGCCGGTACTCCTTACAACCCGGCTGCGCCAGCCGAAGCAGACATCCTTGCTTTCGGAGGTATGCGTCCGTGGCTCAGCCACAACTTCGGAGATGCCTGGCAATCCATCCCTAATAATGATCAGACGGACGAGCTTGGATTCCCTATCACCGCTCTGATGTTTGCTTCCGCCACGCGCCTTTACGTGGGCACCAACACACGTGAGGCTACAGATGAGAACGGTCAGTTAGTAACTATCGGTGGTGAAGTCTACCGTTTTGATCTGTCTAACAACCATTGGACTCGGACACGTATTTCGGCGACACCCTTGCTCGTAGGGCCGATCACCAGCATCGCCGTTGACCCATCGGATCAAAGCGGAGATTCCATCTATCTCACACTCGGCGGTATCGGCGACTATCGTCACGTGTGGCATTACGATGGCAGCACATGGGAAGAGCGCAGCGGCCCGCCTCACACTTCCCCTGATAGCTTGCTGGATGTGCAGCACAACGTCGTTGTTATCGACCCGCTTAACACAGGAAATTTGTATGTAGGCGCGGACATCGGCGTCTGGCGCTCGACCGACAGCGGCGCGACGTGGGCTACATTTGTTAACGGTCTGCCGGACGCTGCCGTTTTAGACTTAAAAATCTTCGAGCCGCAGCGCCTACTGTTCGCGTCCACCCACGGGCGCGGCGTCTTCGAGCGCATCTTAGATTCCGATACAGCACCAGGCACCGAACTCTATATTCGCGACACGCAATTAGACCTTCGTCGCTTCCCGTCAGCGTATGGCGCTCCTGATCCAACTATATTCGGGAGTCGGGTGAAGGCCGGAGCATCCCCTGACATCAAAGTGGATGTGCCTACCGCATCGGGTGTGTATCAATCTCCAAGCAACCGGATCAATTTTTTTGAGTTCGTAGATACTATCGAGGATCGTAGTGATGCCGTCACCGCTCTGGACTCAACCGTCGGGACAGTAAACCACCGCGTTTACGTGCAAGTCCATAATCGCGGCGTAGTGCCTGCCGCCGACATACGTGTAATGCTTCTGTTAGCGCCTGCGTCAAACGGGATACCGAGTCTTCCTAATGCTTATGAAGTAAACGTGCAGAACGGCACGCCTATCAATAACCCTCAGTGGAAGACGGTAGATGTTCAGACCATAGATGAGATACAGATCGGCTCTCCAAAAGTTGCATCATTTGATTTGCCCTCAAGCATGTTGTTGCCGCCAGCCGCCCCAGCCGTCGGAGCTGAGTATGTTTTGCTGGCATTGATTCACTGTTCATTAGACGAGTTCCTAAATAACGAAAGGCAGGTGAGCGCGCTCGGCATCAATGAGCGGAAGGCGACTTACAAGTTGATTAACGTCAGGTGAGTGACAAAGCCATTTAAGATGTTTCCAGTTTTTCCTACGAAGGAGCTTACGGGAAAAGGGAGTTATCGTTCGATGGCCTGCTCGCATGACAAGAAGCTACGGGTTCTCTCTCACAGAAACGGAGGAAAGCATGAACAAAGGCACTACAATAAACATCAAAGGCAATGTTGGTCCGCTATCAATCACTGAAAGCGAAGCCAAAGAGAAACTGAAAGCCGCACTTGGACAGGTGAATCCTGATCTAACGCTGGAGACCGATGGGTCCAACATCACTGTTGATAGTGAAGGCAATCTGAGCGGCAAAGCCTACATCACGGGTGATGAGGAAGCATCCGTTGATTTTAAGGCGTTGGCCCAGGATGCTTTGGCGGCTGTCATCGAGCGCCTACGCTTGGAGCAGGGATTAGCGCCGATGGCGATGGCCCCGGGACAGCCCGGAGAAGCTGAGACCTTAGAGTTGGAAGAGGCTACCAACGAGGATGAAGACGAGGGGCTTATTGAGCCTCTACCCCTACCCGGAGCGCCCGTAGCGCCATCCGCCCCGCCTGCGCCTGGAGAAGCGCCTCCCCGGAATCTAAAGAGATTATTCGATGAAGAAGACGCGCCCCAGCCTGCGGCACTTCAGCCGCAGGCTGGGGCGCTCGATGATTGTCCTCTGGGCGGCGATGGCGGCGACCATCAGTTGAACGAGTTGAAGAATCGCACCGAATCTGGAAACTGGAGAGATGTGGAAATCGCAAAGCTTCTCGATCTCGCCTGGCCTGATGGAATCGGGAAAAAACCACGCTCGAAATGGACATCGAGCGCGGTCAAAGAGGTCAAGGCAAACGAAAAGAAGGGTGCCTTGAGGGTTGAAGGCTGGCTCGCCAGCGTCAAGAAGGAAGGCGAGGAGTCGTGTAACTGCCATTCCAAGACCGAGGTTGATTTTCACCTCTGGATCGTTGATGCGCCGGAGAAAGCGAACAAGGATGAACGCTGGCAGTCTGTTGTCTGCGAAATCTCACCGCGAGTGCGGGAACTTCATACGGGATGGGATTTAAGCCGCGTCTCGGCGGTCGTCAAAAATCGCATCCAGGTGCGCCTGAGCGGATGGCTCTGCATGGATCAGGAACATCCTGAGCAACTGCCGGGTACTAATCATCCCACGCGCGGCACTCTTTGGGAGATTCATCCCATCATCGAGTTTGAGGTCATGCAGGATGACGAGTGGGTCTCGCTTGATGATGCTGATTTATAGAATCCAGCCGGGGATGCAGCTAATAATTGCAAATGACGGTTGCGATGCATTAATTGTGGTGATTCACAATTTATGATGGCAGACATGAAGCGGTGGTAAAGCTCTTTGCCAGTCACCTGGAACCTACGCACCATAAATTGTGAATCACTCACGACCGCCGGTGTAAATTAAGAGGTGCGATAATGCTTGCGTGCCCCGTGCGAACTAATGTATTATCCGCCATCCTAAGGGATTGCACCGTCTGGGTTCAACGCATGCGCGCAAATCTACCTCGAACAGCGCATCGGCAAAGTTTCTTATCTTGCTGCGTCAGACGGAATCAGTATCAGCTATTATCACTCAGGGTAAACATCTAGCCCGGCTCTGCGCCAAGCGTGGATGAGGTTTCACAACTCTTTACCGGCTCAATATCAGGGAGAACAATCAATGAAGATGAAATTAGCGTCGCTTCTGGCTGTGATCGTCCTCGGTCTTGCGGGCTGCGGTAGCAGCGACAATACCAGCAACACGACGAACACGACAAACAAGTCGGCCAATACCACCAATACTTCTAACAAGACATCCTCGACCGAGACCAAGACCGACGAGAACATGGTCAAGGCCAGCGCCGAGGCAACAGATGAAGTGGGCGGCACGAAAGAAGGCTGCAAGTGTTCCGCTGCCGGAATGAAGTGCGCGACCAAGCCCGGCGAGAAGGGCTGCTGTAGCGGCAAGGACGGCGCGTGCTCATCAATGACAGATGGCAAGTCCGATTGCTGCAAGACCAAAGGCAGCGATGCCGCGTCTTGCTGCTCGGCGGCAGGCAAGATGGCTAAGGCTGGCGACAAGATGGATGACAAGAACGCCTGCAACCCCGCAGCGAAACCTGCGGCGGCTCCGGCTGGCAAGAAGTCCTAAAGGTCTTCACTTCGTCTTACCCTACATTAAATTCTTTACGGACGGGCGACCTTTGCACGCGCAGGGTTGCCCGTTTTTCTTGCGTCCGGTTGAGCAAGTGATTTAAGATACGCCCGCATTTAGTCCCCTATCAAATCTTAATGCTTCCGGCGCGGAATAGCTTTCCAGTCTGCGCGTTTTCTGTTTGTTATGAAGCAATCAAACTCTGTCTGAGCGGACAAACTCGGATTGCTTCGGAGGGATTACACCATGAAAAAACTCGCAACTCTCGTCGCAGGTCTCGCGCTTGCCGCGTTGACGTTCGGATGCGGTGGCGACACGACTGACAACAAGACCACCACGAATACGTCCACAGTAAATGTGAACGGCAACAAGAACACGAATTCTTCGGTGAACACTAACGCCAACGCGAACGCCAACAAGGGCGCATACAACGCCAACATCAGCCAGGATGAATATAATAAAGACAAGGATACTTTCGGGCAGAAGGCCAAAGACCTCGGCGATAAGGTTGGATCGAGTGTGGCCGACGGCTGGATTTGGGTGAAGACGCGCGGCGCGCTCGTGGCTGCCAGCGACCTGACCTCAACCGGCATCAACGTTGATGTCAACAACGGCGTCATCACTTTGCGCGGGACAGTTCCAAGCGCGGATCAGTTGAAAAAAGCCGACGCAGCGGCCAAAAGCGTCGGCGGCACCAAGGGCGTTCAGAACCAGCTCAAAGTAGCGGCTGGCGGCAATGCCAACACAGGGAACAAGAATGCGCCCGCTAAAAAGTAGCGACGGGCGTATCTCCTATCAATCGGGTTAAAGCTAAAAGTTTTCCCAACGAACGGGCGGAGGTTTCAAGCCTTCGCCCCTCCAACTCTTCAACTCTGGTGACAACCTGAAACATCCATGCGAAACCGTCTCCTGCGAATCATCTCAACATTCGTCGCACTCGTCGCGCTTGGCTTAAACCTCGCGCCCTTTGCTCGCGCCCAGCGCAGCGGTGTTGACACCTACGCCATCACCAACGCGCGTATCTTTCCAGTCTCCGGCCCAGTCATAGAGCGCGGCACGGTTGTCATCCGCAACGGGCTGATCGCGGCAGTGGGCGCTTCTGTGGCTGCTCCGGCGGACGCGCGCGTGATTGACGGCGCGGGGCTGACAGTTTATCCGGGGCTGATTGATGCGAACACGACGCTTGGCATCCCGCAACCTTCGTCTCCTACAGGAGCGGGGCGCGGCGGAGTTGGCATCGGAGCAGCAGTAGCAACTCCGGCAGCGCCGCCCGCGCCGACGCTGGCCGCGTCCGCCTTTTCGCCAAACATGGCGCAGCCCGGACTTCAACCCGAAAACCTCGCGGTTGACTCGATCCAACCCGGCGGGGCGCAGATCGAAGCGGCCAGAGGCGCAGGCATCACCGCTGCGCTCGTCGCACCGCGCGAAGGAATCTTCATAGGGCAATCCGCCTTCATTAACCTTGCAGGAGAAACCACGCAGCAGATGATCGTGCGTTCGCCTGTCGCGCTGCACGTCGGCTTCACACCGCTGCGCGGTAGTTACCCAGGCTCCTTGATGGGTGTCTTCGCTGCGCTCAGGCAGATGCTGCTCGATGCAGGGCGTTTGCGCGAAGCCAACCAGATTTATGCGCGTAACCCAAGAGGCTCGCGTCGCCCTGAGCAAGACAGGTCGCTGGTTGCGCTCTTCCCTGTGCTCGCGCGAGAGATGCCCGTCATCATGCACGTCAACACGGAGCGCGAAATCGGGCGTGCGCTTGATCTCGCGCAGGAATTTAACCTGCGAGTAATCATCAGCGGCGGGTCTGAGAGTTGGAAGGTGACGAATCGCCTGCGTGACGTGCCTGTGCTGCTCTCGCTCAACTTCCCGAAACGCACGACGGCGCAAGTGCCCGAAGCCGACCCTGACCCTTTGCGCGTTCTACGTGAGCGCGTTGATGCGCCGAAAACTGCCGGGCGTCTTGCAGCCGCGCACGTTCGCTTCGCCTTTCAATCAGGCGCGATGACGAACATCTCCGACTATCTCGCCAACGCTTCAAAAGCAATCGAGAGCGGTCTCACACGCGACGAAGCCTTGCGCGCACTGACCATCAACGCGGCGGAGATTCTGGGCGTCGCTGATCGTCTCGGCACGATTGAAGTCGGCAAGATTGCGAACCTGACTATCACGCGCGGCGACCTCTTCGAGCGCAACGCGCGCATCACGCACGTCTTCATTGACGGGCAACCCGTTGACCTGAAACCTGCTGCTGCGGCTTCTTCCGTCACAGGCGGGCTGGCAACAGGAACGTGGACTCTCAGCGTCAACTTAGGCGAAGGCGATCAATCAATCACGCTCGCTCTCCAACAGGAAGGCGAGAACTTGCGCGGCTCGCTCTCCGGCGCGCTCGGCTCTGCTCAAATCGCCAACGCCAGCGTCAGCCCAGGCGGTGAGTTGCGCTTCACTGCTCCGGTTACAACCGGCGGCCAGACCACCGAAGCGACTTTCACAGGCACGATCACAGGCAACCAGATGCGTGGCACAGTGCAAACAACGGGACGCGCGCCCGGCACTTTCACAGGCACGCGATCCGGGGCTACTACTCCTTCCCCAACACCTTCGCCCGCGCCTTCGCCCACACCATCGGGCACGCCGACAACGCGCAACGCCGATCTCTCAGGAACGTGGGCGTTGACGCTCGCGGTCGGCCCACGCACCGTCCCCGGAACACTCACGCTCAGGCAGCAAGGCTCAAGCCTTTCAGGGACACTCGAAAGTCCCTTCGGAACTACTGACCTGAGCAATGGGTCTATCGGCGCGGACGGTTTTCGTTTTACTTCAAGCGCCGACGTGGGCGGGCGCAACGTCGAGATGACTATCACAGGGACAGCTACCGGCAACCAGATGAGCGGCACGGTAACTTCCGAAATCGGCACGACGACATTCACTGGAACGAGAAGAACAGTGACGAGTGACGAGTGACAAGTGACGAGCAAAGAAGGTTTTTAACTCGTCACTTGTCACTTGTCACTCGTCACTGCTTTTTGGAGACTACTATGAGAAAGTTAATCGCATTCGTTCTCTTGCTTTCATTGTTTGGCGCGGCGCGGCCTGTTGCGGCGCAGGTGGCGAAGCGGAGCGAAGGGAGCGCGCAAGAGACGTTGATTCGCAACGCGACCATTCTTACCGTCTCGCACGGCACGTTTCAGAATTCGGACATTCTTTTACGCAGGGGCAAGATCGCCGCCATCGGGCAGAACCTGAAGGCTTCGCCCGATGCCCGCGTGATTGATGCGACAGGTAAATATGTCATGCCCGGCATCGTTGATTGCCACTCGCATTCGATGCTCGACGCCATCAACGAAGGCTCTCTCTCTGTGACCTCGATGGCTCGCACGCGCGACGTGCTGAATCCGACCGACCCTGATCTTTACCGCGAGCTTGCAGGGGGCACGACGACTCTCAATCTGCTGCACGGCTCGGCCAACGCCATCGGCGGCCTCAATACTGTGGTCAAGATCAAGTACGGGCGTCCCATCGAAGAGTTTATCTTTCCGGGCGCTCCGCCGGGCATCAAGTTTGCTCTGGGCGAGAACCCAAAGCGCAGTAACTTTCAGAATCCGCTTCAACCTCGCCGCTATCCTGCGACGCGCATGGGCGTCGAAGAAGTCATCCGCGAAGCCTTCACGCGGGCGCGCGATTACAAAGCCGATTGGGACGAATATCGGGCGGCGCAGAAACGCGGCGAGAAGAACCTGATTCCACCTCGCAAGGATTTGCAGCTTGAGCCGCTCGTCGAAGTTCTCGAAGGCAAACGCTTCGTACACTGTCACAGCTATCGCGCCGACGAGATTCTGATGCTCATCGGCATCGCCAACGATTTCGGTTTCAAAGTCCGCACCTTCCAGCACGCGCTCGAAGGCTACAAGGTGGCTAAAGAGATCGCGCAGCACGGCGCTGGCGCGAGTATCTTCGCGGACTTCTGGGGCTACAAGATCGAAGCCTACGACGCGATTCCCTACAACGCAGCCATCCTGACGCGCGCGGGCGTCAGTGTTTCGCTTAACTCCGATTCAGACGAGCGAGCGCGCCGTCTCAACATCGAAGCCGCGAAGATGATTAAGTACGGCGACATGACAGAGGAAGAAGCCCTCAAGATGATTACGATGAACCCTGCCTGGCAGCTTGGCATACAGGATCGTGTCGGCTCGCTCGATGTCGGCAAGGACGCGGATGTGGTGATCTGGAACGGCCATCCTTTGAGCGTCTATTCTCGCGTTGAGACCACATTCATTGACGGCGAAATCTTCTTCGACCGCCAGCAAGACCTCGCGCGCCGCGCAGACATCACGCGCGAACGCGCGCAGCTTGAACAGGCTGAGCCAAACCGCGCTCCGGCGCAGGGCGGCACACCGCCAGCCACACCGAGAGGCCGCCGCCCGGCTTACAGCGACGACGACGATGTGTGGGACGGAGGAAATAACCAGAGATGAGAAACAGTAGATGTGAATCAAGGATGCAGGGAAGCGCGTGTGAGTCTTTGTTGAGGATGAAACTCTCGCTCGCTACCTCGCTGTGTCTCGTCATGCTCGTTGGTTCCCTGTTCACAAATAGCGTTCACGCACAGCAGCCTTCGAGCGTCACTGTGCAGCAAACAACCGCTGGCCCGCAGGGTGTTTATGTCATTCGCAACGCGCGCATCGTGACCGTGAGCGGCCCGGAGATTGAGAGCGGAACGATTGTCCTACGCGACGGCAAAATTGAATCCGTCGGTGCAACTGCAAACGCTCCCGCTGGCGCGCTAGAGATAGATGCGCGCGGCCTCGTCGTCTATCCGGGGATGATTGATGCTGGAACTTCGATGGGGTTAGTTGAAATTGATAGCGGCGCGCCCGGCGCGGTTGACCTCGCTGAGCTTGGCGACATGAACCCGAACGCGCAGGCCATCATAGCCGTCAACCCGCACAGCGCGCATGTTAACGTCACGCGCGTTAATGGCGTCACGAGCGTCGTCACGATGCCGCTCGGCGGCGTGATTTCGGGTCAGGCCGCCCTCATCAACCTCGACGGCACAACGCCGCGTGAGATGGCCGTCGTTCCTTCAGTAGCGCTCGTCATTAACTTCCCGCGCGTGAGCAACCGTAGCTTTGATTCTTTCTTCAACCCGCAACAGACCAACATCACGGAAGCCATCACCGCGCGCGACCGCCAGCTAGATCAACTGCGAAAGCTTCTGCGTGATGCGGAAGCCTACGGCAAGGCGCAGGACGCTTACGCGCGCGACCAGACGTTGCCGCGCCCCAATCGCAACGTCCAGCTTGCTTCGCTTGTGCCTTTTGTGCGCGGCGAGCGGATAGTCATCTTCCGCGCAGACCGCGAGATGGAGATTCGCGCAGCCCTTCGCTTTGCCGACGAGATGCACATGCGCCCGGTTATTCTCGGCGGCAACGAGGCTTGGAAGGCAGTGAGCGTTTTGAAAGAAAGGAACGTCCCCGTCATTTTAACTGGCGTGCTCGATCTTCCGCCACGCGAAGATGATTTCTACGATTCGCTTTACGAAAATGCGGCGAAACTTCAACAGGCAGGCGTGCGCTTCTGCATCTCTACGGGCGACACGGGAGCGCACGTCCGCGACCTTCCCTTTCATGCGGGGATGAGCGCGGCCTTCGGTCTGCCGCGCGCCGAAGCCTTGAAAGCCGTCACGCTCTACCCGGCGCAGATCATGGGAGTCTCCGACCGCATGGGATCAATCGAGCCGGGCAAGATGGCGAACCTCGTCATCACAGACGGCGATCTTTTAGAAGCGCGCACGCACGTTCGCTACCTTTTCATCAATGGTCGCCAGCTTCCGCTCACGAGCCGCCACACGCAGCTTTACGAGCAGTTCAAGGATAGAAAATAGTCAAAGCTGTAAGCTGGGAATGGGTCAGTACCGCCTGCCGCAAGCGGGCGGGTACGGTCAATTAAAAATGAAAAATGCAAAATGTAAAATTCAGAATCGGCAATCTTAACTTTTGCCTTTTGCATTTTTAATTTTGCATTGTCAGACCCGCTCGCTACCGCAGGCGGTACTGAGTTGATGCCTTCCCGGATTGGTCGTATCCAAGATCATCCCTGACAGACGCACCGTGCGATACGGCAAGCTCGCGCATGGCAACTCCCACCTGCGCCTCGACTGAAGCTTCGTCTTCATCTACGTTGGCAAAGAGACGGAGAAGGTTGGGCCAGTCTGCGCGCTGGTAGAAACGCAGCATCGCGTCCGCGTCGAAGCCAGCCTCATCGTCAAGCGGATAGATCAGGCCACGTGCGACGAAAGCGTGTAGATCATGAGAGCCATAGTCAATGTCCTTCACGTAGCCGCTCGGACGCCCCGCACACACCGCATCAACGAGCACGCTGGAGTTGCCGCCGAGTACGATGTCTGATGCCTCTATGTCGCGGAGCACCGGGCCGCCGGAGTGTCGAAGCAAACGCGGGTCGTCGCGCGATGCTATCCATGCATCCAGCCCCACCCAGAGATTCTTCGGATGCGGGCGAATGAGGATGCGCGTGACACGCGGCTCGGTTAGAAGACGCTCGACGACGGCGCGCAGCCCGGCCTCGTTCACATCCTTGCAAAGGAATATCCCGACGACCAACCGCGCGGGCAGCGACCCCACCGGCATCGGAGCATAATGCTCGCGCCGACCATGCACCAGGACGCGATCCATCCGGCAGCCCTCCTCAAGATACGTCTGCCTCGCTGCTTCGCAATGCACCACCGCCAGATCGTAGGAGAGCCGCGCGACGGGACGCACAGGCATGCCATGCGTGATGAGCGCGACGGGCACGCCACACTTTCGAGCCGCCAGGTTGAACGCGATGCCGTGCGGGTTGCTGTGGCTCGACATCACCGCCAGACGAAAATGCCCCTGCTGGAAAATATCCAGATAGCGCGTGTAGTAGCCGATAAGCTCGACAACGCGGAGCACCTTGAAGAACTCGTAGCGCCGGTGGAGCAAGCGCGCGAGCCGTAGAATTCCACGCCAGTTTGAGCCGAGACTGCGGACTAACGCAGAAAGGCTCGCGGCGTTTGGAAGCCTGCGAAACTTGAGTTCTGTCCAACTCATCTCTGGAAGCAACGACGGCAGCGTCTCAATAGCGCGGCGCTCATTGCTCAGGCGCGCGACCCAGACCCCACCTTCGGGGTGTCCACTTGAGCGCACTTCGAGAAATCTATTCAACGCGCCGAGGAGGGCAATCACGCCGGGAGCAGAGGTCTCGCGCTTACGCTTGACCCACTCCGACCCGATCCGCAAACTGCGATGCTGTGAGATAACGTAGCCTGCTATCCCTTCGACTACTTCGGCCTCGTCGCATCGAAGCAGGCTCTTGATGCCGCGACAGAGCAGCCAGGCGCGCTCATTCCTCGCGCTTGCTTCGCTCGTATCCGGCATGGTTGACGTAGAGTTCATCGTACGCGCTTCCAGTCCCGGCATTCTACGCGCTTCATGATGCGCGGCTCCCACCCGCTTCTCGAAGTCCATCGAGGAGATTCTTGATCGTGGACTCGTGGACTCGCCTCCGGGCAGCAGGACTGCTGTTAGAGTTGTGCGGCGCGAGCAGGCAATTGTCCAGGGCGCGGAGCAGGCTGTCTACAGGGAGCGGCTCGACCTCGAAGACATCTAACGCTGCACCGGCAATCCGGCGCTCGCGCAAAGCATCAATGAGCGCCAACTCGTCTACCAAAGGGCCGCGCGCCGTGTTGATGAGGTACGCCGTAGCGCGCATGTGCGACAGCTCGGCGCGGCCTATCAGGTGAAAGGAGGACGGGTTGAGATCGCAGTTGAGCGAGATGAAGTCTGCCTCCTCAAGCAACGTGCCGAGCGGCACAAGGCGCAGGTTGGTCTCTTCGACGAAAGACTCGGCCACCGGCACAGAATCGTTACCGAGTACCTTCATCCCGAAGGCACGCGCGCGGCGCACCACAGCCTTGCCGATATCCCCGACCCCGACTACTCCGAGCGTGCATTCTCCGAGCGTGATGGCGTCCTGCTTAATCCACAGGCCGCTGCGAATATCCCGGTCCATCCAGGGAAGCCTGCGCGCGAAGCAGAGAATATAACCGAGTACGGTGTCTGCCACAGGGTCTGTGAAAGCGCCGGGCGTGTTGCGAACGCGAATGCCCAGTTTCGCCGCCGCGCCCGTGTCTATGGAATCAATGCCCGTGCCCCATTTCGAGATTACCTTTAGTCGAGTCGCCTCAAGAAGAACCCGCTCGGTGAACCGGTCGTCGCCGCAAATCACGCCGTCAATAGTCCCAATGATTGGAAGAAGCTCATCCTCGCTCAACCGCTCGCGCACATTCGCACAGACGATCTCCACGCCTTCGGCCTCCAGCCGCGCACGGAACTCCTCGATGACCGGAAGCATGTAGGGCGCGCTGACGAGTACCCGCCAGATCATACGCGCGTCCTCACGCGATTGAGCGGCTCTACGTATCGGAGCAGGAGAGGGTCGTCCTTCATGAGTGTCTCGACGAGTCGCAGGTCTTCCGGGGTGTCAACAGCATGTGTGTCCGCCTCTGTCTCCACCAGCCGCACGCGCCCGCCGTGCTCAATCACACGGAGCATGTCTATAGACTCTGTTTGTTCGAGAGGCGTTGGGGTGAGTTGCGCAAACTCGCGGAGGAAGTCGCGGCGGAACGGGATTACGCACACCTGCTTGAACGCGGGCGCAATCTCTACACGCGCGAAGTTGACGGCGGGAATGGGAGCGCGCGAGAAGTAGAGGGCGTCCCCGCAGACATTCATCACGACCTTGATGGTGTTCGGATCAACGTACTCCTCCCGGCTGAGAATCCGGCGCACGAGGTTCACACACGACACCGAAGCATCCTGCAACATGGGAGCTAAAGAGGCAACGATCATGCCCGGTGTTATCATCGGCTCGTCTCCCTGGATCATCAAGACGATGTCGGCTTCGACGCGCTCGGCGGCCTCTGCGACGCGATCACTGGCGCGTTCGTGCGCAGCCGATGTCATGAGAACGCTGCCGCCGAATCCCTCTACAACCAAACGTATCTCTTCATCGCAGGTCGCGACGTAAACCGCGTCCAGAACATCACACATCGCGGCGCGACGAACGACATGCTCAATCATCGGTCGCCCTAAAAGTGGGGCAAGGGGCTTGCCCGGAAAACGAGACGAACCCATCCGCGCCGGAATCACCGCAACGATCCACTGCATGAGCATCCTCCTTTATCGCTCACCGTACAGCGGCGGGTTGTCGCTCGTCAAGAAAGGCAAAAGTGAGAGCTACGTGGCAAGCGCGTCTTACCAGCTCCGTGTTTAATAGCTCGCTCAACTCTTCAAGTGCTTCTTAACCTTGAATGATTAACTTCGACGGCGGCAGCATCGCAGGCATGCCCTTATGTTGCCAGCAGCGTCCTGTGCCGCGCACACGACGTTGGCAGGGAGTTCCCTTTTGTGTTCGCGCGCCGCAGATTGAGACGACCTCTGCGGGGTCTGTGGGCCGTTCGGAAGCCGTGCCGTCCGGGCCGTAAGCCTGTTCAGGTTTGGACGCTGTGGTCGCGCTCGCTTCAGCAGTCGTGTTCGTTTCAGCTTCCGCGCCAAACGCTTGCCCTTTGTCTTTCGTCGCGGGAGTTATCAACGCAGGCAGTTCGCCGCGCTCGACTATGAGCGGGGGGGGCGCGGGGCGTGCGGCGCGTCCCGCCACGAGGCCAATGGTGAAAAGCGTTGCGCACGCGACTACCGGCAAGAGAAGCTGTGCCTTGCGAAAGCGTGGCGCGCAGTCTGCACAGAATCGTCTGCTCGTCCAAAGATGCCAGCGCGAGCGTTCGATGCGCGAGCCGCATTCAGAGCAGAAATTTGGTTTGTACATTGTGAGAACCCTCCATCTAGAGACGGAACGCTTGGTGCGCCCGTGTTGTAGCATTCTTAGTCGTTGCAGCAGCGCTCGCGGAGGGTGGTTGCGTGAAGCGTCGCGCCTGTGGCTGTAGATTATATTCCCAATCCAGCCTCGCTCACAGTCCTATCTTGCGTTGCGCGTGCGGGCACAAGTTGCATGCGTGGGACAAAGCATGTTATAGTCTGTTTCCTCCCGAACACTTTGCGTTTTGAAGTGTAGATACTTGTCTGGACTTAAACGGCAGGTGAGAGGGAGGCGCGCGGGATCAGGTCATGCGCTTGAAACTTTATTGCAATCGCTACGGGCATTTCAAAGACGCGCTCGTGTGCTCCGTCAATTGCCCTTACCGCACGCGCTGCCAGGATTTCGCGCTCTTTTACGACGTGAACCGAGAGGGCGTTGATGCGCTCGTCGAAGATTATTTTGCGGCGCGCACAGCGGTTGTCCGGGAGCGTCCGCGCTTGCCCGTGCTTGCCGCTGTGGAGATGCGCGAGCTAATTCGTTTAGAGGTGAAAAGAGAGATGGCAGAAGCATCATACATCTGGATTGGAAAAGACGATCAGGCAGAGCTGCTTGAACTGGAAGAGATCATTCGTCGCGCCGAGCGCGGAGCAAAGGCCAAGCACATTTACAGGGTCGCGCAGGAGATGGAGTTGCGTTACCAGCTTGTGCCGCGCAAACGAATCGAGAAGGCGAAACGGGTGGTCGCCGCCGAAGCAGAGCGTGCAGCCGCGCGCAGCAACAGCCGTCGGCCTCGTCCCGTCCCGGTTGAGCCGCCTGCGGCCTCGCCGCTCGCACCCGTTGCAGCCGTAGCTACCGCCACACGCCGCACACGCAAAGCAGTAGGCAGTTAGCAGTAAGCGGTTGGCAGTGAGTTAAAGGTTGAGAGATGTAATCTTTACTGGTAGCCCTCCTTTCGACCAGCCAATACTTACTGCCTACTGCCAACTGCCCGCTGCCTACTGTTTTCCCCAAGCAACTCCAAATAGATTTGAAGCGTCCGACCAGGGGCGTATTTAGGGTCCATGTGCCCGTTGCTTGCCAAATTGTGTTGGCAGCAGGCATACTCGCACCATCCCGTTTCAAGACGGTTGATTTGAGCAATGATTCGTTTCCGTTTCTCTTTCACATTCCCTGCCCTGAAATCCTTCTGCACTACCTGCGCGCTGGTTCTGTCGTGCATATTTTTGTCTGCTGCTGCGAACGCGCAGGGAGACCAGGACGATGTGTTGAAGGTCAACACTGCGCTGGTGCAACTCAACGTCGGCGTCGTTGACAAACAGGGCCGCGCCATCACGAACCTTTCGCGCAACGACTTTTCCGTCTATGAAGACGACGTGCTGCAATCAATAACGGATTTTGAGCCTACGGCTGCGCCCTTCAGTCTAGTCCTCCTGCTGGATATGTCCGGCTCGACACAGACTTTCCGACCGACGCTCAAGCAGGCCGCATATCGTTTCCTCGACGCGCTTGGGCCTGATGACCGTGTTGCCGTCATCGCCTTCAACGACAAGGTCAAGACGCTGGCAAACTTCACGACCGACCGTAAGAAGGTTGGCAAGTCTATCGAATACGCAGAGGGCAAAGGCGAGACACACTTTTACGAGGCTCTACGCTTCGCGCTCGAACAACTCGCTAAAGAGGGCAAGCGGCGCAAGGCCATCATCGTGCTGACCGACGGCATTGACACAGACTTACGCAAACAGGATAGAGACTCCGCCGCCAGCGCGCACACCAACGAAGAAGCCCTCGCCTCAGTCAAACCCAATGCGAGTGGCGCGCTAAATTCGGTGCTTAGTCTGGCTGATCGTCAGGGCGTCACGATCTACCCGCTCGCTCTGCCTTCGGGTGATCCAAAACGTCTGCCGTTCGTAGAGCCTGTGCAGGCGGCCATCTACGGCTCGGCGCGAGTGCGTTTGCAGACGCTCGCGGATAGAACAGGCGGGCGGCTCAACGACATCAAACGGCTCGAAGATATGGGCACACTCTACGCTGGAATCGCCGCAGACCTGCGCACGCTATATACCGTCTTCTATAGTCCGAAAAACACCAACGCCCAAACGGGTCGCTGGCGCGCCATCCGCATCGAAGTCTCACACACGGAACTGATCGCGCACACACGTCCAGGCTACTTCGGGCGCTGACAAGGAAGCGCGAAGAGCAACTCATTCACGGCAAAGCATGACGCGCTTGACACTCCGAAACCCGACCCGTAATATTCTTTCCTCTACATAAAGAGAAAATGCACCCGTAGCTCAGTTGGATAGAGTGCTTGACTACGAATCAAGAAGTCGCAAGTTCGAATCTTGCCGGGTGCATCATAATTTTCGAGAGAGATTGCTATCGCGGCAATCTCTTTTTTATTTCATTCCGCTGCCTGCATGATAAAATGCGCGTATGCGAATAGAGCCGGGCATTTACACCTCACGATAAATGGTTCTTGACTAACGCACTCGACAACTCTAATATCTTTACTGGCCGTTGAGTTAGATGGAAACGGCTGTCACGCCTAACACTCGGTTTAGGACTTCCCCTCTCACCAGCATCTTTTCAATCTCCAGCATTAAGGACTCAAATTAAATGAAACGTCTCGTCTTCGTCGCTCTTCTGGCTGTGCTTTACTGCGCTCTGCCGGTTAAGGCAAATACCTTGCAGGCAATAGTCGTTGAGGTGAACGACGGTAAAACTATTATAGTGGAGAACACAGGGCGACGAATCAAGGTGGTCTTGAAGGCGGCTGAAGCTCCCGAAAAAGATCAGCCATACGGCGATGTTGCTCGCCTTCATCTCGCGGGCTTCGTGCTCAATCGTCAGGTCGTGGTCGAATACACTGGGCTTGGAGTCAATTCGCAACTCATCGCCAGGGTCTTTTTTGAAGACAGGGACATCGGCTTACAGATGATTCGTGACGGTGTGGCCTGGTTCGACAGAAATTATGAGACTGAGCTGGGCGCTCAACTGCAACGTCTCTATGCTGACTCGGAACACGCGGCGCGCAGTGAGCATCGAGGCATCTGGCAAGACTCTTCGCCTGTTCCGCCCTGGGAATGGAGGCGTGCCAAAGCAGACAACTCGAACAGAGAAACGACCGCCGCCGCTTCTCCTTCTGCTTCCGCTGCTAAAGGAGCGCCCGCAACCAACGAGGCATCAAGCGCCGGAACGACGCCGCGAGTGGCGAAGTCCTCCGGGAAAACAGAAGCCGGGAAGTGGCCTCTCTTTTCGTCGTCCGACAATCTCTTCTCTGTTCGTATGCCGGGCGGCGCGCAGGAGTTCACAGCCGAAATAGGTGTGCCGCATGGTCAGCCCATCAAAGCGACCTTCCGCTGGGTTCATCATCTGAAGATTACTTACCTGACCGCGTGGGCAAGCGGCCCTTACCAGAACGAGGTTATCTCCGCACTGTTTGACCGGACGGTTGATGCGCTCAATGATGGTGCGGCAGCTCACGGACTTCCGTGCGAGTTTTTTCAGGAGAAAGATGCTTCGATGGGCAGCTACAAGGGACGTCAATACAAGGTGCGTGGGTGTTACTTGAGCGGCGCGCTGCGCAACTACTTTAAGGTTGAAGGCAAGACACTGCACGTTATCTTCGTGGGCGTGATGAGCGAAATCCCTGACAACCCGGAGATCAGAGAGTTTATGGAATCACTCACGATTAACCAATAAGCGTTGCCGCTTACTCGCTTCGCTGAACCAGGCTCGTTATCACTGCTACCAACTCGGCCAGCTCAACCGGCTTCGGCATGTGCATCTGGTAGCCTGACCTCAGAGCGCGCAAACGATCTTCTGTTCTCGCATACGCAGTCAAAGCTATAGCCGGTGTCTTTCCGCCTCTCCCGGCAGGCAACGCTCTGACCTTCTTGATTAACTCGTAGCCGTCTTCATCGGGCATTCCGATGTCGCTGATGAGGATTTCAGGTCTGGATGTTTCTATAGCTTCGAGCGCTTCTTTCGCTGACCCGGCCACCGACACTTCCGCGCCGCAATGCTCTAGCCCGACTCTCAGCAATTCCCGCGTGTCGCTTTCATCATCCACGACGAGGATTTTCAATCCATCCAATTTTTCAGGGCACTCAAACGCAGGTAGAGTATCCCTGGCTGCCGGATGCACGCGCTCTGCGAAACTTTCTTTCTGATAGACAGGGACTACCGGAAGACGCACCGTAAAGGTTGCTCCCTGTTCCTCACCCGCGCTCTCAGCCTGTATCGTGCCGCCATGAAGCTCGACTAGATGGCGAACAATCGCCAGACCTAAACCCAGCCCGCCGTGTTGACGTGTTGTCGCCTGGTCAGCTTGCCGGAAGCGGTCGAAGACGTGCGGCAGGAACTCTGCCTTGATGCCAACTCCGGTATCTGAGACCACAATCTCCAGATGAGAGTTGACTCGCTCCAATCTCACCTGCACACGCCCGCCCTTCGGAGTAAACTTGATGGCGTTCGACAGCAGATTCCAGACGACCTGTTGTAGCCGCGCCGGATCGCCCGCAACGGAAACTACGCCGGTATCCATCACCTTCTGAACTCGTATGTCTTTAGCTTCGGCTGCCGGGTGTAACGACTCGATGGCGGATTCGATGAAGGAAGCGGGGTCAACCTGCCTGACATCCAGGCGCAGCTTACCCGTGATAATTCTTGAAACGTCCAGCAGATCATCTATCAGTTGCGCCTGCGCGCGCGCATTACGCTCGATGGTTTCAAGCGCATGGTTGCCGCTCGTCCCGTCTAGATGCCCCGCGCGCAGGAGGTGTGCCCATCCCAGAATCGCCGTCAGCGGCGTGCGTAACTCGTGCGAGATAGTCGCCAGGAACTCGTCCTTGAGACGATTGGCCGACTCCGCCTCCTGGCGCGCTTGCTGCTCACTGGAAAGGAGCCGCGTGCGTTCTTCCTCTACCCACTTGCGCTCAACGCCCAGGGCGACTGCGTTCGCCACAGAGGACATCGCCTGAAGCGTCGCATCCATCAGCGGTTTGCGCGCAAACATTGCGACCACCCCGACCAGACGGTCTTCAACAATCAGCGGGTAGCCCGCGAAAGCGATCATTCCCTCTCGCTTCGCCCACTCCTGATCGCTGACTTGCGGGTCGCCTATCACTTCATTCGTTAAATGTGGCTGGCGCTCCTCTGCGATCCGACCGATCTTAAACTGCCCGAAAGGAACACGCCCATGCGCGCCATCGAGGTGCGTGTACATGCCTGCGCTGGCCTGCAATTCCAGGACATTCTCTTTAGCGTTGAGCGTCCAGATTCGAGCAAACGCAGCATCGAGGTGTTGGACTATCGCCTCGGCGCAGCGGCTCAGCATATCCTCCAGGCTGTCGCTTCCCGTCAGGGCCAGACCGACATCAGCATTTAGCTCCGCCAGGCGTGTTCGCTCAAAGAGCGTATCTGTGGTTTGCCTGCGCTCTGTGATGTCGTGGAAGTAAACCGAGAGTCCATCCTGCGATGGATAGGCATGAACCTCAAACCACGAATCCAGCAGAGGAAAGTATTCCTCAAACGCAACTGACACCTGTTCCGCAGTTGCCCTGTGATATTGCAGATCAAAATTGGTGCCGACCGCTTTAGGAAACTCATCCCAGATATTCTTCCCCAGCATCTCTTCCCGTTTGCGATGCAGGAGCGGCTCGGCCTGTTGATTGATATAGGTGAACCGCCACTCGCGGTCGAGCGCGAAAAAAGCGTCGGTGATGCTTTCCAGGATTTTGCTGATCTGTACTTGCGCCGCCTGCGCATTAAGACGTTCGTTCCTTGCCGCCTCGAAGAGCCGGGCATTGTCCATCGCAATGGCTGTCTGCGCGGCAAGCCCAACGACCATCCGTTCATGACGCTCTGTGAACACGCCCGCCTCTGGATGACCGAAGAAAAGCCCGCCGAGGACTTCACCGGATCGTGAGATAACCGGAACGGCCAGATAGCTGGTGACTGGCAGGTGGCCTTCAGGCATTCCGTAGTAGGGAGAGTTCTTGCCGTAACGCGGGTCTTTTTTGACATCGGCAATCCGCACGACGCCTTCGCCCCGGAAGGTCGGCGCAAAGATTTCCGTGTTGCGCGGCATGGGGAAATGTGCGAACGCTTCGCGCGGCACGCCGGAGAGCGTATAAAGCATGTAACTTTCGCCGCGAGCATCAATCAGGTTATAGAAGAAGGAGCCGAAATGAGCGCCGGTCAGGTCAGTCGCAGCATCCGTGACCGCCTGCACGAGTTTCTGCAAATCAAGCTCGGCTGAAAGAACCTGACCGAGCCGGTTGATGGTCTCAGTTTCCTCACGCGCTTCCTGTTCAAGCAGGAGGAGACGGTCTCGTTCTACTGTGGCGCGCTTCTCTTCTGTAATGTCGCGCGTGAAGCAGCGCGTGTGAACGAACCTATCCTCCTCCCACATCACATTCGAGTTAATCAGCACGTGGCGGATAGAGCCGTCCTTACAACGCAACCTCGCTTCGTAGTCGTGAAGGGTCTCTCCATTTGTCAGCCGCCGCAGGATGTCGCTAATCACATCTGTGTCGGCGTGAAACTCTGTGATGCTGCGCCCGATATATTCTTCGCGGGTGTAGCCGAGCAGGTTCAACTCGCATTCGTTAGCCCACAGAATAGTCCCGTCCGCCCCGACCCAGTGAAGCCCGACCGATGCGTTCTCGATGAAATCGGACAACTCACGCTCGCGCCTACGCAACTCTTCAACAGCAGATAGCTCGTCTGAAGCCTGCTCAGTGACCACCCTGTCATTAGACATTGGATTTAATCGGCCTTTTATCCGGCAAGATAGCGGTGTCTGAAAAATCCTGTGCGGGATTTTTCATTGAATACGGGGGATGGATTTCATTATAGAAGGTAATAGAAAGATTTGCTAAGAATATTTCAGGTCAGTACCACCTGCCGCAAGCGAGTGGGTCTGACAATGCAAAATTAAAAATGCAAAAGGCAAAAGTTAAGATTGCCGATTCTGAATTTTAAATTTTTCATTTTGCATTTTTAATTGACCGCACCCGCCCGCTTGCGGCAGGCGGTACTGCCTCGAAGTTACCCCTGATCTGAATTCTCTTCTTCGCTCGATTGCAGATGTGAAGCGCGTGCGCGGGGGTGATGACGGTCGTAGGTGGCGCGCATGTGGCGGTCTGTGATGTGCGTGTAGATTTGTGTGGTGGAGATGTCGCTGTGGCCCAGGAGAGCTTGAACCGAGCGCGAGTCTGCACCGCGCTGCAAGAGGTGCGTGGCGAAGCTGTGACGCAGCGTGTGCGGCGAAACGTGGTCGAGGTGAGCATGCGCAGCAAGACGCTTAATCATGGCCCAGGCGAAGTTGCGCGTCAGCGGCGCGCCCAGACTGTTGACGAAAAGATTCGGGCTGTGCGTCTTGAAGGAGCGTGCGCGCACACCTATGTACTGCTGCAACCAGTGCGTGGCGCTCTTGCCGATGGGCACGCGCCGCTCTTTGCTGCCCTTTCCATGACAGGCAATCAGCCCGGCATCCAGGTTTATATCCGTGCGTTTAATTCCGACCAGCTCCGAAACGCGCAGGCCCGTGGCGTACAGCAACTCAAGCATGGCGCGTTCCCGCATGCCTTCGTCTGTGGAAACGTCGGGCGCGGCAAGCAAGCGTTCCATCTCTTCTTCGGTGAGAAATCTTGGGAGGTGTGAGTTCCCTTGCGGCGTGTTCAAGTCCTCCGCCGGGTGCGTTTTAATGTGCCCGTCGAGCATCAGGAAACGGAAGAGGCCGCGCGCTGCGCTGACGGCGCGCGAGACAGAGGCAGGCGACAAACCTTCGCGGGAGAGATCGGCAATCCATCCGCGCAGGTCTGTGCGCGTCAAACTCTCGACGCTTTTGCCCTGCGCCCCGGCCCACTCTTTGAGCCGCGCCAGATCGCGCCCGTAGCTTTCCAGAGAGTTTCGCGCCAAGCCCTTCTCAACCTGTATGTAGGTGAGAAACTCCCGCACCAGATCACGTTTCATTCTCAACGCAGAATACAGGAGGCGAGGAATAGAAGCCAGAATAAAAGAGAAGCGATTTTCGGCTCATTCATTCTGGCCTCTGACTCCTGGCTTCTGCTTTTCGTTCTGCCTATTTCTTATCAACGATGTCCGGCTTGAGCGTGCTGAGGATTTTAGCCAACTCCGCTTGCTCTGCTTTCGGCACTTTGAATTTGTCGAGCGTCTGAACGAGCAACTTGACGGCCACGTTCCAGTCGTCTTCGGTGATGCCCAATCCTGCATGCGCGGTTCTCATGCTGCGCCCGATGTAGATGCAAGGCCCGCCCGTCGCCGCGCACAGTTGATCTAAGACAAGCTGGCGGATTCGCTTTTGTGAATCCGTGCTGACTCCGCTAAAAAACCGCGAAAGCTGCTTATCGCTGACTAACCGACCGACGAAATCATCCGTCACAGCGGCCAGCGCGTCGTAGCCGCCGAGCCGTTTGTAAAGGCTTGGCGACTCTTGATGAGCCAATGCTTGAGCGCGTGTTTCCCAACCATATCCGGCCAAAAGCAACAAAACAGCGAGGCCCAAAGAACTATAGAGATTCTTTTTCATCACACATCCTTTCTTGGAGGAAAGTTTTACTAAAAACAGTCGAACCAATATACGCAACGAGGAAGCTGGTTAGATTTTCCTGATTAAATTCATCTCTCCTTAATTGAGCAGGGCGTTTATGAGACTGTTTCTAGGCAGCGACTTGCCTGCCCTTCCGGCGCGTGTGCGCCTGTTTGGAGCGTTCCTGATTTCGACGATAGATAGTAAACCCGAACCAGAGACTGTAAAAGAAAAAGAGCATCACGAGAGCGGCAACCACAGCCGCAGTAGCAGACTCCGTGACTTTGCGAACGACGAGAAAGAAGTCGCCGCAAACGCCCAGGGCGAGCGGGACCATCGCGGCAATCAGGATGCGACTAGCGAAGCGGTGAAAGTGTTCTGTCTCTTCGCCGCGCTCGACGATGCGATGATACGCGGCGGGCGTCATCAGCAAGATGATGCACACGGCAACAAGCGCGAGGCTCAACAGGTGTATGTACTTTGAAGATGCGGGCAACTTTTCAAAACTCTCTGTGAGCGTCGAGATGAATTGAAATCCGAGCAGAGCCTGCGCCCCCGGCAGCACAACCCTGCATTCCGTCAGGACGTGCTTAATCTTATCTTTAACTTTCGCTCCACCCTCTTGAGAGTCCTCTTTCTTTGCCATCTCCTGTGCCTCCTTGATCTCAGGTTCGCGCTCAGCCCGACGCATAAACTCCAGCCCGTACCAGAAGAAGAGCGCAAAGAGACTCGCGCCCAGCCCTGAGATGAGACCGAAAGCCTGTCCTAAGGAGCGCTCCATCGCTACATAAACGTCAATGCCGAGCGCCACAGCAAAAGGCAGGAGCGCGTAGTCCATCACCTTCGTTATGAAGCGGTGCAGGGCTTCCGTGTCTTCGCCTTCCTCTACGATGCGATGATAAGCGCCGGGCGCGATTAGTAAGCCCAGCGCCAGGAGCATCAGGCCGAGCGCACCCATCTTCAGGTATTGCGAAATGTGCGGGAGCTTCTCGAAGCCCTGCTCAAAGGCCGAGCGAAACTGAAACCCCAGCAGCACCTGAGAGCCGAGCACGAGCATACGTCCCTCGTCCAGCGCATTCTGTATCCTGTCCTTCAGCTTAGCCACAGCCCTAACCCCCGCTTGTCAGTTTGCGCTCATTCTCTACGCTTGTCTTGAAACGCGCAAGAGAAAATTCAAACAGGCGCGGCAAACAAAAAGTTGCGGGACGATTCCATCCCAAGCTGCGCGGTTTGGTTCTCTCGTAGTCTTCCAATCTCACGCACATCGCTTGCGAACTCGACTCTCAACGAACTTGAAACTTTCAGTTAAGCCGGGACGTACATTTCGCAACCCGCAGGGGAGCTTCAAAATCATTTCAAGAACCAGCTATTTGGAGAAACGCTAGTGCATACCGAAGTCAATTTTCGTTTAGCCGGAGGCGCGCAGCCCCTTATCCTTGTGCCCGCCAGCGTCAACGGTGACGGGCCTCATGAATTTATTCTGGATACCGGAGCGGGAATTTCATTGCTAACGCCGGAGTTTGCGGAGCGAGTAGGCGCTACCATTACGGAAACTACGGAAGCTATGGGCGCAGGAGGCAAGATGGCGATTTCGCTCGGCGTTGTTAACTCCTTAGCCATCGGGCAAGCGAATGCGTTGAACGTTCAAGTTGCCATCACAAGCGAACTGCAAAGGATCGGCGCAGTCATCGGAACGAAGGTGGACGGCAACATCGGCTACAGCTATCTCAAGAACTTTCGTCTGACACTCGATTATCAGAAGCATACTCTTCAACTGGCTGATGCGGAGCAGGAACCAAGCGGGAATGGCGACTCTCAGCGCACAGAGATCAAGTTCAAGCTGGCTCATCCCTCCAAGCCGCTCATCCTCGTCCCCGCGCTCGTCAACGGTGAAGGGCCCTACATCTTCGCTCTTGACACGGGAGCTTCGACAACGGTGGTCTCTGCTGAGGTCGCGCAGATTCTAGCAATCGAGAGCACAGGCATACCTCAGATGACCGGCGCGGGAGGCACTATGCAGGGTTTTAGAGGAGTCGTCCGGTCGCTGGCTGTTGGAGACGCCAGGCTCGAAAACTTAACAATCGTGACCGCTGACTTTCTAACCATGCTCAGCCAGATCGTGAAGACAAAGCTGGACGGAATCATCGGCTACAACTTTCTCAAAGAATTCAAAGTCACGATTGACTACCCGAATGAAACTCTGCGGCTAGTCTAGCCAGAGTTCGACAAAAGGAGCGGTAGATTTTTCAACTCCTCCGGGGCTAAGTTCGCTTACGTCTCAGCGGCGCACTCAAGTCGCTTCGCCTCTTCACGCTCTCGCGTTTTCGCGTGGGACTTGGCTGCCGTTTAATAGCAGACGGCTTGATTTGATTTGCAATCGCAACGCTCTGCGCGGCGACTGTCTCCGGCAACTCGGTCACTTGAGCAACAGGTGGCGGAGCCACAGCGCTATCACGCAGCGGCTCCCACATCTCCCGCACAACTCTACGAGCATCCGAACGCGCCCAATTCCAGGTGCGCCAGTCTGCGGGTTCTGACCCCAACCAGGAGTCTAAAACTCTAATGGCGACGATGCGCTGATCCTCTGCGTTCAAAGCGGGCAGGGATTCCATCAACGCTGGCACGGCGTCTGCGCTCAAAGAGGCTGCGTAGTCCGCATCGAAGCCCCGGCCTGCGCGCGCGTGCGCGACGTTGACACGAACAATCAAGGCATCAGGATTTATCACGTGAAGCGTGGCGACAATCAGGAAGCCCACGACCAGAGCGCCGTAAGCGAATTGCTCACGCCGCCCTCTCAGCGCCGTTGCGATAAACCAGACGAAGACCAGAGCGAGCCAGCCCATGAAGGCCGTCGTGTAAAGACGCAACTCCGTCAACCCGTACTCGCTCTGGTAAAGCAGCATGCGCCTGACGGCTGAAGCCATGATGACGAAAAGCAACGCCACCTGCGTCGCGGCCAGCAGGCGAAAGATGCGCTCGTGCGCCGCGTTATCTTTACGCAGCAGCCAGTGCGCGCCTAGCAGAATGGGAAGCACGAGCGCGGCCACCGTCACCAACTCGAAGAAGCCGCGCCGGTAATACTCCGCATAGGTCATCCCGCCAGAACTTTGAACCAACGCAGCGCCGCCGAAGAAGTAGCGAAACTGCAACAGGACGAAAACAAGAAAGAGCAGATTCAGCAGTCCCAGGATGGTCCCGATCTCTACTATCCCGAGACGAACCGGCTCAACCTTAAGCGGCTGCGCTACCGTGTTGCTCGCAACCGAAGTTTCCGCAACACAGTAGTTTTCTCCCTGGCTCTCAGAGACAAACCTTGCGCGCCCGTCATTCGTGATCGCCACTCCCCTTCCAAACAGTAGGCCGCGCAGGAACCCTCCGGTAATCCACGCCAGAACGAGCGCCAGGATGATGTGGCCGAAGACCTCCTCGTGATTCGTTAAAAAGAATCTGTTAACCACTGCCTCGAAAGCCACGTCAGCGGACATGAAAAGCATGCTGAAGATAACCAACAGCGGAACCGCGATGACCACGCCAAGCAAAACAGACCTCAAGTGGCGCGACCACCCGGCGGCGGGGAGTTCCTTCCAACGCACATCACCCAGCAACAAGGGAAAGCCGATAAAAATTGCGTTGATGCCCGCGACCAACATTCCTAAAAAATATTCCGTGATGCTGGCGAGCCAGATGCGTCCCTCCCTCGCGCGCCAGGCCATCAACGCGAGCGCGACCAGCAGCGTCAGGCCCGCAAGGAAATTCAGCACGAGCGAATCGCGCCATGCGAAACTGGCTGCGGAAAGAAGAGAGGTGAGCAGCAACCAGTGTCCATTATTCATCAGAGCTTTCTGACGCCAGCGCAGCATTAAAACGACCAGCGCCACGCAGACTCCGCCCGTCCACAACAAAACATTCAAGCCCCAAGGCGTCGCGCGCAACAATCCATCACCTAAGACGCCCAGTAGCAGCGCGGCCTCAAGCACCTTGAGTCCCTGCTTAGTTCTCTCGTTCATCGCCAATTATCCTTCAAATTTTCTAACTCTTCGTTTATGACTCAAGCCGAAACTTCGTCTTCTTGTGCCACAAGCTGTTCTCATGCCCGATGATGAAGTGTGTGACGAATTCACCCTCGCGCATTAACAACTCAGGATTCTTGATATTCGCCGGAAGATCGAAAACCAGCTCGGTCGTGTAGGCTTCACCCGGACGCAAAGGCTCTGTCAGCGGTGTGCCGCTTCCCTGCGTCGAGCTATTGAGGAGGCGCTGTCCTTCCGTTGAAGGGCTGTAGCTGTTCCCCTGCTCGTCCATGATTGTCACGACGCGACTGTTCGGCCAGAGCTGCGCATTTCCGCGCGTTTGACTAATGGTCGTCTCGTCGAAGCGAGTCTTGATGGTCACGACGTAAAAGATTCCCTGCGCAGTCGCTTCGTCGGGCGGCTCACCAAGCGTCTTTGTCTTTCTGATATTCGTCACCGAATAGGCCAGGTGACAGTCAATCTCACAAAAATGCTTCTCCTCGCCGAAGGCCAGAACCTTCTCACGACTCATGAAAGAGAGCGCGAGCAGGAGCACTAGATAAAGCCCCAGCCCGGCCAGAGCCGCAAGCCCGACTTTTCCGGCTCGCGCCCGCTTCCGTGTTTTGATCGCATGAATGATGACCAGCACCGCTAACCCCATCACGAAGGCCGTCCCCAAAAAGACCAGGACTCCAACCGCCGCCTCCAGATTCACATTCGTATTCATCAATCTCCCCTTTCGACGCAACAGGCTTTGAGAATTTCAAGCCGCAACCTGACACCGCTCGAATTAAGTAAAGAGCTTTGTTTCATAAAGCATATCCGCAAAAAAAAGCGTGTCCCGCATCAACGGTCGCGCATTGTCCGAATCAGGGCTTCCATGTGGTTGAGATATTGTTCGAGAGCGCGTCGGCCAGCGCGCGTCAGGCTGTACTCCGTCTTCGGCGTGCGGCCATCGAAGGACTTGGTGCAGGCCAGGTAGCCAGCGTCCTCTAGCTTACGCGCATGCACGCTCAGGTTGCCGTCTGTCGTTCTCACAAGTTTTTTGAGATCGTTGAAGGTCAGAGATTGGTTGACGGCCAGGGCGCTGACAATCCCCAGACGCGAGCGCTCGTGAATGAGGCGCTCGAATTTTTGATGCGGCGCGCTCTCAGGCGCGCTCTCGCTAACCTTACGCAGCTTACTATCAGTCGCGTTACTCTTACGTTGAGATTCCTTTTTTAAGACGTTCTGTCTAGCCACCGTGTCTCCTTGCGATGATAATACCGAAAATGATGTGCAGGCCGCCGAATCCAGCGCCCATTAAATAGCTTCCCCAGGTGGCCGGAGCAAACAACGCGACCGCGCCCAGCAGCATAAAACAAAGCCCCATTACCGGAACAATCTTGACTGAAAAAGCCCCTCCCGTGACCACCCCTGTGCCGTAAAGCAGCAGCCACACGCCCGGCAAAGCGTTCACTACGCCAGCGCGATAAAGCACGACCGTCAACAGCACGCCGACCAGGATAGGCGGCGAATAGCTGAACGCGAACTTACGCCCAGGCCCCGAAAGAAGCGGCGTCTCTGCTCGGCGCGCCTTGCGATCCATCGCCCAGCCGCCAATAACCAGCGCGAGCAAGGCTTCCACCACCCACGTCGCCAGCCACAAACTTCTTGAAGGCTGCTCGGAGGCAACCACTGTCGCAGCGAGCGCCGTCACGCCCATAAGGACGCCGCCCCATCCCGGAACGGCTGTAAAAGAGGAGGCGCGCTCCATCGTCTCGCGGATAAACCGCAGATTGTCCATCGCGCGGTCGTGCAGCGCCGGAGGCTCTTCCGTGCCTTGCGGTCGAAGTTGGTGAATGGAGGCCATGTGCCGGATAATACGCTGAAGTTTTAATTTGTCAAGTACTTTGTTTCGTAAAGCACGCAAAAGAAGCGCGAAGTTTGAGGTTTGGCTTTTCTTGTGAATGAGCTTTTACTTGGAGGTGAATTTTCAACGCAGAGGACGCAGAGGGTCGCGGAGGAAAGAGATTGAAAGGAAGAGATTAAATCTCAAAGTCAGAATCCCTGATTTTGAAATTTCAAACTTTGAAATCTGAAATCTGCTCTCTCAACCCTTCTCTTTCCTCCGCGACCCTCTGCGTCCTCTGCGGTTCAATTGCATTACTCCAAACACTCAGGCCAACTCTGAATTAAGGCGCGGAGATCGTTCCATCGGCAGCGACGTTGACAGCAGTCGGGCCGAAGTCGTCCTTCGAGAGTTGCCGGACGACGTTGATGGCCGTGTTGTTTTTGTCAGGACGCGGCCCGGATTGTCCTTCCTGGATCAGTGGATGGATACGGCCTGAGAGGAATTCCCCCTGCGGCCCGATGTTCGTTTCCAGGATGAGCGAGAGAGCGGTCGGCCCCGTGAAGGGGAATCTGTAGAAGGCGAAGTTGCCCAGGGAATACGCGATGAGCCGACCTTTATAAACTTCCATCGCGCGCACGACGTGCGGGCTATGACCTAAAAGAAGGTCTGCGCCTGCGTCTACGACGGCGTGAGCGAATGCGCGCAGGTCGCCGCGCGGCGAGCCTAAGTACATCTCCGGTCCATGAGGCACATGCTGCGCCGCAGAGCCTTCGGCTCCGCCGTGAAAGGAGACGATCACGATGTCTACCTTGCGTGCCGTCTCCGCAACGACTCTTCTGGAATTTTCGATGTCGAGCAAGTTAAGCGAGATGGGATTGAAGGCGAAGGCGACGACAGCTATCTTTCTCCCTTTGACGTTCAGGTAGGCGATGTCGGTCGTGTCGTTGCCAGCATGAAGGATGCCCAGACTTTCGAGAGTCTTGCTGCTGCTCTCGCGTCCAGCCGCGCCGAAGTCCGAAGAGTGGTTGTTCGCCAAACTCATCACGTCGAAGCCGACCTCTTTCAGATATTTTCCGTAGCGCGTCGGCACACGAAACACGTAACAGAGCTTCGCGTTCGGGCCGCACTTCGTGGACTCGCCCGTATCAATCAGCGGCCCTTCCAGATTTCCGAAAGCGATGTCTGCGGATGAGAGAATCGGCGCAAGACCTGAGATCATCTCTGCGCCGTCTTTTTCCGGCAGGCCGCGTCCCTGATAGGTCGAGCCAAGCATGATGTCGCCGACCGCCGCGACTGAGATCGGCTCGCCTGTCGGTGTAGGCGAGACGGAAGCAGTGGGAGCGGCGACGGCTTGCGGCTGCTCTGCACGGCTACACGCCGCGCCCCCGTAAAGGGTAAAAGATGAAAGCAGGACTACGAATACGATCCACAAGGTGCGAGATTTCATAGGTAGTTTTCCGGTTCTTTGAGAGTTAATCACCACAAAGGCACAGAGAAAATTTTAACTGTGAGAAGACATGTTTTCATTAATTCATTTTCTAGGCCTTCTCTGTGCCTGCGGTGTCTCTGTGGTTAATTCTAAGGTTATGAATCAGCCTGTCCAGCATACTGTGCTGTGCTCGCATTGGAGATGAAAGCGGCATCATCTTTCGTGAGCGCCTGGTCAACCAGCCGACGCTGCTCCAGCTCATGTATGGTGTAGGAGCCGGTCGCGGGGCTGGCCGATGCCGCACGCCCGACGTAAAAGGGACGCTGGCAAGATGGCAGCATGTTCATCAGGCGCGGCTCGACAAAAGTCCAGCCGCCCATGTTCTTTGCCTCTTCCTGCGCCCAGACAAGTTGCGTTGCCGCTGTGTAACTCTTGAAGATTTCACGCAGGCGTTTTTCCGGGAACGGGTAGAACTGTTCGAGACGAATGATGGCGACTCTTTCATCACCCGATTTCTTGCGCGCACTGTTGAGATCGTAAAAGACCTTGCCGCTGCACAGGACGATGCGCTGCACGCTCTCGCGCTGTTTCACTTCCCCATCGTCTATCACGGGCAGGAAACCGCCCGTTGTCAGTTGATCTACAGTTGAAGTCGCAGCGGGAAGCCTGAGCAGACTCTTCGGCGTGATGACGATGAGAGGCCGCATCAATTCTTGTTTCACCTGCCGACGCAGAAGATGGAAATACTGCGCGGGCGTGGTCGGGTAGCAGACCTGTAGATTGTTCTCCGCACAGAGTTGCAGATAACGCTCAAGTCGCGCGCTGGAATGCTCCGGCCCTTGTCCCTCGTAGCCGTGCGGCAGAAGCAGGCCGAGACGGACGCGCTGCTGCCACTTATCCTCTGAGGCCGCGATGTACTGGTCTATGATGACCTGCGCGCCGTTGCCGAAGTCTCCGAACTGCGCTTCCCACAAGACGAGCGCATCCTGCGCCACGACCGAATAGCCATACTCGAAACCGAGCACGCCCTGCTCGGAGAGCGAGCTATCATAAACATCAAACTCCGCCTTCGGATTCTTCTCACTGCGAAGCTCCGAGAGCGGCGACCAGGGCTTGCCGGTCTGAGTGTCGTACATGACGGCGTGGCGCTGGCTAAAGGTTCCGCGTCCCGAATCCTGACCGCTCAGGCGCACGCGCGTGCCTTCCAAGACGAGCGAGCCGTAGGCCATCGCTTCGGCGAAAGCCCAGTCCATAGGCGTTTCGCCCTCGCCCATCTTGGCGCGCCGCGCGAGTTGCCCGACCATCTTCGGATTGATGTTGAAGCCTTCGGGGACGAGAGAAATTTTCTGCGTTATCCGGCTGATGATTTCACGCTCCACGCCTGTCTCTTCAACAGCCGACCCGTCTTCTTCCTGGACGGGCGGCGGAAGTTCATTGATCGGAGGTTTGTTGGCGACGATCTCTTTGGCCTTCGCCAGGGCATCTTCATAACGCTGCACGCGCTCTTCAATCATTTGACTTACGCCCGCCTCGTCAATCACGCCTTCGCGGATAAGCTCCTGTGCATAGACGGTGCGCACGCCGGGATGAGCTTTGACGCGCGCGTACATCAGGGGCTGCGTGTAGCTCGGCTCGTCCGCTTCGTTGTGTCCGAGCTTGCGGAAGCCCACGATGTCCAGCACCACGTCCTTGTTGAACTCCTGGCGAAAGTCCAATGCGATTTGCAGCACACGATAAGCAGCTTCCGGGTCGTCGCCGTTGACGTGAAAGATGGGAAGCTGCGTCATGCGCGCCACATCGGTTGAATAAATCGTGGAGCGTCCCTGTTCGGGCGAAGTGGTAAAGCCGATCTGGTTGTTGATGATGATGTGAATCGTCCCGCCCGTGCGATAGCCGCGCAGTTCAGCCAAATTCAAAGTCTCCATCACGATGCCCTGCCCGGCGAACGCCGCATCGCCGTGAAGAAGCACAGGCAGAGCGCGATCAATAGACTCTTCGCGCGGAGTATCCATCGCGTCATGCTTGGCGCGCACCATGCCCTCGACCACAGGGTCAACGAATTCCAGGTGGCTCGGATTCGGCGAGAGCGTGATTTTCATTTTCCGACCATCAATGGTCTCGCGTTCTCCCTGTGCGCCCTGATGATATTTCACGTCGCCTTCGTCGGCAGGGAAATTCGGATGCACGCTGCCTTCAAAGGCTGTGAAGATGCGTTCCGCGAAATTGCCGACGACGTTGGCGAGCACGTTGAGCCGCCCTCGATGCGCCATGCCGAGCGTGATGTCTTCAACCCCGCGCCTGCCTGCCCCTTCAATCAACTGGTCGAGCAGCGGAATGATCGTCTCGCAGCCTTCCAGTGAAAATCTTTTTTGTCCGAGATACTTCGTGTGCAGAAAACGCTCGAACTGTTCGGCGGCGATGAGTTTCAATAGAAGTTGCTTTTTGATTTCCGGCGAGAGCGGCTGCGGCTCGACGAACTGCTTTCTGACCTCTTCACGTATCCAGACTTTCTGTTCCTTGCTCTGGATGTGGCGATACTCTATGCCGACCTTGCCGCAGTAGGCGCGCTGTAGAATATCCAGGATTTCACGCAAGGGCGCGCTCTCACGGCCCGCGAGTCCGCCAGTGATGAAGTCACGATCCAAATCCCAGATCGTCAACCCGTAGGTTTCGATGTCCAGCTCAGGATGATGATGAAGCGGCATCGCGTGGAGCGGGTCAATATCCGCGATGAGGTGGCCGCGCACGCGGTAGGCGTTGATGAGTTCGAGCACGCGCGCCTGCTTGATCGTCTGCGCTCGCGCCTGATCGCCGCCGCCGAGCAGAGCCGGATTATGATCTATGGCCCAGCGCATCGGTGGATACGCGATTTCCAGATCGGCAAAGATGTCGTCGTAGAACCGATGCTCGCCTGTAATCAACTCATGCACGCGTGCCAGAAACGCGCCCGACTCCGCGCCCTGAATGATGCGATGATCGTAGGTGCTGGAAATCGTCATCGCCTTGCTGATGCCTAGCTGCGAGAGGGCTTCGGGAGCCATCGCCTGGTACTCAGCCGGAAACTCGATTGCGCCCGTGGCGATGATGACGGACTGGCCCGCCATCAGTCGCGGCGTTGAAGCGACCGTGCCGATGGTTCCGGGATTGGTTAAGGAGATGGTCGTGCCTTGAAAGTCCGGGATTTGAAGTTTGCCCCCACGCGCGCGTTTGACTACATCGTCGTAGGCCGCAAGAAACTCGGAGAAGCGCATCGCGTTAGCATTCTTGATATTCGGCACAAGCAGTGTGCGCGAGCCATCCTTCTTCGCCAGATCAATGGCGACGCCAAGGTTGACGCTCTCGCGGCGCACGCGCGACGGTTGATTGTTCACGACTTCAAAACCGTCGTTGAGCTGCGGAAACTCTTCGAGCGCGCGCACTATCGCCCACGCGACCAGATGCGTGTAAGAAGCTTTGCCGCGCCCTCTTTCTTGCAGGTGCTTGTTGATGGTGCGGCGATTTTCGTCCAGCACCTTGACGGGAATGCGACGATTCGAGGTCGCAGTCGGAACAGAGAGACTCGTCTCCATGTTCTCGACTATCTTGAGCGCCGCGCCGCGAATCGGCGTGGCATTCGAGACTGTTTCGGCTGCGGCTGGGGTAGGTGTCGCAGAGGGATGCGCGGGAGCGTTTGCAGGGATAGCTGGCGCTGTAGCCGTAGCGTTGGCCGCTTGATTCGTAGTCGCGCTCAATTGGCTTCCGCCGTCACTGATAATCTGCGCTTGCGCTGGATGCCCGTTCTCCTGTGCCTCCGTAGCCGTAGGCTCAAGCAGTTCGTTGAAGTAGGCGCGCCACGATTCATCCACGAGCGCAGGGTCATTGCGAAAGCGGCTGAGGAGTCCTTCGACATAGGTGGCGTTGGCTCCAAAGTTCTCCGCGATGAACTGCGAAAGGTCTGTCTTGTTCTGCTGTTCGCTCAAAGTCTCATCACCTCCGGCTCTGAAACAATAGACTATCACCTTCCGCATTTGATTTCATCCGGCGTCGGCAGCACAGGTCGCTTTAAGGCTTAATTTTACAAGACGAAAATGCTATGCTCCTCGGCGCAAGCCAACCAATAGTTGTCCCTTTAGAAAGATCAAACCGATGGAATACTCTAAAACAGTGCCTTTCACGGGCAGTGCGTCTAATGCGTTAAAAGTAGCCAAATCAACTTTTCTCCCTCAAGGCTTTCAGCTTGTTGCCAGCACCGAGCATGAACTGCGAGTTACGGGGCCGGGCATCAACAGCACAAGGGAGAATCCACTGAAGGGCATTTCCGAAGCCTCGATTATCATCCGTTCTTCTGCGATAGAGATAAAGGCGGCGCTCGGCGGCGTGGAGAAGATGAAAAAGTTTGTCACCTTCTTCCCGCTAGGGATGGGACTTCTGTTTCTGATTGTATTCGGAGTCCTGGCGCTGACTCTGCCTGATCTTCGTCGTCCCTGGTTTTTTCTGATCCCGATTGTCGTTCTCTTGCCCTGGCTTTTCCTTGCGCCTTTGATGTCGCGCATGATCGGGAGGAGAACCATGCAGGCAATAGACACGCTCTTGAACAACATGGTCATGCTAGGAACAGATGGCTAAAAACCGTAAACAAAAAGGAAGCCGATGAAGATGAACAACAGGTCATTTCTCTCGCAAGCCGCGAGTCTTCTGCTCGTTGTTTTCCTTCTCCTTGCCTTCATCCCCGGCGGGCAACGGGTCGCCAGCGCATCGAGCGTGAGGGACGACGCGCAGAAGTTTATAGATCAGTTCACGGCTCAGTGGCTTCAGTTGCGCTATAGCTATACCCAAGCTTCCTGGAATTCCAACACGAAGATCGTCGAGGGCGACGACACCAACTCCAAAGCGGAGAACGCCGCGCTCGAACGGCTGACGGCCTTTACCGGAAGCAAGGAGAACATAGAGAAGGCGAGCGCGTTTCTCAAAGAGAAGAACAAGCTCGCGCCGCTTCAGGTGAAGCAACTCGAACGCATTCTCTACCTGGCCGCAGAGTATCCTGAAACTGTCAAAGATTTAGTCAAAGAGAGAATCGCCGCCGAGACCGCGCAGACTGAAAAACTTTACGGCTTCGGTTTCAAGGTTGATGACAAACCCGTCACGCCGAATCAGGTTGACGAAATTCTGCGCGCGTCGAACGACCCAGCGGAGCGGCGCAAAGCATGGCTCGCCTCAAAAGAGGTCGGCAAGGTTTTGAAAGACGGCCTCGCTAACCTGCAAAGACTTCGCAACGCGACCGTGCGACCCCTTGGCTATAGCTCTTACGTCAACTACCAGATTTCCGAGTACGGCATGACGGGCGAGGAGATGTTGCAGCTTCTGGATAAATTTAATCGTGAGTTGCGCCCGCTCTATAGAGAGCTTCACACCTATGCGCGCTACGAGCTTGCGAATCGATACAACCAGCCTGTGCCCGATCAGATTCCCGCCGACTGGCTGCCGAATCGCTGGGGGCAGGATTGGAGTTCGCTTGTCAAAGTCGAGGGACTGAATATTGACGATGCGCTCAAATCCAAAACACCCGAATGGATCGTCAAACAGGCCGAGCAGTTCTACATCTCCCTGGGCTTTCCGCCGCTGCCGCAGAGTTTCTGGGATAAATCTTCGCTCTACCCTGTTCCGGCAAACGCTACTTACAAGAAGAACACGCACGCCAGCGCCTGGCATCTGGACCTTCAGAATGACATTCGTTCCCTGATGAGCGTCGAGCCGAACGCAGACTGGTACGAGACGGCGCATCACGAGTTGGGACACATCTACTACTACATCAGCTACACGAACCCCGAAGTGCCCCCGCTCCTGCGTGAAGGAGCAAACCGCGCTTATCATGAAGCCTTCGGAACAATGATCGGCCTGGCGGCGATGCAGAAACCTTTTCTTGAGGGGCGCGGCCTCGCTCCCAAAGATGCGAAGGTTGACGAGATGCAGGAGCTTCTCAGGGAAGCACTCAACTACGTCGTCTTCACACCGTTTTCGGCGGGCACGATGTCGCGCTTCGAGTATGATCTCTATGAGAACAATCTGCCGAAGGAGCAATACAACAAGCGTTGGTGGGAGTTGGCCTTGAAGTATCAGGGCATCGTTCCGCCCGTCACGCGCACGGAAGAATACTGCGATGCCTGCACGAAGACGCACATCAACGACGACGCGGCGCAGTATTACGACTACGCTATCGCCAACATCCTGCTCTTTCAGCTTCACGACCACATCGCGCGCAAAATCCTGAAGCAGGACCCGCACGAGACGAACTATTACGGAAGCAAACAGGTCGGAGATTTCCTGCGCGCGATCATGCGTACCGGAAGCTCGCGCGACTGGCGCGTCGTGCTCAAGCAAATGACCGGCGAAGATTTGAGCGCCAAAGCGATGCTCAGATATTTTGAGCCGCTGATGGCTTATTTGAAGAAGGTCAACACCGGACGAAAATATACTTTGCCTGAGCTTTGATACCTTTCCGTCAATCCACTGCTTAGTCTTGCGTGTCCCGTAGGGATAACTGACAATAACCCAGCAATTTATTGCTGGGTTAGAAAGCAAGACATTTGATCGAGTCCCGTAGGGACGGCTGAGATTCAATCGTCCCTACGGGACTCGAATAAAGATTCACGTTTGATTCCCAGCCATGAATGGCTGGGCTATTGTCAGTCGCTCCTGTCGGAGCGAAGAATCTATGAGGTTAGCTACCAGCAACTATGAAATCTAAATCAAGCCCACAAGATTCAAAACAAACCTCGCGCAGACACTTTGCGAAGTCAGTCGCCACGACGCTGCTTGCCGCGCCGCTCGCGGCCTCGCTTGCGAAGGCACAGACGCCCACGAAGCCGAAGGAACCAACCGCGCCGCCGAACCCGCAAGCCTCACCCGCGCCGCAGAAACCTTCGCCGCTCGCGGAAGCCTACACAGAGGTGGCGCGCGTGCGCTTCGGCGAGCATCTCACGCCGGAGCAACTCGAACAGGTCAAGAAAGACCTCGGCGACAACATCCGCGCAGCAGACCGCCTGCGCGCCGTTAAGTTGAAGAACGCAGATGAACCCGACTTCACCTTCAGCGCAGGAAAATCTGATGCTCCCTGACGACATTCTCTTCTCTACAATCACCGAACTGTCAACGCAAATTCGTGCGCGGCGCATCTCGCCCGTCGAGTTGGCCGAAAGCTATCTCGAACGCCTTGAGAAAATCGGCAAGCGTCTCGGCGCAGTTGCGACTCTCATGCACGACTCTGCGCTTGAAGAAGCGCGTGCGGCTGAAAGTGAAATCCGACGCGGCCACTATCGCGGCCCTTTGCACGGCATTCCCTATGGCGCAAAAGATTTGCTGGCGACGCGCAACGCCAAGACCACCTGGGGCGCAGCTCCCTACAAGGATCAGCAGTTTGACGAGGACGCAACTGTTATTAAGAAGCTGCGCGAGGCTGGAGCGATTCTCGTTGTCAAGCTGGCGATGGTCGAGCTTGCGGGCGGGATGGGCTACAACGAAGCGCACGCATCACTGACGGGCGCGTGCAAGACGCCCTGGAACGAAGACTACTGGAGCGGAGGCTCATCTTCAGGCCCAGGCTCGGCGACGGCTGCGGGGCTGGTTGCCTTCGCAATCGGCTCTGAAACTTCCGGCTCGATTATCACTCCGTCAGCCTTCTGCGGTCTTTCAGGTTTGCGTCCGACTTACGGCGCGGTCTCACGTCACGGCGCGATGGCCCTGTGCTGGACGCTCGACAAGCTCGGCCCCATGTGTCGCAGCGCGAAGGATTGCGGCATAGTGTTTCAGGCCATCCGAGGGTATGACCCGCTCGACCCGACATCGGTTGATGTTGCCAACGCGCGCACGCAATCCGTCAAGCCGCGTGGGAAAGCAGCACAGCTTCGTATCGCCGTGATGAAAGATTCCTACGAGAAGGCACAGCCGGAAGTGAAAGAGAATTTCCTGCGCTCGCTCGACGTGTTGAAGAAATTTGCGACCGTCGAGATGGATGTCAAGCTGCCGGATTTTCCTTACGGCCCTGCGGTTGGAACGATTGTTGACGCAGAGGGCGCGAGCGCGTTTCGTGAGTTGATTGAATCGGGGCGCGTGCAGGAACTCGCTTCTCCGACAGGTCGCACAGGCGGCTACTCGGCGTCGCTGACGACGGCGGTTGATTACCTGCACGCGATGCGCCTTCGCGCTCCAATGCGCCGCGCCTGGAAAGAGATGTTCTCCAAATATAATCTACTCGTCGCGCCGTCGCGCGGCACAGTCTCTTACCCGATCAGTAAAACTTTCGACCAGGCTTATCCGAATATCTCTACCTCATCGCCCATCGGGGCTTGCAACCTAGTCGGCGTGCCCGCCATCTCCGTCCCCAACGGCTTCGGGCAAAACAATCTTCCAACCGGAATCCAGATCATCGGCCCAGCCTGGAGCGAAAGCTTGCTGATAGACATTGCAGACAGGTATCAACAGGCAACCGACTGGCACAAACGACGACCCGGCGTTAGTGGGCAGTAGGCAGTAGGCAGTTGGCAGAGGGTTAAGGGTTGATAAGCTAATAGCTTTCTAGATAACCCCTGCTTCGATTACCTAAAGCTTACTGCCAACTGCCTACTGCCCACTGCTAACTGCTAACTGCTTTTGAGCGGGTTGCGAAATGAGAGATTGAGTTCGACGGGGATGACGCGCTTGAATTTGAAGAGGAATTTTTTGAAGCGCCCGAAGACATAGGTGCGACCCTTGACGGGCCAGACATCCTTCGATTGACCCCATTCGCCGAGCACGCCGAGCATCACGCGCGGAGTGCTGATGTAGATGCTGACAGGATCAGGCAAAGTTAGAGGACGGTCGTTCGGAAGATCGAAAGAGTGCTGATATTCGTTGAAGGTGACGGACGTGCCGTTGACCGTCATGTCCTCGAAGGTCAGAAAGTCCACGCGGCCTCCCTGTTTGACGGCTGCCACCGTGACAGGAATTTCCAGTGTGATTCCGAGCGGTGAGAGGCTCGCCACGCGCGGCTCGCCCAACTGAATCAACGCCTCTTCGTCTCCGTCAATGCTTGAACTCTGCGCCGCCCCTTCCGCCCCTTGCTTCTTGATCTCAACCTTTGTCAGTTCCACCTTGTAGCCGCGAATCTCTTTCGGGTAAGCGCGCGGCGCGGATGCCGGATAAGGGGCGCTCGACGTTGTTCTCTGATTCGATTGTTGCGCAAGAGAGATTGATGAGAGGAAGACCATCGCGCAGAGGATAAGTGCCGCCAAACGCCTGTGTGCTGTTCTTTCTCTCATGCGGCTTTCCATCATCTCTATTCCCTCACAACCTTAAGACGGACGTTTCCGGCAAAATAGTTTGCGTTGATTTTGGCGGCTACCGGCTCGTCTCCAACAAGCGCGGCAGATCGAGCACGAGCGCGATTGCGCCGTCGCGCAGTTCGGTTGCGCCGCTGATGCCGGGCCAGCGCGCCGCGTGTCGTCCGAGTCCGCGCACGAGAGCTTCCGTCTCTCCTTCCACAGCATCAACGATGATGGCGGCGCGTTTTATTCCGTTCCCATCTGCTGCCTCTCGCCCGTGAGTATGCGAAACGATGATGACAGGCATGCTCTCTTTAACACCTTGAACGTCGAGGGAGGGTTGCGCTAGTAGCTTACGCATCAAGATGAGCGGGACGGGCGAGCCGCTCCAGTCAATCGTTCCGGCGGCGATGTTTCGCTCAAAATCGGCGGCGGCGATAAAACCCGTTTCTATGATGCGGCTCGCGTCAATGCAGTAGCGATAGCCGGACGACCTGACGACGAGCGAGGGCAGAAGCGCGAGCGTCGTCGGCAGAATAACCTCGAAGGTTGTGCCTGTGCCCTGCTCGCTCGACACGCGCAACTCGCCGCCCGTTTGCTCGACGGCTCGCTCTACCACATCGAGGCCGACGCCGCGCCCTGAAACACTTGAGACTGAAATGGCCGTCGAAAACCCCGGTCGAAAGATAAGACGTAAAGCCTGCTGCTTTGTTAACAGCCTGCCCGCTTCGATGATGCCCTGCGTGGCGGCAGCGCGCGTGATGCGCAGCGGGTCAATCCCGCGCCCGTCGTCCGAGACACGCAGCACGACGCGATTGCCTTCGCCTCTGGCTTCAAGACGCACCAACCCGCGCACGCGCTTTCCAATCTTCTTGCGCTCGGAGGGAGATTCGACGCCGTGATCCACTGCGTTGCGCAGGATGTGCAGCAAGGGGTCTGCAATCGCATCGGCGAGAGCTTTGTCCAGCCTGACCTCGCCTCCCTTAGTTTCAAAGTCAACCTCTTTCCCTGTTGCGCGTGCGGCGATTCGGCCAGCCCGCGCGGCTCTCTCAAGCATCTGCGCGACCGAGACCATCCGCAGGCCAATCAATTGCCCTTCAAGCTCGACGAGGCGGCCTCGAACGCTCGCGGCGCGCTCCTCCACCAACGCTCGCTCGGTGGGCTGTAGATTGAACGACTGGGAGAGGGTGAGCGCGTTGGTCGTCTCAACGAGGACTTCGTGCGCGCCCGCGATGATCGCGTCAAGCTCAGATAGCTCAACTCGCACGTGCGTCGTGAGCGAAGAGATGGAGGTGGTTTGCGCGCTCTCCGAAGTGACTTCGCCGCCGATTCTTTGCTCGCCCCTTTTCGATGCTTGCGCCTTCGCGCTCGTCAACTCGGTGAGCGAGAGTTCGCCAAACGCAGAGGCGCGTCGAGCCAGGTCTTCGCGGCCCTCTTTCGTCGCGTAGACGACGCGAAAGCTGATCTGATCCGGCGACTCGCAGCCCGTGCCGGGAAGTGTAGAAATAATCTCGCCGTCTTCAGCGAGTGCGTCGCTTAGGTTGCGGAAACGCTCGTCGAAAGTGGCGAGGTCGAAATTGACGTTGATGATAAAGAGGTGCGCGCCTTCCTCTAATGTTTCGCGCAGGCGATGCGCCTCGTGCTTGCTGAGGGAGCGCGCGATCTCATCCGGCAGCGCGGCGAGAGTTGGCTGCAAGGCGGGCGCGGCGCGCTCCTCGCTCCCCTGGCGCGCGAGATGGCGCAAGCGTTTGATGAGAGCATCTGTCTCTGGTTGAGCTTCGCTGTGCGTGACCGCTTTGAGGCTCTGCGAGATTGCATTGGCTGCCGAGTCGAAAGCATCCAGCACGGCATCGTTTACCGGAACGCGCCCCAGGCGCACGCCGTCGAGCAAGTTCTCAAACTCGTGCGCGAGCGTAGTCACAGTCTCAAGCTCGGCGGTCGCGGATGAGCCTTTGATGGTGTGAACGTGACGGAAGACGCGCCCGACCAGCTCACGCCTCGCGCGTCCTTCCGCACGGCGCACGCGCAGCGCCTGCAAATCGCCGAACAGAACTTCGAGCAAATCTTCCGTCTCGGCCAGAAATTCGCGCAGGTAGGGATTGTCCATAGGTTTATCGTAAATGGTAAATCGTGAATCGTAAATCGTGAAGAGAAAGAAAGCCGTTCGACGATTTACGATTTACGATTCACGATTCACGATTCGTCAGGCTCGGAGTCTTCTGTGATGGTGTGTTCCTGTGGATGCTGTTCGTCCAGGTCACGCTTGATAGCATCCAGGATGCCGTTGATGAATTGTGTAGCTTCGTAGGTCGAGAAGCGACGGGCGATTTCGAGCGCTTCGTTGATGGCGACGGTGCGGGGCGTCGGTTCATACAGGAATTCATAGACGGCAAGCCGCAGGATGTTGCGATCCACGACAGCCATGCGCGAGATGCGCCAGTGTTCCGCACGCGACTTGATTCGCTCGTCCAGACTCGTGAGATGAGAGAGCGTGCCCGTCGCCAGCCGCGTCGCAAACTCGCGCGCCGGTTCTTCCACGTCCGCATCGCCCAGCTCAGCCCAGTAGGTACGCACCAACTCGTCGGCGCGCGTCTCGGAAACATCAGCCGCAAAGAGCATTTGCAAGGCGCATTCACGCGCCTTACGTCTTGAACCCATGATTTACTTCAGTGATAGGTGATGGGTGATAGGTGATGGGATGAAAGCATTTTCTTATCACCCATCACTTATCACTTATCACTCTGTAAAGATTTACCAACTCGACAGCCGACATTGCGGCCTCAAAACCCTTGTTGCCTGCTTTCACTCCGGCGCGGTCAATCGCCTGCTCCAGAGTGTCCGCCGTCACGATGCCGTAAACGACAGGCACATCAGTCTCCATCCCGGCCTGCGCGATTCCCTTCGTCACTTCCCCTGCGATGTACTCGAAGTGCGGCGTCTGCCCGCGAATGATCGTGCCCAGGCAAACGATCGCATCCCATTTACCCGAAGCCGCGAGCTTGCGTGCGAGAAGCGGAATCTCGAACGAGCCTGGAACACGGAAAAGCTCCACCGCCTTTTCATCCGCGCCCAGACGCTCCAAAGCATCGAGCGCGCCCTCGACCAGCCGCGAAGTCAGAAAATCATTCCAACGACTCGCTACAAGAGCGAAGCGAAAGCCATCTGCATTCAGGCGTCCTTGATGAATCTTAGGCTGCAAAAGTTTTTCCCGTATCGCTCCCGTCCGCATTAAAAGTGAAAGCGTTGGCAGTATAAAGAACGTGATGAGGAGTGACAAGTGATGAGTGATGATTAGAAAACCTATTTCTTATATCCTAATCCCCAGATGCGTAGAAGATTGCGGCATCCATTATCAAAGTCTTGCGTAAAGTCCACTAACTGAAGAAGAGAGAGCGTCCAGGAAAGCTGGTTGAAGTCACAAGGCTGATAGAGTAAAGGAACTATCTTCTCTGCATAACGATTATCATTAAGCGCAAATAGCACTTCGCGTTTCACCCAGATTGATTTTACTGAGTTCGGTGAAAGAATAAGAGCGAACCAATCACAGCGTTTAAGGGCAGCTCCGATTTCATCATGCCACTGCTGTGCTCCGATGATGTTAGTTTGGCTATACCACAGGGGAATCCCGTGGCGGCGCATTATTTCTACTATAGAGACTGCAAACGGTTGATCTAGATTTGAGTGAGATAGAAAAACTTCATTCGGCAACATAGAAGTGTCCTATGGTGAGGGAGCTAGGCTACTTCCTTCAATGCTTGTGTAATTTGCTGGATACCTTCTTCTTGCCCCTGCTCTGGCAGAGTTATTATTTTTAGATGGCGCAGAATCCAGGGGATACTATTTTCAGGGTACTTATCCGGGGAGCCGACAAGGACAGGAATCAAACGTTTATTGAAAGATTTTTCGCCCAAAGCATACTCAATCTCTCGGCGCACTGCCTTAGAGTCAAGAGCATCAGGTGTGAGGAGAACAACCATCGCTTCTGATTCCTCAAGCCCTTCAGCAATCTTTCCTGCCCAATTATCACCAGGCATGATTTCACGGTCTGCATACCAGACATCCAGCCCCGCCTGTTCTAAAGCCTTTGTTACCTTCCTGGCTAAAATTTCGTTTGTATGTGAGTGGCTAATAAATACTCTCATTCGCCATCTACCTCCACTTATCTTTACAATTATCGCACGTTTCGGGTTTTCTACAACTAGATTTTAGGGACGGCAGTTCCCCCCCCCTTAAATTCCGGCGCGCGTTTTTCAAGAAAGGCCCGTGTGCCTTCGCGCATGTCTTCCGTAGCGAAGAGACTGCTGAAGAGTTCCGCTTCAAGCTCTAAGCCTTCTTCGAGTGGAAGAGAGAGGCCGCGCGTGACGGCTTCGAGACAGGCGCGGATGGCGAGCGGCGCAAGGCTTGCTATCTCACGCGCGAGCGATTCGGCTTCAGGGAGAAGTTGCTCGTGAGCGACGACGCGATTAACGAGACCGAAGCGCAGTGCCTCATCCGCCGGGACCTCCGCGCCGGTCAACATCATTTCAAGAGCGCGGTTGCTCCCCACCATGCGCGCGAGCCTTTGAGTTCCGCCGTAAGCGGGAATGACACCGAGCAAGGTTTCCGGCAGACTGAAGCGCGCCTCTTCTGAAGCGATGCGGATGTGGCACGCAAGCGCGAGTTCGCAGCCGCCGCCCGCTGCCAGGCCATTGATGGCTGCTATGACAGGCACACCGCAGCTTTCAATCAAATCGCAAACGTTCTGCCCGCGCTTTGCCGCCTGCCGCGCTTCTTCCACATTCATCATGGATAGCTCGCCAATGTCCGTGCCCGCGCTGAAAGCTACGCGGCCAGCGCCCCACAGAATCACCGCGCGAACATCTCGCTCACGCCCGATGCGCTCAAACGTCTCGCCAAGCTCCAAGAGCATCTCGCGCGCCAGCGCATTCAGCTTCTCAGGCCGATTGAGACAAACAAGCGCAACGGAGTCGCGCAAATCGAAGGCGATAGACATAAAAAGTCTGGAGTCTGGAGTCTGGAGTCTGGAGTCTGGAGTCAAAAGCCGAAGAACGTTTTGTCTTTGACTCTTAGACTCCAGACTCCAGACTCCAGACTCGCTAAACTCATACAAGGTTCATCGGCGTCGGGTTCTTCGGGTCTTTCGTGTAGTCGTAGAAGCCGCGACCTGATTTGCGTCCGTAGAGACCTGCGAGCACCATGCGCTTGAGAAGGGGGGGCGGGGCAAAGCGTTTTTCGCGGTACTCGTTGAACATAATTTCGGCGATGTAGTAGGTCGTGTCCAGCCCGACGAAATCGCCGAGCGTGAAAGGTCCCATCGGATAGTTGAGACCGAGTTTCATCGCGTTATCAATATCAACTATCGAACCCACGCCCTCTTCGAGCGCACGGATGGCGTCGAGCATGTAGGGCACGAGCAGGCGATTGACGATGAAGCCTGAGCGGTCGCTCGCTCGCACAGCCACTTTGCCAAGCCGCCCGCCAAACTCTACCGCCTCTTCATACACCGCTTCGTCAGTCAGAACTGTGCGCACGACTTCGACGAGCTTCATCAGAGGAACGGGATTAAAGAAGTGCATCCCGATGAAGCGGCGTTGGCGTTCTTGTGATGTTGCCGTCATCATCTCCGTGATCGAGATTGACGAGGTGTTTGAGGCGAAGATGGTTTCGGGCTTACAGGCAGCGTCGAGTTGCTTGTAGGTGTCGCGCTTCGTCTCAAGGTTTTCGATGATGGCTTCGATGATGATGTCGCAGTCTGCGAGCTGTTCGAGCGAGGTTGTGCCTGTCAGACGCGAGCGAATCTCTTTCTGCTGATCCGTCGTGATGGTTCCCTTCTCCGCAAACTTGGCGAGCGATTTTTCGATTCCACTAAATCCTCTCTCGCATAGCTCGTCCGAAACTTCGCGGACGATTACTTCAAACCCTGCTGAGGCCGCCGTCTGCGCGATGCCTGAACCCATCAGGCCGCAGCCGAGTACACCCACTTTTTTAATTGCCATGTCGGTCTCCCGTGATTGCTCTTTATCGTAGAACTATGGATTTTGAATACCTGGTTTACTTGCTGTTGGATGAATCCGTTTTGGACGAGTCCGGCTCCTGCAACTCAATCCCGTATTTCTTGCCCTCGGTTTTAATCAATTCGACGACCTTCGCTTGCCAGGCTTTGAAGTCGGAGCCAAGCGCCTGTCCCTCTTTGTCCAGCACACGCTGACGCCCGCCGCCGCCCTGTTTAGGCGAAGTGTCGAACTCTTTCATTCTGATGAGCAGAGACTTCAACTCGTTTCGCAGGGCTTCGGTCTTCTCCTCTATTTGCGGCGCGTGATCTACCTGTTCGATGGCGTCGTCAATCCCGCTCTTGTCCCCGTTCCTGGAAGCTTTGACGAAAGCCGCTTCGCCTGCGCTCATCGCATTCAAAAAGGAGTTGAACCTTAATCCCTCATTGTCCTGCGGCTGCTCGACCGTGGACGCCTGGACAATCGCAGCCTCGCTATCTCTGAAATGGCGTGCGACCATCCCGAAGCTCAGAACCACGAGCGCGAGCGCGGCGACCTGTAGAACGTGCCAGACGACGGCGACGCCCGCGCGCTCGCCCGGTCGCTTGTAACCGATGACCAACCCAAAAAGCGCGCCGGAAAAAAGCCCGCCGAGATGCGCTGCATTATCAATGAAGCCGCGCCCTAGATAACCTATGAAGAGGTTAATCATAATTACTGGCAGCAGCCCCGTCCCAAAAGCGCGCTTAAAACCTTCAGGCAATTCGTGACGAAACTTGATGCCAAAAACGAAGAGCAAGCCTATCAGACCGAAGAGCGCGCCAGAAGCTCCCGCCGCAGGGCCGTCCGTCGCTCTGAAAAGGAAACGTCCGACCGGGCCGACCGCCATCCCAGGTCTGAGGCTCAGGTAACTTGCCGCCACGCCCGCGATACCTGTGATGACCCAAAGCACAACGAACTTGGCTGAACCGTAAAGCCGCTCGACATACGGGCCAATCATCCATAAGCCGTACATGTTGACTAGCAGGTGAGCAAGGCCGATGTGAATGAAAACCGGCGTCACGAAACGCCACCATTCGTGATTCTCTTTTATCAGGAAGTTGAGCTTCGCCCCGTAAGCTATGAGTACGGGATATTGAGGCTCCCATAAAGCAGCACTGCTCAGGCCGCTCGAAGACCACATCAACAGAAAGACAAATACGTTGGAGATTAAAAAGATGATGGTGAAAATGTAAGAGCGACTCAGGATGGCGCGGGCAAAGCGCATCGCTTCGTGATCGTAAGCCTGCTGCGAAGTTTGAGGCTGCGGTGCTGCTGCTGCTGCGGCTGAGGAAGCTTTCGGCGCGCCGCAGAGCGAGCAACTCGTCTCGGTTGCTCCGACGAGCGCGCCGCAGTTGCGACAGATGCTCGGTCGCCCGACGTAGTTCGCGTTATTTACTTGACCCTCAGACAAAACTTTTCCACCTCAGACGCGCCGCTCTAGCTCACGCGCGCGGCTTGCGGCGCGACCTTTTCATTGAGACACGCTTCACCCGAAGTGAAGATGAAACCCGACGGCGTGCGCGCTCTGCAATTTCTAAAAATAGATTGTCTCAAGAAGGATTCTACACTGAAGGGGGTAAAAAAACGATGAACGATGAATGATGAATGATGAACTGGAAAGCTGTTGCTTTTAATTCATCATTCATCACTGCCGCATTCATCGTTCTCTTTCTTGTTGACCGATAATCTTTGACAGCATTCGGTCAAAGCGATTGGGCCATTGTCTCAAGAATCTTCCGGCCTCGCTGTATTCTCAACAGTTAACCTGATCGTCTCCGGCGGCACGCGCTTTGTTAAGAGAGTCTGCACTGCTCGCATCCAGACACGCGAGCCGTTGAAATTATCTTGGCAATCCTATGAAACATCAGGAGCACGTTTTGACTCGTAAATCCCCCTCTTTAGCTCTCTTGCTTATCCTCTCGCTGCTGGCTCCGCTGGCAGCTTTCCGAACAGCCGCGCACGGACAAACTCGTGGCGGCGGCGTACTGCGCGTGGTCAATAAATTAACGGATGACCTGCACCAGCGTGCGCGTGAGTCGCGGCCCGGCAGTCGTGAGCGAGCGCGCGTCATTCTCAACCTGGCGGACGAAGCGTCGAAAGATCAGGCGCGGGCTGTGCTCGAAGCGAGCGGCGCAAACGTGCGGCAGCAGTTGGACGCGCTCGGCGTGATGGTCGCAGACGTGCCCGTCGAGAAGCTGGAAGAGCTATCGTTGCGCGACGAAGTTTCATGGATGTCGGCTGACCAGCCCGTGCGCTCTCTCGCCACTTCGACTGACAACACGAGCCACATAGAGATGACGACCGGCGCGAATAAACTTTTACCGGCTGACCCTACGGCGAGCGGCAATGGCACGGGTGTCGGCATCGCCATTTTGGATAGCGGCATCAGCCCGCCCGACCAGGCGGAGTTCGCTGGCTACACGATGACGACCAGCGGCGGACTCCTCGGCGGCGGTGGACTCCTCGGCACAGGCGCGCTGGCTACCCCGACCCTCACGCCCTACAACCGCATCGTCAAACAGGTTGATTTCACTGGCGAAGGCACGATGCAGGATAACTACGGACACGGCACGCACACTGCCGGAGTCGCAGGGGGCACGGGCCAGGCGAGTGAAAATTATGCCGCGACGCATGCGGGCGCACCGACCTACGGCGGCATCGCTCCGGGCGCGAAGCTCGTCAGCATCCGCGTTCTCAACTCGCAGGGTGTGGGCACAGTCTCCAGCGTAATCGCGGGCATCAACTGGGCCATCCAGAACAAAGCCGCTTACAACATCCGCGTGATGAATCTTTCGCTCGGCACTGCCATCACACAGAGCTACAAGACAGACCCTTTGTGTCAGGCTGTCGGGCGCGCGGCTGACGCAGGAATCGTCGTGGTCGTCGCCGCAGGCAACCTCGGCAAAGACTCCGCCGGTCAGACAATCTACGGCGGCATACTCTCCCCAGCTAATTCACCGAAAGTCATTACGGTCGGCGCAACCAACACGCAGCAGACCGTCGGGCGTTCCGACGATACGATCACGACCTACTCATCGCGCGGGCCGACGCTCGTTGACGGAATCGTCAAGCCAGACCTAGTTGCGCCCGGCAATCTCATCGGCGCGTCGGAATCAGCCATCTACTCGCCCACGGCGAGCAGCTCATATATAACGGCGGGCGGCGGCGGCGGACTCCTGGGCTTTGTCGGCGACACCGTGTTCGGCAATACGAGTACGACGAAGCCGGTCGCTACGGGTACGTATCGCATCTGGAGCGGAACATCTTTCGCCGCGCCCGCAGTCTCCGGCACCATCGCCCTGATGCTCGAAGCCAATCCTTCTCTCACGCCCCGCATCGTCAAGGCCCTGCTCATGCGTACAGCGCAGCGCCTGCCCTACTACGAGAACAAAGTGATAGCCGGGCAGATGTCGAACTACGAGCGCATCATCACCGAAGGCGCTGGCGAGCTGAACACGAACGCCGTCGTCTCTCTTGCCCGCGCCATCCGCAAGGATGCCAATCTCGCTAGGCCTGGCGAGAATTTGATTACCAACAAAAATATCACCTACTCGACCGTGCCGAACATCACCGCCTCAATCGGCGGCCAGACCATCCCGCTCAACAACGGCGTCGTCTGGGTTGACGGCATCGCTTTTACAGATCGCCTGCAAATCACCAGCGGCTACAAGCTCGCCGACGGGCAAACCATAGTCAGCGGCTTCGCCATCGCCGACGGCTACATGAAAACAGACGGCAGCTATGTTCTCGCTAACGGTATTGTTGTCGGCAGCGGCATCGTTGTTGGCAGCGGAATCGTCGTCGGGAGCGGCATTGTCGTTGGGAGCGGCATCGTCGTCGGCAGCCAGTATGCTCTCGCTGACGGACTCTACTCCTCCGGCGCGGTCAGCGGCCTGAGTTTCGCTAACCAATCAACCTGGACATTTAATCTGGTTGACCCAAGCTCTGTGAATATTAATGGCGACGAAGTTATTATTCTGGGTGAAACTGCGATCCCGGTCGGAGTCGCCCGGCTCTCAACTGCAAGCCCGCTTTACCCACATCGTTAAATGCGCGTGGTGAGCGTGGAGGCTGCAAAAAGCTCCCGCGCCTTTCACATTGGAGCGTGCGGAACAACAATGGCGCAAGAAAAAACAGGAATAAAAAATCATCTCTACCCGGCGACGATAACCGTCGCCGGGATCGCGTTTTGGTTTGCCTCGACCGCGAGCTTTTTCATCAGCTATACGTGGCGCGAACAACTGGCTGTGCTGGCGCTCTTGCCGTTAGCCATCATCACAGGCATGTTCCCCAACTCCGTCCCATTGCCATCCTCTCTCAAGCTGTCGCAGGAGAAGATGACCTTTACTCTCTCCGATGCCCTGGTTCTTCTCATCGCCTGCAAATTCGGATTCACAGCCTGCATCTTTGTCGCTGGCGTCGAAGGACTCACTTCATCAAGACGCGCCGTGCGTCGTCTTTCAAGCAACCTGTTTTCATTCGGGATGATGTCGCTGGCCGCCGCCGCTGCCGCCGCCACTCTCTCGCTGGTGCTGCGCTATGGCTTCACGGAAGCCCTGAGCGCCAACCATGCTTTTCCGGCAGTCGCCATCGGGGTCTTCGTAGCCAGCGTCATTCATATCAGCGTCAACACAGGATTGATCTCCGTGCTCTTCGCCGTGCGCCTCGGCACTCCGGTCATGCGTAGCTGGAAAGAGAACTTCCTGCTGGCAGTGCCGATGTTTCTGCCGACAAGCGCAGCGGCGAGCTTGATGTACATCGCGCTTCAGTACAACGCACTGACGATGCTGGCAATCGGCGCGCCGATTCTCATTGCAATTCACTTCGGCCATCGCCAGTACCGCGACGGCATGCAGGAGCAGCTCAACCTCATCGAGCGAGCGCAGCATGAGCGCATCGCCTTGATGGAGAAATCGCACCGCGAAACCATCGAAGCTCTCGCCGTCACGATCAACGCCAAAGATGAAGTGACGCACGAGCACGTCCTGCGCGTGCAGATTTACGCAGCCGGAGTCGCGCGCATTTTGGGATGCTCCGATTCAGAGATTGAGGCTTTGAAAGCCGGGGCGCTCCTGCACGACATCGGCAAGATTGCTGTGCCCGATTACATCATCAACAAGCCCGGCAAGCTAACTGCCGCCGAGTTTGAGAAGATGAAGATACACACCATCGTCGGCGGGCAGATTCTTGGGCGCGTCGAGTTTCCCTATCCGGTCGTCCCCGTCGTGCGTCATCACCACGAGCGTTGGGACGGGCGCGGTTATCCAGATGCTTTGCAGGGTGAGGACATTCCGCTGACGGCGCGCATCCTCTCGGTCGTTGATTGCTTCGACGCCGTGCGCGAAGACCGGCAGTATCGCAAAGCCATGACGCGCGAAGAGGCGCTCGACTTCATCATGAGCGGAAGCGGCACGATGTATGACCCGCGCGTCGTCGGGACGTTCATCACGCACCTGCCCGAATTTGAAGCGGAGATATTTGCTCACCGCAACACGCCCGCTCCGACCTACGGCATCGCTCCCATCGAGCAACTCTCGGAAGCCGCGCGTCTCGTCGTTCCCGCTGCCGGGCTGGCGGAAACTGCTGCGGCGGAGAAACCCGCAGACCAGAGCTTCTCTCTTAAAGAGTTGCGCGGCCTCTACGAGCTGGCGCAAAGCCTCAACAGTGTACGCGGGCGCGAGGCAACGCTTGCCGCCTTCACAGAGAAGCTTCAACGACTCGTGCCTTACGATTCATGTACAGTGACACTGATCGCGCATGAAGGCGAAGACAACACAGTCGTCTCTGCGAAGGGTCAGCATGCGGACTTGCTAAGGGGACGCAAGGTAGCCATAGGCGAAGGCGTGACGGGCTGGGTCTTGGCGAATCGTCAACCGTTCTGTAATACAGACCCCAAGCTCGATCTCCCGCCGCAACTCGCCGGACACTTCGGGGAATATCGCACGCTCGCCGTCTTCCCGCTCCTCAAAGAAACGGAGATGCACGGCGCGCTCACGCTCTATTCATCAACGCTCACCGAATACAACGCCGATCACCGGAGACTGCTCGAAGAGGCAACAAAACTCCTGGCCGCAACGCTCGCAACCAGCACAGAACCCGCGCTCCCTTCAACAAACCCGCAATCAATCGCCGACAGCCCCGCTTCGCCCACGCCCATTTTCAGAAGCTCGCCACTGACTCCAGCCAATACAATAGTAGAATCCGAACTCGCTCACTGAAGAACAGTTTCTATCCTTGCCCTTCATCTACCCCTCATGTTAGAACCGCTCTTGCCCCCTGAATGAGCGGTGCTCCACTATTTATCGCTTCGGTCGAACGCGCGCCATGAAGCTCTGTCAAACGTGCCATAGCATCTCTGTTGACGAGAACAAGCACTGTCCTTATGACGGGCAGCTACTCGTCACAGACCCGCTCGCCTCCGCGCTCCAGGAATCGCTCGGCGCGAAATACTCTCTGACCAAACTGATCGGCACAGGCTCGATGGGCGCAGTCTATCGCGCGCAGCATCAGTCTCTGGATGAAGTCGCAATCAAGGTCATGCTCGGCCCTCCTGACAATCACAAGCTCTCGGAGCGTTTCCTGCGCGAAGCGCGTGCCTTGAGGAAACTGCACCATCAGAATTCCGTCCTCGTCTATGACCTCGAACGCTCGCCGACGGGACTGACCTACATGGTGATGGAGATGGTCGAAGGCCGCTCGCTCAGAGACGAGTTGAAGGAGCGCGGGCATCTTTCAATCGAAGCTACGATGGAGATAGCCGAAGCCGTCTGCGCTGCTCTACAGGCGGCGCACGAGCGCGGCATCATTCACCGCGACCTCAAGCCGGACAACATTCTGCTGGCGGAAGAAAAGACAGCCGACGGCCAAGTTTCACGCATCATCAAGATCGCAGACTTCGGCATCGTCAAGCTGCGCGGCACGCAGCAGGGCGGCGAAGAAGCTTCTATGCAACTGACCAAGCACGGCACGCCCATCGGCACTCCCTTTTACATGTCGCCCGAACAGTGGTTCGGCGACGGGCCTGGTTTTACTGCGCTCGACGGTCGCACGGACATCTACTCACTGGGCTGCACGCTCTACGAAACGCTCTCAGGTCGCCCGCCCCTTCTGGGCAAGACATCGGACGAGATGCGCCGTAAGCATCTCAACGACCCGGTTCAACCGCTCAACGAAATCGCTCCGCTTGTGCCTGAAGCCTTGAGCCGCGCCATCCTGCGCGCTCTCGAAAAAGACAGAGACCTGCGTCCATCGTCAGCGGAAGAGTTTGCCGAAGAGCTTCGCCGTGCTTACAACGAAAGCCGTCCGGGTGAAAATGGAACTGCGCGCGAGTCTTCCGGCACGAAACAAGAATCAGAGGACAAAACTCCAATCAGCGCGGAGCAACTTGCCAGGATGCAAGCGACTGAAGAATCAGTTCCGCATGTCAGAAATTGGGCTAACGAAGAGGCGCAACGGGCAATCGAGCAGGTGCGCCAGCGTCGTGTGCCGGCTGCGCCGCCACAGATGCCGCCCCATAGTCAGGCAAACAATGAACGGGTCGAGAAAACGCCGCTGCAAGCGCCTGGGAGCGTCGAAGACTTTGAAGCAACGCTCGTTTCGGGGATGCCTCGCGCCCCACTGGAGAGAGACAGAGAAGATACCGCGCCCTCGCACGCTCGTGAATCCGAGATGCGACAAACGTTGATCCTTGATCGCAAACCGCCTGCCGCACCTCAGAGCGAAACCGCGACCGCACAAAATCGTGAGAGATGCGAGTTGATGGTGGCCCGCGTGGGAACGCGGCGCATCGGCGTGCTGGCGGATGAATCGGACGGCGTATTGACAGGGCGCACGCCCGTTCCTCTTCCGCACGCGCCCCAGGCTGTGCTCGGCGTGGTGAATATGCATGGCCGCATGCTCACAGTGCTTGACCCGCTTGCGCTGCTCGGCGAGGAACGCGCGAGTGAAACGAACGCTCCGCCCGCTTTCATCATCGCGCTTCGCGGCGACGAGCAACTTGCGCTCGCAGTCACACACCTTGAGAGCGCAATCGGAATCTACATGGACGAGATCACACCGCCCGCCGACGACCCGGACACAAGCATCATTCGCGGCCTCGTTCATGGGGCCGGTGGACAGATTATCCTGCTCGACACCAGAGAACTTTTCGACGCCGCCACACACGGAGCAGAACGACGAAGGCGTAGAACGTGAAGAAAAGTGACGAGTGACAAGTGACGAGTGACAAGTTAAAACCTTCTTGCTCGTCACTTGTCACTCGTCACTCGTCACTCGTAGTTATGAATCCTCAAGCATTCGCAACTTTGGAGTATGACAAGCTTCGCGCGCTGGTCAGGCGCGGGGCGCAGACGCCTATGGGTCGTGGGCGCGCGGACGCGCTTGCGCCGTTTGACGATCTTGCCGGGCTGCGGCGCGAACTGAGCGCGCTTGCGGAGTGCGTCGAGTTGCGGCGGCGCGGCGTCGTGCTGTCTTTTACGGAGATGGCCGACCCTGTTGATGCGCTCGCGCGTCTTCACATAGAGGGCGCGGCGCTTGAGCCGCTGGCGATTCTCGAACTCGGACGTTTGTCAGAGCAGGCGCTCGCAGCACGCGCTCTTGTTCTAGCTGAGCGCGAAGCCAGCCCTGTGCTGTGGAAAATAGTCGAAGATTTGCCGCGAGAGCTACTGAGCCTCGCCGCGCGCGTCTCGAACAAGATACTGCCGAGCGGCGAGTTGGATGATCGCGCGAGTCCTGAGTTGGCGCGCATCCGCGCGGAGATTACGCGCCTTCGTTCAAGCATCACGCGCTCGCTCGAAAGTTTAATGCGACGCTCTGAAGCGGCGATTCAGGATGAGTTGGTCACGGTTCGCAACGACCGCTTCGTCATTCCAGTTAAATCAGATCATCGCGGGCGCGTCTCAGGCGTCGCGCACGGCTTCTCATCTTCCGGCGCGACTGTCTTCATCGAGCCGCTAGAAACGATTGACTCGAACAACGAATTGCAGGCTCTGCGCGAGACGGAAGAGCGCGAGATCAGCAGGATTCTCTTCACGCTGACCGAGGAGTTGCGCCGCGAATTGCCGGCGATTAAGATGGCCGCACGCGCTGTCGCGTCGCTTGATTTCGTCAACGCCAAACGCGCGCTCTTTGAGAGACTTAACTGCGTCGTTCCCGAAATCAACGAGAGCAACGCTCTGGAACTTGTGGGCGCGCGTCACCCGCTTCTCGAAGAGAGCCTGCGCGCAACAAATGGCGCGGTCGTGCCCGTCTCATTCTCGCTCGACACAACGCATCCGGTGATGGTGATTTCAGGCGCGAACGCGGGCGGCAAAACCGTCGTCCTGAAAACCACCGGGCTGCTTTCGTTGATGGCATTGTCTGCTCTGCCCGTGCCCGCTGGCCTGGCGCGCATTCCGTTCTACTCTTCCGTGCTCGCGGACATCGGCGACCATCAATCGCTCGCCGCCAACCTTTCGACCTTCACCGCGCACGTCGCCAACATCAGCCGCATGATTGAGCTGTGCGAAGCCCCCGCGCTTATCCTGCTCGATGAAGTCGGCACAGGCACAGACCCGGAGGAAGGCTCTGCGCTCGGCGTCGCAGTAGTTGATCATTTCAGGCGCGAGTGCGGCGCGCACGTGTTGGCGACGACGCACTACGGCGGCCTGAAGATGTACGCGGCGAACGAAGAAGCGGTCGTCAACGCGAGCGTGGAGTTTGACGAGAAAACTTTGCAGCCGACCTACAAGCTGCTCGTCGGGATTGCTGGAGCATCTTCAGGGATAGAGATTGCGCGCCGCTTCGGTTTCCCCGAAGAGATCGTGCGCGCGGCTGCGTTGCACGTCGGCGAATCTGCGCGCGACGCGCAAACTTACCTGCGGCGCATCAAGCGCGAGGCTGAAGAAGCCGAAAACTTGCGCCGTGCGTTGGAAGAAGAGCGCGCCGCAGTCGCAGAGAAATATTCCTCGCTCGACGCTGAAGCACGCAAGCGCGAGCGTGAGCGTGAGGCCGTCTTCGAGCGTGAGTTTCAGAAAGCAGTCACGGATTTTGAGAAACGCTCGCGCGAACTCGTCTCCAAGATTGAAGACAGGGCAGAACGCGCGAAGGTCGAGCGTGAGGCGCAAAAGCAGGCGGCGGAACTCAAACGAGAAGCGCAACGCGCCGCCCGCGCCGCTTCACCAACAGCAAATGAGCCGCAGCCCGCGACGCGCTCCGTTCGCGTGGTTCGTGACGGAAAGGTTGTCAGTGCCGCCGATGCCGAGCCTCTCGTCGAAGAGGAATACCGCGTCTCGCAAGCTGCTCGCCCAATCGAGGTCGGCGACCGCGTGCGCCTGCGGTCGTTCGGCTCAATCGGAATCGTGGATAAGATTAGTAATGGCGAGGCCGAAGTGAGAGTCAAGGCTCTGCGCTTTCGAGAAAAGATCGGTAATCTCGATCTGGTCGAAGCAACCGGGCAGCCATCACCACAGACCGGACGTTTGGAGAAGCTACAGCGTGCGGCGGCGGCGCGCAGCACTGAAGTACACTTAAACGCGCCGGAAGGAACACGCGCCGAACTCAACGTCATCGGGCGCACGACGGACGAAGCCGTTGACGAGACAGATAAATTTCTGGATGAAGCCTTCATGAACAGCTTTCAACATGTTCGCATTGTTCACGGGCACGGCACAGGCGCGCTCCGCAAGGCCATCGCAGATTTCTTACGCAATCACCCGCACGTCGCGCGCTTCTCTCCAGCTCCGCAGAATCAGGGCGGCACAGGCGCGACCATTGTGGAATTAAAGCAATAAAGACGATGCGCTTTCCGCAAACATTTATTGATGATCTGCGCCGACAGGCGGACATCGTGCGCGTCATACAGGATTACGTCTCCTTGAAGAAGAAGGGCGCAAACTGGATGGCGTGCTGCCCGTTTCATCAGGAGAAGACGCCTTCGTTTTCAGTCAACCCGGCGAAGGATATTTACTATTGTTTTGGGTGTTCCAAGGGAGGAAGTGTGTTCAACTTCGTGATGGAGATTGAGCGCGTCTCTTTTCCCGAAGCAGTGAAGATCGTCGCGGAGAAAGCGAGTGTGCCTTTGCCCGTGATGGTCGAAGACCAGAAGTTCGAGGTGCGGCGCAAGGAAGCTGACGAGGTAGTTGAATTAAATTCGTGGGCGCTCGAATGGTGGGAGGCGCAGCTAGAACAAAATAACGCGGAGGCGCGTGCGGCGCTAGAGTATCTCATGGGGCGCGGGATTTCGGATGAGACGCGCAAGGCTTTTCGTCTGGGTTATGCGCTCGATAGTTGGGATGCTCTCTCAACGCATTTGAAGCAGCGCGGGGCGAGCGCCGCACAGATAGAGCGCAGCGGGCTGGTCGTTAAAAAGGATGCGGGCGGATTTTATGATCGCTTTCGCGGGCGCTTGATCTTTCCTGTGATGGACGCGCAGGGACGCGCCGTCGCTTTCGGTGGCCGCACTTTACAGCCCGACGGCGAGCCGAAATATTTGAACTCGCCTGAGACCGCAGCCTACACGAAGGGGCGTCATCTCTTCGGCCTTAATCTCACGCGCGATGAAATCCGTCGGCGCAAGTTTGTGATCTTGGTCGAGGGCTACCTGGATTTAATCGTTCCCTTTCAGTTCGGCGTGCGTAACATGGTAGCGAGTTTGGGAACCGCTTTGACGCCTGAGCAGGCGAAGTTGCTTGCCAGGTTTGCGCGCAAGGTTGTTGTCAACTATGATGGAGACAGTGCGGGTGTGAAGGCCGCAAAACGCGCTATCGAAACGCTCCTAGCGGAAGACATTGAGACGAAAGTTCTGGTTCTGCCCGACAGCGCCGATCCTGACGAGTTCATTAGAACCCACGGCGTTGAGGCGTATCACGAGCGACGGGGCAAGGCGCTCCCCCACATACAATTCGTGCTCGATCAGGCAGTGCGGGATCGTAATCTTCTGCGACCGGCTGATAAGGCCGCGGCGGTAGAGGAGGCGCTCCCGTTTATTCGCGCTGTTCGCAATGGCATTCAGAAACGCGAATACTTTGACATGACGATGGACGAGTTGCGCGTCGAAGAGCCTGCGCTCAGGCGTGAGTTGTGGCAGACGATCAAGGCGAACACGCAGACAGCAGGGCAAGATGTGCGGCAAAAAATCGCTCGTGCAGCGGGCGCGCAGCCGACAATTGCCGAGCAAAGACTCCTTGAGCTTCTCGTCCACGACGAAGAGTTGCGGCGCACGATCCTGCCGCGCATCGAAGCGGCGGATTACGAGGAGTTGCCGACAGCTTCCATCTTCCGCGCTCTTGTAGAAATTGAAGCGGAAGGCGCGGCGGTTGATTTCACAACTCTCACTGCGAAGATCGCGGACGATCCGCTGGCGACAGATTTCGTTCCCCTGCTTTTAATGGGTGAATCTCAGCGCGCAGAAGGCGAGGCGGTTGACGATACCCTGGCGAGCGCGGAAAGCTGCCTGAACGCTTTGCGCCTGATGACGGTGGATCGCAGGATTAACGAACTGAGCGTCGAGATTTCGGCTGCCGAGCGCATGGGCGACACAGAGCGACGCGACCGGCTGGCCTTAGAGCATCTGGAATGGGCCAGGCGCAGGAATAGCATTGGTAATTTGCGATTTTAGATTTTTGATTTGTGATTGGAAGAAGATGAAGAGCTTTACATCTGAAATTTGAAATCTGAGATTTCATCCTTATCCAATCTAAAATCTAAAATCTAAAATCTAAAATCCCTATGAGCATGGAAGAAAAAGATCGTGACGATGTGATGCAGCGCCTGTTGGAGTTGGGCGGCGATAAGAAGTATCTGACCTTTGATGACCTCAATCGTGAACTTCCCGACAACGTTGTCTCGCCCGACGACATCGAGGACGTGCTGCAAAAACTCGAAGGCTCGAACATCGCGGTCGCTGATTCCGACGAACGCCTGATCGAGCAGGCGGCGGCGATTGTGCCGGATGATGATGACGACGACACGGTTGATGAAGATATAGAGCTAGACCTCTCGGCGGGCGCGCTTGATAAGACCAATGATCCCGTCCGGCTTTACCTGCGCGAGATGGGTGTTGTGCCGCTCTTGACGCGCGAAGGCGAAGTCGTCATCGCCAAACGCATTGAGCGTGGGCAGATCAAGACGAAGAAAGCCATCACTCGTTCGCCCATCGCGGTTGAAGAGCTTTTGAAGATCGGCGAAGACCTTGAAGTAGAGCGTGTCAACATCCGCGACATCGTTACTTTCTCTGAGCAGGCCGAACTCACAGGCGACGAAGACAAGGCAGACGAGTATCTCAAGTGGACAGTCGAAGGCATCGAGAATATACGCAAGCACTACAAGGTCGGCTTGAAGGAGTGGGAGAAATTACGCGGCGAGCAGAAAATAACGCGCGGCAAGAAGTCTAAAAAACTGTTGCGACTGAAGCGCAAGGTTGCGCGCGCTCGGCTTGAGATTGCGCAGGAGATCGGGCGGCTTAATCTGACGGAGCGCGCACGACAGCGCCTCATCAATTCCATCCGCGCCATCCATAAAGAGATTCGCGCCTCAGAGCGCGAGATAGATAGCTTCACCGAAAAGCTCGGCAAGCGGCGCATCAAGGTCGAAGATGAGAAGGAATACAAGCGCCGCATCAGTGCGGCCAAGAAGCAGCTTCAACAAACGGAAGCCCGCTTCAACATCGCGCCCGTCGAAATTAAACGCTCATTCCAGTCAATCATCACGGGTGAGCATCAAACGGGACAGGCCAAGCGCGAACTGGTCGAAGCCAACTTGCGTCTCGTTGTTTCGATTGCCAAGAAGTACACGAATCGCGGCCTGCAATTTCTAGACTTGATCCAGGAAGGCAACATCGGGTTGATGAAAGCCGTGGACAAGTTCGAGTGGCGGCGCGGCTACAAGTTCTCGACCTATGCGACGTGGTGGATTCGTCAGGCTATCACGCGAGCGATTGCGGATCAGGCCAGAACGATTCGCATCCCCGTTCACATGATCGAGACCATCAACAAGCTCATCCGAACTTCGCGCTCGCTCGTGCAGGAATTAGGGCGCGAGCCGACGAGCGAAGAGATCGCGCGGAAGATGGATATTCCCGTCTCGAAAGTTCGCAAGGTTTTGAAGATCGCGCAGGAGCCGATTTCGCTGGAGACGCCGATTGGTGAGGAGGAAGATTCTCATCTGGGCGATTTCATCGAAGACAAGTCCATCTTGAACCCGGCGGACGCCGTTGTCGCTTCAAATCTTAGGGCGATTACGGACGAAGTTCTGGCGACGCTGACGCCGCGCGAGGAGAAGGTCATCAAGATGAGGTTCGGGCTTGGCACTTCAGGCTCCGAGCATACACTCGAAGAGGTCGGCCAACACTTTGCCGTCACGCGCGAACGCATCCGGCAAATTGAGGCTAAAGCACTCAGGAAACTGCGTCACCCTTCGCGTTCACGTAAATTAAAAGCGTTTTTGGAGAGCGCACAGCGTTAAAGCAGCGTTTAGAGGCTTTATGTCGGGCGACTAATGCCAGACATCCAGCATCTAACCCGTCTGCTTCTGTCTTATGAAAATTGCTGAAAGTTATAAACAAAAACTGGCCGCCGAAGAGGGCTGGGTCTTAAAGCGCGGCGCCGAGCTTCGCATCGCATTGTGCTACCCGAACGTCTATGAGATCGGGATGGCGAATCTTGGTTTCCAGGCAATGTACGAGTTGTTCAATCGCATTCCTGAAGTCTCATGCGAGCGCGTCTTTCTGCCGGATGAGCCGGAGATGCGTGAGTATGTACGCTCGCGCCAGCCCTTGCTCTCGATGGAATCGCAGACGCCTGTGCGCGATTTCGATGTCGTGGCGTTTTCGATTTCGTTTGAGACGGATTACCTGAACATGGTGCGTATGCTGCGCCTCTCAGGAGTGCCCCTGTGGTCGAGCGCTCGCACAAAGCATGATCCGCTCGTCGTGATGGGCGGCGCGGCGTCTTTCCTCAACCCTGAGCCGATTGCGGACTTCACGGATGTTATCGGCGTAGGCGAAGGCGAAGTTCTTGGACCGAAGCTCGTTGATCTTATCTTCGAGCATGAGACGAAAGAGGAAATCCTGCTGGCATTGGCGCGCACCGGGCGAGGCTTCTATGTGCCGTCGCTGTATGAGGTGACGTACCATCAGGACGGGACGGTTGAAGATTACACGCCGCGCGACGTGGGTGTGCCGATGAGAGTCGGGCGCGCGGTGGCGGCTGAGAATCCAAAGGAAGGAAGTCTCAAGCGTGCGATGCGTCGCGGCGAATTGGAAGTCGCCGCAGCGTTGCGCGGAGAGGAAGTCTTCGCGCCCTCGACCGTTATCTTTGCTCCGCAGGCAGAGATGGGTGAACGTTTTCTGGTAGAGATTTCGCGCGGGTGCTCACAAGGTTGTCGCTTCTGCTGGGCGGGCTTTAACTACTGGCCGCCGCGCGTCGTGCCTGCGCGCGACATTTTGGCGAAGGCCGCTGAGTGGCGCGCGAAGACGGATAAGATCGGATTAGTTTCAACCGCAGTTTGCGACCATCCAGAGATTAGCGAAATCTTGCAGGGGTTGCGCGCGATGGACTACAGGATTTCGGTTTCATCGCTCAGGCTCGATCAAATTTCAGATGAGCTTTTGGATGCGCTCGTCGAATCGCGCGACCAGCAGATTTCGGTTGCGCCTGAGACCGGCTCGGATCGCCTGCGCAAAGTCATCAACAAGAACCTGACGAACGACGAGATTGTAGACATCTGCGGCGCGGTCTTTGATCGCGGGATGCTGACCGTCAAGCTTTACCTGATGGTTGGACTACCGACCGAAACGGACGAGGATTTGGAAGAGATGGTTGTCCTCGTCGAGCGCATCAAGGACAGGATGCTTGAAGCGGGTCGCCGCTTCGGTAGAGCGGGCAAAATTATTCCTTCACTGAACGGCTTTGTGCCGAAGCCTAACACGCCGTTGCAGTGGGACGGCATTTGCGACGAGAAGGAGTTGAAGCGTCGTTTGAAGTGGGCTGCTAAGAACTTGTCGCGCATTCCGAATGTAGAGGTGCGTGCCATGTCCGCGCGTATCGCTCACGAGCAAGCCCTGTTCTCGTCGGGTGATCGCCGTGTGTCGCGCGTTATCGAAGCGGCGGCGAGGTTGAACGGCGATCTCAACGCGGCGTTGCGCGAGACGGGCGTTGACCCGGCTTTCTACACGAGCCGCAATCGCAGTTACGAAGAACGCCTGGCGTGGGAAATTGTTGATCCGGGTCTCTCGCGTGAGTTCTTGCAGAAGGAACACGAGAGGGCGCACATCGCTAAATCAACAGCCCCGTGCCCGTCAGTTGACCAGTGTACGCGCTGCGGTGTTTGCCCGACGACTTGGCTCGCCAGCGCGCCCGCCGGACTCGTGCAGTTGCAGGGCTTAACTGGGCAAGGCACATTGGCGGTTGCGGGATAAGTTAAAAGACCTGGAAGCCAAACGCTTCGAGACCCTGTTCGACGACTAAGCTCAAACGTCGGATAGGGTCTTATTGTGGATTGAGGAATGTGCTGCTCTTGGCTGTGTAATCGAAGTTGTACTGGTAAGTAAAACCTGGAAGAAGATTGATCGGTTGTGTGAATTGTACAGTCACTTGGACCCGGCCATTCGTAAATGCCGGGCTGATCTTTGCGTTAGGCGGAACGTCATAGTCTTTCTCGCTGGCTCTTAGTTGATCTACAACCCACTGCCCCTTTTGATCCCCCGACCCGGGTGTACTGGCCGCTTTCTCAACAACCTCGTCCATCGTGCGCTTGAAAGTATAGGCATGGTAAGCGACAGGCACATACTGAAAGCCGATGTAAGCGATGATGGCGATAACCGCCAGGACGACTATGAATCTAATGCGCGCCGAGCCGCGCTCCCCGTGTCTGGCTATAGGGGTTGAGCCAACCGATACGTTCATCAATCTTCGCCCTCACTCTTTTTGTTCTCTGACATTCCTTGCAAGCCTGTACGGAGCGAGGCGCGCAAAAGCCGTTGCCCGATCTCTCTTCCATCAACGATTCGCGCACGCCCCACGCTCTCAAGCAATACCCATTTGAGATGGCCGCCGACCGATTTCTTATCATGCGCGAGGCGGCTCACAATCTCATCAACGCTCAAATCGCGTGCGCGTGGGAGGCGTCCGCAGAGGCGAACGGCGTCGCGCAAGGATTCTAACTCCGAACGGTCAAGCAAGCCTAGTCTTTTAGAAATTTCTCCCGCGACGAGCATGCCGTAGCCGACCGCCTCGCCATGACGAAAGCGCCGGAAATTTGTGACTGCTTCGAGCGCATGCGCGGTCGTGTGGCCGAAATTGAGTATGCGGCGCGAGCGCCAATCTGTGCGCGCTACGTCTTCGCGTTCATCGCCCGCGACGATTGACGCTTTGAACGCCACTTGCGAGGCGATGAGTTGTTCAAGACTCTCTACGCGCTTATTTGATTCCTTTACTACGGAGCGGCGCAGAAAGTTATAGGTTTTGTCGAAGAGAGCAGCATCGCCAGCCGCGCCCTGCTTGACGCTCTCACACCATCCGGCGGTCAGTTCGCGCGGCGCGAGTGTGTTGAGCGTGTCAGTGTCTATCACGACGGCGCGCGGGTGATGAAAAGCGCCGACGAGGTTTTTGCCTGCGCTTGTGTTGACGGCGGTTTTTCCGCCGACGGAAGCGTCCACCTGCGCGAGCAGTGTGGTCGGAACTTGAAGAAAAGCTAACCCTCGGAGGTAAACGGCAGCGGCAAAGCCTGCGAGGTCTCCAACCACTCCGCCGCCGAGCGCCACGACCGCATCGCTTCTCTCCAGGCGTGTGTCGGAGAGGAAAGCCAGAGCGCGTTCAAGCATCCTGATAGTTTTGAAACGCTCGCCCTCGCCCATCAACCAGTGCGCGACCTTAAAGCCTGCGCCGCTCAAACTCTGAGAGGTGGGCTTGCCGTAAAGCTCAAAAACTTTTCGATTGGAGATGAGCGCGACTCGACGCGCTTCTGGCGGAAGCGTGCGGCGCGCAACCGCGCCTAAGCTTGTGAGCGTTCCTGCCCCGATTGTGACTTCGTAATGTTCTTGCCGCTCTTGGATGCGGACGCTCACACGCTGCACTCTTCTCTTTAGTCCTCTCTCATCGCCGCTATGAAATTGTCGGCCAGAAGATCGAAGCTAATCTCGCCGAACCCGATGAGCTGCGCGAGTTCTTCGACACTATAGCGCGAGGAGGTATTCCAGAGATCAATCAAATCGTCGCCGCACTTGCGCGAAGCCCACCAGCGACGACCATAACGTGTCCGCAGGTGCTCACGAAGAGAGGCTTCAAACGCCCACGCGCGCAGGTAGGCCGCCGAGTAGAAGCCGTCGTCAACGTCCGTTAGGTAGAGCGCGGCCTCGCGCCGGAAGCCCATTGATTGTGAGAGAGCATCTGCGTAAGTCGCTGCCAACTGTTCGGAGCGCAAGTCGGAGCTATCGTGCAGCGTGATCTCATAATTCAGCGAGCCGCAGCGACGACGCACACTGCTGCAAATCATGAGCGTAAGGTCGCGCACAATCTCTCTCGCTCTCTCCGGGCTGACGCCGCTTCGATGCTCGACTATAAATCCCTCGTCGAGGAAAAGATGGCTGAAGAGAAAAGCGTAGCCTTCGGTTGTGGAATTTTCCGGCGTATAGAGAAATTCAGGATGCTGGCTGACTAGCTCGCGCGAAGACCAGCCGAAGTGCTGCGCGTGACCTGCCTCATGGAAGAGCACCGTGTAGTCGTAAGAGCCACCGACGGGCGCGAGCAGTAAGCGCACGTCGTCGGGCGGGTTGACGCGAAAGCAGGCGGCGCGCGGATTCTTGAGCGGTCGTTCCTGATCGTCAATATGTATGTTCTGTTGCCGCTCGACGCGGATTCCGAAGCCTTCCATCGCGGCCTTGTAAGTCGTCATCAACTCTTGCGAAGGGAAGAAGGGATCGAGGCGCGGCAGACGCTGGAAGTAAAGGTAGTCGGCATGCTGTAAATCGTCGAGCGAAACTCCGGGCAGATCGCGCGGCACGGCATGCGCCAGCGCAGACGTGTAAGCCGACTCCGTTCGCTCCAGAAAATTCCGGGCCGTAGCAGCGAGGCGCTCGTAGTCAACGCCCGTGATGTTGGTGTAAAGCGCGCGGTAGGAGTCAAAGCCGAGCGTGCGCGCAGATTCGTGGAAAGATTCAAGGCGCGCGGCGCGCAGGTCGTCGCAAACACGAAGCGCGTCTATCCAGCGCGCGGAAAGCTCGCGGCGGCGCGAGGCAATGGGTTCGTTGGAGATGAGCTTGGGGACGTTGTTGACAGGGACGCTCTCGCCGCTCCACCCGACGTAAGCAGACGATGCGCAGCGCGCAATCTCGTCCGTTAATTCTCTGGCCTGCGCTTCGAGGTAGCCAAGCCGCACCGAGCCGGAAAGCTTATGCAGCCCAGCGCGCTCAGTCTCTCTATGCTCAGGAGTCTCCTGCCGGTAGTGCTCCAGGTCATCTATCGCACTGAGCGTGAACAACCCGCCGTAACGGTCGTAGATCGGCTCAAGATTGAGTTCGCGTTCCAAACCGGCGCGATGCCGGTAGTGCGCGAGTTCAAGGGTAGAGCAGTAAGCAGCGTAATCGCTGCGATAGTCGCTAACGTTCATGATGGGCGAGGCCCGGTAAAGCTATCGTCAACAGGCTCAGGTCAAGAGTTTTGGTAGACAAAACAGCCGGGGACGGATTGTAGCACGATGACGGGAAATGAATGAAAAATGGAAGGAAGATGACCGGCGAGCGCCCGTAAATAGCGAACAGGCGCGGCAACGTGGGAGTGTACCGCGCCTGCTCATATTCGTGGTCACTGTCCTCACCCCAGCAACCACTTGAGACGGAGGATCCACCAACCGTCTCTCTTGCCCCGCAATATACACCGCAACGCTTGTGCCATGCAATAGATTATTTCCAGCGACTGCATGGGCCTTAATTTTTCAAGGCTTTATGTCTTATTGAGTCTCGCGGGCGGCTTTGAGACGACATGTAAATAGAGCCGGGGAGTGTAAGACTTACACCGGCAATCGCGTAGAAATTTCCTAGCCGAGGGCTGTCTTGATAACGGAGGCCAGGTCGTTCGCGTGTTGTTCGATCAAGTCCTGCTGCTCGCCTTCGATCATGACGCGCGCCAGTGGCTCTGTGCCGGAATAACGAAGGAGCAGGCGACCCTTCGCGCCGAGTTGATTCTCTGTCTCGCGTGCCGCCCGCGAGATTGTCTCCACTTCATTAAAAGGCAGCTTCTCACGCACGCGCACGTTGACCAGCACCTGCGGATAGCGCGTGAAGCCTGCCGTCAAATCGTCCAGCCCGGCTTCGCCGTCGCGCATCGCGCGCAGCAACGAGAGCGTTGTTATCAACCCGTCTCCAGCCAGGCTCAATCGCGGAAAAATGATGTGGCCTGACTGCTCGCCGCCGAGCGCAGCCCCCGTCCGCAACAGTTCTTCAAGCACATACTTGTCGCCCACATCCGTCCGCAACAAACGCAAGCCCTTCGAGCGCAGGGCCAGTTCCAGCCCGATGTTGCTCATTACTGTTGCGACAACCACATCACCGTCAAGACGCCCACGCTCGCTGAGATATTGAGCCATCACCCAGAGCGTCGCGTCGCCGTCAACAAATTGCCCGCGCGCGTCAACGAACAGAGCGCGATCAGCGTCGCCGTCAAAAGCAACGCCCAGGTCGGCGCGCTCCTCTTCCACCTTCTGCTGCAAGCCCTCTATGTGAAGCGAGCCGCAATCAAGATTGATGTTGCGACCATCGGGCGCGTTGTTGATATTGATGACACGCGCGCCCAGACGCTCGAACAAAGCGGGAGCAAGCTCGGAAGCCGCGCCGTTAGCGCAATCAACCACAAGGCTCAAGCCCTCTAACCAGAGCTTGTCAGCAATCTCCTCCACCAGGTAGTTCAGGTATTGCTTTTGAAGCACAGCCGCGCGCAAAGCTTCTGCCTCGTCTTCCACCACGTCGGATGGATTGATTGCGGTTGCGCTGTCTTCCTTACCGGCTTCGATGTCTGCTTCGATGAGTCGCTCTGTCTTATCGTCCAGCTTGCGTCCCGAAGGAGCGAAAATCTTGATGCCGTTATCCTGATACGGATTGTGCGATGCGCTGATGACGACGCCCGCGTCCGCATCCGTCGTGCGCGCCAGATATGCAACGCCCGGCGTCGTGATTACCCCGGCGGACTCAACCTGCGCTCCTGCTTCACGCGCGCCGCTCATAAAGGCATGCTCGATCCACTCGCCGGACTCTCGCGTATCTCGCCCCGTCACGATGCGCGGCGCACGTTCTACTGATTCTGCCAGCCGCGCTGTGAGTTGACGCGCCAGCGAGCGACCCGCAACGCGCACAGTCGCCGCATCCAGCGGAAAACGCCCGGCCTCCCCACGCATTCCATCTGTTCCGAAAAGTCTTTTCATAAGTTTCAAGTTCCAAGTTTCAAGTTTCAAGTTAAAAGCTCAGGGCTTGGAGCTTGAAACTTGAAACTTGAAACTTATCATTGAAGTTTATAGGAGCGTAATTCGACGCGGCCTTCCATGTCTGTTGGTAGAATCAGGCGCGGCTTGATTGAGCCGTCTGTGCCGGATTCCAGTGCGATCTGAAAGTCTGCTGCGCTCAATTTATTGAGTAGCGAGGGAGGGCCGAAGAGCGTGATGACGGCTACCGCCGGACTCATTGGCAAGCCGGGCAAAGCCTGCACTAAGACGTTCGTGAACGTTTTTGTGATGGGACGCTCTTCGATCTCCACGCGAACGCTGACCACCGCGTCAAGTAAATCAACTTTCTTATCATCAATTTGAATGACCGCCTGTGGTAGCGTGAAGCTCTCCTTGCGACCTTCGAGCGAGATGATCTCTGTCGGCGCTTTCTGAAGAACGTTGACGTGGCTCGCAGGCCCGCGCACTTTTACTTTTTCAGGAACAGCCGCGACGCTGCCTAACTCATAACCTTCGGGGACGTTTCCCGCGTGGCGCACCTCAACTTCAAGCTCACGCTCGACGCGCGGCTCAAGGCGCAGCATGACGTTGTTGGGCTGAATATCGCCGTAGCGCACGCCGTCCGGCAGTCCCATCGTGACGCGCTCCGGTGTCAGTTGCAACTGATACTCACCCGGCTTCAAATCGCTCACGTCAACATTCACGATCAGGTCGCGCACGTTGATGGTATCAAGCGCATGCTTGCTCCCCGTTAGTGTGACTTCGACTTCGGTACGCGCCTCGTTGCTGATCTCCGTATCGCCTGGCAGTCGAAAATTAAGGGGCACGCGCGGGACACGGATCGTGGTTGGCGCGCGCTGTCCCGTCACTCCATACCAGAGCGCAAGCGAGATGATGAGCGCCAGCAGCTTCAATCCTAAATCTTCGACAAAGATTTCGCGCAGCCAACGCTGCGTCCAGTGCGGCCTGTGGACGGGTCGTCTCGGAGCTTCATTTATTTCTGGAAAAGGCATCGTAAAGAGTGATGAGTGATGAGTGATGAGTGATGAGTAAAAGAAAGAGTTTTTAACTCATCACTCATCACTTCTTTTCAAGTTGAGATCACTTCTGTTTCAGCTTCCGTTTCCGCCGCAGCCTTATTCTCTCTTTCGCGCGCGGCACGCGCGGCGGGGGCTTCGAGGGCATGGAAAATCGCTGCGCGCAGCTTGGTCGCGTCCAGCCCGCGTTTGATCTGTCCACCCTCGACGAAAGAGATCAGGCCGGTCTCTTCGGAGACGACGACCGCCACCGCGTCGGAATCTTCCGTGATGCCGATGGCGGCACGATGGCGCGTGCCCAGGTCTTTCGAGAGACGCGGGTTGAGCGTGAGCGGCAGGAAGCAGGCGGCAGCCGCGATGCGATGACGACGAACGACGACCGCCCCGTCATGTAGCGGCGTCGTCGGGTTAAAAATCGTGACGAGCAGATCGTAGCTCAGTTCGGCTTCGAGCTTGACGCCGCCGTCCGTCACGTTCTTCAGGCCGACGCCGCGTTCGATGACGATGAGCGCGCCCGTCTTGGTCGAAGCGAGTGTGGTTGCGGCGAGCACGATCTCGTCATAGACGCCCTCGCCGAACTGCCCATGATGCCGTCTGGTGAAAGGCATGCGGACGCTGTTGCCGAAAGAGATGAGCGCCTGGCGGATTTCGGATTGAAAGAGGACGATGATGGCGACGCCGATGTAAATCAATCCGCCGCGCAGTATGAATTCGAGCGTCGCTAAATCCTGATTGACGGCTAACCCGTAGAGCAGCAGGATGAGGGCAAGGCCCGCCGCCATCGGCGCAGCGCGCGTCCCGCGCACCAGCTTCAACACCGCATACACGATCAGAAAGACCAGCGCGATGTCCGCGATGTTGCGCGGGTCGCCCAGCCTTCCCAGGTATTCTCTGTATGGCAGAAGTATCAGCATTTTAGATTTGCGATTTTAGATTTTTGATTGGAGCAGGAAGCGGGAGTTTTCTCTCTCAGCTTCAAATCGCAAATCAAAAATCTAAAATTCCCCTACCCGACGTGTTGTGGAATCGTTTCCCGCTCTTCGCTCGCGCTCTCACGCGCCGCTTCCAAAAAGATGTTATGAACTTTCGGTTCCGCGCTCTTGATTGACGCTTCAATCTCGCCGATGGTCTGCTCGATCTCGTCCGTCGTCAGTTGATTACGCAGGTTGACATGAGCATTGACCAGAATCTGCTTCGGCGCTAAGTGCATCGTCAGAAGCTCCACCACCTCACAAACGTTCCGGTGACTCTCGATTGCGCTCTTGATCGCGGCGACTGACTTCGGCGTCGCGGCTTCACCAAGTAGCAGCCCGCGCGATGTGCGCGCCAACGCGAATGCGACGATGGCGAGCACTGCTCCGATCACCATCGAAGCCAGGCCATCCCAGTAAGCTCCGCTTCCGGGCCAGACTTGATGCTCTGTCAGGTAGATGCCGACGGCTGCAACGACGATGCCGACTAAGGCCGCCGAATCCTCAAAGATCACGGTCTTGGCAGTCGGGTCTTTCGATTCCTTCAGATACTCTTTGAACGTCAACCCTTCGTGGTGCGCTTCCGCCACCTCCTGCCTGATCGCCACCACGATTGATGCCGTCTCAAGTAGGAAAGAGATGCCGAGTACCCAGTAAGCCCAGGCCAGATGTTCAGGCGCTTGCGGGTGTCTGAGCTTCGTGTAGCCTTCGTGAAGCGCGTAGGTCGCGCCGACGCCGAAGATGAAGATGGCGGCGATAAACGACCAGAAGAAGCGTTCCTTGCCGTAGCCGAACGGGTGTTTTTCCGAGGCCGGGCGCTTATAAAAGCGCAAACCGAGCAGCAAAAAGACCTGGTTGGTCGTGTCCGCCAGCGAGTGCAAAGCCTCGGCCATCATGCCCGAAGAGCCTGTGATGACCGCCGCCACAAACTTCAAAACCATGATCAGGGTGTTCGCAACGAGCGCTGCAACCACTGCCCACATTGATAGAGTCTCCTTCCAACAGGAAATGGGGGCTCCGTATGGATTATGGGGGAAAATTTAATAGAAGGCAAAATTAAAAATTAAAAATGCAAAATTGAAGAAAGGAACGCTCGCTTTATCTTCAATTTTGCATTTTTAATTTTTAATTTTTAATTTTTTTCAGTCGTCCGCGCTGAAGGAAGCCGACGAGTTGTCCTGTGTGGTCAATGACGGCGAGAGAGCCGATGCCGTTGCGTTGCATAATTTCGTCTGCGCGCGCCATCGTCGCTGTGGATTCGACGAAAAGCGTGGAATCAATGGGGCGCATCACCTCTCTCGCGCGTGTCTGGGGCCAACGCTCGGGCGGCAGTTTCTTCAAATCTTCGAGCGAGAGAATGCCGTGTAGCTGCCTGCCCTTCGCCACCGGGAAATTCGTTCGACGATACTGCGGTAGAATCGAATCAACGAAGTGACTGATGAGCACGTCAGGCTCGATTGAGAGGGGCGCGCTCATCGTATCGGCGACAGTCGCCTGCTTCATGTCGCGCGCGTGCCTGACGACACCTGACGCAGCGTCGTAGAGAAATAGCCCGACCATCACAGACCACAAACCTGAGAGCGTGCCGTTCCACTTCGGCGAGATAGCTATATAGATGCCGACGACTATGAGCGTGACTGCAATCAAAATCCCGCACAAGCCCGCGATGCGTGTAGCTTCCGTGATGTCGCCGCGCCTGCGCCAGATCATGGCGCGTAAGATTCGCCCGCCGTCGAGCGGGTAGCCTGGGAAGAGATTGAAGAGGGCGAGCAGGATATTGCCTGAGCCGATGAAGAAGAGAATCGCGGCGGAAGTTCTGTAATCACCCACGAGCGCAATCTGGTAAGCGCCGAAGGCCAGCACAGCAAAGATGAAACTCGCAGCCGGGCCAGCCACAGCGATGCGAAACTCTGCGCCCGGCGTTTCAGGCTCACTGCGAAGTCGCGCCAGCCCTCCGAACGGATGCAGCACAATCTCTATAATCTCTATCCCTTCCATCCGACCGACGAGCGCATGCGAAAGCTCGTGGCCGAAGACGGAGAGAAAGAGACCGAGCGTCGTCAACACGCCGAGCAGCCACGCCGTCACCGCGCCTACCGGGGCTAGGCCACGTATCCCATGCTGCAAATTCATGGAGACCAGCCAGACGCTCACGCCGAAGACCAGAAACCAGCGATAGTCTATCCGCACCGGAATGCCATAGACGCGCGCCACCGAAATCTGTCTATGAATTAACTTGCCGATGTTCATAAACTTTTGGCTCCATGAGGAAGTATAGATGTTAGCGAGAATCAACACCAACATCTAATGCCCTTGAGTCAGTAGCAAACGTCCAGATCGCGGCTTCCAGTTCAGCAAGCGTGAGATTGACGGCTTCGGGCGCGAGTCGCAACGCATACTTACGCAGGTCGCTGCACTCGTAGAGAATGGTGAGCAGCATCAATCTCGCGCGCAAGCTCAGATCAAGCTCCGTTTCCTTGTAGCCGTAGGCAAGCAACATCTCTCTTTGCAACTCGCGCCTGCCCTGCACCATCAGGACGCCCGGCGCGACGAACTCATACTCGTGAAACCCGCAGAACGAATCGCCAAAGTCGAATAAGCCTGAGACCTGCCAGCGCCCGCCAGACTCTTTGAGCAGCACGTTGCCCGGATGCACGTCGCCATGAAGCAACGCAGGCTTGTACTCGGTCGGCAACAATTCCATTCTCGTAGCAAGGAGCGCAGGCAAACTCTCCAGCCACTCCGGGTTTGCGCCGCAGGCACGCTGTCGCTCAACAGACTCTCTGGCCTGCCGTTCAACGAAGCCGCTCCAATCACGATTCAAAGCCGCCTGTGATAGCGGAGCAGAATGCGCGTGCAGTTCTCTCATCGCGTGGCCGAGACGCGAGACGATTCCCACACGCTCGCGCTCCTCTATCTCTGACCACACCTCTCTCATTGGAAGACCTGCGAGGTGCGTCATAACCACATACGGCCAACCTTCCAGCTTGCCAGTATGCACGACCTGCGGCGTCTCTATGCTTAACCTGGCCGTCTGAGCAAACTCAAGTGCTGCCACCTCACGCCCGTACTGTCCTCGAAGCGGCGCGTAGATTTTGACGACGAAGCGTTCATCAACGAAGAAGATGATGTTTTCGCCAAGCGGTGAACGCCGCAGGCTTGTGTAAGAGAGACGATGCCGCGCGCAGATAACCCCGGCGGCTTGCTCCCACACGTCCGAATTGAAATGACGATTGTAATCGGCGGAATCTGCGATGACGGGAAGCTTCAAGCGCATCAGCTATGAAATCTCTGCTACCAATGTCGCCGCTGTGAGGATGCGAATACCTTCATACTTCTTCAAATTTAATAAAGTGATAAGTGGTGAGTGATGAGTGATGAGCAAGAACAAGGCTTTAACTCATCACTCATCACTTATCACTTATCACTGTAGTTACACTCCGTTGTTTAAGGAGACGACCATTTGATCGCCCTCGGATTTGCCGGACTCCCATTCGACCTCGAAGAGCGGGACGGGCTGTGCGCGATTCTTGACGTAGATGGGATCGCGCTGGTTGAGCGGGTAGCGGCTGGTGGCAGCGCGGGCTGTCGCATCGCTCATGAGAATTTGCCCGCTCTTGGAGTTCGATTCGAGACGCGAAGCCGTGTTGACCGTATCGCCGATGGCAGTATATTCCGAACGGCGCTCCGAGCCGATATAGCCGACTACAGCTTCGCCCGTGTGCAGGCCGATGCCGATGCCGATCTCGTTGAAGCCTTCGGCGCGCAATTCATCGTTGATGCTGATGACGCGGCGCTGCATGGCAACGGCTGCGTTGAGAGCGTTCGTCGCGTCCAAAGGCGTTGCGGTCGGAGCGCCGAAGAGAGCCATCAGGCCGTCGCCAAGATATTTGTCGAGCGTTCCGCCGTGCGCGAAGATGATATCGGTCATCGCGGAGAAGAATTTGTTGAGAAGCTGCACAACCGTTTCAGGCTTGGCGTGTTCAGAGAGGCGCGTGAAGCCGCGTATGTCGGCGAAGAGCACTGTGATGGTTTGATTGACGCCGCCGAGCTTGAACGATTCTGGATTCTCCAACATCTGCTTGACGACGTATTCGGGGAGGAATCGCCCGTAGTTGGCGCGTGCTACCTCTTCGCGTGCGAGACGCTCGTGCGCGCGCGCGTTCTCAACCGCGACTGCGGTTTGCGCGGCGACTGCTGTAATCAATTCCAGGTCGTCTGGCTTGAAGGCCGCGAACGGATCAAGGCGGTCTGCGTAGAGCGCGCCGTGAACGCCCGACTCTGCGACGAGCGGCGCGCAGATGGTCGAGCGCACGCCCTGCGAGACGATTGACTCGACACCCGCGAACATCGCTTCGGCTGCCGCATCCTGCGAAAGTAGCGCCACGCGATCTTTCATCACCTTGCGCGTGATGGTGCGACCGATGGTCAGCTTCTTTGCGTGCGCTTCGAGCTTCTCGTCGCGCGCTCGTGTAGCAATCGGAACCAATTCAATATCATCTTCGCCACCCCCAACCGATACTTCGGCCAGGAGCGCGACAACGCGGTCGGCGGGTGTCGAGCGGAAGATGATGTCGGTCGCTTTGGCGAAGATGGCTTGAAGATCGAAGACGGAGCCGAGCGTTTTGCTCATCTCGTAAAGCTCCGCGAGGATGTTGGCCTTACGTTGCAGTGCCTCCATCTCTTTATCGCGCTCGAAAGGCGCGGTCGGCGTGGGCGGCTTGCTCGTGCGCAGCACGGTTGACATCACGTCGTTGGCTGAGATGAGAAGCTGCGTATGGCCGAGAGGCTTGTCGTCATAACGCACGTCGGTCGTGCGCTCCTCTTTCTGCTGCTCGAAGCGGAGCGTGCTCGCGCCGATGGTCACGCGGTCGCCGTCTTTCAGTTGATACTCGTAGCGCGCTTCGCCGTTGACGAAGACTTTGTTGGCGCTGCGCCGCACCTGACCATTCGTGATGACACCATCAACTAGCGTGTAAAGGGAATCGTCGAAGCTGATGTAGGCGTGATGTCGGGAGGCGCGCGGGTCGTCCAGGACGATGCAGTTGTCAGGGGCGCGGCCAATCGTGCAGGGAGTCTGCGGAAGCAGATTGTACTGCCATTGACGACCGCTCGCATCTGTAATTTTAAGTAAAGCCATAGTGACAGCCGATTTTACAGGCAAAAGGGAGAATTAGAAAAGCAGAAGCCAGCATGAAAGGCGGAATCCAGGAGTCAGAATCCAGAATCCAGAACGATAAGGCGGAAACCACATTTACAGATTTTCTTTTCTTTTGGCTCATGGCTCCTGACTCCTGCTTTTCTTCCGGCTTCCGCTTTTCCTTAACACTCCCGTAATATCAGGTTCATATTATCTTCAGCGAATAGCTCAAGGCGTCCGTCTCGGTGTCTGCACCGGAGAGAGCGGGCGTTGTCCGAAACTCTTACTGACTTCAATCTTCGCCGGAAGGAATCAATCTATGTTGCGACTCAAAATCTCTCGTGGGCTTCTTTTATCTGCCCTCTGCCTGGGCTTGTCTTTTTCAGCCGAGGCACAATCCTCAACCACTCGCCCGGCTGCCGCTACCGCCGCCGCTACAGAAGGCAACGCGGTTTCCAACAGCTCAGACCTCGAAGAGGTGCGCCGCCAGTTGCGCGAGCAGCAGGAAGAACTCAAACATATGAGCGCCGTCATCAACGAACAGTCGCAGGTGATAGACGCGCTTCGACAGAGAGTTGAGCAGGCCACGCAGCCGGGCACAGCACAGTTCATCAAGACGAGCGACATTCCTGTCAGCGATGCGACTAACGGTAATGCGCCGCAGACAGCGAAGGCCGAGGCGGGCGATACGGACGCGCGTCTTTCTCGCGTCGAGGAGCAGTCGAAAGCCCTCTCGAAACAACTCGGCTCGATTAGCTTCAGCGGCGACATTCGACTGCGCTACGAATCTCAGTACGGGCAATCGAATGCCCTGGCGAACGGCGACAACCCCGCTATCCTCGGCAACGAATTAAGCCCGCGCCAGCGTTTCCGCGTTCGCACGCGCCTTGTCTTGCGCGGGCAGCTTGGCGAAACCCTGCGCGGGCAGACCAACAAAGAGTTTAGCTGGGGAATACGTTTAGCCACCGGAAGCTTCGCCGATTCGCTCTCGACCAACCAGACGTTTACGGATTTCTACAACCGCAAAGCTTTTGGTCTGGATCAGGCATACATCATGTGGACGCCGCGCAGCCTGCCGAATTTGCACTTGCAGGGCGGCAAGTTCGATGTGCCCTGGCTGCGAACGGAGATGACGATTGACAACGACCTACAGGTCGAAGGCTTCAGCCAGGCATACTCGCGCGACGACAAGAAATCAACGCTCAGGAATTTCACCTTTGTCGCCTGGCAGCTTCCCATCCTTGAACGCAACTCAGGCTTCGTGCGTAATGCGAACGGCACGGTCAATCTCAGCGAGTCGCGCAGAGCGGGGCGCGACCTGGCGCTTTACGGGGCGCAGGTGCGCGCGCTTATTCAGCCAACGCCAAAGGTCGCGCTCACACTCTCGGCTGCCGATCTCTATTTCTCAGGCACGCAGTTCATCTCGCCCGTGCAGTTCTTCGGCACTCAACTGCAACTGCCCGTGACTATCACTATTCCCGCAACCACGACCAGCCCTGCCCAGACAGTGACAACGCAAGTCTCAATCCCGCGCGACCTGCTCGTCGCGGGCGCAGGCAACCTCGGCATCTCGACAGCAACTACCAATGCGGTCAACCGCGACAGTCGTCTTGCGTCGGGCTTCAACCTGGTTGACCTGATTGGTCGCCTGGACCTAACACACAACGCGCGCTTCCCCGTCTCCTTGCTGCTGAACTTCGTCGCCAACACGCAGGCGCACGATGTCTCTGTGGACGCTCCCGGCGGGAGGACGATCTTTCTCCCGAACCACGAAGACAAAGGCTACTGGGCTGAGCTTCAGGTGGGCAAGGACGTGCTACGGCTTCCCTTCGACAAGATTGCGCGCGGCGACATGCAGCTTGGCTACACGTTCATCCGCATCGAGAAGGATGCCGTGCTGACGCCCTTCAACTTCTCAGACATCTCGCAGCAATCAGACACGCGCGCCCATCGTCTGCTCTTCAACTATGCGGCTGACCCGCACGTCGTGCTCTCTTTGATAACTATCATCAACCAGCGTCCAAACGGGCTGCTCGGCGTCTTCGGCACAACGCCGCCGGGATCGCTTAATCGCCCGACCACGCGCGTGCAGTTTGATACTACTTTTCGTTTTTGAGCAGGGAGTTTAGGGTTCACGCTTTCAGCGTGCGGAAAGCTGTAAACCGGAGTTTGAACTCTAAAGTCTTATGCGTTTATGAGACTGTTTCCAGCCTCTTTTCATGGGGAGAAGACAACCATGCCGGTCGTTTTTGAATCTTAATTTCGGTGTTTGACAAGCTTCTGTTAAGGTCTTGTGAGGATACAGAAAATTGTCAAACGCCGAACGAGCGTGATACAGTCACATTGACATCCGAAGGCTTGCCAGCCCATTGAGGATTCACTGAAAATCTTCGATACTTGCGATTGAGCTTTTGAGGCTCATCACAGAAGTTGTCTGGCGTCATCGGAACAAGAGTTGACGGCCCCCTTTTTAATCATCCACCATTTTTAACTGAGTCCCCGGCTTGAGACCCTTGGTTGTGCTTACTTCTGGAGAATACAAAATGAGTGTGAATCGCAACGGCTTTCGTCATCTTCTAGGCGCTCTCTTAGCCCTCTTTGCTTTCGCTGCAATGGCCGCCGCTCAATCGCCGCAGCAGGCCGATTTTTCAAACGTCAAGATCAAGAACTTCGGGCAGATGGATGAGCGCTTCTATCGTGGAGCGCAGCCCAAGAAAGAAGATTACGAGTCACTGAAGGCGCTCGGCATCACCACCGTGATTGATTTGCAAGCCGAGCCGAAAGATTACGAGAAGCAGATGGTCGAATCCCTCGGCATGCACTATGTCAACATCCCGATGATTGATAAGGCATACCCGAAGGCCGAAGATGTCACGACTTTCCTGAAAGTTGTGAACGACCCTGCCACGGGCAAGTTCTACGTACACTGCGCGGGCGGTCGTCACCGCACGGGAGCGATGGGCGCGGTTTACCGCTTCACCAAATACCACTGGAACTACGACCAGGTTTACAGCGAGATGAAGAAGTTCGATTTCTACACAAGCTGGGGGCATGGCGACTTCAAGAAGTTTGTCGAAGATTACTGGGCGCAGATGCAGGCAAATACTACTGCCACCGTTTCAGCCGCCGGAAAGTAAAATCTCTCTCGAAAACACGAATAACCAAAAAGAAAAGGCCGCTCCGATAATGGAGCGGCCTTTGTTATTTATTGCAGGGAGCACAGGCGTCCGAGCCACTATTGATAAATAGATGCGGAAGACAACAGCCTCTTATCCGGGAAGATTAATCAGTTCGTTAATTCTTTCTCGAACGGCTTCCGTCAAAATCCCGATTTCCTCACGGCTATAATTGGCGGCGCGGAAAGCATCGCTGATCTGCCGGTCGCTCAAGCGCGAGAGCAGAGCGCCTATCCATTTAGCCTCGGTGACGGTGATATTGTCGAGAAGCCCTCTGTTTTTTCCGCCGTAATGAAAATCAACGTAGCCCTCTTTTTTAACTCCGTCTATGAACTTCGCTTGCTCGTAGTCTTGCGGGTTATTGCGGCTGCGCGTGATTCGCCAGAACAGAGGCAGACCTCCCGTCTTACCGAAAGTCGCGCCGAGATCAGAGATGATGTAGCGCAGTTGATTCCCATTCTTGGCGTCACGCACAAAGAGAATCTGGTTATTGGAATCCTTGATGTCCCAATTGTTCAAGAACACCATCATCACTTTCAGGCCCTGAAACGCGCGCGAGTCAACAAACGGATTCTTCTCCCACTTCCATTCATCGAGCCGCTTGATGTTTTTCGGCCTGGCTTCAAACCTGACGTTAGCGAAGCCATCGCCCTCGCATCTCTCAACCTCCTTGCGCGGCTTCGGCACAGCGCCCTTGATGTGAACGCAAGGGTAAAGGTAGTTGATCTCCGTCACGTAGCCGACTGCCCACAATAGACGCACGGCTGCCGTCTCACTTTGCGCCTCGTTGCCAACCTTCGCCACCCATTCGCGCCCTGATGCATCGCGCACGCGATACTTAACCGAGTAGCCGCCCTTATCCTCTTTCATGAACGTGATTCTTTTCAGATTCGGCTTCATCCCGACTCCGCCCGGTCCATAGAAAAGGTTGCGCGAAGAGATGTCCTTCGGGGCTAGCCACAAAACGGGCGCGCCCTTCGGCATCGGCTCCTTCTTCTTTGTGTCCCCGGCGGCAAATGCAAGCTGCGGGAAATTGAGCAGAAGAACGATTAGTAAAGCTACAGGCTGGTGAACTCTCTTTCGCGTGAACATAAACTTTTCACCTTATTTGAAACAAAAGCTCAGTTGCTACCGGCGGCGCTCGGCGGCCCTGAAAGATTGACCAGTTGATTGATCCTGGCGCGAACGGCTTCCGTCAATATCTGTATGTCCTGCTCATCGAAATTGGCCGCTTTGAAGGCGTCATTAAGCTGCTGGTCGCTCAAGCGCGAGAGCAAGTCTCCTATCCATTTGGCCTGCTCAACCGTAATGTCGCGGAAGAGGCCGGAGTTTTTCCCGCCGTAAGCAAACTTCACCTTGCCTGCTTCTACTCCCTCGATAAACTTGCTCTTGGCGAAATTTTTAGGCTCGTTGCGGCTGTGCGTGATGGCCCCCCCGGTCTTGCCAAAGGTCGCGCCGAGGTCGCTGATGATATAGCGCAACTCGTTCTGCCCGCCCTCGCCGGGCACGACCAGAATCTTGTTGTTCTCGTCTTTCAAGTCCCAGTTATTGAGCAGCCCCATCAGGACAATGAGACCCTTGAACTCGTTCGTGCTGGTGAACGGGTTATTCTTCCAACTCCACATGTCGGAGCGTTTCACGTCCTTTGGCCGCGCCTCGAAGCGGACGTTGGCGAACCCCTCGCCCTCGCACCTCTCAACATTTTTGCGTGGCTTCGTAGCTCCTTTAATCTGGACGCAAGGGTAAAGGTAGTTGATCTCAGTCACGTAACCGACCGCCCACGCGAGCCGCACGGCGGCAGTTTCCGGTTGAGCCTCGTTGCCGACCTTCGCAATCCAAGTGTTTCCTGCGCCGTCGCGGACGCGGTACTTGACGGAGTATCCCACGCCCGTCTCATCCTTGATGAAGGTGACGTTGCTCAGGTCGGGCTTCATCTCCTCACCACCAGGGCCGAGCGTCAGGTCGCGCGTGCTGATGTCGCCGGGGTCTTGCCACAAAACCGGAGTGCCTTGCGGGACGACCTTTTCCTTTTTCGATTTTTCTTGAATAGCGAAAGCGGTTTGTGCGAGAGCTAAAAGTAGAATGATCGTTAATGCAGATAACTGGCTGGCTCTTTTCCGTGTGAGCATGTTTTTATTCCCTTCCTCTTTGAGGTAATCGGCTCAATTTCACTTGAAAGGTTAAAGCTCTATGCTGACGCTGCCCTCGAAATGCATCTGGCTATCGAATCTCTCCTCGCCCGGAGCAGGTTGAATCCGCTCGTGTGTGCCGTCAGGCAGCAACGCACGCGCTTTCACGTTGTCTCTCAAGTAGGCAGCCAGCACGACATCCTTCAAATACCTTTTCAGGTTCGGGTCGTGAATAGGCGCGACCACTTCAACGCGGCGATCCAGGTTGCGCGACATCCAATCTGCGCTGCCCGTATAAATCTCTTCATCGCCTCCGTTGGCGAAATAGAAGATGCGGCTATGTTCCAGCAGACGACCGACCACGCTCCTGACCTTAATCGTCTCGGAAAGACCCGGAACACCGGGGCGCAGCATACAGACGCCGCGTATGATTAGATCAATCGGAACTCCGCACTGCGAAGCTTCATAGAGCGCGCGGATAATTTCAACGTCGGCCAGCCTGTTAATTTTTATGGCTATCCGAGCCGGGCGACCCGCAAGGCAATGCTCCATCTCACGCTTGATAAGCGCATGCATCGCCTCGCGGAGGTTGACGGGAGCAACCAGCAACCGGCGATACTCTTTCTGCCGCGAGTAGCCGGTCAGAAAATTGAAAAGCTCCGTCGCATCCGCGCCGATCTCTTCATCGGCGGTGAGGAGTCCGAGGTCTGTGTAGAAACCTGAAGTCACGGGATTGTAGTTGCCGGTTGCGATATGTATATAACGCTTGAGGTCATCTTCTTCGCGGCGCACGACCAGCGCAACCTTGCAATGCGTCTTGAGTCCCAACACGCCGTAAACGACATGCACGCCCGCCTCTTCAAGCCGCCTGGCCCATTCGATGTTGGCTTCCTCATCGAAGCGCGCTTTGATTTCGACTATCGCCGTCACCTGCTTGCCGCGCTCGCTTGCTTCAATCAGCGCCTGCGGAATCGGTGAGTCCTGCCCCGTGCGGTAGAGACACATCTTGATGGCGAGCACGTCCTCGTCTTCAGCCGCCGCGTTGATAAAATCCACCACCGTCGAATACGAGGTGTAAGGATGATGCAGCAGGATGTCTTGCTTTTTGATGGCCTCGAAGATGGAGTTGCCGGTTTTGAGCGGAGCAGGAATCGTCGCTTCAAGAGGCTTATCCTTCAACTCCGGGCTGCCAAACTCGCAAAGCTCCATCAACTCGTCCATCTTGAGAGGCCCGTCAACTACGTAAACATCTTCGGGCGTGAGTTCAAGCTCGCCCACCAGGTAACGAACCATCTCGTCCGGCATCGCCCTTGAGACTTCCAGACGCACCGCCGTCCCAAACTTCCGTTTGCGCAACGTCTGCTCTATTGCCTTCAATAGATCAGCCGCTTTGTCTTCCCTGACCTCAATATCCGCGTCGCGCGTGACGCGAAAGAAATGCGCTTTGCCAACCAGCATTCTGGGAAATAGAAAACGGGCGTTGGCAGCAATCAATTCTTCGAGGAGCGTAAACTTCGCCCCCTCCTTGCTTACCCGAACCAGCCGGGGCACGAGTTGCGGAACCTTGATGCGGACAAAGCGCGGCTCGACCTTGCCTGTCAGAGATTGCGTGATTCCATGCGAGGGTACTCGCTCGACCATCAAGCCAATGTTGAGACTCAGACTTGAGATATAGGGAAACGGGTGCGAAGGATCAACGGCCAGCGGCGTGAGCACCGGGAACACGTCTTCGATGAAATAGGAATCAACCAGGCTTTGCTCAGCTTCGGATAACGAGTCGTAAGACACAATCTCGATGTCGTGCGCTTTGAGTTGCGGCAGGATGTCTTCACGCAGGCAGCGCATCTGTTCGGCGAGCATCGGCAGAAGGCGTTCTCTAATCGCTTTAAGCTGCTCTGTAATCGTCATCCCGTCGGGCGAGAGTTCCGTCACCTCCTCTTCCAACGCCTCCTTGAGTCCAGAGACGCGAATCATGAAGAACTCGTCCACATTGGTTGAGAAGATTGAGAGGAATTTGAGACGCTCCAGAAGAGGCTGGCTCTCGTCAAGCGCCTCTTCGAGCACGCGGCGAATAAATTCAAGCAGGCTCAATTCACGATTGAACAGAAAATCCTTCTCCCCGCGCAAAGTCGGCGGAAGCCTAACCTGCCCGGCATCGCCCCGGCGTTCATTTGCCAGCAGAGATTTTTTGCTTTCACCTGTCGTCATTCGATTGCCCGAATCATTTTACTCTAAAAGACCGGATAACAAATTCTCTTAAAGTTTTTTGGGAGAGTGTCGCAAACGATGCTTAATCGCAAAAGGCGATTGGCGGGAGAGAGCCTACTTTAACCAACGATTTCCGGCAAGCACCATTCTTCAAAAGGAATCTACTCGGAGGGTCACAACAAACCACGCGCCCTTCTCAATGTTTACTCTTTAGAGAGATGCAGCAAACTTTTGAGCGGTTGCGTATGGATTTTGCCCGTCGCCCACGTCGCTTCCCTTCAAACAAACGGGCGGCTCGGCGGATCATAGGCGCGCCGTGCCTTAACGCTCAACATTTCTCCGGTCTCAACGATGTAAGCCGTCAGGCGATTGCCGTAAACGCAGCCCGTATCAAGCCCTATGGCGCGCGGCCCACGTCTTGGCTCGGACGCGGGCCAGTGGCCGAAGAGAACTACACGCTCGCCATCATAAACATCGTACCAGGGCACGCCCTTGCGGCTCGCCGGGTTCTTCTTCCCCAGCGTGCGCATCTCCGTCAACTCGCTAACCTTCTGCCTTGCAAGCGCGACTCCAGGGCGCACGCCCGCGTGAACAACCAGATGCGACCCCAGATCAATCATCGGCGGCAGCGACTGTAGAAACAAAAAATAGCGATCAAGGTCTTCTTCAAGTTCTGCGAGCACCTTCTCCTGTGAATCTTTTAATGAGTCCTTCTTGCCGCGCAAGTAGCGCACGAGAGCGCGATCATGATTGCCGAGCACGGCACTAAAGCGCCTGTCCTCAATAAAGAGGTCGAGCACCTCGCGGTTCTTCCAGCCCTTAACCACCAGATCGCCAACCGCCACGACGCGATCATCCGAGCCGAGCGCAACCTTTTCTAATAGTGACACCAGCTCATCGTAGCAGCCGTGTATATCTCCGATAACAATAGTGCGTCCGCTCATCTCACCTTTAATGTGACCACTTGGTTTTTGATAATGGGATTACACCATGAAAAAGAGATGCGGGGCAACCGCGTCCAAAAAGCAGTGACGAGTGACGAGTGGCGAGTGACGAGTTAGACCCTTGTTTCTGCTCGTCACTTGTCACTCGTCACTCGTCACTGCTTTGTCAACCTTGACGCTTCATAAGACCGCTTGTTACACTTTTGTGAGAATTAAGCGATACCCGACGCTTGGCTTCGCGTCGCAACAGTTCAGAACGGGTTTCCAGACCCGCGCGTGCGGCGCAGTCTGATTTTTGTAATTCGATGGAGGTGAAATGGTGGGCTTCAAAGTCGGCCAGAAAGTTGTTTACCCTAACCACGGAATCGGGACCATCGAGCAGATCGAGCAGAAGCAAATAGGCTCTAACTCACTTCCCTTCTATACGCTTCGTCTTGCTGCTACCAATTCCCTGGTTTTAGTCCCCGTCGCCAACGCCTCTGAGGTTGGCCTTAGAACACCAATCTCTGCCGGTGAATGCGAGATGCTTTTGAAGAATTTGTCAGATGATTTCTCGGCCCCCGCCAATGATTGGAAAGATCGTTTCAAAGATTTTTCTGAGAAGATGCGCACCGGCGACATTTTCGAGGTCGCTGATGTGCTCAAGAACCTGACGTTTTTAAGCCACATCAAGCCGCTCTCATTCCGTGAGCAGCGGATGCTTGAACGCGCACGCTATCTTGTCATCTCGGAACTGGCAGCCGTCTGCCGCCAGCCCGAATGCAACGTCGAGCCGCGCGTCGAACAGGCCCTCGCTCGCGCCTGCTCCAAGCATGAACGCCGTCCTGCGCGTGTTCGCGCCGCAGGCGCAGCAGCAGGACACTAAACAAGGGACAACTTAATAAGGACAGCGACTCCGGTTCCGAAACCGGCCAGGCAAAGGTAATCTTTAGCGCGAGCTGGATTCCCCCACGCTTCTCGGTTTCGGTCTTGCGGTCTTTTTGTATCTGCCCGCCGCCCGCGTGCTATAATCCTCCGCGTTTGAAATTCCTGTAGAAGTTTGTAGAAACCGGAGGAACGCCCCCTCCTTTGACCGAGATGGACGAACCTGCGAGTTATTTCCTGACCTTCCTTGCAACCGAACACGAGTCTGTCACGCTCTGGGAAGCTCTTCTTAAACTGGGCGCTGTCTTACTGCTGGTTCTCACCAACGGTTTTTTCGTCGGCTCCGAGTTTGCCCTCGTCTCCGTCCGCCGCCCGAAACTCGAAGCGCGCGCCGCTACCGGAAGCCGTTCCGCGCAAGCCGCGCTCCGTCTGCTGGACGAGCCGACAATCTTCATCTCTGCCACCCAACTCGGCATCACGCTCGCATCGCTAGCTCTCGGCTGGATCGGCGAGCCGACTGTCGCCGCGCTGCTTCTGCCTGTGGCCTCAAGCATCGCAACCGAAGGCTGGGCTGGTTACATCGCTAACGGCGCAGCCGTCGTCATCGCCTTTGCTCTCATCACGTTTCTGCACATCGTGATCGGCGAGTTGATGCCGAAGATGACTGCTCTGGAGCGCGCCGAAAGACTTGCGTTGATCGCCGCGCGACCGCTTGAATTTTTCGCCAAAGTTTTCCGTCCCCTGATCTGGATATTCAACAAAACCGGGACAAATCTGGGGCGACTCTTCGGCCTTAAATCCTCTCTCGAACATACGGCTGTTTATACGCAGGCCGAGTTGCAACAGTTGATTGATGTGTCGCGCGCCAGCGGTCATCTGGGAGCCGCCGAGCAGCGGATGATTAATCGCGTCTTCGAGTTCTCTGACACACTCGTGCGTGAGGCGATGATTCCACGCACGGCGATGGCGGCCATCTCCAGCGATTGCTCACTCGAAGAGATTGCGAAGGCTTTTCGTAAACACGGCTACTCGCGCCTGCCGGTTTACCGCGAATCGCTCGACGACATGATCGGCTTCGTACACAGCAAGGACGTGATGCCGTACCTGCTTCGTCCAGACAGCTTTCATCTCGAACACGTCCTGCAATCGCCGCTCTACGTCGTTGACACGGCGCGCCTTGAAGATGTTTTAAGGCAGATGCAGAAGGCCAAATCTCACTTCGGGTTTGTGATTGACGAACATGGAGGTGTGGAAGGCATCATCACGCTTGAAGATTTGCTCGAAGAGATCGTCGGCGACATCTCGGACGAGCACGATGAAGAAGTCAACGAGCAGATCCGCGAAGAGAAGGATGGCTCATACATACTCGACGGCGGCCTTGTCGTGCGTGATCTTAATCGCCGCCTCAAACTTTCGCTGCCTGAGTCGGAGGCTTACAATACTATCGCCGGATTCATGATGTCCGAAGCCGGGCACGTTCTTCAACCGGGCGAAGTGGTCAAACACGACGGCCTTCTCTTCCACGTCGAGCGCGTCGAACGCCGCCGCGTCATACAGGTGCGGCTCGAAAAGACTGAAGCGGAAGCAGAGATCGTAAATCGTGAATCGTAAATCGTGAATAGATGAACGGCCTTTTCTACGATTTACGATTCACGATTTAGATTTACCCGCAGACATTTTCAAATAAACTTGCAGTCAGGAGCGCATTTCACTCATGAGCTTGATTGAGCAGATAACCGCGCGTGAAATTCTGGACTCACGCGGCAATCCGACCGTCGAAGCGGAGGTAACTCTAATCGGCGGCGAAACGGGGCGCGCGGCTGTGCCGAGCGGCGCGTCAACCGGCGAGCATGAAGCCGTCGAGCTGCGCGATGGTGATAAGAAACGCTATGGAGGCAAGGGCGTTTTGAAAGCCGTTGAGAACGTCAACAATTTAATCGCCAGCGAGCTTGAAGGCATGGACGCGCTCGATCAGGTGGAGGTTGACGAAACTCTCATCGCGCTTGACGGCACTCCGACAAAATCAAAACTCGGCGCGAACGCTCTTCTCGCCGTCTCGCTCGCCACAGCGCGCGCTGCTGCGACATACCTGGAGATTCCTCTTTACAGGTATCTGGGCGGCCCTGCATCGCGCACGCTGCCCGTGCCGTTGATGAACATTCTCAACGGCGGCGCGCACGCCGACAACAACGTGGACTTTCAGGAGTTCATGGTTGTGCCCGTCGGAGCAACGGAGTTTCGTGAAGCCTTGCGAATGGGCGCGGAGATTTTCCACACGTTGAAAGCCGTGCTGAAGAAGAAGGGTTATGCAACGAGCGTTGGGGATGAGGGCGGCTTCGCCCCTAACTTGAAATCTAACGAAGAGGCCGTTGAAACTATTCTCGAAGCCATCAATCAGGCGGGTTATAGCGCGGGCCGCGACGTGATGCTCGCGCTCGATCCGGCGGCGAGCGAGTTTTACGAGGGAGGCTCTTACGTTTTCAAGAAATCAGACAAGCGCAAACTCTCAAGCGACGAGATGGTCGCTTACTGGAAAAGTTGGACAGAAAAGTATCCGATCATTTCAATCGAAGACGGCATGGCCGAGAACGATTGGGATGGCTGGAAGACCATGACAGATGAGATGGGACGCAGCGTGCAACTCGTTGGCGACGACCTCTTCGTCACCAACACAGCATTTCTCCAAAAAGGCATCGAGCGCGGCGTTGCCAATTCCATTCTCATCAAAGTCAATCAAATCGGAACCCTCACGGAGACGCTCGACTGCATCGAGTTAGCGCGCACCAACGGGCGCACGGCCATCATCTCTCACCGCTCCGGCGAAACCGAAGACTCCTTCATCGCCGACCTCGCGGTTGCGACAAACGCCGGGCAGATCAAGACCGGCTCGGCCTCGCGCACAGACCGCATAGCGAAATACAACCAACTCCTGCGCATCGAAGAAGACCTGCGCGGCACAGCGCGCTATCCGGGGCGCGCAGCTTTTTATCAAATTGAACAGAGGCCGGAGCATTCAACGGCAGCGCAGAATAAGAAGCGTGTACGCACAGCGAAACGCTAAAAAGGGGGATGAGATGCTAATCATCGGCGTGCGGTTTTTCACCTGGGGGTCGGCTCGAACTCCACAGCAGATGCGATGCGGCAAGTGCGGCGTGGTGACGAATTTTATTATTAAGAAAGGAATGCGTTTTATCACTATCTTCTTCGTCATTCCGATCTGCCCGATTAGCGGTGTCAAACAAATCTCTCAATGTCCGAACTGCGGCACACGTTACCAGGCTGCTTAAATTTCTGCGACCTAACGTTAGCATAAGATTCAAGACATGCAGGATACCAGGAAGCCTATGACACATGGCGTTCGCGTCGGCTGGACTATCACGCTTGTCTCGTGCCTGACAATCGTCCTCGCTACCGTAGCCTGGATAATTGTCTATCGCTCAGTTGGAAGCCGCACGACGAACGCGCCCGGACTGCTGACTCTGATTACGGCATTGGGCTGTTTTGCCATTGCCGGTCTCATCAGCGGCCCTGTCATAATTTTTACCAAGCGTCACGAGGCAAAGGAAATCGAGGAGATACACGCAGGTCAAAACGTTCTTGCCCATTGGTTGTATGCGCCTGACGAATGGAGTCGTTATATCAAGCATGAGCTGGCCCGCGCACGCAAGCGTTTCCTTATTATTTTCATCCCCGTCACGGTTATCATCTTAGCTTCGACACTTCCCAGCACGCTTAGAGGTTCTCAGCCTGGCGGTAAATTAGCTCTCTCATTAATTGTGCCCTTGATTCCCGCAGGCTTCCTTGCGCTGGTGTTGTGGGCAATTCTCTACTCGCCAATTCTTGCTGCCAGAAAGCGCAACCAGGGAGATGTTTATATTTCATCCAGGGGAGTGCTGCTCAACGATCGCTACTACTCATGGAAAGTTTTCGGGTCCAGCGGCACGCCCGATGTCTCTTATGAAGAAGGGGAGCCGCCAATTGTCCAGTTCAAGTGGATAGTCGGCGCTGGCCGCAGCACGCAATCAAGGAGTGTGCGCGTGCCCGTGCCCCGTGCACATGAGCAGGAGACCCAACAGGTGCTCGCTCATTTCAGAAGTTGAAAACACGCGATTCATAAATTAAGGGGATGAACCTTGACCGATAAACGAGGGCCGCTCGCGCTCATCATCATAGACGGATGGGGCTACACGCCGACACGCGAGGGCAACGCTATCGCCCTGGCCCAGACACCTTTCTACGACGAGCTTTTGGAGAAATATCCGCACACGCTCCTTGAAGCATCGGGGACGCGCGTCGGGCTTCCCGTCGGCGTCATGGGCAATTCCGAAGTGGGGCATTTGAACATGGGTTCGGGCCGCGTGATTCGCATGGACGTTTCTCGCATAGACCGTGACATCGAGACGGGCGAGTTCTTCAACAACGAAGTTCTGGTGAAGGCAATGGATGGAGCGAAGGCGAGCGGCAAGGCGCTTCACCTGATAGGACTCATCTCCGACGGGCAGGTTCATTCCTCGCAGGAGCATCTCTACGCGCTCCTGCGGATGGCTAAACTACGCGGCCTTCAGCGCGTCTATGTTCACTGCTTCCTGGATGGACGCGACACGCCGCCTGCTTCCGCTTACGGCTACGTCGAAGCCTTGCAGGTCAAGTGTGGCGAGATAGGTTCGGGTCGCATCGCTTCGCTCGTCGGTCGCTACTACGCTATGGACAGAGACAAGCGTTGGGAGAGAACCGAGCGCGCCTATAGACTACTGGTCAACGCGGAAGGCGAGCGCGCTATTGATCCGGTCGAGGCAATCAAGCGTTCATACGAGCGCGGCTTGACGGACGAGTTCGTTGAGCCGATTGTTGTCGAACGCGAAACGGGCGAGCCGGTGGCAACTATCGAAGAGGGCGACGGCGTTATCTTCTTCAACTTCCGTCCCGATAGAGCGCGGCAACTCACGCGCGCTCTGACCGAACCTGGCTTCGGCGACTTTCCCGCGCCTCACCGTGCGGCAGTTGATTTCGTCTGCTTCACGCAATACGACAAGACTTTCAATCTTCCGGTCGCCTTCGGCCCAACCGAACACCGCAACGTGCTGGCGGAAGTCTTCGGCAAATCAGGCGTGCGGAATTTCCGCCTGGCGGAAACAGAAAAGTACGCTCACGTCACCTACTTTTTCAACGGCGGCGTCGAGAAGGAGTATCCCTGCGAGCGGCGTCTTCTTGTTCCTTCGCCGAAGATCGCCACCTATGATTTACAACCCGAAATGTCCGCCTTCAAACTCACGGACAAAATCTTGCGCGCGATTGAGGAAGGCGAAACAGATGTCTTCATCATCAACTTCGCCAACCCAGACATGGTTGGGCACACCGGCAAGCTCAAGGAGACCATCGAAGCCTGCCAGTACGTTGACACCTGTCTCGGTTGGATCACTAAAGGCATGCGCCGTGCGCGCGGGCGAACTCTTATCACCGCCGATCACGGCAACTGCGAGCAGATGATTGACCTCAAGACAGGCCACCCGCACACAGCGCACACGAACAACCCCGTTCCCTTTCACCTGATAGACGAAGCCTCCATAGGCATGAAACTGCGCGATGGCGCGGCGCTCGAAGACGTTGCGCCGACGATGCTGGGATTGCTCGGATTGGAAAAACCTGCCGAGATGACAGGGCGTGATCTACGGGAAAGTTAATGTATATTAGGTTCGATTAAATGGCTTTCGATCCGCGCAACATCCTCGTCATAGACTTCGGCCAGCTTGGTGATGTAGTGCTTAGTCTGCCTGCTCTGCGCGCCATCCGCGAGAAGTTCCCGCAGGCTCGTATCACTGTGGCGGTCGGGAAACCGGGTGCGCCCGTCGTTGACCTTTCGGGTTATGCGGATGCGACGATTGTTGTTGACAGGGTCGCGCTGCGCGATGGCTGGAAGGTGTTGTCGGTTGTCCGCATCGGTCGAATCGTTAAGGAAGTTCGGGGAGCGAAGTTTGATTTCGTGATTGACCTGCATAGCCTGTCGGAGACAAACTTGCTGGGCTTTTTCTCCGGCGCGCCCACCAGACTCTACGCGCGCCGCCCCGGACGCTCGATTGATGTGCTCGCCAATTTCCATCCGAAGCCTCCCGTTGAAGACAATCGCCCGACCAAGCATGCGATTGATCGTTATCTGGACGTGCTCATCCCGCTCGGCATCAAGGATGCGCCACGCATCCCGCGCCTCAGAACCCGCGCGGATGATGACGGAGCAGTCGAGCAGATGTTGAAGAAGGAGAAGGCCAACACGAATGCGCCGCTCGTGGGGCTTTTTCCCGGCGCGGGACACCCGGACAGGCGTTGGCCGCTCGCGCGCTTTGTGGAGTTGGCCGAACGCCTGGTGCGTAACGACGGCGTGCGCATCGTTCTCTTCGCCGGGCCTGAAGAACGAGAGATGGTCAAGGAGATGCGTTCGCTCTTTCCACGCACGACCATTATCTTCGACAGGCTGACCATTCCCCAGCTTGCTTCGGCACTCGCGCGTCTCTCGGTCTTCGTCTCTAACGACACAGGCCCGATGCACATCGCAACAGCCGTCGGCACGCCGCTCGTCGCGCTGCTTGACCGCCCAACCCCCAATAGTTTTATTCCGGTAGAAGAGCGTCACCGCGTTATCTACAGTCGAAGAATTTTTGAGATGACCACGGATGAAGTCTACGAAGCGACCCGCGAACTGCTCGCGGCAGGTCGCACGGAGACGCTCTTCGCCAGTTGATAATTTAAGAATCTCTCCTCTTCGGTAGTTCCAGCAACATGACAAACAAAACTCATCTCAGGCCGCGCGCCTTAATCGCCAGCGCCATACTCCTTTTCGTTTTTTCTTTCGCAGCCTTTAGATCATTCCCTGAGTTGAGAGGGCAGGCGACTTCTACAGCTCCAGAGAAGGTTGAGCAATCGCGCCGTGCGGCTGCGAATCCGTCAACAACGCTCAACGTCTCCAACTCTTCTTCTGCGCTCGAGCTTGGCCGCAAGATAGACAAAGAGATTGACGAAAGCGAGTTCGCTAAAGCGCGCTGGGGCGTCTTCGTCATGAGCCTGCGCGACGGGCGTGTGCTTTATGCGCGCAACGGCGATAGAGACTTTGCGCCCGCCTCTAACATGAAAGTCTATACGACCGCCGTCGCGCTCGATTCCCTCGGCGCGGACTATCGCTGGCGCACTTCCGTCTACGCGGAAGCTGAACCGGACAGAAACGGCACGCTGGCGGGCGACCTTTGGCTCTACGGGCGCGGCGCGCCGGACCTTTCTTCAAGCACAGGCAGGGGCGAATCAAAATCGTCGCTCGCTCAACTTGCGGACGAGCTTTACAAGCGCGGCGTTCGTCGTGTGCGCGGCGATGTTGTCGGCGACGAGAGCTACTTTCGCGGCGACCCTCTGGGCGACGGCTGGCTGTGGAACGATGTCCAATGGTACTTCGGCGCTGAAGTCAGCGCGCTCTCGATTAACGACAATGAGATTGAGGTCACAGCCACTCCTTCAACCAAACCCGATCAGACTGCGAGCATCAAGCTCAAGCCTGAGACCGCTTACGTTCAGATTAAGAACGACACGAACACGGCGGAACGCGGCACACCGGCCACCATCGGAATCACTCGCGGGCTTTCAGATAACAACGTGCGCGTGTGGGGCGACTTCCCCCTCGGCTCGCGCGCTCTTAACGCGCGTCTCTCCGTTCATCAACCAGCGCTCTGGGCTGCGACGCTGTTGCGCGAAGCCCTGAAGGAGCGCGGCATCACGGTCGAAGGCGCTGCCCGCGCGGTTGATGCTCGTGAAGAGGGAAAGGGCAAGAGGATTGATCCGGCCCACGCCGTCGAGCTTGCATCCGCTACAGGCAAGACGCTCGGCGAGATTATTCGCTCCACGAACAAAGAGAGCATCAATCTCTATGCTGAGCTAATCCTGCGTACTCTTGGGAAAGAACGTGGCGGAAGCGCTCCCGCCGCAGACCCTAAGAAGACGCGAACTCGCGGAGACGATGAAGCGGGCCTTGCCGTCATTCGCCAGTGGCTCGAAAAGCATGGAATCCCGACAGACACGCTCGCGCTGCATGACGGCTCCGGCCTCTCGCGTCTGGACCTGGTAACGCCGGAAGTGACCGCACGCCTTCTAGCCGCCATGACTAAAACTCCAGCAGCCAAAGTCTACCGTGATTCGCTTCCCATAGCCGGGCGCGACGGGACGCTCAAGTTTCGCCTGCGCTCCGCAGGGTCTGACAGGATTGCGGCCAAGACCGGCACGCTGACCTATATCAACTCGCTCTCCGGCTACGCTACGACCGACGACGACGAACCTCTGACCTTTTCCATCATCTGCAACGATGAGACTACCGCCGAATCGAGCACACGCGCTATTGACGCGATAGCCCTTCTCCTTACCTCTTATAGCGAATCAGGCCGTTGAATCGGGGCTTTCCACAGAATTTAGACGCTTTGTGTTTTTCGATGTTTGCTATAGACAAATGTGGTTGGCCTATGTAATATGTATTTGCGGCCCGTGTGGGTTAAGGGCAGCAGATTTTTGGTCTCTTCAGAGGTTTGTGCCTGCCAGGGTGGTCGCAGTTTGCGTTCTCTTTCCCAAGCATTGCTCGTTTGAATTAGCTGTTGGGTCCGTCTCTACTGAAGTTTTGAAAGCAATCGCCGCTGCCGGACCTCTCAAGCCAAAGCCGAGGCAGCAAACGCTTTTTCACCTGCCCCTGCCCGCGATTCTTTGAGCCACTCACAAATAAAATTCGGGAGTTAAGTCCATGAAAAGACGAATAAACCTGACCCCGCTGGGTATTCTCCTCGTTCTGGTTTCCGGTCTCCAGCCTGTGTTAGCCCAGGTGAACCTATCTCTCTTGAGAGGAAGGCAGCAGGTCGCGCTCTTCTCTCTCTTCAGCACAGACACTGACCGTGATCGTGACGGGCTGGTCGGCCCCGTGCGCCGCATCAAGACCGAAATGGTCAAGCTGTCGAACAAAAGCGGCAAGATGGTTGAAGGACAGCGCGTTGTGCTTGAGGCCGTCGCCTACGACATCAAAGGCACCAAGATTGAGAACGCCTACTATCCTGTGCCCGGCGCAGCTCTGACAGGCAAGGAAGTTTACAAGTACGACGACAAGGGCAACATCGTCGAGATGACATTGGTTAACGCCGACGGCTCTCTACTCAGCAAAGAGGTCTATTCTTACGAGTTCGATGCTTTAGGTAACTGGACGAAGATGACGACCTCAGTCGCCGTCATAGAGGGCGGCAAAGTCACCTACGAGCCGACCGAAGTTACTTATCGCTCGATCAGCTACTATCTGGATGAAGCGACTCTAGCCAAGATGAGCCAGCCCGCGCAGCCTGTCGCAGCGCCCGCTCAGAGCCTATCCAGTGTCCCGACCTCTGGCGCATCAAACGCAGCGGCGAGTAGTTCTCAGCCCACAAGCGTTGCGGCCAACAAATCTGCGGCTTCGCTGCCGAGCGGCGCGTCTCTCGTCAAAGCGAACATGGGTGTTTCTGGCAGCGCATACAACTTGCCGAGCAGCGTTACAGACAGCGGCGCGGTCGTCAAAGTTGATGGCGAGCCTCCACCGCCTGTGGAAACCAGGCATGCACCGAAGCCCCTGCTCAAGCCAGTCTCCGGCGGCGTGCTCAACGGCAAAGCATTGATGTTGCCGAAGCCCGCCTACCCTCAGCAGGCTAGAACCGCTCGCGCTGCGGGCGTAGTAACTGTCGAGGTCGTGATAAACGAAGCGGGCAAGGTCATTTCGGCTAAAGCTGTGGAGGGCCATACGCTTCTGAGACAGGCTGCGGTGCAGGCGGCCCAGGACGCGCGTTTCTCTCCGACGCTTCTTTCAGGTCAGCCCGTGAAAGTATCAGGACAGATCAACTACAACTTCGCCCTTCAGTAAACAGAACGTGCGGCTTATCAATACTTAGACTTTGCTCCAAGCACAAAGGAACAAGACATGGCACTGAGTGGACAACTGAGCGATCTTTCGCTGGCCGAACTGATCGAGTTTTTCTGCAATCAACGAAAGACAGGTCGGCTGAAGGTCGCGTATGAGCGCGCGCCCGGTTACTTCTACTTTGATCGCGGCGACCTGGTGGACGCCAAGATCGGGTCGCTCACCGGCATCGAAGCAATCTACTATGCGTTGACCCTGGCAAACGCTTCCTTCAAATTCAGCCCGGCTTTCGAGCCGACGCGCCGCAGCATTCACCAACCCTGGACGCAGGTAACGCTCGAAGGTCTGCGTCGGCTGGACGAAGGCATCAAGCCGAAAGAGCCGACTGTTGAAGAGGGCGTCTCCTACACGGAAGACCCTGACGGCGTGAATGAAACGGCGGCGGCTGTTGAGTATGACAGCAACTCTCCGCTGCCTCTTTCGCAGACAGTAGATAGTGCTGCGAGCGGTGGGCGAAGCAAGATGGTTTTCGCCGCAGTTGCCGTCGCAATCATCGCGCTCGTCGCGGTGATCGGCATTCCGGCGGGTTGGTACGGCAAAGGTAAAGCGGTGGCTGCTCAGGCTCAACCTGCCGCAGCGCCCGCGTCTGAAGCGCAGGCATCAAACGCTGAAAGCAATAACGCCGAAGAGTCGTCACAGCCGGAACAAGCGGCGGTTGATCCAAACGGCGCGGATGCAGCATCGCTAAACGACGCCAACGCTCTCGCCGCCAGACGCGCACGTGAAGCCAGGGATCGCGCAAGGTTGGCGGAAGCGGCAGCCGCAAAGCAATCGGCAGCAAACTCACCCGTTGCGCCCGCGAGCGCCGTAGACGCCGCGAAGAAACCGGAAGCTGCCAAGCCCGCCCCGAAGATGATCTCGGTCCAGGTGTCCTACGACGAAGCAGGCCGCGTTACGCAGACTTCCGGCGGCGACGGAACGGCCCAGCGCATCGCACGCCAGAAGCGTTTCCCCGCAGGCAAAGCCGGAACGACCACCATCACAATTCCGATCAACTAAAGAATTATTACGGTTTACAGATGAATCCGACCCGTTTAGAGTTCACGCTTTAGCGTGCTCAACTGATGCAGCCTGAAGGCTGTACTCTGAACACGGGGCGCAGACAATTGAAAACCGTAATAAAAATTAAAAATGCAAAAGGGAAGCGAAGAAGCCTGCTCTTCATCTTCCCTTTTGCATTACTAGCCCAAGCATGACGAGCAGAGCGCGCTTGAGTCCGGTCTCGCGCCCGCGCGGGTCATACCATTCGTCGAGCGTGTGTGAGTTGCCGGACGTGCCGCCTGCGCCGAGCGTGACGGCGGGGATGCCAAGCGAGATGGCTATGTTGGAATCGGTCGAAGACCGGTCGAGGCGTGGACGATAACCGAAATAGCGTGTCGCTTCTTCCGCGAGGCGCACGATTGAGGCGTCCACATGAGTCTCACCGCTGGGCCGGTCGCCGATGAGTTTTAGATCAAGCTCAAGTGGCGGGTCGCCTGCGCGCCGCGCGCTGTTTTCGTCCTCAGCCGCTTCGCGCACGGCGCGACGGAAGAAGGCATCGAGTCGTTGCAACTCCTCTGCCGATTCCGAGCGCAGATCAACGTCCATAGAGGCTTCGTGCGGGATGACATTGACGCTCGCGCCGCCATCTATGCGACCGACGTTGAAGGTTGTGCGTGGATTGGTGGGCGCGGGGTAGGCGGCGAGTCGTGCGATTGCGCGTCCCATCGCATGCACTGGATTGGCTGCGCCAAAGTCTCCCCAGGAATGCCCGCCAGTGCCCTTCAAGCGCGCACGATAACGACGCGACCCAAGAGCCGCGTGCGTGATGCGTTCAATGCCTGGCCCATCGAAACTGATGAAAGCGTCAACGCGGCCTGCCCATTCGCCTTTAGTCAAAAGATAACGCGCGCCGCGCAAGTTTCCTTCGCCTTCCTCCCCGACGGTTCCGACGAAAAGCAGAGAGCCTTCGGTCTCGATAGAAGATTCTTCGAGAGCGCGCAAGATACTGATGAGCGCGACCAGACCGCAGCCATCATCCGCGATACCCGGCGCAAGCAACTTTCCCTGCTCGCGCCTGACCGCGCAATCCGTTCCCGCCGGAAAGACCGTATCGAGATGCGCACTGACGACCAGGAGCGGAGAGAGACTGCGCCCGCGACGTAAGGCCACGCAGTTCCCTTCCAGATCAACAGATGCTTCACTCAAACCATGCCGGCGAAGCTTCTCGCAAAGATAAGCGGCGCGCTGCTCTTCCCCGAAAGGCGGCGCAGGAATCGAACAGATTGCTATCTGCTCGTCCGTGATTTCGGCGGCGCGCTCATCAAAGGACTGTAAAGCCTCGCGCACCTGCGGCGACACGAGCAGGTCTCGGAGGATTTGTTCGGGCACAAGCGCGGTGGAAGGAATCATAAAAAGTGATAAGTGATGAGTGATGAGTGACAAGCAAGAACAAGTTTTTATCTTGTCACTCGTCACTCGTCACTCGTCACTGCTTTAGACCAATCTCATTACTTCATCTTCTTCGAGCACGGACGAAGATTGTTTGGCGTGTTCGTAGATGCGTGAGACGCGATCTTCTGTGGCTTCCAGCCCGCGCGTTTCGAGCCAGTAGATGACGTTCGACTTGCCGCTCATCGGGCCGATCTCGATCTTTTGCTTGAGGCCGAAGAGACTTGCGGGGACGCCCGAATAAACCAGGTCGGCAAGCTGAGGATCATTCTTCCTGTAGCTCTTGATAACCGCCGCCGCATGAACGCCTGTGGCCGTGCGAAAAGCGTCACGCCCGAAGACAGGGTAGTTGCAGGGAATCGTCCAGCCACACGACTCTGCTGCCTTCTCGCAATACTCTCCCAAGCGTGATAGATCATTATCAATCCAGCCCATCAGTTTGAGATTGACGAGAAGCTGATCCATCGGCGCGTTGCCGACTCGCTCGCCCACTCCCAGAGCCGAGCCGTGAACCTGATCCGCGCCGCCCTCAATCGCCGCGATGGAATTGATTACACCGAGGCCGCGATCCTGATGGCCGTGCCAATCCAGGCGTACCTTCTCTCCCTGTTCTTCGATAATACTTTTGACGAAGCGCACCACGCTGCGCGCTCCGTCCGGCGTTGAATGCCCGACGGTATCGCAGACGCAGACGGCACGTGCGCCTGCGCGGATTGCCGTCGTGTAGAGAGCGCGGATAGTTTCAGGAGCGGCGCGCGTCGTGTCTTCCGTCACGTACATCACCGGCAAGCCTTCTTTGACGGCGAAGGTGACGGCCTCTTCTGTGATCTTCAAGAGCTTGTCGAGCGTCCAGTCTTCCGCGTAGAAACGCACGGGCGATGAGCCGATGAAGGTGCAGGCTTCGATGGCGATTCCGGCGCGCTGCGAGATTTCGACAATGGGCTTGATGTCGTCACGGTGCGTGCGCGCCGCGCAGTTTGGGCGAATCCGTAGTTTCTTGTTGGCAATTTCGCGCGCCAGGGCGTAGACGCCTGCGGCGTGAGTGCCGCCCGCGCCTGGAAGTCCTATGTCAGCCGTGTCAATGCCGAGCGCATCCATCAGGTGCAGGAGTTCAATCTTCTTCTCGACTGTCGGCTCGCAGACCGACGGCGATTGCAGCCCGTCGCGCAGCGTCTCATCATCAAAACTAATCTTGCGATTGGGCGCGAGGTAAGTCGGCTCAATCTTATTCCAATCGTACACGAGTTCTTCAGCAGACACTTCTACACCTCTTAAATGAGTCTGGAGTGGAGAGTCTGGGGTCTGGAGTCATAAAGCCAAAGAACGTTTTGTCTTTGACTACTGACTCCGAGACTCCAGACTTTTAGTGAAATTTGATTACAGCAAGGGGCGAGGGTGATTGTCAAGCAAGCCAATTTCGCAAGGGGCGCATTGGTTTGAAAACTATAAGCAAGTCACGGACGCTTGCTGTATAATCGTGCTCACTGAGTGAATTTGCAGCAGGATAGATATTAAACCGCATAAAATGATTCCGCCCTTTCTCCGTCTCAACGCAGTCACAAAAACAGAGCGGCATGAGATGATCTCGCGCGTGAAAGAAGCGATCTTGAAGGGCGGCGGTTTTATCCTCGACTTTCACATGTTCTCCAATCTTTCAATCTGTCTTAACTTCGAGTTGACGGTTGGGAAAATCAATCAGCTCTATGACGCGCTCAAGGCAACGGGGCTGCAACTGAGCGAGGAAAGCGCGCGTCTGCTGGAAAACTGTTGCAGAGGATTGGAACAACTTGAAGAGAAGGCCAGAGCATCAGAGGTCACGGGCACGCTTGCTATCACATTCATTCACAGCGAACCGGATTTGAGGATTGAAGTTGCGGCCCATTCCGGGTAGATCTGTAGTCGGGCTTCAAAGAAGCTATTGATTCAACCACTCGCCGCTACCGACCGAGGACATTTTATGAAACTCTTACGCTTCATCGTAACAATATCTGTTCTTCTAGTCTGCGTCACATGCGCCTTCGCTCAACAACCGACGTGCCAGTTGAAGCAAGCGCCTGAGTTCGACGGCTTCAGCATCGGCATGTTTATAGATGATGTCAAAGATCATCTTGCCGATCCTTCCATGTTTGAAGCCAAGATGTCGGCTCGCAATAAGAGTGGAGCGCAGGCGTTTCAGATTCTCGGCTCGGAAATGAAGGACGAGTATTCGGAAGGGATAGAGGACATCAATCTGATCTTCGTTGACAAGAAGCTGGCCGTCATCAAAGCGACCTACAACGCCGCCATGACGTGGAGCAGCGCGCAGGATTTTTTCAAGCGGGTCTCCGATAAGCTGGGGATTCCTCAACCGTCCTCTGCAAACCCGTCTCGCGGCAGAGGGAATGATAAATACAGAGTTGATTGCGCAGGGTTCACAGTCATAATGGCCTACGCATTCGGCGTCTCACCGAACCTCACCATCTACGACACGCTGGCGCAGAAACTTGTTGAAGAACGCAACGAGAAGAATCCCGACGGCGATGTTAAGGACATCAGAATGAAACCGGGGCGGTCTCCCCGAACAAACCCGGCACCCCAACCCAACCCGGTCCCACCTCGTTAAAGCAGTGCGAGTGGTCAGTGGTCAGTTGAAAACTGATTGCTACTGACCACTGACCACTGACCACTCGCTTTGACGCACGGCACTGCTCTGTTATAGCCTCTCAATCGCTCAAGCGACTGCCATGCGTGAGACAAAATCTCGAACACCTTTGAACGGACACATGATAGGTCGTGAAGAACTGCGTTTTCTTGTCGCCTGTCGCCTGTCACCTGTCACAGTATGATGATAATCGCACTCGGCTCAGATCGTGCGGCTAAGATTATGGCTGTTCGCGCAGCGGTCGCGCGTATCAGCGACGTTGATGCAAGGTGGAGCGAGGCAACCATCACCGCGCGCGCCGTCGAGACGGATACTCCCGCCATGCCTTTGACCGACTGGGAATTGATGCACGGTGCGCGCTTCCGTGCAGAGGCAGTGCGCGAGCAGTTGCAAAAGGAAGGCATGGGCGCGCAGCTTTACGTCGGCCTCGAAGGTGGGTTTCATTCGGTGTGTGTTGACGATGAGTGGCACACCTTCCTGCGCGGCTGGGCTTACGTGTCTGATGGCTCGCGTGGCTACTTTGGCGCAAGTCCGTCCGTTTCCGTTCCCCACTTAATCGCTGACATGGTGATTGACGGCAAGCGTGAGCTTGGCGTTGTCATTGACGAAGTGGCAGGCGAGCATGATGTGCGTAGCCGACAGGGAGCGTGGGGCGTATTATCACGCGATCTCTTAACGCGCTCGATGAGTTTTGAAGCCGCGCTGATCGCAGCCTTCGCGCCGTTTTATAATCCGAGGCTTTATAGTTAGATGGCATTTCAAAACTTGAAATGAATTCTAGTGCGCCCGAAGCGGTAAACTTGAGAGGAGAAAGCAATGCGAAAGATCACTGTTAGCTTTTATCTGGTTTTACTGCTGTTCATTCCCGCCTGGGCGCAGAGTCCTCAGACGCGCTCTCAGGAGGTGCTGGATTTCGTCAGTGTAGATGCGCCTGTCGTTGCGCTCACGCATGTGCGCTTGATTGACGGCACGGGCGCGGAAGCCAGAGACGACCAAACAATAGTCATCGCCAAAGGCAAGATTCAGATGATCGGCAGCGCCGGAAGCGCGCAGGTTCCAGCCGAAGCAAAGGTCATTGATCTCTCAGGCAAGAGCGTGATGCCCGGCCTAGTGATGCTGCACGAGCACATGTTTTATCCGGCAGGCAGGCTCGTCTTATTCAATGAAATGGGCTGGAGTTTCCCCAGGCTTTACCTGGCTGGCGGCGTCACCACGCTTAGAACGGCTGGAAGCGTTGAGCCATACACCGATCTCAACATCAAGAAGCTGATTGACACGGGGCGCATCCCCGGCCCACATATAAACGTGACGGGGCCGTACCTTGACGGCGCGGGCAGCTTCGCCACGCAGTTTCATGTGCTCTCAGGCCCGGATGATGCCAGGCGGATGGTGGAATACTGGGCAGACCAGGGCGCGACCTCATTCAAAGCCTACATGTACATCACGCGCGACGAACTCGGCGCTGCCGTCACAGCGGCACACAAACGCGGAATCAAGGTGACGGGTCATCTCTGCGCTGTCGGTTTCCGAGAGGCTGCCTCGCTCGGCATTGACAACCTTGAGCACGGGCTAATAGTAGATACTGAATTCGTCGCGGGGAAGAAACCGGACGTTTGCCCTGTGCAGACGGAGACAGTCGCCACCCTGACCAAGCTCGATATTGAGAGCGCGCCCGTTCAGGAGATGATTCGTGATCTGGTGGCGCATCATGTCGCCGTCACCTCGACGCTTCCGGTCTTTGAAGCGCTCGTCGCTGGCCGACCGCCGCTCCAACAGCGCGTCCTTAATGCTATGACCGCCGACGCGCGCACACAGTATTTAATCGCGCGCACATCCGGCGCGGAGAGAAAAGATTCTCCCTGGGCTGTAGCTCTGCAAAAGGAGATGCAGTTTGAACGTGATTTCGTGAAGGCTGGCGGCGTATTGCTCGCGGGCACAGACCCGACGGGCAACGGCGGCGTGCTGGCCGGGTTCGGCAGTCAACGCGAGGTCGAACTCCTTGTCGAAGCAGGCTTCACCCCAATGGAGGCAATCCACATTGCGACCGCTAACGGCGCAGAGTATCTTGGAGCGAGCGCGTCTGTAGGAACTATCGCAGTCGGCAAGCAGGCGGACTTGGTTGTGCTTGCGGGCGACCCGTCGAAGAATATTGCCGACATCGAAAAAGTGGAGACCGTCTTTAAGGACGGTGTTGGCTACAACTCCGCCAAGCTCATCGAATCGGTGAGAGGCTCGGTCGGCTGGCGCTGACGCAATATCGTTATCAGCAATCTTATTCGCCGTCTTAATTTATTTTGGCTGAGGGATTCAGAAAATGGATGAACTAACAGCACAGGGCAACGACGTGCATCTCAATCACCTGCGCACCACGCCGGGCTGGATTGAAGTGATCGCCGGCTCTATGTTTTCAGGCAAGTCGGAAGAATTGATACGCCGCCTGCGGCGCGCCCGTATCGCACGCCAGAAAGTTCAGGTCTTCAAACCCGTGATTGACGTTCGCTACTCGCACGATCACATCGTCTCGCATTCGGAGATGCGCCACGAATCATCTACGGTCGAGACGGCTGCCGAGATACTGGCGCGCGTCGAGAAGAACACGGAAGTCGTCGGCATTGACGAAGGGCAGTTCTTCGATAACGACCTGATCGCGGTGGCGAATGAATTAGCGCAGCGCGGGCTTCGCGTCATCATCGCCGGACTCGACCAGGACTATACCGGAAAACCTTTCGAGCCGATGCCGCAGCTTCTAGCCATCGCCGAATACATCACCAAGACTCACGCCATCTGCGTCCGCTGCGGCCAGCCTGCCAACTACTCTCAGCGCACGTTTGAATCCGAAGAGCGCGTAGCGGTCGGCGCGGGCGACCGTTACGAGGCGCGCTGCCGCCGCTGCTTCGTCCCACACGCCGACACGCCAACATCGTATGTGACAGAAGCAGCAGATTGAGCACAGCCAATAAAACACCAAGACTCGAAGGCACGACCTCAAAGCTCCTAATATTTGGCAGTATCCTAATTTGAGATTAGAGGCGGCGGGGGCAATTCTGAGAGGCGCGACTTTTTTCTAAATGCCCAGATTGACAAGGCGCAGTATGTTATAAGCGTGTAAAGGGCTATGTCGCAGACAAGGATGAAAAGAAGGAAAGCGACTTTATTTTCAGCGAACGAGTCTCTGGCGTATGGAGGGAACAGACGGAAGTATAATAGTCTAGGCCAGCCCGTAGGTATGCCCATCACCAAGCGCAAAGTACGGTTTTCGGTGTAGTTCGAGAGAGGCCCAAGCGTTATTGCAAGAACAAAAGGAATAGCCACGCCACCGATTACCGATAGTGCCAGCCTTTCATATCTTCCCCTGGAAAGAACTACTTTCAGTAATTCTTCCAACTAGCTTTTAGTGAACGAGCTTGGTCGAGTAGAGGATGCTGTAGAAGGTATCTTGATTCTTCTCGAAGCCTTTGCCTGTGGTCGCAAGCATCACGCTGACCATCTGTGATTGCCCTGCGAACTTCCGGTAGGTTATCCATTGCAAGCGGCGCGGGTCGTCTTTACCTTCGGGCATTGACTCACGAAATGCCACGCCCTTCACCCCGTCAATCTCAAGCCAGCGCACGTCTTCGAGTTCGCCGTTCTTCTTACGACCGACAGCTTGATCGTAATATGCCTTGAGAGAAATGTCGGTCGGGAAATCCTCGCCCATTGGCGAGACGTAGGCGATTAAGGACGCTAAATCTCCGCCGCTCGCCGAGTGCCACATGAAATTCTTGGTCTCGACACTTCCCTTGACCCAGCCCTTCGGAACTGTCCAGGACATTCCCTGCTGATCCCATTTAATCTCCTGCCCGCCTTCGAGCGCCGCAAGCTGCGCGGCTGTAGGTGTGGCATGTTCGACCGCTTCACCATTCGTCGCATCAGCCGAAGTCGAAGCGCCCTTTGACGTGGTGGATGCTCCTGCTGTCGAGGGCGAAGAGTTTCCGGTAGTGGCTGCGCCAGGCGAACCGGAGTTCGACTGGTCAAACTTCTGACCCACCTTGCTGCACGAAGCCAACAAGCAGGCCAAGCAAACGAGCGCAAGAATTCGTTTCATGTTTCAACTCACTTACATTCGGGGGATTCGGAAAAACCGCGCCAAAAGCAGTAGGCAGTAGGCAGTTGGCGGTTGGCAGTTTAGTTGAGCGGATACCCGGCTATCAAGCGCCTGGATGATTAACACATACTCACTGCCCACTGCCAACTGCCTGCTGCCAACTTCTTCCTGCTTTGTGCTATTCTTATCCCACGTTCCCTTTCAACAGTTCTACGAATAATGAGCGTCGCGTTTCAGCGCGGCTCACTAGAGGAGAGTCATCTCATGCGTATCTTTGCCTGGAAACCGTCTGCGAAAATTTCTGTGGGAGCTATCTGGTTGCTCGCGCTTGCGGGCAGCGCGTGCCAGCAGCAACAGACTGCGACCAACACGAACACGAGCGCGAACAATAGCTCGATGAACGTCAACACGTCCAATACGTCCAACGCCAACGCGAACACGACTGCGCCGACTGCTACGGGAGCGACCATCGAGACGCGCGAGCCGGATCAGTATAGCGCGACCATCACGCTCAAGTTGGAGGTGACGGGCAATCAGAGCATCAGCACGCCGCCGCTCTCGGCAGACTTTGCGCGTAACGGCGCTGACCGCCGCATCGCTTTCAAGGTTCCCGGCGGCGATCAGGTCATCTATCTTGACCGCGCCAATAAGCGCTACGTCATTCTTCCGAATCGCAAGCAGTATGCTGAGCTTGACGCTCAATCAACAGGCTTCGACGTGCCCTCTGTGATGACACCCGCACAGGTTATCAATCAGGTCAAGAATGTGAGCGGGTGTGAGAAAGCGGGCGAGGAGACGTTTGGTGGACGCAGCGCCATCAAGTATCGCTGCGCGGCTGCGGCCAAGACAGGCACGCAGGCCGGAGACGTGAAGGCTGAGTCATTCATCTATGTTGACAAGGATACGAATTTGCCGCTGCATACGGAATCGCTCGTCAGCTCGGCGGGTAACGTGGGCGGAGCGAGCGCCGTTAAGATCGTTACAGAGATGAGTAACATTCAAACCACAGTTGCTTCCACCATGTTCGACGAGCCTACGGGGATGAGCAAGGTTGATCCGGCGCAGGTGCGCTCGCAGGTTGACGCGGTTCTCAAGGCTGCGCTCATCTTCGCGCAGAACATGATGCAGAACAGCAACAGCAATAGCGTTCCGGCGGCGACACCGTCCGCAACCCAGTCGCCGACAAACTAACCGAAGGAACGAAGAAGATGAAATATGCCTTAACGCTCTTGGGCGGGTTGATTCTAGGCGCTCTGCTCGTGCTCTTCTTTCTCGGCTCGCCGAAGGCGAAGCCTCTGCCCGGCACGCTCGTCCGCGCTCCAGACCCGCAGGGCGATCCGCCAGGCACGGTGATCGTCGCGCTTGATGAAAAGTTTTTCGACCCGCTGCTCGCCACGATCTTTCGTGATCTAGGCTCGCCGTCGTTTCCGCTTGAGTTGACGATGATGGACAGCATACCCTCGGACGGCTCACAGCCGATTCTGCAACGGGCGGCCATGCAGAACGAGTGTCCCGATCTGGTTGTGCTGGCGACGGAAGGCAGCAATGTCAAAACCAGCGTTCACTTCAACGATGGGAAGATTCTCGCGCCGCTTGCTTTCACCGGCAGCAAGAATATCCTTGGCGGCTGCGTCCGCTTCAATGGCTGGGCGCAGGCGAGCATTGTCATCTCTTTCGATCAAGAGAAGCAGACAGTCTATGGTCAGATAAATGTTGAGGGCGTGACCTTGGAAGGCGCTCCGGCGGCTGTCGGCGGCATTGCAACCATGCTGGTGCAGCGTTCGATCAACCAGCGCATCAACCCGCTGGAAATCCTGCGTGCGCCGCAACTCGCGCTCGCCATGCCCGTAGTCTCGACGGGCGGAACGCTCAAAGCTCAGGTCAAAGACGTTCGCTCGGAGGTCAAAGACAATAAATTGATCTTGCACATCACCTACGATTTCACGGGCGTGCGCGGCGGGCAACCTCAAGGTTAACGCTTCCGCTTAATACCTCTGTAAAAAAAAGCCGCCCGGATTTAGTTAAGTCCGGGCGGCTTTTTTGTCTTACTCTCAAAGTGAGAGGGTTTATTTGAAGACGAAGCCGACGCTGAAGATAGCATCGTTTCGTGTGCGGTTGTTGCTGGTCGTGGTCGTGCTGTCGTTGTTTCTTTCAAACACCGGGTTGTAGTCGGCGGAAAGGCGAACGCCCACATGCTCTGAGACACCGAAGTCAACACCGCCGCCGAGCTTCAGTGCAAAGTCTGTCGCGTTGTCGCTGACAGCGATACCCGTAGCGGTCCCGCTCGTTCTTGAATGGTTTCCACCGAAGAGAGCGTGCAGGAAAGGAACTACCTTGCTATCGCTCGAAGGGAAACGAACGTGCGGGCCAGCCATGAAATTGTACTCCGAGAGTTTGACCCTGACAGGCACGATTGCGGAAGTCGCGGTGGCAGAAACATCGAAGGTCTTGGTCTTGTAGTGACCGTCGAAGTTTCCTTCAATTCCAACGCGGTTGTTGAAATAGCCCGTGCCGGAGGTCTCAAAACCGTATGCCGTCTGACGGTTGTTGGCGTTGTGAACTACGACCCCGGAACTATCAATGCCTGTATCTATGCTATCGACTGAAAAGCCAGCGAAGAATTCAGGCTTGGCTCTATCGGTTGACTGCGCGAAAACCATTGAGGCCGAAGCCACGATGAGCATCGCTAAAAACAGTAATTTACGCATAACCTTTATCTATCTCCTTGTTCTTCGAGAAGAGAGTTATTCATGTCCATAAAGTCTCTCCCCGGTATGTATGATGGCCTAATAAACAGGCCCCCTTGTTGTTTCTTGATTGACATGAAGCGAGTAAGAAGCATGTCGTTCGCCATTGGTTGCCTTGTTATTAAGCCGACTCAAAGGGCATCTTTTCGCCTTCAAGTTCCGACACACGCATGGCAAGATTGATGCCAGCGAAGAGGTCAATCTATTCAGCTAATTTGCAGGCTCGCGTCTGATGTGTCTTGCCGATTCCTGCATGAAATGCCTGACAGTTGGAGTCAACATTTATCCTCAATAATGGAGGGTAAAGGTGGAAGGATGTTGGAGGCTCTGAGCAGTGTGACACTTCTTGAATTGCCACATTTATAATTACAGTTTCGTGTTGGGCTAGTGAGGATTCACCACAGAGACACAGAGAGCGCAGAGGGGGCACAGAGACTCTGTGCCCCCTCTGCGCTCTCTGTGTCTCTGTGGTGAACTGCTCTCTGCCCGACGCTTAATTAAAACTCTGGAAGGACTGTTCTAATCGTCACCTGCGCCGTCATCGCCAGCAGACAATTTCTCGCGCTTAACGCCGTGCGGATTCGAGGAACGCTCGCCGCGCTTGCGCGAGGATTTGCGGCGCTTGAGCAGTTGGCCTGTTTGATCTACGGAGCGAATCGGCTGCAAGTCAGCCGCATCGCCTTCCACGTCGTCGAGCCGCGTCTCTATATTCTCAGGCTCGATGATTCCGGCGATAACGTCGGCAGAGATATTCCTGGCTCCTGAAGGCTCGCGCCTTTCGGTCTCCACCTCGCCTCCCTCCTGCCCGCCTTCGGCCAGAGCGCGCTGGCGTGTGAAGTGCTCAAAAATTTCTTCCGCAGTTTTGCGCCCGACGAAAGGCGAGAGTTCGGCAACGCTCGCAGTTGAAACGCGCTGTATCGAGCCTAGATTTCTGAGCAGGCGATTCTTGCGCTTGTCGCCCACGCCCGGAATCGCCGTCAACTCCGAAGTGAAATCGCGCAACTCCCGCCGCTTGCGATGATACTGAACGGCTGTGCGGTGCGTCTCATCGCGTATCATCTGAATCAATCTCAGCACAGGCGAATGCGAGTCTAGAAAGACAGGCTCGTGCTCGCGCCCCTTCACCAGCAGGTGCGAGACTTCGTTGTGCCTGCGCGGAGGCTTCACCACGCCGATCATCGGGATGGCTTCCAAATCAAGCTCGCTCATCGCCGCCGCAGCCGCGTTCACTTGCGCCTTGCCCCCGTCAATCATCACCAGGTCGGGCAGCGGCTTCTGCTCGTCCAGTTGCCTGCGATAACGACGAAGCACAACCTCGTGCATCGAGGCAGGATCGTTTGCGCCCTCCACTCCCTTGATCTTGAACTTGCGATACTCCGCGCGGTTCATCTTGCCGTTTTCGCAGACGACCATGCCTCCAACGTTCTCCGCCCCCTGGATGTGCGAGATGTCGAAGGATTCTATGCGCGCGGGGAAACGCGGCAACTCCAGAACCTCCTGCAACTCTTCGAGCACGCGCTCCATGTCGGGCTTGAGCACGCGAAAGCGTTGCTCGAAAGCGAGCTTGGCGTTCTTCTCGACCAGATCAATCAGGTCGCGCTTCTCGCCGCGCTTCGGGTCGAGGATGCGAACGCGCCGCCCGCGCCTTTCGGTCAAGGCTTTCTCCAAAAGCTCTCTGTCCTCGAAGTCCACCGGCACGTGAATCTCAAGCGGCACGTAGTCGGTCGAGTAATACTGCGTCATGACATCGCTCAAAAATGCTGACGGGTCGAAATCATCTTCCGGCAAATCTTCCCAGAAGAATTCGCGGCGTCCGACAATCTTGCCCTCGCGCATCGTGAAGAGTTGCAGGGCGAGGCGTGCGCCCTCGCGGTAGTAACCGAAGATGTCAACGTCGCGGTCAGCCGAGGTCGCCATCTTCTGTTGCTCCGCAATCGCCAGCACGGTCTTGCGCAGGTCGCGGTACTTCGCGGCCATCTCGTAGCGCATCTCCTCAGACGACTGCGCCATGCGCGCTTCGAGCGTGTCCGCCAGTTCTTTGTTCTTTCCTTCAAGCAAGAGCCGCACGTCGCGCACGGCCTCCTGGTATTCTGTCGGCGTACACAGTCCCTTGACGCACGGCCCCAAACAGCGTTTGATGTGATACTCAAGACAGGGCCTGGGCAATTTCCCGTCAATCTCTATGTCGCAGGTGCGGAGTTGAAATGTCCGGTTGATGAGATCAATTGTTCTTCTGGCAAGCGAAGCCGGTAGGAACGGGCCGAAGTAGAGCGAGCCGTCGCGCTGAATTTTTCTGGTAATCATCACGCGCGGGAACGGCTCGCCTATCGTCAGCTTCAGATGCGGGTACTGCTTGTCGTCTTTCAAGAGCACGTTGTAGCGCGGCTTGTGCAGCTTGATGAGATTCGATTCTAAAACTAATGCTTCGACTTCCGTGTCTGTGACAATGAACTCCAGATCGCGTATCCGGCGCACAAGCTCGCGCGTCTTGCGATCATGCCCGCGCCCCGACTGAAAGTAGGAGCGCACACGATTACGCAAGTTCTTCGCCTTGCCGACGTAAATAATCTTCCCCGCCTCGTCCTTGTGCAGATAGACGCCGGGCGAGATGGGAAGATTGCCGAGTTTTTCTTCTAGAGTCACTGTGACATTAAACTTTTAGAGATTTGCTTCGCTTGATATTGTAGCCTATCGGAACCAGGGAGGAAAAACCGGGGTGCATTTTCCCTTCCAACGAGCGCGCGAAAAAGAGTTCGATGCTGTCGGCTTTGGCCTCAACGCCGTTGACCATCTGGTCGTCGTGCCGGCGTATCCGGCTTTCGATACGAAGGTGCGGCTACGTGAACACGTGCAGGCTGCTGGAGGCCAGACGGCGACGGCGATGGCCGCGCTGCAAAGACTCGGAATGCGGACGGCTTATGCTGGACGCTTCGGCTCGGATGTGGAAGGACGATTCGGCCTCAAGGCGATTAAGGATGAGGGCGTTGATTTACAGTTTGCCGAAGTGATCGAAGGCGCGTCGAATCAAGTTGCTTTCATCCTGATTGACGAGCGCAACGGCGAGCGGACGGTTATCTGGGACAGAGATGAACGGCTGGCTTATCGTGCGGATGAAGCCCCGGTCGAGATAGCTTCGCGCGGGCGTGTTCTTCATCTTGATGCTCACGACCCGCCCGCGTGCGCGAGGCTGGCGCGGGCTGCGCGTGAGGCGGGAACAATCGTCTCAGCCGACATAGACAACATCTATGAAGGCTTGCCGGAACTACTGCCCTTGATAGACGTGCTCATCTCTTCCAAAGAGTTTCCGCACCGGCTGACAGGCATTAGCGATGCGCATGCTTCGCTCATCGAAACCAAAGCGCGCTATGGTTGCCGCGTTGTCGGCATGACGCTCGGCACAGGCGGCGCGCTTCTCTACTTTGACGGCCACTTTCTGGAATCGCCCGCGTTCGCAGTGCCCGGCGGATGCCGCGACACGACGGGAGCGGGCGATGCCTTTCACGCGGGTTTTCTCTACGGCCTGCTGCGAGGGCTTGAGATAGAAGCGAGTCTCAGGCTTGCCAACGCGACCGCTGCCCTCAAGTGCCGTGCGCTGGGAGCGCGTACCTCCCTGCCGACGCAAACCGAGCTAAACGATTTTCTTAAACAGAACCCGGCGACTCTCTCTCAACTCAGCGAATAGTTACTTCGAGCGTGTATCGCGCGATGTCTTTTCTGTCGGCTGTATCCGGCGGAAAGACTATCAGCCTGTAATCGCCTGTTCGCTGCAAGATGATTGAGAAATCGTTGCCCGCGTCGGAGCCATCAGAGTTGGTCAGGCTTCGACCATTAGGCCCTTTAGCCATCAGCGAAGCATCGCCATTGACTACAAGGTGCGCGAGCAGCGTCTGTCCTTTGCTGGCGCGCAGGATGTAGGTGAAGTCGCTATCTCCTCTTAACACTCCTTTGAGCACGGTGGTTGTCCGTCCCGTCGGGAATTGAATGCGCTGCACGTTCTTTCTTTGCGCTGAGGCGCAAAGAGTTGTAGTGAGCAATAAGGCAAACAGAATGAACGCATGTCGCGTTGTCTTTTTAAGTGTCATCTTCTTCTCCTAAAATTTTCGTTTCAAGAATTATACCGAATAGCAGGACAAAGAGAAGTTCAGAGTTCAGAGTTAGAGTTCAGAGTTCAAGCTTTAGCTTGCTGTATCAAAGAGCAAGCTAAAGCTTGAACTCTGAACTTCTTTTTCAGTGCTATCAGGTATTAGCTTTGTAGACGCTCGCTGAAGAGATCGAGAACACGCTGCCAGGCATCGGCTGCGGCTTCCGGGTTATAGACTTCCGGGCGGGTGTCGTTGAAGAAAGCGTGGTCAGCATCGTAGCTCACGACTTCAACGGGTAGGTTGTGCTTGTGCGCGGCCTCTTTGAGTTCGTTGACCTTTTCGGGATTGATCCACGCATCGCGCGCCCCGGCGATGAACAGCGTCGGCACTTTCAGCTTCGCTAAAATCTGTTCTTCGGGAATGTCGCCATAGAAGGGAGCGGCGGCGGCCAATGTCTCAATCTCGCAGGCGGCGCGAAGCGCAAACGTCCCACCCATGCAGTAGCCCGTGATGCCTATCTTCTCGACGCCAAAACGCTGCCGCACTTCTTCTATAGTGCGCTCGATGGTATTCATGCCGTCTTCAATCGCAAGCTCGTGCATCATCCGCGAGGCTTCCTCCGTGTCTTTAGCGAGCTTGCCGCGATAGAGGTCTGGGGCAACACAGGTGTAGCCTTCTTTAGCGTAACGACCAACAAGATCGCGCACGTGATCGTTGATGCCCCACCATTCTTGTATCAGGATGATGGCAGCCTCCTTTTTGTTTGCGTCTTCCGGTAGTGCGACGTGAGCAGTGGTCTGGCCGTTCGATGTTTCAAGATTGAAAGTTTCTGTTGTCATACCGGGCACGAGTCCTTTATCGAAGAGCGTTTCAAGAAAACCTGTCTGTCTTGGTCAAGATTGTGTGCCCGGATTATAGGGCAAGCGAGCGGTAGTTCCAACAACCTTTATGGATGAAGCGAATCAGTGGTATAAGGGCTGTCGCCGCGCCGTGCCATAGCTTTTCCGGTTGCGCGTCAGGTATAGGGATGATTCACCACAGAGACACAGAGAGCACAGAGATTGCACAGAGGCTTGCCTTTCTCTGTGCCCCCTCTGTGTCCTCTGTGTCTCTGTGGTGAAATCAAACTCACCTTGCACTCAAGTTACATTTGCTCTAATGCTCTGAAAGGCTAACCATGAAAACCTTCGCGCTCGCGTTTCTCATCGTTGCGCTCAGCATCTTCGCCGTCTCCCCAAAAGCGGAAACGGCGGACATTGTTTTCAAGAACGGCAATATCTATACGGTTAACGAAAGCCAGCCACACGCGCAGGCGATTGCTGTCAAAGCGGGGCGTGTAATCTTCGTCGGCTCCAATGCAGACGTGAAGAAGTATGAGGGCAAGGCGACCCACGTAGTTGATTTGCAGGGCCGCACGGTCGTGCCTGGTATGACCGACTCGCATAATCATCTCATCGGCGTCGGCCTGCGCGAGATGACGCTCAACCTGGAAGGCACTGTGAGCCTCGAAGATTTTCTGGCGAAGGTTAAGGCGCGAGTTGATCGAGCTAAAGCGAACGAGTGGGTGACGGGGCGCGGCTGGATAGAGACATTCTGGAAGCCGCCTGTCTTCCCGACTCGCCAGGAGCTTGATCGAGTCGCGCCCAACAATCCTGTTGTCTTCAGGCGCGCAGACGGGCACGCATCGGTCGTCAACAGTGCGGCATTGAAGGTCGCGGGCATTGATCGAAATACCCCGAATCCCTTCGGCGGCGAAATCTCCAAAGACAAGGCGGGCGAGCCAAACGGCATGCTGCTCGATAGCGCGCAAGGTTTTGTCTCAAGTCACATTCCGCAGACGACCACCTCAGATTACGAACAGGCAGTCCTCCTGGGAGTCAAGCGCGAGATCGAACTCGGTTGGTGCGAGGTACAGGATGCGGGCGGGAGCTACGACGAGGTTGCTCTTTACAGGAAGCTTTACGAAGAGGGCAAGATCAAGCTTCGCATCTACAAAGCCGTCTATGGCCCGACCGCAGATTCGCAGAGACTGCTGCGCGAAGGCTCTAAAGTTGGCGCTTACGATAATCGCCTCACGCTGCGCACAATCAAGGTCGTCCTCGATGGCGCTTTAGGCTCACGCGGCGCGGCGCTGCTTGAGCCTTACTCGGACAAGCCGGAAACCTCCGGCTACCTCACGCAGAAGGAAGAAGAGTTGCTGCCCATGTTTGAGGAGGCGCTGCGCCAGGGCATACAGGTGGAGACGCACGCCATCGGCGACCGCGCCAATCGCACCATCCTGGATTTATACGAGAAGGCTCTGGCTGCTGTCCCGCCGGAGCAGAGAAAGATTCGAGAGCCGCGCTGGCGCGTCGAGCACGCGCAGATCGTCAACCCTGTGGACATCCCGCGCTTCGCCAAGCTCGGCGTGATTCCCTCCATGCAGCCCTCGCACGCCATCGGCGATTTGCACTTCGCTCCGAGCCGCCTCGGAATCAAGCGTCTCGAAGGCGCATACGCCTGGCAGAGCTTTATCAAGTCCGGGGTGGTCGTTCCCGGCGGCTCAGACGCGCCTGTTGAGCGCGGCGAGCCGATGATAGAATTTTATGCGGCTGTGGCGCGTAAAGATCAGAAAGGATTTTCCGGTGAAGGCTGGCACCCGGAGCAAGCCGTCTCGCGCGAGCAGGCCCTAAAGATGTTCACTCTCTGGCCCGCCATCGCAGCTTTTGAAGAGAAGCTTAAAGGCTCGATTGAAATCGGCAAGCTCGCCGATTTGACAGTACTCTCGGCAGACATTATGAAGATCGCAGAGCCGGAGATTCTTAAAACTCAATGCATGATGACAGTCATCGGCGGCGAGATAGTTTACGAGCGCCAACCTTGAGGATTGCGGAATGCGTGCGTCATAAGTTTAGCTAAAGGAGAAGAAACCATGACAGTCCCTCGCAACTATTCTTCGTTGCTGTTAGCCGCAATCGGCTTGCTGTTGCTCGCCGTCGCTACGCTGGCGCAGGAGACGAGTCAACCGGCGCAGACACCTTCGCAGCAGCCGGTGGTGAAACTCAACGTGCTGGTGACGGACAGCTCGAACCAGCGCGTCTCAGATTTACGACAGGAAGATTTTCGCGTCTCGGAAGACGGTAAGCCGCAAACGATCTCGTATTTTTCGCGGGAAGAATTACCCGTCAGCTATGGCCTTGTCGTTGACGCTTCAGGCTCGCAGCGCGCGTTGCTCAACTACATTATAGAGGCCGGAAGAAACATCGTCAGCAGCAACAAGCCGGAAGATGAAGCCTTCGTCATGCGCTTTGTTGATGCCGACAACATACAGGTCGAGCAGGGCTTCACGTCAAACAAAGCTGCGCTCTCCGATGCCCTGGACAACATCTACGTCGAAGGCGGGCTAACGGCGCTGATAGATGCCGTCAATCAATCTCTTGACTATCTTAAAAAAAATAAGCCAGGCGTTATAGGAAGCTCCCGACGCCAGGCAATCATCCTTATCACCGACGGCGAAGATCGCGGCAGCCGCACACACGCGGATGCGCTCCTTAATCGCCTGCGCGAAGAGGACGCACAAGTTTTCATTATCGGCCTGACTAAAATGAGCAACCTTCAAAGCTCGCGCGAAAAGGCAGCCGGCTTTCTGACACGCATCGCCGAAGCGTCGGGCGGGCGCGCCTTCTTCCCCAAATCTTCAACAGAGCTTCCCGGCGTCGTGGAAGAGATCACGCGAAATCTCCACATGCAATACGTCATCGGCTACACTCCGACCAACGCGGCGCGCGACGGCTCTTACCGCAAAGTTCAAGTCACCGTGCCCGATTCGCAAACGCGCAAGAAGCTCAACGTCATCGCGCGCCCCGGCTACACCGCATCGCGCTAAAGGAAGACGAAAGGCTAAAGCTAACGAGCCATGAACGATTCTCCAGACATTTACAAAAACGAGTGCGACCGTCGCAAGTTTCTCTCATCCGTTGGCAAAGGCGTTGGCCTCGCGGCGCTCTCGTCCGCTGCGGTCGCTTCCTTCCTTGACGACATACACGCTGCCACGCGCCGTGTCTCGCATCTAACGCCCGCAGAGACCGCGATGGATGAGGACTTCTGGTTCAGCATCCAAAACTCTTTTACGGTCACGCGCGGCATCATCAATCTCAACAATGGCGGCGTCAGTCCAAGCCCGCGCATCGTCACCGAGGCGGTCGTGCGTTACACCTGGGAGCAGGAGGATGCGACCGCTTACACGATGTGGCAGATTCTTGAGCCGCAGTCGGAAACGATTCGCACCGGGCTGGCCGAAGTGTTCGGCTGCGACCGCGAAGAGATTGCGATTACGCGCAACGCATCCGAGTCGCTCGAAATCCTGCTCTTCGGGATGGACTTCAAGCCGGGCGATGAGATTCTGACGACGACGCAGGACTACCCGCGCATGTTGACCACGCTGCGCCAGCGCGAGCAGCGCGAAGGTCTCGTTCTGAAACTCGTCAAGATTCCCGTCGCCCCGAAAAGCCTCGACGAGATTACCACAGCCTATGAACGAGGGATCACGAAGAAAACTCGCCTCATCCTCATCTCGCACATGATTAACCTCACGGGACAAATCACGCCCGTGCGTGCTGTGTGCGAGATGGCGCGCTCACATGGAATTGAAACTGTTGTTGACGGCGCGCACTCGTTCGCGCAGTTTGATTTCAAGCAACCGGACCTCAACTGCGACTACTTCGGGACCAGCTTGCACAAGTGGCTCTACGCGCCGAAAGGCTCCGGCATGCTCTACGTCAGGCGCGACCGCATCGAGAAAATCTGGCCGCTCTTTGCTGCCGAGAAAAAGCAGGCCGGGGATATACGCAAGTTTGAAGAGATCGGGACACACTCTGCTGCGCCGCGTCTAGCCATCGGCGAAGCGATTCTCTTTCACAATGGCATCGGAAGCCTTCGGAAAGAGGCGCGGCTGCGTTATCTTGCGCGCTACTGGATGAATCGCCTGAAGGACGTTCCCAAAATCAGCTTCAACACTTCGTTCTCCGACGATCAATCCTGCGCCATCGGCAACGTAGCAGTAGAGGGCATCAACCCGGCGGACATCGGCAACCACCTGATGAGCGCGCACAAGATTTTCACCACCCCCATCATCCACGAAGAGTTTCGCGGCCTGCGCATCACGCCCAACGTTTACACCACCCTCAAAGAGCTGGATCGCTTCTGCAACGTGATGGAAACGGTCGCGCGCAAAGGCATCCCGAAATAAGAAAATGATGAACGCGGCAGTGATGAACGATGAACTGAAAAGCCGCTCGCCTTTAATTCATCATTCATCATTCCGCATTCATCGTTCCTCTAGCATGGTTAGCCGAAGTCGGCTAGAATTGCCGGGTTCGCGCTCTGTGTGGTTAGCTCAGTTCCTTTGAATCTGCTCTTGTAGTCTTTCGAGAACTCGAAGTTTCGCCCGAATGACAACAGCCTTCACTCCAGGCACACGCTTTGGCCGCTATGAAATCCGTTCGCAACTCGGCGTGGGCGGGATGGGCGAAGTCTATCTGGCCGAAGACACGCGGCTCAATCGGATCGTCGCCCTCAAGTTTATCCCGGCGGAGGTCGCAACCGACCAGAAGCGCATGCAGCGTTTCAATCAGGAAGCTCACGCCATCTCTGCGTTGAACCATCCAAACATCATCACGATTCACGAGATAGAACAGGATGCTCCCCTGCCTTTCATCGCCACAGAGTATATCGAAGGCGAGACCCTGCGCGATCACATGGCGCGCGGACGAATGAAGATTGAGGAAGCTCTGGACGTGGCGATTCAGACAGGAAACGCGCTGGCTGCCGCTCACGCCAAAGATATAGTCCACCGCGACATCAAGCCTGAAAACATCATGCTGCGCGAGGACGGCTACGTCAAAATCCTGGACTTCGGTTTAGCCAAGCTGATGGAGAAACAGGCCACCAGCCCGGAAGCCGTCACACAGGTTCACACAGACATCGGAGCCGTCATCGGCACTGCGCGCTACATGTCTCCCGAACAGGCGCGCGGCCTTGAGATTGACGGGAGAACCGACATCTTCAGCCTCGGCATCGTGCTCTATGAAATGCTCGCGGGGCGTTCTCCTTTCACGGGCGCGACGAATCACGAGGTCGTCGCCGCGATTCTCAAAGAAGAGCCGCTGCCGATTTCCAACTACATCGCCCACGCTCCTACCCGGCTTCAGGAAATTCTTGACCGCGCGCTTGCTAAAGATAGGGACGCGCGTTATCAAACCATCAAAGAGTTGCTCGACGACTTGAAGGCGTTTCGCCAGGATTTTGAGTTTGAGATTAAGCTGGCGCGGGAAACAGGTTCGGGCGGCGGCGGGACAACTGCCGGAACCAACACAGACCGATTCGCACGCATCACGGCCAGCGAACCGATGGCTCACCCTAACTTGAGCGAGATGCTGCAAGGGAGCGATCAGAAACGCCGTAAGAGAATGACGTTCATCGCAATCGCTGTGTTTGCAGCCGCGCTCGCAGGTTTCAGCGTCTGGTATTTCATGCGGGTCAGCCAGGCGATTGATTCTGTGGCCGTGCTGCCGTTCGTCAACGTCGGCGGCGACGTGAACACGGAATATCTTTCAGACGGCATCACGGAAAGTATCATCAACAGTCTCTCGCAGCTTCCCAACCTGAAAGTGATCGCGCGCAGCTCCGTCTTTCGTTATAAAGGCAAAGAGATTGACCCGCAAACGGTAGGCCGAGAGCTTGGCGTGCGCGCCGTCTTGACGGGCCGCGTCGTGCAGATGGGCGACCAGTTGAGCATCCAGACAGAGCTTGTTGACGTTGACACGCAGACGCGGCTCTGGGGCGAAAACTACAATCGCAAAGTTTCGGACATCATCCCGCTTCAAGACGAAATCTCGCGCGAGATTTCGGAAAAGCTGCGGCTGAAACTCTCCGGCAAAGAGCGTGAGCAACTTAGTAAACGCTACACCGAAAACTCGCAGGCATATCAACTCTATTGGAAAGGACGCTATCTCTGGAACCGTCGCAGGCCGGAAGACATCCGCGAGGCGATACGCGATTTCCAGTCGGCAATTGACCTCGACCCGAACTACGCGCTGGCCTACACGGGTCTGGCGGATTGCTTCGTCCTCGGCAATCTCTTGCAGATGTCGCCCAGGGAAGCCATGCCCATCGCCATCGAAAAGACCAATCGGGCGCTGGCGATTGATCCGGGTTTGGCCGAAGCTCACACCTCACTCGCCAAGATCAAGCTCTCTTACGAGTGGGACTGGACGGGCGCTGAAGCTGAGTTCAAAAAGGCCATCGAACTCAAGCCCGGCTACGCGACCGCGTATCAATGGTATGGCGTCTATCTTTCGGAGATGGGACGCCACGCCGAATCTCTCGAACAAAGAAAACGCGCGCTCAACCTCGACCCGCTCTCGCTTTCAACCAGCACGGGCGTGGGCCGCGCATATTTCTGGGCACACCGCTACGACGAAGCGATACAGCATCTACAGGAAACACTTGAGAAGGATGCCAAGTACGCCGATACACATTGGAGCTTCGGTCTTGCCTACGAAGGAAAGAAGATGTACGCGGAAGCCATCGCTTCATTCCAAAGCGCCATCAGCCTGTCGAAGACCGCAGAGTTTCCAGAAGGCAAACCCGAAATGATCGCCGCGCTCGGACACGCCTACGCCGTCTCAGGCCGCCGCGACGAGGCTCTAAAAATAATCGGTCAACTGGAAGCGCAAATCGCGCTCGGACGCTACATTTCGCCCTACTCGATAGCCTTGATCTACATCGGACTCGGAGAAAAAGACCTGGCTTTCGACTGGCTCGACCGTGCTTACAACGAGCGCGACGAATCCTACATTCACCTCAAGGTTGACCCCAGATTAGACGACCTGCGCTCCGACCCGCGCTTTATAGAAAGACTCCGCCTCATTAAGCTCGCGTCCTAAACCACCTGCGTGATAAAGTTGCTCTTCAAGAAATTGAGAGTTAGAGATTGCTTATGTCCAGCCAGCCCAAAACCTATTTGACGCCTGAAGAGTATCTGGCTATCGAACGCCAGGCCGAAACGAAGAGCGAATATTTCAATGGCGAGATGTTCCCTCTAAGAGGCATTGGCAAGCCGCACGATGCGTTCGCAATGGTAGGCGCAAGCCGCAAGCATAATCTTATTACCGTTAATATCTCCTCCGCTCTTGGACAGCAATTGAGAGATAAGCCATCAGAAGTTTACACAAGCAACATGCGTTTGAAAGTTCCCGCAACTGGCTTGTACACCTACCCGGCTGTTGTCGTAGCGTGTGATGAGCCAAAGTTCGACGATGATTATTTTGACACGTTGCTCAATCCGATTTTAATCGTCGAGGTACTTTCGCCTTCAACTGCCTCTTATGATCGAACCAGAAAGTTCGGCCACTATCGCAAGATTGAGTCGCTCGCCGAGTATTTATTGGTAGCTCAGGATGAATACAAGATTGAGCAGTACGTCAAACAGCCCGACGAACGCTGGCTGCTGTCGGACATAAGCTCACTCGAAGGCACGGTCGAGTTAGCTTCCATTCAATGTACGCTCAAGCTTGCGGATGTGTACGCTAAGGTAGAATTAACCGAAGGTCGCACATGAATTTGGCGTTCAGCACTTTCTTGTATGTACACGGGCGGCTGCCAAGCAACTTCTCAATTCGTCTCGCTGGGTTTAATCAACCATTACATCAAAGAACAGGAGGGATGAATCAACTTGCCTCGAAAGCATCCAGGCAGTAAGCGCATCTCCTGTTTCCTTCTTCTCGCCGCCATTTGCCTGCTGCTCGCTGCTCTCTCCGCTAACGCGCAAGAGTTTCGCGGCTCAATCACAGGCCGCGTGATTGATGGGGCGGGCGCGGTCATCCCCGGCGCTTCCATCTCCGCCACTAACACCGCAACCAACACGTCCGTTTGGGCGTCCTCTGACGAGTCCGGCGATTACACAGTCCTCTTTCTCACACCCGGCAACTACAACGTAATGGTCGAGGCTCGCGGCTTCAAGAAACTATTGCGGCAAGGTATTGAAGTGCGCGTCGGGGATAAGCTGACGCTCGATCTCATGTTGGAAGTCGGCGAGGTCGCGGAGACTGTGAATGTGACGACCGATGCGCCGCTCCTTGAAGCAGCGACCGCTTCTTCGGGTCAGGTCATTGATCGCCGCCGCATCGCAGAGCTTCCGCTTTCGGACGGCAATCCGTTTGTGCTCTCGCGCCTCGCGCCCGGCATCACCTACACGGGCGACCTGAAATTCTCGCGCCCCTTCGACAACCTCGGCACATCCTCTGTTGTCTCAAACGGCTCGCCCGGCGGCAACGAGTTCACGCTCGACGGCTCGCCCAACACGGAAGGCAGAGAGCCGCGCGTCTCCTTCGTTCCTCCCGCCGACGCCGTGCAGGAATTCAAAGTCGTGACGACCAGCTTCGATGCTCAACAGGGACACACGGCGGGCGCGAACATTGACGTGACCCTGCGTAATGGGACGAACGATCTTCACGGCTCGCTCTACGAGTTTGTCCGCAACGATATTCTCTCGGCCAACGATTTCTTCCTCAACCGCGCGGGCGAAGGGCGCGATGCCCTGCGCTACAACCGCTACGGCGGCGCAATCGGCGGCCCCATTATCCTCCCGCGTTTCGGCGAAGGCGGCGCGAAAACCTTCAAGGGTCGCAACCGTTACTTTTTCTTCTTCGCCTACGAAGGCTTGAAGGACGCTTTTCCTGAGCCTGGGCAGTTCACCGTTCCGACCATCGCGGAAAGAAACGGCGACTTCTCGGCCCTCGTCCCGCTCGGCATTCGGATTTACGACCCGCTCACGGCCACGCGCGCAGGTTCGCGCATTCAGCGTACAGCCTTCACTAACAACATCATCCCGCAGGATCGCATTAGCGCAGTCGCACGCGCCTACCTGCAATTTTATCCGCTCCCTAACCAGCCGGGCGACGCACAGGGACGCAACAACTTCCTGAGCGCAAACCCGCGCACAGACACTTTCAACTCGGAAGCCCTGCGCCTGGATTTCAATTTCAACGAAAGAAACACCTCCTTCTTCCGCTACACGCGCAACAACCGGCGCGAGTCGCGCGGAAACTGGAGGGGTGTTGTGAACGGCATTCGCCCGACCGGAAATTTTCTTTTCCGCAACAACAACGGCGCAACCTACGATCACATCTACACGGCATCGCCCACGACCGTCTTCAACTTTCGCGCGGGCTTCACCGAGTTCGACTCTCCGACGTTGCGCGAGAGCGAAGGAGCTTTCAATCCCGCAACGCTCGGCTTCTCTTCCCGCACCGTCTCGCTCTTCACGAGCGTCTCTTACTTGCCGCGATTCGAGACCGGCGAATACTCGCCTCTCGGCGACAGTCTCGGCTCAGGCTTCACAGACAGCATCTATTCCGTCCAGCCTACGCTGACGAAATTGGTCGGCGCGCACGCCCTTCGCACCGGCTACGACTTTCGCGTCTATCGTGAAAACGCTTTCGGCCTCGGACACGCGGCAGGCCGCTACGACTTTCGCACAGACTTCACGCGTGGCCCGTTCGACAACTCGCCGTCCGCCTCCATCGGTCAAGACCTCGCGGCGTTTCTACTCGGACAACCCGCTGGCGGACTCCTTGAACGAAACACCGCGCGCTCGAATCAAACCGTCTATCATGGGCTATTCTTTCAAGACGACTGGAAGGCGACGAAGAATCTGACGCTCAATCTGGGCGTGCGCTACGAGTATGAAGGCGCTACGACCGAACGCTTCAACCGCAACGTGCGCGGCTTCGACGAAACCACCTCCAGCCCAATCGAGGCGGCAGCGCGTGCGGCCTATGCAGCCAATCCTATTCCAGAGATTACTCCGCAGAACTTCCATGTGCGCGGCGGACTTCTCTACGCAACCTCTGACAGACGCGGTTTCTGGGAGCCGGATAAAAACAACATCCAGCCGCGCCTGGGTTTCGCTTACCGGATTGATGATCGAACGGTTGTGCGCGGCGGTTGGGCTATCTACACGATACCTTTCATCATTGACGGTGTTGAGCAGTTCGGCTTCTCGCAATCCGCGCCCCTTGTGCCGACGCTCGACAACGGCCTGACCTTCCGCGCCAATCTCTTCGATCCTTTCCCTGAAGGGTTGCCCGCCGCTTCAGGCGCGAGTCAGGGGTTGGCGACCTTCATCGGGCGCGACATAGAGTTCGCTCCCCTGAATCGTCGCAACGGTCAATCGCAGCGCTGGCAGTTGAGCATGGAGCGCGAGATTCCAGGCCAATGGCTCTTCGAGCTTGCCTACATCGGCAACTACGGCTACGACCTGACGACAGACACGGACATTCTCAATGCGCTGCCCCAAAAATTTCTCTCAACCTCCCAGACGCGCGATCAGGCGACGATTGATTTTCTGACCGCGAGCGTCCCGAATCCGTTTCAAGGTCTCGCGCCGGGCACGAGCCTCGACGGTGCGACCATTCAACGTCAACAACTCCTGCGTCCCTTCCCGCAGTTCGGAAACATCCGCACGCACCGCGACGACGGAACGAGCATCTATCACGCCGCGCAACTGAGAGTCGAAAAACGCTTCACGCACGGCTACACCCTGCTCGCCAGCTATACATGGTCGAAGCTGCTTGAAAGGGTCTCGTTTCTGAACCCGACAGACACGGAGTATGAGAAGCGCATCTCTGCAAACGACGCACCGCATCGCGTCGTCTTGAGCGGCATCTGGGAATTACCTTTCGGACACAAGCGCAGGTGGGGCGCAAACTGGAACGGCCTGCGTGAAGCTTTCTTTGGCGGCTGGCAAGTTCAAGGTATCTGGCAGGCGCAGAGCGGGCGTCCCCTTGAGCTTGGCAATCTCTATTTTAGCGGCGATCCACAAACGCTCACGACGAGAATTGATGGAAGCAGCGTTGATGTTGCCTTTGACACGAGCGGTTTCTATTTCACAGATGCCGCTGTTCAGACCGGCGGCGTTGTTGATCCCGCCAAGCAGCGCAACGACCCGCGCATTCGTCTGGCCTTCAACCGCCGCACGTTGCCCTCGCACCTGCCCGGTTTCCGCAGCCAGCCTCTGAATCTCTGGGACATCTCGCTCATCAAAAACTTTCCCTTCTCAGAGACAACGCGCCTGCAACTGCGCGGCGAATTCCTCAACGCTTTCAATCACCCGCAATTCAACAACCCGAACCTCGATCCCTTCAGCTCAACCTTCGGCAAACTGACGAGCCAGGCCAACCTGCCGCGCAACATACAGCTTGGCATTAAGCTCATCTTCTAAGAAGCTGATTGGAAAGTCCCGTAGGGACGACTGAACCTTTCCTAATCTTAGGTGTTTAGCTCTTCAGTCGAGCATCACGACTTCGCCGTCAACCACTCGCGCAAGGTATTCGCCGTCGCGCATTACCCACGCAACGCGGTGTCCCTTGCCGGCAAGCTCCGCCCATTCGCTCTTCTTCTGCGGATTCTGCTCGACGAGCAGTGCGCCGCCGGAGAGATTAACGTAGCGCAGGCCGGAGCGCGAGAACTTTTTAACCCCGCGCCCGCCGCTGAAAAGTTTCTCGAAGGCGACGACGATTATGCCTGCGTTTAGTTTCTCATCTTCGAGAGTTTCTTTCTCTCCGCGCGCTCGGCTCAAGATACTTCCTCCCGCAAGCTGCTTTCAGTCTCTTTTTTTTGAACCCGTCGCTTTGCCAGCAAACTTTCGACTGTTTCGAGGAGTTCGATTCGGCGAAAGGGTTTTGTCAGGTAAGCGTCGAAGCCGTGCTCAAGAGCGCGTGCGCGTGCTCCGTCGGCGAAAGCGCTGACGGCTGCGCAGGAGATGCTTTGTGTGCGCTCATCCGCACGCAGCTCATCGAGCACTTCCCAGCCGTCAAGCCCGGGCATCGAGAGATCAACCAGGGCAATGTCCGGCGGCGCAGAGCGCGCCATCTCAATCCCCTCGCGCCCATCACCCGCCTCGCTGACGAGATACCCGGACTGCTCCAGCATGACGCGCAACAACTCCCTGTTGTCCGCGTAGTCGTCTATGATAAGAATGCTGGCTGGCATAAAAATAGCTCTAAGTTATGGGTTTTGAGTTTTGAGTTAAAATCAAAACTTAGAACTCATAACTTAAAACCCATAACTATTCAAGTGCGGTCGGCGAAACCGTTTCTTGACACCCTTCCTTGCGCCCGTCCATAATCCGATAACAGACGGCGCGCGCGCTCTTTCCGGCGTCTTCTGAAACACACTTCAAATCTCAAGGTTGCTTCGAGAGGCTCCCCAAGAGAGAGCCATTCGCATTTGCGACCCGCGCATCCGAAACGGAGGACGACAACATTGGTCAGCGGAGACTTGGAAAACAGCTTGCGCGCCAAGGTGGACGAGTATATCAACTCGCGCCTCGGCGGGCTGCATGAAGAGATCGCGCGCCTTCAGAGCGAGGTCAACGAATCTTTCACGCGCCTGCTTGAGCGTTCTCGCAGCGAGACGCAGACGAACACGGAAATCCTCGCTACGATCTCCGAGGTTATCCGCGCGGCGCACGAACGCGGCATCGAAGACGCTGCGGCTGAATCGTCGCGCACAAAGGCTTCGAGCGAGATGGCGATTCTCAAGTCTGCCGTTGACGAGATTAGCGAGCAGCAGTCGCAGTCAGAGATTCTCAAGACACTCGTCAATCGCGCCGCTTCGTTCGCCCCGCGAGTCGCCTTCTTCGTCATCAAAAACGAGCAGGCGATAGGCTGGCGCGCACGCGGTCTTGAAGGCACGGTCGGAGACGATGCCGTGCGCGAGATCGTGCTGCCGCTTTCGGCTGACACGCCGCTCAGCGATGTTGTTCGCTCGCGCACGACATGGAGCGGGCAGCCCGGCGGCAATGCGCAGGACTACCTGTTGCTCAACAAGCTCGGCTCCGAGCCGCCGCAGCGCATGGTCGCCATCCCGCTTGTCGCGCGGGGCAAAGCCGCCGCAGTCCTCTACGCGGATTCCGCAGGCTTGGATTCGGATGCCATCAACCTCGAAGCCCTTGAGACGCTCGTGCGTATTTCAGGCATGGCCGTCGAGTTGACAGCAGGCGCGCCGCGCTCTTCCACTGCCCCCACGCAGCAACCCGCGCAAGCCGAACCCACAGCAGCAGAGCAAGCGCCGCAAGCCCAGCAGGAAGTCTCCGAGCAACCACAGCCGCCCGAAGCAACGCAAGCGGAAGCTGTGGCAGAAACATGGGAAGCGCGCGGTACGGAAACTTCAACGACTGAGCCGGAAGCGCCTGCGGTTGAAGAAACAGAAAGCGCCGCGCCTTCATCGTCGGATTCGCAAGAGCCTTATTTCACGCCGACGCCCGCGATAACCGAAGAAGATGAGGTTGGTGAAGAGACTCTCGTCATGGAAGCCCCTTCCCTGCCGTCAGAGGCTTCCGCTCAACCTTCCTCAGAGACAACCGCCGAAGTAGAGCAACCGGAAACCACAGCTTCCGCTCCTGCGCCCGGCCAGTATGTCGCACCGCTTGGCGGCGCGCGAAGCTACGGCAGGGCGGCTGATGCGGCGGAGCTTCCGGTCGAAGTCTCAAGCGATGACGAGAGGCGACTGCATAACGATGCGCGCCGCTTCGCTCGCCTGCTCGTCTCCGAGATCAAGCTCTACAACAAGCAGAAGGTCGAGGAGGCTCGCGGCGACGGAAACATTTACGAACGGCTGCGCGAGGACATAGACCGCTCGCGCCAGATGTACGACAAGCGCGTCGCCCCGCCCGTCGCCGCGCGCTACGACTACTTTCACCAGGAACTCGTCAACACACTGGCAGAAGGCGACCCGGCAAAGCTGGGTACAGGCTATCCCGGCGCAACTGCCTGAAAAGCAGTGACAAGTGACAAGTGATAAGCGACGAGATTAGAACTTGCGTTTCTCGTCGCTTGTCATTTTTACTTATCACCGTTTGGGCGAACGACGCTCAATACTCCCCGCATCCAATTCATCCGAATCAATATTTATACTAGAATCAAGCTCATCTTTCGGAGGAGAAATCAAAAGCCTTGACCATTAATTTCCGCCAGCATCGCCTGACACTGATTATCATCGGCCTCGTCGTCGTCATCGGAGCATCACTCACGCCGTTTATGAGCGCGAGTTGCAGCACGCGCCATCCGCAACCTTCCGGTGAAGCGAAGGCTCTCGAACAGTTGCGTAGCATGACGCGCGGCGGAGTGATGCCTTCGGAAGACGTAGTTGCGCGCATCGAGTCGGATTTCCCGAACACACTAACCGCAGGTCTGGCCCGCATCCTTCGCGCGCGAATCAAGATCAAGATGGGCGACTTCGCGGGCGGCATCGCGCTCCTCGATTCCAGCCTTATACGCGACCGGACGGCTCTGGGCGACTACGCGCTGCTCATGCGCGCACGCGCCCTCGAACAACTCTCACGCCGCACCGAAGCCCGCGCCGACTACGAAAAGCTCGCGCGCAATTACCCCACATCCATGCGCGCGGGCCACGCTCTCCGCCGCGATGCGGAGATGTTGATGGAGGAGAACCAGGCCGCAGCCGTGCCCGTTATTCTGAAAGAATTAGCTGCGAAGAATGATGCGGCGGCGTTACTCTTAATCGCCAAAGCCTACGAGCAAACGGGCGATTCGACGCGCGCTCTCGCCGCCTACCGCCGCATCTACTTTTACTCGCCCGCTGCCTCTGAAAGCGTCGAAGCGCAAGCCAAACTCTCGCTGCTTAACTCCACACTCGCGCCCGCTTCGTCCGAAGAAGCCATCACGCGGGCGGACAAGCTCTATGAGGCGAAGAGGTACAACGATGCTGTCAGCGCCTACACGGATGCGTTCACGCGCTTTTCTCCAACGCAAACGCCGCAGGCGCAACTGCGTCGAGGCATCGCCGCCTCAAGCTCCAAACGCTGGCCGGATGCAGTCCAGTCTCTCAGCAACATTCCTTCATCTGCCGACGAGCGCGCCGAAGCTCTCTTCTATCTCACACAGGCTTACGCTGTCGCGCGGCAGTGGGACATGGCGCGCAGCACGATTGCAGAGCTTCGCAAGTCGCTTCCAGATAGCTCGTTTGCTCCGCGCGCTATGGTGCGCGCAGGCGAGATAGCGCGCGACGCGAAGGACACGGCGCAGGCTGCAAGCTTCTTCCGCGACGCGATCAATGCTTACCCGGGCGCGGGCGAAGCGGCGCAGGCACAGTTTGAGATCGCCTGGGCCGCGCACGACGCGAAGGACTACCAGCAATCATCAAACCTTTTGACGGAGCATCTGGCGCTCTATGCAGGCAAGAACACGGACAATCGCGGTCGCGCCGGATACTGGGCTGCGCGCGACTCCGAACGCGCCGGAAAGTTAGGGGAAGCACGCGCCATCTATGAAGCGATGCAGGCTCGCTATAATGCGAACTGGTACGGCTTTCTCTCCCGGCAACGGCTCGACTCGATGAAGAACAGCGGCCAGTTGCCGCAAGCCAATTTCACCCCGGACTCGATGATAGGCAGAGCAGTCGCCAACCTGAAGACCGTCACCGTTGCGGAAGAAACCGCTGGCGATACGGAGAATGAGCGTGTCCTTAAAGCCGATCAACTCGCAAACATCGGGATAGATGATTGGGCGCTCGAAGAACTGGCAATCGCATCGCAAGCCGCGCCGACCAGCCCGCGCGTCAATCTGGTGATAGCACGCATTTATCGCTCGAACGGCCAGAATCTTCTTGCCTTCAACCAACTGAAGAAGAGTTACCCGGACTACTCGCAGATGAAACCTGAAGAATTGACGCGCGAGGAATGGGACATCTTCTACCCGCTCAACTACTGGGACATCATCACCCAGGAAGCCAGGGCCAAACGTCTGGACCCGCATCAGGTCGCCGGACTCATCCGCCAGGAATCCGTCTTCGATCCGCGCGCCACTTCGCCTGCGAAAGCCTACGGGCTGATGCAACTGCTCATTCCGACGGGCACGTCGCTGGCGAGGAAGTATGGAATAGATCGCCAGATCACGGTCGAATCACTTTATGAGCCGCGCCTCAACATCCAGCTTGGCACAGCCTACATGCGCGACCAGTTTGATAAGTTCGGGCGCATCGAATACGTGGCGGTCGCTTACAACGCCGGGCCGGGACGTGTTCCGCAATGGCGCGCTTCGCTCCCGCTTGAGATTGATGAGTTCGCCGAAGCGATTCCCTTCAAGGAGACGCGCGGCTATGTGCAGGGAGTTGTGCGCAACACGCTTCAGTACGAGCGGCTCTACGACGATGACGGACAGTTTCGCCCCGAAGTCGGCACGCGCCCTGTTCATCCTTCGACCGTGAACACACAGGGCACTGCTCCCGCCGTCCAATCAGCGGACGAGACCGTGATTCAGCGACACTTCACGGGAAGCGAGCGGGGAGAGTGACCATGAGTAACAGAAGCAGCACTCGCGCTTTCTTGCGGCTCTGCCGCTTAAAGACTTCATCTTTAATCTAGCCTTAGCGCATCGAGGTTTCATTTTCGATAGTGAGCAATTATATCAATAAGTTTTCCAATAGCTTTCTCTTCGTCATCGCGCTGGCGACACTCTTCATCGCGTTCTCATTGAGCGCGCCGGAAGCGTTCGCGCAGAAGAGGAGGCAAACGAAACCTACTGCCGCTTCAACTTCAGCTAGATCAATTATTATTCATACGGAAGCAAACGCAACTGTCTGGCTCGATGAGGTGAGACGTGGGGTTACGGACGACGCGGGCAAGCTCACGCTTGAGAAGGTTACGGCGGGGCGTCACGCCTTGCGCGTGCGCGCTAGCGGCTTCCATGAAAGGACGCTGCCGCTCACGCTGGAGGCGCAGCGAGGTCAGGTAGAAGTTCGACTCACGCGCACGACCGACGAAGCAGAGCTTACTTTTCAGCGGGCGGAAGAAGCGCGCGAGAAAGCGAAGGATGACGAGTCGAGGCGCGCGGCAGCCGAACTCTATCGCCGCGCGCTTCGGTTGCGCCCCGCATTTCCGGCGGCGCACGTCGGCCTCGCGCGTCTCCTGCTTGACTTGAACGATTATAAGAAGGCGCTCCAGGAAATCGCTGACGCGCGTGCGGATCGTCCAATCTACCCTGAAGCCTCAGCGGTTGAGGGACGCATATATCGCTACGCAGCCTTCTGGGACGACTCCATCGCATCCTTTCGCCGCGCCATCCGCGAGGGGCACGGCTTTCAACCCGAAGCTCACACCGGCCTCGCACTCCTCCTCGAAGAGAAAGGCAGCAACGAAGAGGCTGCCGCAGAATTTCGCGCAGCCATCGCGCAGCTTTCCGACTCCGAACCTGTCATCTATCAACTGCTCGGCGCGGCTTATGAGAAGATGGAGAAATACAAAGAGGCCGTCGCCGCTTACGAAAAATACTTGCAGCTTGCGCCCGAAGGAAACCTCGCGCCCGCCGTCCGCTCAATCATAGATCAACTACGCAAGCAGGCGGAGGAACAGTCAACGCAGCCGAACTAATAGCCGAATCCAGCTTCTGATAGCTAAAGAAGGAAGCCTGCATGAATCTTGATGAGATTCGCCAATACTACGCGGAAGAGATTCGCGCCGTCGCAAATATTCAGTCGGAGGCTCTCGTAGCTGCCTTCGCTAAAGTTCCGCGCGAGCATTTTCTTGGGCCGGGGCCGTGGCAGATTGCGAACCCTGATTCCTGGCAGGCGATGACGCCCAACGCCAACCTCAAAGGTGGAGGAAGCTATCGCACGACCGAGACAGATGATCCAAAGCACCTGTATCACAACATCCTCATTGCCATTGATGCGGAGCGCAAGTTGAACAACGGGCAGCCGGGCAGTCTCGCCTCGTGGATTGATACCTTGGAACTTCAAATGGGAGATCGTGTCCTTCACGTCGGGTGCGGCGTCGGCTACTACACGGCGATCATCGCTGAAGTGGTTGGAGCAGGAGGCCACGTATGGGGCGTTGAGATTGACCCTGACTTAGCAGAGCGCGCTCGCAGGAATCTTGCCTATCTCAATCACGTCGAGGTCGTCGAGGGCAACGGCAGGGAGTTTGGGTCTGACCCTGTTGATGCCATCTTCATTAACGCCGGTGCGACACAACCGCAAGCAGTCTGGTTAGACAGCCTGAAAGATGGAGGGCGTTTGATTCTCCCGCTCACCGTCGCCAGAGATGAAACCTCCGGCGGCATGGGCTTCATGCTGAAAGTTGATCGTGAGGAGAAGGGTTACGCCGCACGTTTCATCTCGCCTGTTGCGATCTTTCCCTGTATCGGTTCACGCGATGCGGAGTCGAACCAGCGTCTGCGAGAAGCGATGTCGAAAGGAACATGGGGAACAGTCCAGTCTCTGCGTCGTGAACCGCACGAGCCTAGCGAGACCTGCTGGCTTCACGGTGAAGACTTCTGTCTTTCGACCTTGCCCTTAGACGCATCTGCTTAGTGTCACAGGATAAAAGAAGACTGAATCCTTGATTCAAGGCTCAATGAGCCAATCCTTTTCTTCATCCTGTCAATCCTGTCTATCCCTGTTTGATTATTCTTCAAGTCATCTCGCCCAGCTCACGCAACGCATAAGCCTGCGCCCCACATGAAGCCTGCGCCGAAGGCCGGGAGCAGGAGACGGTCGCCCGCCTGGATGCGTCCCGAACGGCGCAACGTGTCGAGCGCAATTCCCATCGAGGCCGAAGAGGTGTTGCCGTAATCTTCAAGCACGGAGACGACGCCGCCCTGATCAGTCGGGAATTTGAGACCGCGCGCGACCTGTGCCAGCAAGTTAGCGTTGGCTTGATGAGGAACCATCCAGCGAACGCCTGCCGCCTCAAGGCTGTTGCGCTCTAAAACGGTCTTGCACGCCGCGACTATCTTCCGCGAGGCTTGCAAAATCACAGACTGTCCAACCATGCGCGCGGAATAATCCGCCGCGTGCTCTACAGTTTCGTGCGAGCGCGTTGTGCCGAACTCCGTGCCCGGACAGCGTATGCCGAGATCGTCAACGTATGTGCCGTCTGTGGCTAGAAGAAGGTCAAGGATTTCGAGCGAGCCTTCGCTTCTTTCATTCGAGACGATGAGTGCGCTTGCTCCGTCGCCAAAGAGCATAGAGGTCGTGCCCGCTTCGGGCGAGAGGTCTAAGAAAGCGGATTGAATTTCGGCCAGGCAGATAGCAACGTGTCGCGCTGTGCCTGCGATGACGAGTGCGGCGGCTACTTGCAGCGCGTAGAGAGCGTTGCAGCAGGCGGCGCGTATGTCCAGGCATGGAATCTCGCGCAAGAGGAGAGTTTTTTGGACCGCAGGCGCGCTGCCCGGAATGAAGCGGTCGGGCGTCATCGTGCCGAAGAGTAGATAATCAATGTCTTCAGGCTTGAGCCGAGCGTCTTCAAGCGCAGCTTCGAGCGCACGGGAAGCAAGCGAGCTTGTGGTCGTCCCCTGGCTAGCCCAGCGACGACGGCGTATGCCGGAGGATTTGAAAATCTGTTCCGCTTCGAGGCCGAGTCGTCCGGCTATCTCTTCATTACTGATTATTTGTTCAGGGACAAACATCCCCGAACCTGTGATGTAGGCTTTCACCTCGATTTAACCTTTGCGCGTTTCGACATAGTGTTCAATCGCTTCGAGCGTCTGAAAGTTTGCGGCTTTCACGTCAGCGTCAGGAACCTTGATGCCGGTCTCATCTTCGAGTACGCCGATGAAATCAACGAGCGCGAAGCTATCAAGCGCGCCCATCTTGAAAAGATCATCGCCAGCGGCGGGCTGTCCCGCTCCATTGTTCTGAGCGTTCTCGTTCAGAACATCCAACACACCTTGCGGCAGTGCCATTTTAATTTGCTCCTTATAAAGTGATAAGTGATAGGTGATGGGTGATAAGAGAAAACCGTTTTTCCTATCACCCATCACCTATCACTTATCACTGTTTTACTTTCCTTGCGCGACGAGTTGTTGATTTCCGGCGCGCGATTTGTATTTCGTGTAGCCGTCTTTGATGGCTTCGTAGATGAGGCTGCCGACAATCTCCGCGCCGTCGGCTGTCGGGTGCGTCAGGTCGCCTCCGACGAGATGATTCTTGCCAGTGCCCGCAGCCCATTTAGCCATCGTGCCTTCACCGCCCATCGCCTGAAAAGTATTGAAGAAGGCGCAATGCTCTTCGAGCGCGACACGCCTTTGCATCTCCACGATCATGGGGATTGCGGGCAGCGTGACGATCTTGCCGCCCGGAACGCGCTTGCCTCTATCCATCGGCGAGACCACGAGAATCGAAACGTTCGGCAGAGCCTCGCGCACGCGCCGAATGACCTCGCGTAAATCTTTTTCGTAACGCTGCATCTGGTCGGGCGAAGCGTACTGGCTCTCGTTCGTCCCGTAGTTGATGACGACCAGGTTAGGATTGCGATGTTGCAGTTGCTCAACCCAGTGGCCTTCGTTCATAGCAGTCACAAGCAAGCCCGCATAAGCGCCGTTGACTCCGAGACTGTCATAGACCACGCCTGGCCCATCGTTCTCAAGCACTGCGCCGAAGAGACGCACGCTGCCCGACGCGGATTTCACCTCGAAAGTGTTCTCCCCCGGCTGTCTTGCTTTAATCTCAAAGAACCCTGAAGACGGCGCATCTCCAGCCGTGGCGACTGTCTGCGAGTTTTCATTATTGACGCTGACGTTGAACTGCCCGCCATTCGGTTCGCGCAGGTAGTAAACTTCCATCCGCGAAAAGTTCTTGCCCGTGTCGCCCGTACTCGCAGGAGCGAAGCGCGCATACTTGCCTGGGCCATTCGCGGTGAAAGAAACTCCGCCGAGGCCGAACTCGCCCGTGCTGCTCCCAGGCCCCATAGGATTGTCGTCCCAGCCGCCGCCGGAATTGAACGTGATCGCCTGGTGGCCGTACCAGGCCCAGGGTCTATCGAGCAGGATGAAGCCGTGTCCGGCATCGCCATACTGCTCCTGCATCAAGCGGCGCACGGTGCTGGTGATGCCGTCGTTAGTGATGGGCGAATCGCCGTAGTGCGTGATGCGCGTGACCGCGCCTGCTTGATGCGCGTCGGTGCGCGAGAGCGAGGCGTAGAAAGAGTCCAGAGCTTTGGCAGGGTCTTCAATCGGATGCTCCGAGCCGACGATGACGGGCGTGTCGGTTCCGGTTGAAGAGGAGGTCGTCTCGGCTGTCTGCGGGCCGCCGTCCGGGATGCTGCTGTCAGTGGCTGTGCCCCCGCTGCTCTTAAAGGTGACAAGCTCGTGCGGATCGGGGAGCATCTCCTTGTACGGCTGATCCTTCATGCCGAGCATGTTTCCCAGCGTCGGAATAAAGAGCGGAAGAGAGGCGAAGATGAAGACGAAGAGAATCGTCTGCGCGGGCTTGCTCAACAAGATATGGCGCGGGCGTTTTTGCTTCGGCGCGGGCAGCACAACTGAGGATGCGAGCGCGGGTGACTCAACTGTTGGCGCGAGTCGCGGCGAATCAACTGTTGGCACATCGTCGTCATCGCGGTTAGCAACAACCGTGACTTCGCTCTCGCTGCCAGCTATCTTCGAGCCGAGGCGCGTGATGAGCGAGAGCGGCACGCCGCACTTTTGGCAGAACTTCGCCCCGCCTCTTAATGCCGCCCCGCAAACTTTGCAGACCATGTTCATAAAACTTCCTTCAACCTTGAGCCAAAAACTTTCTACCGTCAGAAATTGCCGTAAATAAATTGCGCCTCGCTGCCCGAAACGTAGTAGAGACCGATGGCGACCGAGAGAATCAAAGCGGCCTGCATGGGCGAAGGCAGCCAGGTGAATCCGCCGCGAACGCGCTCCAGCGCATCCTTCGGAAACCAGTGCGCGAGATAGCTGAGGATGAGCACAACCAGCATCGAGACAGGCAGCTTTAAGATGGGGATAGTGAAAACGGGCGTGATGAGATTCGCCATCTCGAATTTCAATGCGCCCAATCGTGCGAGCACTTCCCATGCCTGACCGACGCTCCCGGCGCGGAAGAAGACCCATGCGAGACAGACAAAGTGGAAAGTTGCGAAGACGCAGAGAGCCTTAATCCACCATTGCTGTCGCGGCTTGCGCTTGAGCTTGCGGCGTCTCTGCTCCCACCATTGATTGACCGCCACGCCAAGCCCATGCATCGCGCCCCAGATCACAAAAGTCCAGCCAGCGCCGTGCCAGATGCCGCCAATGAGCATCGTGACGACAGCTTTCCAGTAGAGGTTGATAGTTTTTCTGGGCGAGCCGGGAAGCGAAGAGAAGACGTAATCTCTCAGCCATTCCGAAAGCGTGATGTGCCAGCGCCGCCAGAAGTCAGGTACGTTTCGCGCGCGATACGGCGAGTTGAAATTAACTGGCAGGCGAAATCCCAGGAGCAGAGCAGAAGCCAGAGCAATGTCAATGTAGCCTGAGAAGTTGAGATAGATTTGGAGCGCGTAGCCGTAGATTGCGCCGAGCGTCTCGGTCGAAGAGTAGAGCTGCGGCTGATCGAAGACGCGCCCGACCAGGTTAGTTCCGATAAAGTTGGCGACCGCAATCTTGACGACGCCAACCAGGATTGAAAAGATCGCGCTCGTGCCTTCTTCGCTCGTGAGCGTGGGCTGTTGACGAAACTGCGGCAAAAGTTGATGAGCGCGTGCGAGCGGGCCGGTCTCAATCGTCGGGAAGAAAGAGACGAAGGCCAGGTAGTCAAAGTATTTTGTAGAGGGTCGCTCAGGCGTCTCTTTGGTGCTGCGGTAAGTGTCAATCACGTAGCTCAGAGAGCGGAACGCGAGGAACGACATGCCGACGGGCCAAGCCAGGTGTAGCACCTGGGGCGAAACCTGCCAGCCGAATTTTCCAAGAAAGCTTGCGAGCGACTCGCTGAAGAAGTTGAAATACTTGAAGGTGGCGAGCGCGCCGATGTCGGTTGCGATGCTCAAGCCCAGAAGCAGTTTGCGGCGACGTATATTCGTGCTCGCTCCAATGAAGCGCGCCGTCAGAAAATCAACCGTTGAGAGCAGAAAGACGAGCGCCAGGAATTTCCAGTTCAGGAGCGCATAGAAATAATAGCTGACGCCGAGAATGAAAAGCACACGGGCAATCGCGGGAATGCTTCGCCATGAGAGAAACAGCCAGTAGGCGAAGAAGACCACCGCGAGAAAGATCATGTACTTGCCGCTATAAAACATTTAATGCTCCACCAATCAGGACGGACACGCCATAGAGCGAGAGTGCGTCCATCCTGCGCTCAAAATCTTTGCGGAAGCGCGTACCTCACCTGTCAAAAGCATCCGCAGACCTCTCGATTGTCGCAAACTATTGCGACCTGAGTTAACCCGTGTATCAACGTCGTGGAAACAGGACATCCGTAGGACGAGGTTCAGGTCTAACCGCTCAATACCGCTGTGGTTATCCACATCAATATCAGGCTAAAGCAGAATCTTTAACGCAGGCCACAAAGATTGCCGAAACGAGTTTCGCTTAACGAAGCATATCCGGTAATTTTTGCGGGAAAACAAAATCGCTTTGATCTTGGATGTCGAATGCCCCGAAAGGGCTTTGCGCGCGTGCGTCGCCAGCTATATGAAGAGTCGGGGCCAACTGAAGAGCGCGCGCTTTCAGCACCGGCGCGAATATACAGAATGCTCTTGATGAAATGCAAGCAAGAAGGATGAAAACCAATGATGAACGCGGCAGTGATGAACGATGAATTAAAGAAGAATTCTTTTCAGCTCATCGTTCATCACTCCCCGTTCACCGTTCTATCTCCTGCGCGGTGGATTGCGCGGAGCGCGTGTCAAATATTTCTTGTAGGCGTCGGAGACATCTTCGTAGAACATCGAACCCATTCTTTGATAACCCGCGCTGGTTAAGTGAACGTGGTCGCCCTGTCCCAGACCGTTCGAGGCCCAAACCTCCATCGAGCCTGAGCCGCCCATTGCTCCGTAAGAGTTCCAGAATGCCGCGCCGACCTCAAAGGCTGCGCGACGTTGCGCTTCGATCATCGCGGGCATCTTGCTGCCAGCCAGCGCAACGTCTCCGCGATCCGGCGGGCCATAAACGAGTATCGAAGCTTGCGGCGCGGCGCGATGAAAACGACGCAGGATGGCCGCGAACATACGCTCGTAGGATTCAATCGTCCAATCGTCGTCCGTCACTTCGTTTGTGCCGTAAGCGACGATTATCAGGTCGGGCTTGCGCTGGACGATGTTGTCAACAAACGCCGTGTCGTTCCAACTGACAAGCCGCTTGGCTCGCGCGCCGTTGATGCCAAGCACGTCGTAAGAGACGCCGGGCGCGATGTGTTCGGTGACGATGCCGAGGATGCGAGTTTTGCCTGCGGTAGTGGTGCGAACCTCTATCCTGTGCTGCCGATCTGCGGGCGTGTCGAAGGTGTAGTAATCCGGTAGGGGAGCATCCGAGGCGAGCGCAATGGGCTGCTCAAGCACGCTCTGGCCGTCAACAAGGATATCTATGTTGCCGCCACCGGGTTGGCGCAGGTAGTAAACTTCAAAGTGATTGCAGTTGGTTTCGAGCCAGGCGCGTTGATCCGCTTCGGTCGTGGCTAAACTCATTCCAGCCAGCCCGTAAATTCCATTTGGCTCGGCGCGACCACCGATGCCATCTATGGCCCAGCCTGAAGTTGCGCCGCTCAGGACACCTCTGCGCGGTGTGCTCTTCATGGGATTGCCCGGAACCATGTAGCCCGCGCCGCCGTCGCCGAAGTCGCGCTGAAAGCTGTTGCGTATCTGTGCTGTCAAGATGTCGGCGGCTGTGTGCGAGTCGCCGAAGTGCATGATGCGAACAGGCTCGATTCGCCGTTTGATAGTTGCGAGCTTGTTAAAGAACTTGTCCAGAGCAGCAGCATTCTCAAGTCCCCTGATGCTCTTCAAGACAGGTGCTGGTTGTTGCGTGCCTTCCTGCTGCTGCGCTCTCACCTTCAATGCCGTCAAAATGCTGACATGAATAATCAGGCCAAGCGAAACTGCTGCGAACTTTTTCATCACGCTCCCAATCATCTGTAACAGTGCAACCTCCTGTCGGAACCTCTTCGGCAAAATTAACTCCGGGTCAAAGCTAGAACACAGGCGACGTTAAATCTTCCGAAACCTCGTCCGCGAGGAGAAAGTTGAAGAGGAGTAAACCTGAATCATCCATCCCGGCTCGCTTAAAGGGAACCGGGCGAGGAGAAGAGATGCGCCTGATGGCGTTGGCGGTTGCCACGCCCGCGCCCTCTATGAGAGCATCATACCGCGTTTGCCGCTAAATTTCCTCTGATTTTTCACAAGTGAGATGAAAAACATGACAACACCTGCACCCGTTTTGCACCGCCACGTTTCCCACAAGGCGAGCCGCTTCACCGAATCCGTCATCCGCGAGATGACGCGCGAAGCCCTAAAACACGGAGCCGTCAACCTCTCGCAAGGCTTCCCTGACTTCCCCGCTCCTGAAGACATTAAACGGCGCGCGATGCAGGCTATTGCCGACGACGTGAATCAGTATGCGATTACGTGGGGGGCGCGTGATTTCCGCGAGGCGATTGCGCGCAAGACCGAACGGTATCTGGGCCTCAAGATTGATCCCGAAACTGAAATCACGGTGACGTGCGGCTCAACCGAAGGCATGATCGCGGCGATGATGGCGACAGTTGATCCGGGCGACGAAGTGATTATCTTCGAGCCTTTCTATGAAAACTACGGCCCCGACGCGATTCTCTCGGATGCGCGCCCGCGCTACGTTTCGCTTCGCGCGCCCGACTGGAGCTTTGATCGAGACGAGCTGCGCGCAGCCTTTAACGAGAAGACGAAGGCCATCATCATCTGCAATCCGAACAATCCGACCGGCAAGGTCTTCACGCGCGACGAGATGGAATTCATCGCCACGCTCTGCCGCGAACACGATGCGCTCTGCTTCACGGACGAAATCTACGAGCACATTCTCTACCCGCGCGAGGGCGCAGAGGTCGAGCACATCTCTATGGCGCAGCTTGAAGGGATGAAGGAGAGAACCGTGATCGTCAACTCGATGTCGAAGACCTATTCGGTTACGGGCTGGCGCGTCGGTTACTGCATCGCTCCGCCTGAGATTACAAATGCGATTCGCAAGGTTCACGACTTTCTGACGGTCGGAGCAGCAGCGCCTTTGCAGACTGCGGGCGCGTATGCGCTCTCGCTGCCCGCAGAGTATTACGTGAAGCTGCAAGCGGATTACCACATGCGGCGCGACCTGCTTCTGCCCGTGCTCGAAAAGGCAGGCTTTCGTACCTTTCGTCCAGACGGCGCTTACTACATCATGACCGACATCAGCGGCTTCGGCTTCAAATCCGATGTCGAGTTTACGCGCCACCTGATACGCGAAATCGGCGTGGCCTGCGTGCCCGGCTCATCCTTCTACAGCCGCCCTGAGTTGGGAGCGCAGCAAGTGCGCTTCTGCTTTTGCAAAAAGGACGAAACCCTCAATGCGGCTGCCGAAAGACTCGCCAAGCTGCGCTCTTAAATAATTAACCGCAGATGAACGCAGATAGACGCAGATCAAAAAAGGAATTAACCACGAAGGCACAAAGGCAGTAAGAATTTTCACTTCCTCCCTTTTTGTGTCTTCGTGCCTTTGTAGTTATCCGTGTGCATCTGCGTTCATCTGCGGTTAATTATTTACCCGTTGCGCTCGGCTTTGTCTTCGTCGAGCAATTTGGTCGTGTTCTCCGTGACGCTCGGCTGCTGGACAAGCTCTGCTGTGTTCGCGCGGCGCGGTGTGAAATCTGAGACAGGTCTGCTCTGCATCGGAGGCAAAGCGGAAGTTCGCACGCCCGCATTGAGTTGCGCAGGCGTTACGGGAGGAATGTACGCGGGCAGATCACGCTTCACTTCCGGCGCGCTCTGCTCGAAGAGAATTGCGTAAAGGATACGCATCATGCCGCCCGCAAAACAGATGACAGCGGAAATGGGAACGAGAAGATCAAGGATGCTGGGGCCGTTAGCGAAAGAGTTGAGGATAGCCAGGACAGGAACGATCACCGCGCCGAGCAGCATCATCATAACTCCCTGACGCACGCCTCTTCGACGCGGCGAAAGCGCCTGCTCCTGCGGTTGCTCGTCGCCTGACCGGAGCATCCCGCCCTCAGCGAGCAACTCCGCCACGCCGCCCATCGGGAAACCACAACGCGAGCAAAAGCGCATCTCGCTCGAAACCTGTTGCTGTCCACACTGAGGGCAGTACATTTACTGTAGAGACTTTCTTTTGAGAGATAAACTATCTTTGAGCGCGTGCGCTCCCGGTTTTGAGTAAGTGTGGCATAATCAAGGCTCAGATGGAAGACACTGAAGCCACAAAATAAAAAGGGCGCATCCTCTTTAGCAAAGGAGACGCGCTCGCGCGAAGGACTCTTAGGATTCATGTGGGACGCCAAACGCCAGGCCATCTGGCTCACAACCGCAATCGCCCTCGCCACGTTCGTCGTCTTCCAGGACGCCCACGACGAACAGGGACGCTTCGACCCGGCCTACTTCGCGCTCCTGGAAATAATCTTCCTGCTTGTTATCATCGTCATGTTTTATATTTACTCACGGAAGAAGTGATGATCAACAAACCAGTCAACATCTGTAAGGAGAAAGTGGGATGAAAAGCTGCCCCGCCTGCAACCGCACGTTTGAAGATACGTTCACCTTCTGCTTAGTAGATGGTTCGATTCTATCCGCACCATTTGATCCTCAAGCGACCAAAGAGATTCCTAACCGTCGAACCACCAATCCTCCACCGACAGAAGTTATGCTGCCTCCAACAATGCTTTCTCCGCAGCCGGGATACACACCGCCGTCCAGCAATAACGCCATGCCACATTCGGGGTATCCACCGTTTTTTCATGAACAGTATCTAGCCAGGAACACGCCTCAAAAAAAGACAAAGCTGTGGATAGTTTCCATTGTGCTTTTTGTGCTGTGGTTTTTTGGTCTTGCTCTTCACATTGGCGGTGGTTTAATTCACTCGTTGTTATTAGCAGCACTAATCATTGTGATTATCTACCTGATTAAGATAGCGCGGCCTAACAAGAGCGGCAGGTAGAATTCACTTGCTTGCGATCAAACTCTTAATCAGCTAATTCGGCGGCTGAAGCGTCTTGGCGCGGACGTTGATGCCGGAGTCTGCGATGACGAGCAGGCGGCGTGAGTCGCCGAAGGCGACGTTGGTTGGCGCATAAGAAAGTATGTAGCGGCTCTTGCGTAGTTCATCGCAGATGGCTTTGGCGGCCTCCTGCGGTGCGTTTATAGGAAAGATGCGCCCGCCCGTGCCCTCTACAAGTTTCTCTATCACCTGAACGGGTTTCGGCTGGTCACGACGCAGCGCGCCGCCCGTGCGGTCTGGAGCCTGCACAGCATAGACTGTGATGTCCTGTGATTGTAGCTCCGAGAGTATCCGGTCAAACTTTGTCTTGCTGCCGCGATCCAGCCCGTCGCTGATGACGACGATGATACGTTTCTGGTTTGTCGCTTTTAACTGCAAGAGAGCTTCCTGCTCGACCGCGCTCAAAGCGTCGAAGAGATGCGGCTCACCTTTCTTGCGAAAACTCGCAAGCGACTTCTCAATCTGCTTCGCGTCGTCAGTCCAATCCGCGACGATCTCCGCCTGTTCGTCATAGCCGACGATGAGCAATTTATCGCCTTCAAAAATCTCGTAAGCAAACTCGCGCGCTGCCGCTTCCAACTTCTCCACGTCGGCGCGAATCGTCAGCGAATTATCAACCAGGAGCACGATGCGCGCAGGCGATGGATCAAGAGAGAAATTCTTGACGGTCTGCTCTATGCCGCCATCGTAAAGTGAAATCTGCTTGCTCGTGATGGGACCCTTTGAATCATTCTCGCGCACGGCGACGACGTTGAGCGAGATTGAGCCTTCATTCGTCGGGTGAGGACGCCGCCCCGCCTGTCCTATGGCAAGGACAAGTGAGGCTAACAGCAAAAGGGATGCGACTAATAGTTTGTGTGACGCGCGCATGTTGGCTTTTGACCTACGGAAAAGTTTTCAGTCGCCGCTTGACGGAGCGGGTTTGGATGTACTTCTCTTTTTAGAGGAGGATGTATCTTGCGGCGTTGCTTTATCGCTCTTGGTGGCCGACTCTGTTTTTGTGCCCTTCTCTTCTTTAGAGTCTTTAGCGTCGGCCTTCTTACCCTCTTCTTTCGTCTCCGTTTTTTTGCTCGCGTAATCTGTCACGTACCAGCCTGTGCCTTTGAGTTGAAAGCTCGTCGAAGACCATTGCTTCTCAAGGCGTCCGCCGCATTTGCGACATTTGACGAGCGGCTTATCCGTCATCTTCTGCAAGACTTCAACGTGTGCTTTACACTTGCGGCATTCATACTCATATAACGGCATGAGAGGTCTTTAACTCCAAACTTTCTCTTCCAGAATTTTTACCTGAAGAAATTATACGAATCGCTTTCTCAGCCTGCAACCGCGACAAACATCTGATGCTCGATTGGCAAAACTGTTTGCGCTATCTAACCATCAATCGAAAATATTTTATTTGAATTCTAAAATTTTCGTACCCATTCGATACGTGAATATCTCACCAAGTCGCTAAAAGCTCGCTCATGATGAACGAATCGTGAGCGAAACTGCTTGATAAAACGACTTACCTTCGGTCGAATTAAATACATACAAAATCAATGCTTTACCGGACTTTTTTCATGCGCTGCAAGCAACCGATAACATAGTTCTTCCATCATAGTCCCGGCTTCGATGAACTGTTCTTTGTAAATCGAATCCGCCATGCGCAGCCCCCAAAACCAGCGCGATCAAACGCGCGGCTAGAGATGGTTAGACCATCGCTCACATGGAGACGGATATTGATGAACCTGACCCGATTTGTTCCCCACTTTCGCTCTTTTAAGTTCGCACCCTTTACAATAATCGCACTTTTCGCTTTCACCAACCTGACCGGTCTTCTCTTTAATCGCGCTTACGCGCCAGCAGTGCAAGCTAGTGAAACTTCCGCGACCCAGACCGTTGCTGCTGAAGATTATATTCCTGCGGATGTGCCTACGTCCGGCGATCACGAGCTTGATCTGATTATCTTTCGCGCAGGCGAACGCCACGGCGTTGACCCTAGATTTCTTCACGCTGTCATCTGGCAGGAATCGAAGTACAAAATTCGCGCTCGCTCACACGTCGGCGCGCAAGGGTTGATGCAGTTGATGCCCGCGACGGCTAAGCGTTTCGGTTGCGATGATATAACTGATCCGGTATCCAATATCGAAGCCGGAGCGACGTATCTGCGCTGGCTCCTTGAGAGATTTCACGGCAACGTTTCGCTGGCGCTCGCAGGGTACAACGCAGGCGAAGGCGCGGTTGATAAATACAACGGTGTTCCTCCTTACAACGAAACACAGAACTACGTCCGCATCATCACCGGACGCTACGGCAAAACCTATCATCCGTTGCTCACGCCGGAACAGGCGCGCATCGAGTTTCGCCTCTTACCGGAGGTCGCGCAGCTACACCAGTAATTCGGTCAGACCATAGTTCATCTCCATCCCATTCATTAGAACCGCGCGCCTGTTGCTTGCTTTGCAACTTGGCGCGCGGTTCGCTATTATCCGCACGCAAAAACAGTTTTCAGTTTTCAGTTCTCAGTTTTTAGTTAAAAACCTTCGCTGAAAACTGAGAACTGAAAACTGAAAACTGACTGCTTATGTCCACTACCACCGAAACACTTTCGCTTGAGCGCAAGATCAAGATGCATGAGGCGCGTGAAGCGATCATTGATCGTCTCGCGCTTGCGCTTCCCGCCAGCATTGATCTAGACAGATTTCTGCGCGCCGTCGTCAAAGAACTGGGACGGATGATGAACGCGGATCGCTGCGATGTGATTCAACTCGCTTCAGAGTCAGAGTTGCGGATTAGCCACGAATGGCGCGCGTCTGAAGATGTGCCTTCGAGCGAAGGCACAGCGATTCCGATTGACCTGAGACAACTGGCGGAACACGTTGATTTGACGAAACCGATTCGCCTTGACGACACCTCTGCGCCGGGACTCGATCAGAAAGTGCGTTTCCTGGCGGCGACGTTGGGAACACGCTCGCTCCTGGTCGTGCCTGTCATGCTTGGCGGCGACATCCTCGGTCTTCTCGGCTTGCACAACACGCGCGCCCCGCGCACCTGGCTCGACGAGGAAGTGTCTTTTCTGCAATCCATCGCCCAGCACATCGCGGTCGGCTACCAGTACACGCGCCTTTTCACAGACAAGCAGCGTGAAGCGGAGACGACCGAAGCGCTTCTTGAAATTGCCAATGCACTGAACGCGCGCTCTGATTTCGGTGAAGTCACTTCTCTTGTTTTGGAACGCGCTATTGCGCTCGTCGGCGCAGACTACGGCGCGCTCGGCGTGCTCGACCCGGCGGGCGGGCGCATCAGTCTCGCAGCTTTCAAGGCTGCGCCGCATGCTTCGATTGACGCTGTGCAAGGGTTGATTAACACGCACGGGCAATCAATAGACATCACCCAATACCCCGCGATGATAGAGATTTTGGCGCAGGGCAAGACGCTGCGCCTGCTGGATTCGGATTTGCCGTTTCCGGTTCGTCTCGCCTTCAACGCTACACTTGGCGGTCGCGCCGCGCTCGTTGCCCTGGTTCGCGTCGGCGGACAAACTTTCGGACTGCTCGGTCTGGTCTGGAGCGGCGCTCGTGAGGGGTTTGAGGATTACGAGGTTGCGCTCGTCGAAGGCATTGCCGATCAGATCGGCACTGCGCTTGAGCGCGACCAGCTTTCCGCAGAAGTGATGCGACTCCGTAGCGCGCTGCATGAACGTCACGCGGAAGACCGCATCATTGGTCAGGCTCCAACGATCCGCCGCGCCATCGAACTCGCTTTGAACGTCGCCGACACCCAAACCAGCGTGCTCATTCAAGGCGAGTCGGGCACTGGCAAAGAACTCCTCGCCAACCTGATTCACTTCAACTCTGGCCGAGAGGATCAGCCGTACATCAAGCTCAACTGCGGCGCGATTCCCGAAACCCTGCTTGAATCGGAACTCTTCGGCCACGAGAAGGGCGCGTTCACGGATGCGCGTGCGCGGCGTCGTGGGCGTTTCGAGGAAGCCGATAACGGCACGCTCTTCCTGGACGAAATCGGCGAGATGAGCCTTTCAGCGCAGGTGCGCTTGCTTCGCGTTCTACAGGATGGAGAGTTTACGCGCGTCGGCGGCAATGAAGTCTTGAAGACGGACGTGCGCGTCATCGCAGCCTCAAACGTTGATCTTGAGCGCGCCGTTGAAACGGGCACGTTTCGCCGCGACCTCTTCTATCGTCTCTCAGTCTTCCCTATCAAGCTTCCTCCTTTACGCGAGCGGCCTGAAGATATTCACCCGCTCGTCATTCATTTTCTAGAACACTACAAGCAGAAGACCGGGCGTTTTATCTCCGGCATCTCGAAGGACGCTTTGCAGGCGCTCGTCGAGCATGAATGGCCGGGCAACGTGCGCGAGCTTGAAAACGCTATCGAGCGCGCCGTTATCATCGCATCGGGACGAAGCATTGAACTGGACGACCTTCCAGAGGCAATCAGCAAGCGTGTCTTCGACGAGCGCGCGCAGCTTCGCCGCCAGCGCGCGGAGGCAGCATATCAAGGTCGCGCAATTAAATTGGAGATCAACGTCCCTTCCACGATTGACGAAATTGAGCGGCAAGCTATCGAGGCCATGCTCGATTACACAGGAGGCGATAAGACGCGCGCCGCGCGCAGTCTAGGCATCGGACGCAAGACTCTCTACCGGAAACTACAGCAGTACCAGAAAGACAGTGATGAGTGATAAGTGATAGGTGATAGGTGATAAGAGGAAAGCTCTTCCCTATCACCTATCACTCATCACTTATCACTCATCACCGTTTTAGCACTTGTCACTCGTCACTGCTCTTATGCTATATTCTTTGCACAGTAATTTCTCTGGTTATTAAACCATTTGTCGAATCCTCTGGCTTCGATTACGAGAAAGGAATCTCTAATGGAAAACGACGACAGGCAGGGAGGGTCAGACGTTACGACCCGTCTCACTTATTTACTGATCGGCGGTGGTATTGGCGCTATTCTGGCGCTGTTGTTTGCCCCGAAGTCGGGCACAGAGCTACGCGGCGACATCGCCGACGTGACGCGCAAAGGCATTGATAAGTCGCGCGAGGCGGCTTCCTACGTCGGCGGTAAAGCGGGCGACTATTATGAAACCGTGCGCGGGAAAGCCGGTGATTTGGTTGGCGGCGCGCGCGATGTCGCCTCACAAAAGCGTGGACAAGTATCCGCCGCTATTGATGCCGGTAAGCGTGCTTATGCTGAAGAGAAACGCAGATCGGAGCCTGGCGTGACAGAGGCCAAACCGACCTATCCTCCGCAAGGCGACCTAAGTTAATTTTAGATTTACGATTTTAGATTTTTGATTGGAAGAAGATGAAGACCTTTAATCTGAAATTTGAAATCCATGATTTCATCCTTATCCAATCAAAAATCGCAAATCTAAAATCAAAAATATGATGCTTGCCCTACAAATGAACGTGAGCGATCCGATGTTCTGGGTGATGGTTATCGTCGCCGTCGCATTCGTCGTGATTGCGATTGCGATGATCGTGATCGCGCTGATGGTCAGCCGCGCCGTTAAAACTGTCGGTCGGTTGGAAGAGCGTGTCGAGCCGCTCCTACAGAAGGTCACGGCTTTGAGCGAGCAAGGCAAGCTAATCGCCGTGCAGGGTAAGGAGATTGCGGAACAGATCAACGTCATGTCGGGCCATATTTCGACGGCCACGATGCACTTCTCCGAATCCATCGGGTTAATCAAGGAAGAGGTGCGCGAGATGAAGCAGCTTGTCGGCGAGACGGCTGAGACGGCGCGCGATAAGGTGTCGCTCGTCAGCGACACGATAGACAAGACGCACCAGCAGGTGACGACGACGACCGCGTTCATTCGCACCAAAGTGATTCAGCCTGCGCGTGAGCTGGCGGCGATTATGGCGGGCTTCCGCCGTGGCCTCGAAGTCCTCGTTGCGCCCGCGCCGAAGCCCGTGAATCAAACCTACGGAGAAGATGAGATGTTCATCGGCTGACGCCGAGCGCGGGAGTTTCAAGTTCCAGGTCCCAAGTTCAAAGTCGAAAGCCGGATGAAGGCCAGACTTTGAGCCTGGGACTTCTTACTTTAGACTTGAAACCTGGAACTTGAGACTTGGAACTTAATCATGTCAACTGAAACACCCCTCGATTTGAAGAAGACGGTCAATCTGCCGAAGACCGCGTTTAGTCAGAAGGCCAATCTCGCGCAAAGTGAACCCGCGCGCCTGAAGAAATGGACGGAGATGGGTCTGTATGAAATGATCCAGCGCGCACGCGCGGGCCGCGAAAAGTTCGTCCTGCACGACGGCCCGCCCTACGCCAACGCCGACATTCATCTGGGCACGGCGCTCAATAAGATTCTCAAAGACATCGTCGTCAAGTCCCGCTCGATGATGGGACTCGACGCGCCTTACATCCCCGGCTACGACTGTCATGGTCTGCCGATTGAGCAGCACGTTGAAAGAGAGCTTGATAAGAAAGGCAAGAAGAAGACAGACCTTTCGACGGTCAGCTTTCGCCGCGCCTGCCGCGAGCATGCTGCAAAGTCTCTGAAGAGTCAGACGAGAGATTTTCAGAGGCTGGGCATCCTGGGCGAGTGGAATGATCCGTATCTAACGATGTCGAATCACTACGAGGCGGAGACAGCGCGCCTCTTCGGACGTTTCATCGAGCGCGGCTACGTTTACAAGGGCGCGCGCCCCGTCTACTGGTGCATACACGATCAGACGGCATTGGCTGAAGCCGAGGTTGAATACCGCCAGCACACGAGTCCTTCCGTCTATGTGAAGTTTCCGCTGGTGAGCGACCCCGCGAAGATTGATGAGAAGCTCGCAGGCCGCAAGGTCTTCTTTCTCATCTGGACGACGACGCCCTGGACGCTGCCCGCTAACTTAGGCATCGCCGTTAATCCTGATTTCGAGTACGCGGCTTTTGAAAACGGCGACGAGGTTTATGTGGTCGCAAGCGAACTCGTCGGCGCGGTCGCAACCAAGTGCGACATCGGCGAGCGCGATGCAAACGGTGAGCGCATCGCTCCGACCGTGCTTGCGCGTTTTCCCGGCTCAAAGCTTGATCGTCTTGAATGTTGTCACCCCTGGATTGATCGCCTGAGTCTCGTGATGGTCGGCGAGCACGTCACGCTTGGCGGCGAGGCCGATGCTGAGACGGAGCTTGACGTTAAAGAAGCGCGCGATGTGAAGACAACGGGCAAAGCAGGCACTGGCTTGGTGCATACTGCGCCCGGACACGGCCATGACGACTTCGTCATCGGGAAGCGTTACGGGCTTGAGATTTATTGTCCGGTGGACAACGCCGGGAGGTTCACAAGCGAGGTTGAGCACTTCGCGGGCGAGCGTGTCTTTGAGGCGAACCCGAAGATTGTGGAGTTTATGCGCGAAGAGGGCGTGCTGCTCTTTAGTGAAAACTACGAGCATCGCTACCCGCACTGCTGGCGTTGCAAGAACCCTGTTATCTACCGCGCCACCCCGCAGTGGTTCATCTCTATGGACGCGAGCGCGAGCGGTTCTCACGCCGTTGTCGAGAAGGATGAAGACGGGCGCGATGTGAGCAACTTCACGGACAACTTCGCAGAGGGCGATGCCAACAACTCTTTACGCGCGGGCGCTCTGCGCGAGATTGAGAATGTTGAGTGGATTCCGGCGTGGGGCGTGGACAGGATGCGGAACATGCTGAAAGGCCGCCCCGATTGGTGCGTCTCGCGCCAGAGAGTTTGGGGAGTGCCGATTCCGGTCTTCTATTGCGCGGGCTGCAACGAGGCTGTAGCTGACCCGGCAGTAGTTAGTCACGTCGCGGATATTTTTGAGCGCGACTCGGCTGATGCCTGGTACACGCAGGATGCGAGCGCGCTGCTGCCTGAAGGCTTCAAGTGTCGAACATGCTCCGGCACAGAATGGACTAAAGAGACGGACATCCTGGATGTCTGGTTCGATAGCGGCACGTCTTCCATAGCCGTGCTCGAACGCCGCGAGAATTTGCGCTGGCCTGCTGACGTTTACCTTGAAGGCGGCGACCAGTATCGCGGTTGGTTCAACTCATCCCTGATGGTCGGACTCGCCGCGCACGACCACGCGCCCTATAAAGCCGTCATCACGCACGGCTGGGTCATCAACGTTCAGGGCTTGAAGATGAGCAAGTCCGAAGGCACGGGCATCTCGCCGAACGAGGTGGTGAAGGATTCCGGCGCGGAAATCCTGCGTCTCTGGGTCGCCTCCTCGAAATACCAGGAGGATGTTCGCTGCTCCGATGAAATCTTGCAGAGCGCATCAGACGCCTACCGCAAGATGCGTAACACGGCGCGCTTCGCTCTTGGCAATCTGGACGGCTTTGACCCGGCGCGCGATAGCGTCGCGGAAGGCGAGATGCTTGAAGTAGACCGCTGGGCGCTCTCGGAACTCGATAACGTTATTGAGAAGGCGCGTGCAGGCTACGAGGCTTATGAGTTTCACACGGTCTATCATGCGCTCTACAACTTCTGCACTGTGACGCTCTCGGCACGCTACTTCGACATCATCAAGGATCGGCTCTACACAGCCGCGCCTCGTTCTCAAGCGCGACGCTCGGCGCAGACTGCGCTTTACAGAATCGCAGACGCGCTGGCGCGCATCTTCGCGCCGATACTCGTCTTCACGGCTGACGAAATCTGGGAGAACCTGCCACAGGCGAATGATGTTGCGCGTCTTGCGTCGGTTCACATTGCGGAGTTGCCGAAGGTTGCAGGCGAGCGTGACAAAGGGATGGCGGCGCGCTGGGAGCAAATCTTTGAGGTGCGCGATATGGTCTTGCGTGCGCTTGAAGAAGCACGCATCGCAAAAGTCATCGGTAGCTCGCTCGAAGCGCGCGTCAAAATTTCGGCTGGCGGCGAGACGTACAAGTTGCTTGAAAGCTACCTCGACAACCTGCGCTACATCTTCATCGTCTCGCAAGTGAATCTCGCCAGCGCGCAAGCAGGTGGAGCAAGCGAAACGAACACGCTCGCCATCACGGTCGAGCGCGCGGCGGGTGAGAAGTGCGAGCGTTGCTGGAACTACTCCACCCACGTTGGCGAATCAATGCGCTATCCAACTGCGTGTGAGCGTTGCGTAGAAGCTCTGGCCGAGATTGAGCGGGAGGAAGCGGCATGAACAAACGGCGTATCGGCTGGCGCGTTGCTTATCTCTTCGCCGCGTTCGGCATCTACATGGTAGATCAGGCGTCGAAGGCTTGGGCTGCGCGCTCGCTTCGCTTCGGTGAATCCAAAACGCTCGTTGAGGGCTTTCTCGATTTAATCTACGCGGAGAATCCCGGCATCGCTTTCAGCCAGTTGCAGAAGGGCGGCTCGTTCGGACGCTGGTTCTTCGTCGTGCTGGCGATAGCAGCGGCAATCGCCGTCCTCGTCTACTTCTTTCGCACAACGCGCGATGATGATCGCATCCTTGGCGCGTGCGCGCTCCTGCTCGCTGGCATCGTCGGCAATCTAACCGACCGCGCGCGCCTAGGCCACGTGATAGACTTCATCCTGCTTCATTACAAATCGTTCTACTGGCCCGTCTTCAACGTCGCCGACATGAGCATCTGCGCGGGCGCGCTCCTGCTCATCTACGATATGTTTAGGAAAAGCAGAAGCCAGGAGAAAGGCGGAATCCAGAAGGCGGAATCCAGAATCCAGAATGGATAAGGTGGAAACCGCTTTCACAGATTTTCTTTTCTTCCGGCTCCTGGACTCTGGATTCTGACTTCTGTTCTTACGATTATGTACCCTGAATTATTTCGTATCGGCAATTTTCCAATTAATACTTACGGCGTGCTGCTGGCGCTGGCGTTTCTCTGTGGAATCTTGATTGCGGCCAAGCTCGCGGCGCGTGACGGATTGCCGAGTGAGCGCATTTACGATCTTGGATTGTGGATACTCTTGGCGGCAATTGTCGGCTCAAAGTTTCTGATGCTCTTTACGGAGCCGGAGTATCGCGAGAACCCGCTGCGTTTAGTTTCGCTCGATTTCCTGCGCTCAGGCGGAGTCTTTTACGGTGGATTCATCACAGCCGTTGTCGCAGCATATTTTCTGATTCGACGTTACAAGCTGCCCTGGTGGAAGACCGCTGACGCTTTCGCGCCCGGCCTTGCGCTCGGCAACGCCATCGGGCGGCAGGGATGCTTCGCTGCCGGTTGTTGTTGGGGCAAGCCGACGACGCTGCCCTGGGGCGTCCATTTCACGGAAGCCGGGCATCAAGTGACAGGCGTTCCGCTGGTGGATGCCGATGGAGGGCTGCTTCATCTTCATCCGACGCAGCTTTATGAATCCTTCGGCGCGCTCCTGATCTGCTTCTTCCTGCTCTGGCTGCACAAGCGCAGGCGTTTCAGCGGTCAGGTCGTGCTTTTCTATGCTGTGCTCTACGCCGTCATGCGTTTCACTATCGAAATCTTCCGCGACGACCCGCGCGGCGACATTCTCGGACTAACGACGCTGACAGGGCTTTCAACCTCGCAGATGTTGAGCATCATCATCGGCATCTGGGGTCTCGTCACGCTCATCCTTCGCTGGCGACGTGTTGCCGCAAGTGGCGAGAAAGTTTCTTCAACGCCGGACGCGGCACGCGCGTGAGCGAGCAAGGAACAGTAGCGATGCACGAGGAAGAGGCCGCGCAGGAAGCATCAACCCTCACGTTCAACGTCGCAGCAGAAGATTCGGGCGCGCGTCTTGACGCTTATCTCGCCGCGCGCATCGAGCGTTGGAGCCGCGCACGCATCCAGCGCTTGATCGAAGACGGCGACGTGCTCGTCAGTGGACTCACAGCGAAATCTTCATACAAGCTGCGCGCCAATGACGAGATCGAAGTTGAGTTGACGCCGCTTGCTCCGTCTGCGTTCACGCCCGAAAACATCCCCATCGAAATTATCTACGAAGACGACGACCTGATCGTCGTTAATAAACCTGCCGGACTCGTCGTACACCCTGCGGCCAGCATCTCTTCCGGCACACTCGCCAACGCGCTTGCCTTTCATTTCCGGCAACTCTCGACGCGCGCTGGCCTAGCGCGACCCGGCATCGTTCATCGTCTGGACAAAGACACTTCCGGCCTCATCGTGGTCGCCAAGACAGAAGCCGCGCATGAAAATTTAGCAGACCAGTTTCGCGCACGCACAGTTTTCAAATCCTACGTCGCGCTCGTTCACGGTCGCCTCAAGCAGGAGACAGGGCAGATTGACCAGCCCATCGCGCGCGACCCGCGCAACCGCACGCGCATGGCCGTCGTGCGCGGGGGCCGCCCCTCCCTCTCCCTTTACCGAGTGCGGCGGCCATTTGAGCGCTTCACCTTGCTCGACGTGGAAATCAAGACGGGGCGGACACACCAGATCAGGGTGCATCTACAATGGCTCAAAAATCCTGTCGTCGGCGACGGCGTGTACGGCGACGGGCGCGACAAAACCGTGCAGGACGCAAAGCTGCGCGGGCGCATCAATGCGCTCAACCGCCAGTTTCTGCATGCCGAACAGCTTGCCTTTCATCACCCACGCACAAATGAGCAGATGCGTTTCAAAGCGCCGCTTCCAGTGGAACTCACAAAATTGCTGGGTGAATTGGAATAGCAGTAGTGGGTCAGTTCAGAGTTCAACCTTCAGGTTGCCGATGCTAAAGAGCAAGCTCAAGCTTGTACTCTGAACTGACCCACTACCCTCGCGTCCATGACATGCGCTTTTACACTAGATTGCTGTACTATTGTCTGTTCCAAAGGGCAACGGCTGTTCATCAGCCCGGCATCAAAACCCGCGAGCATCCGGCATCAACGGGTGCTCCTTAATTTTCACTTTTTATTCTGTTTCGATTAACCATGAGACTCGTCACTTATCGTTTTCTACTTATGGCAGCGCTCGCGCTCTGTAGTTTCGCAGCCACGCAACCTTCCGCCCGCGCTCAACAGAAGCCGACTCCTACCCCGACGCCCGATGCTCAGGATCAGGGCGACACCACTCGAATCACCATTCGTGAGGTGCGCCTGCCGATCACCGTGCTGGATAAGAATAAAACTCCTGTCGCCGGGCTGACGAGAAACGATTTCCTGATTTATGAAGACAAGAAGCTACAGGAGATCAAGGGCTTCACCGATGAGAAAGATAGCTTGCCTATCTACGTCGCCGTCCTGATGGACACGTCCGGCTCCGTCGCGGGCAAGCTCAAGTTTGAGCAGGAGTCGGCCAAGAATTTTATTTACACTGTGACTCAACAGCGCAAAGATCGCGTGGCCTTTGCTACCTTCGATCACCAGATTACGCTCCGGCAGGATTTCACGGACAAGCTGGACTTTCTCGACAAGGCCATTGATAGCGTGGGCAAACCTGGCAACCGCACACTCTTCTACGACGCCGTCTGGCAATTTTGCGACGAGAAGATGCGCAGCGTTCCTGGTCGTCGCGTGCTGGTCGTGATTACTGACGGCGACGACAACAACTACAGCCGCGCCACGCTTCGTGATGCCATAGACATCGCGCAGCGCACGGAGACGACCATCTTCGCCGTCTCAACGAAAGGCGGACTCTCCGGCTCAACGCCCGGCGTCGAGATGGGAACGACGGCGAGCGGCATTGACCGCGACCTACAGAGACTCTGTGAAGATACGGGCGGCTCTGCCTTTTTCACAGGCGACGTGCTTGAGCTAGAACGCGCCTTCACCAGAATTTCCAAAGAGCTGCGCTCGTCCTACATCCTGACCTATACGCCGTCGAACAATAAATACGACGGCAGCCGCCGCAAGATCGAAGTCAAGCTCGCCAACCGCAGCGGCTTGAAGGTCAAGACGAGAGAAGGATACACGGCAATTTCCGATAGTCTCAGAAAGTAGAGAGAGTAATTCGTGAATCGTGAATAGAAAGAAAGCCGTTCGACGATTTACGATTTACGATTCACGATTCACGAAAATGATGTTTTATCGAAGGCAAATCACATTGGTTCTGGCATTCAGTCTGATAGCTCCGTTGTTATTAAGCGGGTCGCTTTCTACCGGAGCACGCGCGCAGCAGCAGCAAGACCCATCTTCAACACAGGACAAGAGCCGTCCTCGTCGCTCAGGCGAGCAGCCTCCACAGACGACCCCAACGCCTAAGCCTTCGCCGACGAAGGACGAAGGCCAGACGGTTCAGGATGACGAGGTGGTGCGCGTCGAGACGGACCTGACCAACATTCTCTTCACGGCTGTTGATAAGCAGAAGCATTTCATCACCACGCTCAAGCAGGAAGACATACACGTCACCGAGGACGGCCAGCCGCAGGAGATTTTCACTTTCGCGCGCCAGACCGATCTGCCCCTCTCGCTCGCCATTCTGGTTGATACGAGCGTCTCCGAAGAGAGAACATTACCGATTGAGAAATCAGCCGCCGGCTCGTTTGTTGATAGTGTGATTCGTCCCGATAAGGATGAAGTGGCTGTCGTCTCCTTCACGGGCGAGGCGACGCTTGAGCAGAATTTAACGGGCAATGCTTCGCGCGTTCGCCACGCGCTTGACCGCGTTGAATTCGTCCCGCCTTCGGGTTACATCGGCGGCGGACAGGTGGCGGGCACGCCGCCGATTTCAGGCACGAACCAGTCAAGGCAAGGCTCAACCGCCATCTGGGATGCCATCTGGGTCACAGCGGACGAAATCCTTTCGGGGACTTCAGACAAAACGCGGCGCGCGATTATCCTGCTCACGGACGGGCAGGATTCGAGTAGCCGCAAGCATATGGATGAGGCGATTGATCGTGCCCTAAAGTATGACACTGTGATCTACGCAGTCGGCATTGGCGACGAATATTATTCTGGAGTCAACAAAAGCGCGCTGCGCTCCCTTTCGGAGCGCACCGGCGGACGCGCTTTCTTCCCTCAAGATGAATCGGATTTGCGCACAGCCTTCGCACAGATTCAACTTGAGCTGCGCTCGCAATACCTGGTCGCCTATTCGCCGACGAACAAGAGCAAGGACGGCTCCTTCCGCCGCGTCCAGATCGAAATCACCAACCCTGAGCTACGCAAACTGAACCTCAAGCTGACTTACCGGCAAGGCTACTTCGCCAGAAGCGTGACGAAGTAAGGGATGAGGGCGGATGGATGATGGATGAATGAAAAGAAAGAACCTAAGACCAATAGGTTCTTCTTCCTCTTCATCCCTCATCTCTTCGTTCATCCCTGCTATTCCTCGTGACAATTCCTTTTTCGTTTTGATATACTTCGGATTGTTGTTGGCGTTCGTTCCCTTTTTGGCGGGCGCAAAAACAGATTGCGGTTCGAGTTTCAAACCGGAATTGCCGCTTCCAAGTCAGCTTTAGCCGCGCCTCACGACCTTTTGTTCCTCCTGCGTAATTTGTTTTGATGCCCTGAGTTTGAGGTTCTGTAATTTGCCCGTCAAGATTAGCGGCTGTGTGCCCCAATGACAGAGATGAAGACAGAACAGATGCGCCCGACCGTGCTTATCGTCAACGATGAGCCGCAAGTGCTTGAGCTTTTGACCGTGCTCCTCGAACGCGAAGGCTACAAAGTCGTGTGCGCGGATAACGGTCGCCGCGCTCTCGAACTCGCTACCTCCCTTGAGCCTGACATAGTTATCAGCGACGTTGTCATGCCTGAGATGGATGGGCTTGAGTTTTGTCGCCGTCTCAAGCAGGACGCGCGCACGGCTTTCGTGCCCATCTTGCTTGCGAGCGCCGTGCGGACAGGCAAGCGCAGCAGCCTTAATGCTCTGACCGCAGGCGCAGACGATTTCCTCGAAATGCCTTTCCGCCGCCAGGAGCTTCTGGTCAAAGTCGCGCGCCTCACCGAGAGACATCGCATCGAGCGCCGCTACCGCGAGCTTGTGGAAGAAGCTGCCGACATCATCTATACGCGCGACATGGAAGGTCATCTCTTGAGCGTCAACGAGGCAGGCGCGCGTTTTTTCGGGCGTCCTGCGTCAGAATTGGTCGGCGCGAACCTGAGCGAACTCTTCTGTGAAGAGATTTCTACTGAAGAGCTGACGGAAGATGAAGAGAATCTTCCGAACGAAACGTTTCGCTCTGTTCATCGCGTGAAAGACGCGCAAGGCGCTCCGCATTACCTTGAGGCGATAACCACGCTGGTGTGCGATTCGGCAGGCAATCCCACGGGAGCGCGCGGCGTGGCGCGCGACATCACAGAGCGCAAAGCCGCTGAGGAAGCGTTGCGTGAAAGCGAAGAACGCTACCGTCGCCTGGTTGAGCTTTCTCCTGAGACAGTGATTGTTCATAGCGAGGGGAAGTTGGCTTACATCAACGCAGCCGGGATGAAACTCCTGGGCGCGGCCAGCCTGGAAGAGGTGTACGGTAAACCGATACTGGATTTCGTCCACCCGGACTATCTGGAAACCGTCAAGGCGAGGATTCAGCACCTTCGAGGAGAAGGAAGCCAGACTGATCTCATCGAAGAGAAGTTGATCCGGCTCGACGGTCAGGTGATAGACGTTGAAGTGGCGGGCATTCCCATCACCTATTCGGGCAAACCGGCGATTCAACTCATCGTCAGAGAGATCACCGCGCGCAAATCTGCCGAAGAAGCTCTGCGTCTGAGCGAGGAACGCTACCGCGATCTCTTCGAGAATGCCAACGACATCATCTACACGCACGATCTCAGCGGCAATTTCACCTCGCTTAATAAGACTGGCGAAAAAATCACCGGCTACACGCGCGACGAAGCTCTCAAGATGAACATCGCGCAGGTCGTCGTGCCTGAGCAGTTGGAGAAGGCGCGGCAGATGATCGCGCGCAAGCAGAGCGAAGAGGTCTCGACCGTTTACGAACTCGACATCAACTCCAAAGACGGACGCCGTGTGTCGCTCGAAGTCAGCACCCGGTTGATCTATCAAGACGACCAGCCCGTCGGCGTGCAGGGCATCGGACGCGACGTAACCGAGCGCAGGCGCGTAGAGGAAGAGTTGCAGGCATCGGAATCCGAGTTGCGCGCTCTCTTCGCAGCTATGCCTGACGTAATCCTGGTGTTGGACGCAGAGGGTCGTTATCGGAAAGTTGCCCCAACCAATCCCCGGCTCCTTTATAAACCTTCCGCTGACTTGATCGGGAAGACCTTGCATGAAGTCTTTCCGCTTTCTCTGGCCGATACTTTTCTCAATCATATCCAGCGCGCTCTGGAAACACGTCAACCCGTCAACGTTGATTACAGTTTGATTATTGATGGCGCAGAAGTCTGGTTTGAGGGAAGTGTCTCGCCGATGCCCGGAGACTCTGTTGTCTGGGTTGCGCGCGATATTACCAAGCGCAAGCGCGCGGAAGAAGCTCTTGAGCAGCAGGTTGAGCGTGTGGCCGTCATCAATCGCATTTCGAGCGCCGTCCGCCGCTCGCTCGACGCTTCGGAAGTTTTCCGCACAGCCGTGCGCGAGCTTGGCCCCTACCTCGCCGTTGATCGTTGCGCGATCTTCATGAGAGATGAAGATGCGGGGCGGCTGCGCTCGGTCGCCGAGTATCACGCGCCCGGCGTGCGCCCGGTAGATCGCAACTTCCCGCTCGCCAAGCTGAAAGATTTGATCGCAGGCATCGAACAACACGGCGCGCTGACTTTCGACGATGTAGCTAATGATGAGCGAATCGGCGAAATTTACAATGATGTCCTGCGCGCATCAGGCGTGCGCTCGATTATGTACGTCGGAATCCGCGCGGGCGACGGGATGCCAGCCGCTTTCGCTTTCTCGACCACGCGCTCCTTGCGCCACTGGCGCGACGAAGACATTGCGCTCGCACGCGCTGTCGCAGATCAAACCGGTCTCGCTATCCGCCAGGCTGAGCTTTATCAAAAAGCTGAAGCCACATCATCGCGCGAGTCGCTCATCAATCGCCTGAGCCTCGCCATTCGCGCATCCTTGAGTCTGCCGGAAGTCTTGAGCACGGCGACGCGCGAGCTTGGACGCGCGCTCAATGCCTCGCGCGTTCATCTCTACATGTATGATCCCGAAAACCCGCGCACGCGCGCCGAGCATGAATACGTCGCATCGAACTCCACAAGCATCAAGCAGCTTGAGATGAGTTTTGACGAGCCGATTGCTCAACGTATCTTGCGCTCGCCCGGCCCCATAGTGATTGACGACGCTCTCAACTATGAGGACAGCCACAAGGATTTCAACGCACAGGCGCGCGCTCACGCCACTCAGGTTCGCCTGCGCTCGCAGATCATCTGTCCTCTCATCGTCAACGGACGCTTTCGCGGCGCGCTCTGCATTCATCAAACGGATCGCGTGCGGCGTTGGACGGAAGACGAGGTTGCGTTAGTCGAAGCGGTCGCCGCGCAGCTTGCCACAGGCATCGCGCAGGCAGAGCTTTTCGAGATGACCGGGCGCGCCAAGAAGGAATGGGAGACGACCTTCAACGCGATGTCCGATGGCATCTTCATCTTCGACAATCAGGGGCAACTGATCCGCGTCAACCGTGCCGGGGCCGCGATGGAAGACACCTGGCCGCACCTCATGCTTGGGCGGCGGTGTTGCGACATCCTGCGCACCAGCGATGGCGGCAGCACCTGTATCGTTGAGAGCACAATCAACGAAGGCAGAAGCGTGACGATAGAGATTGTGCCCGAACGCTTCAACCGACCGCTCTTAGTCACAGCCGAGCCGATTATCGAAAAGGGCAGCAAGACGATTGGCGCGGTCTGCACGGCGCGCGATCTTTCAGAGTTGAGAAAAGCCGAAGCGAAGGCGCGCGAGCATCAGTCGCTCTTAATGAACATCCTGGAGAGCGCGCGAGAATCCATCTACGCCGTTGACACGGAAGGGCGCTTCCAGTGGTGCAATAACGCGACTATCTCCGCGACCGGCTACAAGTCCGAACAACTCATCGGCCACTCATTCCTCGACATCACTTTTGATGCTGACCGCGAGGCTGCCAGGGAGAACTTCGAGCGCACACTGGAAGGCAAAGCGCAAACCTACGAAGCGCGCTTCTTTGCCTACGACGGCACTCTTCGCTACGCGCTGTTTGATACCGCGCCGCTCGTCGTTGACGGCCATACGACGGGCGTGCTCGGCATCGCGCGAGACATCACGGAGCAGAAACAGGAACGCCAGCGCGCGGCGCAAGCCGACAAGCTGCGCGCTCTAGGCCAACTCGCATCAGGCGTCGCGCACGATTTCAACAACGCCTTGACTGCCATCCTGGGCCGCGCGCAGTTGATGCGCCGCCAGGTTCAAGACCAATCTCTAGTGCATAATCTGGATGTCATTCAGACCGCCGCCGAAGATGCCGCCGCGACGGTGCGCCGCATTCAAACTTTCGCGCGGCAGTCTCCCGCCAAAGAGTTTGAGCTGCTGGATACGAGCGGCCTGCTGGGTGACGCTATCGAGATTACGCGCACGCGCTGGGAGAACGAGGCGCGACTTCGCGGGCTGCATTATATCGTCGAGCTTCGTGCGGCCTGCCCGTACTACGTTCTCGGAAGCGCCTCCGAGTTGCGCGAAGTCTACGTCAACTTAATCGTCAACGCTGTGGATGCGATGCCGCTCGGCGGTCGCCTGACAATCAGTTGCGAGCGCGTGGATGATCGCCTCCTGCTGCGCTTCACGGACACGGGACTCGGGATGACCGAAGACGTGAGAGAGCGAATCTTCGAGCCTTTCTACACGACGAAAGGCGCGAACGGGACGGGTCTGGGCCTGGCCGTCAGCTACGGCATCATCGAGCGCCACGAAGGTCAGATCAACGTCGAGTCCGAAGCCGGGCGCGGCACGACCTTCGAGATTGATCTACCCGCAGCCGAGCAAATAGCCGTAAGTGAGAGCAAGCCCGAAGCCGCGATTGATGCGCCTTCGATTTCTGTGCTCGTTATTGACGATGAAGAGTTCGTGCGCGAGACGCTGGCGGACATGCTGGAGATGCTGGGGCACAGGGTGACGGCGGTTGATGGCGGGCGTGCAGGACTTGAGAAGCTCACTACGGGAGATTTCGATCTGGTCTTCACAGACCTTTCAATGCCTGAGATGGACGGCTTTGAAGTGGCGCGTGAGATTCGTCGCCGTTTCGGTGCTGAGATGAACGTCATCCTCGTCACAGGTCACGGCGCGGGCACGCCCATCGCACCCGGCGACGAGCATCTCATCAAAGGCATCATCGGCAAACCCTTCGACTTCGATCAGGTCTCGGAGATGATCGCGCAAGTAACTCGGAAGACAGTGATGAGTGATAAGTGATAGGTGATAGGTGAATAAGATAAAAACTCTTTCCTATCACTCATCACTCATCACTCACCACTTTACCTTTCCCCTCTATCTTTCTCCACTTTGCTTTCCAGTTCAACGACGAGTTTGCGATTCGCTGGCTGATCCATCGGCTCAAGCAGTCGCAGGGCTTCGTCCAGCACGCGGCGTTGGTGTTCGGGCCACAGCGGGCCGCCCGCGACGCTGCCAAACTCGCCCTTGTAGTAGCCGCAGCGCGGCGGCCTGACAAGCTCGACCACCTGTTTTTCAACCGCCAGCATCATCGTCGGGATGCCGTTCTGTTCGAGGCCGCGCGCAACGAGCGCGATTGACTGGTGGCACAAACGCGAGGCCGGAATGAGCAGGGCTGCTTGCACTTCGTAACGCTTGGCGCGCTCGATCAATTTCGGCAACATCTCTTCCACGAGACGTGCTGCATCTGGAATGAAGCCGCAGAAACTCCACCAGACCGAATTGAGCCGCCCGATGATGCCGTTGCCTTCAAACTCCGCCAGACGATCAATGGGAACCTGCGCGTTTCTATCCTGCATGACAGCCGCCGTGTCCCAGCCGCGCGCACAGTAAAGCAGGTCTTCTGCTTCGACCTCTCGCGGAATCTCGCGGAAGCTTGTATCGCCCCCGATGATGTCCACGTTGTAAGACGGTGTGCCGTTGATGTACGCGCCCGCCGACGAGATAAGCGCGAGATTCATCATCGGCAGAGCGCGCCTGGCCGGAGCGAAAGGCGCGCGTTTATTCTCGACAAACGGGTAATCGCTTCCGACCTCGCTGCGCGGCGACCCGCGAGTCCGCCCCTGCTGCCAGGCTTCATAATGCCTGCGCCATTCATCAATCTGTTCAATCGTCTCCATTGAATCTTCCCCTCAACCTCTAGTTTCAGACCTACGAGCTATCAGCAGCAACGCGACCGCCGCTGCGATGATCGCCACACCAAGCACCATCACCGAATATCCATGCAGGCTGTTGAAGCTCACGCGCAACGGATCAACAGCCGCCACGTCGTCAATCGGTCTCCCCATCGCGGCGCGCAAACCGAGCATCCTTGCCGCTATCACCCATTGTCCGACCGCCGTTGCAATCGCTACAACTACGAGCGAGACGGCCTCCGCTAGGAGTGTGCGCCGCTTCACGCTGCGACTGAAAAGGAACGCGCTTGCCAGCAACAACAAGGCAACGATGAAGCCGCCTGTGTTCAAGATAGAGAGTGTGCGCGTCACAATCGAGCCTGCCGCCTCGTTTGCGTAAACAACATCGCGCGAGCGCAAGACGCTGAACACGCTCGGCGCAACCGTCGCGCTGAAAAAGACAGCGCCGCCCAACCACAACGCGATCAGCAGCAATCTCACATCCCGCAACACCGCGACAAACGCGCCGCCGCTTCCAACCGCTTCTGCACGAGGCATTGCGGAAACGCTCTTGCCACGCTCTTCCATCTCAACGCTCATCAATCGAACTCCATAACTTCAGGCAACAACCTGATAGACGGCAAAGCAATCTCCGGCTGCTCCAACTCGCGCGGGTCCGCGACAGTCAACAGCCACGCCAGAGCGCGGTCAAGCTGCGCCTGATAGTCTTCCAGGTCGAGCGACATGAAAACTTTCACGCCGAGCCGCGCAAACTTTTCTTTCGCCATCTGGTACATGCGCCGCGATGCGCCGGGTCGCCCGATCTCCAGATGATGAAAAGCCACAGCCGATTGAATCATCGCTTGAAGAAAAAGTTTCTCATCAGCGCCGACCTCGCCCATCCAGCGATCTTCCCACGCATCGTGCGCCGCATGAAACTCGCCCTCGTTGAAAAGGTCTATGCCCGCGATGTACTCAATCGGATAGGCCGCAAGGTGCGCCTCCGTGTAAGCCGGGCGCAGCGCGTCGTTCTCTTCGCTCATCAGTTCCACTTTCAAGCGGCCCAATCCTTCTTCAGCAATAGTTCCTCAATCCTGTAAGCATGCAGCATGTCGTGCAGCGCGACGTGGCGAAACATAATAAGTACCGAGTAGTGTGCGTACTCTTCATGCAACGCCGTGCGTTTCCAGTCTTCATCAGACAACTGCTTCAAACGTTCGACGAGCCGCATACGGTCGCGCGAGAAACGTTCCAGAGCCTCATCCAGATCAACCTTCAGCAGCGCGCCTTCCTCCATCACTTCATTCGGGTTGTAGGCGAGGATGCGCGGGCGCGACTCTTTCAACATTACCTCAAGCCGCGAGAAGAAGAGCTTATGCACTTCCGCCAGATGACAGGCATGCTCATGCGCTGACCATTTTTCCGGCTGCGGGCGACGCTTCAAAGTGTCTGCCGGAACTTCGCGCACGAGCGGAACAATTATCGCCGGGCCATTTTCGAGCGCGTTAATGATTGATTCAGGATTATTCATAGCTTGTGAACCACTTTTCCAAAAGGAAACTCCTGAAGCAGAGAATGTGTTTTAGGAGATATATGTCTAATCTTCAGAGCGCGAGCAAAGAGTACAAAGCTGATAGCTGACGGCTGATGGCTGACAGCTATTTTCAAAGGCTACTAAGACCGCGGGACGGCCACGAGGCGAAAACCGATGTTGGGGCTGTCACGAAAGTAGGAATACCAACTGCTGCGGTGCGCCGCACGCAGTTCGGCGGCATCATCAACCCACGAGCCGCCACGGTGAACACGGCTATTTAAGCCGCTGCCACCCAGCCATACTGAGCCATCCGTTGGTGCGCCGTCGTAGTTCTTATGCCAGAAATCTTCACACCACTCCGCCACATTCCCATAAATGTCGTACAAGCCCCAAGGGTTAGGCTGCTTCTGTCCTACGGGATGTGTCTTTTTACCAGAGTTCTTCAAGTACCAAGCCATCGAATCCAGGTCCCCGGCGTTATCTCCCGTCGTCCCCGCACGACACGCATACTCCCACTCTGCTTCACTCGGCAATCTGTACGTATAGCCGTCGTTCCGTGCATTCAACTTCTCGATGAACTCATGCACGTCATCCCATGACATTTTCTCCACCGGACACTGATCGCAACCCTTAAAACTCGATGGATTATTCCCCATTACCTTCTGCCACTGCGCCTGTGTCACCTCGTATTTACCCATGTAAAATCCTTGAGGAATTGTCACCGGATGCTGCGGCTTCTCTGGCGTGAACGATTCCAACCGTGCTCCCTCATAATCACGCTGCTCCTGCTCGAATGCTCGCTGCACCTCCGCATCGGTTGATCCCATTATAAATTTACCAGCAGGCGCAAACACAAACTCTATTCCCATTTTATTACGCGCGACTTTTACTTCACCCGGTACGCTTGGCGTCGGTGTGGCTGTGGGCGTAAGCGTCGAAGTTGGTGTAGTCGTCGCAGTAGGCATCACGCTCGTGCTTCCCACATTACTTGTTTGCTGTTTGCACGAGATTGCCAATAACAGCGAAATGATGACAAAGGTAAGACAACTCAGACGTAGAGTAGAATTTATTTTCATTGTCGTTCCTTTCAATGTAGGCGCAGATGAATGCGGTAATCGCCCGCCTGCTATCGCAGGTGGTACTGACTTTTACTGCACTTTCAACCTTGCCGCAATCACCTTTGCTGCCGTCGCGCCCGCGCCGCACGCGCCGCTGATGGTTGGGGCGAGCGGATTGGAAACGTCGCCGACTGCGAAAACATTCCCGACGCTCGTCTCCTGCTCCCCTGTAACGACGATGTAGCCGCGCTCGTCCACATGCAACTGGTCGCGGAACAACTCCGTGCTCGGCTCAACCCCTATCCGCACGAGCACGCCCCGCACAGCCATCTCGAAAGACTTGATCGCGCCGCCGCGCATGATTTCGACGCCCTCAACTTCTGTTTCGCCGATGATGCGCCGCACCACAGAATCCGTGAAGACCGTGATGCAATGCTCGCCGCGCAGTCGCTCGACAAACTCCGTGCGTGCGCGAAGTTTTTTGCCGCGATGAACCAGCGTCACGGTCGGGCAAACTTCTGCGAGCAATAGAGCATTCTCTGCGGCAGCATCGCCACCGCCCACCACGCAGACATCTTTTCCGGCAAACCGGTCGCGGTCGCGCGTTCCTGATTCCATCACGCCACGCCCCATCAGTTCCACCTCGCCCGGAATGCCGAGCCGCTTGCGGCGCACGCCCGTTGCGATGATGAGGCTGATTGCCTGCAACTCTTCACCGCTTCGGAGCGCAACGCGACGGGCGCTGAGGTTCACGCTCTCAATCTCGACATCAGTCCACAGATCAAATTCCGAATCCTTAACCTGCTCCGCAAAGAGGTCGCGCATCTCGCGCCCGTTTCCGACACGCGCGCCCAGGTAATTTTCAATAGGGTTATAAACAGACAGAAGCTGCCCGCCTATCTCCGCGCTCTGTTCGAGCACGAGCGTATCCAGCCCCAGTTCGTCGCACCACAGAGCGGCAGACAATCCGGCTGCGCCAGCACCGATGATGATAACGTCGAGCATAAAAACAGTGGTCAGTAGTCAGTGGTCAGTTAAGAACATTGTCATTCTATCTCACCGACTTCAAATGCTAATAGTTGAGAATTGATTACTGACCACCGGCCACTGACCACTGACCACTGCTCCCGCGTTCGTTCCAATCAGCCACTTTGCGCTGCTCCGATGTTCGCAGCCTCCGCCTCATTAAGCGCGGCGCGCATCTCTTCCGCGACCCGTTCGGGAGAGAGTGTTGAAGCGCAAAGCGTCTTGGACTGATCCATGAACTTGATCGCGGAGGTCATCTCCCGCCCGTCCAATGTCCAATGTCCTTCAGTGCTTCGTTCAAGTTCATTGAGTCGTGCGATGAGCGGTTTGAAATCGCGCTGCTTGACGGGCGGGCGCACAATCGTTTCGGCCCATGAGTAGTAAGGATAATCAACGCGGTAGCTCCAGCCATCCATCATCGGCAGCGCAATCAGGAAAACCTGCCCGTGCGCGTTGGCTGAAATCGCTGTACACGGCGCGGCGTGGCGCGTTGGGCTGAACCCCTGCGAGCCGTATAGTCCGGGCGCGAGCGTAATCAACGAAAGACCCGTCGCAGTGTCCTCTTCAACGTGAGACTCGCCGCGCGCAAAGCTCTGCATGGCAGTTTCGATGCGTTGCCAGACATCGCGCCAAAGAGGTTCGTAATCATCTGTGCGCGTGAGCACGCGCTCGACTTCCGGCAGAATCAACTCGTAGGAACGCGCATCGTCCGCGCTCGCTCCACTGGCAAGCTGGCGCACGAGCGGCGAGCCTGCCTCTTCGCCCAGAGCCGTCGCGTCCGAGCCTTGAATGACGATGCTCGCGCGCACGCCGTCCTGACTCGAATACTCCGAGAAATCTCCTGCTTCGGCAGCCGCGATTAACTTTTCGCGTAGCTCAAGAGCGCGCTCGCCCGTCAACACAGTCCAGACGGAGAGCACGCCGTCCGTGTCGAAATGGTTGTTCGTGACAAGCTCTATGCCTTCGGTGAGTTGCTCACGCTCTGGCGAGCCGACGAGATTCAGGGCAATCTCCGTCGAGGTGTCTGCTTTGACGGCCAAAGGTGTGCGATTCCCTTCCCAGTGCGAAAAGTGAATGCTGTTAGACACGGTTCCGTCAATGGAGAGTTTGCGCACGTTGTCTAGCCCTGAGTGGTAGTATTCAAATCTCATAACTCACCTCGAACGCGTCAATCTGTCTCTAGTGTTCGCGCTTGAGCGAGAAGTGTAGCGCATCTTCGCACGTGGGGAAAAGAGATGTAACAAAGCCGCGCTGGAGCGGTATGTTTGACTGGAAGAAAACCGGGGATGTATGCTCGCGCCTCAATTGAAATCACCGTGAGACAAGAGGGAGAACCGACAAGCCATGCAGGAGATTACTGCGAGCGAGCTGAAGCAGCGCCTTGATAGAGGCGACGACATTCAGATTATAGACGTGCGCGAACCCGCCGAGGTCGCGGTCGCGCGCATTCCAAATTCCACCCACATTCCTCTCGGACAGGTCTTGAACCGCATGTCTGAGATTGACCCTGCCCGCGAAACGGTCGTGCATTGCAAGATGGGCGGGCGCAGCGCCAAAGCGATTGAGGCTTTAACGCGCGCAGGCTTCGAGGGCAAGCTGTCAAACTTGAAAGGCGGTATCACTGCCTGGTCAAATGACGTTGATCCGTCTGTGCCGAAATACTGACTTATGCGATGAATCAGAAAAAGCTCAGCGCCACTTCTCATTTCACTTGAGTGTAGAACAGATGATTCACCACAGAGACACAGAGAGCGCAGAGGGGGCACAGAGGCTTGAATGTTTTTCTCTGTGCAATCTCTGTGTCCTCTGTGTCTCTGTGGTGAATTCTGATTTTCTTCTTCACGCTACTAAATTTCCATCCCTGCAACCCAACCGAAAAATATCGTCCAAGCACAAAACCCGCGCGTCTAACATAACAGCAAGGGGTCGCCAGGCAAGTTAATACGTGCCTTGTGATTGCGGCAGGTACGCGCAATCTGCGGGGTAGTGTTGTCTCCTCCAAGCCTTCGGCGGCAACAAGTTCAATTTTTTTGAAGTCATGGAGGGATAGAAAGATGAGAAAGTTACTTTTTCGCAGCGCGATACTCTCGGCCACACTGCTTGCGACTCTGGGTTTGACGGCGACGGCGCAAGTGCCGGGCACGACGGGCAACGGTATCAATCAAGATCGGAAAGACATCAGGCAGGACACAAAAGACATTCGCTCGGACCGGCGCGAGGTTCGCAGCGATAGACGCGACCTGCGCGAAGATCGTAAAGAAGGAGAGTCGAAGTCAGAGGTAAGGTCTGACGTTCGTGATCTTCGCCAGGACAATCGAGACCTGCGCGGTGACACACGCGACCGCCGCCAGGATGTCCGCGACGTGAGAAACGATAAAGACCTGCGCTCGGATCGCAGGGACATCAAGCGGGACACCAAAGATATTCGCTCTGACAGGGGGGATATACGGGGCGACAGGCGCGACTTGCGTGAAGACCGCAAAGAAGGCGAACCTAAATCAGAGATCAGGTCTGACGTGCGCGACATGCGCAAAGACAGGCATGAGCTTCGCACAGATCGCCGCGACCGGCGCGCGGATGTCCGCGACGTTCGGCATGACCGAAGACACTGAGCTAAGGGATAAGGGATGAGGGCGGAGGGATGAAGAAGAACAGGAGCTTGCTAGTCTCTGGTCTTTCTTTACTTCATCCCTCCGCCCTCCGCCCTCATCCCTAGTTAACAAGGTAAGTAGTCTTCTCTTTGCCTAGAAAGTCTCTGCTGGTTTTCTTCCTCACCAGTCCGGCCATCTCCAACTCATAATAAGCGCGTTGAATCTCGCCTTTGTCCACGGAGAGTTTTTGCGCGAGTGACGCTGGCGAAGGCAGTGTATCGCCGGATGCGACCTGCTTGTTTTGGATGAGGGTCTCGAATTGTTTGCGAACCTGCGCGTAAACGGGGCCTGCCGTTTTAGGGTCGCCTATTTGAATGTTGGTCTGTTCGTTCATCGAATGCTTACTTGTTGATTCCTTCGAGTTCGACGAAGCGGCTGAGGCGTGTGATGACCATGCCTTCGGAGACGTTCGTCCGGCATGAAAGCGCAGGCTTGTCGTCGCGCTCGGTCTGCCCTTCGCGGTGATACCAAATCTGGCAATTCGTGCAGTCGCCGTTCCAGCAAAAATCCCCGTAAGAGATCGTTCGCAAGGATAGAAACTGGAAGCAGCGCAGCAAACGATTATTCTCCGGCACTTCGACGCGGCGACCCAGAATTTCGATTGAGATCAGTTTTTCGTATGGATCGAGAAGATCGTCGTCAATCACTGGGCAAGCGGCTCCAATGCTCAAGACACTTGAAAAACGTCCGCGAGTATAGCACGAAGGGATGAGGGATGAGGGATGAGGGATGAAGAAGAACAAGAACCTTGTTTGTCTTAGGTTCTTTCTTTTCATTCATCCCTCATCCCTTCTATCCCCCCTTCGTTATTTCGCTCCGCGTTGCTAAACTATCGGGCGGAGGTGAACAAGCTGTGTCAATCGTTATCTATACTAAGCCGGGGTGTCCCTATTGCCAGCAGGCACGCGATTATTACAACTCAGAGGGAATCGCATTTACAGATTACGACGCGCAGAATGATCCGGCGCGGCGCAAGGAGATGTTTGCTTATTCGGATAATGACCCGACCGTGCCGTGTATCGTCCAGGACGGCGAGTATGTCGGCTCAGGCTGGGGCAGGCCGCCGCGCGGTTGAACGGTTCACGATTGAAGCGGGGCCGTGTGCCGCTGCTGCGAACCATTTCACCCATCCATGCGTATATCAATTCTCTGATGGCATCCCTTCTGACGGACGCGCCGGTTGTAGGAAGTAAGCCTCGCCTCGCTTGGCCGTCAGACCCTTAGTTGCAACTATCCTTTTCACCCTTTCAACGAAGAAGGCAGGAAACATGAAAAGATTCTCAAAAACTTTTGCTCTCTACATTCTGGCTGCTGCAACCTTCCTTTCCCCGTTCAGCTTTGTTGCCCACGCACAAAACAATCTAGTTACTCCACAACCACCTATGGCAAAGAAGATTCCAAAAGAAACCAACATTCACGGCGTGACGCTCGTTGACCCCTACTTCTGGCTGCGCGAAAAGAACAACCCGGAAGTTAAAGCCTATCTCGAAGCCGAGAACGCTTACACGGAATCCCAGATGAAGCCGACCGAAAGCTTGCAGGCTGCGCTCTACAAAGAGATGGTCGGCCACATCAAGGAAACCGACGCGAACGTCCCCTATCACATGGGCGACTATTTCTACTATTCGCGCACAGAGCAAGGTAAGCAATATCCTATCTACGCTCGTAAACGCGGCAACCTCGAAGCCAAAGAAGAAGTCACGCTCGACATGAACGAGCTGGCGAAGGGACTAAAGTTCCTGGGCCTTGGCGCGTACTCCGTCAGCGATGATGGAAACTACCTGGCCTATTCGACCGACACGACCGGATACCGCCAGTACACGCTTCAGGTCAAAGACCTGCGTACCGGGCAGCTTCTCCCCGAAAAGATTGAAAGAGTCGGCTCGGTCATGTGGGCGACCGACAGCAAGACCGTCTTCTACTCGACGGAAGATGCTGTCACCAAACGCTCCGACAAGTTTTTCCGCCACGTAGCGGGCAGCGACAAGAGCGATCTCGTTTATGAAGACAAAGACGAGTTGTTCGACGTTTATGGCGCACGCACGCGCGACCGTAAGATGATCTTCATCGTCTCTGGAAGCAAGACCTCTACGGAGTATCGCTACATCCCTGCGGATAAGCCAGGGGATGCGCCAAAGGTAATACTCCCGCGCGAGGCCGACCACGAATATTCGGTTGACCATCGCGGCGATCTCTTCTACATCCGCACGAATCAAGGCGCGCAGAATTTCCGTTTAGTCACCGCGCCCGTCTCCGACCCCTCTAAGAAGAACTGGAAAGAGATTATCGCGCACCGCCCCACAGTGAAGCTCGACGACATAGACCTCTTCTCTAATCATCTGGTCGTCACGGAGCTAGAGAACGGGCTGCAACAGCTTCGGGTCGTTGATCTCAAAAACAATAAGTCTCATCGTGTAGAGTTTCCCGAACCCGTCTACTCCGCGTTCGTGGACAACAATCCTGAGTTCAACACGGGCACTCTTCGCTTCCGCTATCAATCGCTCGTCACGCCCAATTCGATTTTCGATTACAACATGGACAACAAAACCCGTGTGCTCCTCAAGCAGACGGAAGTTCCGGGCGGCTTCGATAAAGCCAACTACAAGTCTGAGCGAATCTTTGCGACCGCTTCTGACGGCACACAGATTCCGATCTCGATTGTCTACCGCAAAGGCATCAAGCTGGACGGCAAGAATCCGACGCTGCTCTATGGATATGGCTCTTACGGCATCTCGATTGATCCGACCTTCTCATCGAATCGCCTGAGCCTGCTTGATCGCGGGGTCGTCTTCGCCATCGCGCATATACGCGGCGGCGGCGAACTCGGCGAACCCTGGCGCGATGCCGGTCGCATGATGAACAAGCGCAACACGTTCACAGATTTCATCGCTTCCGCCGAGCATCTCATCAAGCAGAAATATACCTCGAGCGACCACCTTGTGATTCAGGGCGGCAGCGCGGGCGGCATGCTGATGGGCGCGGTCGTTAACATGCGCCCTGATCTTTTCAAGGCAGCCATCGCTGCGGTTCCATTCGTTGATATCCTCAACACGATGCTCGACGCCACCTTGCCCCTGACCACGAGCGAATATATTGAATGGGGCAACCCGAACGAGAAGGCTGCGTTCGAGTACATGAAGACTTACTCACCCTACGACAACATCAAGGCGCAGAATTATCCTGCGATGCTCGTCAAGGTTTCGCTCAACGACAGCCAGGTTCCCTACTGGGAAGGCGCGAAGTTTGCCGCCCGCTTGCGCGCCACCAAGACGGACAACAACGTGCTGCTGCTGAAGACCAACATGGGCGCAGGGCACGGCGGCTCATCGGGTCGCTACGATGCGCTCCATGAGATAGCGTTTGACTATGCGTTCATGCTCAGCCAGTTTGGGATAGCAAATTAACCGCTCGGTAGGGCAAGTTATAAATTGAACCACAGAGGACACAGAGGAACACAGAGGGAAGAAGGGATTTGAAATTTGGAATCCAAGAATTAGAGATTTCAATTTTCAGATTGGGAATTTGAATTTGCTTTTTTGTCTCGTCTCTCGTTCTCTGTGTTCCTCTGTGTCCTCTGTGGTTCAATGTTTCCCTCGTTTTCATTCTTACTCTCAAATCATTAACAGGTTGCGGTTATCCACAGTTCGGAGTTAAATATAACTCTCAATGATCGGCGCAACACTGGACAATTACCGCATCCTCGAAAAGCTCGGTGCGGGCGGGCAGGGAGAAGTTTACAAAGCCGTTGACGCGAAGCTCGGTCGCACGGTCGTCGTCAAAGTTCTCCCCCCGGATTTAACCGTCAAGGAAGCGAATCTCAAACGCTTCGAGCGTGAAGCGCGCCTCGCCTCATCCTTAGATCATCCGAACATCTGCACCATCTTCGATCTTGGCGAAGCAGGCAACGTCCACTACATCGCCATGCAGTACATCGAAGGGCGCAACGTGCGACAACTCGTTAACGGTCGCCCGCTGGAACTAAAGAGCGCGCTCTCCATCGCCATCCAGACAGCGGACGCGCTCGCCACAGCCCACTCCAAAGGCATCATTCACCGCGACATCAAAGCTGGCAACGTGATGGTGAATGACGCAGGCCAGGCGAAAGTCTTGGACTTCGGTCTAGCCAAGCTGCTCGACGAAGACGTGGCGCGCCTGGAAGGAATTCATCACACGGAGCTGACGGAGATCGGCGTGCCCTACGGAACGGCGACCTACGCTGCGCCTGAGCAGGCGCGCGGCGACCGCGTGGACAAGCGCGCAGACATCTTTTCAACCGGCGTCCTGCTCTACGAGATGCTGACAGGCATCTGGCCCTTTCAAGGCAAGACGAGCGTTGACGTGCGCCACGCCGTTCTTCATGCAGAGCCTAAGCCGCTCGCGGAAGCGCGACCCGATGCGGTCCCGCCGCGCCTCCAGCAGATTCTTGATCGTGCGATGGCGAAGGAGCCGGGTGATCGTTATCAGAAGATGGAGGATTTTCGTGACGATCTCAAAAGCGTGCTGCGCGAAGTCGCAGACGGAAGCGGCACTCAATATTCCGATGGGCTAAACACAGTCGCACCGCGCCACCTTCCCGGCACAGGCGGCCCGTTCTCAAAGCTCAAGTATTGGTTTCGCAGCGTCACAGGAAGCGCGGAACCACAGCCTACGACCGCGCCCATACGCCCCGCTGGAGGCCAGACATCGCAATCGCAGGACGCGCACGAAACGCCGCCGACCAGCGTTGACGATCATGAGAAGAAGAGCGTCGCCATCCTGCCTTTCAAAAACCTGAGCAACGATCCTGCATCCGGCTTCTACGAATTCTCGCTCGCTGATGCGGTCATCACCGAACTCGCGCAACTCAAATCGCTCGTCGTTCGCCCTTCATCCGTCATCGTGAAATATCAGGGCACAGAAAGAGACCCGCGTGATGCCGGGCGCGAGTTGGATGTGAGCGCGGTGCTCGCCGCCGGATTCCTGCGCGCAGGCGACCGCATACGCGTTACCGCGCAACTGCTCGACGTAGCGACAGGCGACATGCTCTGGAGCGACCGCATAGATGCAGACTCAGCCGACATCATCACCGTTCAAGACATCATCGCTCGCCGCATCGTCGAAGGCTTGCGCCTCGAATTGAGCAAGGATGAGAAAGAAGGATTGGCGCAGCCCACGACCGCCAACGCCGAGGCTTACGACGAATACCTGCGCGGGCGCGATAGCATGGGACGCTTCATCTATCACACGCTGGCGCGCGAAGACGTTGACTCGGCAATCGAGCACTTCAAGCGCGCCACCGAACTCGACCCACAGTTCGTGCTTGCTCATAGCGCGCTCGGCGGTTGCTACGCCAATCTCGTCCGCAAAGGTTTCGGTGATGTTGAGGATTACCATCGCGCCGAAGAATCGTTCGAGAAGGCACTCGCGCTTGACCCGAAGAATTTTGAAGCGCGCATGCATATAGTCTTCATACATCAATCGCGCGGCGAGAAAAGAGAGGCGCGCGAGCTTCTTTCACGCCTGCGCCGCGAAATGCCAAACGATGTCGGCGTGCATTTCGTCTCCGGCATCCTGCGCCGCCTCGACGGGGATTACGAAAGGTCTCTACGTAGCTTCGACCGGATGGTTCGCCTCAATCCAGCCGAGCGCGTCGTGGTCAGCTACAACCGAGCGCGAGTCTTCATGTACCAGCGACGCTTCGACGATGCGCTGCTTGAGCTGGATCAGGGCGCGGCGATGGAGCCGGACCACCCTCTGATCAAGACTTTTCGCGCTCGTGTGCTCTACTATCGTGGAGAAGTGGAAACGGCGACGAAGTTGCTTGAAGAAGTTCTTGAGAAGAATCCGCGCCTCGATGGTGTGCGCCCGATCTACGCCATCTGCCTGAGCGCGCTGGGAAGACACGAAGAGGCGCGAGCGCAGTTGACCGAGCAGGTCAAAGATGTCGCCGCCGCCGACCATGATATTTCCTACTGGCTCGCTTCCGTCTATGCTCTCGAAGGTGAAGGCGACCTGGCGTTTGAATGGTTAGAGCGCGCCGTAGCTCTCGGCAACGAGAACAAGGCTTGGTTTGAATCTGATCCTAACTGGGAACGACTGCGCGACGATTCGCGTTTTCAGGAACTGATGCAAAAGATTGAGAGATCACGCCCCGCACAGAGAGGCTCGTAGAGATGAAAACTTTTGTTGTCGGAGACATTCACGGACGCCGCGCACAGCTTGACGGTCTGCTGAAAGCTTTGCCTCGTGATGAAGTTTCCGACACGCTCGTTTTCCTCGGCGACCTGATTGATCGTGGGCCGGACGCTCCCGGCGTTGTCTCTGATGTGATTGAGTTGCAGAGCGGCAATCCTGAGCGCGTCATTGTCCTTCGCGGCAATCACGAGCAGATGATGCTCGACTTCCTGGACGAAGACTCGCGCCTCTGGCTCTCGCCCGTCACGGGCGGCGATCAAACTTTCCAACAGTACACCGAGAGCTTGCTGCGCGTTGAGACTGAAGAAGACTTCGAGGCCGCTCGCCGTCAAGTTGAAGCAAGCGTCCCCGCAGAGCATCTGGATTTCTTCCGGCAGATGCCTCTCTACCATGAGGATGATTACGCGCTCTACGTTCACGCCGGACTGGATCACGGCAAACACCCGCGCGACACTGCGCCGCATCATCTACTGTGGACGCGCGACGAGGATTTTTATAAAAAATATCGCGGCAAGCCCTGCGTCTTCGGCCACACGCCGACCACCTTCCTCCCTTTGCGCGGACGCCTCGGTCGTCACGGCATCTACATCTCCCACAGCGTCATCGGCATTGACACAGGCTACAACTATCAATCGCCCCTGACCTGCCTCTTGCTTCCCGACTTCACCCTCTACCAATCCTTCGCCGACGGCCACCTGGAAACACACCACATCACAAACTTCATCCCCGAAGAACTACGCGCTATGCGCAAAGCAGCCAGCGACGTATGAGCGTAGCGACATTAGGATGCGCCTTTTATTCTCCTACCTTAACGTCGAGATTCAGAGACCGTATGGCAAAGGTTACGTATAACACCCTGAATCCGTTTTTATCTGTCACTTTCGACGTATAATAGTAGTTAGGCAGTTAAGAACCTGATCTAATTTATGTGAAAGTAAAGTACGTTATGGCAACTACTAGGCTTAAATCGTTTCAGCATTTTCTGTCTATCATTCAGAGGAAAATCATACCGAACAGAACATTCGCCTATCGAGGCGTAGCTAATGCTAAACACAAGCTTGTACCTAAAGTGGGGCGTATCAGAGGTTATACCCGCACATTAGAGAAGGACATACTGTTGCTGTTCAAGAAACATGCAAAACCTTTCCTCAAATATATACCGGATTCTGAATGGGAATGGCTTGCCATAGCTCAACACTACGGGCTTGCCACTAGGCTTCTGGATTGGACAGAGAATCCTCTTGTAGCAGCATATTTTGCTGTCGCCGAAGATTTGGACAAGGATAGCGCGATTTACGTACTAAATACTGGCTTGGTTCTCGATTTAGATAAGAATAAAAATCCATTCAAAGTTAGCGGGGATGAAATATTCATTCCTGACCACATAGACGCGCGCATCATTGCTCAGTCGGGAATATTCACGATACATTCAAATCCTCAAAATCCGTTTAGAAGAAAAACCGTTGAAAAGCTAATTATTCCTAATTCCATGCGCGCGGAGTTCCGAGTGATTCTATTTGCTTGTGGTATGCACAAAGGCACGTTGTTTCCAGACTTGGAGGGACAGGCCCATTATGTGAACTGGTTGAAGGGGTATGGACAATGACCGCTTAACAACTCATCCAACGCCGCACGCCTCCATAGCAATCTCTTCATCATTTTCTTTACAACTCTAGCCTGATACTTCATGCTTCGGCGCGGTTTAGATGGTCAGGCATCGAACGAGCGGGTCGGGTCGCACACATAGCGAATGACAAGGTGGAAATCTCTGTTAAGTAAGGAGAATCATTATGTCCATCGTCAGGAGAAGATTTACGATCAGCCTCGTTCTGGTAGCGTCACTACTTCTATCGCCCGTCGCGTCGGCCCAAAACGCGGCTGCGCCGACTCATGACTGGTCTGCGTTGAGCGCAGTTACGCGGGGAAGCAAGCTGGAGGTCAAGCTAAAAGACGGAAAGACGGTGAAGGGGAAGTTGAGCGGTGTTTCCGACACTGCGCTGTCGCTGTCTGTCAAAAATAAGCCCGTAGATTTAAAGCGGGAGGATGTCGCAAGTGTCTATGAGGTCAGCGCGAAATCCGCTACCAAGGCAACCTTGATTGGCATGGGTGTGGGAGCAGCAGCCGGCGCTGTGATCGGCACGGCGGGTAGCAGCAGAGATACCGGCTTCGATAAGATTGACCGGGCAATAACGGCAGGCTTGACGATAATTGGAGCGGGAGCGGGAGCGCTGACCGGGTATCTCATCGGGAGAGGCGGGCACAAGCGAGTGCTCATCTACGAAGCCAGGCAGCCGTGAAGTAGAAAGTTGTCATGGCAGAATATTAACTCGGGCTAGATTCTATCAGGCAGCGACCTTAATCGTTAGCGGGCCAATTTTCACTCTTGAGCAAAGCTAAAGATTTGGACAATGTGTACCAGCGCACAGACAGATGCTCTTCCGGGTGGTTAACTCACCGCTCGATTAAAAGTTCGTCAAACAACCCTGAATCGGCAATCCCTGACAGTCAAAAAGGAGAACCTCATGTCCAAGCTTATTCGCATAGTGTTTCAGCTTCTGTTAGTCGTCTCTGCATTAACATTCGCAGTAAAGACCACAAAAGCGCAAGACCCTGTGAAGATAGACCCTAACTACAAAGTCGTTTACGAAAACGACGAAGTGCGCGTCCTCAAATTTGATGACAAGCCAGGCGACGTTGTTCCTCTACACTCTCACCCCTGGTACAGGGTTTATATCAGCACTCCTGCGATGAGAGAATTTTTTCTCCTGGATAAGAAGACCGGCGCTTGCTCTGCGGTCGGAGTAACCAAGCTTTTAGTTCCAAACAACGACCCAACACTCTCGCCTCCAGTTGCCCACTGCGAAAAGAATATCGGCACGGTTGAAACCCACCTGGTAGTCGTCGAGTGCAAGAAAGCATCAAGCCCCTGGTGTCAATATAATGACGTGAAGCCGCAACCTGGCAGGTTATCCCACCGGAAGCGTCGTTGAGAGCAAGCATCAATCGCGTGAGCGTCAATGGACAATCTTGTCCTGCTAATTTTTGGCTTGAGTGTGTTGAAGGCGCTGACGGGTTTCGCCTGGGTCGTCGTCTTCGTCGGAGTCGTCACCTTTGGCCTCACGCTCTACGGGCTTGCGCGACAGAAGCCGCTTGCGACCGTCCATAACCAAAGGCTCATGACTAAAGAGGGGCGGAAGCCACATTGGCAGATTTTCTTTTCTTCTGGATTCTGGCTTCTGACCCATGCTTTTACCTATGACTACAAGCGGTAATTTAATCAAAATCGGTTGCTGTGGGTTTCGCTCCTCTCGTGAACAGTATTACCCTTTGCTTCCAGCGGTCGAAATACAACATACCTTTTACCAGCCTCCTCAGATTGCTACTCTCGAACGTTGGCGAGAGGAAGCGCCGGTTGATTTCGAGTTCACCGTTAAGGCGTGGCAACTCATCACACACCAGGCGAGGAGTCCGACGTACAGGCGTCTCAAGCGTGAGTTGACCGAGAAGGAGAAGGAAGGGTGCGGCTCCTTTCGCTCAAGCCGGATTGTTAAAGAGGCTTGGAGCGTGACGGCCTCATGCGCTCGCGCGCTCAATGCAAAGATGGTCTTGTTCCAATGCCCTGCCAGTTTCAAGCCGACGAAAGTCAATATTGAAAACATGCGGAAGTTTTTCGGAAAAGTTAAGCGCGACGGCCTGAGCTTTTGCTGGGAGCCGCGTGGGGATTGGTCGCGCGATGTTATCAAAGACTTATGTGATGAACTGGATTTATGGCATGTGGTTGACCCCTTCTCCAACAGGACGGTGACGCCTCGCAGATGTTATTTCAGGCTGCACGGGCGCAAAGGTTGGAGATACACGTATGAGGACGCAGAACTGGAAGAACTGTATTCAATGCTGCCGAAGGAGGCGGAGTCATACGTGTTTTTCAACAACATCAAGATGAGCGAAGTCGCTCAGAGATTTAAGGCAATAGTGGAAGCCGAAGGGTGAGAGAGCGATGGAAACATTAAGAGGGGAACGCACGCGCGTGCGTTCCCCTCTTAATGTTTCCGAGTCTCGTTCAAAGTTGAGCGGCTATAGCCCGCGATATTGCAGCGTCAGCCCTTCCATGCGTGCCGATTGTCCTGCGGTGAACTTGTACATGCAGGGATCGTCCGAGTAGTCCATGAAGTTTTCAATCGGGTCAACGCCTTCTTTCGGGCAGGAGTCCAATCCCGTTGGGCAGCCGAAAGCGGGCTTGCGTTCAGCCGGGGTGTCTGCGACGAAGTCGTTATAGACGGCTGCGCAGCCTCCCTGGAAGGTGTGGAAGAGTCCGAGCCAGTGGCCGACTTCGTGTGTGCCCGTGTCGCCTTCGTTGTAGGGAACTTCGCTTCCGCCGGGCAGAGATGAGTAGAGGCAAACCACGCCGTCCATCAAAGGATCACCTGCATACCAGAAGGGGAAGGTCGCCCAACCGAGCAGGTAGCCGCCCGCATTGTTCGTGTAGAAGTTGAGCACGCCTGCGTTGCCGACGTGCAGAGCAGACTTCATCTCACGCTCGGCGGCTGTGCCCGGCCCGGCTTCAAACCACGAAGCGTTCGTCGTGTGGTCAACTCCTGCGAGCACGAACCTGTAAGGCGTGTTTGCTCCTCCGGTCGCGCCGCCGTAGGAAGCGTTCAAGACATCCACTTGCCCTTTGAGCATGTTCAAAGGCACGTCGCCGTTAGCGATTCCTTTGCCGGTATTGATGACGTGGAAGTAAACGGGAACGGTCACGGAGCCGGACTTTCTGATCTGCCCGCGATTGTTATTGAACTGGTCGAGCGAAGTCTGTATCTGTGTGGCAGTGGTTTCGTCCAGGTCTTTAGTCGCACAGCGTTGGCGCTTGGATGCGGGCGCGGGGCTGGCGGCTAGAGTTCTACTGTTGAGACCAAACGATGCGTTATCGCCCGCGCTCGTTTTGGCGCGAGCTTTGTTGTGGGAACTGACGCTGGTCAAAGCCACTGCGAGACCGAGCGCAAAGAGGGTGAGCGAGGTAAAAAGTTTTCGTCTCATTTAATCTCCTTCAGAAGGTTGGTGAGCTGTTATTCTTTAACGGATTGAATTGCCTGTTCTATGAAAACGAATGGGGCAGCTATAGCTACTCTGGGCGCGCCTTAGTTATCCTGCTTGATTAAATTGATAATGAGCGCGTATTTCCTTTTGGGAAATCGGCGGCGGGTTGCTGCCCTTAACATCGTTGGCTGACAATATCTCTTATCGGAATAATCGGCATTTGTCAAAGATTCCCGCTCGAAACCTGCTCCCGGCATAGCTCTTATCAACGCTCCTAATGCTAGAATAAGAATCAAGCTCTACACAATTAACAACTTTTCATGGAGGCAATCATGCTTAAAGAAGGCGATGCTGCGCCGGAGTTTGAGACGCGCGATGCAAGCGGCCAGACAGTTAAACTCTCAGACCTGCGCGGCCAGAAGGTCGTGCTCTATTTTTACCCGAAAGACGACACTCCCGGCTGCACCAAAGAAGCCTGCTCTTTCCGCGACAACCATTCCACGCTTGAGGACAACGGCATCAAGGTGCTTGGCGTCTCGCTCGACGATGAAGCGTCGCACCAGGCTTTCGCTTCCAAGTACAGTCTTCCTTTCACGCTCCTGAGCGACACGGATCATTCGGTCTCGGAAGCCTACGGCGTTTACGGCGAGCAGACGTGGGGCGACAAGAAGTTTATGGGCGTGGCCCGCAAGACTTTCTTGATTGACGAGCAGGGCAAGATCAAAAAGGTATTCGATAAAGTGAACGTCGACGCGCACGCCGACGAAGTGCTCGCAGCCTTTGGCTAAGCGTAAGGTATGTCCCATAGGGACAATCAAAAATAGCCCAGCAATTTATTGCTGGGTGAGAGTGCCAATAATTTTATAGAGTCCCGTAGGGATGGTTGAAGATTTCAGTCGTCCCTACGGGACTCCGCAATAATTTCCATTGCTGGGCTATTGTCAATCGCTCCTGACGGAGCTTGAAAGTGAATATTATTTCGTCAGACTCTTTCCACAGTCGCAGGAGATTTTTATATGAGTGCTACACGCCCTTCTCTTCTGACAGTGATGCTCGCTTGTTTCTCAATTCTCCTCGGCAGCTTTCCGCTCGCTCTGGCGCAAGAGGGTAGCAGCGTTTCAATGGAGAACCTTTCGGCAGGTAAAACGGTCAACGGCTTTCGCACCACGTCCGTTTACTTGAACGATGCCGACCAGCCCATCGGCGGGCGCTTCGTACACACGCGCACGGGCTTTAGTCTGGACTACCTGCAAATCCAGTCCGTCCCGCAGGGCTTCATCTGGGTCAACTCATATCCGACCTCAGACAAGGGCGAGCCGCACACGCAGGAGCACCTGCTGCTCGGCAAGGGCAACATCGGGCGCACTGTCGCCAGCCTCGAAAACATGTCGCTCGCAGGCTCGACCGCATTCACGGAGCAGTGGCGCACCTCATATCAATTTCACACAGCCGCCGGGCCGCAAGTTTTCTATCAACTCTTCGAGCGCAAGATGGACGCGCTGCTGCATCCAGACTACACGGACGAGGAGATTCGCCGTGAAGTGCGTAACTACGGCGTGACGGAAAATCCTGCCGACAAAACCTTGCGCATCGAAGAGAAAGGAACTGTCTATAACGAGATGGTCAGTTCCTTCGACCGTCCTGTCTATCGGCTCTATCGCGCGCTCGACCAGACGCTCTACGGCAAGTCGCACCCGCTCTCCTACTCTTCAGGCGGCACGCCCCAGGCGCTTCGTGAGATTACACCCGAAGACATACGAAAGTTTCACAGCGCGAACTATCACCTGGGCAACATGGGCATGATCGGCTCTTTCCCGAAGGAGATGCCGCTTGGCGATGTTCTTCGCCAACTCGATACGATCTTGAACCGGCTTGAGCCTAATGCTGGACGGATGAAGTTTATGACCGAGGCAGAGATGCCTGCGCTACAGATGGCGCAGCCTGGAACGATTCAGATTGTTGACTACCCGCACAAGAACGACCAGCAGCCCGGCACGATGATTTTCGTCTGGCCCGCGACTCTGAAACTCGACACGCGCGAGACCGTCATGCTCGAACTTTTTCTCGAAAACCTGGCGGGCGATGCGACCACGAATCTCTACAAGCGTTTCGTTGACACCAAGACGCGCGAAATTGAGACGGGCGCAAAGAGCGTCTTCAGTTTCCTCAACGACGATCCGGGGCAGCCCGTCTTCATCGGCCTCAGTGATGTCGCGCCCGCTAACATGACTGAAGAAAGAATCGCCCTTGTCAGGCAGAAGGTGATGGAGGAGTTGGCGCGCGTGGCTTCATGGAAAGACGGCTCGCCGGAATTGGCTGAATTCAACGCGCGCCTCAAAAACCGCGTCACACAAAACAGGCGCGACTTGAGCAAGTTCGTCAACTCGCCTCCCGGCTTCGGCTTTCGCAACACGTCAGCAGCCTGGATTTCGCATCTCTATCGTCTCGGCAAATCTCAGGACTTTCGCAAGTCGCTGACGATGAAACCGGAGCTTGGTTTCGTCTCGCAGCTTCTGGCAGGCAATCAAAACTTCTGGCGCGAGTATCTAGCCAAGTGGAAGCTGACGGGCACAACTCCGTATGCCGCAGCCGCACGCCCGAATCCTGAGTTGGTCAAGCAGGAAGAGCAAGAGCGACAGGCGCGTGCGGCGGCAGAGGTTGCGCGTTTGAAAACGAAGTACAATGTTACCGATGACCAGGAGGCGATTCGTCGTTACAAAGCGGAATACGATGCGGCAACCATCGAGCTTGAGAAGGTAGCGAAGCAGGACAACGGCGCGCGCTTCGTCGAATCTCCGCCGCTGACGCTCGACGACCAGCTTGATTACAAAGTACAGACGCTGGCAGGCGGCGTTCCCCTCGTCGCTTCGACCTTCGATAACATCACGAGCGCGACCACCGGACTCGCGCTTCGTCTGGACGGCGTGCCTGACGACGAGCTTGTCTATCTCTCCATTCTTCCAACACTCCTGACGCGCGTCGGCGTTATCAAAGATGGCAAGCCAATCTCTTTTGAAGAGATGAGCGAGATGCAGCGCAAGGAAATCCTCGGTCTCAACGCTTACTTCAGCACCAACTTTGCTACCGACCGCGCAGAACTCGTCGTGCGCGGCGCAGGCAACGACACAGGGGAAGCGCAAAAGTCTATCGAATGGATGAAGCTCGTGTTGCTTCATCCAGACTGGCGAGTGGAAAATCTGGCGCGCATACGCGATGCTGTGGATCAAACCTTGAGCGGCTTGCGAAACCGTATGCAAGGCTCTGAGGAATCATGGGTCAACAATCCGGCGGACGCTTACTGGCGACAGGATAACCCGCTGCTCTTAACAACCGCCTCTTTTCTCACGCAGGCGCACAATGCACATCGCCTGCGCTGGATGCTCAAGGATGCGGGAACGCCGGAAACACGCGAAGCGATTTCAAACTTCCTGACCAAGCTCGCGGGCGCGGGCGCGCAAGGCAACCGGACTGAACTCAAGTCTCTGCTCGCCGCGATTCAGGGAAACAAAGCTGCGGTAGAGAAACTCTCAGTGGGACTCAAACCGTATGCGGACGACTTCGCGCGCCTGCCTGAAGCCGCAAAGTCTCTCGCTACGGAAGCGGCGAAGGATATTGACCAGCTTCTGGGTGATGTGCCTGACCAGACGCTTGCTTCCGACTGGTCGTATCTCTCGAATGAAATCCGCCGCGATCTCCTCGTCTCGCCCGAAAAAACGCTCGCGGACTTGAATGCCCTTCGCCAGCAGCTCTTGAAGACGGGCAACGCGCGCATGTTCATCATCGGCTCTCGCGCCACACAGCAGAAACTCGAAACGAACATCAACGATCTACTCTCAGGCTTGCAGACAGCGAAAGCGGAGACGGCCAAACGCTCAAACACGAAGTTGATTGATGCGCGCCTTCGTGAGCGCGCTCCTGATGCCTCTTCGCCCATCTTCGTCGGCCTGGTTAATCCAAATTCGCAGAGCGGAGTCTTCCTCAATTCCGCGCCCTCAGCGAGCTTCAAAGATACGGACACGGAAAAGCTGCTTCAGTATCTTGCATCACGCCTTTACGCAGGCGGCGGAGCGCACGGCATCTTCATCAAGACGTGGGGCGCTGGCCTTGCTTACAGCAACGGCTTTCGCGGCTCGCCTGCCCTGGGGCGGATGGGCTACTACGCAGAGCGCACACCGGAGTTGCCGCAGACGCTGCGCTTCGTCATCGAAGAATTGAAGAAGGCTCCGCACGATCCGAACCTGGTCGAGTATGCCATCGCGCAGGCGTTTCTAGGCTTTCGCTCGGCTTCGGAATACGAGGTGCGCGGCGAAGCGATGGCGGCTGATCTGGCCGACGGGTTGACGCCGGAAGTCGTGAGCCGATTTCGCCGCGCTATCCTTGAACTGCGCCGCAAGCCCAATCTATCGGACGAGCTTTACAAGCGTATGGAGCAAACTTACGCCCGCGTGCTGCCCGGCTACGGCGTCAAAGCAAAGACGGTCGAGGGCGGCATCTTCTTCGTCATCGGCCCGGAGAAACAGTTCGGACTATATGAAGATTATTTGAAGTCGGTCGAAGGCGCGGACACGCGGGTTTATAGACTTTACCCGCGCGATTTCTGGATGCCGTTGAAGATGGCCGGTTAAATTTGGTGTTAGGAAAGTAGATTATTCAACGCAGAGGACGCGGAGGACGCAGAGGAAGAGAGATAAGGAATCTGAAATTCTAAATCTGAAATCCGTTCTTTCAATTCATTTCTTTCCTCCGCGACCCTCTGCGTCCTCTGCGTTGAAATATTCTTAATCACGCGCGCCGCCCAAGGATAAACGCAGCGATGGCTCGCAACAGTGGCATCGGTCTTTCAATTTCATCCAGCGCCAAGCACGCTTCGTTGTACGCGGCTTGAGCGCGCTCGCGCGTTGCGTCGAGGCCGTAGAGAGCGGGGTATGTGGCCTTGCTTGAGCGCGCGTCTTTGCCCGGCGTCTTACCTAAATCCTCTGCGGTCGCCGTCACGTCGAGCAGGTCGTCCGTAATCTGAAACAACAATCCGAGGGCCACGCTGTAGCGTGTTAGTGCTTCAAGCTCCGTCTCACTCGCGCCTGCGATGATTGCGCCTGAGCGCGCGGCAGATGCTATCAGCGCGCCTGTCTTGTGGCGATGGATGCGCTCCAACTCATCACCTGACACCTCACGCGATTCGGCTGCAAGATCATAAGCCTGTCCCGCGATCATGCCGTGAGGCGTTGCCGATGCTCGCGCCACTTCAGCGATGAGCCGGACACGAATGCCGGAAGTTAATTTCTCGTCCAGCGCGATTGTTTGAAAGGCCAGAGATTGAAGCGCGTCGCCTGCGAGGATTGCCGTCGCCTCGCCGAAGCGTATGTGTGAGGTCGGACGCCCGCGCCTGAGATCGTCGTCGTCCATTGAAGGCAGATCGTCGTGAATCAACGAGTAGGTGTGAATCAACTCCAGCGCGCACGCCGTGTCCAGCAGAACATCTGTCCCAGCGCCGAACTCCTGCCCCGTCGCCAAAAGCAGCAGCGGTCTCAGACGCTTGCCGCCCGCAAACAGGCTCCAGCGAATCGCGTTGTGAATACTCTTTGGCTCAACTGCCTCTCCGGGAACAAGCTCGTCGAGCCGCGCCTCAACAAGCTCGCGGTAGCGGTTAAGCTGCACATGGATTTCCCCACCATCCACGAGCGCAAGAGTTTCAGAAGACGCTTTCATCATCTGCGACCTCGCCCCCGTTGATGCGCGCAAAACTGTCTGCGCCCTCTTCCTCGAACGCGCTCACGACGGGACGACCCTCGCTGTCACGCAGCAAGATTTCTATCCGACGCTCCGCCTGGTTCAATCTCTCCTGGCACTCGCGCGACAGGCGCACCCCATCTTCAAACAGCTTCAAGCTCTCCTCTAGCGGCAGGTCGCCCCGCTCCAACTCGCGCACGATTCGCTCCAACGCTCCCAATTGCGTCTCAAAACTTTTGCTTTTCGTCTCTGTCTTTTTCATTTCAACCCCAGCCAATCACGCAATGAATTTTCCAAGCTGCCAGCATCAACATCGGACAATTTTCCAATAGATTTAGCTACAAGATTTTGCTGCACTGTATAAAGACCTCGCTTCACCGCAGAGGCTACATTCAATCCGGCTTTGTTCCAATCCGCTAGTATAAACTCACCCGCCAGAAGCGGCGAGGTTTTACTTGTCAGTGGAACTACGATGATGTCTTGTGAGATGTGAGACATATTGACAACGATTGCAGGTCTGACTTTCGAGCCAGATAAGTTAGAGAACGGATAATGTACCAAGACTATTTCATTCTTCGAGTAACGTGGCATACACGTCGTCCTCTGAATTGTCCCAGATCGAGTTGAGCGCGGTTTCGCTCGCACTCGACCAGAACTCTGTTTCCATTAGCGGAGTAACCAGCACCTCTGTGCCTTCAGGGATTTCAATATCCTCAAGCAGCTCGATTCTTCCTTCACGCACGATAGCTCGGATGGTATTCAACATCTCAGCGTCTCCATTGCCTCACAGGATACAGCAAGCATAATCCCTGGCAAAGTGTCAGCGCATGAACGGTTGAGATAAGCCGGCTCTCAACACCTTATCTGTGTTTTCCGTTGTCTCCAGGCCCAGAAAGAATGCCCGGCAATTGCTTATCAATCTGCTTGCGTACTTCGTCCCCAAGGTCTGCGCCGATGGCCGGTAAATATTTGGCGATGTCGTCAACCAGACGGTTGGCGAGCGCAGGGTCTTTGACGGCGACGATCTTCCAGCGCGCATCGCCACTGCGCTGCATCGTCAACTCTATGTTTCTATCATTCGCCTTCGCTTCGACCGTCGCCGTGTCATTCTGCTGCTTGATGTCAACGATGTATGGCAGGTAGAGCGCCACCAGGAAGAAAGGCTTGCCTTGCGCGCGCGTGCTTGCCTCTTTCACATGCTTCATCACTTCATCGCGCACGCTCTCTTTGACCCTCGGCATCAACGTCGGAATCAGAGCTTGCACGCGCTGGCGCATCGCGGGTGTCAAAGCAGTCCCCAGCCTGGCGGTCGCCTGGTCTATCATCTGCGGCGTAAAGCTTTCGGCCACCCTTTGAGTGTCAACAACTTCGTCGAAGGCGGCAGCATCGTCGCGCTGAGCCGCGTCGAGCGCGAGCGCGAGCGAGTAGGCTGGTTTGGTTTTGTAGTGCTGCCAGTAGAAGTAGCCGCCGGCTACGAGGCCGATGAGGACGACGCCGAGGATGCCCAGAACGATAGGCCACTTTCTTCTCTTCATACCAGCGCCGTAATATTGTTGGCCCTGGGGCGGAGCGTGCATCGCATCGCGCGCACGTTCGAGATTGATGACGATGCGGCTGCGCTTCTGTGTCGGGGGATTGTTTTGTACAGGTGCGGACATCAATTGTTCTCCACTTCTTCCACGCGGCATCGTAAAGTACCTGCGGCCAAACGTAAACGCAAGGCATCGCCCGCCTGCGCCTCTCGCGCATCGCGCAGGAGTTGCCCTCGCTCATCCTGAGCAATCGCATAGCCACGCTTCAAGACGGCAAGCGGCGACAGAGCATCGAGTGATGCGGCAGCGACTGCCAGCCGCGCTCGCGCATCATCTAGCCGCGCGCTTGCAGCCGCATCGCGCGCCGCGAGCAGGACATTGAATCTAATTTTCGCCGCCGACACACGCGCGCCCAAACGCGCAGGCGACAGGCGACAACTGATAGCGTCCGTGCGACGACGCGCACGCTGCGAAGCTCTCATCATCAGAGTCTCTAGCCTGTGCGCGGCATCGTCAACACTCACTACAGATTCGTGAAGGCGCGCGCGCACTTCGTCAAAGGCTGTGGACATCGCGGCTTCCTGCACACGCAGGCGCGCATCCAGAAGACGCGAGCGCGTCGAGCGCAAGAGGTCGCGCGTCAACGCTTCGATGTAGGCAGCGATCTGGTCTTCGCGCGCGGCGACGAGTTCGGCGGCAGCCGAGGGGGTTGCCGCGCGCAGGTCTGCGGCGAAGTCGGAGATGGTCACGTCCGTTTCGTGTCCGACAGCGGAGATGACCGGAATCCTCGACGACCTGAGCGCACGCGCGACCACTTCATCATTGAACGCCCAGAGGTCTTCCGCCGAGCCGCCGCCGCGCCCGACGATAATCACGTCAATCGTCTCGTCAACGAGGCCGTCCGCGAGAGCACGCTCATGATAATCATTCAGGAGCTTGATGGCCTGAGCGATCTCAAGACCAGCGCCCTCGCCCTGCACGCGCGTCGGCGCGAACAGCACATGAACGGTTCGCGTGCGGCGCGCGAGGATTGTCAGAATGTCGCGTATGGCCGCGCCCGTCGGAGAAGTGACAATCCCGACGCGGCGCGGGAAGAGCGGCAGAGGTTGTTTGAGTTCTTCGTTGAACAGTCCTTCCGCCGCCAGGCGGTCGCGCATCTGCTCAAACGCCACGCGCAGCGCGCCAGCCCCAACAGGGTCGAGCGCCTCTACGATCAACTCATATTCGCCGCGCGGCTCATAAACCGAGAGCCGCCCGCGCACTCTCACCTGTAGGCCGTCGGAAGGGCGAAAGCGTATGCGCCCGTTGACGCCGCGAAAACATTTCGCGTGAAGCTGTGCGCTCTCATCCTTAACGGTGAAGTACCAGTGGCCCGACTGAGCCATCTTGAAGTTTGAGATTTCCCCTTCGACCCAGACGGAAGCGAAACGCGCTTCGAGCGCGCCGCGCACCTGCATCGTCAACTCCGTCACGGAGAGCGGGCGTCGCTCGGATTCATCGAAGAGAGATAGGAGTAGGGGATGAGTCATACTTCAGGGATGAAGGATGAAGGATGAGAGATGAAAAAACAAGTCATCGTCTCAAATTTCATCCCTCATCCCTTTTTGGCGTAGTAGCCCTGGCGGTAGAGCAGGAGCAGTTTCTGTTTGCGTAGCTCAGGATTGATGACCTCGACTCGCACCTGGCGGAATGAGCCGTCGCGTTTCCTGTTCGCGGGTTGATAGGCGATCAAATATTGCGAGCGCAACTCCTGTTGGATTTGCGCGAAGGCGGCATCGAGCGCAGGTTTGTCTTTGGGGAAAAAAGCTCGCCCGCCTGTCTTCTCAGAAACTTTACGAAGCGCGCCGTCGTCAAGCTTGCCATCCGGGTAGTTGTTGTCGCGTATCCCAATCGAGTAGATGACGACATTGTTCTTGACGGCGAAATCAATAGCTTCCTGCTTTTTCGTCTGGCTGCCGGTGTCGTCGCCATCTGAAAGGAGGATGATGGCGCGGCGTGTTCTGTCCGGCGTCTGCGAAAGCACCTCGTTAATCGTCACCCAGAGCGCATCCTGAACACCCGTCCAGCATCGGGGCTCACTTTCGAGAGTAACATTTCCTTCGCAGCGTGGATCACCATCTGGAATCTCAACTATCACACGCTCGACCGCCTTTCGTAATTTCTCAGGATCATTTGTCAAAGACTCTTGTAGCACGGCCTCGCCTGTAAAGGAGATGATGGCCGCCTGATCCTTGCCAGGGAGAATGACGGAATCAATAAACGTGCGGGCAGCCGTTTTTTCATCCGGCAGGATTACTTCCTGCGAGCGGCTCGTGTCAATCAGGATGGCAAGCGTGAGCGGCAGATCGGTCTCGTGCTCGAAGATGGAGACCTCCTGCGCCGCGTTGTCTTCCGTTACGCGCACATCTTCTTTGCGAAGAGTTGTGATGAAGCGTTTGTCTTTATCAATCGCCGTCAGCAGGATGTTCGCCAGGTCGGTGTCAACACGCACCACATCGTCGTCGTCTGAAGTCGTTTGATTTTTAGCGGGCTGTGTCGCCGCAGGAGTTTTCGGTTGCTCTCCTTTGGCGCGACGGATGCGACGTAGGGGCGGCGCGGGAGATTGTTGTTCCTGCGCTCGCAAGTTTCGCGTTGAAGAGTAGGACACGAGCAGCGAGGCCAGAAGAAACATCAAGACAAAGTCCCAACCATAATTCTTCCGGCGAAACATAAACTTTAGCTCCCTTCCTTGGACTTTAACCTTTAGCTAACAAACTGCAACCCAATGCCTCAAGGTGCGCTTCCCTCAACCACCGGACTCAGGCGCACGCTTGCCCCGTCGCGGTTGACGTGTACGCGGACTCGCCGCTCGCGCACGCCTGCGCTGTTTGAGGCATAAGTGACCCTGTAGGTCATACGCAGTTGCGCGACGATGTCGTCGTAAGCGCGCTGTAACTCTTCGAGCCGCGTGATCGAATAATAGACTCCGCCCGAAGCGCTCGCTAATTTTCGTCCCTCTGCTTCGGCGCGCGTCGTCAGCGTCAGATACCGCGTCCGCAAAGGATCAATCGTGGCTTCGGGCGTGGGCACGCTTCCTTCGCGTATCAATCCTGAAGGAACATAAAGCGGGTAGATGAGCGCGCCCGATTCAACCACCGCATCGAGCACGGCCCCGAACGGCACGAACGATTTATTGTCATCGCCATCAGACATGATGACGATTGCGGTGCGCTCGCCGCGAAGTTGCTTGAGCTGCTCGACGAGCGTGTAGCCGAGCGCATCGTAGAGCGCGGTTGCCCCGCCTGCGTCTATGTCTTTGAGTCTTTGGGAGAGAAGCGAGTGGTCGGTCGTGAAATCCGAGATGACCTGTATGTCGTCGCGGAAGCTGATGATTGAGATGCGATCTTGCGGGCCGACGGTGTTGATAAAATTGCGCGCGGCCTTGCGTATGAAGTTGATGTGCTCTTCGATGCTGCCGGAAACGTCCAGCAGGAGCACTAGATTGAAAGGCGCGTTCGCAGGCTCTACGTCTGTGACCGTGCGCTCCTGCCCATTCTCAAAAACGCTGAAATCCGATGTTCTCAAACCGGAGAGCGCGCGTCCATGAAGGTCCGTGACGTTGACGTTCAAGCGCATTGACTGCGCCCCGGCGGGCGTCGCAACAATGCCGAGAGGTCTGCGCGGAATCAGAGAGGGCGTCTCTTTGGGAGGCGGGAGCGTCTTTGCGTAGTCGCCGAAATAGCGCGGGCTGACCTTGCGTATGGCGTCAACAAGAAGGCTATCGCCGTCGCGCACGATGGCGCGCACGGCTTCCGTTAAAGGTCGCTCGCGCAGGTCTGAAGGAACCATGCTTGGGTCAACATTGAAGATGATGACACCGCGCTGCGTCACGAGATTAAGCTCGATGCGGTCGTCTCTTTTAGCCTTCTTATCACCGAGCTTACCGCTGATTTCAAAGACGCCCCCGCGCTTCTCCTTAACCTTCGGCAACTCCACTTCGCTGAAGTAGCGCGGGCGGCTCGCCTCCCAGAGAAGGTTAAGATGGACGGCATCTACAGGCACATCCGTGCGAATCGTGCCCGTGTTGGTCAAGACTTCGGCGGAAGCGAAATTGCCGATAACATCAACCGCCCCGACCTCGCCCAGGATTTTGACGCGCGCACGCGAGGGCACACGCACCGTTAGATCAATGCGATCCTGCTCTCGCCGCGAGCGCACATCTATCTCGACTGTGTTGCCTTTGACGACAGAGACGACATCCGATTCATTGATGGGCGCGCCGGGAGATTCGGCTTTGAGAAAGACGCTCTTCTGTTCGTCAGAGGCGGTGACGACGACGCGACCATTGCGATTCTTGATCGAGACTAAGACCTTCTCGCTCGCGTTCAGGTCGCGTTCGAGACCCTGAGCCGGAGCAGTAGTCGCCGCGCCGCAGAGCGCGAAGGCCACGAGGAGCGCGCCAAAAAGTTTTCGCTGGAAATATAAAGCGCGCTTGGGGAGTTGCGCGGCGGAGTTCTGGCAAAACATAGCGTTTGATCTTGCCTGTGGACGACCGTGCCGGTCAAGTGCGTGGGGAGAGCAAAGCTGGGAGCGCAGGTGTCCCGCCTGCATGAGCGCGTTGAGCGCGAACATCGTTTCTCATTAACGCGCGCCGATGAAGTCTCATTAGCGTGATTGCCGCACGCTTGCGAGCGCGCGCCCGCGCTCCCAGCGCATGAAGATAGTGTTTCTACGGCGTAGTGTCGGCCAGATTGGACTTGTACTTGGTATTCGTCTTCCGATCATTCATCTCAATGTAAACGTAGCTTGGAGGAATGACATCGGTCTCAAGAGCGAACCATATTTCATTAAGTCCATTATGACTTGTGAGCGCACAAAATCCGTAGAGCCGCTTTCCTCTTTGATCATAAAAATCAACCCAGGTGCGTGAGGATTTCGCATTCGCACCGCAGGGCGGCAGCTCAGGCGCGGGCGCGAACATCTCGTTTGGATAGGCATCAAAATTATCAACCGCGTACTTGTAGCGCACCCATTGCTTGCCTCCTGCCTGGTATTGCTCCTGTCCTGTGAGGTAGAGCATGGGATTAGGCAGAGGAGGCATCGGCGCGGCAGAGCGAGTTTCAACTGCGAGCATGAACAAAACCAGAAGAGCTAACAGCGCGCCGCTCTTCTTAAGGAGTGAAAAGTTCATCGGTTCTATCCTTTCTCCTTCAAAGCTGGAGGAATTGGAGTTGCCGCCGAAAAAACGGGCAAGTCGAGTTTTGAGTTTGACCCTGTGTGAGCAGCCGGATACTGGCTTGAAATCTATTTCGGTAGAAAGCCTTGTTCGAGGAACCAGCGAAAGACAGACTCTATTTATTCTACTTCTCAGAACAAGTCAATGTTTAGCCGGGAGGGACGCGAGGCCGGGATGCGTTAACGAGAGGTAGCGTAGTAGCTCTCTCGTCCATGCACTTTGTATTCGGGGTGATTGCGAACTTCGATATGCACTTTCCGCAATTGATCGTCGCGCTCTTTGTTCGTCGGATAGTAGCCGATGATGTAGCGATTGTTGATGTCTGAAAGTATCCTCGCATAGATGCCTGCTGCCTGCTCAGGCCGCTCCAGAAACTCCGCCCACCCGCCTGAGAGTTCGGCGACGCGCGCGGCAGCCTCCTGATGACTCACGTACATCTTCATAAACATCTTGAGAACCTGGGCGGGAACCTGCGGAGGCACGGCGGGACGCTCGGCCTGCCGATTGAACTTGTACCAGGAGTCTAATATTTTCTCCATCATCACGGGCGAGCGCGCTTCAAGCTCGCTGTCGGGGATGCCGAACATTTTCTCGCCCGGAATCACCGTGTAAATCTTCGCGCGCGATCTTTCTACTTCCCTGTAGATGTCCGACATGTAGTAAACGCCCGGCGCTGCGGAGCGCGTTCCCGGCGGGTCTTTAAGATTATCCGATTCGTCGCCGTCGGTTTGAAAGATGATGATGAGGCGTCTGGTCTTCACATTGATTAGCTCTCTGAGAGTCGCCAGCAGCGCGCTGAATTGTTTGCTTTGGCCGCTCCATCCATTCTTCGTCTGTTTCAGGAGCGCATCGAGCGAGTTCTTGAGCCGCTTCTTATCGTTTGTGAAATCGGTCATGAGATAGATGCTGTCGGTGACAATCGCCATCTCATCTGTTTTGGCAAGCTGGTCAACGAGAGTTTTCGCAGCCTTGACGCTCCCTTCCAGGAAGGGACGCTGGCTGCCGCTCCAGTCGAAGACCAAAACTATCGAGCGCGGCAACTTCTCAGCGTCGTCGCCGAGCGTGAGCGTCGCAATTTTTTGCGGAACATTGTCTTCGACGATCTGGAAGTCTTCCGCTTTAAGCCCGGTGATGAAGCGCGACTCCTTCTCATCTGTGACGACAACATCCAGGCTGACGAGCAGCGTCTCGACCTTGATCGTCTCTACGGGCTGCGGGCCGCCGTCATCCAATGCCTCCTGCTTTCGCTTAGATTCATCGTCCCGTTGCTTCTTCGGGGCTTCATCTCTTGCGCGCTTGAGGCTCGAACCGAACGGCTCACGCGCCGCAGGTTTTCCGGCAGGAGTTTGCGCCGCGACTCTTGTGGGTAACACAGCGCAGACAAGAAAGGCGAGGAGCGCGCACAGTAATGATTTTATTTTTGGATAACGTCGCATGACGATCACCCTTGAACGTTAGTTTGTTTCCCTCTTCGTGATGGAGCCTGCACCGCTGACATCTTTGTTGACGGTTTTCGGGTCGCCGTAATAGTTGACGTTGCCTGCGCCTGAGACGCTGGCGCGCAACTCCTCGGAAGCGTAAACCTCCGCCGAGGCAGCCCCGCTGGAATCTACGTTGACCTTTGCGGCGTGAAGGTCTTTGGCATCCACCTCACCCGCGCCCGACTGCTTAAGCTCAAGTGATTTCGTCTCGCCCGAAACCTGTAGGCTGCCCGCGCCCGAAATATCTATGCTGAACTCATCGCTTTTGACGCCGGAGATCACAATGTCGCTTGCGCCGGATGAAGAGATGGCGTCGAAGCTTGGGACAGAGATTCGCAGGTGCAGCCTGTTCTTAGTGGAAAAGCTCTTCGAGTTGCCCACGTCGAGCACGCCGCCTTTGACTTCAGTTGTAATGAGAGGAAGCAGGTTGTCGTCGCCTTCGATCTCAAGGCTCTGCTCCTTCTGCACGACTATCTCTACCTCGTAAGCGCCTGAGATGGTGAGGGCGTTGAAAGAAGGAACCGTCCTTTTCTCAAGCTTCATCGTGCCCGACCCCGTAGCCTGCCCGAACTTGTGGTGACACCCGCTCAACACGAGCAACGTTAACGAAAGAAAAAGAATCGTCCTTTTCATTTTTTCCTCCAGCATGAAATCAAGAGGCTCAAATAAAACTGCTCAGACAGAATTAAGAGGAAGACCAGAGAACAGCAATATTGCTTTCACTTCTCTTCTCATCCTGCTAATCCTGTCTATCCTGCCTTTCAATTTGGCCGCTTTCTCAGAGATTCTATAATAGCCGCGTCAATCATCTTCATAATGATCTCTTTTGTCCATACGAGGTAGAAAGGCTTCGAGTTCGGCTGGATTCGTTTGGACTGCCTACAGCCCGCCTCTTTCGCTTCTTGCTTTCAGCCCATCGCTCAACAATCTCACGCCGAGCACGAAGACGAAGATGGCGAAGGCCGGGGCCAGCAGCGTGAAGGGATGATTGCGTAGAAGGTTGCTGTCGCCAGCAGCCGCCAGCATGTTGCCCCAGCTTGCTTCCGGCTCCTGTAGTCCGACGCCTAGAAAAGAGAGCGCGGTTTCGGTCAACAGAAAGTAGGGCAGCATCAGTGTCACCTGCACGAGCAGAGGGCGCGCGGCGTTTGGCAGGATGTGCCGGAACAAAATACGCATCTTCGACAGGCCAATGCTTTCAGCAGCCAGCACAAACTCCTGTTTGCGTAGCGCCAGCACCAGCCCGCGCGCGAGACGCGCCATCTCCGCCCAGCCGACCAGCGCGAAAATAGAGATCATCAACAACGCAGCGCGCGACGGCGGCAACTCAAGAGGAAACGCCGCACGCGCCGCCAGGATCAGGACGAGCGTCGGCAGCGCGAGCATAGCATCCGCCGTGCGCATCAAGAGCGCGTCTACAAAACGGTGGCTGAAACCTGCGATGCAGCCTAGAAAGATGCCGAGCGCGCTGGCGAGCAACGTTCCGACAGGGCCGACGACGAGCGAGAAGCGCGAGCCGATCAGCAATCTTGAAAAGTGGTCGCGCCCGATTGTATCCGTGCCCAGCAATTGAACGCGCGGCACGCTCCCGCCGGCTTCATCTTTCAGGCCGAAGAGATGCGTGCTCACGGGGAGGAGTCCCAGCAGTTTGTAGGAATAACCTTTCGTGAAAAGTGCGAGCGGAAAGGAGCGCGAAGTGTCTTCCACGTAGCGACGTTCGAGCGGGTCAATCATGCGGCGAGCGTAGATGAAGGGTCGCGCGTGCCAATTTCCATCCACGTCGCTGAAGTGAATCTCGTTTGGCGGTGACATCGGCTCGCTCCTCAACTGCGAGCGATAGTCGTAAGGCGCGAGAAAATCTGCGAAGAGCGCGACCGCGTAGAAGAAGATGACGACCGATAGCCCTGCGTAGAATTTTTTACGGCGGCGCACAAGATTCAGGCCGCGCCTGATTCGTCCACGCCGTTTTCCCTCCTGCGCTTCTGCAACCGGGGGAGAGATGTTTTCAGTTTGCGTCAACGTCGCCTTCATCGGTTTCAGGCTGCGGGCGTGGCCGACATGTTGTTCGATGTAATTGCGCGTCGCGTCGCGTCTTCACGCAGGCGCGGGTCGTTGAATCTGAGCAGGATGTCCGCGATGAGATTCCCGATCAGAACCGCTGTCGCCGTGACCAGCACAACGCCCATCAGCAAGGGCACGTCGCGGCTGCGCACCGCAATCACGCTCAACTGCCCGAGGCCGGGCCAGCCGAGCACCGTCTCGACAATCACGGAGCCGCCGACGAGGTTGCCCAGGCTATAACCGAAGATCGTAATCAGCGGGTTGAGCGCGGCGCGCAAGGCGTGTCGCAGCGTCACAACTCTTTCCGACAAACCCTTCGCGCGCGCCACCTGCGCAAACTCTTCTCGAAGCGCACGGCCCAGGCCATCGCGCACCTGCGCCAGAAAGAGCGCGATGAGCGGAACCGAGAGCACGAGCGCGGGCAGCAGTATGTTCAGGAGCGACCCGGCTGTGCCCTTCTCGCCTGCGCCGATACTGAACAAAGAAGTGCTCGCGGCGAAAGCGAGCGCGGCGAGCGCAAGCACGATGCGCGGAGTTGAAGATGCCAGCATGATGACGCCGCCGCACAACTTGTCTATCCAGCTACGCGGGCGTCGCGCCGCCATCGAGCCGAGCGCGAGAGCGATTATCCATGCGATGAGGAGCGCAGTTACAGCAAGCGAGAGCGTGCTCAGGAGTCTAGGCCGTAGAATCGTCCACACGGGCGCGCGGAAAAAGAAGGACTCGCCCATCTGCCCACGCGCGAGGCTTCCAAGCCAGCGCGCGTAGCGAACGGCCAGAGGTTGATCCAGGCCGTAGATGTGCCGCTGCTCTTCAATAGTTTTTTCAGTGACCAGCGGATCATTCCTGAGCGCCGTCAACGCATCGCCCCCGGCTGCCGCGAGAAGCGAGAACGTCAGCACAGAGACGACGAGCAGGACAAGAATTCCCTGAAGCGATCTTGAGAGTATGAGTTTCAGCACAGGCGCGGTCTCAGAAAGTCCGAAGCTTATCTACCATCTATTCATGCGTGGCGACAAGAGCAAGCGTCAATTAGTAATCAAATCTCTAAGGTAGCGGAAAAAGTTTTCCTGTAACTCAAATGTTGACACTCCCCCTAACACAGACGTATCTTCCTCCCGTTCTCAACGCTCTTGCTAACGTGACTACTCGTTGGCCTCACGTCAATTCACCAGGCGTCTAATCCGCAAAAGTAGTCAAGCAGTCTAATTCTGCAACGCACGCGGAAATGCTACGCAGTTGGAAGTCGAAGGAAGGCTAGACGCCTGGGCAGATGTAATGTGTGACGCCTGTTAGGGCGTCGAATATGCGTTAGGCTGCGGGATTAGATCACACTTTCAGCTATATGGAGCATCTAGCCAATGACCACTAAAAAATCAACGAAGAAGGCACACACCTCAAAGATAGGCCGATCTGATAAGGAAACCTGCTTCACGATAATGCCTTTTGGCGGATGGTTCGATGAATATTATGTAACAATCTATCGGCCTGCAATTGAAAGTGCTGGATTAACACCCTGTCGCGCTGATGATTTATATCGTCCCAGCACCATAATTAATGATATTTGGTCTTACACTAAAAATTCTAGACTCATTCTTGCTGATTTAACAGGGAAAAATCCCAACGTATTTTATGAATTGGGTTTGGCCCATGCCTTGGCAAAACCAGCAATCATAGTTGCAGAATCAATGGATGATGTGCCATTTGATTTACGTGCCCTACGCGTAATTGAATATAATAAAAATGCTCCTGATTGGGGCGGTATCCTCAGAGAGAAAATCCAATCTTCGATAAGCGAAATCATAGAATCACCTCTAGAATCGGTTTTACCTGCTTTCCTGGATGTTAGGCCACAGACAACAAAGCCTACTGTTACACCTCACGAAAAGGAGGTATTAGAGCTAAAACAAGATTTGGACGTGGTACGTAGAGAGTTGAGAGCAATTAATGATCGTGGCACAAGAAGTCTAAAGGGGATACCCTTTCAAGAGACAGAGATGTCCACTAAAGGGTTTATTAACCCAAGGGAGGCAAGAAGAAGAATCCGGGACTATTTAGAGCTTGGTTTATCAGATGATGAGATCGTTGAAAGGTTGAGTGCAGGGTTTGTTCCAGAAAAGTGGACAAGAGACAAAATAGAAGAGGTTAAATCTGAATCCAAAGCAGAGTCTTAATATCTGATGTAGAACATTGCGCAAGGTGCCACCGAATAACTCGTCCAAGCGCGATGCCTCAATAGTATCCCTTTCATCGTTGCCTTTACAAATCAGGTAGAAGGCTTTCCGCCCGGCGCGGTTTCGAGCGTCGTGACACCAGAGGGCATCGATGATTCCTGAGAATCTTTCTATGGGAACGATTAAAGTGGCACTGTTGCAAATGACAGGCTGCGGCAACGTGAGAGCGGCGAGCCTCGCTAAAGGTGATCTCTTCTGTCGTCGCGCTCGCGCGATGGGAGCCGACATCGCGCTGTTCCCGGAGATGTGGAGCGTCGGGATGACGTTCTACGACCCGGAGCAGGAGGGAGCGCGCGAGCGTTGGCAAGCGCAGGCCATCAGCCGGGACGATTCTTTCATCACTCACTTTAGAAATTTGGCCGCAGAGTTGAAGATGGCGATTGCCATCACCTACCTTGAGAAGTGGGACGGGAGGCCGCGTAATTCCGTATCCTTGATAGACCTTCACGGCGAAATCGTGCTGACCTACGCGAAGGTTCACACCTGCGAGTTTGACCTGGAGTGTGTGCTCACGCCCGGCGATTGCTTCCCGGTGTGTGTGCTGGAGACGGAGCAGGCAAAGGTGAAAGTCGGGTTTATGATCTGCTATGACCGCGAGTTTCCAGAAAGCGCGCGGATTCTCATGTTGCAAGGCGCGGAGCTTATCCTGACGCCGAACGCCTGCACCCTGGACGAGCATCGCCTGAGCCAGTTCAAGACTCGCGCCTACGAGAATATGTTGGGAGTCGCCATGACCAACTACGCTGCGCCGCAAAACAACGGACACTCCGCAGCCTTTGATGCTGTGGCCTATTCGATGAGAGACGGTGAGGCGCACCAGGCAGAAGACGCAGTGGCGCGCGATACGCTCATCATCGAAGCGGGAGAAAGTGAAGGCGTGTACATCGCAGCGTTCGACATGGAAAACATTCGCGCTTACCGTGAGCGAGAGTCGTGGGGCGATGCTTACCGCCGACCGCGTCTTTACGGGAAGCTCTGTTCGACTGAAGTAGAGCCGCCCTTCATTCGCTCCGATGCAACCAGGTGAGGGCGAATACACCAAATGAAAAGGAGATAGAGCATGGAGAAACTCTTCCTGCCAGTCTTACTGGGCACAAACCGTAAGGAGCGTAGGAGCGTTCATGTTGCCGACTGGCTGCTTGGCGAGATGAATAAGCGAGAGGAAATTGAGACGAAGCTGTTTGATGTAAAAGATTTCGCCTTGCCGCAGGATGACTACGGGAAAAAGGAGCAGTTTCCAGAATGGAGAGATTCAATTATCAGGTCGGATGGTCTGGTCGTGGTCACGCCGGAATATAATCATGGTTATCCGGGAACATTGAAGAGCGTACTAGACCTGTTATTGAAAGAATATATTCATAAGAGCGTCGCGTTCGTCGGGGTTTCCGCTGGCCCGTGGGGCGGCGCGAGGGTGATAGAAGCGATGGTGCCGGTGGTGAGAGAGTTGGGACTGGTCGCCACCTTCACAGACTTGAATTTCCCGGTCGTTCAAAATACGTTCGACCCGGAAGGGCGGCTTCTCGACAACGCTTATGAAAAACGGGTGGCAGGCTTTTTAGAAGAATTGATCTGGATGAGCCGTGTCTTGAAATGGGGACGGGAGAACGTGCCATCAAAACATCACCAGTAAGTTTTTCGCCCGGCTGGCAGCTATTCTATCGTGTGTTGTGATTGAATGAGGTAAGAAATTAAACGCAGAGGACGCAGAGGGTCGCAGAGGAAGAGAGAAAAGGGATCTGAAATTCTCAAGCCCAAACTTCAGTTTTCAAGTCTGAAGTTTGCTCTTTCAATTATTTTCTTTCCTCTGCGACCCTCTGTGTCCTCTGCGGTGAAAATCTCTTTCTCACTCACACTCATCTGCTAACTGCTATAAAGCGCATAACAAATCGCGCAGGCATTAGGGCCAGCGGCCTCTTGCCTGCGCGATTTTGGGGGTTATCCGTCACTTCCCTCTGACCAAGAAGCTCAAAAGGGGAGTCGCTGTCGAGACTAAAACTCGCAGCCGTAAGTTTTCATTGAATTCTTAGCTTGATCGCTTGCCATCTTGCATGCCTGTGCCAGGCTTGCTTTCGTTTGGGGATTGGCAGCTAGGTCGCGCCATGACTTACGCACCTGGGCAAATGCTGCCTGGTACTGCGCGCGGCCCGCTTCAGGGACTTTGCTCAGGCAGGCTTCATACTTCGCCAGGTAATCATCGCATTCAGGAACACCAACTTTGTCTCCACTGGCGGGGGTTGTCGTAGCCGGGGTGGAAGTCGTGGTGGTCGTCGTCGTGCTCGGTGTGCTGGTAGTGGTGGTGGTGGTCGCAGTCTTATTGGCGGCAGTGGTGTTCGTAGTGTTGGTGGTCGAAGTGTTATCTGATCCACCGCAGGCCGTCAACAGTAGCGCACAGGCAACAAAGAGCATCAGGGGAACAAAAATTTTCTTAAGCATCTAATTCTCCTTCAGGGTTCGGACCGGCGAGGCTTTGGGCCAAACTAAGTGTAAAGATTTGGAAAGCGCGGGAATCATACACGAAAATTTGCTTACGGTCTAAAGCCGCTGCTCTGGACATCCGTCCAGAGACATGATTGAATCCGCCTGCCTGATCCTTTTCAAGAAGATCGCCCGACTCAATCCAGGACCGAAGCTGACAACTTAAAGATGAGAAGCTCAAGACTACAACGCTTACTTTTTTTCGCCTCGCTCGCCCTGCTCTTAATCACGCTTGCCTGCCAACAGCAGCAACAACAACCAGGCGCGCCCACCACACAGAAGCAAGAGCAGGCGCGCGAGCACGTCGTAGGCAAGAGCGGCGGCTCAATCACCTACCGGCTTACTTCGCCGCCGCAGACTTTCAACTACCTGCTGGCGAAAGAGGAAGCTTCGCTCACGGTCAGTTTCTTCCTGCTCGGCGCGCGGCTTGTGGAGTTTGACCAGGACGAGCAGCGCCACGTTCCCGGCCTTGCCGAATCGTGGAAATGGGCTGACGACAAAAAGACTCTCGAAGTGACGCTGCGGAGCGGCCTGAAATTTTCTGACGGCCATCCTTTGACCGCCGACGACGTGCTCTTCACCATGCGTGCGCTCTACGACGAGCGCACGGCATCACCGCTCTTCCGTGACCCGATGATGGTGAATGGTCAGCAGATTGAAACAAGCGTGGTTGACCCGCTTCATGTGCGAATGGTCTTTCCAGAAACAGTCGCCGCGCCCGAAGGCTATCTATTCAACGTCGCCATCCTGCCGCGCCACGCCCTCGAAGACTCTTTCAACAAGGGAACGCTGAAAGACTCCTGGGGCATCACGGCAGACCCGCGAACGATCATCACCGCCGGGCCATTCATCGTCGAATCGGTGACGCCCGGCGAGCGCGTCGAACTCAAGCGCAATCCTAACTACTGGAAGAAGGACTCAGCGGGCAACGCGCTTCCTTATCTGGACTCGCTCGTCGTAGTAGTTGTAGACGATGCCAACAACGCGATGACGCGCCTCCAACAGAACTCGCTCGACATCGTTGACCGCATACGCCCTTCAGACTATGCCTCCTTGCGCTCCTCGCAGGGCAATGCACGCGCCTATGATCTAGGCCCAGGCTTGAACACAGACCACATGTGGTTCAACCAGAATGATGGAATGCAGAACGACAAGCCCATCGTTGACCCCATCAAGCGCGCATGGTTTAGCGACGTGCGTTTCCGTCGCGCCATCTCCTACGCGATTGACCGCAACTCAATCGCCCAGACAAACCTGCAAGGACTGGCAACGCCGCTCTACGGTTTTGTCTCGACGGGCAATCGCGCGTGGGGAGCAAGCGACATCCCGCGCATGGAATATGACCTGGAGAAAGCGCGTGCGCTTCTGCAAGAGGCAGGCTTTACGTTGCGCGGCTCAACGGACGCGCCGGAGCTGATGGACGCGAAAGGCAACCGCGTTGAGTTTACTTTGATCGTGCCGGCAGAGAATCAGCAGCGTAAGGAGATGGCTGCGGTGATTCAGCAAGACCTTGCGAAGCTAGGCATCAACATGCAGGTTGCGCCGATAGAGTTTCAGGCGCTGACCGCGCGCTGGACGCAGAGCTACGATTATGATGCCATCCTGCTGGGGCTGGCCCTCACCGACCCAGACCCTTCTTCATACGCCAGTTTTTTGCAGAGCAGCAGCAGCAATCACCAGTGGTATCCGAAAGAACTGAAACCTGCGACCCCCTGGGAAGCGCGCCTCGACGAACTCGCCGCAGCGCAAGCGCACGAGACGGATACGGAGCGGCGCAAAGCCATCTTCCGCGACACTCAAAATCTCATGGCAGAACAACTGCCCATCATCCCCATCGTCGCGCGCCACATCACAACCGCCGCCAACACGCGCGTCGGCAACTACCGCCCCGGCACAATCCTTCCCTACTCGCTCTGGAATGCCGAAGAGTTATTTGTGAAGCAATAGACCGGGAACGCAAAGTTAAAGTTAAAAGGCGAAAGCGAGGAAGAAGAGCTAATCTTTCATCCTCGCTTTTGCCTTTTACGTTCTTGATCTTGCGCTTATTTCGACATTGAAACTATCGCGTGCGCTAGCTCGGCGCGGGTCAGTGGACTTTGAGAGCGGAAGTTTCCGCCGTCTGCTGTGAGAAATCCGTGCGAGAGAGCAATCGCCACGTAGCCGCGCATGGCAGTGGGAATCTCGCTCGCATCATTCAGGATCAACGGCTGCGAGGCGGCGGCATTCGCTTCCGACTGAAGACCTGCGGCGCGCACGAATGCTATTGCGGCGGCGAGGCGTGTGGCGAAATCATCAGGACGAAACTGTCCGCCCGGCGCGGCGTCCGTGAAGAGCGCGCCTGCGGGCGCAGACTGCGCGCTCTCGACAAAGAGCATCGTCGAAGCATCGCGCACGTCGGTGAAACGAGCTTGACCCGGCAGGTATTGCGGCACTAGCCCGCTTTTCACCAGAGTCGCGGCCAACTCAGCGCGCGTAACTCCGAAACTCGGGCGAAAGCGGTTGCTGTAGGCCGACATTGAGAACGTCCGTAGAGCTTGATAAATGTCTGAGCGAGCGGCGGCGCTGAGATTGCCGAGGTCACTCAGAGGCGCAAATTGGACGCGCGTCACGTCGAGCACGCCGTAGACGGGCTGCGACGTGCCTCCCGTTGCGAGAGCCTGTTTGAGATCAACGCGGACGCTGCCTGCGCCGGGCGCTCTCAAGGAGAAGCCTTCGCGCTTGCCCGTCAAGCCCGGTCTATTAGGCAGGCTCGATGTGCCCAACTGCGCTCCCGCAGCGTCGTACAAAGTGAGAGCCAGATCGCTTGTGCTCGACAAAGGCCCCCAGGCAGTTTGCGCGGAGGCGAGCACCGCATCAGCCGGAACGTTGACGTTCACGCTGTAGTTTCCGAGCGGCGAGACGAAGCCATTGAACTGCTGCGGCAACTCGTTAACGAAACTTACCTGCCCTTGATCGAGCGCCGCGCGAAAGAGGCCCATGCGACGAGCCGGGAAAGCAGCTTCGAGCACAGCCGCGTGTACGTTGAGCATCCCTGCGCCGACCTCGTGCTGGTAGTAATTGGGCAAAGGCGTGGCCGTGCGTTGCAGTATGTCGCGGACCTGTTGAGGCGTGAGTTGCGGGTTGGCTTCGAGCATCAACGCGATGGCTCCGGCGACCTGCGGCGCGGAGAAACTGGTCCCGCTGGCCGTCGTATAGAAAGGCAGCTCGCTTGGGTTGAGACGAGAGGTGTCAGCCCCGACGATGGCTGAAGTAGTTCCCGTGACGTTCGCTCCGGTTGAGCGCAGGCTAACGACGTTCACGCCCGGCGCGACAAGTGTCGGGCGAAAAAGCGCGCTCCCGAAATCGCCGCGCGAGGAGAAGCTTGCGAGTATCCCGCGCTCATCGGTTGCGCCGACGCTGATGACCCAGGGGGCGACCGCGTAAGGATTCAAAGAGTGCTGGCCCGACCCTGTGTTTCCGGCTGAGAAGACGACGTTGACGCCCCTATCAGTGAGCATCTTCGTGGCGACGTTGACGGGATCGTTAAGGTCGAAAACAGTCTCGGCTGAGAAGCTGCAATTGAGGACGCGGACGTTGAGGCTTGCGCCGCGTGTGAGCAGGTAGTCGAAACCCGACAGCACGAACGAAAGGTTCAAATCCCCCGCGCTCAAACCAACCAGATTTGCGCCGGGAGCGATGCCGCTATATTTGCCGCCGGAGCGCGTGCCGTTTCCGGCAATCAGGCCCGCGACAAACGTTCCATGCCCATAAGCCTGATCCGTGTTCGGCAAGTTCTCGACGTTGACAGGCTCATTAAACCCGGCGCTCGCACTCTGCGTGTCCACGAGCTTCACGTTCTGCGCGACGTGGCCTGCGAGATCAGCCAGCGTTCCGTCAATGCCAGTATCAAGCACGGCGACCGTCACGTTGCGACCTGAAACGGGCAGCCCTGAGTTTTTCCTGGTGAGATCGGCATCACGACGCGCGCGTTCTGTTCCGGTTATCGCCAGATATGGATCAACTGTCGGCTCCAGCGTGCGGTTGCCGTAGATGGAGCGCACCGCTGGAAGATGCGAGATGCGTAGAATCTGCCGCTTCCTGGCCGTCAGAGCAATCATCGGCAACTCACGATAGCGCGTGCCGCCCATGACGCCTATGTTCATCAGGTCTGCCAGGTCTGCTTCGGTCGGCTTCTGATGATAGACAATGATGGCGTCAACGTTGCTGTCGTCCGTCATGTAGTTGAGCATGACGGCAAGCTCTGGATCAACGCTGCGAATGCCGCCGCGCTGCGCGTCTGCCTCAGCCGCCGTAATGCCGCCTACGGAGGTCTCCGTAATAGTGTCTGCGCCGTTGAGAGCGAGACCTTCTGCGCGTGTCCCCGTAATTGTGTCTGCGCCGCTGATAGTGATGCCGGTCGGAGGGATGCGGAGAATCTGGCCGTCCACGCCTGTGGCCGTAATACCATCTGCGCCGTTGATCGCAAGGGTATCAACGCCTGTCGCGGTGATGCCGTTAGCGTGTGCGATGCGGCGAGCATCAACGCCCGTCGCAGTGATGCCATCCACACCCGTCGCAGTTATTCCGTCAACGCCTGTCGCCGTGATGCCGTTGGCCTGGCGTATAACAACCGAATCGGCCTGGTAGCTTTTGCCATCCGAGCCTGTAATCCTGATGCCGTCAACGCCAGTTGCGGTGATTCCATCAACACCAGTCGCCGTGATGCCGTCCACTCCGGTCGCAGTGATACCGTTTGCTCCCGTATAGGTATAGCCATCCACGCCCGTCGCCGTGATTCCGTCAACACCTGTCGCGGTGATGCCGTCAACGCCTGTGGCAGTGATACCGTTGGGTGCGAAAGCCAGAAAGCCGTCAACGCCCGTCGCGGTGATGCCTGATGTGCCGATGTAGTTGATGCCGTCGGCTCCGGTGACGGTGATGCCGTCAGAGCCAATGATCGTGATGCCTGCGCTAACTGAGCCGAGGCATAATAGGAAGACGAGTGTCAGGGCGATGAATTGGCGCTTTTTTCCGTAGGCTTGTGTGATCATGTTGTCGGGAATGCGGCCCCCCACAAGTGAATTGCTGCTACATTGGCCTTGATTGCTCTGTGACCCTTTTGCGAGGCGGGACATGCGCGTGGATTCCCTCACAGAGTTTTTCATTCTACTTGAATACAGGTTTTTCATGGTTACTATAATGAGCGCAAGTATTGTATTTGTGTTCTTTTTTCGACGGCGATCAAAGCTGCGAGCGCGGGCGCGCCCCCGGTTAAGCTATCAACTCCTTATAAATTCTCTGCGTCTCGGCTGCCGGCTCGACGCCAAGCTCTTTCTCCAATAGTTTCTGAAGCGTCTCGTACTGCTCCTTGACCGCGCGGCGATTACCCTGCCCGGCCAATGCTCGCATAATCATGCAATGAACGTCCTCGCGGTAGGGGTCGTCGCGCAGAATTTCTTGAGCCAGGTGAAGTGAGCGCGTCCAGTCCTCAGTTTTTTGCGCGACCGCCGCGAGAGCTTCGAGCAGGCGCAGGTGTTGCTGGCGATAGTAGGAGCGCTGCTCCTCTACCCAGTCGTCGTAAGTTCCCTGCATGAAGTCGCCTCGATAGATTCGGATGGCAGCTTCGTAAGCGCTGATGCAGCGATCAAACTCGCGCGCGCGCCGCGCCGTCTCTCCTTCGGCAACGAGGCGGTCGAACTCTTCCATGTCAATGTTGTAAGAGAAATCCGGGTTGAGCTGGTAATCGCCGTCGCGGTAGAGCAGAAAATTCTGCTTCAAGGGCTGGTTGCTGTTGAGCGCCTTGCGTATGTGCGAGACAGTCGGGTGAAAATTCTTCTCGACGGCTTCAAAGTCCGCCTCGCCCCAGAAGGTGTCAATGATCGTGTCTTTCGAGGCGCGGCGATGGCGGCGCGAGGCGATGAAGCACAGGATGTCGCGCGCACGCTTGGTCGTCCAGGCGTCAGCCGCCATTGCCCTTGCAGGGTCGCGGAAAATCTCTACAGGGCCGAGCATGTTAATCGTCAGGTCTGTCACAGTCTGCGGCGCTTGCGTAGCGACCGAAGCTGACGCGGCAATTTTCGCCGGTCGCTGCCCGGCGGGACTAGCGCCAGCTTGCAACTGCTCGCGCACATCCGGCGGCAGAAGCTCAACGACTTCCGCTTGAGAGAAAAGCGGCGGGTTGTCTGCGACCTGTCGCTGGAGCCAGTATTCGTAATCGTAGCGCGCGGCCAAATCCACAGTGCGCCGCAGATGCTCAAGCATGTAGCTCTCTTCACCCGTGATGAGGTCGCAGGCGGCGAGCGCGACAGAGGCTTGCGCTTCGTAGTAGTAAAGGCCGTGCTCGCGGAAATATTCGAGGGCGGGCTGAAGGTCGGCTCGTGCGGCTTCGTAGTCTCCCTGCGCCAGCATCACACGCCCGCGCGAGAGCATCGCCGTGTGGCTGCCCCTCTCGTCTTTCGTCGCAAGGCGCGCATCAATCAGACGTGTGAGAAGAGCGCGCGCCGTCGTCAGGTTTCCGAGTTGAAGATTAAGGAGCGCCTGCTCTTCAAGTAGCTCGCAGCGCGTCAAGTCAATCCCGGCTTCGTCGTAGGCGCGTGCGGCGCGCTCGTAAAATTCGCTGGCGCGCGCCGCATCCCCGCGCTCGCGGTAGAGATTGCCGTAAGTCTCGAAGGTTTCAGCGCGCGGCGCGACGAGGTTGAAAAGCTGGCAATATTCCAACGCCTGATCCAGGTGCTTTTCACACTTCGTCATGTCCCCGCGATAGAGATAGCACCGCGCCACGTTGAGATGCGCGGTCGCCTCCTGCGGCAGGGGCGGGCGATTGTCTCCCTCGCGCAGCATCCGGCGCATCCAGCGCAGAGCCTCGCCGAAATCGCCGCGAATCATCGCGGGCACGCCGAGGTTGTGCTGAATCAGGCGCGCGTAATACGTATCGCGGCGCTCCTCTGCTGATTGCAAGGCGGCGCGAAACTCACGCTCGGCGGCAGTCCACTCACCCATCGCCGTCAGGCACAGCCCGCGCGTGTTGTCACACTTGGCGCGCACTACGGAATGCTCGTCCGAGAGCGCGACGGCGCGATCAAGGTAGCTAAAAGCCGTCTCGCAGTCGCCGCGACGCCGTGCGATGGTTGCGAGCGAGTGCAGGGCTTCGGCTTCGCCTTCGTTATCTTGCTGTTCATGGAGCAGCGCGGAGGCGCGACGAAAGAGTTGATGCGCCGTATCGTACTCGCCGCGCAAGCGTGCCACTTCCGCCAGGTGCGACAGAGCGCGTGGATGCGCTTCGAGCACAGCATTGGGAAGTGCGGAGGCTGTGGAAGCGAGCGAGGAGAGAGCGCCCGACGCGATCCAATCGTTGCCGTGTTCGGCAATCACTTTGGCGGCGCGCTCGAAATCTTCAGCCTGTAACAGGTGGCTGATGGCCTGTTCCCAGGCCCCGCGCTCCAGAAAGTAGTCTGCATAGCGCGCGTGCTCTGCGGCCAGGCCCGTTTTTCCGAGTTCGGAGCGCAGGCGGCGGCGCAGGAACTCTTTGAAGAGCGGGTGCAGGCGATACTCTTCGCCGCGCTCGTCGGATGCGACCGTCATGAAGACGTTGCGGCGCACGAGCGCGGGCAAAATGGAGCGACAGTTTGCCTCCGGGTAAACATGAACGCAGATTCCCGTCTCAACGCGGTCAAGTAAAGAGATGCGGAGCAGCAGGCGCTGCACGTCTTCAGGCTCGTCGGCGAAAACCTCTTCGGCGAAATAGTCGAAAATGTCGCGCTCGGACTGGCGCAGGATTTCAACGAGGTCAGGCGTGCTGCCCTTTTGCGCGCCTTCAATGAGCGCCTGACGCTGCGCGACCTGGCGAACGAGTTGCAGCGCTGTAATCCAGCCGTGAGTTCTCTCACGGTACTCCGTCAACTGCGCGGGCGTTAATTCCAGATCGAAGACTTTGCGGAAAAGCTCCTGCGTCTCTTCATCCGTAAACAATAGCTCGCTTCGATCAATGACGGTGAGCGAAGCCTGCGAGCGCAGGCGCGCAAGCGAGAGCGGCGGCAGATCGCGCGAGATGATGATGACGTGCAGGACATCGGGCAGGTATGCGAGCAGCCGGTCAACAACCGCGTGGACAGCCGTCTCCGCGCCGAGATGATGATAATCGTCGAGGACGATGATGAGTTGTTGCTCGACCGTTTCGAGAACTTCGTTGAGCAGGACATCAACGGCGCGTTCGGGCTGGCGCGCCAGTTCGTGCGCGGACTGCTGCAAGTAAGAGAACATCACGTCGCCGAAGTCCGGCGCTTTCTGCTTGATGCCGTGCGTCAGATAGCCCAGGAAGACGAAAGGGTCTGCGTCGGTGTGATCGAGTTGATACCAGACGAAGTCGCGCGCGTGTGTGCGAACGAAGTCGGCGACCAGGGTTGTCTTGCCTGAGCCTGCGTTGGCTGTGACGAGTGTGACAGGATGGGCAAGGTTAGCGAGCAGGCGTTCGGTCAGGCGCGGGCGCGAAAGCAAGGCCGGTGCGGGGCGCGGCGGCAAGAGCTTCGTGCGCAGGAAGAATGTCGTCGGCGCAAGCTGTTCTTTCGCAGGCGGCGTTTCTCCGGCGGGTTGTGGTGTGTCTGGACGACGCGGCCTTTGTGCCATCAACCTCTGCCTCGCAGGTCTCGTGGGATTCTCGTTCAGCTTATCATAGCGAACGACGCGCAATCCACGAGTTGAAGAGAACTTAACATCGCAGCCTTCCGCAATTCCTGCAAATGGCGCGTGCGAGGTGGTCTTTATTTCTTGTTGCATTGGGGGCATGCAAAATGGTCGCCTATCTCAGAACCTGTAGCCGTGCCTCTGTCGCACTGTGCGTTTCCGTAGATTGTGACTGATGACGCTAAACTGCTCCTTGGTGATCGCGTTTCCTGCTTCGCCCAACAGTCGAGCCATCGCGTCCAGAGTCGAAGCGCGCCCGTGCGTCTGTTTGAGAGCTTCGGCGGCTTGCGCTTCACGCAGGCCGTAGCTGCTAAAGAGCCGAGTCGCTTCCAACTGTGTGAAGAGGAGCGTCGGCTCTTCAATCACGCAGAGCGTCTGCTTGGAGCGCATGCGCCAGAGCGGAGCGGGCGGCAGGCTTCGGCCCGTAATCAGCATGTGCGCTTCGGCTGGAAGCAGCGGCAGCAGGCGGCGAAAGAACGGCACGACCCACTCGGCGTCGTAAACCAGGTGCAGGTCGTCTATCACGATCAGCAGCGGCTCGCCCTTCTGCTCCAATAACTCGTAAACGAAAGCCTCCGCGAGCATGGGTATGTCGTCGAGCGTCGCTGCCTCCACAAGCGGCATGAGCGCCACCTCGCCGAAGCCCGGTCGCCACCTCTGCACGCTTGCGACCAGATATTTGAAGAAGACCTGTAGGTCGCCATCCGAAGCGTCAACCTTGTACCAGGCGATGCGACGACCTGAACGGCGCGCGAAGTCTGCCGCGAGAAACGTCTTGCCCGTCCCGGCGCGCCCGTTGATGATGGTCGAGGTGCAATTAGCCAGGCTGCCGTGAAGCGTATTAAGCAGTCGTACACGGGAAATGCGAGGCTGCTCACCGGGGGCCGTGATTTTGTCGAGGATGATTTGCATGGTTTCCAGAGTCCCTAAAAAGAGCGCGTTCACTTGTGCCAGAGTCCAGGCCCTGTAATCTTCGGCCTGAACTATTATGGAGTTTAAGAAATGGGACTTGAGGAATTCTTGAGATGTTGAACAAATCAGAAGATTGGAAGCGACAAGAGGAGCTTAGAACGCGACCAATGAAACATTTGCCGCAACGAATGGAGCATTTATCAGGGCAAATAGAGCATTTGCCACAACAAATGCTCCTTTTGTCGCGGCAAATGCTCCTTTGCTCACGACAAATGTTCCTTTGCTCACGACAAATACTCCTTCGCTCGTGACAAATACCCAATCAATCGCGGCAAATGCTTGTTTCCTCACGACGAATGCTTGTTTGCTCACGACAAAAGGAGCATTTGTCGTAACAAATGTGGCTTTTGTTGTGATAAATAGAGCGTTGCTCGTGAGGAATTAAACATTTGTCCTGATAAATGCAGCGTTTGTCTTAGCCAATACAGCAATAATGCAGGCGAATGTTCCGTAGTGGCCTTATTTCTCCGCTCCCAATCCCGTGTTAGCTCGCACGGTCAGTTCCGCAAATTTAGCTTCGGCTTCAGGCTCTCGCCCCAGCAGAGTTCCGACGAAGGCTCCTAGAAAGCCTAGCGGGATGCTGATGATGCCGGGATTCTCCAGCGGAAAGATGGGCGGGCGTTGAATCAGGTGGCGTGCTGCGCCCACAACGGCGGGTGGGTCAACCGTCATAATGCTAGGGCTTATCAAGATCAAAATAATCGAAGCCGCCAGCCCTGTGCTGAGTCCGGCCACAGCGCCCTTCGTGTTGAAGCGTTTCCAGAAGAGCGAAAAAATGATGACGGGCAGGTTGGCCGATGCAGCGACAGCGAAGGCCAGGCCAACGAGGAACGCGACGTTGATGGATTGCCCCAACAAGATAGCAAGCAGAATGCTGATAACGCCGACGACACATGCCGTGACGCGCGCCACGCGCACCTCTTCGCCGGGTTTGCGCTCCGTGCCTTTGTGAATCACGTTTGTCCAGAAGTCGTGAGCGAAAGAGGTCGAGGCGCTGATGGTCAATCCGGCGACGACCGCCAGGATAGTCGCAAACGCGATGGCCGAGATGAAGGCGAAGAAGATGTCGCCGCCTAAGAATTTCGCCAGCAAGGGCGCGCTCATGTTGTTGTTCGCGCCAATCGCGTCCCGGCCCACAATCGTCGCCGCGCCGAAGCCCAGGAAGGTCGTCATGATGTAGAACGCGCCGATGAGAAACATCGCCCAGACCACACTCTTGCGCGCCGTCTTCGCATCCGGCACAGTGTAGAAGCGCACAAGGATGTGCGGCAGGCCAGCCGTGCCGAAGACCAGCGCCATGCAGAGCGAGATGAGATCAATCACGCCGTAGGGTTTGTTCGCCCCGAAGTAGTAATGTCCCGGCTGTAGAAAATTCTTCGTCACTTCCGCGCCCGTCTTATCGTGATAGGTCACGTGGCTGATGGCGTCGAAGAAGTTGGCGAAGCTGAAGCCGAAATGCGCGAGCACGAGGATGCTCAAGAGGAGCGTCCCCGCCATCAGCAGTATCGCCTTGATAATCTGCACCCACGTCGTCGCCAGCATCCCGCCGAAGACGACATAGATAATCATCAACACGCCGACGCCGACGACAGCCGTCGTGAAGCCGACGCCGGGAAGCAGGAGGCTGACGAGCGCGCCCGCGCCGACCATCTGCGCGATCATGTAGAAGGTCGAGACCGTGAGCGTGCTTAGACTAGCCATCGAGCGCACGGGTCGCGGGCTTAAGCGGTAGGCCAGCACGTCCGCCATCGTGTACTTGCCAGCGTTTCTCAGCGGCTCGGCCACGATCAAAAGCACCGTCAGGTAAGCGACGAGGAATCCCACCGAATACATGAAGCCGTCGTAGCCGTTGAAGGCAATCAGCCCCGCGATTCCAAGAAACGAAGCGGCGCTCATGTAATCGCCCGCGACGGCCAGACCATTTTGCCAGCCTGTAATCTGACGGTTGGCTGCGAAGTAGGCGGTTGTGCCCTGCGAGCGGCGCGCGGCCCAGTAGGTAATCACCAGGGTGACGGCGACGAAGCCTAGAAACATCAGGAGCGAAGTTGACATGCTCTATTTGCCTCCTCGCGTCTTTTCCAGATCGCCCACAACCTCACGCGCCATCCGGTCATGGCGGCTCGCCGCGCGCACATAAAGCAGAGCGACAATCCACGCCATGAAGAACTGCGAGAGCGCAAACAGGTACGCGACGTTAACCGAGCCGATCACCCGTTTATTCATCAACTCGGGCGCGTAACCGACCAGCACCGGCAACGCAAAGAAATAGATGATGAAGAAAACGGTCGCCGGAACGATGAACCTCAGCTTCGCTTTGACCAGCGACCTGAACGCTTGGCCCGCCGCGACCCTGTTCCAGTCAACCACATCCACATCTTCATCAGCCGTCAGTTCATGCCGAGGCTTCTGAGCATCACGCCCCAGCGGAGAGACATCCGTCTCCGCGCCGATGAGCGGAGTAGCATCACTGAGCATTTCATCTGATTGTTCGTCTGGTGTCATTTGCGTTCGTCCTCAACTAATCGTCATCTTGAGTTGAAATATCCTGGCTTCCACAGTTTGGGCAGTCATAGCCAAAGTGGTAACGAAATGCATCCGTTTCGTCGTAATCTTTAGACTTCCATTTATGCCCGCACTTATTGCAGGTGAACTTATATCGAGATTCCATCATTTACCTCCCACGTGGTGATCCAGATAATCAAGCAAAACGTTCGACATCACTTTCACGCCGATCACCAGGCTCTCTTCGTCAAGATCAAACTCAGGCGTGTGAATCTGCGCTGTGATGCCTTTGGCGCGGTTGCCGACGCCGAGAAAGTAGTAGAAGCCCGGAACGACTTTTTGAAAGTAGGAAAAATCTTCCGCGCCCATCTGTGGCTTGCGCGTGATGACATTCTTCTCGCCGATAACGCGGCGAATCGTCGGTAGAGTCTCTTCGACAAGCGCAGGCTCGTTGTAAGTGACCGCCGCGCCTTCTGCGTAATCCATGTCGAAGGTCGCGCCGTAAGCCTTCGTGATGCCGTCGAGCGTCTCGCGCATCAGGGCTTGCGCTCGCTTTCGCACGTCTTCGCTGAGAGTGCGGACAGTGCCTTCGAGTTTCACTTCGTCGGCGATGATGTTGAAGCGGTTGCCGCCCTGAATGATGCCGACGGTGATGACGAGCGGCTCGGTCGTGTCTATGCGGCGGCTGCGAATGGTTTGCAGCGCGGTGACGCATTCGGCTGCGACGACGACGGCATCAATACCGTCATGCGGGTATGCGCCGTGAACTTTCTTGCCGTGAATGGTGATGACGAAATGATCTGAGGAAGCCATCGCCGGGCCTGAGTTGTACATGATCTGCCCGACTTCGACAACGGGCATGACATGCAGGCCGAAGATGGCCTGTGGGCGCGGATTCTCAAGCGCGCCTTCTTTAATCATCAGCGCAGCGCCGCCCTCTTCGCCAGCGGGCGCGCCTTCTTCTGCTGGCTGAAAGATAAACTTGATTGTGCCGTGTATCTCGTCGCGCATCTTGCTCAGGATTTCCGCAACGCCCAGCTCGATGGTGGTGTGCGCGTCGTGACCACATGCATGTTTGACGCCCGGCACAAGGGATTTGTAAGGCACGTCGTTCACTTCCTGAATCGGCAGCGCATCCATATCAGCGCGCACGGCCACGACAGGGCCAGGCTTTGCGCCCTTGAGCAGCGCCGTCACGCCGTACTTGCCCACGCCCGTCTTGACATCTTCAAGACCGAGAGCGCGCAGGCGCTCCGCCACGACATGGGAAGTTCGCTCCTCGCGGTTCGATAATTCCGGGTGCATGTGAAAGTCTCTGCGCTGCGCTATGAGTTGCGAGCGCAAACCTTCAGCCGCCTTCGCTATCTGCTGTTCGCGCGGTGAAGCATCAAGCCTTGCGTGATTGCCTGCGACTTGCTGCGGGACAACTGGAGTGAGCAGAGCCGCAAGCAGGACGAGAGCACAGAGCGGAGCAAGCTTTCTTTTCATCATAAACCTCCGGGAAACTATTTCGATTAAGGCGCGCTTACAACATCACACCGAGCATCAAGCTTTGAGTGCGACTACGGGTCAGTACCGCCTGCGGTAGCGGGCGGGTTATGCTGAGACTACCCGCCCGCTTGCGGCAGGCGGTACCGACATGATGCCTTGTCTGCGTTTGCCTGTTATTTCTTATCCGATTTCTCATCCTTGAAGAGGATGTTGAAGACCAGAAACAGTCCCGCTCCCGCAGCGATAAAGAAAAAGATAATGGCGATGCCAGGATAGCCGAAGATTGTAAATGATGTCTCGACGCGCATCAGCAGCGCGGCTCCAACGATTAAGGCGGCAAGCACCAGACCCATCGTGATGCGGTTAGCTATCTTCTGAAAGCCTTCCATCAGCTTCGTCTCGTCAATCGCATCAACTTTGATCTGCATCTCGTTGTTGGCAACGGTGTCGAGGAATTTATTGATGCGGCCCGGCAGTTTTTCTATAAGTCCCTTGGCTTCGATCATGGTGTTGAAGAGATTGCCGGGCGAAAGACTCTTCATCATGCGCTCGCGCGTTATCTCCGTCGCGTTCTGGCGAATCGAGGCGTTCGGGTCGAAACTCGGATCGAGCGTGTGAACGATCTGGTCTAGGTTGAGCAGGGTTTTAGCGATCAACGTAAACTCCGGCGGCAGGCGGAAGCCCGTTTCGCCGGAGATGCGCGTAATCTCAAGCACGACGCGGCCAGCGTCTATCTCTTCAACGTTAGTGCCCTGATGCTGCGTGACTAAATCGGCAACCTGACGTGTGAACTTCTCCTGCTCAAAACTCTCTTTCGGCTCGCCGAGCTTGATCGTCAGCGCGGCAGCTTCGTCGCCGTGTCCTTCGCTGATGGCGAGGAGCAGTTGCAGGATGTTCTCCTGAGCTTGCGGCGTGATGCGCCCGACCATGCCCAGATCAATCAACGCGATTCGATTGTCGTCTGTCAGAAAAACATTCCCCGGATGCGGGTCCGCGTGGAAGATTCCGTCAACGAGTATCTGCTTGAGATAGGCGTGGAAGAATTCTTCGGCCAATGCGTAGCCGTCCAATTCCATCAGGGCGAGCGGGCTAAGAGAAGTTATCTTCTTGCCATGCACGTAGTCCATCGTCAGGATACGCGAGGTGCTGTAATCCTCTATCGGAAGGGGGACGACGAGGCGGTCAAACTCCTTGAAAATTTTATTGAAGGTGATGAGATGCCGCGCTTCCTGCCGGTAGTCCAGTTCGAGCATCAGGCTTTTACGCAGTTCCGTGAGGATCATGGCGAAGTCGTAGCGGCGGCCTGTCTCCGTGTGGCTGTCCAGAAACTCCGCGATGCCTTGCAGGATTTCCAAATCCTTGACGACGACCTCACGAATCCCCGGTCTCTGAACTTTGACGACCACCTGCCGCCCGTCGCGCAAACTAGCGCGATGCACTTGGCCGAGCGAGGCCGCCGCCATCGGTTGCGCCTCGAAATGAGCGAAGGCTTTTGAGAGACGCACCCCCAGTTCTTCCGTCATGATCTCCTCAACCTCTTTGAAGGAGAACGGCTCAACATCGTCCTGTAGCCGCGCGAGAGCTTCTAAGTAAGGAAGGGGCAGGAGGTCTGCGCGCGTGGAGAGGAGTTGCGCGAGCTTGACGAAGGTCGGCCCCATCTTCTCAAGGTCTTTGGACAACTCCGCTGCTTCCGGCGCAGCCTGCTCAGTCATCGCGCTCTCATCGTCGAGCGCGCCTTCGAGTCCGGCCTGCTTGACCAGATCGGAGCGCCCGTACTTCATAAACAGCCAGGCGATGTCTTTGTATCGCTTCAGGTACTCAGGTTTCAGCGAAATGCCCATCGTTCACCTCTAGCAGGAAGTTTTCACTTCTGGTCTATCGGTAATTCCCTAAGCTCATAATCTCATCCTATCTGAAGCATCGGCAACCCTGTTCTTTAAGTGTAGAGCAGCGCTCATTAAAATTTCCCCTGGTCTTTCGCCAATTAAATTTATTCGACACGTCGAGCAAAGTCTGGTATAGAGGCACTCGTGTTTCTTAATCTTTCGTCGAAGTCTTATCGCCCGCATCGCCCCAAACTTTTATTCCACAAAGGAGAATTTCCCCTAATGCGAAGAACTCTACTTTTGCTTACGGCGCTCATACTCGGTGCCACATCTCTGGCTCTGGGCCAGGCAAATGCCAGCTACACCGCTCATCTTCAGTCAGACAAAGCGGGCGCTTCCATGCAATGTCGTGGCGATCAGCTATCAGTCCGCGAGGTCCCTAATTCTGAGGATGCCGCAATGGGGGGAGCGCGCGCTGTGGATTTCGCCTTCAAAAACACTTCCAACACGCCCTGCACGCTCAAGGGCTATCCGCGCGTTCAACTGCTGGATAGATCAGGGCGACCAGCCCGTCATGGCCTCGCTGTCAACAACGCAGACCTGGCGGGCGAACAGCCCGGTCAGACTCCGCAACTGGTGACGCTCGCGCCGGGGAAAACAGCATGGTTCCTTTTTCATTACAACAACGGCGGCGCAGGGCACGTTGGGAAACCGTGTCCGACCTATCCCAAAATGCAGATTACCGCTCCCGGCACTAAACGAGCTTTCATTCTGCGTGATGCTATCCAGTCATGCCGCGAGGTTGAAGTTTCGGCAGTGCAAAGTGGAATGCCTCAAACTCAATAGTTACGCCGGACAGAATAGACAGGATGAACAGGATAAAAACCGATTGATTCAGTGAACCAATGAATCAATGAGTAATTTCTTTTCTTCATCCTGTCTATCCCTGTTAATTTCTTTCGCAGCATTCTTGTCCTTTAAGATTTTGTTAAGCGGTCTTAATGCCGCGCACTAATATCTACACTCCTCTTCTTCTCTCTCGCGTGTGCCTGGGCGCAAAAAGCTGAACAGAGCAAAACTTTCAATCGCCTTGCCATACGCGCCGCACGAATGCTCGACACGAGTCGCGGTCAACTCATCACGGAGGCAAACGTGCTCAACCCAACCCGGTCTCCGTCGCTAGCCTCGATTAGGTAGTGGGTCAGCTCAGAGTTCAACCTTCAGGTTGCCGATGCTAAAGAGCAAGCTCAAGCTTGTACTCTGAACTCGTTCCTTCAAACTGACCAACTACTCTCGATTACTCTATCTTGACTTTTCTGGGATGTATAATAGAGTCAAAGCTGTAATCGTTGTATGCTCCGAAGCGGTAACTGATGACCATCCCGGCAGGCACTCATTTTGGTCGCTACGAAATTCGCTCCCCCATCGGCGCGGGCGGAATGGGCGAAGTTTATCTGGCTCACGACGCTCAACTCGACCGGCCTGTCGCCTTGAAGTTGCTGCCTGCGGATGTCACACAGGACGAAGACCGCCTGCGCCGCTTTCAACAGGAGGCGCGTGCCACCTCCGCCCTGAATCATCCAAATATTCTCACCATCTACGAGATCGGCGAGGCTGAAGGAACTCATTTCATCGCCACCGAATTTATTGACGGCATAACCTTGCGCGACCAGATGGCGCGCTCGCGCATGAAGATGGATGAAGTGCTGGAGGTCTCTCTTCAGGTCGCCTCGGCTCTCGCGGCAGCGCACGAGGCGGGCATAGTTCACCGCGACATCAAGCCGGAGAACATCATGATCCGCCGGGACGGTTATGTGAAAGTCCTGGACTTCGGTTTAGCCAAGCTCACGGAGGAGCGCGCCAACACCAGCCCCTACGCTCTGACGCTCGCAGAGACTGGGCCGGGCATCGTCATCGGCACAGTGACTTACATGTCGCCCGAACAGGCGCGCGGGCTGCGTGTTGACGAGCGCACGGACATTTTCAGCTTCGGCGTTGTGCTCTATGAGATGCTCGCTGGCCGCGCTCCTTTCGGCGGCCCAACGCCGAGCGACGTGATCGTCTCCATCTTAGATCGTCAACCTCAGCCGCTTGCGTATCACTTGCCGGAAGTCTCGCCGGAGACGCAGCGCATCGTCTCGAAGGCCCTGGCGAAGGAGCGAGAGGAGCGTTACCAGAGCATCAAAGATATGCTCGCGGACTTGCGCGGCCTCAAGCGCGGGATTGAGCTTGCCACCGCCGGAGGGATGCATGCAACTACGGACCCCGCAGAGGCGCTTTCAAGCTCGCCGGAGATGACTTTGCCGCGCGCCGATGCTCGAACCGTTCGCGTCTCGGTCGGTGAGCGCGAGACGAATGACACTCCTGCGGTAGAGACCTTGCGCCTTGATTCAAACCAACCCTCGACACCTGAAATCGCTCATGTGCTTTTCATGGACATCGTTGGCTTCTCGAAGCATCGCATCCACCAGCAGTCTTATCTACAACAGAAGCTCAACGAGATTGCCAGCAACACGGACGAGTTTCGCCGCGCGCAGTCGAACGATCAGATGATCTGCAAGTCAACGGGCGACGGCATGGCCCTGGTCTTCTTCGTTGACCCGGAGTCCCCTGTGCGTTGCGCGCTGCAAATCAGCCGCGCGCTGCTCTCCAACCCGGACGTGCAACTGCGTATGGGCATTCACAGCGGCCCTGTTCTTCGCACTGTTGACGCCAACCGCCAGAAGGACGTGGCGGGTAGCGGTATCAACATCGCGCAGCGCGTGATGGATTGCGGGGACACTGGACACATCCTACTCTCGAAGACGATGGCCGACGTGCTCTTTGAAATCGGAGACCGCGACGAGCGCATTGACGATCTAGGCACAACGAAGGTCAAGCACAACGTCGAAGTTCACCTGTTCAATCTCTACACGGATGAACTCGGCAACTCGCATCGCCCTTCCCTTTTGCCTCAGCCGACGATGCTTCCTCAAACGTCGAGCGGCGCGCGGCGCGCTCCCATTGATTCGCTGGCCGTCCTGCCTCTCGCAAACGCGAGCGCAGACCCCGGCACGGAGTATCTTTCAGACGGCATCACCGAAAGTATCATCAACACGCTCTCGCAACTTCCCGGACTGAAAGTTATGGCTCGCGCGACGGTCTTTCGCTACAAGGGCAAAGAGGTTGACATCGAAGAGGTCAGGCGCGACCTGAATGTTCGCGCCGTGATGACCGGGCGCGTACTGCAATTCGGCGACCAACTCATTATCAAGATCGAGCTGGTTGACACAGCCGACGGCTCGCAGCTTTGGGGCGAGCAGTACAAGCGTCTGGCGGCGGACATCTTTGAAGTGCAGGAAGAGATTTCCAAAGAGATTTCCGAGAAGCTCAGGATCAAGCTGACGGGCGAGGAGAAAAAACTCCTCGTCAAGCGTTACACGGATAACACGGAAGCCTATCGTCTTTATCTCAAGGGCCGCTTCTGCCTGAGCAAGATGACCAAAGAAGCCCTGGGCAATGCGATCAAACATTTCCAGCAAGCCATTGATACAGACCCCGACTACGCTCTGGCTTACGCAGGATTGGCCGATGCTTACTACGGTCTTTCGTCGAATCATCTGCCTCCCGTTGAAGCCATGCCGAAGGCGCGTGCGGCGGCTGAAAAAGCTCTGGAGATAGACGACACTTTGGCCGAAGCTCACGCCTCGCTCGGACTGGTCAAAGCATTTTACGATTGGGACTGGGCAAGCGCCGAAGACGAATACAAGCGCGCCATAGAGCTTAATCCCGGCTACGCCTCGACGCATCACTGGTATGGCTGGTATCTGGCCTTGATGGGGCGGCTGAATGAGGCCATCGCGGAGATCAAGCAGGCGAGCGAGCTTGACCCGCTCTCGCTTGAAATCAACACAGACCTGGGTCTCTCATTCCTCTTCGCGCGCCAGTACGACCGCGCGATAGAGCAGTTTGAGAAGGCTATGGAAATGGACCCGAACTTCATCTGGGCGCATTTCTTCATGGGTTGGGCTTATGAGCAGAAAGGCAACTACGAAGGAGCCGTCGCAGAGTTTCAGAAGGCTCGGCAGTTAGACGACTCGCCGCTTATCCTCGCCGCGCTCGGCCACACCTATGTCATGGCGGGGCGTCGAGACGAAGCCCTGCGAGTGCTGGCGGAGATGAAGGAACTCGCCGAGCGCAGGCACGTCTCGTCATACCACTTTGCGATCATCCACGCCGCGCTCGGCGAAAGAGACGAGGCGTTTGAGTGGCTCGAAAAAACTTATGAGGCGCGCTCGGAGGCTCTCGTCTGGCTCAAAGTTGATCCGCGCCTCGACACACTTCGCACAGACCCGCGCTTCATAGACCTGCAACGTCGCGTCGGCCTTTCGCTGTAATCTATCCGCCTCCTCGGAATCCGCCACAGCTATTGACTCGCGCCCCGACTTGGCTTAAATCTATTCCGCTTTAACAATCCCCCTGAGTGAGGAAGCGCATAGCATGAACGTCAAATCCTACATGAAGAAACGAGCGCACGGAATTATTGTGCTGACTCTCGCGCTGGCGCTCAGCGTGCTCGCCGTCGCCTGTAGCAGCAACTCTAGTGCGGGCAAGTCTCCCACCGAGACGCTGAGAGCCTATTACGATGCAGCGAAGAAAAAAGACGTTGAGACGGTGAAAAAGTTTCTCTCGCGCGGCACGATGCAGGTGATGGAAGACATCGCCAAAGGCCAGGGCAAGACCGTTGACGAGATGTTCAAGGAAGGCGCTAACCGGGATGCCCAGATGCCCACGCCTGAATTCAGCAACGAGAAGATCACGGGCGACACTGCGAGCGTGGACATCAAGGTTCCCGAACAGCCGTTGGTGACAATGCAAATGGTCAAAGAGGATGGTGAATGGAAACTGGCGATTGATAAGATGATGAAGGGTGGAATCAAGCCTGAAAGCAAATAACACAAAAGCCACGCCTGGGAGTACACCATCCAGCCTCCATATTGGCTGGAATCAGCGTAGCCTCCAGTTGACTCACCGGCGGATTTAGCTTAGAACCTAACGTGCTATAACAACTCCATCAACCCCGCAGCAAGGAAATAAATAGATGCACCACAAGTTGGTCGAAAAAATGACCAAGAGAAGAATACCCATTATTATCGCGCTGGCGCTAACGCTCACCGTAGCATTCACGGGAGCCTGCAATAAAAGCGGAGGCAACACGGCGAGCAGCAGTAGCAGTAGCTCGCTCTCTCCGACAGATACCTTGAAAGCCTATTATGACGCTGCAAATAAAAAGGACGTGGCAGGCATCAAGAAGTATCTCTCGCAAGGCACGATGAAGATGATGGAATTGGGAGCTAAGAACTCCGGGAAGCAACTGGACGAGGCTTTGAAAGAGGCTCCTCAAACTCCCATCCCGCAATTCAGCAACGAGAAAATCACGGGCGATACAGCCACTGTTGATATTACTGCCGGTGACCAGACAATGACGATGCCGCTCGTCAAAGAAGGCGGCGAATGGAAGATCGCAATGGATAAGTTCATTGAAAAATTGCGAGGTTCTATGGGCAGCACAACAAGCGCCCCTCCCGATGATTCCAAGACGGACAACACAGGCAACGACAATGAAGGCCATGAGGATGGCAAACCCTAATCAGAAGGTGACGCGCTTTTTCTGTCTCAAAATAAAGAAGTCACAACATGCATAAAGGATTAACCGAAAAGATGATGAAAAGAAAACTAACCGGAATCTCAACTCTGGTTCTTGCCCTGACCATACTTGTATTCATGGCAGCGTGCAGCAAAAACTCGAACACCGGCAACTCAAACTCAGGAAACTCGTCCAACACCTCCGGTTCCACCAAACCGTCTACAGGCTCTACAACCACAGCGGGAATGTCTCCCACTGAAGTTTTCAAAGCCTACTATGACGCCGCAGTCAAGAGAGATTTCGCAAGCGCGAAGAAGTATCTCTCGCAAGGCACTATCGCGTTGATGGAAGAAGGAGCCAAGAAGCAGGGCAAAACGTTTGAGGAGGCGATGAAAGAATCTCCAGCCCCCGAAGGCAACATGCCGTCGCTAAGCAACGAGCAGATCAGCGGCGACACGGCGACCGTTGATATAACCGCCGACGGTAAAAAGGCGGCGATGCCCTTTGTCAAAGAAGGCGGTGAATGGAAGATCGCCCTCGACAAGTTCGCCGCAGACTTGATGGGCGGATCGGGCAACGGCCCATCCACCGGCGATGGTGAAGTCCGCGACAACGATAACCACTGAGAAATGCAAAATTAAAAGTTAAAAATGCAAAAGTGAGGATGAGAGACTTGCTCCTCTTCCTCACTTTTGCATTTTACATTTTTAATTTTGCATTTTTTACCAGCCGAATCTCGTAAAGTTTAGACCACCGTTTTCCCGTCACAAAGAGCCTGTCGTTTTTCTCGTCGTAAGCGATGCCGTTCAGGACGTTGTCCTCATTGCCGCCGTCCTCCGGCCTGCGTAGTCCTGCCAGATCAATCCACGCCAGAATTTTGCCGGAAGCCGGATCAATGCGAACCACTTTGTCCGAATGCCAGATGTTCGCGTAGATTTCGCCTTTGATATATTCCAGCTCGTTCAACTCCATCAGCGGCTGCTCGTGGTCATAGACCTCAATGCTTCTGAGCACACGAAAACTCTGGGGATCGAGAAAGCGAATCTTGTTTGTGCCGTCGCTCAGGATCAGAGCGTGAGTGTCGTTGGTCAATCCCCAGCCTTCGCCTTCGTAGTTAAACTCGGCCAGACGCTCAAACTTTTTCAGGTCATAGACGAAGCCTTTGTGCGCCTGCCATGTCAGTTGATAAATCTTACCGCCTAAGATGGTCATGCCTTCGGCGAAATACTCTCTCTCGACATCCACCTTCTTCTCGACCTTGCCTGTCTTGAGATCGAGACGGCACAGGAGCGATGAGCCATACTGCCCTGTGCTTTCGTAAAGATGTCCGTCGTAATAGACCAGCCCTTGCGTGAAGTGTGTGGTCAGGTGCGGCCAACTGTTGACCACTTCATACGTGTAGGTTGGAACTTCATCTGCCGTTGTATTCCCCGCGCTCTTTGCCGAGACCTGTTTTGTTTGAGGTGTGACCATTGTTCGAGGCTCTGTTCGGGCGCTTTGCTGACCCACGCTGCACGCGTTGAGCAGCAACAGGAGCATGCCCGTCCGCAACAGCACTCCGATCAACCAATGACGCATAACTTTCCTCTCGGACAACGAAAGCATCAGACTAATCAGGGGATGCCTGCGCTCCCAGGATTTGCGACTACTTCGCTGCGCCCTTCGGCGCTCCGGTAGTCTTTGCGGCAAGTGCGCTGTCAACGGCTGCGCGCAGTCCCTCGGCGGTGATATTACGCAGGCGCACGCCGTTGATAAAGATGGTCGGAGTCGCATCAACGCCGTAGGCTTCTCCGTCCGCGACATCCTTGCTCACTTCCGCAGCGTACTGCCCGCTATTGAGCGCGGCGTCAAAGCGTAAGCGGTCAAGCCCCAGATCATTCGCGTACTTCTTCAGCGATTCAGGGTCCAGAGCCGACTGATTCTTGAAAAGCACCGCGATGTACTCGAAGAACTTGCCCTGTGCGTTGGCAGCATCGGCGGCCTCCGCAGCCTTGCGCGCATTCGGATGCATGGTAAGCGGAAAATCGCGCACGACGAGCCGCACGCGGTTGCCGTAAGACTTCAAGGTCTCGTCAATGATGGGATGCATCGCCGCGCACGAGGGACACTGGAAGTCTGTGAAGACGACAACCGTGACTGGCGCGCTCGCTTCGCCGCGCGAGGGGTCGTCGTCCACGCTGATGACTTGCACCGGGGACTCCGGCTCTTTGAGAAAGATTTGTATCTTCGCGCCTGCGCGCAGTCGCTGAGCCAATTCCGATTCAAGGCGACTGAGTTGCTGCTCTTTGAGAACGTTGGCAATGTCACCGCGCAAGCTCGCCAGGTCGCCCTTGATGCGTGCCTTATTGTCTTCGTAAAACTTCGTCACCTCTGCGTCCGTCGGCTCGTGCGATTTACCTTCGACCTCGGCTTTATAGACTTCTTCCGGCGTCTTGTTGAGCCTCTTTGCTTCCGCGCCAAGCAGCAGCTCGTTGACTTTCAAATCAACGGCGCGCATTTCACCTTCGTAAATCTCGTGTCGCAGTTTATAGACGAAGGGCTTGAGCCGCTCTTCAAAATCGCTGTCAGGGATTGCGCGCCCGTCAACCGTTGCGAGCACAGTGGTAGGCGCAAGGTTCGGCGCATTAACGTCCGTCGCGCCCATCACGACCGCGTGAGACGAGCGCAGGCGCGCAACTAAATCGCTGGCGAGTTTCTGCGCCGCCTGGTTTCTGAGATAGCCGACGATCTGCGGGCGGACGTTTGCGATGTCCGTGTTGCCTATCTGTTGCTTGTTCGCGTCGTAAACAGCTTTGATGTCCGCCTCTGTCGGGTCTGCGATGCGCTTGTTGACCTCCGCATCCATCAACTCGTCCTGGGTCATCTTGCGCTTCTGCGCTTCGCTTTCGAGCAACAGCGCGCTGATTCGCGCGTCGAGCGCATCCTTGCGCAGGCTCGGCATATTGGCGGTGAAGCCCTGAACGACCTGGCCTACCTGTGGGTCGAGATCGGCCAGCATGATTGCCTGCCCGTTGACCATTGCCAGCGTGCCGGGACCTACCGGGTCTGTCGTTACAGGAGGCTTTTGCGGCGTCGGGCGTGTGGTAGTTGTGGTGCGCACAGTAGTAGGCGTTGGCGTGGGCGTCGGCTTCGTCGGCCTCTGCCTGCCCCTGGGGGTTTGTGCCGCCGTAGTAGAGATAACAATCAGGACGCCGACGAGCGCGGCGAGAACGATGTTTCGATACTTCATTAAAACTCTCTTTCGTAAATGGAATCAACCAACCTGTGCGGACAGCACTGAATGATATTGGATTCACACGCTCAGAGCAAACTTGTAGAAATGATGAATGCTGAACGATGAATGATGAATTAAAAACAGAGGCTTTTCAGTTCATCATTCATCATTCCGCGTTCATCGTTTGAATTCATCCTTCCGCTAACTTACGTACTGTCTCGACCGTATCTATCTCGTCCGCAGACTTATCCTCGCGCAGGCGCAGGATTCTTGGAAACCTGAGCGCGTAGCCGCTCTTGTGTCTTTTCGATTCCTGCACGCGATCAAAAGTCACTTCCAGAACTACTTTAGGCTCGACGATCCGCACTTTGCCGTGCGCAAACTCGGAAATCGTGTGCGCGCGAAACCACTCGGTCAACTCCAACAACTCCGCATCCGTCAAACCTGAGTAAGCCTTGCCGACGTTCAAAAGCTCCGGGTCTTCCTCCGAGCGGCGGACGGCGAACGTGAAATCCGAGAGCAGATGCCGGCGCTTTCCATTCCCGACTTCAACAGATGTCACGACGACATCGAGCGTGGCAAGCGCTCGCTTCAACTTCAACCACTCGCGCCCGCGCCTCCCAGGTTTATACGACGAGCGCGGGTCTTTAATCATCAACCCTTCATTGCCGCGCCGACGCGCCGCGTCAAACTCTTCATCCAGAGAAGCGACCTCTGTCGTGCGCTTCGCCTGAGACAAAAGCACAGTATCTTGCGCCCCTATGAGTTCTTCAAGTTTGCTTCTGCGCTTTTCAAGCGGCTTGTCTATCAGCACGCTCCCTGCTGCGTAGAGCAGGTCATAAGCGATGAAGATAACGGGCGTCGAAGCCAGCAACTCCGCGCTCACGGTCTTGCGGCCCAGCCGCTTCTGCAACTCGCTGAACGGCAGAATCACACCCCCACTCGCAGGCACTATCTCGCCGTCAATAATCGCATCCGCCGGGAGTTTTGTGAGCGGCTCAACGAGTTCGGGAAAACGATGCGTGATCTCGTCCATCGTGCGCGAGTAGAGAGCCAGGCGTGAGCCTGCGACATGCGCCTGCGCGCGGATGCCGTCAAATTTGTCTTCAACGAAAAACTCTTCGGGCATCGTCCGTGCGATGTCAGACAAGTCGGCGGCGGCTGTGGCGAGCATAAACTTCAGCGGGTGAAAGAGGCGCATCCTAATCCCGCCAAGCTGCCCGCGCCTTGCCAGCACAGCCGTCTCACCCAAGTCGCCCATCATCATGTTCGCCTGCGACACTAACGCAAGCTTTTGTTTGAAGGCGCGCGCAATCGCGTCTTCAACCAGCCCTTCCTTGAGGCCGATGCGTAGATCGCCAATCAGCAGCTTGACCAGGTACTTCGCCTCAAGCGCCGTCGCATCCGCGAGCACACCTGCGAGTAGAGCCTTCTTGTTCTTCGTGCCCTTCATCTCGCTCAATCGCTCGATTAGCGATTCAGTTTCGGCGAGCGTGATGCTGGGCGCGAGCTGCTCCCCTTTCACTTCCAGAATCGCCTCGTAAGCGACCTCGCCAGAATCGCCCAGGCGCACGTAACGCGGACGCAAGTTCTCAACACTGAGAGCGGTCGCCTCGCTCAAGGCGTTACGCAAGACGCTCGTGCCGACATTAGTTGTCCGCGCATCGCTCATCGGGAACTGGTGCCCGGCGAAGTAGCGCGCGGCACGCGCCAGGTCTGCGTCGTCCAACTCATGCAGGTACGCGCCGAGAATCGCGGCCTTCTCTAGTTTCTTCGTGGTTGCCGCGACCATTTCAGCCGCCTGCGCGAAACCTGCGAGTGAGCCGCGCGAAGTTTCCGTTTGCGGAGGCTGTTGCTGCGCCGTCGCCGCTACCTTTTTTGTTCTTGGCATATCTGGAAATTCAAACTCGTGATTAGCGTTCTAAGATTTCCGGCTGGAGGATGCGCGGCGTTTTCATACTCATCGAAATGCCAGCTTCCTCTAGTTTCCCTTCAGCACTATCGCTCAACACGTTTTCGCCGAAGCCACGCCCCTGTCAAGAATCTTTCACGCAGGGAGAAACAGTAGTCAGTGGTCAGTGGCCGATGGTCAGTAGAAAGTGAGCTGCCAAGCCATGCCTTCTTATGTTTTTAACTGACCACCGGCCACTGACCACCGACCACTATTATTTGCTACAATCGTCGCAGTTCAAACCGGCATCAATTCAGGGGGAGTAAGTAATGAAGGACAAGCCTACGAATTATCCGACCGCGCACTCTAACGGTGAGCCGCTGAAGCCGATCACGCAGGTCTTGCTCGAACGCCGCGCCACCAACCACTTCACAGACGAGGAAGTCCCGGAAGAGTATCTGAACGCCATCTTGAAATTTGGCGCGCAGGCTCCGTCAGGCTACAACCTGCAACCCTGGCGCTTCATCGTCGTGCGCGATGAGGAGAATCGTAAGCGTCTGCAACAGGTCGCGTACAAGCAACCGAAGGTCGCGGAAGCGCCGGTTGTCATCATCTGTTTCGGGATGAAAGAGGAATGGAAAGAGCGAGCCGGTGAGGTTTTCAAAGAAGGCGCAGAGCGAGGCGCAGGCAGTATTGAAACCTGGGAGCAGGCCAGAGACGGAGCGATCCAGGCTCTCACCGGCACGCAGAAGATGGATGTCTGGCTCAATCGCCACGTGATGATCGCTTTCACCACGCTGATGTTGGTCGCTGAAGCTTACGGCTTCGACACCGCCCCGATGGAAGGCTTTGATGCGGCGGGCGTCAAACGCGAGTTCGAGCTTCCAGACGAGGCTGAAGTCTGCGGCCTGCTCGCCATTGGTCGCGCCGCGCCGCCGGAAAAACCCTACCCCGGACGCTTCGAGCTTGACCGGATTGTTTACAGCGAATGCTACGGCGAGAAATGGGGAACAAAGTAGAGTCTGGAGTCTGAAGTCTGGAGTCGAAAGAAAAAGAAATGCTTTTGACCTCGGACTCTGAGACTTCAGACTCCAGACTCCAGACTCCTTTTTGGAGAAAAGCAATGCAGAACCAGAACGAGTTGCGCTTTGCGGGCGTGATGGATCACATCGCGGTTGAGTCGAAAGATTTGCAACGGGATGTAGGAGAGTACGAGCGCATTGGCTTTCGCCTTGAAACTCTTTATGACGACTGGGCTATGCTGCGCGACTCGCGCGGCTTCGGCATCGCGTTGCTCGCGCCCGGCTCCAAGCATCCGCCTCACCTCGGCCTGCGCGTCGAAACCCGCGAAGCATTAACCGAAGCGGCGGCGCGCGAAGGCCGCCCCGTCAAGGAACACCGCGACCGCTCCGTTTCCTTCTACACCAAAGGTGTTAGCGGCCACGCCGTCGAAGTGATCTACTATCCGCCTGAGTACAGCGGCGATAAAGCGTAGCGCAGATGTGCCTGACATTCCAGGATCAAGACTGAATTGTTGGGCAAGAGATTATTGTTGGGCAAAGCCCCTCGGAGCAGCCTATAGCGGACACTATTTCCCTGTCGCCTTCTTCTCAGCACCCTTAGTTTGATACTCAACCTTTTTACCGGATCGCGCTTCAAGTATTGGCAGAAACGTTCTCACCATATCCTTATCAATCTTAAAAACCGCGACCTGTTCTTTTCCGGCATCGTCTTTATATCCGATGGTGACAAAGTGCTTCTGCTTTTTCGAGAATAGGGTAAGCAGACCTAACGGGCCTAACAATATAGTGGTGGCGACCGCCGCACCAACACGCCGCCCTGACTTTTGCCCGTACTCAATATCAATAAAGTTGGCATAGGGAATAGAGAATGTTTGACCCTTTCCATAGTTGAATTGTAGCGCCTTCTCGTCAGTTGTTGCTAAGTGCCCCTCTACTTCTTTCTTGGCATCTTTGAATTCAATGGCTGTGCCGCCAAAGTAATAAGAGCCTATCCCAAAACTATTAAGCGATAGAGTTGCAACACGAAAGCAAAGTGAATCAGCGCCACATAATTCTTATCGCTCTTCTCCCATCGTACCAACAAGCGGCGGTGGCGGTTGAGCC
>JAVHWL010000006.1:0-68465 GCA_032159825.1 Acidobacteriota bacterium
TAATGCAGAGAGTCATATCAATGGGATAGAAAGTTTCTGGTCAAGTGCTAAGCGAAGGCTTCAGAAGTTCAATGGCATTCCGACGCATACTTTCTATTTACATCTGAAAGAGTGCGAATACAGATTCCGCTCTGAGCGCGAAGTGATGAATGGCGTCCTCTGGATACTGCGCTCTGGCGCACGGTGGTGCGATTTGCCAGCACGCTTTCCGCCGTACCAGACCTGCCACCGCCGATTCCAGCAGTGGGTCAAGGATGGCACGCTCAAGCGGGTGCTGGAAACCTTGGCCGAAGACCTTAGAACACGCGGCGAGTTGGATTTGTCCGAATGCTTTATTGACGGCACATTCATCACCGCGAAAAAAGGGGCGGCAAAGTCGGAAAAACCAAGCGGGGCAAGGGTACGAAGCTCATGGCAGTGGCAGACCGCGCTGGTCTTCCTCTCGCCGTTTACACGCAGAATGCTTCGCCGCATGAAGTCACCCTTGTCCGAAAAACGCTGGTCGAGCGGTTCACCGACGACGTGCCTGAACGCCTGATCGGTGATAAAGCGTATGACTCTGACCCGCTCGATAAAGAGCTTCGAGCGCAAGAGGTGGAGTTGATTGCCCCGCACAAGTCGAACCGCAAGAAAGCTCGGACGCAAGATGGACGTTGCTTGCGTCGTTACAAGCGCCGTTGGAAAGCTGAGCGGCTGTTTGCGTGGCTGCAAAACTTTCGTCGGATTCTGGTGCGTTACGAGTACCATGATGAGAACTACTTAGGCTTCGTGCATCTCGGCTGCATGCTGATTTTGCTCAGAGCATATTTTTGAGATGGCTTCTATTCAGTTATTATCCTAGCTGCGAATATCCAATCAATTTTTTGTACCAAGTCATTCAGCTTGGCTCACAAGCACACGAAATGATCCGGCATTATCAGAAAACCAAATCAGTGGTATTGATGATTCATGAAGCTGATGGCGAGGATCATCATTCAAATCATCCTTCATACGAACTAATGCGCTATAGAAATCGCGGGATTCAGCCGAACCAGAGACCGGCGATAGAACGGCATCATTAACGATGAACGCAAGCCACCCGTCCCTTGGAGCCTCTATTTCAATCGGGCCAGTTACAGGAATAAGTTCATAGGTCTTTATATCGTTATCAGCAAGCACCCGCATCGGGTCGTTGCGATCTGATATTGGATTTGGCAATACTACGGCGAGAAGGACTCCCCACTTTAAGTCAGGGCGAATTTTAGTTCCGTCTAGCATATCGCTGGAAGTGTCTTCACCGTCCGGCCCAATCCAGTCACGGTAAAAAATATTTGATTCGTCGAGCTTAAGGGGAGGATAACGGTCGCGGAGCCTTTTAGACCAATTTCGGCCCGGTGAGCCTTCTATTATTAAAGGCTTTATTACATGTGCGAGATTATAAAGATGGTTGGCTGCAAGGTGAACTCTCCCACTAGGCTCAAGGTGTATGCGGTCTCCTTTCCGAAGTCTAATACCTGAATTCTGCCACCCTGTTGTCGCGTCAACCGTGACAGAGCCGGAGAGCGGAACCTCATAGACTCCTAGATAGAGCTTGCCCTCTTTGATTTTCAGACCGAAAAAGCGTGTAGCAACATAGAGCACAATCACACTGACAATCAGAGCCACAACAGTGGTCATTAATAAGCGCCCTAAAAGCCGCTTTAACTGAGAGGGTGTAGATCGTCCTAAACATTTGAGTAGAATATCTACCCAAGAGCGATTAGATTCATCTTCTTGCATGTTTCAATCACCACCTTCTCTAATTCCTCAAGGTTTGAACATTCAGTGATTGAAGACGTGTTGCGGTGATCAAGAGACAGACTACCTATCTTGTCCGACCAAGTACCATATCCTTTCAGAGTAAGAATTGGCTTGCCGTGAATCCAAGCGAAACAAAGTTCAGAAAGGGTTCCGGCAGAACTTCCGATAGCTATCAGAAAGTCTCCTGCCAGAACTGTAAGTACATTGCGGGCATGACCCAAGCCTGTTGGAATGACGACGCTGCACCACGAATTAGCCTCTGACATCTCTACAGATGGGAGAATTCCGATAGCGATACCGCCAGCATTCCTTGCGCCTCGGCTAGTAGCTTCCATTACACCGCCCCGACCTCCAGTAACCACAGTAATATTTAGACGAGCGAGCATTACTCCGATACTCTCGGCTACAGCACTGATTTCTGGAGAAGCATCAGAGTCACCAATAACGGTTGCCTGGGGAGAGCGTCTAGACGGATTATTCATAACAATCGGACCTTTGGGTTAAAGGAATATATTCCAAAGACCTTAGACCGCGAGGAGGCCAATAGCACTTCGTGGACAGTTAATTAGATGTGCCTGATAAATATTTGGATGTATGTTGTTGCGCGGAGGAGGCAGCTAGAAATTAGCAACCCAGCAATTGGCGGGGTTTTAACGCTTAACGAAATTACATAAGCTACAGGAAACGCGCCAACATTCTCGAATGCGCAGGTTCCAGAGCCAAGAGAGAAACTCGATAGCACGATACAGAGCCTCTGTAAACCACTTGATAGGCACTTGGTACATAGGGCTGGATGAGTGGTGTTATACTGATCATGTCTCAATCCTTGCAGGAACAATTCGCTTTATGGAGAATCCATTTGCCTTAAATTCCGAGACTCTGAGCCAATTATATGATCGCTATACTTCTGCTGTAGAGTCATATGATTGGCATTACCAAGAGAAGTCGGCTGAGTTTCAGAAATATTATCCAGAGTTGAAGCCTCTCACATCTTCTCAATTTAAGCTTTTCATCGAGAATGCTTTTTGGGGGAGCCTTAAACACGAGGAAGGGAGATTTCACGAGTTCTCTCTTCTGCTTCATCCAGTAGAGCCTCTACTTCACAAATTTATCTTTGACCAGCCGGTATTATTTGATGCGGATAATTTGGCGAAGCTGGCCCCGGCATTGGACCCGCTCGCAAACTGCATACTTGTTTGGCCCGACGAAACAGGCGAGCTTTTTATACGGGGGTTCGCTCCACTTAAAGATACGGGGCTGATGACTACGACGATTGCTCCGGGACAAATCTTGGTTTCATTTAAGGAGATCGGAATACAATACTTCAGCACTTTGATCACAGGGACACGCCAAGAATTTGTTGCGTCAAGCGAGTTCCTGACGTGGTTAGTGCCAGAGGCTAAAAATAAACGCCGAATGGATATTCTCATGGAGAACGAGAAAGAGTTTCAGCGCGCCGTTGATTACCGCGACATTACTGCGGACATGCGGGCACATCAGCACGGAGGTATTCTATTGATAGTCAATGAGGAAAGTGACTGGCGTGGATCACTCGTGCAACCTATGACGTACAGCGGGGAGCCTTACTACAAAGTAAGATATGACCTTATGGAACGGGATAGGAGAGAAGAGCGGGTCAGAGAAACAGAACCACTATGGACAGACTCGCCGTGGTACAGAATGGCGGTAGATTCTGCAAGAAAATCCATCAGAACTATTGGCAGGCTTACGGCTGTGGATGGGGCGACCATCGTCACTTACGATCTGGATGTTCTAGCTTTTGGGGCGAAGATTAAGCAGAAAGAAAATGAAAAGCCTGAAATGGTATCAATCTCGGAGCCTTTTGAAAATAGTTCACCGAAAGACATCCAGCTTTCGAGATTCCACGGGACTCGACATCAGTCTACAGCACAGTTCGTTTTCGATCAGAGAGATGCTCTTGCTTTTGTTGCGTCTCAGGACGGAAACCTCTCGGTCATGAGGTGGGACCCGGAAAAGGCTATGGTATCTATAATTCGCCCTGCGGAATTTGCACTTTTATAATTCTACGTGACTGAATCTTGCTACAGACATTTTATCTTGACGCGCTAAGATAAACGCCTACCTGTACTTTGGAATAGTCCTTGAAGTGCTTCCCTAGCACGCCCGACAACAATGAGGTAGACGGGTGAATCAGCCTGTGGGAGCAATCTCAGCCTTGCATGAATATCCCCTCCAATAATATCCATGTCTACCCATATCAAGGCATCTTGTTTTTGAGGTATATTAGCTAAATATGGGTAATTGTAATCGCACCCGACAAAATGCCAGATGTCATTTGATTGGCCGAGAATAGCAGGCACAACATACGCATCCGTAATTCCGTTAAGACCAAATTGCTTGACAGCCATACAGTAAGCAATTTTGGCTAACATTCTCCCAAAATCTATCGGGCTAAATGTATAGCTGGCGTCGAGTTGGGTGGCGTTGTACTTTTTCAATAGCTCATCAACGTGAGTATCCGATTTAAGAACTCCTTTACCAACAACTATGGCCCTCTGACTGCCGTCACCTATCTGACGCCGCCGCCCTTCGCGGATATATCCCGGCAATCCGATATAAAGCACTGGCAGCAGAGGAATATACTCATCAACAGGCACATCCTGAACGAAGGTTTCCCCATCCCTCTCCATCTTCATGGGCATGTGCGTGCGCTTCTGTTTCTTACGCCTTGAGCTGATATTTAGCACGGCACGAACTGCCCCAAGAGATTCACGAAGCACCTCGCGCTCGAATGAGCCGGTGATCGAGGCGCATGAAGGGCAGCTAGCTTGCTGCAATACGTGTGTTCCGTTAAGGCCGAATGGAACGATGTGCTCCCTTGAGAGGTTATCCGTTGCCCCGCAATATATACATTTCCCGATAAAGCGCGATTTATTCATCCCCTATTATCGTTACCTCAAACAATCTATTTCAAGAACCCGGACATCAATGCTGGCACTTCGCTCAGAAAACCTTCGAGATTCTCGCTATGCACAACGAAGATGTTCATATAAAGAAAGACTTCAGGCGACCCATATATCATTGATTCTTTTATTGAGAATCTGAAGTCGCTTTGGAGATGGCGCGGTAGAGGGTATCTGTAAATCAGATACGGCGCTTGAGTGAGCTTAACCCTGTCGAAAGGGATTTCACCTGTGCTAACGCTGATGTCTTTGGGGTCAAACTCGCACATAAAGAGCTTAGCTGTAGAAACAATGACAGGCAAGACTAACTTCATATCAACGAGAGTATTTGAAGCGGGATTGAACCTTACGCAGTTGTTCGGATCAGCCTCTTCAGTTATGACTGCTTGGGTCGCCAGAGCGACCTGGTAAGCTGCGTCCGAGACAGCATTGTTTACTGTTCGGGTTATTCCCTGATTGCCTTTACGCTTTTTGTACTCTGAATAGTTCCCTCGTGTCTCCCAGCAGTCATCGGCAAACGGCAAATTATGACTAACTTGAAAAGGGTACGAGCTTATCTCAGCATCATTGCTGTCAGTTTGAGTAGACTTTATCTCAATGCAAGGGAAAAATGCGGAATGTGGTCGAGCGGGGAAGAATATCCACTCAATGAACTCAGGGTTGTTCTTCTTGCACTCGACCAGAAGGTTCAAAGATTTGGAAGAAGACAAATAGCTTGAGGTCGGCCCTAAGTAAGCCCTAATGTCAAGATTACTTTCCTTCGGGGGTAAGGTGGAACCTGCCCGTTGATATGAAACCGGGTAGTTGGTTGCAAAGAGTCTCCAGCCAGCAGCTTCCTGAATAATTTCTTGACATCGGCGTTCAAAAAAGGTTCCCTGAATGTTAAGGGCTAGAATTGTATAATCGTGATCGTTGTAATCTGTGTCGCTCATAGTTTGCAGGCTGCGGAGGATTTGATCATTGCAGGGTCCGATCAATCAATTGAATATAAGTAACAACGGCTGTGAAAGCCTTGCCCATGTCGTCAAATGTAGACCCTCGCAAGCCGCTGTGAATGATCTCATTCCGTTTTTCGTAAGCGTAAGTGTACCAGTTGGTGTGCTCCACACCGCCCTTGATGTTTTCCCCGCTCAAATTCTGTATGTAATCTAAATTGTCTCTAACCTGAGCACGCTCGATAGCATCACGGTAAGGCATCTGTGTCGCGCCTCTTCCTCTACCCGCAGTCAGGGTTGTGATGCCCCTAGCGGCGCAAGCAGCTAACAGGCGTTCCTGAAGGAAAGTTTCAAAGGCTGTCTCCGTAACCACAATCGCCAGATCATGCTCATCTCTAACGAACGACTGTTCCTTAGAATCAAGCAAGAGCTTATCAAACACGCGAGGGTTAAAGCCGCTCTGCAAAAGTTTCACCAGTGTCCCGACCATCTCCGGCTTCATTGTCTCCTTGAGATGACCAGTCCTTGAAGCATCTTCCCAGGCATGCACCCATTTATATTGTCGAAATTTACCCGCCAGCACCTCTGCATTGAACTCATAATCGTCGGCAACTAATACATCTATAGATGGAGCATCCCTCATGCGCGGCCTAGTCACATCGCCTTCCTGCGTGACCAAGCGATATAGATCAATAAAGTGATGCACTACTCTCTCGACCCACGCTCGCAATTCGCCAGAGCGAGTCTCATTGTCCAAAACCTCTGTACCCTCAACCTCGAAGGTGACGAGAATCCGTGTGTACTTCACCAGATCGACTATTCCGCCTGTAAATGGCACTTCATCCTTCTTCCGGTGAATCTGACGAATCGGGACTTTCTTATCATCAGATACTACGCGCACGTACCTGCTCTCGACTTCATATTCCTTAGTCAACCATCCATAATCCTCCCCCATGTAGGAAAAGAGCCTTGCGCCGGGAAGCGACTGGCATTCAATATGTACATCGCGCCCTTCGTAGCGAAAAAAGAATCCTTCCCCTGACGGCACAGTAACGTGCAATTGAACCGGCCAACTGAATGTGCAGAGAATCATGCTCCTACTCCCTATTGGTTCTGTAACGATTCGTAAATGTGCCGGGCGCGCTCAAAATCTATCTTATGCTTGCCGTGAGGCTCAGGCGTCACGAACTGCCGGATTTCCGTGGGCGTGAAAGAAAAGTCCGGTGGCAGGCCCAAACGACGCTTCGCCTGCGCGTCCGATGAGTTACACTGGTCGCAAATCACAACTTCGTGGAAACGCCCGCGCCCTATATCAACATAGCCTTGGGAGTGATCGTGATGCGCGTGCAATCCCGCCATCCAGCCCCAGAACGGTTCGCGGCCATGTGGAGTACGCCACGTCCACCGCATAATCTCGAACTTCGAGCGCCCGCAGCCAAGACACCGCCACGTCTCGCCGAGCGATTTCCATAGTTGAAAACAGTGCGCTCCGTCATACGTTCGATACTCTTCTATCGTCGGTATTTTCTTAGCCATCACTCAAGCTTTACGTGCCTAATGTTGGTTCCTGACAGAAGAACTCACGGCAGCTTATTGTGCGCTAATTCAGGCATACAAGTGAAGCCAGTCTAAAAGACGACAGGCTCCTATACGAGATGCGAAGATACTGAAGCTGTACTAGCCGCAGGTACAGTTTTATACCAACTACAGCAGCGATAGGTATTCATGACACGCCGGATCACAGGAAACTGTGTAACCATGCCTCATGGTCAACTCCGACGTATGCCCCTGCACGTCCCTTACTAGCAGGAGTATTCCCCATATCGTCCTAGAATAACCGGCGAGATTAGCTCCAATCGTAGCCGTGCGGGTTTGCTTGTTTACTACCGCAAATCCCTTTTCTATTGCCTTTTTCAACTCGTTAGAAAATTGATCGTCACTCATAATCCTCTCCATTCGCACATACTAATACCAAGTTGCAGTAGAAAAAGAGGTCGCATGGTCATGCAGTCAGTACCGCCTGCCGCAAGCGGGCGGGTCTGTAGCTCAATAACACCCGCCCGCTACCGCAGGCGGTATTGACCTCTCTTTGTATTGCAACTTGGTATAAATTTCCGCCGTGCGTATAACTACAAGGAGATTTTATGGAAAAGCGAACGCTAAATGTTTTTGAAGTGCCGGTCGAGAGGCGGGGGTTAGCGGAAGTGATGCTTAGTCAATCAGATAGCTATTCCTATGGGTATGACGGTAAGTCTTAAATCTTATTCCAGCTTCTTTCCTTTGAGCCATATTTCGATGACCTCGTTTATGACGTTTCTTCACTTGAAGGCTCAGCGTCCGAAGACCTATTACTGTCAGACATTTCATTGCTTCCAGATGATTCGCCCCCCTCAGAAGATATAGTGACATTGGTTGCTTGATCAGTCTGAGATGCTTGCTCTACTTCTGGAGATTGAGAGGATAATATAATCCTACTAGCTGGCTCATCAGTTCGGGATGGCTCAACGTCCTGCGAAGAGTCGCCAGCGTTAGGCAGCTTGGGTGCTTTTAATCTCTTAGGCTCGCGCACCCATTTAGTAACCTCTCCTTTAGTCAGCGTCAATAGACCTGCCTCTGATAGCTGTTCAATAATGCGACTTACAAAGACTTTCTCGAACTTGGAAGCGTGTTTGAACTTGTACCTACCGAAATCCTTTAACTCTTTCTTCTTCAGCCAAGAGCCTGCGTTCCTCGCGCAGAAAGCTAGCACTTCCCGCAAGTTCTCCGAACTCATATCAGCGAAGTCCTGACTCTCATCATAAATCAAGAGCAGTGTGTAGCCGCGTGGCTTCAAAGTCTTACCTCTTTTACGGCTTGCCTTATGCTCCTTTTGTTCACCATGCTCCGACGGTTCTATCTCCATGAGATAAAAATAATGTTCCCCTTGACAGACACCGCGGGCTACCGCAAGCCGACGCTCTCTCGTCTTGCCGTCACGAGTGACTATGGACCATGAGAGGGTCTGATCCCCACGGAGGGGCTGGAACTGCCATTTAGTCGGGAAGAAGGTGACTAGGGGCTGCCCGAATGTCTTTTCCTCTCCGGTCTTCGGGACTCTCACAAAATCGCATTGCAGTTTCGCTGGCAGAACTTCGTTGAGCATACTAACCAGCTTCTTAAATAGTTCATAACTGGCGGGGAGTGCCTCGCTATGATCGGTGGCGCGCCGGGGCTTTGTCTCCTTCGGCTTTTCCCCATCCGTCCCATCAACGGGGACTTCTTCAGGGTCGGGCTTTGCCTCTGCCCACGTCACATTCTCCGTGTCTTCCTCACCATCGAAGTCGTACATGAAAGTCAAAGGCGTTACTTTGTTCTCGCCTGATCCGCGAGGCGCTGTCGAAAGCTCCCCAGTGTCGTCGTGCCCCTGAATAAATGCAGGCTCACGGCGAGGCGGCAGCGTGCGTGAACTGCCGTTGTTTTGCTTACGCCATTTCTTATTCTTCAGATCAGGAAACTTGTCTGCCCAAAGTAACTCTTCAACTTTCTCCTTGGAAGGTGAAGGCTCCTTATCAGTCCTTATAATGAACACCTCGGCTTCATCGTTGACTGTCACGAACCCCCCTTCCTCTTCAACGCGCACGTTTCGTCCCCTATCTGGTAAGCCTTGGTTGGTGACAGTATGCACCTCATCGCTGCCATCTTGTCTGAACTCAAAATACTCGAAAGGAAACGGCGTGCTGTCGCTTGTAATGTAATAAACGAGGAAATATCGGTCTGTACCCGATTCGATCTCCTTGCCGTGAACGACTAGCCTCGTCTGCTGGTTAACATATGGCAAACGTGCTTCCGGCACATAGCCTTGTAGCTCGTCGCCCCGCCCTTTGTATGGTCTAGTAGCATTTTTATAAGCCGACAAATAGATGTGCCGGGCGCAGGTCAGAGCGTAAGGATCGAAGGCGAAGCGGGCGATGATGGGAGCGTCTTGCTTCTTGACATAGGGCGAGAGTTGAATAAAAGCAGTCGCATCCGTTCCGGGCATTACAGTTTTGCTTGAGTTGAAGACGCGATTCGGGCTGCCAACTAAACCGTTAGTAAGAACTTCATGGAATAGTTCAGAGGAGTTGCCGTAGTAGAAGCGGATGACTTCCGCGCATGGGATAATGATCTTCGTTATTTTATCATGTCTTCCCGGCGGCACATTAATATGCAGGCATCTAACATAATCGTTAGTCCCATAGAGGTGGTATTGCGAATAGGGGACATCGTATATCTTTCGACTGCGAGGAGCGGGCCGATGTCCATGTTTGATGGGAAGAACTTCGGTCGTATCCTCTCCAATAAAGAGATCGAAAATCTTGCGCTGATAACGTGGGCGCGTAATAGGACGCCCCTGAAAGAGCATCAAGCCAATGTGGAGCATGGGAAGTTGCCCGCCACCAACTTTGATCTTTTTACTCTGGCTAAAATCGTAAGAGGAGTTGGCAAGTAGTTCGGACGGATTGGCCTCAATGTCCAAATCGGGGTGAATCAGTGGCACGAATTGCGCCTCAATCAGTGGTTCGGTTGTAAGCTGGTTTAGCCTCAATTGCTCGAACCAGTGAAGTTTCCAAGGGCGGTTGTCTGTGAGATTGAATAACTCGTGGATAGTATAGGTTGAAATGCTCATGAGGGTATCTACGTTACCTTTATCTAAAGTTACTTTGAGAATAGAGTATTGGGAGATGATAGGCTTGCGGCAAATGAGGGCCATCCTCTCCTCATCACTATTGTAGCGGACTTCTAAGCATTGCTCTACTTTTTGGCAGAATGGTTTTTAGGCAAAGCTACCTGCCCAGTAACTTTTACCTTTGTAGGGTTACATTATCTTGTAGAGAGTTGCGTGAACTTTTGTAGTTCACACCACCGCCGATTAAGCCTGCGTCCGAGATCGTGTGATGAGGAGAACGGAAAGGCCGCTCGGTGACAAGCCCTGTTCGTCCTGTTAGTCCTGCGACGGAATGAATCTTGGTTAGCTCAAGCGCGGCTTCAAATTCGAGCGGCGGCAAGATGGTCGGCAGGCGTTTGGCGAGCATCGTCTTACCCGAACCCGGCGGGCCGATGAGCAGGATGTTATGCGAGCCTGCGCTTGCGACTTCGAGTGCGCGCTTGGCCGCCAACTGCCCGCGCACTTCTCTAAAGTCAACGGCGTGGTGGTCGGAAGTCTTCAACACATCTGCCGGGGAAACTGAGAGCGGCATGGGTGGAGACAGGGAACGAAGGCGCGCAATCAGCTCAACTGCGTCGCGCAGGTCTGAGACGGCGTAAACAGCAATACCGGAGACGACCGCAGCCTCACGCGCGTTCTCTTCCGGCAGCAGCAGATACTTGATTGAAGACTCGCGTGCGCGGATGGCGATGGGGAGCGCGCCGCGTATCGGGCGCACGCGGCCATCAAGAGAAAGCTCTCCTACGGAGAGCATGTCTGTTAGGTTGTCTGCATCTCCGAGGTCGCCGTTTGCGCCGAGGATGCCGAGCGCAATCGGCAGGTCGAAGCTCGCGCCCTCTTTGCGCACGTCCGCCGGAGCGAGATTGATTGTCGTCTTGTGAAAAGGAAAGAAGAAGCCGCAGTTTGAGATTGCAGCGCGGATGCGTTCGCGCGATTCGCGCACGGCGGCATCAGGCAGGCCGACGATTGTGACCGAAGATGGAGAGTCTGATTCGCCGCGCGCAGGCGTTAAATCAACCTCTATGTCAACGAGGTCTGCATCAATGCCATAGACGGCAGCGGACTGTGTACGAAAGAGCATGGCATGGTGAGATTGCTCCCTAACGGGGTGGGAAGGGACAAGCGCTAACATTAAGGGAGAACGCGCTCTTGGTGTTAAAGAAAAGGAGCGCGCTTTCTTAAATCTTCACAAGAAAGCGCGCTCGCCAGGGTTGTTTTCTCAAGCATTCAATTTCTGAGTCGAACGCTTCTTCGGAAAGTTATCTGCCGCCGCGACGCCGCGAGGACGATGGAGCAGCAGATGGTAGTTTGACTTCCTGGCCTGCCGGTAACTCGGCGTTGACTGCCGTGCCGTTCATCTTCGCGATCTCTTCCGCCGAAACATTGTATCGCTCTGCGAGTTTGGCTGGCGTGTCGCCCATACGAGCTTTGATCTTCATCATGCCCGGCGTGGCAGGAGTTGTTGTCACATTCGCCTTCGCGCGAGTGTAGGTAGTAAGTTGCACATTGTTCGGCGCGGCATCGCGCTTCTCGATGGGGATGCCCTTCAGGGCAGCGACGAACTGATTCGCTTTGCCACCGGGGATGCGAACCTGATAAGACTCGCCGCGCGGCGTTGTGTCACGTCGCAACTCAGGATTGAGCATGCGGATGTATTCAACGCTGACGCCCGTCGCCTGCGCGATCAGGTGGAGGCTCGTTGCCGATGGAACTTGCACGACATCGTAGGAGAGCGGAGCATCCGGGCGAATGTTTGGGAAGCCATACTTCGCAGGATTCTTGGCAATCAAGATCGCCGCCAGAATGTTCGGCACGTAGTTGCTCGTCTCGCGCGCTACATACGGATAAATCTTCCAGAAACTCTTGGAACCTGCGCGCGAGATAGCGCGGTCAATGTTGCCCTGGCCCGTGTTGTAGGCGGCCATCGCCAGTTCCCAATCGCCGAAGTGATTGTAGAGGTCTTTGAGGTAATGTGCGGAAGCGCGCGTCGCTTTCTCAAAACCGTTGCGCTCGTCAATCCACGCGGTCTGGCGCAAGCCATAAGTCTGACCCGTGCCGGGGATGAACTGCCAGAGGCCGGAGGCTGCGGCCTGCGAACGAACCGTCGGACGCCATGCGCTCTCGATCTGTCCGAGCCAGGTTATATCTTCGGGCACGCCCTCTTCCCTGAAAATCTTGCGAGCCATTTGCATGAACTGGCCGGAGCGACGAAGACCAGTCTCCATCGTTGAGCGTCCACGCCCCTGGTAGTAGTTGATGAACTGCTGAATCATCGGATGCGTGTCGAACTGGAAGTCAATCGCATTCTTAGCAATTTCTATAGCTGGCAAATCCTCCGGGTCAACAGTCGTCTCTTCGGGCGTGAGAATCAATTTGCTCAACTCATCTAGCGGCGACGGCTCAAACTTCTGCTGCTTGAAGCCAGGCTCTTGCGGCGTCGTCGTGTTCTTCTCGTCCTGAGTTTGCCCCGCGTTGTAGTTGACCTGAACGTTCTGCGCTAGTTGTTCGGCGCGCGGCGTCACCTGCTGCTGCGGAACTTCTATGCGGTAGATTCTTTCGACGAGTTCGAGGTAGTAGGTTTGAAGGCGCTGGCTACCGCGCACGTCCATCCCGGATTCGAGGATGGTGTCTACGGCTTTATCAAATTTCTCGCGTGCCTGCTCGCGCTCGTTAGCCTTGAGGTGCAGTTCACCCTCTTTGAAGCGGGCTTCCGATTGCGTAATGAGCTGCGTGACGCGCGCGTCCATTTTCTCGACCTCGGTCGGGATCGAGCGCGCAGATGAACCAGCCGGAATTTGTGCGTAAAGATTAGTAGCCGAAAATGTAAGCGCGGCGAAGAAAGCAGCGCGGGCGATAAAGCGGGGGAAGCTCGTTGTCATCAATCGTCGTTCTCCTTTTACGAGGGCTATGGCAAATCCACGACGGCGACTTCTCCCCGAAAGAGTGTCGCACGAGCGGCATCCACATCAAACAAACGCGAGGGGTGGTTAAAAGTTCCTTTTTGACTCGACTCCCCGACGGGTAGGCTTCAGGCGGGGGAGCCAACAGGTCGCGGACATTATCACACGATTTCGCGCGGTGTCAAACAATCCCTATAGTAAATAGAAGGCGAAGCGGTGAAATTTTCCACTTAAACCGCTTCGCCCTGCCTATTAAAGATGCTCCCATAAGCGCATGGGTTGTGCCGCGCGAAGGAGAAAGTTTGAGAGACGCAACTGTTGAAATAGTTACGCTAAAGCCAGCCTTTAGGCGCTTCCGGGTGAAGCCACCTGCGGCAGACGTGCCGGGCGCGCGCCCGTTGTGGCAGGCTGCGTCACCCTCTCCTTCAAAGCCTCGCGGAAAACTTGTCTAACGTCGTCCACGAAAACGAACTTTATATCGCCGAAAAGCTCTTTCGGCACTTCGTCCATGTCGCGCCGGTTCAGTTGAGGCAGAATGATCTTCGAGACGCGAGCGCGCCGCGCCGCCAGCACCTTTTCCTTGACTCCCCCGACCGGCAGGACATTGCCGCGAAGCGTAATCTCGCCCGTCATGGCGACATCCTTGCGGATGGGACGCTGCGAAAGCGCTGAAACCATAGCGGTCGCCAGCGTGATTCCGGCAGAGGGGCCGTCCTTCGGAATCGCGCCTTCGGGAATGTGTATGTGCAGGTCGTAGTTATTAAAATCCTCTTCGTTAATCTCCAACTCTTTGGCGCGTGATTTCGCGTAGGAGTAAGCCGCCTGCGCCGATTCGCGCATGACTTCGCCGAGTTGTCCGGTCAGAACGAGATTACCTTTGCCCTTCATTCTCAGCGCCTCTATGAAAAGCACGTCGCCGCCGACAGCGGTCCAGGCAAGGCCGGTCGCAATGCCGACCTGATCCTTCTTCAAGACCTCATCCGGCATGACCTTCGGCGCGCCCAAAAACTCGTGCAGGTTTTTCAACGAGACGCGAACAGTTCCCTTGTGCCCTTCAGCGATACGACGCGCCACCTTGCGGCAGATCGTTCCGATCTCGCGCTCCAACTGTCGAAGCCCAGCCTCCTGCGTGTATTGCAGGATGATTGTTGCGAGCGCAGTCTTCGAGATGTGCAGGTCGCGCGCAGTGATGCCGTTCTCCTCTATCTGCTTCGGCAAGAGGTGACGACGCGCAATCTCGCGCTTCTCTTCTTCCGTGTAACCCGCCAGACGAATCACCTCCATGCGGTCGCGCAAGGCTGGCTGGATGGTATCGAGCACGTTGGCCGTCGTCATAAACATCACGTTCGAGAGATCGAAGGTGATGCCCAGGTAGTTGTCGCGGAAATTGTTGTTCTGCTCCGGGTCTAAAACTTCCAGCAGAGCGGATGACGGGTCGCCGCGAAAGTCCGCGCCGACTTTATCAATCTCGTCGAGCATGATAAGCGGGTTGTTAGTGCCCGCCTGCTGGACGGCTTGAATAATGCGGCCCGGCATCGCGCCAACGTAAGTGCGACGATGGCCGCGAATCTCCGCTTCATCATGCACACCGCCCAGAGAAAGGCGCATGAACTTACGATCAAGCGCGCGGGCGATAGATTTGCCCAAACTGGTTTTGCCGACTCCCGGCGGGCCAACCAGACAAAGTATTGACCCCTTGGGTTTCTCTTTGAGCTTACGAACTGCGAGAGCTTCGATGATGCGGTCCTTTACTTTCTCCAGCCCGTAGTGATCTTCGTCGAGGATGCGCTGGGCTTCCAGCAGGTTAAGATTATCGTTTGACGCTTTCGACCAGGGGAGATCGGTCATAATCTCCATCCAGTTTCTGAGCGTCGCCGTCTCAGCCGCGTCCGGGTGCATGCGTTCGAGCTTCTTCAATTGCCTGAGCGCCTCTTCCTCCGCAGGCTTCGGCATCTTCGCGGCCTCGATCTTCTCTCTGAGCTGTGCGATCTCTTCCGCTAGCTCGTTGCCCTCGCCAAGCTCCGACTGAATCGCCTTCAACTGCTGCCTCAGATAAAACTCGCGCTGCGAGCGATCAATGTCTGCGCGCGCCTGCGTGTTGATCTCCTGCTGGACGGTGAGAACTTCAATCTCTTTGTTCAAGAGTTCGTTGACGCGGCGCAGGCGGGTTGTCGTGTCCGCGATGTCGAGCACGCTTTGCGCGTCCTCGACTTTCAATTCGAGATTGCTTGCCGAAAGGTCTGCGAGACGCCCTGCATCGTCGAGGTTGGCGATGATCGCCATGACTTCGGGCGAGATGTTTTTACCCAGATTCGCTGCCTTCTCCATCGAAGCGCGCACGTTGCGAATCAAGGCTTCGACTTCGAGCGAGCGTTCGGGCGCAGCGGTTTCCTGAATGACTTGCAAACGCGCACGCAGGTATTCGCCACCCGCCTCGACCGATTCGATTCGCGCGCGCGCCAGCCCCTGCACGAGAATGCGTATCCGGCCATCCGGCAGTTTCAGCATACGCATGATGACGGCGACGGTGCCTATCTGGTAGAGGTCTTCGCCCGTCGGCTCTTCTTTGTCTAGGTCTTTCTGTGAAGCGAGCAAGATCATGCGATTCTCGCCCAGCGCTTCATCAACCGCATGGATGGACTTTTCGCGCGAGACAAAGAGCGGCACGATCATGAAAGGATAAATAACGATGTCGCGCAACGGCAGCACAGGCAACTCGTTCGGAATTTGCAACTGCTGCTCATCGGCATCGGCAATTTCTAAAGTCTCTGGAATTTCGACGCTGTTAATAGACATAATATTTTTAAGTGATGAGTGATAAGTGATAGGTGATAAGAAAATGCTTTTACTTATCACCTATCACTTATCACTCATCACTGTTCTCTTTTATCTGAATCTTAAATTCCGCTCCACGACGCTCTTTTCGTTTTGGCAATCGCACAATGAGCACGCCGCCCGTTAGCTCCGCCGTCGCTTCGCTCACATTGATTGTCCAGCGCAGCGGCAGCACACGACTGAAATGACCGTAGCTGCGCTCTGAACATAGATGCGAGATGATGCGGTTGCGTGGCGCGCGTTTTTTCTTCTCACCGCAAATACGCAGGTGCGTGTTCGTCAGTCCGAGCTTGATCTGAGTAGCTGACACGCCCGGCAACTCAACGCGCACTATAACCTCTTCCTTCATTTCACACAGGTCAACAGGCGGCACCCATGAAGCCCCCGCCACAGGGACTTCCGCCTCAGTCGCTTCCTGCAACGCAGCATACAGACGCCCGATGCCATCCCGAAGACGCTCCAACTCGATTCGTTTCAGCCCGACGTGAGCAGCTTTAATCATAAATGGTGATAGGTGATAGGTAATGGGTGATGGGTAAGAGCATTTCTCTTATCACCTATCACCCATCACCTATCACTTTCAAGCCCTTCGTGCTGCCGCGCTGTTGCGTTGGCGCACCAGGTGTTTCAACTCGTGCATGAACTCCGACACGTCTTCAAACTCAAGATAGACGGAGGCGAAGCGGACGTAGGCGACTTTGTCCAGTTCTTTGAGCCGACGCATAATCATCTCGCCGACCTTGCTGGTGGGCCGCTCGCGCTCCGGCGATTCCTGCACATACTTCTCAATCGAGTTGACGATTGAATCGAGCTTCGACGATGGCACGGGTCGCTTTTCGCAGGCGCGCAGGAGTCCCGCCATCACCTTGTTGCGGTCAAAAGGCTCGCGCCGCCCGTCCTTTTTAATGACCATGTAGGGGATTTCGTCAATCCGCTCGTAAGACGTAAAGCGGCGCTCGCAGCGCAAGCACTCGCGGCGGCGACGAATTGATTCGCCCTCACGCGCCTCACGCGAATCAACCACCTTGTCTTCAATGAACCCACAGAAAGGACATTTCATAAACAACTCCGTTGTTTAAGTCTGGAGTCTGGAGTCTTGGAGTCTGAAGTCCGGGGTCAAAAGCATTTCTCTTTCTTTTGACTCCAAGACTCCAGACTCCAGACTCCAGACTACTCCGGCTTGAGCCGGAGAGCCGCAGGCGTGCCTGTGAACTCTCCGGTTAAGACTTCTACGTCGTCGCCTTTCGTGCAGCGCACGCTGGCGCGAATGCGTCGGCCCTCTTGAATCTTCTCCATGACTTCAACTTCACAGGTCACAGTCTCGCCGACAAAGACAGGCTGGTGATAACGAAAGTGCATCTCGGAGGCGAGAAAGGCGAGCATCCCGCCGATGTGCGTGGCGAGGCTTGCTGTCAATAATCCCGGCACGATGCGTCGTCCGAACTTTGTCTGTGCGGCAAACTGGTCGTCCACGTGAAAGGGATTGAAGTCGCCAGTCACGCCGACAAAGAGCGCAACATCACCATCGGTCAGCGTCCGGCTGAAGCGAAAGCGCATCCCGACCTCTATGCCGGCAAACGTCTTTTCCACTTGAGCGCGCAGATCAGCCATCAAAATTCCTCTCTTGAAAACTTCTAATCGCTTACCCCAATCGCCGTCAGTTCGTTCGATATACCCTGGTCTTCAATCCCAAGCTCGTCATCGTCAATCGCGTGCTCGATCTCTTCAGACGTTGCAAGACGCTGCAAGCGTTTGAAGCTCACGTCGCCGCGCAGGAAGTAGTAGAGTCCCCAGACGACGGCGGGCGCGAAGGCGACCAGGTGCAGGAGAATCGAGACCGCAGCAGCCTCGTTAGCCGGGCGATTCAGAAAGATTAGCCCGGCGGCTGTCGCTGCGTGAAACGCTCCGGCGGCTCCACCCGGCGTCGGCACTAACGACCCAACCAGCGACCAACCCATCACGAAAATGGTCTCCTTGAGGCCAAAGGGCAGACCGAAAGCGAGTATCACGAGCCAGTTTGAGATAGTGTTGACGACCCAGATGATGACCGTCCAGGCAATCGTGATAGTCAACTCGCGCGGCTCGGCCAGGATTCTCAGCGCGCTTGCCAACTGCTCCAGCAGATGCGTCAGCGCGTGAGCCAGGCGGTCCGGGACGAAGCGCCAGCGTTTGAATCTCACGTCGAGCCAGTGAATCGCGCGTTTCGAGCGACGCTCAAACAAGACCAGCCCGGCCACTCCCGCCACTGCGATAATCAGCAGGATTAAGCCCGCTATCCGAACATTCGCCAACTGAGCCTCATGCCCGGCAGGCGCTGGAAACCACAAAAGATTCAGGGCGAACAGAACCGTGACGGCCACAATGTCGCAGAGCCGCTCGACCATGATCGTGACGAACGAACCCGTTGGCTTCACTCGATGGTCATAAAGCGGAAGAACTACGGGTCGGACGACTTCGCCTGCGCGTCCGAAGAGGAAGACTGCGCCGAATCCAACAGTTGTTGCCGCAAAAAGGGGCCGCATCCCTGCTTCTGATAGCGGCGCAAGCAGTGTGCGCCAACGGTAAGCGCGCAGTAAATAAGTGATCGAAACGGTGACGACACCGGCTGCCAGCAAGCGCCAATCAGCCGCCATGACGCTGCGGCCTACCTCCGTCCAGTTCAGATTCCGCCCGAACCACCACAGGATCAGAACGGCGAGCAGCAATAGAATTACGAATTTAAGGTGTCGGCGCAAAAGATTAAGGCTTCAGTTTAAGATTAACCCACGTTCCTGATAATTTAAGGTGCGTGCCTTGTCTCTATCAGACAGACAACCACAAGATATTGGGTGGTGGCGCAAGGCTACAATAGTTTGGCGCGGAGGCGCAAGCGGCCCGCTGCCCTGATTCGCTTGAGCGTAGCCTACCGGCATGAGGTATAATTGGTTGCAGTCGTGATTTGCCGCCCAGCATCGTTCGCGTTAGATTTTAAGGGGGAACTTTCAGTCTCCGGCCATCGTAATCTGCGCTTGACAGGGAGTTTTCCACCCTGCGGGGGCGCTTCAAGTTATCCGAAGGCGACCGGGATCGGAGAAGCAACAGGTGGGAGCTGCAAAGGTTTTGGCTACGGCAGGCGAAGGAGCCGAGTTAGTCAGAAGGTGTCGCGCAGGCGACGGCGCGGCCTGGGAAGAGATTGTCTCGACCTACTCGCGCCGTATCTATAATCTCGCCTATCGCTTCACCTCGCGCCCGGACGCGGCGGAGGATTTGACGCAGGAAGTTTTCATCCGCATCTATCGTTCTTTGGAACAGTACGACGCCAGGCAGGGTGATCTTCAAAACTGGCTGATGCGGCTGGCGCGCAATCTCATCATAGATGATTACCGCCGCCGCCAACGCGCACCGCAGGACACGCACGCGGACGACCTTGAAGACCATACCTATCATCTTCGCTCGGCGACCAATTCGGTTCACAGCGAGATGGAACGCCGCGAGCTTGGCGAGCAGGTGCAGGCCGGAATTGATAAACTCTCGCCTGACCTACGCACCTGCGTCATCCTGCGCGATATAGAAGAATTGAGCTACCAGGAGATTGTTGATCTTTTGGAGATACCAGAAGGAACGGTGAAGTCGCGCATCAATCGCGGGCGCATTGAACTGTCGAAGATACTTCGCCGGATGCGCGTTGTGGCGATGACGAGTGCTTAGACAAAACGGACGGTTAAAAATGTAAAATTAAAGATGAAAAATGCAAGAGTGATGATGAAAATCGTTCTTCGTTTTGCATTTTTAATTTTGCGTTAACACAGGGGACAGGAACGAGTAGCTGATATGCTTTGCGCGGAATTTGAAGATCGCTTGACAGACTATTTAGACGGCTCGCTCGAAGCCGAAACGAACCGTGCGTTCGCCGAGCATGCAATGCGCTGCCCCGTCTGTCACGAGCTTTTGAGTGAAGTCAAAAACACTTTGCAGGCGTGCCGCATGACGGACGTGCCCGCGCCGCCTGCCGAACTCGAAGCGCGTATTCTCTTGCAAACCGTGCCGGAGATGGCTATGACGTGCGAAGAGTTTGAAGAATATCTCACGGATTATCTGGATGGGTTTTTACCCGCTCCCCTCTTCCATCGCTGGGAACGCCACGCAGCCCTTTGCGAGCAATGCACCGAACTGCCCGGCCAGGTCGTGCGCGCCATCGGCGCTTGCTACACCTATATTAATGAAGAGAAGCTCGTGCCCGCAGGTCTGCACGAGAGAATCCTGCAAGCCACGCTCGGCACAACCGACGCGGAAGAGGTGCGCGCTCCTCTGGCCGCACGCATTGCAGCACGCCTACGTCTCTGGCTCGACCCGATTGTTTCCCCGCAGCTTGCGACGGTCGCAACCATGCTTCTCGTTTGCGTGCTGGTCTTGACAAGCACCGTCTCTGCCGACGGCTCGATCAGCGGTATGTATCGCGCTGGCATACAACTGGCCGAGCGCGCCTACACGCGCAACTCCGACACGGGCGTCGAGCCTGCCGTAGATGCGGATAGTTTTAAGAGCATCACGGAAGGCATGCCAGCCGGATTCGTCAACGAGCCGGGCGCGAAGAATAAAGTCGAGCCGAAGGGCGCGACACCGCCGCCGCAGGGCAAAGAGCAGAAGTAGCCGGACGAATTTCAGGGGGACAGGAAGGCGACGGGTGAAGTTAATGAATTGCGCTTACCACTCAAAGAATCCGGCGGTCGTTGAATGCAATCGCTGCGCGCGCGCTTTGTGTTCGGCGTGCGACCACCGCATTCGCGGCTTTCCTTACTGCCAGGACTGCATCGTCGTTGGCGTAGAGATGTTGCAGCAGCAGTCGCGCACAAACGTTTTGCCCGCCCTGCGCCGCAGCAACTCTCCTCTTGTCGCCACGCTTCTCTCTTTCGTGCCCGGACTCGGCGCGGCCTACAACGGACAGACCTCCAAAGCCATCGTCCATTTCGCCATCTTCGCAAGCTTCTTTCAACTTGCGATTGAGACGGAAAACGTCGAGCTTGGATTGCCGCTCTACGTGATGGGCTTTTTCGGGATGTGGCTCTTCTCGGCGGTTGATGCCTATCGCACAGCGCAACTGCTGCGCGCAGGACTTGCGCCCGACACCGAACAGGACGTGATTGCGCGCCGCCTTTACGGAAGCCCTCTGGCCTGGAGCATCACGCTGGTCGTGCTCGGCGCGATCTTTTTAATCCATTCAATCATCGGCATACGACTTCCCATCCGCCAGGTTCTTCCCGTTCTCTTGATCCTGCTCGGCGCGTACATGCTTGGCGACTACCTGTTTCGTGACCGGAAACGTAGTCGCCACCTGCTCGCTTTCGACACCGATAATCCTCCACCCTCGGTTGTTCCCGCGGACTCAGGAAGATTTCAGACGGGCGAGCTTGTCAAGCAAGTATCTACTGGTCGCAGTGTCGCTCCTTTCCCCTTCGAGCAAAGACCTTGAGCAGCGTAACTCGTGAATCGTAAATCGTGAATAGAGAAAACGGCGGCTCGTCTATTTACGATTTACGATTCACGATTTACGAGTTATAGTTTCAGGAGTTTAGTAAGTAAGGAAAACAGAACATGTCAGCTTTTATTAAAATGGCGGGGCGATGGGGCGGAGTCTTAACGATCATCACGCTCGTCATTGTGCTGCTACGCCAGCTTATCTCGCTCGTCAGCTTTCTTTTCATCGCGGTCAAAGCCATCATCGTTATCGCTTTCGTCGGCCTCCTGCTGGTGATGATTGTTCTGGTGTTTCGCGGGCGCAAGCAACGTCGCCGCGAAGAGGAAGATATTTAGCTGGAGCAACAGCTACTCTCAAAGATTTTCTAAAAAGCTCACGCGCCCGCCCGAAATAACGGAACGCGCGTGAGTTTTTCATTTTCCACTCTCCTTTCCGATTTTTCCGTTCGCGCTCCCCAGTTGCAATCTCCGCTCCCGTGTGATAGTTTGCGCGGCCTTAGCAGCAAATGATGGGTTGTGGTTCAGTTATCAAACCTCGTTGGATAATTCCGCCCGCTGCAAACTTTCAAGCAGGATCACAAAAAAATAGTCCCCGTAAGTTTTTAGGTTAGCATCAGTCGCCCTCGTCCGGCAGGCTGTGCTTTTCACGGGCGGCGCGCAGCTCTTCCATTATTTTTCTGCGCGGTGCGACCGCTCAAAAGGAGCACATTATGATGGTTAGAGACGACCGTCTTTACGCTTTTATCGTTGCCCATACCTCGCGTTCACGTTCACGCATTCGCCGCATCTGCGTTCATAAACGCTGGCTCAAGCTCTCGGCCCTTGTCGCCGTCGTCATCTTCTGCGCGGCCATTTATGGCATCTACGGTCTGACGCAGCACATCCGTCACCTGAGAGTCGAGCAGGAAAACGCGCAGTTGCGCGCCGAGAATGAAAAGCAGCGCCAGCAACTCGAAAACTTAAATCATCGCGTCGAAGCCGTCGAAGACTCCTCTCGCAGACTCGCGGAGATGTCGGGCGTGGGTCAAGATCAGCCAGCCATTTCAAACGGCGCAGGCGGCCCCTTCCTCCCTGTTGATAAAGCAACTGCCGTCGAATACAGAACCAATCATCTCGAACAGGAGTTGCGCTCCTATGAAGTTGCCTTGCGCGAGCGAGCGACCGTTCCCTCCATCTGGCCTGTCGAAGGCGCTCTGGACAGCGGCTTCGGCGTTCGTCGCAATCCCTTCGGCGGCAGTTCCTATGAATCTCACGAAGGCCAGGACATTGAAGCCTTGATAGGCACGCCCGTTCGCGCAGCAGCGAGCGGCACAGTCATCATCGCGGGCTGTCAGAATGGTTACGGCAACGTCGTTTACATAGATCACGGCAACGGCATCTCCACACGTTACGGCCACCTTTCGCACATAGATGTAACCATCGGCCAGACCATCAGACAAGGTGAGATGCTCGGTCTCGTCGGCTCCACAGGCCGCTCAACCGGCCCACACCTCCACTACGAAGTCCGCATCAACAACGAGCCGGTCAATCCCCTGCATTACCTGCCGGGAGCGGAAGAATAGTTAGCAGTAGGCAGTGGGCAGTGGGCAGAAAGAAAAGAAGCAGCCAGGCTACTAACACCTGACTGCTTTTTCTCTGCCCACTGCCCACTGCCTACTGCCTACTTCTTTTTTCTGCTAATATCTTCCAGCCAATTAACACCACTATCAAAGGAAGATTACTCAAGATGCCGTCCAGACTTTCGCGCCCGGCAAGTCTCGTGCTTGTCGCCTTGATGTTGTTCACGCTCGTTCCCTACGCCGCTCTCGCCGATGAAGGGATGTTCTTGCCCGATGCTGTCTCTTCGATCCCATTCGAGAAACTCGTCAAGCGCGGCCTCAAACTCAAACCGACCGACATCTACGATCCGAACGGCGTGAGCCTCAAGGATGCTGTCGTCATCGTTGACGGCGGCACAGGCGAATTCGTTTCGCCCGAAGGGTTGCTGCTGACGAATCACCACGTCGCTTTCGACGCGCTCGTCTCTGCTTCAAGCCAGACGAACGATTACGGCGCAACAGGCTATATAGCAAAGACGCGCGCCGAAGAGTTGCCCGCGAAAGGCTACAGCGTGACGATCACGCAGGACTTGAAAGACGTAACGAGCGAAATCTTGACCGGCATCACAGACGCGATGTCTCCGGTGGATCGCAGCCGCGCAATTGCCACCAAGATTCGTGCCGTTGAAAGCGCGGGCACAAACGAGGCTGAGGGTATAGAGGTTCGCGTGCAGTCAATGAACGACGGCATGTCCTACTACAGGTTCACCTATCTACTGCTGCCTGACGTTCGCATCGTCTATGCGCCCCCTAAGAACATAGGCTTCTTCGGCGGCGACCCAGACAACTTCGAGTGGCCGCGTCACTGCGGCGACTTCACTTTCATGCGCGTCTATACCGGGCCGAACGGTAAGCCCGCTGAATACTCTACGGCCAACGTGCCCTACAAGCCGAAAAAGTTTCTGTCGCTTTCGATGAATGGTGTCAAAGAAGGCGACCTGATGTTGGTGATGGGTTATCCGGGTTCGACGCGCCGTTATCGTGAGAGTTATTCGGTCGCTTACAATCAGGACATAGCGATGCCCTTCACGATAGACATCTTAAATTATCAGATTGAGACGCTGAAAAACGCAGGCAAGAATGATCCGGCAGCGCGACTCAAACTTCAAAGCACGATCTTCGGCCTGAGCAACGATCTGAAGAATTACGAAGGCTCTGTGGTGGCGATGCGCCGCGCCGGTATCGTCGAGAAGAAGCGCGCGGATGAAGCGGCCTTTAATCGCTGGGTGAGCGCTGATCCGGCGCGCAAGGCGAAGTATGGTGAAGCCCTACCTGCTCTCGACAAGGCTTATCAGGAGTTGATGGCGACTGCCGGGCGCGATCTTTTGGTTCAGCAGATGTTCGGCGCAAGCGACCTGCTTGCCATTGCGTCTTTCGCGCAGCGCGCGGCGGCTGACAAGGAGAAGCCGGAGGCCGAACGCAATCCGGCCCTCGGCGCGGCAGGCATTCTGCGCGTGCGCGCTCAACTTGCAGGCGCACTCGCTGAACGTAACCCGACAGCCGAGCGCGAGCTTCTCACCTATTTGTTAAAGAGAGCTGATGAGCTTCCCGCCGGGCAGAAGATTGATTTTATAGAGAAACGTTTCGGTAGTCTTCAGGGTGATGCGCGTCGTCGCACCGAAGAGGATTTCGCGCGCTCCGTCGTTGACAGCAAACGCTACTCGACCGCCGAAAATCTTTCAGGTCTATTCGATCTCACATCGGCGCAACTGCGTGAGACGCATGAGCCGCTCATTGACCTGGCAATCGAACTTAGCCCCGAAGCCCAGCGCATACAGGCACGCCAGCAAGTCTTCAACTCGACGGTCGCGCGCTGGCGTCCCCTGCTCATTCAGGGCATGACGGAGATGAAAGGAATGAAGCCTTACCCGGACGCCAATCGCACGCTGCGTTTCAGCTACGGCGAAGTCAAAGGCTACGTCCCGCACGACGCGGCGCTCTATCTTCCGTTCACCAGTCTCTCCGGCGTGATTGAAAAAGACACAGGGCACGAGCCGTTCGACGTTCCCGAAAAGCTCAAGCAGCTTTACCGCGCGAAGGATTTCGGCCCCTATGCCTCGAACGGCGATGTGCCCGTTGATTTCCTCTCAACAACAGACATCATCGGCGGCAACTCCGGCAGCCCGATCTTGAACGGACGCGGCGAGCAGGTGGGGATTATCTTCGACGGCAACTACGAAGGACTCGGCAACGATTTCTTCTACAACGAAGAGAAGGGCCGCGCCATCTCCGTTGACATCCGCTACGTGCTCTTCCTGACAGACAAGTTTGGCGGCGCGGGCTACATTCTGAAAGAACTCGACCTCAAAGGCACGCCTGCGACACGCGGCATGGCTGCCAAGGGGAAGTAATATCTGAGCAAGAACGATGGGCGATAGATGGTTAATCACTACCTATCGCCCATCAAATTTATTTGCATAAGAGTTAAGAAACTCCCCCGCCCTGATCTCTTCCATCTCTACACATTCTTTGCCACCCGTCTGTATTGAAAATGTCCGAACTTACCGCTGCCTGAACTCCTTGACAGCTTCTATGCATGGAGCATAGAGTCTGTGCCGTTCTCAATCTCAGGAGAAGACGGTCACCTCGCGCGAGATGCTTCTCTAAAGCAATAACATCTCTTGTTCGTTGTGTGCGGCGCTAGTCTCACTTCCGCATTGCAGTTTGCGCTGCCGCCAACGTTCGAGCGCTCCTACGGTCAACCCCGAAGAGCGATTCCCGATCATAGCTTTCCACTTACGAGGCTGCCGGGCGGCAAACGTCCTCCGCGTTAGTTTGCGCGCTCGTCAAAGCCAATTGCTACCATCCCAATTTCCGATGCGCGTCCAGGGGGCGCTCATCTCTTCAACCAGGAGACTACACATGCCTAAAAATTCTCGACCTTCCTCACTGGCAGGATATATCGCTCTCGTCCTGTTCATCACAATGCTTTTGCCGACATTTACTCTTGCGCGTCCTCTTGGTCAGAGCCAGTCTAAAGACGAGGGGCAGGACAAGAAGCCGAAAGGCAAAGACGAAAAGAACAAAGATGAGAAACCTAAATCCGATGCGCCCAAGCTCTCGAAAGATGAGCGTGAGTATCAAAAAATCAGAAAGTTTAGCCAGGATAGATATAACAGCAACGCTGATTTCCGTGACGAAGTGGATGAAGCTTACCGGCAGAAACAGCGCGAACATAGCGAGTACGCCTACTTGATCAATATTCGAGACCCCTCAGAGGAGTTGAAGACAGTTTCCGGTGACAAGGTTAAAATTCAGGACACGCTTTACGACAATCCGCTGGCGCAGGATTATGTCAATCGAGTCGGGCAATCGTTGGTTCCCGCAAATTCCACGCGGCTTTACGCCTTCAAAATTACATTGAACCCCGTACCTGAAGCGCGCTCGCTTTCGACCGGCACGGTCTATGTTTCCTCCGGTCTTCTGTCAATGATTGATAATGAAGCCCAGTTAGCCTACATCCTCGGACATGAGATCGCGCATGTAGAAAAAGAGCACTGGCGAGAAGATGTGCTGGTAGCGCATGGCGCTGATGACTATAATGAGAAGCAGCAAAAGAGGCGCGCCATCATTGGCGCGGTGATTGGGGCTGCCGCCGGCGCTATTGGCTTCAGTGGGGGAAGCGCCGGACAGATAATCGGCGCATCGGCACTCATAGTCGCGCCATCCGTGCTCAAATTAATAGTGCGTGACGCTGTTGCTTCATGGGACCGCCAACAGGAAGATGAAGCCGATCAACTCGGCCTCAAGTACATGCTTGACCGTAATTATGATCCGCGTGAGGTGCCAAAATTCTATGCTAACATGCGCCGCGCTACACAACGCGACCAGCGCGCTCGCTCGGGCTTCATCGCTGATTCCAAGCGCGTTGACGAGCGGATGGAATTAATTAATCTGGCGCTCAGCGCCTTGAGCAACTCCCCGTCGCAAACTCTCTACTTCGGCGCTCTTAATCTCGCCGCGCGGCGACTGGATAATGCCGCGGCATCGCAGCAACCCACCGCCCAGCAAACCGACAATAGCAAAGCGCTCGATCCATCGCGCGATTCAGCCGCGCGTGAGGCGGCTGCGGAGAAAGCGATTAGTTCCCCAGACATTCAGGCAAAGCTTGATGCCGGTGAATTAATCGGTAACAGCGCGGAATTCGCAGCCGTGATGGCCGGGCTTAAGCGTGATAACGGCGTGCGTGCCTACTACTACGATATGTTCCAGATGGCACGGGATAATCTGGAAGAGTCTCTCCAAATCCGCTCCAACGATCCTTATGCCCACTTCTACTATGGCAAGGTATTGAAGCTCACGGCGCGCAACTCGACTGAGAAGTCGCGTGCGCTCGGCGAGTTTGTGCGCGCTATTGATCTGGATAAGCGTCGCGTCCTGCCTGAGTCTCATCTCTACCGCGCGCTCTCCATGATCGAGGCGAAAGACCCGAACCAGATGCGCGACATCGTCAACAGCCTCAAGGAGTATGTCAGTCTCTACCAGCGCGAACACTCAGGCACACTGCCGCCGAACATGGATGTCATCTACGACTACATGCAGGAGGCGGGCGAACTGACCTGGACGGCTACTCCCGCAATCAACGTCTCGACAAAGAACATCGAGCCTATCGGCGTGGCATCCGTTGCCGGAACTCGCCCCCCCGCGACAACGACGCCTGTCAATAACACTGCGCCCACAACCAATCCGGCGACACCTGAAAACGCGAAGCCTGCTCGGACTGGTCGTCGGCCCTGAAGGTCAGGGCTTAGATAAGTGGGACAGGCCCAGCAGAGCCTGTCCCACCTGTAACAAGATGCCTGCGCTTCCTGACTTTTGAATAGATGACTACAAAACCCCCAAACCCTCATACACCACTTATGCGTATCCTCTGCCTCTTTCTATTAACGATCATGCTGGCATTGAGTCTCTCAATCTCGGCTCCCGCTCCGCCCGCATCCGCCTCAACAGTATTGCCGGATGATGCCACACAACGCGCTCCCTTTGCGCTGGAGTTGCCGGACATAGGCGCTACCCAGATCACTGCGGCGCAGGCGCGTGTTCCGACAGCGAACTTGCGTACCCTTCGATTCAAAGTGAGGCAGCCATACGCAGACTCTATTGACCCCGGAAAAATCTATACCTTTATCAACGGCGAGGCTGCCGCGACGATTCAGGGTGTCAAATCCGGGCGCGATGGCCGCATCGTCACCTGCGATCTCGAAAGCAAGCCGCGCTTCCATCTACATCCCGGCAAGAACGTCATCGAGATTAGCGCCATAGATCACAGCAATCATCCCTTTTACGCTTCCTACGTCCTGCTCGTCGGCGGCCAGGCAACGCAGGACGTTTCCAATACCAACGCCACGCTCGAGTTTTTTCCTGTGGAAGTGGGTGACGACCGCGAGCCGCCTGAAATTAGTATGACGACGCCGAACGGCCCTGTGCGCGTGATGAAAGAGACTGAGATGCTGAGGGTGCGCGGCACGGTCGCAGACGCAGCGGGCGCGGTGGCTTCCGTCAAAGTCAACGGTCAGGCGGCTCTTCTATCTCCTGCCAGGAGCGCAACACAAGCGTCACGATTGAAGACGTTTGAGCGCACTATCAACATCGGGGCAAGCGTCTCTTCGATCATCATCGAAGCGCAGGATCAGGTAGGCAATCTATCGCGTTTGACCATCCCTGTTCGCAGGCGTGAGGCTGCGGTTTCGTCCAGGTTCAGCGGGCGTAAATTTGCTGTCGTGATCGGCGTCTCCAGATACAAATATCATGACGGCGGCTTAAACGATCTACAGTATGCGGATGCGGATGCGCGCGCCGTGCGCGACTTCCTGCGGCAGCGCGAGGGTGGAGGCTTCGCGCCCGACGATATACTCTACCTGGAAAACGAGCAGGCGACGATTGAGGGTGTGCGCTCGGCGCTCAGGGACTTTTTGCGTCGGGCTGCGCCTGAAGATTTGATACTGCTTTACATCGCCGGGCACGGCGCGCCCGATCCTTACGCGCCGCAGAAACTCTACTTTCTGCTCCACGACACGAAAGTGGCGGACATGCCCGCGACTGCTCTGCCGATGTCGGAGCTGAAAGACTTTCTCGATAACAATGTCAGGGCCAAAAGAGTCGTTGTCTTCATTGACGCCTGCCACAGCGCCGGACTGAGCGGCGCGCGTCTTGTCACCAAGCGCGGCCTTGAGCAGACAGAGAACAACGTCTTCAACCTTTACGCCGAGCGTCTCTTCAGCGACTCCGGCAAAGCCGTGCTCACTTCTTCGGATGTCAACGAGATTTCGCAGGAGAGTCCCAGTTGGGGCGGCGGCCACGGCATCTTCACCTGGTCGCTCCTCGAAGGCTTGCGCGGCGATGCAGACACAAACAACGATCATCTAGTCACTGCCGGAGAACTCTTTGAGTTTGTCCGCGACCGCGTTCGCCTCGAAACAACCTTCACACAGAACCCGCGCGTCCTGCCCGGCCTCAACAGCGACCTCGCGCTGGCCGTCGCTTCAGTAAAGTAGTCGTGTGGATTAATGTAATAGATGTAAGATAGCGCCCAGAACCGGCTGTGCCCGGCTGAAGAATGCCCGTTGATGATCTGTTTGCATAATTTCTTTAGAGCATTCATACCAAGCTTGTGACGGTAGACCGGCAGTCGTTTATCTAGTCGTTATAAAAATTTCTTCCTCTTTGCCATAGCCTCGTGAAATTATTACGGTTTATAGATGAATGCGACCCGTTTAGAATTCACGCTTTAGCGTGCTCAACTGATGCGGCCTGAAGGCTGTACTCTGAACATGGGGCGCAGACAATTGAAAACCGTAATAATCGAATTGAAGAATTATGCTCCCTAAAGATGATCGCCAAAACCTAGCACCGTCTTCAGTCTCTACGGCATCCACCGAGCCGACCGAAATTTCGCCTGCGCCGGATTCTACGGCTCCGACCATGCCTGCCTCGCCATCTCTTGATTCCACCGTGCTGCCGCGTCCTGAGAGGTTGATTGGCGAGACGCTCGATGGTCGCTACTTTATCGAAAAAGAGTTGGGGCATGGCGGCGTCGGCGTGGTTTATCTGGCGCTTGATCGAAGGCTGTTGGATAAGTGCGTGGTCGTGAAAGTGCTGCTTGAAAGGTGGCTTCAGGATGAGTGGATCGTGGGTAAGTTTCTGCATGAGAAAGAAGCCCTCGCACGCATAGACCATCCGGGCATCATAGGCATTCTCGATGCGGGCGAGTTGCCGGACGGCAAGCCTTACATCGTGATGCAGTGTGTTGACGGGGTGACTTTGCGCTCAGTCATGCAGCCTGAAGGGATGGAGATTGAGCGAACGGCGCGCTTGATCGAACAGGCAGCGGATGCGCTCGGCGCGGCGCACGAGAAAGGCATCCTTCACCGCGACCTCAAACCCGAAAACATCATGGTGCAGCCGCTTGGGGGAGACCGCGAGCAGGTCAAGATCATAGACTTCGGCATCGCCAAAGTGAGAGATTCAAGGGTCGCGCCGAGCACCGCAATCAACGCCGCCGTCGGAACTATCGCCTACATGTCGCCTGAACAGTTGAGCGCCAGGAAGCTCACACCGGCCAGCGACATCTACACGCTCGGCGCAATCGCCTACGAGATGCTGACGGGTCGCCGCCCGTTCAATCCAGAATCGAAATTCGAGATGCTCGACGTGCAGCGCGCGGGACTGCGCGTCAAACCGCAAGACCTTCGCCCTGCTTTGCCCGAACGAGCGCAGGCCGTGATTCTCAAGGCGCTCGCGTTTGAGCCAAGTGATCGCTTCCAGAATGCGCGTGAGTTCGGGCGCGAGCTGGCTGAAGCGTTGGCTGGAGACGCACGACGCGCGAAGGTTCCAGACGAAGACGCCGCAGCAAAGATTCCGGCGGGTGACGGCTCCAATTCCAAATCACTGGAGCCTGGCTTTAAGCTGAGAGTGATACTCACGCTTGCGCTCTTCATCGTGGGAATTACCGGCATCGTTTTCTGGTGGGCCTCAAGGCCAGCAATTAACCGGCAAAACCAACCGCAGGAAAAAGCCTCAACCATCCCAATGCCTGAAAGGTCTCTGGCCTACTCGCTCCTCGTGCAGAAGATGCGCGACGGCAAGCCCTATCAAGAGCCGTTCGAGTCTTCCGGGCAGGAAATCTTCGAGAACGGATACAAGTTTATCTTCAAAGTCTCAAGCTCTGAGCCGGGCTACTTTTATCTGCTTAACGAAAGCCCACCCGATAGTGGCGCACCCGCCCTCACCATGCTTTACCCAACGCCCAGAAAAAATGGAGGCTCGGCTCTGGTCGAAGCCGACGCGCAGACCGAGACCGGCTGGAACGTCTTTGGCGGGCAAGCTGGAACAGAACTACTCTGGGTCGTCTCGGCAACCGAGCGCGTGCCGGAGCTTGAAGCGGCAAAGGAGATTGCTTTCAAGAATGAAAGAGGCGCGCTCACCGATGACTCTGAGGCACGCAGTGTACGGGAGTTCCTGACAAAGCACGCATCGCAGAGACCTGAAGTCGTGAAGGATACAACGCGAAGGCAGACCATAGTCAAAGGTGCGGGCGGCGTGCTTGTTTATCTTGTTGAGCTAGAGCACCGCTAACCTCAAACAATGCCTTTTTGAGATTGAGGCTATAGCCGTTCATCGTCCGCGACGAACCGTTCATGGAGATAGAAGCGATGTCATTGCGTTTTGTTCAGCGAGCTAGACGGTCGAAGTTTCTCTTCTCGCCGCTCGTCGGTCTCTTTGTCCTCATCCTCGGAAGCGGGTGCGCCGCGTTTGCGGGCCAGCAAAGACAATCCCGCGAGATTACTTCAGAAGACTTTATCAGGAACCGCCCATCGGCAGAGGCGTCCAAGACGGTTGCGAAGTCTAATCCTTCATCACGGCCTGCCAGTAAAATAAATGCCGGGCAGCCGTCCGCATCAAGCAAGAGGAAGCGCCGCATCTATCGTCTCGTCTCGACGCAGACTACTGGAGCGAAAACAACCGCTGCCGCTTCCCCGCCAGCAAGCAAACTTTCCGCAGACTCAACGACCGAACAGGTAGGCATCACCATCTGGCGACTGCGCGCGTCAACCGCCGCCGATAGCGGGCCGAAGATTCCTGTCCATGAAAGCGGCGGGACAACATGGTGGTCGCCTGAGCGCACGCTTGCGGGGACGCTCTTCAAGATCGGAGAGCGAGTCCGCCTCAGCATCGAATCTCCGCTCGCAGGCTATCTCTACGTGATAGACCGCGAGCAGTACGCGGACGGTACTTTGGGCGCGCCTTCTCTGATCTTTCCGACTCTGAAAGCGCGCGGCGGGGATAACCGGGTCAGCGCAGGACTCTTGATTGAGATTCCAGATCAAGGCGACCGCATTCCCTATTTCAATCTAACGCGAGGCCGCAACGATCAGGTCGGCGAGATATTAACCGTGCTGATCACATCTGAACCTCTTAGAGAAATCCCTCTTGCCTACGAACAGCCCAGGCTCTCTACCGCTCAGGTAGCGCAATGGGAGAACATGTGGACCGCACAAGCAGAATTATTCGAGATGGAAGGCGGCGCAGGCGCAAGGTGGACGAAAGAGGAACAGCAAGCGGGCACGGCTCTGGGACGCTCCCTGACACAGGAAGAACCCACACCGCAGACGATTTACCGCGTTCGTGTCAAAGCTGGCAACCCGTTACTGGTCACAGTGCCTTTGCGCTACGGCGGCGATGGTCAGTAATGAATCGCGTTATCTTTAACGACTCTAACTTCGCCAATCGCAGCATTAAAGCAAACTAGAAAAGAAATTTTCCGCTTGACAGCCTTTAAGCCTATCGCTTAGTATGCGCCGTCGTTTCGAAGGCAGGGCTTTTCCCATAAATCTCGCCCCCGCTCGTTCGATTTGCCAGCGTTACAAGTCATGAAGTTAAGTTTTTCCCCGTCGGTCTGTATGTGTTGATGAGTGCGGTTCTCGCCGCTCTGGTCGCGTACAGGCTTTTTTGTTGGTTGTGTGTTTCCGTTTTCGCGCCCCAAAAGAAAAGCGCGTCCGGCTCACAAGCATTAACCTAAGTCGGCGCGAAAGCCTCAAAAGCTTTTCCCGCCCGTTTTACCGAATCGTTAGGAGGATTCGTTCGCTATGTCTAGAATAACCGGTAAGGTCAAGTGGTTTAATAACTCGAAGGGCTATGGCTTCATTGAGCAGCCAGGCTCCTCCGACATCTTCGTTCACTACAGCGCCATCCAGGGCGACGGCTTCAAGACTCTCGAAGAGGGCCAGGAAGTCGAGTTCGAGGTCACGCAGGGTCCCAAGGGTCCGCAGGCCGAAAAAGTGACCAAGATGTAAGGCTCGCTCCCCAGGCTTTCACTTTAGCAAAGCCACTGACCGCTTCCGGTCATGAATCCGCGAAGCGCAAGGAAAAGAAGGCGACAGCAATCAAGCTGTCGCCTTCTTTTTTTATAGCGAACTAACCCGGCGCTTTTACTCTCCCTTGGCCTTGAAGCTCACGCGCCCGCCCTCTACGTTGATTGAGAACCTCACACGCTCGCAGCCCAGACGCTCCTTCAAGTTGTCTGTCTTCGTTGCCACCAGGTGATGAAAGCGCGGAAACGAGAGATCATCCGTCGGCTCGCCGCACTTCATCTTCGCCTCGATCAGGGCGTCGTAGAGTTGCTTGATGGTCGGCACGTCCTTGTGCGCGTCATCGCAGACAAAGGTTGTGGCGTTTTCCGTGCTGCTCGCTTCGACGCGCGCCGATGCTCTCGCTGCGGCGGCGGCATCACGTCCCTCTTCGCGTCCCTGCATCGTTCGCCGCCAGAGTTCGCGGAAAGATGTGTAGCGCGCGCCCATCGAATTTAAGAGATAACGTTGAGCGAAGCTGAGAGAGCGATCATCGCTGAGACGTTTGAGCATCGTTTCGACGCGGCCTTTTGTATCATAGGGCGGACGCTTGGACGCGCCGTTGAAAAAGATGTCAAACTCTATCTTGAGTCGCCTGATGTCTTCTTCGAGCCGCTTGAGTTGCTCATCAGTGGTCGGCTGGTTGTCGGTTGCCGCGTTGCCCCTCCTCGTTTGCTGGGCCTGACGCTCTTTGGCTTGGCGGGCGAACTTGTTGTCACGAATCGGCACTTATACTTTCTCCTTACCGCTGCGCGCCGGGGCGCACGCAGCTCCAAAATCGAGTCTAGGCGTTTTGAAAGCGAAGTGTCAATAAAGATATTTGACGCGCCGTGAGCAACTCCTTGTTTCAGCGGCTTGCTTATTGATTCGATAAACCGGGAGATAATATGCTACGTTTGTGCGCCTCAGCGCCCGGTCAAGAACACTTTATGTCTGAAGAGAACGCATCAAGATCGAACCATCTGCGCGCGCTTCCTTCCGTTGATGCTCTGCTGCAAACAGAGACGGCGCGCGCTCTTAAAGTCTCAGTTGGCGCGAAGCATTTGACCCAGCTAGCTCGCGCCGTCACGGACGAACTGCGCGCGAGCCTCTCAGCGAGCGCATCAGTTTCGGTTACGGCCAACGGCGATCACTCGCGCGAAGCGTTGCTGGCCGAAGCAGCGCGAAGGCTTGAGCGTGCCTGTGGGCGTGAGGCATCAAGGGGCTTGCGCCGCGTCATTAATGCGAGCGGCGTTATCCTCCACACCAACCTCGGACGCGCGCCTCTCTCTGAAGCTGCGCGCCGCGCCATCGCAAACGAGGCCGCGCGCTACTGCACGCTCGAATACAACCTGGAGACAGGAGAGCGCGGTCGTCGTGGAGCGCGCGTCGAGCAACTGCTCTCTGATTTGACCGGAGCTGAAGCCGCGCTCGTCGTCAATAACTGTGCTGCTGCCGCTCTGCTCATCTTGACCGTGCTGGCCCAGGGCGGGGAGACAATCGTCTCACGCGGCGAACTGGTTGAAATCGGCGGCGACTTTCGCGTGCCTGATGTGATGAGCAGCTCAGGCACGCGTCTCAGGGAAGTCGGCACAACCAACCGGACGCGCCTTGCGGATTACAGTCGAGCCATGACGGAGAGCACGCGACTCGTCATGCGCGTTCATCCGTCAAACTATCGCATCGTCGGTTTCACAGCCACGCCCACTCTCGCAGAACTCGCTCATCTGGCGCACGAAGCTGGGCTACTGCTTTACGAGGATGCAGGCTCAGGCGCGCTTCACGATCTCACGCGCTTCGGTCTGGCGGGCGAGCCTGTCATCAGCGAATCTATCAGGGACGGAGCCGACATCGTTTCCTTCAGCGGGGACAAACTTCTCGGAGCGGCGCAGGCCGGTCTGATTGCCGGTCGCCTTGAGATCGTAGAGAAGCTACGCAAGCATCCGCTCTATCGTGCGCTACGTGCAGACAAGCTCATACTCGCCGCGCTCGAAGCGACGCTCGACGCTCACCGCCGCGCTGCCTTCGACGAAATCCCGACGCTTCGCATGCTCGCGCTGACAAGAGCGGAGATCGAGAGTCGCGCTCAATCGCTCGTCTCAACTTTGCTAGAGCGGCTCTCAACTCCGGCGCTTCACTGCGAGATTATAGAAGGCGAATCGGCCATCGGCGGTGGCTCCGCCCCAACCATACACCCGCCGACAGTGCTCATCGCCCTCGCGCACGAAACCCTCTCGCCCGACGCTCTCGAAGAAGCTCTCAGGCAATCCACGCCACCCGTTATCGCACGCATAGCCGAAGGCAAAGTCCTCCTGGACCTCAGAACCATCGCCGAAGACGAAGAGCCTGATTTACTGGCAGCCCTCGCCGCACTCCCAGCCTAAAGTCTCTTTTCTCCCAAAATCCCCATGTTTTCTGCTAAAGAATCTCCTTTATCAAACAATGCCTTTCATTGTATAATCGGTTCGGCTCGTAGCTTCACTGTCCGACGTAGCCTGAAATTTTTAAGAAACCCGCCTTCCGGCCAATCAACTTGAAAGACAAACTCTCTTTTTTACGACCCTTAATGATTTCGTTGGCGTTGGCGCTGTGTGCCGCGCTCTTCGTCCTGCTTCTCTGGATAGGGGGGCTGCTGGCTTCAATTGAGTCGGCGTTTCTGCTCGCGCGCGTGTCGGAGACAAATCCTGCGGCGGCTCCGCAAATCTGGCTGGGCGCATTAATGATTCTGGCGGCTGGACTAAGCGCGGGCTTTGCTATCGAACGCGCTGGCGCGAAGCGCATTCTGCCGTTTCTCGGCGGAGGTCTTTTAGTCTTAGCCGGAATCAGCCTGCTCGTCTCTCGCTACCTTCACATTGACATCGCGTTTGCGCCGATGGCGCTCGCGGCTCTGGCGTCGGCTCTGATAGTTCAACTGCGACGCATCTGGAAGATTGACCTGATGCTGACGCGCAGCATGCGGCGCGCGGCCTCGCAGGTCAGCCGGATTGAAGGAGGCACGGCAAACGCGCGCTTGATGAGCGGCCTGAAACTTCTGGAGACTGTTCTGCCGCTTGACGAAGCCATCATTTTCCACCCGGATGAGAACGGGCAACTTGCTCCCGCCGCGCGCCTGCGCTCTTCAAACAGCGGGAGTCTTGATCGCAACTCAGCATGGCGTGAGGGAGTCAGTCTGTGCGAGCGCGCTGTCGAATTAGGCAAGATGGTAACTATGGTTCCAAACGCCGCGACGGGTGATGAGAACGACAATGCGCCTGCCAGTGTTGCGCTGGCGCTCAGACACGAAGGACGCGCGGTGGGCGCATTATTCGTTCGCCTGCGAGAAAGTTTTGATAAGAGCGACCGCCCGTTGCTGCTGGCTGTCGGCGAACAGTTGGCGCGCAATTTTCAACGCGACGAGGCGCGCAAAGCTGAGATGCCGCGCGACTTTCTAACCCTTATCTCCGCGAAAGCCGCGCAGAGCCGTCTTGAATCGTTCGGCGTCGTGAGTGGCCTCTTGACCGAGCAAAGATTCGGCGCAGGCGTTCTCTCCGAAGCGTCGGAGGGTCATGCAGTCGCTTATCTGGACGGCACGCTCGCTTATGTCAATCCGCCTTTGCTCGAAGCCGCGCGCGTGTTGGAAGACGAAGCGCTCGGGCTTGATCTCTTCGGTCTGCTTGATCGCTTTCGTGGAGGAGTTTTTGACGAGCCTTCAATCGCCGTGCGGCGTGTGCTGCAAACAGGCGACGCATACGAGCGCGAGATGCATTTTCCAGAACGCAACAATCAAACGCTTGAGCTTCGCATCGCGCTTGTCACAGATCGCACCAACGAAAACAGCGCCGGAAATGCACGACCGCTTTGCCTCGCAGTCACCGTGCGTGATGTCACGCGCATCAAGGAATATGACAAATTGAAGAGCGACATGATCTCGCTCATGTCACACGAACTACGCACCCCCATAACTTCCATCAACGGATTCGCAGAGCTATTGATGAACGACGAAGCTATCCCGCCGGAGTCGCGCGAATTTCTCTCGATCATCAACAGCGAGTCGCAGCGTCTCTCAAGGATGATTAATACCTTCCTCGCCGTCACCCAGCTTGAAGCAGCGGACAAGCAGGAGGTCTTGAAGATTCCGCTCAAGCTGGACGACGTGGTGCGCGAAACCCTGACGAGCCTTCAGCCGGTGGCGAAGAAGAAACGCATACGCCTTGTCGAGCAACCTTCATCGCGCCTGCCGCCCGTCGCCGCAGATCGTAGTCTCATCACACAGGTCGTCACAAATCTCATCGGCAACGCGATTAAGTACAGCCCCGAAAGAACGACCGTCACCATCTCGACCGAGCTTGAAGCTGACACCGTGCGTCTCTCGGTGGAAGATCGCGGCTATGGCATCCCGCCCGAATCGGTTGATCGTGTCTGGGAGAAGTTTTATCGCGTGGCGCGCGACGGGCAGGAGAAGGATGAGGAGTCAACCGGACTGGGACTCTCCTTTGTGCGTGAAGTCGTAGAGCAGCACGGCGGCACGGTCTTGCTTGAATCAGAAGTCGGGCGCGGCTCAAAATTCAGTTTCACCCTGCCAAGACTGTAAAAGCAGTGACAAGTGACAAGTGCCGAGTGACGAGCAAAGAAGGTTTTTAACTCGTCACTTGTCACTTGTCACTTGTCACTGTTTATTGATTGTTCCCCGACAGTTTTTCGCTCCGCAGTAGCATCTCTTCCTATCCGAGTGAAGCGTTGATTCGTAGTCAATTGTAATCTCTTCGCCGGGGTGTATGTCGCGCAGGGCGTAAAACTGTATGTGGCCGTAGTGAATCTTCATGAAGCTGTTGGGTTCGCACGAGTGATTGATGTAGTGCGTGCCGTTGCCCCCGCGACTCCCGTCCAGACTCCACCTGTAATTTATGGCGCAGATGCGAAGCACGCGACGATTCGCCCTGCGATTCGCTTCCGCATTGGAGATTCGCTCGCCCGTATAGTCGGCGATTTTTTTGCGGCGCGGGAAGCGAATCGTGGCAAAGCATCCTTTGCCGTTGATACGCGATTCTCTGACGGCCAGGCCGGGTGCGAGTCTCATTTCAAGTCTGGAGTCTGGAGTCTTAGAGTCTGGAGTCAAAAGAAAGGAAATGCTTTTGGTCTCGGACTCCAGACTCCAGACTCCAGACTTCTTCGAGCTATTTCAGATGAAAGGTGCGGGCGATTGAATCCGTCTGGTTGCGTATTTGCGCGAGGCGGTCGCGCAGACCCGTGAAGCGCAGCGTGTAGATAGTTCGGCTATCGGGTTGCAGGTAGTAGATACGCCCGGCCATCGCTTTGCCGCCGCTAGTATATTCATAACCGAGGGTCATGCCGCTTAATCGTCCGGCGAACTTCTCCTCTTTGCCTTCGATGTAGCCCGTCTGGAAGCGCAGCTTCTGATCCTGGTCGCGGCGAGAGAGGTCGGAAGCGGTCGTGCCAGCTTCGACAACCTCCTTACGGATTCGCAAGAAGCCGTCGTTTCTGTCACCGTAGATAAACTCTGCGTGCTCGTGCAGGCTGTCAGGCTCTTGAATGACGCGCCACCTTTCGGATGGCAACTCAAGAGCGTAATCGGCGCTCGTATAGCTCTGCTGCGCTAGAGCAGCCGCGCAGACGAGCAAGAAAACGGAGGCCAGGGTAAGAAAGATTGTCAGGCGTCGCATGATAAAAGCAAACTCCTCTTCGATGTCGCCGGGTTAATGGTAACGTTTATCAATCTTGAGTGAAAGTTCAAAAGGTCGTAAGAGCGCTTGAATTCCACTGGCTCAGATGCCCTCGCGGTTATGCCTAGTTGTCCGCAGATTGTTCCAGAGCTACGCGCTGTGACCCGATGAGACGTTCGATGCCTTGACGAGCGAGAGCTAGAAGCTGATCCATCTGCTCTTGCGTAAACGGCGCGCCCTCGGCTGTGCCCTGCACTTCGATGAAGCGGCCATCGCCCGTGCAGATGACGTTCATATCCACTTCGGCGCGCGAGTCCTCATCGTATTTCAGGTCAAGAAGCGGCATGCCTTCGACTATCCCGACGCTGACGGCGGCCAACTCGCCCGTGAGCGGTGTGCGCTCTATCTTGTTCGTGCGCAGCAGGCGACGACAGGCGAGCGCGAAAGCGACGTATGCGCCCGTGATGCTGGCCGTGCGGGTGCCGCCGTCGGCCTGAAGCACGTCGCAATCAAGCATGACGGTGCGCTCTCCGAGAAGTGTTGTGTTAACGATGGCGCGAAGAGAGCGACCGATGAGGCGTTGAATTTCGTGCGTGCGACCTGATGGGCCGCCGCGTCCTGTCTCGCGCGACGTGCGTGAAAGCGTCGAGCGCGGGAGCATGGAGTATTCGGCTGTGACCCAGCCCTGCCCGCGATTGCGTAGGAAAGGGGGCACGCGCTCCTCGACTGAAGCAGTGCAGATGACGCGCGTCTGTCCCATCTCGATCAGCGCGGAGCCTTCCGCGTATGGCAGATAATTGGGCGTGATGCGAACCGGGCGCAACTCATCCGCAAGGCGTCCGTCAGTGCGTGTGAAGCTCATCGTGTCCCCAAACCTCTACGGCCTCCAAAACGGAAGGCGCGCTTCCTAAGAATCTTTCGGCGACGCGGCTGAATCTTTCCGCTGCGTCCGTCACATAAAAATGGTCAAGATCATCGCACAAATGACGTTCATTCGCACGACGCTCTGAAACTCCGCGCGCAAGCTCTCTGGTGCTGAGCAGGGCTTCAACATCGCGCGCCGCCGCTTCGCCCGAATCAATCAAGTGTACGCCTTCTCCCATCGTTTCCTGAATCACGCGGCGCAAAATCGGGTAATGCGTACAGCCTAGAACGAGCGTGCCCACGTTGTTCTCTTTAATCTCCTGCAAATACTGCGTGGCAACAGAACGAGCCACTCCAGTCTCAGCCCAGCCCTCTTCCGCCAGCGAAACAAAGAGCGGGCAAGCTCGCTCAACGACCTTGATGGAAGGAGCGAGTTTAGCAATCGCATTTGAATAGGCACGACTTTGCGCGGTGGCTTCCGTTGCGATCACGCCGATGCTTTTCCCGCCCGCTTCTTCGACAGCCGCTCGCGCCCCAGGCTCTATAACGCCGATCACGTCAACGCTCACGGCCCTTCTAATCGCGGGCAGCGCAAGCGCGGAGGCGGTGTTGCACGCGACGACGAGCAGCTTGATTCCACGAGCTTCCAGAAACAGTGAATTCTCAATCGCGTAACGCTCAACCGTCGCCAGTGACTTTGTTCCGTAAGGCACGCGCGCCGTGTCGCCCAGATAGACGAAACGCTCATCAGGCAGGCGTTCGTGGAGCGCGCGATAGACGGTTAACCCGCCGACGCCGCTATCGAAAATTCCAATTGGGAGATCGTGATTCAAAAGCAGGAGGGTTTTTATCCCTAAATGATTACGATGGAGGCGCAGGGAATTGAACCCTGATCCAAGAGCCGCCGCTGATGAAATCTACATGCTTAGTCGCTTCTCTTTTAGGTTTCGCGTCCTGGCAGAGTAAGTGAAGCGACGAAGACCTCTGCCGAGAGCTAGTCCGACTTTATCTCGCCTGCTCCCACGGACCGAAGGAGCGAGCCAGCTCATCTGAGTGACATCTCAGTCCGCGCGCATGAGCAACTTGCGGTGAGACGTCTCGGTGCTTAATTAGGCAGCGAGAGCCAATTCATTGTTATTGGCAATTGTGTTTCCCTATGCTTTTTAACGAGCTGCACAGAGAAGCCCGGCATGCATCCATTCAACGGTCATGGCCCCTGTCGAAGCCTGTCGCCCCCAGAAGCGAGTGTGTGGATTATACCAGAGTTGCGCTATAATCCCCAGACTGGCGAACAGTTTCCCCAGCGCTCTGTAACACCATTCACGAGAAGCCGCCCTGGGGCTTCGACTGAATTTGAAAAGGACTTCTGCTGTATGTCTTCGACAGAGACTAGCGCGACCCGTTCGCGTCCCCCACAAAAGATTACGACACCGCCCGCGCGTCGCCGCCATTTCCTGCGCCGCTTCTGGCTCCCCTGCGTTCTGCTTCTGGCATTGGCCGCCGGAGGGCTGACCGGCGTCATCGCCGCTTATCAGATCAACCATTCGAGAGCCGCGCAGGAGGTTGCGTCTTTGGCGACCTATCGTCCGAGCGTGGTGACGCGCATCTACGCGGACGATGGTGAGACTGTCATCGGAGAGTTTGCGATTGAGAAGCGTATCCCGCTCAAGTTTGAAGAGATTCCGCCGCAGGTGAAGAACTCCATCCTCGCCATCGAGGACGCGCGTTTCTACGATCACATCGGCATTGATCCCATACGCATCATCGGCGCAACCTGGAAGAACATCACGACGGGCAGCCGCGAGGGAGGCTCGACGCTAACGCAGCAACTTGCCAAGAATCTCTTTCTCTCGAAAGCGCAAACGCTTGAGCGCAAGGTCAACGAGTGGCTCGTCGCTCTCCAGATCGAACGCTACTACACGAAAAACCAGATCATGGAGATGTACGTCAACTACGTCTTCCTCGGCGCAAACTCTTATGGCTTTGAGGCGGCTGCGGAAACCTATTTCGGCAAACAAGCGAAAGACCTGACGCTCGACGAAGCGGCCTTGCTCGCAGGGATTCCGAAATCATCTGCCGAGTATTCGCCGACCAATCACCCCAAAGAAGCAAAAGAGCGGCGCAACCTTGTTTTAGACCAGATGGCTAAAAACGGCTTCGCTTCGCAGGCAGATGTTGACGCCGCCAAAGCCCGCCCCATCAAGCTCGCCGACACTGCTTACTACCAGCAACAGGAACGCTCCAGCCCTTTCGCTTACCCGGTCGAACAGATTCGGCAGGATTTGGAAGACAAATACACGACGCGCGTCGCGCAGGGCGGGTTGAAGGTCTATACGACGATCAACGTCGCGGCTCAGAAGAAGGCAGTCGAAGTCATGCGCGAAGGCTTGCGCCGCTACGACCACTCGCACGCAGGCTGGCGCTCATCTTATATCAACCTCGCGGGCGACAATGGTGCGCCCATCACACAGCAACAACTAGACGGCTACAAGCATCCTGACTGGTACGGCAACCATTACGAACCCGGCACGTTCATCATGGGCCTGGTGATGAAGGTAGACCAAGCGAAGAACGAAGCAAGCGTGCGCTTCGGCAACTACACGGCGACCGTGACGGCAAAAGATATGGGCTGGTCTGCTCGCCAGCCGAAGAGCGAATTCAAGCCAGGCTATCTGGTGCAGTTTGAAGTCAAGCAAGTGGACGAGAAGGATCGGCGCTTGCAGGTTGAGTTGACGCAGATTCCAGAGGTGCAGGGCGCGATGATGACCCTGAACGCGAAGACCGGCGAGATCATAGCAATGGTCGGCGGCTACGACTTCTACACCAACAAATTCAACAACGCGACGCAGGCTTATCGCCAGACGGGTTCGGCCTTCAAGCCTTTCATCTACACGGCGGCGGTCGAGTGGGGCATGACGCCGGATTCAACCGTGAGCGGCGCGCAGATTAAAATCGGCGACTGGATACCGCATAACTACGACGGCTCAACCAGCAACGGCGATCTGCCTTTGAAGACCGCGCTCGCCAAGTCCATGAATGTTCCGGCAGTACACTTGCTGCAAACTGTCGGCATTCAGACGGGCGCGCAGATGGTGCGTCGCTTCGGCATTAAAGTGCCGATGGCTCCTTATCTTCCTTCGGCTCTCGGCGCGACGGAAGTTCCGCTCGACCAGATGGTCTCCGCTTATTCCGCTTTCCCGAATAAAGGCGTGAGGGTCGAGCCGCATTTGATTCGCAAGGTGATAGACCGCGACGGCGCTGTGCTTGAAGAGTGGGAGAAGACGACCTACAAGGTGACGAACGAGTATGTCGCGCTGACGATGGTTCAGATGATGCGCGGCGTCACGGGGCCGGGCGGTACGGCTGCGGCAGCAGGGTCGCTGGGTGTGCCTGTCGCCGGGAAGACCGGCACGGTCAACGATCACACGGATGTCTGGTTCATCGGCTACACGCCGAGCTACGTGACGGGCGTGTGGATGGGTTATCCCGGCAGAAAGAAACCTTTGGGGAACGACATGACGGGCGGACACGGCGCGCTCCCCTTCTTCATAGATTTCATGAAAGACTTTTTGAAGGACAAGCCCAAAGAGGACTTTGAAAAAGCGCCCTCCATCCCCGAAGACATGAAGGAACTGGAGAAGCAACGCCAGCGCGAGATGATGGAGAATCGCCTCGACCTGGTTGCAAAGCGTTCCGGCAGCAAGGCGGGCGCGCAGGACGCGCCGGAAACAATCACGACTCCGAAACTGGAGCAGATCACTTTGCCGCCCGCGCCGAAGACGGACGAGTTGCCGCCGCCTCCGGCCATGCCGCCTCCGACCGCTGCCCCGAAGAAAACTGAAATCACTACTCCTGCTTCTCAACCGCCCGCAACCCGCCCGCGCGAAGCCGAGCAACCGAAGAAGAAGGGCAAGAAGGGGACGGACGAGCCGTAAAGAAATTAAAAATTAAAAATGTAAAACGCAAAAGTGAGGACGAAGAGCAAACCTCTTATCCTCACTTTTGCATTTTTAATTTTGCATTTTGCATTCTTTAGAAGAGCTTCTCTAAATAGTAGGGCAGCATCTTGCGCCACCAGGGCCAGTCGTGGTTGACATCGTGTCCCCAGAGATCGAGGGTGTGCGGGATGCCCTTTGAGCTTAGAAGCTGCGATAGCTGGCGGCTTCTTTCCGGCGCTTCATAAGCGCCCTGTCCTGACAAAATGTAGATCGCATCCGCGCGGCGAAGCAGCGGCAGGTAGTGATCGTCGTTCAGGTTCGGCAGGTACTCGGCGGGGTTGTTGAAATAAACGTTGTCGTCCGTGTAGCCGCGCAGGTAAGAGCGTATGTCGTAGCTGCCGCTCATGGCGATGACGCCGCGCAAGATGTCAGGGTGACGAAAGTAAGCGTTAGCCGAAAGAAACGCGCCGAGGCTTGCGCCCGTTGTGATGGGTCGCGCACGATGGTCGCCCGTGTCGTTGCGTATCAGCGGAAGAACCTCGTCCGTCACGTAGCGGTCATAGCGCGTCAGCAGTTCCGCCTTCCACTGTGGCGATGCCTGCTCATTGAGTAAGCTGTAGCGATTGACGCTATTGATCGAGTAAGCACGCACGCGTCCCGCCTCAATCAAATGACTGATCGCATCAATCAGGTGGAATCTCTCGTACTCAAGAAAATCGGCGGCGGCTGTCGGAAACATCAGAAGCGGATAACCCGCATGGCCGTAGGCCACGAGCGGCATCTCCATCCCAAGATTCTGGCTATACCAGGCGGTTGTGCGGCGCTCCATGCAAACTCTCCCCAACGATTTCGCCACAGGGGGCGAAGATTTAAGAACTTCGGGCCGGCTCTTCGCTTAATGCTGATGGTGAGAGATATTCTCGCACTTTAGACGGACGCGCAAGGGGAGAAGCTAAGGGATGAAAGCCAAACGATGAACGCGGAATGCTGAGTGATGAATTGAAAAGCTTTTCTCTTTCATTCCGCGTTCATCGTTCAGCATTTCGCGTTTCTTTTCATCCCTCATCCCTTCTTTCGCTGCGCTTGACGCTTTCCTTAACCGTCTGCTATAAAAATCACCGCGCCCCACGCACACGGCTTTTCAAAAGCAATGCGTGGGGCGCATCTTCCGCAGTAGCTCAATGGTAGAGCATTCGGCTGTAATAATAGGTTGCAGCTTCCACAGGTGACTGTGGTTGAAAAACCGGGCGAATTCAGGGAAGCCTTCGCTAGTAATATTTAGCATGGTAATCCTGAGCGAAGCTTGCTGAAAGGTCAAAAGGTAAGCAAGAACGTGCAGAGACTAGGGATTGAGGAGACCTGACCAATAAAATCCCACCAGCACCCGGCAACTTTTTCGCAGTTTAGAGAAAGTTGATGAGATAGTCCGCGCCGGAGCGAAAGCTTTGGATAAAGCGTAACCGAAGGGTTGTAGGTTCGAGTCCTACCTGCGGAGCCAGATTTCAGAAAGGCCGTTTGGACTAACTCCAGCGGCCTTTTCTGCTTTCCAAGTCGTATTCGTAACCGCAAGCATGTCAAAGGGTTGGCGGAATTCGGCGGTGAGCTCACTATGCTTCCAGGTCGAGTTCGAAAGTACAAAATCGAGGAGTTGGCGTTTTTCGCGCGCTGTCCTTGTAAGATAAAGACTATGAGCATGTTGCGCGAGTTCGAGAATTTTCACCCCATGACCGAGGTACGACTGATTAGCCTGCTGGTGGTGTTCGATAGCAGCGAGTAATCGCCGTTGCTCCGCGTTCCATTTTTGAGTAAGTCTTTCATAGTGGGCCGGGCCGATGACCCCGTCGAGTTTGTCCTCGTAAGCCTTGTCCATCCTTTCGACCAATTGGTCGTACTCCTTTTGGAGTTTGGCTACGGCTTCGTTACGGTATCGCTTTTCGTCAGCGTGGCTCTGGCGCAACGCCTCGGTAATCCAAGCGATGACTTCTTCGTCAAAAACGAGATCTTCAAGAAGCTGGCCGAACTTCTCCTCAAGCACCTCCTCGCGCGTGTACGGCTCCGGGCATTTACCTTTGTAGCCCGTGCAGTGATAGTAGATGTAACGCCCCTTCTTGATCTCGCCGACTAGTGAGCAGCCGCAGTGTCCGCACTCGATCAGCCTTGAGAAGGCGAAATCATGTTTGAATTTCCTATGCCGCCCTTCAAAGCGGCCGTCGAGCACAGTCTGAACGCGCTCAAACAGTTCCCTGGAGATGAGCGGTTGGTGAGTGCCCCGGTAGGTTTTCCCGTTCCAGTCGAAGTCACCCGTGTAGGTCCGCTTCCTGAGAATTTTATGAACGTTCGACTTAGACACGGGATTGCCGTTCCGGGAGCGTAGCCCCTCGCCGTAGGCTTTCTTCGTGATTTCCTTGAGTGAATATTTGCCTGTGGCGCCCCATTCGAACATAAGGATGATGACCTGCGCACGATCCAGGTCCGGCGCGATGTTCTTCTTGCCGCCTTCAGCTTCGACGTTGGTATAGCCGAGGGGGGCGTAAGAAGGGTAGATATTCTCTTCAGCCTTCTCAAGTAACCCCTTTTTAGTCTCCTCAGACAGGTTATCTATGTAGTTCTTTGCCATCAGCACCTTGATGCCGTGCATGAACTTCTCTGAGGACTTGGAGTCTTTGGACAGGATGAAATTCTCTTTCACAAAATGGATTTCGAGGTTCATTTCGTCGAGGGTGACGTAATCTTTTAAGTTGCGGTAAAGCCTGTCCGTCTTTTCAACTACCAGAGTGCTGACTGAGGGGTGGGTTGTGAGGAACTTGGTTATCTCTGTGATACCCTTGTTGCCGCCCCTTTTAGACGACTCAACGTAAAAAAACTCCGACACCACTTTGAGGCCGCGTGGATCGGTGTAACCGCGCAAGAGTTTTTGCTGTGAAGGGATGGAGAAGCCTTCCTCATCTTGCTTCCGCGAGGAGACTCTCCCTACAAGTATGCACTCCCTCATTTGTGACGTAGCGGCTTGCTTTGAACTGCGCGAAGTGAAATTCATGATCGACCTCCAAAGAGAACTGTTGCCAGGCTATTATTACGGTTTACAGATGAATGCGACCCGTTTAGAGTTCACGCTTTAGCGTGCTCAACTGATGCAGCCTCAAGGCTGTACTCTGAACATGGGGCGCAGACTATTGAAAACCGTAATAAGTTGAGTACCTGTTGGCCGAAGCAGTAGGGGCTTCGTTAGGGAGTGGCGTACGGGAGTTTCTACCGTAAAAGTATTCTCAATCAATGAGTAATTGAATAATTTTATAACTTAATTTTTATGCTGCTGTCCTTCGTCCGCTGCCACTGTAGTAGCTTCGTCATTCAGCGTTGCGTCCCACTCAAGTAACGTTTTGAAGAAGCCTGTGACATTTTCAACGATCTGCCTCGCGTCCTCTCGGGTAAGTTCTCGAGAAGCGCGCGGCTGCCAGGCGGCTAGTGTCTTGTTGAGATGTTCATCATCGTTCTTGCCCACACCCCCACAATATTGGGAATGCCATGTTGTAGGCGATGGCAGCTGAATCGTTCCTTATGAACCTCTCTCAGAATGGCTGATTTACGAGACATTCAAAGCTGCCGATTCATCGTCCTAGTGACGCACGCGAGCCTTGCGAGCTTTTGTTAGGATTTTCCGCAAGTACTCGCCTGGCAAGACTTTCATTTTCTCTGCAGCATACGTCAGGGCCAGACTGCTCGGCTCGGCGTTTTTCTTGTCAGATGACAGCAGCTCGATGAAATGTTCCGGCAGTTCCTTCTGAGCGAGCTTCACCTGCGCTTTCCAATCCTCTCTATGCTTATTTTGCTTATAGACTAACTTTGCGTCCTTGAGCACCTGTAATCCGGCCTCGTATGCGGCTAGTAATGCCTCCGCTCTCTCCGGCGTCCACTCGGGCTCACTGCCGCCGCGCCCCCTCGCCTCGACCCTACGCTTGAGGGACGCGGATGCGCGCTGAACTAAGACATTAATCAACTCCCGCTCAGTGCTGGTAAACTCGAAAGAGCCGCTACCGGAGGACTCCTTCAGTGTACGGTAGACTGTCTCCTCGACGTGTTGGTCCACGGCCCCAGCTAGCGCCTTTGGCAGATGTTGTTTGTAGAGTTCCATAGCGCGGTTTACCATCAGTTCGTCCTCGGCCAGGAACTTTTCGTCAACCTGGAGTTCTATCACCGTCGACTTTTCCGGAGCGGTTGCCGCTGACGTGAAAGCCGCGGCAGAATCGATCGGTGCGCCATTACGGATTTGCCATAAGAAGGTGGTTATTATTCCGCCTAAGTGTTTTTTCAATTCTTCAGGAGAATAGAGGTACGCGTTCGTGCCGTAGAGTCCACTGACCAAGCACACGTAAATTCCATCCCGCCGTTTTTTGAACTTGAACTTCATGTAGTGGTCGGGCGATATTTCCCATTCATCTTGCTCTGACACTAGCACCTCCTCATCTCTGAGCTATACCTACGTGGCAGTGTAGGCGAGTCTTCTTCCCCGCCGCATCGTTCTCCCTTTCAGTCGCAAAGAGTGAATTAGACATGTCATTCACATTCGTCATCAAACACTCTTCGTGCCAATTCGGCTAGTTCACATATAGGCTCAGTTGTCATATCTGCGGAGATTAACTTTGCACGTCCGTCGCTATCGTCAGTGCCACTCCCACCCACTTCTGCATCCATGCTCTCCAACTCGTCAGCCGCTGCGCGAAGTTCTTTTACAATTTCATCCACGCTTTCAGTTCCCACGATCAAAAATTGTTTTCTGGCACTTTAGAAATAATCTAGCTATTCTCTCCTCCCAGGATGCAGTCGAACACCCTTGACACAAAACGGCGGCTGTCATTTTGTCTTACAACCTGACCGTTAGTGGCTATGCTAAATCAAGCGGGTAGTTCCAGAGGCGAAAATGATGCTGAGGGAAAAGCTGCTAAAGTTTCCCGCTACTTTTTCGTTCTACTACTCTTTCGCTTGCGTGGGACTTTACCAGCTTGCGGTTTAGGAGCCGATACCCTCACCTTTAAAAAAGCAAGGTAGTCGCTATCGATAGACCCGTCATCGCCCTCGTAGTAAGTAGCAAGTATCAACTCCATTTGCCCTACCATGCTTCGTCGGCATCGTACTGCATCGCCCCTCAGAAAATCCCAGATAGTCTTAGTAAGGAAGATGTTTCGTACTACAGGCTTCCCGCCAAAGGTCACGACTTCCTTTTTTTTAGGGACAAACATTTTCCAGCCTTCATCATTAATCTCAAAGTTTCGATTGTAGTAAGCATTAAAAATGCTCTCCACCTGTTTTACAGTGCTTCTTCCAGACCTTTTTGCGTCTGCATCTATCTCGCGCCACAACTCCGTTGGCAGGTAGATGTTTTTCATCCGCCTATAGCCTTCTGGCTCTTTATTAGTCGATGTCATGTCTTGTTCACTCCAGTTTGTTACCTAACTGCAGAGTAACCTTAAAGAGTTCCTGCTACTTTTCAAAGAACTCGCTTAACATTTCCGAGTTTTAGCATAATCTTATAATAAATACAAGATATTGTCCCATAAGTTATAGTTTTTTATTATACCCTACTATAAGGATGAGCGTTAGCGTATTCAAATCGGTTAGTAGCTACTTACTTGGAGAAAGAGGTCGTGACTGAACATACTAAAAAGCGGCTTGGGCTGCCCAAGCCGCAAGTATTGCCCGTGAGGAGCCTGTCGAAACCCACCTTTTACTCTTGGCTCTACCCACTTGGTAAAGACTATTCAGTTCTCAAAGAGGTTGTCAGACTTGATGGGTTCAAATTCGAAAAAGCGCTCGCGGTGCGACCTATCAGAGGCTCAGTTGATAGCTTCGAAATCTTGGCGGGTAATGGGAGACGCATTATTGCGGAGAAGACGAACATTAGAAATGTGTGGGCCTTCGTTTTTGACCTAGATGACACCGCAGCCGCGCGGTACGCATTATAGACAATCTTTACGACCAAACCGCAGCCAGGTCTATCAGCGCAACCATGACCATAGTTCTTGCCCATGCTCTCCGTGATCTGGGAGGCGGCTACAAACCTGAGTTCGTGATGAAGTGCGCGAAACTCAGTCACACTTCCTACCAACGCGCAGAGGCGAATCTCCACTATACGATGTGGAAAGTCGCCGAAGATCACCCGCATCTGTTAGGCATGAATACTTTGCATAAGATCGCTGAGGTTGCCAAAGGCGGACTGTGGCCCGATTTCATCGAGCTTCTCGAAGGCAAGATAGAGATTCATTCTTTCTACAAGAAGCATCACAAAACGCGTCCCCGTCCCAAGAAAAAGAAACCCCTAGCAACTAAACAGCAGAAAAGCAAAAGGGAGAGGAGCGCCCTTCTGCCGCTGCTATTTTAAACGGAAGGCTAAGTACATGTGCAAGTCTGTCACCCCTAAGTTGAGACGCCCTTACTCGACCCACATGGATTCGTGATGGCTAGATACATTTCTCCATTAAGGCTTTTGCCCTCTTTCAGCCCGTCGCAAACTAACAATAGCGATTCTCCCGCACGCAGTTCAATCAAATCAATTGATGGCCCGGCCCGATATAAATCTGACCTAGGCCAAGCGCTAGTAGACTTTCATTTGACTATCAAAGTTATACGCGGCAGGCCTACTCAAATTCAATTGAATTTGTGGCCCGCCACACATCGTCCCCTCATCCGTTCTGCCCGCCCATGCAATTCTAGTCAACTGAATCTATTTCGTTCATGGGAGGCTACCGGACAGACGCAAAGTAACGTTACACCTCTCGACACTACAGACAGAAATATTTATTCATTTGATTCTGGCCTCCTATTTTTGCGGATGCCTGGATGAGTGCGAAAACCGAGTATTTAGGTAATCATTATGGTAGTGGCTCAATCTAAAGAGAGAGCCAGTGAGCGATTATAGTCATGCAGAAAGAGGCGCAAACACAGTTCGTGCATCGCATCGGACTTGGAGAAAGACAGACTCAGGCGTGTAGCCATTCGGTTGTGGATCGTCACGGCTGGTGCGCCCACACTCAGAGCAAAGATAGCGTTGTTTGCCATTCTGGGTTAAGCCATTGCGGGCGAGTTGGTCGCCATCGCAGGGATAACATTTAAGTTTGACCATGTGAGAGAGTTTATCGTCTCTCACGTGATTGTGCCACTACCCCAACTTTCTTATCGAGATGTTGAAGAGATGGTAAGCGAGCGTGGACTGACGGTGGGTCAGACAACTGTGTTTCGATGGGTACAGAAATACGCACCCGAACTCAAGTAAGCGCATTCGCCCACACCTGAAAATGAGCGGCGTTTCTTATAGAGGTAGCTTTTCATGTGGGGAGAGGGGAGATCAATAATCTCGAACCAGCGCCGGACCAGCCAGGTAATACTGGTTAAACGAAATTGCGTGTTATTGGCGATGCGCAGGGCTTCGTCGCGCGAACAATGTTTGAGCTTAGCCTTGGGCTGGCTAGTTCAAGGAGGGTTCTAGTTTCGTTTTGCTCACTGTTCTTGAAACAAGCGCGCGGAACATCGTCCGCAAGGTTGCGCGAGTGAATGGCTTTGGCATGAATATCGTGGCACCTGCGGAGAAGCTCTGGGATTGTATTGCCGTGCTTTGCTCGCTTGTCATGATGAGCACGGGTATTCTCGCAAGCCGTTTTTCGGTCTGCATGTAACGAAGGAGATCAGTTCCTTGTATCGCCGGCATTTTCACATCAAAGATCCCGGCGGCAAACTTGCTCTCTTTTTCAAGGATTCTGTAGGCTTCCCCTCCGTCTTGAGCAGACACAACGCTATACCCCTCTTCCTCCACCACATCCTTAACAAGCTGCATTATTATAGGATCATCTTCAACGACAAGAATACGCCCGGCAGGAGGCACCCACTCCGCGAGGGTGCTTATAAACAGATTCTCAGATTCCCCCACTTTGCGCAGCGAGGCAATTACTTCCGTAATCCTTGCCACTATTTGAGTCGGCACGTATTCCCCTTTGGACAACACCCGTGTAGCTCCGAGACGCTTTGCATCTTCGAGTAGTTCATCAGAACCTGAGAAGGCGATAATTGGTAAGTCTTTAAATGCGTGCTTTGCGCGCAGCATTCTAAGGATGTCAACCCCTGCCAATTCTGGGACCATCATGTCCAGCAGTAACAGATCGGGCTTGAAAGTCTTTAACCTCATGTATCCGCTTTCGCCGTCGTGCGCTACTTCAACGTCATAGCCCTCGGCTTGAAGTTTATCCTTGTAAATTTCGGCTACGATTTCGTCGTCTTCGATGATGAAGATCTTTTGCATTACAACTTTCCTCCGCTCATGCCGCTAATTGTTCGAGATGTAGTTCTAAAAAGGGCTTGAGCTTCTGAAACGCCGCTTGGGCAGCGTTGAATTGATCTGCTGCACCGTCGAGGTCGCCTGCTTTGCCCATGCGTTGCAATTCTGTGAGCGCCGGTACGATTGCAGTCATCCCGCAAGTGCGGCTGCTGCCCAGGCACTTATGCGCGATGGCGTAGACGTCGCCGGCGGATTTCTGCTTGAGGGCAGTATTCAATTCTTCTAATCGTTCTCCCGTGTGGCGCAGATAGAGTTCGATTATGTGTCTTAACTTTTCAGGGTTTGATGCTGTGTCCGTCAAACACACTATGTCGACGAGCGATGAATCGTCTGCCGTGGCTGTGACAGTCGGAACTGCCGGAACATTTTGTGTGGCTGAGAGATTGCTGTTTCCAAACAGCGTCGAGAAGATTCCCCCAAGCGTTTTTCTCTTGACCGGCTTAGATATGTAGGCATCCATCCCGGCAGCCAGACACTTTTCCTGGTCGCCCTTCATTGCATGAGCAGTCATGGCAATGATTGGAGTATGCTTCGATTCGCCCTCGCGTTTGCGGATCTCGGCTGTCGCCGTGTAGCCGTCCATCACGGGCATGCCGCAATCCATCAAAACAACGTCGTAACTCCTAAGCGTCAGGGCGTCGAGGGCCTCCTGACCATTGGACACGACATCAACCCTGCATCCAAGTCTCGCTAGTTGATCCGACGCCACCGTTTGATTCACTTCGTTGTCTTCTACCAACAGAACGCTGCGATTATGGGGCGACTTCACCTCAATCAAGCTGTGCTGCGTGATGGGCTTTTTGATTCCCTTACTTTGGGCCGTCTTTGTGGACATGACAGCAGAGCGGGAGGCTCTTATGATTCGCACGTCTTTCAAGTTGATGTCCGTAGACTTGGCATCAGATTCCTGACTTGCTTGTTTGATAAAGCTGGCCGTAAAAGAAAAGGTAGAGCCATCACCCGGCTCGCTAGTGACGCCGATTGTGCCTCCCATCATTTCCACCAGTTGTTTGGCGATTGCCAATCCCAGCCCTGTCCCGCCGTAGCGTCGCGTCATGGAACCATCAGCCTGTACGAAAGGCGCGAAGAGCATCTTCTGATCATCTTCGGAGATGCCTATGCCCGTGTCCTCAACGTCGAAGCGAATTGTTACCCGCTCTTCCTTTTCACTCTGTTTCGAGACCCGGATCACCACTTTGCCCGATTCAGTGAACTTGACCGCGTTGCCTACGAGGTTAGTCAGAATCTGATGTAAGCGCGTAGGATCGCCGCAGAGCTTTATCGGTACGTCGGCATCGAAGAAGAGAGCCATGTCCAACTCTTTGGCTCCGACCCGTTCATCCATCAACTCCAGGACACTTTCAACCGTGAAGCGCAGGTCGAAGTCTATCGTTTCGAAGCTGAGCATTCCCGCTTCAATCTTGGAAAAGTCCAGAATGTCGTTGATGATGGTCAGCAGGGATTCCGCGGAGGACCCGATCGTCTCTATGTAACCACGTTGCTGGTTATCAATATCCGTCTCCATGACAAGCTCCGTCATGCCGATGATCGCATTCATGGGCGTGCGTATTTCATGGCTCATGTTGGCGAGGAACTCTGATTTGAGTCGCACAGATTCCAACGCCGCATCGCGTGCCTGTTCGAGTTCCACTTCAATGAGCTTGCGCTCGGCGAGTTTCTCCTCCGCACGGCAGCGCTCGGTATTGAGTTCAACCGCATATCTGATTGTTCGTTCTAGGCGTGTTGCCGGTGTCTCATCTTTGACCAGATAATCGGTCGCCCCAGCCTGCGTTGCCTCCACGTCCACATCATGGTTTCCCTGCCCTGTGAGCAGAATCATGGGGGTGGTTAACCCAGATTCCCGGGCCTCACGAATTAACTCCACGCCGCTACGCTCGCCGAGACGATAGTCCACCAGACAGACGTGATGTTCCCTGCGGCGGGCGACCCTCAAGCCTTCTTCGTAGGAGGAGGCCCAGTCAAGTTCATACTTGCCAGCATTCACTTCGGAAAGTAGCCCGCGGGTGAGGATGTAATCATCCTCGTCATCCTCTACCAACAGGACTTTGATCGTTTCGCTTTTCATTTCCGTAGCTCTTCCTCTAGAGGGAGATCAATAATCTCGAACCAGTACCGCCCCAACCCCTTCATCACATCAATCAAGCCCTCGAAAGTCACGGGCTTGCTGATGAAAGAACTCGCGCCCGAGTCGTAGCTCTGAAAGATGTCTTCGTGGGCCTTCGAGGTAGTCATCACCACGACTGGGATCTGTCGCAAGGCGAGGTCTGACTTAATCTCCTGCAAGGCTTCGCGCCCGTCCTTCTTCGGCATATTCAAGTCAAGCAGGATCAAGCCCGGACGGGGTGCTTCAGCGGGCGGGATGTATTTGCCTCGACGCTGTAGGTAGTCCATCAAATCCTCGCCGTCCGTGACGCAATATACGTCATTGGAGAGGCGGCTCTCAGCCAGAGCATCGCAAGCCAGCATGCGGTCTTCCTCATCGTCATCAGCCAGCAGAATAACGATCGGTTTGCCTTTGTCTCTCATAACGCTTCCACTTCCTTTGGTTGCATGACCGGGAGGGTCACAACGAAGGTGGTGCCCTGACCTGGAGTACTACGGGCTGTGATAGTCCCATTGTGCCGGTCGACGATCTTGCGGCAGATGGCGAGACCTACTCCGGTCCCCTCGTATTCACCTTTCGCGTGGAGGCGCTGGAAGACGGTGAAGATGCGGTCGAGGTACTTCTCATCAAACCCGATGCCGTTATCCTCTACTAAGATTTGGCAAAGTCGCCGGGCCAGAGCAGTCTCGTCCATGGACTCGGGGCTCCGTGCGTCCAGCTTTTGGCAGTAGACTCGAACGACGGGCGGAACCCCGGCGCGATAATATTTCAGTGAGTTGCCAATCAGATTCTGTAGCAGTTGTCGCATCTGCATTGGGTCGGCATCAATGGTCGGAAGTTCTTCAATCTCGACACGCCCGCCGGTCTGCTCGATGCGTGACTCTAAATCGGCGCAGACCTCTCTGGCGATCAAACCCAGCTCTGTTTTGACGAAAGGCTGCCCCTTAGTCTCAACTCTGGAGAACGTCATCAGGTCGGTGATCAGGGTCTGCATTCTGTTCGCAGCATTGAACATTCGCTGGAGGTAGTCTTGACACTCTTCATCGAGCGACTCACCGGCCTTTCTTTTGATCCGGTCACCGAAGGAGAGAATCTTTCGCAGCGGCTCCTGGAGATCGTGAGAAGCAACCTGTGCGAAATTCTGCAACTCGCGGTTGCTGCGCTCCAACTTGGCGGCATAGATTTCTAATTTCTTCTCGACCCGTTTGCGCTTGGTAATATCAGTGCTGGTGAGGAAAGCCAGCGGCTGCCCGTTCGGTGCTTTGACGATGGCTCCCCCGTAACTGATTATTGCTTGCCAGTCTTTGTCGGTACGCCGCAAGCAAACTTCATAGTTTGCCAGATACTCTCCAGCGATTACGCGTGCCAGAGGCCATTCTTCAAACTTCAGAACCGTGCCATCAAGTGTGGATATTTCGAGAATCTCGTGAAACTGCGGGATCTTTAGCAGTCCTTCTTCCAGGCTGGAAAAACCATGAATCTCTAGTCCGGCTTGGTTGAAATGAGTCAATTGACCGTTGAGATCGGAGATTATCAAGCCTTCGTGCAGATTTTCGATTATGGTTTGGAGACGCTCCTCGCTCTCGCGCAAGATTTGCTCTTCTCTCTTGCGATCAGTGATGTCCTCAATTGCCAAGAGGATCGTGGTCGCGTTGCGCTCTTCACTGACGATCTGACGGGCGTTGAGCAGTATCACCCGCCGCCCGACGCGGGGGAACTCATGCACGACCTCGAAGCCGTCGAACTGCGTGTGCTCGGGCAGAATCTCTTCGAGCAGCGTTCTCAAGGCGGCGATGTCCCACTGCCGGTCGCCCAGTTCATAGATGAGTCGGCCTTCCGTCTCCTCTTTGGTAACCCTGAAGGTCTTGTAGAAGGAGCGGCTCGCGCCCTGCACGCGCAAGTCGGAATCGAGGATGATGAGCGGCTCTCGCACCGTCTCGACGATGTTTTGGAAGTAATCTAGAGCGCGATCATCCCGCAATTCCTGATTAGACTTTTCGACAATCATTTTGGTCCTTTACACCTCTTACGAAGTAAACATAGAGATGCATTCAACTGAGGATATGTATCAGGAGATTTTGTGCTCAGGTCGCAGGTGGTTGACGAGGTCGTCGGTGTGTTGACACAGATATTGATTGAATTAGAAGGGCACCTCGGGCTTGGGGGCTGCTTATCAAGCGCAGAAAGAATTCTTCGCGGCTCCAACCCTATCGTCCTGCAAAACCTGCGCTCTGCTTTTAACTTTTGATTTCCTGGGAAGGGTTGAATTCTTCCTTAAGGTGGTAGACCGTTGCGGGCACCTTATAGTGCTATCGGTCTTCACTTCTCCTCTACCAACGTAGCCCTGCTATTGCAATAGCTATTCCGCTCTAAATCTCAGCAAAGAGGTGAGGACTGAATTTTGTTTGGTCTTTATAACCTCAAAGCTAAGGTTAAATGTCCCCATCTCGCCTCTTTTGGCCCGATGAGATTTCGGGACCACGCCTGTTCGTCACGCCTATCGCTTAACATAAATTCACTTCCCCGATCACTGATTGCAGCCAAGATTTTTGCACGCCTACGCCCTTCCAATTCTGATCCTCTCTTTGGTGAGATGGTCAAGTTTTTCAGGACTCAGCCCTCTCGTTACTTTCTCCTTTCACTTTGATTTTCCATTCCTGCTCGAACTCTTCGGGCGTTTTGTATCCCAGACTTGAATGCCGCCGCGCCCGGTTTTAATAACCTTCGATGTAGCTGAAGGTCTCGCTTCTGGCTTGCCCGACACTCTCGAACCGTGGTGATGCAATATTTTGGTTATCTGAGACGTGATCCTGATGCTTTCTATCTAGATTGGATCAAGGCGATGAATCAGAATGGAGATTATCGAAATATGATTGACGGCTTTATGAACTCCATCGAGTATCGCCAACGATTCGGCCAGTAATCTCAAAGATATAAGGAAAGGGCTGGCGAGTTATATTGCGCACCAGCCCTTTTCTATTTGAAATGTTATTGGCCCATACATAACGCAAAGCAATGTTTGTGAGGCTAGGGCAACTCTATTTCCTCGACCGTCACTGTAGTAGTGGACCCACCGGAATTTCGTATGCATTGAGTAGCCCCGACGCTCCTTTGATAGATAGAGATTTCATGGTCTCCTGCGGTCAGGCCGCGAAAAAGACCGCTCGTATTCAAACTGATATTAGTGACGTTTGAAACCACAATCAGCGGGGGGGTTAAGTACATACATGCGATGCCGGGATTTAATGGATCACATAAGAGATGAGGGCTTTGCTGACCGTCAACCCTGATCTGCCACTGGCATGTCCCTGCGTCTTGCCCTTTGTGCGTAACCACCTCCTGGTAATTTATCCTGAGCGTGCTGGTACTACTGATCTTGTTATAAGTCCAGACTGGCGATGGCAGTTTGGTTATCGAGCCATTGCCGAGCGTTTCGTCAATGTCGTTGCTGACAAAGACCTGCATGTTGATGATAGTTCCGCTGCCAGGACCCGCGGTGGAGGCGGTAGATAAGGTAGAAGTTTTCGGGGCCTGAACCTGTTTTTTCGATTGTCCCTGTCCAAGCGAACAAAGGATAATTAAGCAGAGCAAAGAGATGAGCTTTAAATGGCGATTTGGCTGAATGAGCATGATGTCTCCTAGTGAAATGAGAGTGATTGGAAAATAGCTCTGCGAAGACCTGCTCTCTTTTGACGTTTGGTCAGCGCAGAGTAAATTGGGACTCGATGGGGTTTTATGCCTGGCAATTTGTCCCTTCTGCATACTAGCTGCGCATAAAACGCGGCCATCGCCTTTGCATGTGCATCTGCTGTGCCGGAATTGACATCTCTCAGATTCGATAGTTTGGAAAGCATATGTTTGCCTTGAAGCACGGCGTTAGAGGATTCTTAAATCCAAGTCACCATCAACTAATATTGAGAAGCGTCGCGCCTCACGCGCGCGGTTGTGCAAATTCACGCACGTTATTTTCATCAGGAGAGGAGAGTCGCTCTATCTCTCGCAGGCGCGCGGTGAGACGCTGGTTTGTCATCTCAAGCTCGTGGTGAGCTTTTGTAGTCTCGTAGTGCTCTAGCGCGCGGGTAACGGTCAGGCGCAGTTCTTCATTGTTCCAAGGCTTTGTCACGTACTTGTAGACCAGGCCGCTGTTAATCGCTTCCACAAGCGTCTCAACATCGGTGTAGCCGGTGAGGATGATACGAACCATGTGTGGCCTGATCGTCGCAGTATGGTTCAGCAGTTCGACACCGGTCATCCCCGGCATACGCTGGTCGGTAATAAGTAGTGCAGCGTCATGCTGGCCGAGCAGGCGCAATGCATCTTCCCCTGATTCTGCCATGATGACTTCGTAGTCATGGCGAAAAAGCCTTTCGAGCAAGCGCAGGTTGGCTGGCTCATCGTCAACAACTATGATTTTGTAAGACACTTTATGTGAAACTCCTTTTCAAATTAGGTTGAAGCATAAGCTGTCGAGTTACTTTTACCGGAGCGCGCTCACGCGTTCGCGTTAATGGGGATCATGACAATAAAAGTCGCGCCCTCACCCGGGTGGCTTTCGACGTTGATAGAGCCACCATGACGTTCAATAATGCCGTAAGTGATGGATAACCCCAGCCCTGTTCCCTCGCCGACTCGTTTGGTTGTGAAGAACGGATCGAAGATTTTCTTCAGGTGTTCGGGCGCGATGCCACCCCCGGTATCGCTGATCGAAACGACGGCCATGTCGTTTTCTCTGCGCGTCATCACATGCACTCGGCCTTCAGAACCTATCGCCTGCGCCGCGTTGGTGAAGAGATTCATCCACACCTGATTCAACTGTCCCGCGTAGCAATCCACAGGCGGCAGATCCGAGTAGTCACGTTCGAGCGTGATTCGGCCAGAACTATAGAATTGAGAGAGCAGACGGATGGTTGATTCGATGCCGTCGTGAAGGGATACTTTCTTGAATTCGGCTTCATCAAGGCGCGAGAAGAGGCGCAGGTTCTGCACGATGTCGCGTATCCGCTCTGCGCCGCTATAACAGTCGGCGATAATAGACTTCAGGTCTTCCAACGAGTTTTCGTAATCAGTCTCTTCTTTAATGGCTTTGACCTGGGTGGTCAGAGACGCCGGGAGCTGCGCGTTGTCGTAAAAACTCAAGAGGCGTTCCAGTCCGGCGGCGCATGTGCGAAGGATTTCCATGTTACCGTAGATGAATCCGGCTGGATTATTGAGTTCATGCGCGACACCGGCGGCGAGCTGGCCGAGGCTTGCCATCTTTTCGCTATGGACTAACTGAGCCTGTAAGCGTTCGAGTTCAGCTTTGCTGCGCACCAGCTCTTTGTTCTGTTTTTCCAAATCCTTCTTGTAACGTTTCCCGTCGCGCAGCAGCCTGCGCCTCTCCAGAGCACGCTCGACGGTGAGTTCGAGCACTTCCAGATCGCAGGGCTTGACGAGGTAGTCGTAAGCTCCGAGGCGGACGGCATCGAGGACGCGTTGCGTGCGGTCTATGCCTGATACCATGACGACGGCAGTATCAGTAAATTGATCGGTGATCTTGCGCAGGAGTTCGATGCCGTTCAACCCCGGCATTTGTACGTCTGATAGAACGAGGGCGAAGGGTTCGCTGACGAGACGTGACAGAGCTTCTTGAGCATCGGCGGCGGTCACGCAGGTGTAGCGTTCGCTCAAGCAACTGGCAAACAGTCTGCGAATTGGCTCCTCATCGTCAACGATAAGAATGCGGTTATCACTATCGTCTACAGACATAGGCTCGTCGGCTGGTGCGCCGTCCATAGCCTGATTATGAACATTAAATATCATTTTGAATTCAAATGTTGAGACCCTTTGCAGCTCACCGTCATCAACGCCATCCTCTGGGCAGTACAAGCAATGAACCCTTATAAATCTTCGCGCGCTGCGCACTCCCGACTCTCGTTGCGACGTAAGTCATGGGTCATATTGGCAAGCTCTAACACCCGTCGCATATCCTGCTCCGTCCACGGTTTCGTGATGAAGAGGTTGATAACACCACTACTAATCTCACGTAATAAGTTACCGACAGTGTCCCCCCCTGTGAGCAATACACGGAAACTCACCGGATATTGCTCTGCGACTTCACGCAAAAACTCCGCCCCTTTGATATCAGGCATGAGTTGATCGCTGATGACAATATCGGCCCGATTCAAGGAGAGCAGGCGACGCGCTTCCGCATACGTTGGAGCCGTGCGTACCTCGTAATCTTCGCCGAGCGTTTCCCGGAAGAGTTTGAGACAGGCCATGTCGTCGTCCAAATAAAGAATAGTTCGTTTCATACCGAATGCCTTTTTTGTCTTTCGTCGAGTTGTTGTCGAAACGGATGAGGCAATCGAGTCAAGTTCGAAGCTCATTTGATTTTGATATCATGCTCGATTTTAATGTCATGCCGCTGGATCATCCGCTCAACGGTTTTGCGGTCAACATTCAACAACCTTACGGCGGCCTGTTTATTTCCCTTCGTGTGATCTAGTACTCGTTTGACATAATTGGCTCCTACTTCTGCCAGGGTTAACCATCTTTCATTCTGTTGAGCGGCTGAATTTGCGGTGCCGGGCTGAACATCACCTCCGTTAGAAGAAGCCTGGTAGCGACGTATCTGCTCCGGCAGATCTTCGGGACGCACTTCACCCACGCAAAGCGCCACAGCACGTACCACGGCGTTCTCCAACTCCCGGATATTGCCCGGCCAAGCATAGTGTTCAAGCAGATGGAGAGCTTCAGGGGAGAAGCTGGCCGCACGGTTTAATGACCACACACGTTCGGCAAAGCTGTTCGCCAGCGGAAAGATGTCTTCCTTGCGGTCTCTGAGGGGCGGGAGATGAATGCTCACAGCATTAAGCCTGTAGAAGAGATCTCGACGAAAGCGCCCCGCTGCTATTTCTTTTTCCACATCACGATTACTGGCCGCGATCACGCGCACGTCCATTAGCTGTGAGAGATTCGAGCCGACGCGACGAATCTCTCCATCCTGCAGAACGCGTAAGAGTTTTACCTGAAATGCCGGAGCGGCTTCCGTGATCTCATCTAGAAAGATTGTCCCGCCATCAGCTTCTTCCCAGAGACCTATGCGGTCTAAATGCGCACCTGTGAAAGCGCCTTTGACATGGCCGAAGAGTTCCGATTCGATAAGTTCCGCAGGGATAGCGCCGCAGTTGACGGCGACAAACGGCTTGGAGGCTCGCTGGCTGCGGCGATGTAGCGCAGAGGCTACGACTTCTTTGCCCGTGCCGCTCTCGCCTGTAATCAGCACGGGCAGGCTCGTGCCCGCTACGCGCCCGACCTGTTTCATCACCTGAATGAAAACCCCGCTACGTCCGATCAAATCAATATCCGAAGTGTAATTGCCGAGCGCCCCTTTCTTTTTGATGACGCGACCGCGCACGCGATTCAATTGGCGCTCACGCAGAGCTTGCAGGAGCGAGAGCAACTCGTCAGTGCCGAAAGGTTTCAAAAGATAGTCATATGCGCCGAAGGCCGTGGCATCAAGTGCGCCAAGGGCTGTGCCGTGTCCCGTCATCAATACAACCTGCGTGTCCGGCAACTCCTCCTTGAAGCGGCGCAAGACGCTGAAACCATTTGCATCACCTAGCACGACATCGCAGAGAACCAACGACCAGTCATGCTCGTGCAGCAGCTCAAAAGCGCGCTCAGCCGATCCGGCCTCAGTCACTTCCCAGCCAGCTTCGTGTAGCACGGTGTGTAGAAACCGGCGCACTTGATCGTCATCATCAATGACTAATGCGTACATGTTAAGGAACTCGCAGGCTTACTCTATATTTCCCGCTTAATTCATACTTCCCTTCTTTTTGATTTGCACAGCGCGTGGCTTGCTTGGATCCAATATGCCCTGCTTCCCGATGACTCCGCTTTCGATCGTCTGCTCTGGTGGTTGCGCAACTGAACTTTTACTGCTTTTCATTACCCAAATATTGCAGGTTGCCAAACCATCGTTAATGACGCCCAATCTGCTCAAGACAAAGCTGTGCATTTCTTCAGCACGCTCTTGCCCGTAAGGCTGTGTCAGGTACTTGGCATAGTTATCTAAATACCCGCCCAATTCACGTGCCGCCCGCGCCACTTTGCGAGCTTCATCGGCTGCCTTCTGCAATGTGCTATTGTCACTCATTTCTTGTTGCCTACCTTTTACTGTATCTATCGGTGGAACGCCGCTGTGGGTAAGAAAATCGAGGCATGAGTCCGGGCCTTCTTTCCAGCCCGTAAACCCTGACATCGTTTTTCTGTGCCGTCCATATCTTCCGTTGGTTCAGCAATGCCCCTAACATGAAACCGAGATTATTGTCATTTATCTTTATCAGCGCGCGGAGTTGATCCCAAGTGCGTACTCCCTCTTGCAACTGAACAAGAACTTTCTGCTGGCCCAATGTAGCGGCTGTTGCTTGCTCAGGTTTAGAAATTACTACTCCTTCTCAGTTCCATTTAAGGTTGCCGACTGAAAGCCAGATTTTGTCCTTGCATCAATAGCTCTTCAAAGGCTTCAACCGGTAAAGGTCTGCTAAAGAGATAGCCTTGCCATTCGTCGCATCTGAGCAGATGCAGAAAGCTCAGTTGTTCTTCGGTGTCTACTCCCTCGGCGACTACTTTTAATCTAAGATTGTGCGCCAGCGTGATGATTGTCATGACCAGTGCTGCATCATCAGGATCAGTAGTGACATCACTCACGAAAGACCGATCTATTTTCAAAATGTCTATCGGGAGACGCTTTAGATAGCCGAGGCTTGAATAGCCCGTCCCAAAATCATCAATCGCTATCTTGACACCCATAGCTTTTAGCTCGCCGAGCGTCCTCACAGCAGACTCCGCATTCTTCATGATCGAGCTTTCCGTCAGTTCCAACTCAAGGTTGTGAGGATTAAGCCCCGTCTCTTGAAGTATCCGCACCACCACTTCAGCTAGATTTTGTTGTTGGAACTGTCGCGCTGATAGATTCACGGCCAAAGACAGCGAAGCGAACCCTGCCTCTTGCCATGATTTGCTTTGGGTGCAGGCAGTGCGTAAGACCCACTCGCCGATTGGCACGATCATTCCTGTATCCTCTGCCAGAGGGATAAACTCTGCTGGCTGAACAAGCCCCAACTCAGGATGATGCCATCGCAGGAGTGCCTCCATACCAACAATCTTCCTAGTGTTGATATCCAACACTGGCTGGTAGTAGACCTCGAATTCACTCCTCTCTAATGCCCTTCGAAGACTGTTCTCCAATGACAGACGCTTCATGGCTTTGGCATTCATATCGGCAGTATAGAATTGATAATTGTTTCCCCCCTGCTCCCTGGCCCGATAGAGTGCAGCGTCAGCATTCTTGAGCAGGGTCGGCGCATCTGCGCCGTCATTCGGGTAGAGGCTTATTCCAATACTGACCGTGATAAAGAGTTCGTGATCGTCGATGATAAATTGTAATTGCAGCGATTCATTAATCTGAAAAATAACCTCGACTACGTCCTCACCCTCTGTTCCGCCGATTTGCGTCAATAGCAGGGCGAATTCGTCGCCTTCAAAGCGGGCGACCGTTTCGCCTTGATGAGCACTGGCTCTCAGTCGTTCGGCTACCTTTTGCAGCAACCTGTCTCCGATGGCGTGTCCCAACGTATCGTGAACTTTCTTGAACCCGTCCAAAGAGAGGAACAGCATCCCCAGAGGCTGATGGTTACGCTCAGCCAGGATCAATGCTTGTGTGAGACGATCTTCAAATAAGATGCGGTTGGGCAGGTCAGTCAAAACGTCGTGATAAGTCAGGTGATTCAACTCTGCGGTGCGTTGCATGACCAACTCTTCCAGGTGATTCTCATGACGACGTTTTGTCGCAAGCAACGAATGATGTTCGAGAGCACGTCGGACAGCTGCCTCGACACGCTGGAAGTTGAAAGGCTTCATGATGTAATCGAAAGCGCCGACTCGCATAGCTTCGATGGCTCTCTCGATAGTTTGTTCGCCGCTGATCATCATAATCACAGTGTCCGGCGCGGAGGCTCTAACTTGCGGAATCATTTCGAGACCACTCATGCCACCCATGTTGATGTCACTTATTACCAGTCCGTATTTCTCCGCCTGGATTAACAAAAGAGCTTCCTCGGCTGAACCGGCTGTTGTGCATTTGTAGCTTTCGCACAACATTCCGCGCACCATGTCTCTGATTTCCGGCTCGTCATCAACGATTAGAATGTGCGCACTGTTTTTGTCTGCACTAACCATAGTTACAACTCCGCCAGTAAAAATTCCGGGGAATACTCGCTAATTCTCGTGCGGCGCATCCAGCACCTCACGCACCTTGCGCATCAAAACGTCCGGCGTAAACGGTTTTTGAAGAAAAGCTATCTCCTGACCCAGCAGGCCATGACGGACAATAGCGTCGTTGGTGTAACCGGACATGTAGAGCACCTTGATGCCGGGATGTAAGATCTCCAAACTCTGAGCCAATTCCCGACCACTCATCTGTGGCATCACCACATCCGTCATGACCAGATCAATCTGATCCTCATGTTGATTGTAGAGGGTCAGCGCTTCTTCACCGCTGGCTGCCTCCAGTACACGATAGCCGCCCGTCTCAAGAATCATTCGGATCATCTGCCGCACCTGCTCTTCGTCTTCGGTGAGCAGCACTGTCTCCCTACCCTGCGGCAACTCAACAAGAGTGTCACGAGCCTCATCCCTTTCAGTGATCCCATCAACCCGTGGCAGATAGATTTTAAAGGTCGTGCCTTTTCCTACCTCACTGTAAACCCAGAGATGGCCGCCCGATTGCTTGACGATGCCGTAAACGGTCGAGAGACCAAGCCCCGTGCCTTTACCCTGCTCTTTAGTGGTAAAGAACGGCTCGAACATCCGCACTTGTGTTTCGGCATCAATGCCACATCCGGTGTCGCTCATAGCCAGCATCACATAATGGCCGGGCAGGATGGCTGTGTGCCATCTGGCATATTGGTTATCCAGATAAACGTTGGCCGTCTCAATGGTCAGCTTGCCGCCCTGCGGCATGGCATCACGAGCATTTACTGCCAGGTTTAAGATCACCTGTTCGATCTGACCCGGATCGGCCTCGATCTGCCCTAGCGATGGTTCCAGCAATGTCAACGCGTCTATGTCTTCCCCGATCAGTCGGCGCAGCATCTTGTCTACGTCAGCCACGATGGCATTGAGTTGGAGCACCTTTGGCTGGAGCACCTGTTTGCGGCTGAAGGCCAGGAGTTGACGGGTTAAAGAGGCGGCGCGCTCCCCGGCCTTCTTGATCTCCTCAAGGCTCGAACGAAAGGGGCTTTCTTTATCAAGCCGTCTCAGCGTCAGATCGCTGTAGCCTGTAATGACCGTCAACAAATTGTTGAAGTCGTGCGCGACACCGCCAGCTAACTGCCCTACGGCTTCCATCTTCTGCGATTGCCGAAGTTGCTCCTCTAAAGTCCTTCGTTCGGTTACGTCGTAGGCCAGCACTATCTGGGCTGGCCTCCCATAAAAAGTTAATTCGTGCGCGGTGATCTCTACGTCAATGATCGTGCCATCCTTCTTTCTGTGTTTCCAGATACCTGCTTCTTCATGTTGAGGAGTGACTGCGGATAAGTTGGCGAGAAGATTCTGAACCTCCTCCGGTGGACGAATATCTTTGATGGTCATCGTCAGGAATTCTTCTCGTGAATACCCGTAGTGATGAATCGCCGCCTCATTGATTTCGAGAAAAGAGAGGGTCTCCAAATCGAAGACCCACATCGGATGTGGATTTCGTTCGAAGAGAAGCCGGTAGCGTTGCTCGGATTTGAGCAACTCTTCCTCGGCGCGTTTGCGCTCGGTGATGTCGGTTAGCATGGACAACGAACCGATGAATTCTCCATGTTCCCCAACAATCGGTGTGGCGCAGACGATGACCCATAAGTCCGAGCCATCTTTGCGCTGTAAGCGAAGGTCGTACTGCTCTTTGATGCCCTCCGCCCGATGTTGCCATTGCTGCCCCACATCACTACGTGAGGTATTGACGACGAAGTTCAATGCGGAGTGCCCGATTATCTCTTGCGCGCTGATACCGAGCATCTCGACCAGACGTTGGTTGACATAGGTAATTCGCATCTCGGCGTCAAACGTCATCACGCCCTCATAAGCAGTATCAAGCAAGCGGCGGTACTTCGCTTCGCTTTTTCGCAGCTCTGCTTCGGCACGCCTCTGCTCGGTCACATCGCGCGCCATTCCGCGCGCAATCGGCGCGGTGACCCCTTCAATGCGAAGCGTATTGGTGTACTCCCAGACACGCTTTTCCCCTGTGCTCGTCTGGACAGTCATCACTCCGTGGGCGATACCTTCCTTCCATAGCTCTGCGATATAGTCATCGAACTCACCACGAGCATCGGGCAAGAGAGCTTCGCGGATATTGCGACCGAGGAGAACGTCGCGCTCATATCCTAAAGTCTTTTCCGCTGTTTGATTGACGGAGAGAAGTCGTCCTTCCAGATCATGAGTGCAGATCAGATCATGGCTATGCTCCACGATGTCTCGATAACGATCCTCACTCCCTCTGAGCGCCTCCTCGATGCGCTTGCGCTCCGTGATGTTTTCGACGCTACCTTCCCGGTAAATCTCCACACCTTTTTCGTCCAGAACGGAGCGCCTGTTTAGCGACAGCCAGATCTTTTCGCCATCTTTGCGATAAGCCTCGAACTCGAAGCCCTGTAAGATGCCGCGCTCTTCCTGTAGGCGAGTGGCCTCCGCTCGGCGCACAGGATCAACGTAGAGTTGATGGGTAATATCGGTAATCCTCTCAATCAGTTCTTCGGGGGATTCATATCCCAGGATGCGTGCGAACGAGGGATTGACCGTGATAAATCTTCCTTCAGGAGTAGACTGGAAAATCCCTTCGACCGCATTATCAAAAATTGACCGATATTTTTCCTCAGCCTCTTGCACTTGCCCATAGAGCGATGCGCTCTCCAATGCAGCGGCGGCGGTGCTCGCCAGAATGGTCAGGGCTTTCATCTGTCCCAGTGTGAAGGGGCGAGGGCTGCTCACAGTGTTGATGTTGATGATGCCGACCAATTTGCCGGCGATCTGCATGGGAACCGAGATGGCGGAAGAGATGTCGGAGCGAGGCCACAGGGCTGTAAAGCGCAGATCGTTGACCTGTCCCTTCAACAGAAGCGGCAGGCGCTCGCGCGCCACCCAACTGGAGATGCTTTGCTCAAGCGGGATACGCTCGCCGAGCAGCCGCGAGCGATTCTCACCGCGTACGGCTGCTACGTAAAGCTCTTTCCCGTCATCCGTGGGCAGCAGGATGGAGACCTCGTCGGCTTCGCTTTGTTGCTGCGCAGCATCGGCGAGTTTACTGAGCACGGTTTGCGGGTCAAGGGTGAACGCAATTGTCTGACACAACTCGTGAATCGCCACTGTCTCGCGCAGTTGCAGGTTTTCCTGGTTCAGCCGTCGCACATTGATGGCACGGGTCAATACAGGCAGGAGAGCATGTAGCCGGAACGGCTTGAGTACGTAATCGAACGCGCCAATCTTCATCGCATCTACGGCGGTCTGGATCGTTCCCTGCCCCGTCATGACGATGCAGACCAGGTGCTGATCAATCTCAAGCGCTGCACGGAGTAACGCAACCCCGTCCATTCCCGGCATCATCAGATCGCTCAGCAGCACGTCGAAATTCTGCTTGCGTAGTACCTCCAGCGCGTCGTGTCCTGAAATGCAGCCCAGAGCGTCATAGCCCTGCGCATTGAGCATCTCGACGAGAGCATTCTTTAACTCGACTTCATCGTCAACGACCAGTATTTGTCCGAGCTTGCTGATTATCTTGTTGCTCGTCATTTTGGCCGGCAGTGTGGTGGGAGCTTCTACCTCGTCAGACGTTATGAGTTCCATCTCCCTCTCCTTCCGAGGATGGCAGCGTGATGCGCACCATCGTCCCCTGATCAACCTTGCTCTCAATATTGATCGTACCCTTATGCTCTTCGACGATACGGCGGCAAATGGCGAGACCGAGGCCCGTCCCTTTGCCTTCGGCCTTGGTTGTAAAGAAAGGCTCCCAGACTTTCAATAAATCTTCGGGCTTGATCCCCGTCCCCGTGTCCGCAAATTCGATCACTATCGCGC
>JAVHWL010000016.1:0-20682 GCA_032159825.1 Acidobacteriota bacterium
TGATGCAGTATTTTGGGTATTTGAGGCGTGATCCTGACATCTTCTATCTGGATTGGATCAAGTCTATGAATCAGAATGGTGATTATCGAGTCATGATTGATGGCTTTATGAACTCCGCTGAGTACAGACAAAGGTTCGGGCCTTAGAGAAACGTGAGTTCGACGTAAGCAAGAATGTTGTCAACGCTCAGCCCCGGAGGGGCGAGATGATAGTAGCCCAGGGCGTCAGCCCTGGGTTAAGACGCAAGCATATTGATTAAGCCCCGGAGGGGCGGCATAAATATGCCGCCCCTCCGGGGCTTGTTCATTTATTCAAGCTTATACCCACGGCTGACGCCCTGGGCTACAAATATTCCGCCCCTAATGGGGCTGAGAACGAAGTCTCCTCTTACATCGAACTCACGTCTTCTTCAAAAACCCGGCAATCCCTTTCTGGCAATCTTCAGTCATGCGCGCGATGGTGTTCACATCCACGCCTGATTGCAAGGCAACGTCAAACGTCATCCCGTCCATTTGATAAAGCAGCCGCTTTGAAAGCATCACGGCGGAGCGGCTCACCTTCTCGAATCCGGCGACATACGTTTCAACTTCCGTTTCAAACGCCGCATCATCGAAGACTTGATTGATGAGACCGACTCGCTCGGCTTCGTCCGCGCTCAACTCTGCGCCGCGAGTGATTAACTCAAACGCGCGTTTTTCCGAGACGTTGCGCCGCAGGATCGCCATCACCATCGCCGGGACGAAACCGATTCTGACTTCAGGATAGCCAAACCGCGCCGAGCGTGCGGCCAGGATAAGATCGCAGGCAGTCGCCAGCCCGCAGCCTCCTGCCAGAGCGCAGCCACGCACCGCCGCCACAACGGGCACGCGCACACGGCGTATCAACGCAAACAACTCCATCAACACGCGCGCGTCTTCCAGGTTCTCTGTCACAGAGCTTTCGGAGATTTTCTGCAACGCCGCGAGGTCCGCGCCCGAACAGAAGTCCGCGCCCGCACCCGTGATGAGCACAACGCGCACGGCGTCGTTTGCGTCAGCCTCACGCAACGATTCTTTCAGACCGCTGATGAGAGCATCATTCAGCGCGTTGCGCTTCTCAGGACGATTGAGCGTGATGAGGGCAACCGTCCCTTCAACCGCATAGACGACTACAGCCTGGCTTGACCTTTTCATTTGATGATTTACTTGGCGAGCGCTTTTCAAGGAGAAGCAAGAAAACTTTGAAGCGCTGCGTTCACTTCCGCCACAGCTTCATTCTGCACCCAGTGCGCGCTCGTCCCTATACGCACTTCACGGTAAGGCGCGTCAATATAAGCCTTCAGGTTGCGCACGGTCTCCGGCATGACCGCGTGGTCTTTCTCGCCGTAGATGAAAAGCGTCGGCACGCGAATGTGCCCGTCACCCAACTCCTCGCCGCTGCTCCGCCGCCTTTTCGTGAACATCGAAAAGACGTTTGCGCGATAATAGTTGATCGCCGCCGTCAACGCGCCCGGCTCGCTGAGCGCCTTTTTGTAAATTGCAATATCCGCATCCGTGAAAGCGCCTGGCCGTGCCACAGTCTTTTTGAAGATGCGCTCGACGAAGGCGTAATCCTTTGCGCTCATCAACCATTCGGGCAGGCGCGGGAGTTGAAAGAAGAGCATGTACCAACTGCTGAGCGCCTGCCGCAAAGTCATGTTGTCGCGCCACGCGGCCATCGGCGGGACTTGCATGGCGACAAGCTTCCAGACGTACTCAGGATACTTTTGAGCGACAGCCCAGGCCACACCCGCGCCCCAATCATGCCCGACGATTGCCGCCTCTCGTTCGCCGAAATGACGAACCAGACCGAGCACATCATCCACCAGCAAATCTATTTTGTAATCTTCAACCCGCGCAGGCTTGTCGCTCAAGTTATACCCGCGCATGTCCGGCGCAACGACATGAAAATTTTCGCCGAGCGCCATCAACTGATGCCGCCACGAATACCAGCACTCAGGAAAGCCGTGCAACAGGATGACGAGTCTTCCACCGCTCCCGCGCTCCGCGTAGTGTAGTCGCACGCTGCCAATCTGCGCGTAGCCGTGCCGGATAGAGGCGTCAAGATTTATCAGAGCATCACTCATATTAAAACCGTGATAAGTGATAAGCGATGAGGGATGAGTAAAAGCTTTTTCTTATCACCTATCACCTATCACTCATCACTTATCAACTGTAGTTTACGTGCTTCATCCTCGGCAAGGTTAATTTTCATCCTCAGCAGGGCGGTAGAAAATGTCTTGCCCTGCGCGTCGGTCATCAACGAAAGTGTTCCGCCGCCATCTAGACTTTCGTGTAAAAGAAAATTGAGTGCGGAGAGATTCGGCAACTCGAACCGCTCGACCGCGCCTTTACAGATGCCTCTGAAGTGTTGCTTCACACGCTCAGCCGTCACCTCGCGGACGAGTAAAGGATAATACTCATCCTTGAGCGCGATGAGACCGACATTGGCCGTATCACCTTTATCGCCTGAGCGCGCGTGCGCGAGTTTGGTTAGTTGAATCTGCATAACTTCGCGTGAATAGTAATAGTTCAGCCTTAAGCTTTCAATGCTTATTGATGATTACGCTTCCGACACTTCGACGTGAGGCTGAATCTCTTTCTTCGGAATCAGCGCAGGCCAGTAGGCGACGATCTCTTCAACTTTCGGGCGTCCTCCGGCAAAGCCTGTCACGCCGGGCGGCCCAGTGAGAATCAACGGCGCAATCTCTTTGGTGAAACGTTCGACCGCTCTCTTATCTGTGCCGCGCACGCCGACTCTCAGTTGCACTTCAGCCAGATCGGGCGAAGGCTCGCCAGCGAGCGGGCCGTGCGTGGCGTTTGCGCCAACGTACTCTGTCAAGATTTGGTCGAAATGCAGGCCCAAACGTTCGAGTCGCGCACGCAGGATTTTGTCCGCTGCCTGCGCCTTCTCGTAAGCGTCAGGCCATGAATAGACGAGCGTGCCGACGGCTTTGAACCCGGCAGAATAACTGATGGAAACTTTCAAGAACTCCGTCGCGGGGTGTCCCTCAATGCCGAAGACGCGCACGCGATTCCTTCCGGCATCTTCCAACTGAATCGTCGTAAAGTCTGCGACGCAATCCGGCGTGATGTAAGCGTGCGGGTCGCCCATCTCGTAAAGCAGTTGCTCCTTGATGCCTGGAACGCCTACGCGCCCGCCCGTGCCTTCATGCTTCGTGATGATGAAAGTACCGTCCGGGTATGCCTCGGCGATGGGGAAGCCGACGTTCGCCAGGTCCGGGATGTTGCGCCAGTCGTACTGGCAGTTGCCGCCCGAGCTTTGCGCGCCGCACTCTATGATGTGTCCGGCGATTGTTCCGGCTGAAAGCTTGTTCCAATCCGTTTCGCTCCAACCGAACTCGTGGATTATCGGCGCAAGCGTCAATCCTGTATCGGTCGAGCGCCCCGTGATGACGACCTGCGCGCCCTGATTGAGAGCTTCAACCATCGGCCACGCGCCCAGGTAAACGTTCGCGCTCTGAATACGGTCGCGCACACTTGAGAGCAACTCATCCGTGTCCATGTTGCGAAGCTCTATCCCGCGCGCAAGCATTTCGTCTATGCGCGCCATGATGTCGTCGCCCGTGACGATGCCGATGCGAAACTTTCCGCTGAGTCCTAGCTCGCGCGCCGCCTCGCGCACAGCTTCAGCACAACCTTCAACGTTGACGCCTCCGGCATTCGCCGTCACACGTATGTTGCGCTCAACACATCGTGGAAGAATCTGCTTCATCAAGGGCACGAAGTCGCGCGCGTATCCGGCTGAAGGGTCGCGGGCGCGCTGCTTCTGCATGATGGACATCGTGACTTCGGCCAGGTAGTCGAGCATCAGGTAATCAATGGGGCCGCCCTCAACCTGACGCACAGGCGCGTCCAGCATGTCTCCCCAGAAACCTTGCCCGCCTGCAATGCGAATCTTTTCTTTCATAAGAAGTCTGGAGTCTGGAGTCTGGTACGTCAAGAGCGCGTCCGGGGTCAAAAGCATTTCTCTTTCTTTTGACTCTTAGACTTCAGACTCCAGACTCCAGACTATCTAAAGCAAATGACGCGGGCGGCGCATCAGTAATACCGGAATGCGCCACCCGCGTCGAACGACCAAATAACTTCAGGATTGAAACAGCATCGCACTGCGCCATCTGCTCTTTAGTTTGCCATCAAAGCTTATGGCGTCGTGTTCGTGTTCCCGGACGTATTCGTGTTCCCGTTCATATTTCCCCGACCACCACGACGACGACCACCACGCCTGCGGCGTCCACCCATATTTCCGCCAGCCATGTTGGTGTTCGTAGTATCTGCTGATGTATCGCTGGGCGTTGCGCTGTTCATGTTGCCGGAGGTATCGCCGGTCGTAGTCGTGTCGCACGCGTTGCCGGTCATGCTACCGGACGTACCCCTGCGCCGCCTTCCGCGACGACCTCGCCGTCCGCCGCCACCCATCTTGCCTCCGCCGGTGGTGAAGGAGATGCCGTTGCGCACGTTCGCCAGTGGCGTCAGCGTCAAACTGTTGCCGCTATGACGCGCTCGCACGGAGATACCCAGGGGCGTGTTGGTTGCCGCGTCCTTTACATCAGGGAAATACAACGTCGCGCCTGTGTATCCGCGCGTCGTCACGGCGCTGATGCGCCCCGTGTGCGTCATGCCCTCGCCTTCGATTGTGACCTGATCGTTGTTGATTGTGATTGTCGCAGGGCCGGACATTTCGTGCCCGCCTGTCACAGTGATGTTGCCGCTGTAAGTGCCGGACAAATCTTCCGGCCTCCCAACGGTTCGCTCCGCCTCTGCGTTTTGAAGATCAGTTGAAGTCTGGCCTGCCGGGAAGCCCATACTGCTGCTGCGCCTGCGACCACGTCTGCGACGACGACCGCCGCCCGTGCTCATGTTGCCGGTTGCTTCGCCCATGTTGGCGTTCTCCTGTGTTCCACCGGCCATGTTCGTGTTCTCTTGCATCGGGCCGCACGCAGCGTTTGCGTTTGACATGCCCGCGCTGCTGCGACGGCGGCGACCGCGACGGCGGCTAGACCTCCTGCGCCGACCGCCACCCATGTTCGTATTCCCGGCTGACATGTTGTCGTTCTGCATAGTCGTGCTGGAGTTTGTGTTCTGCCCCAGCACAACCAGGTCGGCCCCGACGAGAGCCAGTGAAACGACGAACACAAATAAATGAGTGATGAAACTTCTAGTGTTGCTCTTGCTCACGGTGGTTTCTCCTCTTGCTATTCGCATCGCACACGTTTTGAACGCGGGCGCGATGCGACTCCTAAGTTTGACAACTTTCGGCGACTGCATTACCGCTTCGTTTGGCAGTGGCCGCTTACAAAAGTTATGAATTATGAATTTTAAATTGAGGCAATAATTCAATTTTCAAAACTCATAATTCATAACTTCAAATCAACGCGGGCGGCAGCACGAACGGCCCCAAATGTGGCCCGCCGTAATTCAAGCTCACGCGCAGAGCGAGTTCCAATGCGTCGCGCGTGTCTTCCGGCAAGATCACAGCATCAACGAACCCGCGCGCGGCAGCATACCTGGCATCCAACTGCTCCTCATAACTCTCTCGCACGCGCTCCATCTCAGCCTTCAACTCCTCGTCCGGCTGCTTCCCTTCCTGCTTCAACTTTTCCAACTGCGTGCCGAAGACAGCCTGCGCAGCCGAGTCGCCTTCCATCACGCCCATCCTTCCCGTCGGCCAGCTAAAAATGAAATCAGGATCGAAGCCTTGTCCCGCCATCGCGTAATAGCCCGCGCCCGATGCGTGATTGATAGTCAAAACAATTTTCGGCACGGCGGCGGTCGCCATCGCTTCAACGAAACGCGCGCCCGCTCTGATGATTCCAGAATGCTCTGCTTCCGCCCCGACCATGAAACCTGAGACATCCTGTATGAAGAGGAGCGGCGTTTGATGACGATTGCAGGTCTCTATGAAGTAGGCGACCTTTTCGGCGGAGTCACTGTAGATGATGCCGCCGAACTTCGGTGCGCCGCCTGTGGCCGGGCGAATCATCCCGCGACCGTTGGCAATGATGCCAACCTGAAGCCCGCGTATGCGAGCATGGCCGCAGATCATCTCTCTGGCGTAATCGGCCTGAAACTCATCCAGGTGTCCGCCGTCCAAGAGACAGTCCAACACGTCGCGCGTGTCGTAAGGCTGACGGTGATCTTCCGGGAGAATGTCGTAAAGTTCCCTCGCGGGGCGCGCCGCTTCCACGCTTTCCTTATCAGAGACGGCGCTCGCTTGCTTGACCGGAAGTTCGGAAACGAACTCCCTGATCTTAGCCACACACGTTTCGTCGTCTTCAACGCGGTAATGCGCGACACCTGATATGGCGTTGTGCGTGCGCGCCCCGCCGAGAGATTCGTTGTCAATCGTCTGCCCTGTCGCACCCTTGACCAGGTTCGCCCCTCCCAAGCCCATGAACGATGTGCCCTCGACCATGATGATGATGTCTGAGAGCGCGGGCAAGTATGCGCCGCCAGCGATGCACGGCCCCATCACAGCCGCGATCTGCGGAACCTTCAGGTAACGACGCATGATCGAGTTGTAATAGAAGATACGCGCCGCGCCGTACTGACCCGGAAAGACGCCGCCCTGGTATGGCAGATTCACTCCCGCCGAATCAACAAGGTAGATGATCGGCACATGCGAGCGCATAGCGATCTCCTGCGCTCGTAAGATTTTCTTGATCGTCTCAGGCCACCACGATCCGGCTTTAACGGTCGCGTCGTTGGCGACAACCACTACCTCACGTCCGCCGACGCGCCCCATACTTGTCACCACACCTGCCGCCGGAGCAGCGCCCTTGTACTCGTCGTAAGCGACGAGCAGACCTATCTCCTGCCTAAAAGTCTCTTTGTCAAAGAGCAGTTCGATGCGCTCACGCGCCGTCAGCTTGCCCTGCTGGTGCTGGCGCTCAATTTTGTCTTCGCCGCCGCCCGTGCGTATTCTGGCTTCGAGCCGCTGGAGGTCTGCCGCCAGCTCGCGCAGACGCATACGCAGTTCTCTGGCAGCCGGTCGTGCTTCAAACTTCATCATGAATTGAGACCGGCTCACGCTCGCCTCGTTGCCCTTAAAGGCTCTCGCTCTCGGCTTGTCCGGTCACCTGTTCTGTTCTAAACGCTTTTGAATGCCGACAAAATATCACAGTCGGGCGATGCAAGACAATGTGTGTATCTTAAATGGCTATGAACGTCTCGCTCCTGGCGAAGCTATAGCTGCTCTAACTTCTTACGTTGAGCTTGCGTTAAGCCAATGAACAATCAGCCAAAGAAGCGCGCCTCCGGTCACAATGTATAAAAAACCGAAGATCCACAGAAGATAGGTCAGGAGTACGATGTCGGGAGGTCTTTCGATTTTAAGCTTGTCGGCGATCTTCTGAATGTGCTCTGACATCTTACGCCACTTCTTTGCTCCCCATAAAAAAGTGAGGCCCAGAATGACGCTCATGAAGACTGGAAGTCCTAAGAGGATTATCAGCACACTGCTATCTACTCTCCTATTTCCACTGAAATAAATGGAGAGAATGCCACCGATAACCGCATAGAAAACCGCAACTGCCTTGAGGCCATATTCGAGGTAAAACTCGTAGGAATGAATGTGGACATCATATTCTTTTTGGAGTTTGGCTCTCTCTTCTTCGTACATTGGAAGTTTGCCTTTCTGCTTCAGTCAGTGGTGGGAAGACCTTGTCAGCTTCGCTCGTTGCAAGGCACGCGACTTCATTGATCGTCTCGTCTTGTTTCCGTGGTGGATCGGCTAGTTTGTCGAGTTTTTCTCTTAGGTTCGGGAGGTAACTCTTGATTTTTTGAGGTGTCCACGTAGCGTTTCTCCATTCAAGTGAGTATTCAAACAGAGGGAAGTTGCCTGGTAAGAAGTTATGAGTCTATCAGAGAATCCATCCCGCCGATAGACGTGTGCTGCTTTTAATGATTTCGCTGAACCTGATTAGAGATTATCAACGTTCTGATCTCGAAGGGGTCGCACATGCTTAACCTCAAGCTTGATCAGGGGCGCGTGCCCCGGTTACTTTTTCATCCCCTTCGGTGATAGATCACAATTAACAAGCTACTGCCAGAGTTTAGCAATCAACGCTTTTGTATCTTTTCCTTCCGGCACGCCTTCGAGAATCAGAACGCGCGAACCGCGACGCTGCATAATTACGTTGCCTTCGCTCGTCCGCCAGGCTTTCTCCTCTATCGCTTCGCTACCAGCTTTCACCGGCAATATGGAAGCTGCCGGATAACGGCTCTCTGTCCGTTTAGCATAGGCGCTGAAGAACTCCTCAGCATCCTGCGCAGTGTCCCACGCGGTAAGCTGTGTGATGAGAACTTCGCCGGGTTTGCGTCCTTCATAAAGGTTGGAAATGTCTCCGCCCCATCCGGCGGCTGCGCGCTTCGATTCCTGCTCAGACTTCAGATACTCGTCCAAAATCAAGTAATAACCCCACTCGCCGTTGACATCACTATCAATCCGCTTCCACCCGGAGCCGAGCATAGACGTGATGTCAGGCAAGCTGACTTTGACGGGAGCTTCGCGCGAGAAATACTTATCCGCGTGCAGAATCTGTTCGGTTGACTGCGGCAGGTTCGTGAATGCTTTGGAGACGAGCGGCCATCCTTCGCGCCTGTACAACTGAGTCACCCACTGCATTCCCTGCATGTAAGGAAAGAGGAGCGATTCACGCAGGGCACGCGGCGCACGGTCTATCTCTTCGGTGCTGGATTTGCTCGTGCCCATAGATTTCATCAGCGCGATAATTCTCAACGGATTGCGCGAGACATAAACGCCCATCGCCAGTGAAGCGTCGCCTTCAATCAAAGCGTGCGCGGCGAGTTCTGCGTCCGAGTCTCCCTTGGGCCATTTATCAAAGCGGCGCAGATTGAAATGCTGATCCTGCAAGGCGTGTGTCAGTTCGTGAGCCATGACGGGCTTTTGTCCATCCAGGTCAATCCAGTCGGCCAGGAAAAATTCCTGCTGCTTGGGATCGTAGTATCCTGCGACCTGCTCGGTCAGAAGCCTGATGATGAAAGGTCGAAATTGGAAATCCGGCGGAATGAGGCCGAGCTTTTTGAGCGAGACTTCGGAGGCGTGCATCTCTGCCGGGGAGGTGTCCTCATCCATATTCTTGATGAGAAAGCGTTGAATCTCCTCACGCGACTGCGTTCCGCTTTTGACGGGGCGCAGGATGGGTAACTGCCTGAGTTCGCTTGTCTCCTTCAAGACATCTGCGGTCGCTTCGACAACAGCGGCATTCCTGGCCGCGCCCGTAGGCGCTACAGTTGCGCTCTGAGTTTGCGCCATTGTCCGGGGCGCGCTCGGCACAATTGCCGCCAGAATCAAGAGGACGGTAAGAAAAGCTGCCGTCTGAAGTCTGATTTGCTTTGACATCTCTAACCTTTCGCTTTTATAGTCCGACAAAACGTCACAGGCAGATTATATTAACAGAGAACCTTTTTAGACTAACACATTCGCGGGGAGGCACTTCTCTCAGATGGCGAACCTGCACGAAGAAGATGCATCGTTTGAAGAGTGGCACGAAACGCTGGTGCGCGTGCGCTACTCCGAGACTGACAAGATGGGCGTGGTCTACCACGCAAATTATCTCATCTGGTTCGAGATCGGGCGCACGGAGTTTTGCCGAGCGCGCGGATTCTCCTACCGTGAGATGGAGGAGAACGACGACTCCTTCCTCGTCGTCGCCGAAAGCTACTGCCGCTACAAAGCGCCAGCCTATTACGACGACGAGCTACTGGTGCGGACTCACATCACAGAACTACGTCGGCGCTCGCTGCGCTTCGGCTATGAGATCGTGCGCCTTTCGGACGGCAAGATCATAGCTGAAGGAGAGACAGGCCACGTCGTCACAGATGGGTCAGGTCGAGTCCGTTCATTTCCCACAGGCTACACACAACTTCTCGCCGCCACACCCGACTCAGCCATACACCTGACGCAGCCACCCGCCGAGCGCGTGCCGGAAGAAACAGCCCCAGAATAAACCCGTAGGGGCAGGGACAAGCCCTGTCCGTATGATTACAAATTGGTTCGCGCGATTAAAACAAGACCGGGCAGGGACAAGCCCCGTCCCTACAATTTTCTTCACTGTTCATGCGGAAGTGAGAGGCGTGAGATTTCGCGGGCGCGGCCCGTTGTTTCGTCAATGTCTATGACGGCGGCGCAGATTCTCACATTGCCTGTGGAGTGGTCTGCGCGTTTGTGTACGGCGGAGGTGAAGCGCGCGATGACATCGTGGCGATCCATGCCGATGACGCCCGAATAGCTGCCGGTCATGCCGATGTCTGTCAGGTAGGCAGTGCCTTCCGTCAGAATCCTTTCGTCGGCAGTCTGCACATGCGTGTGAGTCCCGACGAGCGCAGAGACACGCCCATCCAGGAACCAGCCCATCGCAGCCTTCTCGGAGGTCGCTTCGGCGTGCATATCTACGAGGCGAACTTTAACATCAGATGGAATCGCAGCGAGCAATTCTTCTGCGGCGCGGAACGGATCATCCGCCGTCCCCATAAAGACGCGGCCAATTAGGTTGAGAACCGCGACGCGGACGCCGCGCACCTCGCCTATCCATAGCCCCTTACCCGGCGTACCGGGCGGATAATTCGCAGGTCGCAGCAGGCGCGGCTGGCGTTCGATATACGGGATGACCTCGCGCTTATCGAAGATGTGATTGCCGGATGTCATCACGTCAATTCCAGACGCGAAAAGCTGGTCGGCCAGGGGTGGTGTGATGGAAAACCCACCCGCCACGTTCTCCGCGTTCATCACGGCGAAATCTATCGCGTGCTGCTCGCGCAAATCCTGTATGCGCTCCAGCACAGCCATTCGCCCCGGACGAGCGACCACATCTCCGATCATTAAAATCTTCATAAGCTAAAAAGTGATAAGTGATGAGTGATAGGTGATAAGAAAAGCTTTCGTCCTATCACCTATCACTCATCACTTATCACTGATCTTGAGTGGCAGAGGGAAATCCGCGTGAGCCGTTCCGCAGCCGAAATTGAACCTGCTTTAACAGGTGGGTGACCTATTTGAAGCCGCAGCCTTTAGCAATCCTTAACGATGAAGGCTTGCACGGGCTTGAGCGGCGTCGGTCTCCCGTTTTGATCGGCGTAGGCTCAATCATCGTAACTCGGTGACGAACCCCGCAGACTATGTTCCCTCAGCCGAGAACGATATTAACATAAAGACAGTGACGAGTGACAAGTGACGAGTTAAAAATCGTCTTAGCTCGTCACTTGTCACTCGTCACTCGCCGCTGTTTTTAGGTGAAAGCAATATTTCCCGTCGTGCTGGTTTGTTGTTCTACCGTGCTGCGGACCTTGAGCAGGCGGTCGAGCATCTCCGCGCATTCGGTGCTGCGCGAGGCGAGTTGTGAGTCTGCCTGTTCGTGCAAGCGTTTGAGGCGGTGCAGTTCGTCTGCGATGTGGAGCGCGGCGAGGATGGCGACTTTCAGAGAATCAACTGTCAGCGTGCCGGATGAAATCTCGCGCATCTGGCTGTCAACAAACTCGGCGAGCTGCGAGATGTATTCGCTGTCGCCGTCGGAGCGAATGTTGTAGGTCTGGTTGTAGATTTCGACTCTGATGGTTGGTGTAGTTGCTGCGTCCATGTTGCCTTTACCCAGACTCATGCCGTTATTTCCGTTCGTCATTTGCGGACCACCGCCTCAGCCATTTCCGGGTCGAGCGCGGCAATTGCGTCCAACATCGCCTCGACCTTCATGCGAATCGTGTCGCGCTCTGACAGAACACGCTCAAGCTGAGTTTCCAGCCGCTCCTTTTCATTGAGCAGCGTTCCCAACTCACGCCGGATAGAACCGATCTCGCGTTCCAGTCCTTCCTTCTCCTGGCGAAGCGTCTTCGTCAGCTCGATGGTGCGGTAAATTTTGTCTTCCAGGTGTGAGAACTTTTCCAGTCCTGATAATCCGACCATCGCGTGTCTCCTCAAATTTGGCGGGGGCTAAAACTAGCCGCACGATTATGCGACTTCCTGTCTCAGAAGTCTAGAGTTCGGAGTCTGAAGTCTGGAGTCAAAGAAAAAATCTTTTCGACTCCAGACTTCAGACTCCAGGCTCTAGACTTTTTACCTTTGTTGCGCCCCGAATCTCTCTTCCAGAGCTTGAACCAGCAGGGCGTGCATCTCATCCACCTCTTCATCGCGCAACGTGCGCATCTCCGACCGATACTCCACGCGCAGCGTCACCGAACGCTTTCCTTCCGGCAGGTTCGCGCCCTCGTAAACATCAACCAGCTTCGCATCCCGGCAGTTTTCCAATCGCTGCGCTGATACGGCGTCGAGCATCTCCCGGAGAGTCACGCGCCGCCCGACGAGCAGAGAGATGTCACGCACCACTGACGGGTAACGCGCTAGCGGCGTATAAAGCACCGGCCTCTCTTCCATTTCAAGAAGCGCGCTCAAATCAACTTCAGCGACGTAAACCGGCTGGCGAAACTTGTAAAGAGCGGCGACCGCTTCATCAAGCCTGCCGATGCTGCCGATAGCGTTGCTTCCATCAACCAGAATCCGCGCCGCCTGCCCGTCGCGCAAATGCTTGATCTGCGCTGCCTCAAAACGCAGAGGCTTGATATTCATCGCATCCACAACCGTCTCAAGCGCGCCCTTGAAATCATAAAAATCAAGCTCACGCGACGCACCCGCGCGACCCTCTTCAGTCGCCGCGCCCGTCGCTACCAGAGCAAACGACTCACGCTCCAAAGGAAGCTTATCCTGCTCAGAGTTGGCCGCAAAGACACGCCCCGTCTCGAAGAGGCGAACATCGCGTGTGCCGTGATTGAAATTGTGCCGCGCAGCATCGAGCATCCCCGAAAGGAGCGTGGGGCGCATCCGCGTCACGCCTTCGATGACGGGGTTGCTCAGGGTGATAAAACGATTCTCACCTTCACCCTCGCTGACGAAGTTCGGCAGAAGCTCAAAGCGATCATCGTGGGAAGCGTCAATGAAACTGAAACTGATGGCTTCGTCAAATCCGCTCGCCACAAGAGCCTGCCGCAATGCTCTACGCCTTCTCTCGCTCGGCTGGTACTCGCCCGCGATGTTCGAGGCCGGAAGCTCAGTCTTGATCTTTTCGTATCCTGTGTGCCGCGCGACCTCCTCGACTAAATCCTCCTCGCGCTCAATGTCCACACGCCAGGTCGGAGCAACGAAAGCCATTGCCGCCCGTGAATCATCCGCGCTTTTTTCGATGAAGCCGAGCGTCAAGAGAATGCGACGGCTCTCTTCCGGCGCAACGTCCAACCCCGTCAAAGCCTTCACGCGCTCAGGCCGCAGGCTCACGAGCGGAGGCTCAATGCGTTTCGGGTAAACGTCAATCGAATCTTCCGTCGCCGTGCCGCCCGCAAGCTCTGAGATTAACGCGACGCATCTCGTTAGCGCTCTGAGCACGCCTTCATAATCCACGCCGCGCTCGAAACGATGCGACGCTTCCGTACGCAATCCAAGAACGCGCGATGTGCGCCTTACGGAAGCCGGATTAAAATACGCGCTCTCAATCAACACATCGCGCGTCGCGTTGGAAATCTCCGTCTCCTCCCCGCCCATCACACCCGCGACGGCTACAGGGCGCACAGCATCCGCAATGACCAGCATCTCACCGTCAAGCTCACGCTCAACCCCGTCGAGCGTCTTTATCTTCTCGCCCGCTTCAGCGCGGCGGACAACGATTCGCTTCTCCCAGAGCTTCGCCAGATCGAAAGCATGAAGCGGCTGTCCCTGCTCATGCAGCACGTAGTTCGTAATGTCCGCGACGTTATTGATCGGCCTCTGCCCGATTGTCTCCAGGCGTTTGACCAACCAATCAGGCGAAGGCTTGATCGTCACGCCGCGCACCACCCGCCCCGCATAACGCGGGCACAAATCCGCATCACGTATCTCAATCTCAGTGTAGGATGCTGCTCGCCCTTCAACACTCGTGGGCGCACCTTCCGGCAACAACACGCCCCTGCCCCCGGCGGCGACAACCTCACGCGCCACGCCCAGGTGCGACAAACAATCCGGGCGATTCGACGTGAGATCAATCTCCAAAACAAAATCGTCCCCGGCCTCGTGAACAACCTCGACCGCCAGACCAACGCGCGTCAAAAGCTCCGCCAACTCGTGCGCCTCAAGCGTCGTTCCAGTTAATTCACGAAGCCAGTTGTAGCTAATGTTCATATAGCAGTGATAAGTGATGCGTGATAGGTGATGAGTGAAAGCTTTTTCTTATCACTTATCACTCATCACTTATCACTTAGTTGAATTGTTCTAGGAAACGCACGTCGTTCTCAAACAGCAGGCGTATGTCGTCGAGCTTGTACATGAGCGCGGACATGCGGTCTATGCCGAAGCCGAAGGCGAAGCCTGAGAACTCCTCCGGGTCAATGCCGACTGTTTGCAGCACGTTCGGGTGAACCATGCCTGAACCGCCAAGCTCTATCCAGCCCGACTGTTTGCAGATGCGGCAGCCCGCGCCGTTGCACTTGAAGCAACTGTAGTCCACCTCCGCACTCGGCTCCGTGAACGGAAAATACGAGGGACGAAAGCGCGTGCGTGTTTCGGGGCCAACCAGACGATGAATCATCTCCGTCAGCGTTCCCTTCAAGTGCTCCATAGTGATGCCGCGATCAACGCACAGTCCCTCGACCTGATAGAACATAGGATTGTGCGTCGCGTCCGGCGTATCGCGGCGGAAGACTCGGCCCGGCGCAATCATCCGCAAGGGCGCGTTGCGCCGCTGCATGGCATGAATCTGCACGGTCGAAGTCTGCGAACGGAGCGCAAATCCAGCGGTCGTGTAGAACGTGTCGAGCGGATCACGCGCCGGATGGCCGTCCGGGATATTGAGCGCGGTGAAGTTGTAGAAATCCGTCTCGATCTCGCGGTCATCTTCGATTGCGTAGCCGAGCGAGACGAAGATGTCCTCGATCTTCTGGCGCAACAATGTAATCGGGTGTAGATGGCCGCGTCGCGGACGCCTTCCGGGAAGCGTCACGTCAATGCGCTCGCTGTCAATTCGTAACTCAGCGATTGCTACTTTCAGTGAGGCTTCGACTTCGTCAATCTCGCTGATGATGCGGGCTTCAATCTGCTGAACCAACTGCCCGAAGCCTGCGCGTTCTTCAGGAGCAACGCGCCCGATCATTTTTTTGACAGACGCGAGAGCGCTCTTTTTTCCAGTGTGCCGCGAACGCACTTCCGTTAGCTCGCGCAGATAGCTTTCGGTTTCCTTCAGTTTCGTTTCCACCGAAACCTCGCCGCTATCTTGCCCGCTCAATTCAGAAACAGGACGAAAGCGAGCAAAGCGCTCGAACTCTTGCTCGAACGCTTTGCTTGCAGCTTCCGCCTGAAGTTTTGGATCTTCGCCTTTTTCGCCTTCCGGCATTACTCGAATCCTTCACTCATACTCACGCCGCTGCGCGTTGTTGCTGCTCGTTATCCAGTGCGCTCTTCACTTGTCCGGCCAAGTCCGCAAATGCTTCGGGCTGATTGGCCGCGAGGTCTGCCAGGACCTTGCGATCAAGCTCGATGCCCGCGAGTTTCAGGCCGTGCATAAACTGTGAATAGTTCAGCCCGTTCAGCCGTGTGGCGGCCCCAATGCGGACAATCCACAGGCTGCGAAAATCGCGCTTCTTCAGCTTGCGGCCAGTGTAAGCGAAGTTGAGACCGCGCTCGACACTCTCTTTGGCCGAGCGATAGAGCTTCGACTTTGTGCCGCGATACCCTTTGGCTAATTTAAGAATCTTCTTGCGCCTTTCGAGGCGCTTATTTCCACGTTTTGCTCTTGGCATTATTAGTCCCCTTTCTATAAAAGGGATAAGGACGAAGTATTGAGGATGCAGTAAAAGCTTTTACTCATCACTCATCACTCATCACTATCTTTTAGTTCCTTCCATACGGCAGCATCCGCTCAACACGCTTCTGATCTCCCTCGGAGACGAGCGCGTCAATGTCCAGCAGACGCTTACGCTTGTTGGTCTTCTTGGTCAAAATGTGGCGCGCGTGCGAATGGCCGCGCTTGATTTTCCCGGTCGCAGTCAAGCGAAACCGCTTGGCCGCGCCTTTATGTGTTTTCAGCTTAGGCATAATTGCTCCCCAAAAAGATTTGCGATTTTAGATTTTTGATTTTCGATTGGACACGGAATAAGCCTCTTCCAATCGAAAATCAAAAATCGCAAATCTAAAATTACGATGACTCTCCCTGACTTGGCTTCGGCGCACTCTCGACGGGCTTGGCGCTCCCTTTGTCTTGCTCTGGCTTCGCGCTGCCTTTGTGACGCTTCGGGCCAAGGATAATGAACATCTGGTTGCCTTCCATGCGCGGGCGAGCTTCTACTTCGCCGACATCTAAAAGATCGCGTTCGAGTTTTTCGAGGATGCGCGCTCCCAACTCACGGTGCGTCATCTCACGACCACGAAACCAGATCGTCGCTTTCACCTTGTCGCCACCCTGCAACCACTCGCGCGCTCGCTCCATGCGATAGTCGTAGTCGTGCTCGTCAGTGCCGGGGCGAAACTTAATCTCTTTGACGGTGATGACGACCTGCTTCTTCTTCGCCTCGTTAGCCTTTTTCTTCGCCTCGTATTGAAACTTGCCGAAATCAATGATCCGGCAGACGGGCGGCTCGGCGTTGGCCGCGACTTCAACCAAATCCAGTCCCTGCTCGCGTGCTTTACGCACGGCATCGCGCGTGTCCATGACGCCGAGCTGCTCACCGTCATCGCCAATCACGCGCACTTCAGGCACGCGAATTCTATCGTTAATGCGCACGGCGGGAGCGCGACGATTGTCAGGACGCTGCCCGCGACCTCGAAAGCCTGTAGCTATTGCTGCACCTCCAGAGTTTGAGTCTGGAGTCTGAAGTCTGGAGTCTGGAGTCGAAGAACTTTCTTTTGACTCCAGACTTCAGACTCCAGACTCCAGATTATAGTTAGTTATTGCGCGCGTCTCTATCAGCCCACGCGCCATCTTTTTGAACTCGTCAAGCGACATCACGCCGATGTCGCCTTTGGTTCGTTCGCGCACGGCGACCAAGCCCTGTTCCATCTCGCGGTCGCCAAGGACGAGCATGAAAGGAATCTTCTGCAACTGCGCGTCGCGTATCTTTGCGCCGATCTTCTCGCTGCGGACGTTTGTTTCAACGCGCAGGCCCGCGTCGCGCAGTTCGTTTGCGACCGACTCGGCATACTCGTTGACTCGATCCGTAATCGGCAGCACGGCCACTTGCTGCGGCGCAAGCCAGAGCGGAAACGCGCCCGTGTAGTGTTCGATCAGGACGCCGAAGAAACGTTCGATTGAGCCGAACAGAGCGCGGTGAACCATCACGGGGCGATGCGGCTTGTTGTCTTCGCCGATGTACTCAAGCTCGAAACGCTCAGGCAGATTGAAATCCCACTGCACCGTGCCAAGCTGCCAGAGGCGTCCAATGGCATCTTCGATCTTGAAATCAATCTTCGGCCCGTAGAAGGCGGCTTCGCCTTCGATGCGCTCGTAAGTAATGCCACGCTCATCGAGAGCTACAGCCAGCGCGCTTTCGGCCTTCGCCCAGTCCTCTTCCTCGCCCAGATAATTCTTGGCAGTGTCGCTGCCTTTGACGGAAAGCTCGAACTTCACCTTGTTGAAGCCGAAGGTGCACAGCACCTCGACGGCGAAGTCCACACAATCGCCAATCTCTTTGGGTATCTGCTCCGGCGTGCAGAAAAGATGCGCGTCGTCCACAGTAAAGCCGCGCACGCGCATCAGGCCATGCAAGGTTCCTGAAAGCTCTGCGCGATAGACCGTGCCCATCTCCGCATAACGCTGCGGTAGATCGCGGTAAGAGCGTTGCTGCGACTTGTAGATGCCGATGTGAAACGGGCAGTTCATCGGCTTCAGACGAAACTCTGTCTCTTCAAGCTTGGTCGGCGCAAACATGGAGTCGCCGTAGTTCTGATCGTGCCCGCTGATTTGCCAGAGTTCGCGCTTGGCGATGTGCGGCGTATAGACAAAACTGTAATTGCGCTTGACCAGCTCCTCGTAGAGATAATCCTCCATCATCTTGCGAATCATCGCGCCCTTCGGATGCCAGAAGATAAGCCCCTGCCCGTACTGCTCTTGAATCGAGAAGAGATCAAGCTCACGCCCCAGGCGACGATGATCGCGCCTTTCTGCTTCCTCGCGTTGCTTAATCCAGGCGTCGAGTTCTTCTTGAGAGAAGAAGGCCGTGCCGTAGATGCGCTGCATCTGTTGTCGCTCGGCATCGCCTTTCCAGTACGCGCCCGCCAGACTGAGCAGCTTGAAAGCGCGCAGCTTGTTCGTGTTCGGCACGTGCGGCCCCAGGCAGAAATCCAGAAACGGGGAGTTGTCTATGTAATAGACGCTCACCACCTCGCCGGCCTTCTCGTCAACCAACTCGCATTTCAGCGGCTCGTCGCGCTCCTTGAAGATACGCAGCGCATCAGCTTTCGGAATCTCCTCGCGGCGATAAGCAAGATTGCGCTTGGCGATGTCGCGCATACGCTTCTCAATCACGGGCAGATCGTCGTCAGTCAACTGGCGCGGCGCGACGACATCGTAGAAGAAGCCATAGCGCGGGTCGTCCAGCAGCGCCGGGCCGATGCCGAGCTTTGTTCCGGGGAAAAGGTCTAGCACGGCTGCGGCGAGCAAGTGAGCCGTCGAGTGCCTGAGCACGTCCAAGCCTTCGAGCGTTTGCGGCAGAACTGGTTCGAGCTTCACAGGCTCGCCGTTCTCCTGTGCGTTCAGAGTGAAAGCAAGATCAACCTCGCGCCCGTTGACGCGGGCCGCAAGAGCCTGCTTCGCCACGTCGCGGTCTAACTTTTTCAAAGCTTCCGCGACCGTGACCGGCACGGCCAACGGCTGCGCAGCGCCATCCTTCAGTTGTACGTTAATTTCGCTCATGGCTACTTCGTGAATCGTGAATGGCAAATCGTAGCTGGACGCGCGACGAAGGGGGTCGCGTCTGCTGACGACTCACAGGTTATGCGAGGAGGCGAAAACTTGCGCCCCCAACACGATTCACGATTTACGATTCACTACTTCTCAGATCGGATTCGATAGGAGCGCCTTCGCCGCGAGCCTGCCATCTTTTGGAGCAGGTTCGGCTATTAAATTTCAGAATCGTGTAAATGTCCGATTCATGCGAAGGTCTTCTGGAGCTTCCTATCAAAAGTTTGAAAATAGTAGGCGCGCCGAGGACTTAAACCACGGACCCTACCGCTTCAAGACACTATAGAGCGCCACGTATAGCGCTTAAGCCGTTCTTGAAGCTACAAATTTAACCAAAGCGGCCAGAGAAGTCAATTTCATAAGGGCACTGGCCGCTTTATTACTTATAGCGAACGACCCGCCAGGTTAAAGAGTCTCAGGTTCGGCGACGACAAGTATACTCGGACAAAACATTCGTGAGCTTCACCGGGATAGCTGCGAACGTCGGCTAGGAGGCGAAGACTTATCCCTTCCGAGCGTCTGACGATTCCTGCTGCCATGATTGGCATTTTTCATCAAGTCAATATGCCTCTGGAGATCTCTGACCACGAGTTGTTTTTGAGAAATCGTTTGATTGAGAACTCTGATCTTGCCTGTAACCTCCTCCTTCTTCCGCTCAAATTGAGCAATCTCGTTCTTGGACTTTTTGAGCGTGCGCCTTGCGTAAGAAATCGCCGTATTGAGTTTGTTGAGTTCGCCCTTTAAGGAAACAAGCTCGGAACGGAGATTGTCGAGCTCGCTCTTTGCGAGCGTAAGGTCCTGCTCAAGATTTTTGAGCTGGCGCTGTCTTTCAGCAATATCAGTATCGAGTTTGTTGCTGATGCGCTGTTGCTTGGCGATCTCATTCTCGCCCTCTTTCTTGGCGCGCTCTTGCTTAGCAATTACCTCGGCGAGTTCTTCGCTTCTGCGCGTTTTGTCAACAAGGTCCTTATCGCGCTCTTTGATGGCGTTTTCAGTTTCGGAGGGCAATGCTACCTCTTCCACCGGCGTCTGAGCCTGCGAATAGGGCGGCGTGTTTCTTCGTATCAACGTGATTGTGGCTATGGCAACAGCGAACTGCAACACGAGGACAGTGACAGGCAACCACATAGTTCGTAACTTGCGTCGCCGACGGCGACCCTTCGCCGTCTTACCACTACCTTCTTTTCGGAGTAGCTCAACCTGTTTCAGGGATGGTGGGTTAGAAAAGTCTACACCGAGCACGGACGTTGAGTTAGAGTTGACCGCCTTATCAGGCGGATTGTGGTCACCGGCTACTTTTTCTTCGAAGTCCTCCGGTGAAATGTTAATTGGCTTCCCACATGTTCGGCAGAATTTTGCGTCTGCCTCGGATTCCACGTTGCAGATATCGCATCTCATGACACTTTACTCTTTCTCGCCTGAGGGGCGGGGCAATCGAGTTGTTTATAGGGATGTGACGTTCGAGAACGGCGTGCTGCAAGGAGTCTACTCGATGGGGAGATCATCAACTCGACTACGCCGGACTCTAGTCGGCATTTGAGGGAAGTATAGGTGAGTATATCTCAAGCTGTCAATTAATTATATCGCTGACCCAGGGTCTATTCATTCTCGAAGATTTAGCCCAACGGCTGCCAAAGCTAACGCCGGACGTGCCGCATACCGACGAGTAGCTGCCGCGATGTTTTCTGCGCCACATACTCGCAGCAATGAGATGGCTA
>JAVHWL010000001.1:0-6912 GCA_032159825.1 Acidobacteriota bacterium
CTGCCGCCCGTCGGCGCCCACCCCGTGACGCACTATGTGCTGGCTCTCGCAAGTAGTCTTGACTTCTGAGGCTGACAGTTACCAGATGACGACTCTCCCTTGTCACCCACACCTGAGCCACTACCAAGATGCCATCGCTCCCGGTAACTAGTTCTTCGCTCCTGATTGCGCCGTAACTGCGGGGGCGCTCTTCTCGTTCAGCACCGCGCGGGCGATGGCGATGGTGGCGCTGACGCGTGGCGCTTCTCCTTGAAAGTCACGCGCCAGTTGGACGGCCCGAAAGTAATCGCTACTGGCCAACTTGCCGAAGATTCCTGCCACGTCGAAATCGGGAACTGGCTCCATCTTTCTCGAAATCAGGCTCTTGCTGTTCACGCGCATGCTGAGCGCACCCCCTTCGCCCGTGAATTTTTCGATCGAGTTCGCTGCCTTGATCGCTTCCAGGGCGGCGCCCCACGCCCGCGCCGGCTCGAGCGGAGCGAGTGCATTGGCGGTGGCGAGCAGCCCGCGCGGACGGTCCAGATCGGCGTCATCAATACGCCTGACCTCGGCCGTCGCTTCGTCGATCAATGACAGGGCTCTTTCGCGGTCAGTTTCACCCAGCAACTTCGCCGCTTGAGTCAAGACCCACACCCGCTGGATGTGAGTCAGCTCCCCGTTACGGGCCAGCTCCAGAGCCGGGTCAACCTTCTTCTTCTTCATGGCGTTAATGGCTAGACCCGCGTCAACCCACGCCTGCGCCCGTTTGCGCAGCCCCCTCTCGCTAATCTTATCTGCGTAGTCGCGGGCCTTCGGGTCATCTTTGCCGAGCGCAAGCGACGCCAGTTGAAAGTAGAGGTCGTCACGCTCGTCTGAAGACTTGGCGCTCTCCACCCGCTCCAGCAAAGAACGCTCCTGCTCGCCGTGGAGTTGCTCGGTGGAGGTAATACCCTTTTGCAAACCCTCGTCCTGACTCTGGCGCACGGTATCGCTCACCTGGGCGTTGAGCGCCTCGAGTTGGCCTTGCATCGCCTCGGCGATTTCCCTCGGCGCGTACTGCGAGAAGAGCGGCATCAGGCGTTTGAGCACCATGTACCGGGCGACGACTCCCGCGCCGCCTTGGCCCTGCTCCGGCTGAGGCAGCGGTCGCAGCAAGACGGCGCTGGCGGTCTGAAAGAAAGCCAGACGCAGTTGCGGGCTGACCTTCGCTGACGGGAACGGAGTGGTCATCGAGACGTTGTCGGCCCCGCCAGCGGAGTTGAAGATCACGTAAGTATGAGGCGTGAAGATGTAGGACGAGAGCACCGAAATCGCGTTCGCGTCAGTCTGCACGCTGGCGCCCGCGTTAGCCACCACGGCCGCGTAACGCTTGTCCGCGGCGGCGGAGTTTTTATCGCGTAGGAGGGTGAGAAAATCCATCGTCGAGATCGTGATGCTGCCGAGAACGGGATCGGCGAACTGAAGAGCCCGTTCAACGTCGCCGGTAGTGAGCAGTTGTTCCGCGAGGTTCAATCTTTTCTCCGCCACCCCCGGCAGCTCCCACAGGCTACTTCCCGAAGGCGGGCCGTTCCTCACGGGCTCGGCTTTGGATTCTTGTTCGTCCGCCTTCAGCTTCTGAAGAAACTCCTCGGCGAGGAGGCGGTCACGCTTGGCCGTCAGCCTTAGGACTACTTCGCTGAGGTTAAGAGGTCCGGCGGCCTCCCGGTCGGCCTTCTGCGCGGCGTCCCACGCCTCGTGGAAGATCGCGCGCCCCTGCTCGGGGGCCACGTCCCACAGGGCGTCCGCAATCCTCGCCAGCGAGTAGACGCGCAGCCTTTGATCACGAAAATCGCGCGCGTCGCCGCTCAAGGCAAACAGCAGCGCGCGCCTGCTCCCGGCGGGACTGTCGCATTCGTTCGGCCTCTGCCTTCGCTTCGGCTGTGCTGCCGCCACCGGTATCGCCTGTGGTGGTTTTCGCCTTCGCGCCCGCTGACTGGGCGGAAGCAGAGCTTGCGAATAGGAGTAATCCCACCCCGATGATTAAAGACAACCGTTTCATGATCATTCCTCGCCGCCGTATGGGGTTACTTACGCGGTTGGCTCGTGGCTCTCCGCAACGTCGCCTGCGCAGGCCGCCCCCTTGAAATGTAATGAGGCTGCTCACAGCCCGGTCGAGCTACGCGCTGTTCAGCCAAGCCTTGAATTCTGCCTGTTTCTGTTCGGAGCTTGTCGCTTCCAGCCAGACCTTCTTGATGACGCCGTCTTCGAGGAAGACCTTAATCGGCACCTCATATATATCAAGACTCCGGCTCAGGTTAGAACCCCTGTCGTAGAAAGGGGCCAGCGCGTACTTGGCCTGCGCCATCTTGAGGGACTCGTCTTTGTTCCCGAACGGGATGACGTAAAGAAACTTAAGGTCTTGGCGGTTGCTCGCAACGGTCTTGAGGAATGCGTTCTCTCGGTCGCATGGCTCGCAGTCGGGCATCATGAAGATCAGAAGCTTCTTCCCCCGTCGGAGCTCTTCGTCCGCGAGCTTCTCGTTGGAGATGTTAACGAGGTCGGCTTTCGGCAGTTGTCGGTTAAGGACGGCCTCTGTGTGGATCAGGTCCTGTTGTGCTGGCGGCGCTTTCTTCTGCGCCCTCCGGTAGAAGATGTAGAAGCTGCCGCAGAAGACGGCAAGCAAGAGTAATCCAAGCACGAGAGTTTTCGTTGGTGTTCTCATGAGGCTTACAGGGCCGGGCGGTAGCGAGGCCAAACTCCTTTAGAATGGGATTTGTGTTGTAAAGGCCGTCAAGGACATGAGCCCTCTCGGTGAAACCCGCCAGTGCCGGGCGGTCGAAAGCACGGCCTTCGACCGCCCGACCCCGGATTCTGTGCCCGCCGCGGTATGTTGCTCCAAAGGGATGACCACAGAGTAAGCTTCCCAAAAGTCACTGTAGCAATGAGCCGCTGATACTTGGCCGGTATCTGCTCCCGGAGTTTTTGACAGGTCGCGCGGCTTCTATCGCCAACGACATAGGCCACGTAAGCTGCTGCGCTCGTGGTAAGCACGTAAGATGCGCTCGCGTTCCGCTGGTGTCTAGCCATTCGGTTGTGGATGATCCCGACTGGTACGCCCGCAGTCAGAGCACAGATAGCGCTGTTTCCCATTCCGGGTTAAGCCATTGCGAGCGAGGTGGTCGCTGCCGCAGTGATAACATTGAAGTTTGACCATGTGTGAGAGTTTACTGCCTCTCACGTCATTGAACCACTACCCCCGCGTGTTTAGTCGTTCGTGGCATGGGCTATGGAACACCATCAAGCTCAAGATGCTGCATTACAATCTGTGCCGGGCGGGTCTGCTTTCAGCTTGACCAACTCAAGACTCGGGTTAAGTAATATTACTTACCAGCTTATAATAAAGATTGTAAGTATGGCTTCCACCTTGGCATCCAAGTAGATATTTATTCTAGGGGTATAGGTAGATTTTTATTGCTAATGCCAATATATTGTGCTATCTAAGTCTCCCAAGGAGGGCTCTTATGGCGAAAGCAAGTGCTGCTTTGGGGGGAATGCTACAGCAATTTGGTCTATTAGATGCACCTTTCTCAATTTCACCAGACCCACGGTTCCTATACCTCTCTCCTCAACATCACCTAGCCCTTTCGAAGATTAGATATGTGATCGACAATCGCCAGGGCCTGGCGGTGTTATATGGAGATGTCGGTCATGGGAAATCTACTCTTATTCGTCGCATCTACGATATTTACAAGGCCGACGAGGATTTTGAGACCATTTTAATCACCAATCCTGATCTGCCGTCGGAGATGCAACTCCTCAAACGAATTACGGATTCCTTCGGCCTGGATCGTAAGCGCTCCAAACTCGATCAGATGGAAGAGCTTGAATCTTACCTAGTTTCCCAATACGCCGCAGGTAAGAATGTGCTTCTACTCATCGACGAAGCACAGATGATGGTCGGCGGCATGTTTGAGCTGGTTCGCCAGATCACCAACTTCGAGTCTCATTCAGCCAAACTAGTGCAGATCATTCTGAGCGGCCAGAACAATCTGCGAAATAAACTGAAGCTCAAGCGCCCGCTACTGTCACGAGCCGCTGCGGTCGCTACCATAGATCCATTTACTGACGTAGAAACTAAAGACATGATCGATTTCCGATTAACAGTTGCGGGTCGCAAAAAGCCGCTCTTCGAGCAGGAAGCAATCGATGAAATCTTCACGCTCACGAAGGGTGTCCCTCGCGAGATAGTCAAGACGTGCATGGATACCATGACCATCGCATCACTTAACAACTTAACGACCATTCCGAAGGAGGCCGTCCAGCGTGCCAGAGCAGAATAAGAAACTGGCCGGTTTCGAGGCCCTTTATAAGGTTGATCAGGACAGGCGTCAGCAGCGTGAGGCGAAGGATACGGCTGCTGTTGTCACGTCGGTAGCACAGGAGCCAGTTCCAAAACCGGAGCGAGCCAGAAATAAATCAAGTAAGTCAGGAAGTAATATAGTAAGTAATATTACGCCTCAGCCAGTGGCGGATGTTTTTGAGCCGGCTACATTCAAAGCAGATCGCAGGAAGGTAAAGGCTCTCAAACGTCTGGCTCTTGATCTTGAACCGACGAGGAAGCTTCAAGACCTATTCGACGAGGCGCTCTCAGACATCCTGACAAAGTATGGACGTATCATTGAGTGAGCGACGATCCAAACATTGTAGTTGAGAATGAGCTACTGCGAAGAGGGTTCACCAGTATTCCGAACTACATCTTCGGGCTGCCCATCAGCTCTAACGCCAAGTTGATTTACATGGCGCTCTTGAGCTATGCGTGGACTAACAGTTCTTGTTATCCCGGCCTCGCCAAGCTCTGCACCGACGTTTCACTCTCTGATAAGCCGGTTACCAAAGCTATTGAAGAGTTGTCGAACGCCTCACTCCTTGAGGTCAAACGTCGGGGGCAGGGAAAGACTAATCTCTACATCATCAAGGATTTTAATCTTACCCCGGTTGGTCAGAACGACCACAGATCAAGAATCGGAGAAACTCCGAATCAAGAATCGGAGAAACTCCGAATCAAGAATCGGACGGTTTCCGATTCTAAAAACGGCGTTTCTCCGACTCTAAAATCGGAGAAACGCCGGATCCCTAATAGGATTGAAAAAGACACAGAAGAAGAAACCGCAGAAGAAACACACGCACACAAAAGCGAGCGCGCCAACGGCGGTGTGAGTGTGGGTTCAAAATTTACTTTGGAAGAATGCCGAAGATACGCAGCCCACCTTCACGCTACAGGGCAGGGAATTACAAACCCCGGCGGTTATGCAACCACTATCTACCGCTCGGGCGAAGCCGACCCATTGATTAAAAGTTTCCTCCACCCGCCCACTCCAGACCAAGCGTCTGTAGAGCCGAGCGAATGCTCTGACTGTCACGGCACTGGATTCTGGTATCCCCAAGGTGTTGAGCGCGGCGTCTCAAAGTGCAAGCATGAGCGCCTACAAAATCAATCACAAAAGTCAGAAGGGGAATTGCCGAACCGCAAACTTGCGCCGGGTGAGATTGCCGAGCATGCAACGATGATCGCGGAGTTGCTGGACAGTGGTTATACGCTTGATCAAGCAAAAGCACAGTTTTCATCAGGCTTTAGTCTCGGCGACTGGCAAGCCATCTGTAAGATGGCTACTACCCAAATGAATAGAACTGATAGTTCTTCACAAGGAAAATCGGCATAAATTGTTTTCGGCAGTATCATTGTTAAAAGGTTTGTCGCCCGAATGTCCGTCGCTTTAGCCGCTGTTTATATGGCTCTTGGGCAGTTGAGTTAATTCTCGACTTAGCCGGGTACAAATCAGACACAGGCTTAGTCAATGAGAGATCGTCGTAGAGCGCGCCGCTGGCGACGGCGCTTTTCTCATACCCATTGTGGAGCGACTAGTTGACTCCTGTCGACGCTAAAAACGTTCGATATTGGAAACACTTTCCCTCCGGCCGATGTGTTTTGCTCTCACTGTAACCCGATCACATGAGATTTCCATGCTAAGCGACATGTCTGAGTCAGATTAATGCCTGATTTCGAACCGCAAATAGATAGCACGAATTCCGAAGCGCAGTCCCCTAGCTCAGTGCTGATTTCTTTCACGGAGGTATAAGAGCCGGATGGCCGCGCTGCGGTCACCGATGAAGTAAGCGACGACTTGACGAGTGTGGCGACAAAGAGCCACCCATATCCATCGCTTTCTCGCTCGCTTCAGTACAAATGACCAGAGTTCATCCAGTTCGAGCGCCGCCGTCTCAGGCTTTTCTTCGTCGGGTGCGAGCAGCGTCTGAGTCAACGGCGGCAGCCTCTCCGCTTTTTTGAGCCATGCGGTGACGGTATTACGAGAGACGCCGAAGGTGCGCGACAGACCGCGCAAACTGCTGCGCTCGTCGTAGGCGCGCAGGATGGTCTCACGCGCTTGCGCCGTGTAACCGTTAAGCTGTGGGCTCTCGCGGCTGTAACGTCCGCAGTCATGGCAGAGGAAGCGTTGTTTGCCATTGGCGGTTAGACCGTGACGGGTAATCTCAGGGCTGGCGCAATGCCGACAGGTGATCTGTTTTGTAACCATCAGGAGCAGTCTACGATACCTCTCCTGCTTGAACCACTACCAAAAAATTTAGACCTTCTCTCGTGCTTCATCTGATGTGCGTCATGCTTCAGCGGATGAAATGCCCTTAAATGACAGCTTCGCTGATTCAGAAGTTTCAGACACGGATATTAATTCCCGCGCGCCAAAAAACGGCGCGGACAACGAGCAGGTGAATAAAACACTTCCCGAACCAGCCCCGACTCCTTCAAACGTCCCTCCCTCGAATGTCAAGCACAACGCTGCATCAGCCCGACCCCCGGATGTGATCTCGCTAGAGGATATCGTTACGCGATTGAGAGCAGAGCTTGAGCCAGCGATGCACATGGCAGCTCGTCAGGCA
>JAVHWL010000040.1:0-10558 GCA_032159825.1 Acidobacteriota bacterium
GTGGTCAATGTGGTCGCGGCTTTGGCTGCCTACACTTTCCGCGAAAAGAAACCGATGTTGAGCATCGAAATCAAAGAACAGTTGTTACTTGCTGCGTAAGCTGCTTGCTTACGTCGAACTCACGTTAGGTTAAAGAGATTTTCACCGCAGAGGACGCGGAGGCTCGCAGAGGAAAGAAGGGATTAGAAATTCGGAATCTAAGATTTGAGATTTCAAATTTCTTCTCTCTCTTCCTCTGCGAGCCTCTGCGTCCTCTGCGGTTAATTCTTGGCCGCAACAAGCGCAGAATAATAATCACGAGTGCTTCAGCCTGAGAGACCACGCATCACATGGCTTTCTGCTTGTCCGTGAGCGTGATGTTCATTTTTTCGAGGGTGATTTTATTGAGTGTGCCGGTGACTTTAATCTTCTCGGCTTCCTGGTACTTTTTCAATCCGGCGCGTGTGTCATTATCGAGCTTGCCTGTCTGCTCGCCCGCGTAAAAGCCACGCTGTTTGAGAATGGCTTGAGCCTGCTTGATCTGATCCTTGTTGGCGCGAAATACTGGGCCGCGCTTTTTAGTCGTGTTGGTGTTACTGGCTGTTGAGTTAGCGTTCGCCATCTTCGAGTTCGCGTTCTGCCCTAGCGCAGCAACCGAGAAAGCGAACATAAGGGTCAGCACCGCCACTAGAAATTTTCTCATCTCTGATTCTCCTTAATTGTGAGGCGCGTCAGACGCGCGCGCATGAGTTAATGGCGGGTGGGGCCAAAGAAAGCCCCAACATCATACATCCCTTGTCAATCCCTTCTTCCACAGCCACTTCTTACGCCGAGTTCATATTATTCAATCCAAAATAGCCTTTCCAGCCTGACTTTGTAAAAACGTGTTGGCAATAGGCCAACAGCGTGTTATTATTTCAATGCGTTTGAGAATGCGCTACCGAAGGCGCAATCATTCACGAATCGCTCTTTCCCCTGATGCTAATCGCCCGGCTTTGCTAACCCTTACCAGAGGGCGATGTCCCCAGTTCATGATCCAGGTGAGTTGTATGAAAAAGTTCCCCTATGTTTGCCTGCTGGCGCTTGCCGCATGCGCCGTCCCCGCTCTGGCCCAAAGCAATTCCGGCTATCGTTACGACAACTTCGATGTCCGCAACGGCGTCCGCATAGAGACGGGTGAAGCTAGCTCTAACCTTTCGCAGTCGAACCATGTGCGACCGACGGCCAAGACGGGACTCTCCATCAACAACACGAACATGCGTCCCACTCCGAACCTTTACACGCCACCAGAGCGCGAGATGATGGTCAGCACATCGCTCAAAGGCTTCACGACGGGCGATCCGAAAGTTGATGGCTTCATCATCGAGTCGGGCACACGAAACGGCGTTGACCCGGTGTTGCTTTACGCGCAGATGCACCAGGAATCCTCTTTCAAGCGAGCCGCGATTTCTCCGAAGGGTGCGCGCGGGCTGATGCAACTGATGCCTGGCACGGCTGCGCGTTTCGGCGTCACCAATATTTTCGATCCGAAGCAGAACATCGAAGGCGGCGCGCGCTACATGCGTTTTCTGCTCGACGCTTTCGATGGAGATATTGCGCTGGCCCTGGCTGGATACAATGCGGGCGAAGGCGCAGTGCTGAAATATGGCCGCCGCATTCCGCCCTACCGGGAGACGCAGGAATACGTGCGCCGCATCTCCGAGCGATACGAGCAACTGCGCGACGGCGAAATGGCGCGCACCGCTCGCACTCTGACGCCCACCCAGGTAGCAACTCTTCAAGAAGAACAACCCGCACCGGCTCCAACCTACGAACGCGCCGTCTTCGCCATCAGACTGCCGGACGGCAGACTCCAACTCGTCAGCCAGTAAGAAGAGAGAAACTCGTAAATCGTAAATCGTGAATCGTGAATAGACGAAGACAACTCTTCTCTATTCACGATTCACGATTTACGATTTACAAGCTTTGTGCGACCATTAAGCCAGCCCCGCACGAATTCGGAGGAGGCTTCCGCTCTCTTGTCAAATAATGATGCGAACAATCCGGCTCAAAGTGCGGCTGTGACTGCTGCTGCGCGCCCGCGTCGCGCGTTAATCGTTGCGGACGGGGCGGGCCTGAGCCTGCAACAACAGCTCACCGCCAACGGTTATCTAACTCAGGCGGCGACCATCGCAAATGCGCCGCGCGCCATCAGCGAGTTCAGCCCCGAAGTTATCATCATGATCGTCGCTCATGCAGGCGGCGATAATGAGAATGAGTGTGTGGCGTTGGCGCGCAAATTACGCGCGGAGACTGCCACCTATTCTTTGCCCATCGTGTTTGCGTGGAGCGAAGATGAACGCAGCCTGCGCGCGGCTGCTCAGTACACGGGAGCAGACGATTATTTCCCGCTCTCCGCTCCGCCCGCTGAAATTCTGGCGCGTCTCGATTCTCTCTTCTGGAGAGTTGAATCTGATCGCCGCTCCGCGCCCGTTGTCAGCGACCGCCGCCTTGAAATAGATAACTTCATGTTCATGCTCGACGCCGTGCGCGAAGATGCGCGCGCAGGCTCAAGCGGCACGCTGGCTCTCATCTACGCAGTCTCGGCGCGTGGAAAAGGCGAGGCGCTTGATAAGGCTGTGCGTGACCGGACGCTCACCGAGGCGCACAATTTTCTCAAGCTCAACCTGCGCCGCGTTGATGCAGTCGCCTACTACGGCCCGACTACCTTGCTCGTCTATCTACCGCGCATGGACGCGCTCTCTGCCGTTGCCGCGCTCTCAAGACTACACAGAGAGTTTCATGAAGAGCATCCAGAGCGCGACCTCGTTGCCGGTGTCGCCTCTTTTCCGGCAAACGGCCATGACGTTGAAGGTCTAATCGAAAAGGCCGAAGAAGCTGTCAACAAAGCTCGCACGGACGCGAGCGGTAAGCACGTCACCGCTTACGAAGGGAGAACAGATTCGCCCGCACCGCCTGTCTCGCCGGAATCTTCCAGGCAGGAGCTTCCGTTGCCGAAAGAGATAGAAGCCAACGCGAGTCAAGCGACACCAGCTTCGACATTGAGCGCAGAGGTTGTGCGCGAGGTTGGAAGAGAAGATGCTGTGGAAACGCCTGCGGCCAGCCCGTTGAAAGCCAGCGAAGATGGAGCGAACGGCGCAGGCTACGGTCATGCGGACGGGGCGGAGCATGCCGCATCTGAAGCAGCGGCGCGCGAGCGTGAGAGGCGCGCGAGCGGGGCCATTATGCCTCGCCGCTTGCTTCTGACCATCTCGGATGCTGCGCGCATGACGCAGCTCAACTCTCTGATTCGCTCGGCGGGTTACGAAGCGCGCGCAGCTTTCAACGGGCAGCAGGCTCTGGACCTCCTGCGCATCGAGCGCCAGGATTTGCTCTTGCTTGATTACGATCTACAGGGTATAGACGGCGTGGAAACGATTCGTCGTTTGCGTAAACAGAGTGGCGGGCGTCTATCCCTGCCCGTCGTCATGCTGCTTTCAACGGATAACGAAAGCGCGCGCCGCGAAGCGCTTGAGCTTGGCGCGCGAAGCGTGCTCCAGACCCCCTATGACCCGGCAGAATTGCTCGCCAGCCTTCGCCTGGCCGGAAGCGTCGAATGAGGTGACTGAAAAATTATGCACTGCACAAACTGTGGAACTTACATAGCTCCGGGTACGCGCTTCTGCGCTGGTTGCGGCGCGCCCGCCGTTGACCCGGAAGTGACGCGCTATGCTGCTGGCGCGCAATCGCCACCGCAGCCCTACGTGCCCCCGGTGCAAGCCGCAGCCGCTGCTCCTCCGGCGTATGCCCCCATGCGCCAGGAGAGAACGAATGATGTTGAGCGGCAGATTTTCAAGACGCGCCCGACGCTCCTTTTTATCAAGATCGGTTACGGCCTGGCCGCGCTCGGCTCTATTCTAGTTATCATCCTGCTGGCTTCCGTCATCAGTGCGCCGTGGTGGATTGCGCTTCCCATTGCGTTGGCGCTCCTGCTGATCCCGGCCTTCTATCATCTCAAGCGCAACATGGTTCAGTACACGTTGACTAATCACAAGATGGAGATTGACGAAGGGTTCCTCGCGCGGACGACGCGCAATCTCCCGCTACGCAACATTCAGGACGTGACGGTGACGGCCACGATCATGCAAAGGCTTTTGGGCTACGGCAACGTGATTATAGATAACGCCAGCGAGATTGGCGGCGAGACCGTCATGCGCAACGTGCATAACCCGCGCCAGTATGCCGACCTGCTTTTGCGCGAGCTGCGCCGCTTCCGTTAAGCTGTGCATACCTCCCCGGAGAATTTTAGCGCGCAACGGGAAGTTTCGCCTGGAACATCCAAACGTCTGCGGGTTCTAAACGTGTTGTGGTCATGATTTGATTTAAGGGGTTCTTGTTTTGCGTTTGATTTCATCAAGATTGATTTCTGTCTGTTCTCTTCTTCTACTTCTCTTTGTCATAGCAGCGGGGCAGACCTCATCCCCATCGGAAGCATCTCGACTGTTGCCGAAAAACATCGGCGCTTTTCGCGCGCAGGGCACGCATCCGCTCTCAACGCTTCCGCAAGGAATTGCGCCGGAAGATTTCGGTGTTCGGGATGCGGCTGAAGGCTCGTATGTCTCTCCAAAAGGAGAGAAGCTGGAAGTCGCATTGGTCAGGACACAAACACAGGCGGGCGCGTATGCGTTATTGACTGAAGTTGCGGCTGAGATGAGAAGCGCCGCGCCTAATGAGGTGACGAAGGCGGGCAACGTCGGAATAACCGGGGTAGCAACGTCTAATCGCGTTGCTTTCTACAAAGGCCCTGTGTTTGTCAGCATCACGAGCGAGGGGGCTACAAACGGTGAGAATAGCCTGATCGCTTTCGCCCAAAGTTATGCGAAGACGCTTGAGGATGCCGAAGATGCAATCCCGGTGCTCGTCAAGCATCTGCCCGAATGGGAGACCGCGCAGGATCGTGCCGTCTATGCCGTCAGCTTACACGCTTTGCAAAGTGCTATCGGCAATCAAGCCTCGCTTGACGCGATAAATTTTGATGAGGGCACGGAGGCAATTACGGCAAATTACGACGCCTCGCGGCTGGTCATCGTCGAATACACCACGCCGCAGATTGCGGAGAGCAACGACGCGCGCCTCACGGAGCGGATCAAGCAGCTTCGTGAAAGCGGTCAACCAGTTCCTTCCGCGTATCGTCGCGTCGGCAACTATTCCGTCTTTGTTTTCAACGCGCCGGATGAGGTGGCTGCGACGCAGTTGATTGACGATGTGAAGTACGAGCAGCGAATCCAGTGGCTCGGCAAAGACCCGTTCGCGTTTGAGAATGCGGCGCAGCAGCACACGCAGAAGGCCGTGAGCCTCATTCTGGGCATCGCCAAAACGATAGGCTTTTTCCTCGCGCTCTGTCTGGGCGCGGGCGGTGTCGTAGGCGGCATCGCTTACCTACACCGTCGCGCGCAAGCCAGCACGTCGGCGGAAGCTTACTCGGATGCCGGCGGCATGTTGCGCCTCAATCTTGACGAGATGACTCCGCAGACCAATCCAGCCAGATTGCTGAAGAGCGGTGATGGAAAGACCGCTATCGGGTCGTAGCAGATAGAGATGGCTTCCATTTTGAGCATCGGTGCCCGAAAAATTTAGTTGATTATCAAAACGTAATACGCAAAACACGATGGCTCTTGACATAATCTCCCGACGGTAATACTGTACGCACGCTTTAGTTTGGTTTCCTTGCACGCTCACGTCTGCTATCTAAGCTGACCTCATGTCAGCAGTGTTTCTTCTAGCTTAGTTCGTTTCCATTAAGGATTCTGCATCCGTTGTCAAATTAGATGACTCTAGGGAGAATGTCATGCCGCAACGCTATTCTATGTTCAGGAAGCTAGGATGGGGTAAGTATGAGGGAACTTGTCCTCTTTGCGATAAAGAGGGTACGCATAAGCGGGTACATGTCCCTGACTATATCAACTCGGATACCAAGCAGCTTGTTAAGGCAGCAGGGTTTTCATTCAAAGCGGCGTGGAAAAGAGGTGTGAGCGCGACAAAAAATGTGGTAACCACAGCTATCAATCCACGAACAGTGATTACCAATGAATTGACCGCAGATGGCTTTGGGAGGTCTATCACCTGTGGTCAGTGTGCGGGACACTTAATGGCTTGCTCTAAATGTCATGCTGCTTACCGCTACCCGACAAGTGCTACGGACTTTAAGTGCCCAAACTGCGACGCCAAGATGTTTAGAATATGATCCGCATGCGCAGGTGTGCTGACTTCAAAGGACATCAGTCATGAAGCGAAGCTCGTTGATTTTCCTTCTAGTGCTCTGTCTTTTATCAGTGGCGTTGAGAGCTGCCCCTTCAGCCGCAGGCCAGGGCGATTACTGGGGAGCGCTTGCTTATTCAAACGCCACCGGACGATTTGGCTTTGCTTATGATTTTGTAACGCAGGCGCAAGCTATCAATCAGGCTGTGGTGAAATGCGGAGTAAGGGATTGCCGTGGGGTGGTCTGGTTTCACAACGGCTGTGGAGCTTTCGCCAGAGGCAACCGCGTCTGGGGCTGGGCTATTGGAGGTAACAGGGCGGAGGCGGAGCAGAGGGCTTTAGCTGAATGCCGCGAGCACGGGGGCGGCTGTCGTGGCGTTGCGTGGGCTTGTACCACTCGATGAGTCGGACAAGGAAGAGGCAGTGAGACAATAATCAGTAAGGGATGCCAGGGCATAAAAATTTAGCGGCGAGACTTTTTGGGTCTCGCCGCTAAATTTTTACCCGCCTTGTTCAAAGATTGCGGGCCACTGGTCTTCCTGTGAGGCTCCCCCAAGCCCTTCCAGGACGCCGACCAGTGGCCCAGCACTTGTGCCCTTTGACCGCTTGCTTGCGATGACCCCGTTCCCCCGAAAGAGCCGCCGCTTGCTTTTCAAAGTGAGAGAACGCCTCCCCCAAAGCCTTCACTCACTGCCGTCTCCGAGCCTGACCCGATTTACCCTTATTGTACCCTTCTATTTTAACGCAGTCTGTTAGAGCAACGATTGTGCCATTATCTCAAGAGAGAGCGAAATTTTTTCGACCAAGCATTTTGCCCTTGAAAAATCGCGCTTATAGGAGAGCTATAAGCGAAACATGGTCGGATGAATGGGAAAGAATGAGTGGAATGTTGTTTTCGTTTCGTACAAATCGGCAGTACAAGTGACCGATAATCAGTCGCCGCTTCGAGAGGGAGGCTCGAACGCTTTGCTACGGCAATGCGTTAATCAAAGCCTCTATGTCTTCGGTCGTGTTGTAGAGATGGGGTGAGATGCGTAACCTGTTCCCGCGCGGGGCAGCGATGACATCCTGCTTCTTAAGGTGAGAATAGAGCGCCATCGGCGTCCAACCCTCTTTAGGCTCGACGCAGACGATCTGAGATTTTTCGCCTGCGCGCCGCGAACTGACAATCTCGTAGTCACGACTCCTCAAACGCTCGCACAAGTAGTCCGTCAATTCACTCAGATGCGCGGCGATGCGTTCAATGCCCACCTTTTTCAGCAGGCTCAAGCTGGCTTCCAGGCCGTGAATTAAAGCTGTGGGCGCAGTGCCTGTTTCCCAGGGTAGTGTGCCGCGCGCCCACGCTTGCTCAAAGTTACTGTAGTCTTCCGGGTCGGTCACGCTCGACCATCCAACGAGCGTCGGCTCAATACGCTCGCGCGCGCGATCCGAAAGATAGAGGAGTCCGACGCCTTCCGGGGCCAGCAGCCACTTGTGACACGCTCCTGCGGCAGCGTCTATCAACTCCGCTTCCACATCAACCGGCAAGACTCCCATCCCTTGAATCACATCAACCACGAGCAGCGCATCATGTGAGCGCGCCGCGCGACCTATACGCTCAAGGTCTGCGCGAAAGCCTGAGCCGTACTGCACCTGGCTGATGGCGACGATGCGTGTCCGGTCATCAATCAGTTCGATTAACTCTTCAACGTCAACGCGCCCGTCGCGCTCCTCTGAGAAGCGTACCTCGACGCCTTGAGCCTCGCGCAGACGAAGCCAGGGGTAGATGTTCGACGGAAACTCGCGCCTGAAGGTGACGATGTTCTCGCCCCTTTGCCAGGAGAGGCCGTTGGCAATCGTGGACAGCCCATCCGAAGTGTTGCGCATGAACGCGAGTTGGTGCGGAAGCGCTCCCAGCATCTCCGCAGCAAGTTTGCGCGCGCGCTCTTTGACAGCCACCCAGCTACGGTAATGAAGCGAGCCGTTCGCTGCGACATCCCTGAGTTGAGCAGCAACCGCCTCGATGGTCGGCACAGGCGGCGGCGAGACCGCAGCGTGATTCAGATAAACGACGCGCTCACAGAGAGGAAACAGGGCGCGCAGGTTTTCATTCATAAATCTAACTTCGCTCTTTCACTCTTTGTCGCCGCGCGAAACTTTCTTCAGGTCTTTATTCGCCGGGCCTTGAATCACAGTCCCGTCGTAATTGAAGCGCGAGCCGTGGCAGGGGCAATCCCAGGATTTCTCAGCGCCATTCCATGCGACGACGCAGCCCATGTGTGTGCAGGTGGCCGAGACCGCATGCGTCGCACCCCCTTCGAGCTTGCAGATGGCGACCTTTTCATCATCAAGCTCGACGACGCGCCCTTCCCCTTTCATTAGATCAGGAACACTCTCTTCTTCCTTCACGGAGAGACGATCACCGACGAAGTGTTTAGCGACATCAACATTCTCAACCACTAAATCCTTTACAGATGTGAGCGGCTTGAAGCGGTTCGGGTCGTAAAGCGAACTCCAGGCATTCTCACGCCCCAACACCAGATCGGAGAGAATAATGCCGGAGACTGTGCTGTTGGTCATGCCCCAGCCGCCGAAGCCTGTCGCAACAAAGAGATGCTCGCTTCCCGAAGAAGCCTTGCCGATGTAAGGCACTTTATCCACCGTCACGTTGTCCTGCGTTGACCAACGATATTGGATTGTCTCCACGTCAAAACGCTCACGCGCCCATCGCTCAAGATTCCTGTAATGCTCCCTTGTGTCGCCGCCCTGTCCGGTCTTATGGTTTTCGCCGCCGACCATCCAGATTTCGCCGCCCGTTTCCAAAGGGTTCGAGCGGAAAGAATGAAACGGCGCATCCGAGGTGATGAACATTCCTTCAGGCGCTTTCCCGCTCAGACGACAGCCAAGCACGTAAGAGCGCTTCGGGTGCATGCGCGCGAAATACATCCCGTGATCGTAGAAAGGAAAGTGGCTGGCGATGACGACCTTTCCGGCTTTGACCACACCTTGATCGGTAGTCACGCGGCAGGTCGAACCTTCTTCCTCTATATCAAGCGAGCGTGTCTCTTCAAAGATATAGCTACCGTCGCCCTGAATCTTACGGGCGAGCGCGAGCAGATATTTTCGAGGATGAAAACGCGCTTGGTTAGCGAACTGAATCGCTCCCTTAATCTCGAAGGGCAAGCTGGTCGTCTCGACATAAGAAGCTGGAAGGCCGAGCTTCGTGGCGGCTTCGACTTCAGCCGTGATTCTTTTCAGTTCGTCTTCCTCTTCCGTGTAGACATAGGCATTGGTGCGCGTGAAATCACAATCAATTCCGTTCGCTTCCACAAGCGAGGCGATCTTTTCAAGAGCCGCCTGCTGCGAATCGGCGTAAGCCTGTGCGCCTTCCATTCCAAACTGCGAGACGAGGTGGTCGTAGATCAGGCCGTGCTGCGAAGTGACTTTGGCCGTAGTGTTGCCGGTCACGCTCGCCGCGCTTCGCCGCGCTTCGATGACGGCGACCTTCGCTCCACGCTCTTTCAAAAGAAGAGCAGTGGTAATTCCGGCGATTCCTCCTCCGATGATTGCGACATCAACCGAGAGATCACTTTTAAGCTGCGGAAAATCTGTTTCAGGAGTTGTTGCCAGCCAGAGCGAGACAGGCTCGCCCGGCAGATCGTCTCCACCGGGCGCGTTGGTGAGTTTTGTAGTGTCCATAGCACCCCTATTTCTGAAAAAGCGTGGCCGCCTATTTAAGAGATGCGCGCCTTGGCTGCTTCATCTGTTTTGGAATCGTTTTGGGGATTAACTGCCACGCCGTACTTGAAGACCAGTTCGCCGCCGAGCCAGCCTGAAATCGTGATGGCGATTACTCCGACGACAGACAACGCAATCGGAACCGTCAATTTGCCGTTAGGGTCTTCAAAATCTACGCCCCTTCTCAAGTACCAACTGGTGGCAAAGAGCAGGAGCGCCAGAATGTTGAAGCGTGCGTGCCAGTTGGCGACCTTTTTCACCTCATGGTCTTTGATCGAGAGCCAATCAATGATGCCGAAGATGGCAGCCGCGACTGCTCCGACGCATCCGGCCAGAAGTGTCCATGAGGCCATCCACTCCCAGCCCGGATTGCCGCGCCACAGGTAGATGATGTCCGCCACGAGTGAAAAGACCCAGAGGGCAATGGGAAAGGGAATCAGCATCGGATGAATCGGATGCCCCATGATGCTTGCAGGACTCGACATAGTTACCTCCTTAATGTGAATCAGGAGTTGAAATGACAGACAAGCCAGTCGAATTGGTAGAATTTTCTTGCGATGGAAAATCAACTGATTCAACTGTATCTGCTTGTCTGCCACATTTACGATACTCAATCTGAAACCTG
>JAVHWL010000054.1:0-67917 GCA_032159825.1 Acidobacteriota bacterium
AACGCGAGGTGCAAACACCAATCTGTCTTGATGAATCAATCCGCACGCCCGCGGATGCTGAGCATGCGATTGACCTGAACGCTTGCCGCATCATCAACGTCAAGCTCGGACGTGTGGGTGGACATACAGAAGCAAAGCGCGTGGAGCGCATCTGTCGTGAAAGAAACATCCCCGTTTGGTGCGGCGGCATGCTCGAATCAGGAATCGGGCGCGCACACAACATAGCGATGGCGACGCTCGAAGGTTTCACACTACCGGGCGATGTGTCGGCCAGCGCGCGTTACTGGGGAGAGGACGTGATTGAGCCAGCGGTCACTGTCACGCCGCGCGGAACTATCATTGCGCCGGACGCGCCCGGCCTGGGATTTGAAATTAAGCGCGAGCGGATAGACTCTTTAACAGTCAGAAAAGAATTTATTGAACATTGATTCGATGATTGAGCTTGAATTTTCAAAGACAGAGGCTGTGGCCGTGCGGGATTATTTAGAGTCTCGCCAGGGAAAGATGCTGGCGTTGACGCGCGCGCTTGTGGAGACGGAATCGCCGTCGGGTGATTTGGAGGGTAGTCGCGCTGTTGTAAAGTTATTGGCAGAAGCCGCTCAAGAGATTGACGGTGTAGCTTCGGTTGAGCGCATTGAAAGCACGGATTACGGCGAGCATTTACGTGTGCGTGCTTTCGCAGACGCGCGAGAAAACTCTTCTGAGACGATTCTCGTCATAGGCCACACTGACACCGTTCATCCGCGCGGGTCTTTACGGGAGCGTCCGTGGCGTGAGCAAGCGGGGCGCATCTACGGGCCGGGCATCTTTGATATGAAAGCGAGCTGCGCGATGGCGCTTGAAGTTATTCGCGCCTGCTCCACGCTCGGTCTTGCGCCTCGCCGTCCTGTCGTTTTGTTGCTGACCTGCGATGAAGAGACCGGCAGCATGACTGGCCGCGCTCTCGTAGAAGAGGAAGCGCGCCGCGCTCGTGGCGTTCTGGTGCTTGAGCCGCCTGCGTCGAATGGTCGCGTCAAGACGGCGCGCAAAGGGACTGGCCTGTTTACGATTGAAGCGCACGGCATAGCCGCCCATGCCGGGTTGGAGCCGGAGAAGGGCGCGAGCGCGATTCTTGAAATAGCGAAGCAAATAGAACGTCTGCACGCCATGAACGATCCGACATGCGGCATCACGGTCAATGTCGGCGTAGTTCAAGGGGGAACGCGCTCTAATGTCGTTGCGGCCTCTGCGCGCGCAGAGATTGATGTGCGCTTCAGTACGGCTGAAGAGGCGAAGCGACTTGAAGAGGCAATACTCGGGGCGCAAAGCTTTGACGAGCGAGTAAAACTCAAAGTGAGCGGCAACATCAACCGCCCGCCGCTTGAGCGCACAGAGAAAGTTGCATCCCTTTTCAACGTGGCGCGCAAGGTCGCCGCCGCACTCGGTTTTGATCTGGGTGAAGCAGCGGTCGGCGGAGCATCAGACGGAAACTTCGCGGCGGCGCTCGATGTAGCCGTACTCGACGGACTCGGAATAGACGGCGACGGAGCGCACGCGACGCACGAGCACATCGTTGTTGAAGACATCGCTCGACGCGGCGCGCTGCTCGCAGGGATAATCACTTTAATGAGTCTGGAGTCTGAAGTCTTGAGTCAAAAGAAAGAGAAATGCTTTTGACCCCGGACTCCAGACTCTGAGACTCCAGACTCCAGACTGTTTTTTATGAAGATTGCTACCTGGAATGTTAATTCGATAACCGCACGGCTGCCTCTGGTGAAGCAGTGGCTTGAGGCGGCGCGGCCTGATGTGCTCTGTTTGCAGGAACTGAAATGCATGGATGAGAAGTTTCCGGCAGAGCAGTTCGCGGAGCTTGGCTACAAGTCGGAGGTCTTTGGGCAGCGAACGTATAACGGAGTCGCTATCCTCTCGCGCGCCGCTTGCACGGATGTCCAGCGCGGGTTTCCAGATGACGAAGAAGGAGCGCAGGCGCGGCTTATCGCTGCGACGGTCGAGGGCGTGCGCGTTGTTAACGTCTATATTCCGAACGGGCAGTTTGTCGGCTCCGACAAGTATCGCTTCAAGCTCGAATGGATGCAGCGGCTACGCCGTTTCTTCGATAAGGATTATGAACGGAGCGAGCGGGTTCTACTGTGCGGCGATTTCAACGTCGCGCCGGAAGAGAGAGACGTGCATGACCCGGCAGCGTGGGAGGGGCACGTTCTTTTCAGCAAGCCTGAGCGCGCGGCTCTCGAAAAAATCAGAGGGTGGGGATTCGAGGACTCCTTTCGCCTGCATACGAAAGAGGGCGGGCATTATTCCTGGTGGGATTACCGTCAAGGCTCTTTTCGTCGTGACGCCGGAATGCGGATAGATCACATCTGGGTTTCCGAGCCGCTCGCCAGGCGTTGCGCAGAGTCTTGGATAGACAAAGAGCCGCGCACGTGGGAGCGGCCATCGGATCACACGCCGGTAATTGGAGCTTTCGATTTTTGATTTACGATTTTTGAATAGATAAGGCTGAGAGCTTTGGAAAAGCGTTTTGCGACCTTCAAAGTTTCAGGATTTGAAAATGTCTGACGAACAAAAATGGCCGGATGTTTTGTGGATTGTGCGGCATGGTGAAAGCGCGGGCAACGTGGCGCGGGACAAGGCAGAGGCCGCAGGGCTTCCTTTGATAGACATTACGACGCGCGACGTTGACGTGCCGCTCTCGCCCTTAGGTGAAGGGCAGGCTGCTGCGCTCGGTCGCTGGTTTGCGAAGCTGCCGCCAAAGGAGCAGCCAACAGTTGTCCTCTCCTCGCCCTACCTGCGCGCACGCGACACCTCGCGGCTGGCGCTTGAAGCCGGGGGCTTTGATCGTGGAGAGATAACTTTCATCACCGACGAGCGATTGCGCGAGAAAGAGTTTGGCATCCTGGATCGTTTGACCCGCGTCGGCATACAGGAAAAATATCCTGAGCAGGCGGAGGCGCGCAGCGTGCTTGGCAAGTTCTACTTCAGGCCGCCGGGCGGAGAGAGCTGGTGTGATGTCATCCTACGCCTGCGTAGTGTGATTGACACGATCACGCGCGACTACCGGCGGGAGCGAGTTTTGATAGTCAGCCATCAGGTTGTCGTCAACTGTTTTCGCTACCTGCTCGAACGTATGAGCGAAGAGCAAATCCTCGATCTTGACCGTGCGAATGAGATTGCAAACTGCGCGGTCACTTCTTACGAATTCACCCAGAGACTTGGACGGCGCGGCAAACTCGCGCTCAATCTCTACAACTTCGTCGCGCCCCTGGAAGAAGCGGGTGCGCCTATCACAACGAAACCAGATGTCCCGGTCGCTCCAAAATAAAAAGTAGTCAGTAGCCGGTGGTCAGTGGTCAGTTGAAAACCGAAAACATGAAAAGCCGATCACAGACAGCCTACCGCAAGCCCCTGCTTCTGACTCCTGCGCTCATGCGCGCGTGGCCTTTGCCTCAACCGGATGAGGAAGGCGATAAAGAGGAGCGTGGGCGCGTGCTGGTCGTCGGCGGAGCGTCGGAGATGCCTGGCGCAATCATCCTCGCTGCGACAGCAGCTTTGCGCGCGGGCGCAGGCAAGTTGCAGATTGCTACTTCACGCAGCATCGCGCAGGCGGTCGCGGTCGCCGTCCCTGAAGCGCGCGTCTTCGCCCTGGCTGAAACGAGAGCGGGAGCCGTTTCAGTTTCCGCTGCCGCAGAAATCATCAAGCGCGCGAGAGAGGTGAACGCCGTCCTTATCGGGCCGGGCATGATTGACGAGAGGCTGGTTGCGCGTCTCGCGCAAAAAGTGTTGCCGCAAACGGGGAAGGCGACCATCATCCTTGATGCAGCAGCGCTCTCATGTTTTAAGGACTCGCCGCGATGCCTGCACGATCTGGACTGCAAAGCTGTGCTCACGCCGCACGCAGGCGAGATGGCGAATATGCTCGGCATCTCTAAAGCCTCCATCCAGCGCGACCCGCTGGCGACGGCGCAAAGGGTAGCGAATGACCTGCGCGCAGTCGTCGCGCTGAAGGGAGCAGAGACTTTCATCGCCGCGCCCAATCACTCAAAGACTTACTGTAACCGCACGGGCAACGTCGGTCTTGCCACATCGGGTTCGGGCGACACCCTCTCCGGCATCATCGCAGGACTCGCCGCGCGCGGCGCTCCACCACTTCAGGCTGCCGCGTGGGGAGTTTATCTACACGCACGCGCAGGCGATGTCTTGGCGAAGCGTGTGGGACGCCTTGGATTTCTCGCCAGAGAGCTTCTGGCCGAAGTGCCACAGCTAATGTCCGAGCTGGACAGGCGCAAGAAGAAATGAGCGACCGCCCTTTTCGATATATGAGCCGAGCAGGACTTGAACCTGCGACCCGCCAGCTAAAATAAGGTTGCGCAGGAATAGGCTGATGCTGATCCTATGCGGGCTACGAAGTTATAGCGGTTCTCGATTGAGTGCGACCGAGTTGAGAGTTCAGCCTTGAGGCTGTTACGACAATGCACGCTGAAAGCGTGAACTCTGAACGCCAGTCGCTTCCAATTGAGAACCGCTATAGTCTCAACTCGCAACCCGCAACGATTGAATGGGAGAGAGTTTCATCCGTAGAGAATTGTCATCACTTGATCGAACGATAGCCCCTGCGTCTGCTGATAGTGCCACCATTCCATCTTGTTATAATTCTGGCCGGTCGTCGCCCATCCGTTATGAGCCGGAATGCGCTGCCAGTTGTACGTGCCAGCCAGCGCCGTGAAGTCCAGCACCCAGCCTGTAAATTTCATCCCGCGATAATCTTTCACGGTCGTATTGGTGACGAGCGGCGAGGTGAGGACCGGCGTCTGCGCCACAGTCTTAAGAAAGATGCGAAAATATTGATGCCCGCCCATAGGCTCAGACTGCACGACGAAATAGTTTACATCTTGCCGGCAATCAAAAGCGTCGCCGCACTTGTGGCGCGAGAAGAATGCCGTGCCGACTTTTTTGGTTTTGAGGCCGCGCGGTCGCCACATATCGGCAAGCTGGGAGAGATAGTCGCGCCCGGAGAGCCGCAGCGTCTCCGCGCGCAGAAGCGGGAAGGATTCGGCTGGGCCGCCTACTCTCAGGAATGGACTCCCAACTATGACATCAGGGATTACGGCGAGTTTGGGTGATGGGGGTTTTGGAGGCATAAGTGTTCCTTTCTGTGGAAGAAGATTGAGGGCCAGTTGATAGCCTGGCGAGTGTAAAGCCTCAGCGTGGGGCTTGTGCTTTCGGCTTCGTTGATTGTTTCGGAGACTTTTCTATCTTAGAGGTTTCAGACTCCTGGGCTTTATGTGAGAGAACTGTTTGCTCAGTTGGATGTCAGTTCCGCCGTCTTCTCGGTGATGCTCTTATCTCCCCAGTCGTTATCGCGGCTGGATTCGCCTGCCTTGTGGCGCTTGGCCTGTCGCATACGCGCGACGAGGTCCATGTGAGTTGAGAAATACGGAATACTCTTGCCGACGATCTCCTGAACAGTTTCAAATTGCTTGTCGGACATAAACTTTGCCAGACCTTCCTTCAACTCGTCAATGATTTTGACGCCGTGCAGCATCACGCCGGTGCAGAGTTGTACTGTGGAAGAACCGAGCAACATGAATTCCAGCGCATCATGGGAATTCTCTATGCCGCCGATGCCGCTGATGGAGACGCCTTCGGGTAGAGACTGCGCGAGCTGGCTCACCATCCTCAGCGCAATCGGGCGCACGGCCTGCGAAGAATAGCCGCCCGGCACTGTGTAGCCCTCAACAGTCGGCAATGGTTTGAGCGTCTTGAGGTCAACGCCGATCACGGACAAAATCGTGTTGATGGCGGAAATACCGTTTGCGCCGCCGCGCACCGCAGCAGCAGCAGGCTCTTTAATGTTGGTGATGTTGGGCGTCATTTTCGCCCAGACGGGAATCTTTGCGACTTCCGTAACCCAGCGCGTAACCTCTTCGGTCAAGTCAGGATGCTCACCCATCTCCGAACCCATCTTGCGCTCGGTCATTCCATGCGGGCATGAAAAGTTCAACTCAAACGCATCAACGCCTGTGTCCTGCACCATCCTTGTTAGTTCCTGCCAACGCGACTTTTCGTACTCTTCCATGATCGAGGCGACAAGGATGTGGTCGGGGTATTCCTTTTTAATCTGCCGAAACTCATCGAGCCACACGTCAATCGGGCGGTCGGAAATCAACTCGATATTCTCGAAGCCAATAATCTCGCCCGTCTCGCGTGAGCGTAAGCGACCGTAGCGCGGGGCGACGTTGACGACCTTCGCGCTTTCGAGGCTGACGGTCTTCGCTACCACACCGCCCCAACCGGCGTCGAAGGATTTGGTTATGACCCGCGCATTCGTTCCGGGAGGGCCGGAGCCGAGCAGGAAGGGATTGGGAAACTTGATGCCGTTGACGGTAATTGAGAGATTCATGTTGCGCCTTTCTAATGCGTGATACGGATTTCGGATTGCGGATTTAAGAAGGCAGGCGATTGTTTTTTTATCCGCCCGCCTTCATCCCCTATGCTTCTAGTCGGCGACGAGCTGGTCATAGGTATCCGGCCTGCGGTCGCGGAAGAATTGCCAGGTGTTGCGAACCTCACGAATCATGTTTAGATCGAGGTCTGCTACGACGAGAGCATCTTTATCACGTGGGGCTTCAGCAATAAGCTGTCCGCGCGGGTTGCAGAAATAGCTCTGACCATAGAACTCGCCGATATCCCAGGGCTGCTCGTGTCCGACGCGATTGATCGCGCCGATGAAGTAGCCGTTGGCGACTGCGTGCGCGGGTTGCTCAAGCTTCCAGAGATATTCGGAAAGTCCTGCGACGGTCGCCGATGGATTGAAGACAATCTCAGCGCCGTTCAAACCCAAGATACGCGCGCCTTCAGGGAAGTGACGGTCGTAGCAGATGTAGACGCCGATACGCGCGAAGGCTGTGTCGAATGCAGGATAACCCAGATTGCCGGGCTTGAAGTAAAACTTTTCCCAGAAGCCTGGGGCGACGTGCGGAATGTGATTCTTGCGATACTTGCCCAGGTATTTCCCGTCAGCATCAATCACCGCAGCCGTGTTGTAATAGATGCCCGCAATGTCTTCCTCGTAAATCGGCACGATGATAACCATGCCGTGCTGCTTGGCAACTTCCTGCATCAGTTTGACTGTCGGGCCGTCAGGAATTTTTTCGACGGCCTCATACCAGCGCACAGCTTGCTCGGCACAGAAGTAAGGCATGGTGAAGACTTCCTGCATGCAGAGAATCTGCACGCCCTGCCGCGCGGCGTCTTCAATCATCTTGACGTGCTTATCAATATTGGCGCGCCTGATCTCTTCGATTGGAGCATCAGTAGGTGCAGCGTTGGTGGCCTGTATCAGACCGCATTTAACTATACTTGCCATAGCATTATCCTTCGTGGAGTTGAGATGAGAGCGAAGAAAACAATCGCTCATTGAACAGAAATTAAGCCTGCGCCTCAGCAGTAGAGGCAGCGACGATTTGCGGCGGCGCTAGTCGCATCAGAATTAAATAAGAGATGGCGGAGGCGGCAAAGCCTACGAACCATGCGGCATCATAAAGCGTCCGCAGGGATGGAACAAACAATCCTATCCAGGCAACAAAGCAGCCGATCAGTGTGGCCGCGACAGCGCGCCAGTTCCATCCGCTCGCATAAGTATAAGCTCCTTGCTTGCGGTAAAGATCAGGCAGCACAAGTCGCTTCTTGCGTATCACCCAGTAATCAATAATCAGGACGCCCGCTATCGCGCTCATCCCGCCGGAATATCCGACCAGCCATCCGTCAATGTATCTCACGGGATCAGCCAGAAGTCGCCAGGGCTGCATGATGATTCCGACAATTCCTGTAATCAGACCGCCGGTTCTGAAAGAGATATATTTTGGAAAAGCGTTGGCGAAGTCGTTTGCAGGTGAGACGACGTTGGCCGCGATGTTGACGGCGAGTGTCGCCACTACGACTGTGAACATGGAGATGGCTATGACCCAGATTTGATTGAACTGTCCCACCAGCTTCAAAGGGTCCCAGAGTTCTCCGACCTTCATCTGCGGATAGATGACCAGTGCGGCTGAAGTAATCATCACGCTCATTGCCGCAAAGACAGTCATAGTTGTCGGGAGCGCAACGGCCTGGCCGACGACTTGCTCGCGCTGGCTATGTCCGAAGCGCGTGAAGTCCGGCATGTTGAGCGAAAGCGTCGCCCAGAAGCCCACCATCGCGGTCAGTGAAGGGATGAAGACAGGCAAGAAATCTGACAGGCTATGGAATTGTCCAGGCTCTGTCAACAAAGTGCCAACTCCACCTGCACGCCAGAGCGCCCAGGCAAGCAAGATTGCCGTCATGACGAGGACAAAGGGGGCAGCCCAGTTTTCGACCTTTCGTAATAAATCCATCCCGCGATAGATGATGTAGATGTTAAGCGCCCAGAAGAGCAGGAAAGAAATCCAGGCAGTCGGGGTGTATCCGCCGACGGGGCCGCCGAGCAGCGTCTGCCAGCCTGGGATGAGCGCGCTGAAAAACGTATGTAAGGCTTCACCGCCGATCCAGGCATTGATGCCAAACCAACCACAGGCGACGAGCGCTCGCATTAAGGCCGGGAGATTGGAGCCGAACGTGCCGTAGCTGGCGCGCGCAAAGACCGGGAAGGGAATGCCGTACTTCGTGCCTGGATGCGAGTTGAGGAGGATTGGAACGAGCACGATGGAGTTGCCGAGCAAGATCGTAATCAACGCCTGCCACCAGTTCATGCCCCGACCAATCAGACCTGAAGCCAGCATGTAGGTTGGAATGCAGTGCGCCATGCTGACCCAGAGCGCAGCGTAATTATACGTCGTCCAGTTACGCTTCTTGATGGGCACGGGCGCGAGGTCTTCGTTATAGAGCGGACTTGAGCTAATCGTCTTGTAATCGCGTAGCTCTACGCGCCCGTCTTCATGTTGAATTGTTTCGCTCATAATTTTCCAGCCGGGAAAGCTAGGCTTTCCGAAGCTTTCTTTTCCTCAACTCTTACTCGATAAAGGACTGGATTTATACATAAATATTCCAAACTGCCCTGCTGAACATAGAACTTTGCCGTGCGCTCTTTTTCATCGAAATCAAAAAGGCGATAAAGACAGAACCTTTCTTTTTCATTAATGCTTTTTTCAAGTTCATTTCTTGTGATGTAAAAAGGTGCATCATAATTCGAGGTAGTGGTTTTCACTTCAATAAAAATTTCTTCGTCCCATTCATCGAAAGACAAAATATCATAGCCTTCACCGTCGCCTTTGGTTTTTGCAATATAGACGGGTTCTTTTTTTGAGCCCAATTTTCTCAGCTTCTCTTGCTCATATCTAAAAACCAACTGCTCGCCAAGGTCGCCAATTCTCTTCTTTGCTTTTTCGTTTTCGATATAGTTTGGAAATGACCCCTTAAGCGATATTTTATCCGGTTTAGAAATGATGCTTTTTTTGACTTCAATTAGGCTTTTCAATGCAGGCTCTTGCCTGAAAGGTTTTTCAAATCTTTCAATATGCCTGACAGCCGCGTAAATAACATCCTGAGTCAAAATGTTGAAAGACTTATCGAAATATTCATTTTCTGTAATTCGTTGCTTGTGTAGTTTGATCAATTCGGCATCCTTAATGATTTCCTCCTTCAATAATTCGCAAAGGTTGAAATAAATCCTCAGATTCTCAATCGCCCCTGTTTTGGGTATATACGGATGATCAACCTTTTCAATAAATGCCTCGAACATAGTGTATTTATAGAAAAAGTAAGTGTCAGGAAAACGAAGCGTCAGATAAACTAAAATAGCTCTTGGGTCTTGGTAACTTTGCCTGTGATTGCGGAAATTTATTTTGGTTAAGGAAGCCATGCCGTTTTTAAAATCTATAATTCTCTCAATCCAATCTTTTTCTTCGTTATAAAGTTCATTAAAAAGTTTCCTTACGATTTCCGGCTTCTGGCCCGCGTTCAAAAGCAACATCCGTTTTGGGTAATAATTGCCAGAGTCCAGCAAATTCCTTGAAAGATTTAATGAATCTTCAAGCATCGCAACAAAATCATCTGCGCCAATATTCCAATTATCTTGGAAACGCTTAACCGCACGCCATTTGTAAATCTCTTCTTTACAAATGGCGTGAAAATGCTTTTTGTAAAATTCGATTATCTCTTTTACTTTTTGCAGATTCATTTAATGAGCAGCTAATCTCGCTAAAAATCAACGCATGTCCCGCGCTTCAGGAATTGCCCATCGCCCGCCTTCCCCTTATATTCGCCGTTCTCAATCACCACGCGCCCGCGTGACAGCACGGTCTCAACGACGCCCGTGATGGTCTTGCCTTCATACGCGGAATAGTCCACGTTCATGTGGTGCGTAGAGGCTGAGATGGTCTGCTGTTTTTCTGGGTCGAAGATAACTATGTCTGCGTCTGAGCCGACAGCGATAGTTCCTTTCTTCGGGAAGAGGCCGAACATCTTGGCGGCGGCGGTTGACGTGAGTTCGACAAAACGGTTGAGGCTGATTTTGTGCTCGACGACTCCGCCGTTGTAGATGAGAGGCACGCGATGCTCGACGCCGGGCGCGCCGTTCGGAATCTTTGAGAAGTCGTCACGCCCCAGTTCCTTCTGCTCCTTCATGCAGAACGGGCAGTGGTCTGTGGAGATAACTTGCAGGTCATCTGTCTTCAATCCCTTCCACAGTTCAGCTTGATTCCACTTCTCTCTGAGCGGCGGCGTCATCACATATTTTGCGCCGTCGAAGCCTGGCTCGTCGTAGTTGTCCGTTGAGAGAAACAGGTATTGCGGGCACGTTTCAGCAAACGCGGGCAGCCCACGATCACGCGCCTCGCGCACTTGATGGAGCGCGTCGGCGCAGGAAAGGTGGACAATATAAACGGGAGCCTCGGCCATCTCCGCAATCGCAATCGCACGATGAACGCCCTCTGCCTCGGCAATCGTGGGCCTTGTGAGCGCGTGATACTTCGGCGCGGTACGGCCAGCGGCAAGCGCGCGTTTGATAATCTCGTTGATGACGATGCCGTTTTCGGCGTGCATGCAGATCAGGCCGCCACGCTCTCCGGCAGCCGACATTGCGCGAAAGATCATCGCGTCGTCAACTAGGAAGACGCCCGGATATGCCATGAACATCTTGAAACTCGTCACGCCTTCATCCATGAGCTTATGCAACTCCGGCACACGCTCGTCTTCAAGGTCGGTTGTGATGAGATGAAAACCATAATCAATCGCCGTCTTGCCTTCAGCCTTCGCGTGCCAGTTATCAATGCCCTCTGTCAGCGTCTGCCCTTTGTACTGCACGGCGAAATCTATGATCGTCGTCGTCCCGCCATGCGCGGCTGCGATTGTGCCCGTGCGAAAATCATCTGAGGCTTGCGTCCCGCCGAAGGGAAGCTCCATGTGCGTGTGCGGGTCAATGCCACCGGGGATAACGAGTTTTCCGGCAGCATCAATCACGCGGTCAGCTTCCATGTCGAGCTTCGCGCCGATGACAGAGATGGTTTCATCTTCAATCAGCACGTCGGCTTTGTAATCATCTGTGGCGGTAATGATGCGACCTTTTTTTATTAGTGTTTTCATACGGATAACTTAAGCCTCAATATTCTCTAATTGTAATTCCTGCCATTTTCCATAGGTCAGACCTAAATCTTTAACTTCCCACACCAGCCTTCCATTTAGACTCGCGCCCCCGACAAAATCAGCCGCTCCGCTCGGACTGCTAAACGGTAAATTTTCGGTCAAAATCCAGCAATCGTTTTGCGGACTCTGAATCAACTTGTTTTCGTTTATCAACCTACCTCTTTTCTCTTTAACCGCTTTGCTCAGACTTGGGTTTTCCTTCTTACGAATAGTCGAATCTTTGAAAACAATAAACTCGTTGTTTATTTCTTGAGCGTAGGCTTCGACGCCAGAGTAATTCATTTTGAACAAAGGCGATTCGATTTGAATTTCTGACGTTTGTTTAGATTTGTCCTGATTCTTAGCGAGTGTTGATAAAGGCAGCGCAAAAGTTAATCCTAAAACGGGCAAGAGAAGTTTTATCTGTTCGATGAAATATTCCATATCCGCTATATCAGATTCAGGCAAAATTGTGTAATCGGGATTTGTGCCGTTTTCGATTTTGGCTCTTTTAGCTTCGCTCGCAATTTGTATCAAACGACTTTCCAAATAACGAACATGACCTTTTGTTAAATTGTCGCCTTTGTTTGTGAAGATAAAAGTTTTAATCCAAAAATCTTTCTTCGGGTCGTTGTTGTGAATTTTGAGCCGGTCAAGGACATTTTCACTTTCACCAATGTAAATAATTTCCTGCAAAGGATTGTCACCATCTTCACCTGACAAAATATAAATCCCCGCCTTTCTTACTTCATCGCGCGACGCCAATTCTGCCAATTGCGAACGGGGACAAACGGTAGCTTTGCCCGTCCAGTTCATGATTTCGGCGGTGATAACTCCGCTTGGAACGCCTTCAACAAGATAGAGCCTGATTGTTTTCCCTAACATTGATTCTCAAGCTTCTAAATTCAAATTCATTGCCCGCGCAAAATTTGTTTAATGGCAGCAGTTGCCGGATCAATATCAATCATCAAATCGCCGCCGCGCCGCCCGACGTAATCTCTCGCGCCGTAATGAACGCGCCACAGCCAAATGTCTTTCGCCAAATGCTGCGAAACAGTAATTAGGCTTTCTTTGACATCAACGCCCAACTCTTTCGCTTTGCGATTCGCCGAAGCTAAAACACGTGCTACCGAAACAGCGATTTCGTCTTGTAAAGTTTCGTTACTCAAAGCTGCTGGCATAATTTTTACCTCTCAAAAATTTCGTTTGTTTTTCCAATAAGGCCGATTTGTCCCGAAGGCTCTATCAAATAAACATTTTCTTGCGAAACAACGAGTTCGCCAAGATAAAATCCGCCCTTCAAATCCGGGTCATCACGCACGGCGCGAACGTCGGTCAAACTTGGCTCTTGCTGAAAATCCGCGCCCGTGTTCGGGTGCGTGTGAAATGACGCGACGATTGCTTTGCCGCCGACAAAACAATTTCGATGCGGCGGCAAAATGATTTCGTTCTGTGTTCCTTTTTCCCAGCGCACGACGCTCAAAAATCCAAAATCGTCAACGACAATAAATCCGCCTTCTTCGTGTCCGCCCGAAACATTCGGCTCTGAGTCTTGCCAGGCTTGTTTCAGTTTGGCGACGATTTCAGGACTCTGCAAAATTTCAGATGTTGAAAGATCCATCTCTCAAATTGTCGCAAAGCTCTTATCCAGAGCTTCAATCAACTCATTGACAGTATCTTTCGTCGAGTTGAGCATCATCCCTGTGCGGATCACGTTGCCGTAGAGTCCGCCTTTACCGATGAGGATGCCGCGCCGCCTTGTCTCCTCGAAAACTTTAAGCACACTTTGCGGGTCAGGCTCTTTGGTCTCGCGGTCTTTGACGAGTTCGAGAGCCTGCATCAGGCCCATCCCGCGCACGTCGCCGATGACAGGGTATTTCGCTTTGAGTTCTTCGAGGCGCTCGCGGAAGTATGCGCCGACGACAGCGGCATTGGTTCTCAAATCTTCGTCTTCAATGATTTTGATGACGGCGAGCGCAGCAGCCATCGAGACCGGATTGCCGCCGAAGGTGGAGAAGGTCAGCCCCGGATAAGCGTCTGCGACTTCGGGCGTCGCGGTTGTCATGCCGATGGGCACACCGTTGCCCATGCCTTTCGCGGAAGTGATGATGTCCGGCTCCACGTTCCAATGCTCAATCCCGAACCACTTGTCTCCGGTTCGACCCCAGCCGGTCTGAACTTCGTCTGCGATGAAGAGGCCGCCGTGTTTTCTTGTAATCTCGACGGCGCGCTCGAAGTAGCCGGGAGGGGGAACGATGAAGCCGCCGACGCCGAGGATTGGTTCGGCCATGAAGGCCGCGATCTCGCCCGTCGTCGTCGTCATAATCAATTCTTCAATGTCGTTGGCGCAGGCAAGGCCGCATTCCGGGTAGGTGAGCTTGAACGGGCAGCGATAGCAATAAGGCGCACGCGCGTGGACGATGCCTGCGATTTGTGCGGGAAGTGGCCGCCAGGTTGAGTGACCGATGGCGGAGAGCGCGGTGGCCGAGCGTCCGCTGTAGCTGTGGCGCAGGACGACGATTTCATGGCGACCCGTTGCGAGCTTTGCCGCGTGAATCGCGGTGTCGTCAGCTTCGGTCCCGCTATTGGTGAAGAAAGATTTCTTCAAGCGACCGGGTGTAATCTGGTAGAGCTTTTCGGCAAGGTCTGATTGCGGCTTGTTGGCGTAGAGCGTCGAAGTATGAGAGAGCGTCTTGACCTGTTCGATGATCGCCGCGTTCACCTTCGGGTTCGCGTGCCCGACGCTGACCGTCAGCACGCCGCCGAAGCAATCAAGATAACGATTGCCCGCGTCGTCCCAGACATACATTCCTTCGCCGCGCACGAGCGCAAGCGGTTCTTGATAGTAGGTTGCGACCGCCGGGAAGAGAAATTCCTTGTGTTTGCTAATGATGTCGGATTGCGTTGTTTGTTGCTCGGCTGTGCTCATCGTTTCCTTTCCATTATGTGCGATAAATTCGCTTCTCATCCAAGAATCATACCTAAAGTTTGTTGAAGAGCCAGACTGTCTGATTGCTCTAGTTGCCCAAGGCGGCGCAATATCAATCGTTTCTCAACAGTCGTTAGAACGGGCTTGATAACTGAAGCCTTAAGCAAGCCTGCCTTCTGCCATTCGGCTACTTTGACTTCGCCAACCAGCCGGGCAGTTTTAATCTGGCTCGTAATTGCCATCAAGATCAGATCAAGACGGGCATTGTTGTAAATCGCCGAACTGACGACTACTGCCGGACGTTTTTTGTTTCCGGTCTGGTCAGTGAACGGGAACGGTACCAGCACAACCTCGCCGAAATTATAGCTGGTCATAGGCAGAATCTTCTTCATTGTCCCAGACTTGTCTAAAAGCTTCTTCGGACAGTTTGGTAGCTGCTTGAACGAGACGACGTTCGTCGCGCTCAGTGATGAAGTCAACAAAGTCTTCAACTTCAGCTACACGCTCCGGCGACAAATTCCTAATTTTTTCTATCAACTTTTCGTCTTGCATTGAACTACCTTTTAAGGGCGGTGTGCCATAACATTAAATCAAAAGAGCGAGCCAACGTCGCTGCTGCCAAGCATGGCCCTGCGGACGAGCGGGATTGGCGGGCCGCCGTATTTGAGAAACTGATCGTGGAAATCTTTCCATGCGGTGCGGCCCCCGCGCGAGGCTGTCCAGTCTTCGCGCAGCTTCTTTATCATCAACTTGCCCATCGTGTAGTTGAGATAAGCCGGGTCGAACGTGCCGCGCGCGGCCTGTTGCTGCGCGTTGCCTACGTCCTGAAAACCTTCTTCCACGAACATGCGCTCAGAGTCTGCGACCGACATGCCTTTAGTGTGCATGCCGATGGCGGAAATAAAACGCACGTTGCGCAAGAGGGCTTCGAGCAGTTGGCCGATATGCATTTCAGGATCATTCGCGCCCAATCCTGCGTCGTACATCATCTCTTCCGTGTAGTGCGCCCAGCCTTCTGCGAAAGCGTAGCCGACGAAGACCTGTCCGAACTTCGACTGCGAACGATTCGCGTGCAAGAACTGCAAGAAGTGGCCCGGCCAGACTTCATGTACCGAGGTGAACAAGAGGCTTCCCACGCCGGGGACATAAGCCGCGCGCTGCTCCGCAGGCCATGAAGGGTCAGGCGGCGAGACATAGTAGGTCGAAGGCAGTCCCGTCTCATAAGGCCCAGGGATGTTGATGTAGGCGAAGTTCCAACGCTTATAGGGCGGCGCTTCAGCAACTTTAGCCACTTCCGTGCCGGGAATCGTGACGACCATTTTCTCGGCCAAAAAATTCTTCAACTCATCTAGCTGATGGCGCGCCGCATCAACCACATTGCCTTCGGGCTTGTGCGCGCTTGCTTTCGCAACGCAAGCCTGCACGGTCTGCCCCGGCGCATACTGGTTACACGCTTCGCGCAAAGCTGCGAGGTTGCGATCCATATCCGCGCGCCCGATCTGTTCGAGTTTATCGAGCGGCACGTCAACGCGCTCGGTCACCTTCAACATCTCGCTGAACTTGTCCGCGCCGAGAGCGAAGTTGTCGGTCGCGCTCGCTTCTTGTGAAGCTAACCAGGCGTCAAAGTCTTTGACGGCTTTGATGGCCGCGTCGTTGGCGGTGCGAAAGTCTGACTGTAAGGCTTCGTCCTTCACCGAAGCGAAGACCGCTGGAACATCCTTGCTGTAAAAGTCTGCCAGGCCACCGATAGTCGTGCGCCCGATTTTGATGTAAGTGCGCGGCAGCGGCAATCTGAGGTTAGCGCGAATCTGCGTCAAGGCATTGGGGACGGCCTTTGCGTAAGCTGTGAAGGCGCGAAGGCGCGCATCAAGCGGGGCATACTCGCGCGAGACGTAAACGTCAGGGTCAATCGAGTCCGCATAGAAGTATGGATTCCTGTAAGGCCATTCAGCCTTCTCCATCCAGAAAAGGTCTTTATCAGTCTGCGCGATTAGATAGTCACGCTCGAAACGCTGGCGCTCGTCCAGGGAAGCATCTGTGAATTGGCTGGCTTGATCGCGCTCAGAATGCAGGCGCGCAATCTCTTTCTTAATGCCCGCATCGCTCCAGTCGGGCAATTTGCCGTCGTACTCATGACGCCCCGCGTACACAGCCGCATCGGGATGCGCCGCGAAGTAGTCGTTCAAGTATGTATTGACGAAAGCATCCCACTGTTGAGACGACTGCGAAGCCGGAGTCGGAGCTTGATTTGATGTTTGTTGCACGGATTTTTGACATCCCGCGAGGAGCGGCAGCGTAAGCGCGAGGGCGAGAATGATTGAGAGCTTGAGCGTCAAAGTTTTGAGCTTGGTCATGTCTATCCTCAACGCGCAGCCAATCAAGAGAAGGGAAGCCCTTGACTATCCGGCGCTCAGTACAAGTTTCCTTCGCGTTTGCGCCCGGTGTAGTCAACATAGACGACTTTCAGGTCGGTGTAAAAATCGAGCGCGGTTGATCCCTGCTCGCGGTCGCCGATGCCTGTGCCCTTGATGCCGCCGAAGGGAATGTGCGCCTCGCCGCCGGTCGTGGGCGAGTTGATGTGCGTCATGCCTGTTTCGATCTCGTCAACGAAGCGGAAGATACGCGCGGCGTCGTTGGTGAAGATGGAAGAAGAGAGTCCATACTCAGAATCGTTTGCGACCTGCATGGCTTCGTCAAAATCTTTGACGCGAAGCACGGAGAGGACGGGGCCGAAAACCTCTTCGCGCGCGATACGCATGTCGGGCGTGACGCGATCAAAAACCGCCGGACGGACGAAGTAGCCTTTATCGAGTCCGTCGCCTTCAGCGCGCGAGCCGCCACACTTTAACTCAGCGCCGTCTTCGCGCCCGATCTCTATATAACTCAGCACGGTCTTAAACTGGCTCTCGTCAACGCTCGGCCCCATCTCGGTAGCTGCGTCGCTACCCGCGCCAATCCTCATCCCTTCGGCGCGTTTGACTATGCGAGAGACGAATTCGTCCGCGATCTCTTCCATGACAACTGCGCGGCTCGTCGCCGTGCATCGCTGACCGCTTGAGCCGAACGCGCCCTGCGCAGTTGATTCGACAGCTAAGTCCAGGTCAGCATCTTCCAAGACGATGACAGGATTCTTGCCGCCCATCTCGCACTGCACCTTCGCGCCGCGCCTGGACACCTGTTCGTAGAGACGTATGCCGACTTCATTCGAGCCTGTGAACGAAACGGCTTTGACCGCCGGATGATTGATAATCTCGTCGCCCGCTTCAGAGCCTGAACCCAGGACCAGATTGAGCACGCCTTTCGGAATCCCGGCCTCTTCAAAAATCTCCACGATGCGGACGGCTGTGGCAGGCGTCAGGCTCGCAGGCTTGAAGACGACCGTGTTGCCTGCGACGAGCGCGGGCGCGATCTTCCAGACGGGAATTGCGACGGGGAAGTTCCAGGGCGTGACGCAGGCGACGACGCCGAGCGGCTGCTTGATGGTGTAGGCGAAGTTTGACGGCAACTCGGATTGAATCGTCTCGCCGTTGATACGCCTTGACTCGCCCGCGCAGAACTCCGCGACGTTGATTGAGCGTTGAAGCTCGCCGCGCGATTCGCTGATGGTCTTGCCCTCTTCGCGCGTCAGAAGCTGCGCCAACTCCTCTTTGTGATCTTCCATCAGGCGCGAGGCGCGTGCAAGGATTCGTCCGCGCGATGGAGCAGGCGTTGCGCGCCACGCGCGAAAAGCCTGGCTCGCAGCATCTACGGCGCTGCGAGCTTCATCGCGCGTTGCCTGTCTGACAGTGCCAAGCACGTCGTCAGTGTTAGCAGGGTTAATGTTTTGGGCGGTGCGCGATGAAACGGATTCAACCCACTGACCATTGATAAAATTGCGATAGATACCCATAGGCGCGTTCGTTCTCCGCAGTCTCTCTCTTTAGAGGTACTTTGAAAAGCCTTCAAAAGGGCTTTACGATTCAGTTGAAGGGAGATTGACTCGTGTGACCCTCTTCGGAGCCATTCAACTCCTGCATGTGGTGATGCTGACGCGGCATAATATATCATAACTGAGCTTTTCAGTTAGAGCTTTACCCGTCCTTTAGTTTAGAACTCACGCTTGAGCGTGTTGGAGCAAATTCTATAGCAGTTCTCAACAGGATGCGACTTGTTGAGAGTTCAAGCTTAAGCTTGTCAGTGAAGACAGCCTCAAGGCTGAACTCTGAACTCGGTCGCACTCATTTGAGTGCCGCTATAGTTGCGTGTATGGAAAGTCAGGTTCACCACCGCAAACATAGAGAGCGCAGAGTTAACCAATTCTCTGTGCTCTCTCAGTGTCCTCTGTGTGTGCGGTGGTGAATAGTCATTGAACCTTTACTGCTTTGGCGGTGTGGGCGATGTTGGCGGTGGCTGGACGGCGGCTTGATGGCGCGGGGCGCGTTCGGTATGGCTGGCGCTCGTCCAACGGGCGAGTGTCGCCGCGTCGTTGCGGAAAATATTCTGCACGATGGCATCAAGCTCGCGCACGGCGTTTATCCCGCGCTCGATTGATTCGTCAATAGCAACGGTTGCGGCGACGCGCGCTCCGTTCTTTTGCTCACGGCTACCTATTGATTCTTCAAATGCCGTGATGTCTGCGTTGAGATCATCAAGAAAGTCCTGCGGCAACCCGCGTCGGGCGAAATCTGCCTTGAGCGGCATGGCATCTGCGGCGAAAGAACGTGCAGCGGCGAGCCATGCCTGATCGCCGACATTACGCGGCAGGCGAAACTTATCGTCGAGACCGGGCGTTGTCAGAGCCAGCGCGCGTGCTGTACGGCTGATGGCTTCCAGGTCTGGAAACTCATTTTGACTGTGTCAATATTCTGATACTAAAGTTTACCTACCGCTTACTATAATTCCCATACATTACCTTGTTTCGAGGATATTGATTATCGTGTATCCCCTCATTTGTTGTTGCTTATCTCGAATTCAAGTTATCTTTGAATTCATTGGCAACAGTTGATGCGCGGCCTTAATCTCGCCCATTGATGAGTCAAAGGACTTTAACGGAAAATATCTTCTTTCATGAAAATCTCGGAAGAAAAGCAAGGCCGCCGCCTCTGTGGGAGTCGCGGCGGCCTTTGCCGCACAGCCCGCTTCCACCCCAAAGCGTAGCGTGCAGCGGCGAGAGCGCAAGCGGCTCACTCCCCTCTGCGCTCCCTCCAGCGAATTCTTCTATCTATATTTGTGAGATCATAAAGTGGTGTAAGGAAAGCACGCTCTCTGCTAAACTAGCGCGCACGTTCTAGTCTTTGAAAACACCAGGCAACGGTCAATGCGTAGCTTAACCCTCAACCTCAAAACTGAGTGATGAGCATCGCCGTTGAGTATGAAAGGTTCATTCTCACGGCGAACAGGTTGAGCAAGCGTATTCTAACCGGAATTCCGGTTAGAAGCAAGCGTTGTTTTCCATCAGGAGATAATTTCTGATGGGAGGCAAAGCGCGCCCGAAACCCAAGCGTCTGGCCGAAAAGCTCTTGCAGATTCGGATTGCGTTAGGTCTGTCCCAAAATGAGATGATCCAGCGTCTTGGAGTGGATTTGACTCAGAACAGAATTTCAGATTACGAGTTAGATATGGGCGAACCGCCTTTGCCTGTTCTCCTTAAATATGCGCGTGTGGCTGGCGTTTGTCTCGACTCCATTGTTGATGATGAGATTGATCTGCCAAGCCGCTTGCCTGGCAAGCCGAAACATCCTGGCTAAGCAGCAACGAACGGTAATGTAGGGGTGAATGAGCATTGGCAAGTTGTGAAAATGGGAGGCGCTGGTAGCAGCAGCGCCTCCCATTTGATAGCTGAAGCGCAGAAAGGAATAGAAAGAAGGCTCCAGCTAATCTTGTTTTGAAAACTCTTCCGAGCAGAGCGACCGCGAGACTATTGTTTCCTGACGATGACAACTCTGTCCTGGTTAATCACGTCCAGAAGTCTCCCAGCCATATCTTTGTCAACAGCTTTCAGCCTGCGGTACTGCTCCAACGCCAGGTTGCGATGACCTTGCTCCAGATAGGCAACTGCCAGGTTGTGATAGGCTCCCGCTAAGTCCGGCTTCAGGAGAATCGCCTTCTGGTATGCCTCAACAGCCTCCTCGTACTTGCCCGCCTTTGTGAGCACGTAGCCGAGATTATGGTAGGCGACGGCGAAGTCCGGTTCCAGCCGCACGGCTTGAGTCAGGGACGCAACCGCGTCTTGAATTCTACCCAGCTCTGCATAAGCCATCCCCAGGTTGAGGTGTGGAAACATGTAGTTTGGGTTGATGCGGATTGACTGTTGATAGGCTGCGATTGCTTTCTCAAAGTGGCGCTCGGCGGCGTAAACGTAGCCCAGGTTGTTATACGCCTGCTCAAGTTTGGGGTTAAGTCGAATCGCTTGCTCGAATGAATCTGCTGCCTCCTTGTTGCGTTGCAGCTTGCTGTAGGCAACGCCCAGGTTATTGTACGCCTCTGCAAAATCCGGTCTCAGTTGAATCGCTTGCTTGAGCGATTCGATGGCTTCTTTGTAGCGACCCGACTCAGTGGCAGCTACTCCCTGATTGAAGTAGGCTTCTGAATCACCGCTCGTCTGGAAGCCGGTGCTCGTAGGCGCTGCCTGCACGACCATTACGGCGAGGAGAATTAAGATCAGCCCGTAAACCTTTGTTCGTCTCATGACTTTTTTGTTTCCTCCAAATCTGTCGCGCATCAAAAGCGTGCCATCCGGCGCGCCCTCTGCGCTCTCGATACTTTCAGCTCAGGCATGCAGCCTGAAACTTTCAGTCTCGACTTGAAGGTGATGGTATGGTACAGTCACCTAGAAAACAAGCTCATTGTTTTCACGATTTCGATGAATACGGCTCATAGGTAGAATTGGCGGAGGAAAGTCATGAACCTGGAAGTCAGACACCTGAGATTGATCGAGGCGGTGGCGAAAGCGGGCAGCATAACGAAGGCGGGAAACCTCCTCTACTTGACGCAGTCGGCTCTCAGTCATCAACTCCGAGACGCTGAAGAGAAGCTTGGCGTGGCTCTCTTTGTCAGGCTCAACAAAAGGATGATCTTGACTCCGGCAGGCGAGCGGCTCCTCAGTTCAGCGCAGAGTATCCTCGATGAGATGAAGCGTGTAGAGGAAGACATACGGCAAATCGCGCTCAGTCGTGAAGGCATTTTGCGCATCACCACCGAATGCTATACCTGCTACCACTGGCTTCCATCTCTGCTCAAGATTTTCAACCAGGAATTCCCGCGCATAGAGGTGCAGATTGTAGTCGAAGCGACAATTGATCCGTTGCAGGCTCTGCTTGACGGCAAGATTGATCTGGCGCTTGTAAGTGAGCCGCCTAAAAACAGCAAGCTGGTTTACAAGCCGCTCTTTCAGGATGAGATGGTCGTCGTCATGAGCAACGACCATCCGCTGGCCGCGCGCTCTTTTATTAAGGCTGAAGATTTTGCGCAGGAGCATCTGCTCATCTACACGACTATGACAGACACAACCCTTTTCAAGAAAGTTCTAGGCCCTGCCGGAATCACCCCGCGACAAGTATCAAAGGTGCAGCTAACGGAAGCTCTACTTGAGATGATTAGGGCCGGTGTCGGAATTGGCGTCATGGCAAGATGGGCTGTCGCGCCGCACATCGAGGCCGGGACACTTCGCGCAGTTCCTTTGACGAAGAAAGGGCTACGCAGGCGCTGGATGTCTGCGATGCTCAAGAATAAGGCTGCGCCCCCTTATCTGCTCGAATTTGTCAGGCTGCTGTCTGATAATTCTGTACTCGTCACGGAAAAGGATAAGAAGAAAGGTAAGAAAACATCCGGCTTGCAGCTTCTCAGTTCCGTTGATTGTATGAGTTGTGAAGTCAGGGCCGCGAGCTAGAGCAACTTAAGGGAGCGCGGGCATCCCTGCCCGCAACCGGTGATAGGCTTTTTTGAGGGTATGACGAAGACGATGGATGAACCAAGAAGTGTTCGTGAGTTGCTGGAACAACGCGCTCAAGCTACGCCCGACAAACCTTTTCTTATCTCTGAGGCTGATGGCCGCAGTTACACTTACGCGGAATTCGACGCGGCGGTTAATCGCGCGGCGCGGGTGCTTGCCGCGCGCGGAATCAAGAAGGGCGACGGGGTGAGCCTCTTGATGCCGAACAGCCCGGAGTACATCATCGCCTACTTCGCCTGCTTCAAGCTCGGCGCGCTCGCAGGCCCCGTCAACTCCCTGCTCAAAGCGGAAGAGATTACTTACGTCATCGCCAACTCGGAAGCCAGAGCTTTGCTCATTAATTCGGAGTTTCTGCCAAGAGTTGAGGCCATTCGCCATGAGCTGCCTGACTTGCAGCACGTCATCGTGTTTGACGATGAAGCTCAGGCGACCGCAGAATTTTCAGCAGACGAACTGCCTGATGTTTTAATCGGGAAAGATGACGAAGCGATCATCATCTACACTTCGGGGACGACCGGAAAACCCAAAGGCTGCCTGCTCACGCACGGCAACGTAATCGCCAACGCCCGGCAGATCACGCGCTGGTTGAATTTCACCGAGCACGACTGCCTGCTAACGGTGATGCCTCTCTTTCACATGAACGCGGTGTCTGTGACGACGATGACGCCGCTCTACGCGGGAGCTTCCACAGTCGTCAGCCCAAAGTTTTCCGCCTCGCGCTTCTGGCAGATTATTTCGGATTACAAAGTGACATCGTTCGGCTCTGTCGCCACGATGCTCTCGATGCTCCTGAGCGTTTATCCAGAGGGCGTGCCCGCCGGACTCAAGACAGATCAACTGCGCTTCGCTATGTGCGGAAGCGCGCCCGTGCCATCGGAAGTCCTGCGAAAGTTTGAAGAGACTTTCAACTGTCTCGTCATTGAAGGCTACGGGCTTTCGGAGTCAACCTGTCGCTCCAGTTTCAATCCGCCGGATGAGCGCAGGCGACCGGGTTCGTGCGGGATGGCAATCGGCAACGAGATGAAAGTCTTTGACGACGAAGACCGTGAGGTGGCCGACGGCGCACTGGGCGAGATCGTCCTGCGCGGCGAAAATATCTTAAAGGGTTATTACAAGAACACGGAAGCCACGTCGCGCGCTTTTCGTAATGGCTGGTTTCATACCGGCGACATCGGATACAAAGATGCTGAAGGCTTCTTCTACATCGTTGATCGCAAGTCGGACATGATTATTCGCGGCGGCGAGAACATCTACCCGCGCGAGATTGACGAAGTGCTCTACAAGCACCCGGCTGTAGCCGCAGCCGCGACCATCGGCGTGCCCGACCCGCTCTACGGTGAAGAGGTCGCAGCCTTCATCGTGCTCAAAGAAGGCGCGAAAGCTTCGGAAGAAGAGATCATCGCCTTCTGCCGTGAGCACCTGGCCGACTACAAATGCCCCAAGTCCGTCTCCTTCGTCGCGGACATCCCGAAAGGGCCGACGGGCAAACTACTCAAGCGCGAGCTGGCGAAGCAATACAGATGAGCGATTGATAGTTTGCCCGGTTGCCTTTAGTTGCGTCAGATACTGTTAGCTTGACAGTCACCTATAGATGAAATAAAGTCCGCATCGTTTTCTTGAAGGTGTCTGCTCTCTACTGCCGAGTATTCCCACGGTTCTGGTAGGTAGCCCGTCTCAGTGATGTCAGCGAACAAACTCTGCTGGACTTTTTACCGGCATCAATTCGCCGGACATCAGCACAATACACCTCGTCTGTAGCGGTATCGAGTAAGGTTTATCTCGATCTTTGCTACCTCAAGTTCTTACAAGTCGTCCCTAATCATGTAGTGCGGAGCATGGTTATTCCGTGGTCGTATGTGAAGTACGACCTTGCCCAGTCCATCTCTCTTTAACCATGTGCGTATGTGGATGTCTCTATGCGATTACATGCGACTGCGTGGTTTTAGCCCCTCTCGAAAGGAAAGTTTATGAATTTCAAAAGATCACTCGTGTTAACGGTACTAGCCTTATCTTTAGTGATAGGATTGATGATGTTCGGTGGAGGTAATAAAGCAAAGGCAGCAGTGGGAGGCCCAGTCTGCAACGTTCCAACCGATTACCCGACGATTCAAGCAGCAGTCAACGATTCCGGTTGCGCTACGATCAACGTGGCCCCAGGGGTGTATAACGAGAACGTGAATATTCCCAGGAGTCTCACGCTTAAGGGGGCGCAAGCAGGCGTTGATGCGCGCGGTCGGCTAGCTGCCGAATCAAACGTGAATGGCGCAAATCCCATCAACGGGAATGCGGTCTTCGCCATCAACGCGGCAGGTGTCACCATTGACGGCTTTACCCTGAAGAATTCTCTTACCACAGGGGCAGCGTATGGGATTAGTGTCAATTCGGCTGGCAATAATGCTGTCATCACTAACAACATCTTTGATGGGATCAGCACGACGGACACTGGCGGCAACGGCACTGCCCAAGCCATCTATCTCCAGGGTGGTCCCGATAGCGTAAACATCTCAAACAACGAGATGAAGAATATTCAAAGCACAAGATCAGCGAAAGGTGTCCTTATCGGTGACAATGGAGGAACAAATTCAAGCTCGAATACGGTTATTGAAGCTAATTCGATGTCGTTTATCATGAGCTTTAGCAAAGGAGCCTACGGGATATCTGTTGGCAATGTAACACCGGGAACGCCCGGTCTCCAGATACTGAGCAACACCATTGATAACCTGAATGGCGGTGGCTGGGTACATGCCATCGGCCTGGAAGGTAACACGCCTGGCGCTATTGTCTCGGGTAACGAAATCAGCAATCTGAACAGTTCATCTCCAGACAGCCTTGCGGTCTGGTTTGAATCTAACCCTTCCTTCGCCACCGCGCAGGTTCATAGTAACAACTTTAACCTAACAACCGCCTCGTTCGGCATCGCGGTTCAACCGACTCTTCCCGCTGGGTCAGTTGACGGGTCTTGCAATTGGTGGAACAGTCCTACTGGCCCAACTGCTGCATCTAATCCCGGCGGCACAGGCGCGCAGGTAAGCGCGAAGGTCATTTATGCTCCCTGGCTCATCGCGCCCGCACCTGGTGGGGCTTGCATTGGTGGCAACGTCGCAACCACTGCCAGCCAGTGCAAAAATGGCGGCTGGACGATGAGAGTACGCGCGGACGGCAGTACCTTTAAGAATCAAGGCGACTGCATCCAGTATGTCAACACAGGGAAGTAACAGCGGGTTCTAATCCGTCTTCCAAAACTAAAGGGCAGCCAGAGGTGGTTGCCCTTTAGTTTTTTAATGTTGGAGAGAGCTACAATGTCGAGGGTGTAAGAGTGAATTTAAGCGGAGACCTGGTGATTGAGGGCAGCCCTGTTGATAACGCTTATGCCCTGTACCTGACTCTCCCAGAGCGAATAGGCTAGCTTTATTTCTGTGCGCGTGGGCGTGGAGGTTGTGTTAATAAGCTCAAGAGCCGCTTGAATAGTTAGGGGACCGGGTTGCTGAAAAGCAATCGGGTGCGAATCGAACTTGCTTGCGGCCCAAAGACGTGTGTAGAGCGCCATGAGAACCTTCCTCCATTAATTGAGGCGGCTCTATATCACAGACGAGCCAACTGATACAAGAAAAAAGAAAATTAATCCGCAGGTCGTCTCCCGTGATATGCCTGAAAGCGAGACTGCGCTAAAATACGGGTCTCGACAGTGCCGTTTCACGCAAGCACTCTATTGATGTCGGAGAAAAGGTGCGACGTGTTTACTATTTCTGAAACAGAAGGATTGAAGCGACAGTGGAAGCTCTCCGAGGGCGCAAGCTTGACCATCGGGCGCGCGTTTGATAACGACATACGTATTGACGACCTGCGCGTTTCGCGTCATCACGCTGTCCTGCGCTCCGTCGCACGCGATCAAGCTGTCATCAGAAATGTGAGCAGCGGCAATCTGCTGTTCGTCAACGGGCAGAACATCAGCAACGAGGCGGGTGAGCGTCCTCTTCAGAACGGCGATCAGATTAAGATCATCCCGGCCATCTTCACGGCGACGTGGGAAGACGAGGGCGTGCTTGGCTACAACGATGAGCCGCTTTCCGACAGCACGACGTTTACACCTGCGACGAGCGGCTTCACTTCTCTGATAAGCAATACATTTACCGCGCGCACCTCAAAAGAGAAAGAGCTTGAAGAGTTGCGGCGCAAGGCAGAGATGCTGGCTCACCTGTGCGACATGAGCGCCGCGCTCGCCACCGTCTTCGATCCGAAATCCGTTCTCGAATACGCGACCGACATAGTGATGCGTATGATCGGCGCGGACTGCTGCGCCGCTCTTCTAGCCGAGCAGGGCCAGGACCCGCAGCCTGTCAGCATTCGTTTCCGCGATGCGGACTCAAACCCCTCGCAGCCACGCTCGATCAGTCGCACGGCTGTTCGCACCGCTATTGATAAGCGTCTCATGCTCTCTTCTCAAGATGTCGTTGGCGACGCGGCGCTGCAAGTCAGCCGCGTGACGATCATGCAAGGCATACGCTCGCTTGCCTGCGCTCCGCTCGTCGGGCGCGAGGGCGTGTACGGCGCGCTCTACGTTGATCGTCGCGGTGTGCCGGAGCCTTTCACCGAGTTGGACACGCAACTTCTGGCGGCTGTGGCATCGCAGGCGGCAACCGCTGTTGAGGCTGCGCGCGCGCACGAACGCATGAAGCGCGAGACGCTTGCACGCGAACTCTACAAGCGATTTATGCCGGAGCATCTCATCACGGAGCTTCTTGATTGTCCCGAAAAATTTCACCTCGGCGGAATCAACCGGCGCATCTCTGTGCTCTTCTGCGACGTGAGAGGGTTCACACGGCTCGCGCACCGCGCGCCGCCCGAAACCATCGTTGATCTTCTCAATATTCTTTTCACGGAGATGGCTGCGGAGATTTTCGCGCACCAGGGCACGCTTAATAAATATCTTGGCGACGGGTTGATGGCTCTTTTCGGCGCGCCCGTCGGAAGCGAGACACACGCGGTCAGCGCAGTCTCTGCCGCCATCGGAATGCAGCAGAGAATCCGGCAGGTCAACCTGCAACTGGCGGCGAAGGGATTGCCTAGCGTCACGCTTGGCATCGGGATCAACACAGGGGAAGCCACTGTCGGCTGCATCGGCGCGGAGCAGCGCTCTGAGTACACAGCCATCGGCGACACGGTCAACATCGCTTCACGCATCGAAGGCATAGCCCATCCGGGGCAGATACTCGTCGCGTATGAGACTGTGAAGGAACTCGACGATCAGTTTCCGCTCAGTGAATCCTGGAGGGTCGAGGTCAAGCACATAGACGAGCCTGTGCAGGTTTACAGTGTGAAGTACAACGTGGCGGAAGCAGACGACCCGACTAGGTAAGTTTTAGAAGCAGTTGAGAAAGCCCCGAAGGGGCGTAATGTAATAGCCTGTGGCAACGCCACAGGACATGAATCATCATTATCCACACAAGCCCTGAAGGGGCGGAATATTTATGTCGCCCTTTCAGGGCTTAACGGATAAACCTGCAACGCTGACCTGCGGCGTTGCCACAGGCTATCTTATTTCGCCCCTTCGGGGCTTTCATGGACTCTTAAAACAGCTTCTTAAAAATAGCTTAACGCGGGTTGCTCCGTGAGGAAGTTCTGTAACGGCTGATTTCAACGAAAACAGTTTTCTCTGTCGCCGCCACAGGTTTCTGGTTATTCCCGCAACTACCGCAACCCGTCTCGCATGAATCCGCATTGCCTCTAGACGCTCGAAACGAGCGCAGGCGCATCCACGCCAGCCGCCCCACATAAATAGAAGCAGCCAGAATGATGAGCGCAACTGCGATGGTTTGCCAGTCGAACATTTTCCTTAACCTTAACTAACCAATGGTGCTAGTTGATTTTGGGCTTGTCGCTCCACTTTGCACCTTCAAACATAACGATTTCGGGTGCTCAAACTCCACTTTCCCCGTTTTTCGGCCAAGGGCATCGGCAGCAAGTACAGAAAAGTGGAGTACAGGTTAAACTTTTCAACGGATTTGAAGGCTGTGACGATCAAAATGCCCCGAATCCTTAACAAAAAACTAGCACCAAAGGTTAACTAAAGCCCAGCAGACGCCCGCCCTGATACGTGATGAAAGAAGCGATGTAAGCGAGCACGGTCATGTACGCAACCATAAAGAGCGGCCAGCGCCATGAGTTCGTCTCGCGCCGGACGATGGCGACTGTTGACATACACTGCATCGCCAGCACGAAGAAGACCATCATCGAGAGCGCGACGAGCGGCGTCCACGCGGGCGTGCCGTCAGGCTTCTTCGCTTCGCGCACGGCGTTAACAAGCGAGTCCGATTGAGCATCTTCGTCATTGCCGACGTTGTAGATAATGCTCAGGGTCGAGACGAGCGTTTCTCTCGCAGCGAAAGACGAGATCAAGGCAACGCCCATCTTCCAGTCAAAGCCGAGCGGCTTGATGACAGGCTCCAGGAAACGACCTGCGCGCCCGGCGTAACTCTGCCGCAATTGCTCGCCCTGCGGGTCAACCGCTTTTGAATCCGTCGAGTCTGTCGAGCGTGAGCCATCCGTTTGACTCACTGGACTCGATAGACTTGCCGACTTCTCTTCCGGCTTCTGCATGCGCGGGAAAGTTGCCAGCGCCCAAAGGATAATGGAGATTGCCAGGATGACCGTGCCCGCGCGTTTGAGAAAGAGCCAGGCGCGCGAGATCATCACCTGAAAGATCGTCAGCACGTTCGGCACGCGATAGGGCGGCAATTCAAGCACGAGCGGAGGCGTCGGCGCTTTCAAAATCGTTCGCTTCAAAACCCATGCGACACCGACGGCGACGATGATGCCGAGCAGGTACATCGCCATAATCAGCAGCGCGCCAATTGAAAGGAAGCCGAAAAGTTTTCTGCCCGGAAAGAAGGCCGCGATCATCAACGTGTAGACAGGAAGTCGCGCCGAACAACTCATGAACGGAGCGATCATGATCGTCGCCAGGCGGTCTTTCGGATTCTCTATCGTGCGCGTCGCCATGATGCCCGGAATCGCACACGCGAAACTGCTCATCAACGGCATGAATGCTTTGCCGTGCAGCCCGACCCCGCGCATCAATCTGTCCATCAGAAACGCCGCGCGCGCCATGTAGCCTGTGTCTTCAAGGATGGAGATGAAGAAGAAGAGCAACAAAATCTGCGGCAGGAAAACGACCACACCGCCGACGCCCGCGATCACGCCGTCAACCAGCAGGTCTCTCAACAGTCCCGGCGACATGAGGCCGCCCACAGCCTCGCCCAGCCTGCCGAAACCTTTATCAATCAAATCCATCGGCAAGTTTGCCCATGAAAAGATTGTCTGGAAGACCAGGAGCATCACCGCAATCAAAATCAGTGGCCCGAAAAATTTGTGTGTGAGTAGACGGTCAATGCGCTCCGTCGTCGTCAGGCTTTGAGAGACATCGCTTGTGACAGACTTGGCCGTGACCTTCTCAATCCAGTTGTAGCGTGCCAGTAAAGGCTCCTGCCACCAATCCGGGTTAGACTCCGCAAGGCGCTCGCGTGCGCTGCGAATAGCGTCACGCCTCCATTCATTCTCCGGCAACTCATCCGCGTAAAGGTCGCGCAACGCTATGTGCCGGCTAATAGAGTCTTCGTCCTTTCCTATTAACGCCGCAAGCTCGCGCTCGGCCAAAGGAGAGAGACACCAGCCAGCACCTGCCCCTTCGCTTTTCGCAGCCTTCTGCACAGCGAGCGCGAGCGCGTCAAGCCCTAGACGCTGTACGGAGGTGACGGGAACGACCCTTACGCCGAGAGCTTCAGCCAGCTTCTGTTCATCAATCTCAAGATTGCGTTTCCGGGCCAGATCAACCATCGTCAGCGCGATGATGAGTGGACGCCCATACTCCAAAAGCTGTGTGACCAGATAAAGATTGCGCTCAAGGTTTGTAGCGTCAACGACCGCGACGATAACGTCTGGCGCGGGCAGCATTGGAATTCGTCCGGTAATCACATCACGCGCAATCTGCTCATCAATAGAGGCGGCATCGAGACTGTAAAGCCCCGGCAAATCTATCAGGCGCGCGGGAGGCTCACCCGCCGCAAGCGACCACGCCCCTTCCTTGCGCTCGACAGTCACGCCCGGATAGTTGGCTACCTTCTGACGCAGGCCCGTCAGCGCATTAAAGAGCGTGGTCTTTCCGGCATTCGGATTTCCCGCGAGAGCAATCAACAGCGGGCGCACGACTACCGGCGCAGCGTTTGTGGACTGAGCATTAAGGGGAGGGGATTCAAGGGCGGAACTCATGGGAAGTGATGAGTGATGAGTGATAGGTGATAGGTGATAAGAGAAAGCTTTGGTTTTTACTTATCACCTATCACCTATCACTCATCACTTGTTGTTACTGAGATCGTTTGTGCTTCTGTGCGGCGGAGCGCGAGGTGATAACCGCGCACGCGGACTTCTATCGGATCGCCTAAGGGCGCGGCTTTGATGACACGCACGGGCGCGCCAGGGACAACGCCCATCTCCATCAGACGCCTGGTAATTGCGCCGCCGCCTTTGACGGCGATAACACGCGCCTGCGCCCCAATCGGCAGCCTGGCAAGCGATAGCTCGCCGGTGGCGAATAGCTCTGAATTTGCTCTACGCACTACGGGAATATTTTCTGCTATTTCCATCTTAATAATGCTCGCCTTCTGTTCGCTCGAACTACTCTTTAAGATTTCAAGGCATTAGTGGCGAAATTCCTTTGCCACTAATGCAGTATAGCCTAATTGAAATCAGATTTCAATTTCAGATTTGAGTCGGCGGGATTTATTTGCGATTTTAAGGAATGTGTTGGTTTACTGCTGGGGGGTTGGAATAATCGCCAGGTCAGCCCGCACTGGGCCAATCTCTGTGCTGGCTGTGACGCGCAAGGGCAAGCGGCGGCGATCATCGCTGACCCACAATCGCAGGGCATACTTGTCTGCTTGCGGATCGTCGGTCGTGAGCGAAAGCTGCACGGCTGGGATTTGCTGGCCGCCGAGCTGGATGGTCTCACGCTTCAGGGCTTCAATGAAGAGTGTGAGCGGGCGATTATTAACCAGCAGGGTGACGGCGTTTCGTTTCTTTGGCGTGAGATTGAACAAACGCAGCGCGTAAAGAACCGAGATGTAGTCGTGCGTGCCGACAGGAATCTCTATGCTGAGACCTTTGTCTGTGACGGCAGTGCCGCGATCCTGGTCAATCGAAAGTATCTGGGTGGTACGCCGCCGCCCTTCCTGCAAGTTTAGCTCGGTGCGAAAAGGGAGCAACGTGTTGGGATCAACGTAAGAGTTAATGACATCGTTGGCGAAGAAAATGCGCGCGGCTGCGGCGACAGTCTGCGCCTTGACTGCGAGCAGGAGACCATCACGGTTGAAATATTTGGCGCGTGCCCGGACTTGAAAAGAGGTGCTGGCGACCGGCTGCGTTGATGCGCCGAGGAAGACCTGAAAGTTGAGTTGCTCACCCGCCTTGAAAGGAAGCTCAGGAGGCAGCGGTGCGCCCGCCGTTGGTTCGGCTCTGATCGGGGTCGTAACCGGCGAGGTGACGACAGGTGTAGTGGTTGGTTGTGTGGGTGTGATGAACTCCGAGCCTGCGAGTTCGACGCGAATGTCGCCTGAGCGATGATGCGCTGTAATCAAGACGGGCACATGTCTTTCGTCGTCGCTGAAATAGATGCGTATGCGGTAGCTGTTGGCCTCCGCATCGTTCGGCACGCGCACCTCTGTGACGATGGTGTTGAAAGAGCCGACGTTGGTTTTAATCAACTCGCGCCCCGCCACCCTTAGCTCGGCGTTATATTGATCGAGATCGCTGCGCACGGTGAAATAATATTTCGCTCCCTGCGCGAGCGGCTGCGCACGCAGGCGATAGATCGTAGAGATGAAATCGTAAGTGCCGGGAAACTCGCCCAGCCTGAGCTTGGGCGGGATCGCAGTTGTCCCAAACGGCTGGTTGTACTCGCTGGACGTGTCGGAAATCCGACCGCCCTCGCGTATCACCTGCTGTGTGCGATAGGGAATCCCCGTCTCCGGGTCAATGTAGGATGTGTAATCGTTGTTGATGGAATAGAGCGCAGCGTTGACGACTCCGGTTGTTTCGACGTGCGCGCGCAGTTGAAGGCCGTCGCGTGTGAAGAAGGTTCCGCGCTCGGCCACAAGCATCTCGATGTGGGCCGCGTCAATGAAACTTGAGAAGGTGACGTGGTAGGTGAGGCGCTCGCCGACCTGGTATGGAGCTTTGGAGAAGGCAATGTCGGCGACTTCGTTCTTAGCTTGCGCGGCCAGCGGCTGCGCGAGCGCAAGCAGTATCAAAGAAGCGGCAATAGTTATCAGCAGACGTTTCAAATGTTGATTCCCTTCGCGCGAAATAAAGCAAAGCTTGAGCCAGGCGCACGCACCCCTCTCTTACACGCGCCCCAATCTTTACAGTTCCCCGATCATCTGTGTCAGTACCGCCTGCGGTAGCGGACGGGTTCTTAGCTTAACCATACCCGCCCGCTTGCGGCAGGCAGTACTGACCTTCATTATTCTAAAACCCATTAAACTCCGCCAGCCATTCACGCACGCGCACGCGGTTTGAAAGAAGCGCCATGTGGCCCGTGCCTTCCAGTAGCTTGAGCCGTGCGCGCGGCAATCCTTTTGTCATGACATGGGCCGCTCGAACAGAGTCCAGCAGCCGATCTTCTGTGCCTGCGACGACGAGCGCAGGCACTTTAATCTCTGCCAGGCGCGGGCGCAAATCCGTGCCCCTGATAATTCGCAGGCGCGTGAGATAGCCTTCAAGCTTGACCTCGCGCGTGTTCTCGCGGAAAGCGAGCCTGTCTTCCGCCTCGATGTCGTCGGTAAACAGTGTGCTCCCCGCATTCTTCGTGCGATAAGCCTTCAATAAAGAATACGGTAAAACTGAGTAGAGCGCGACTCCCAGATTGATTTTTGCGCGGTGAGGGAAGGCCGCGAATGAGTTGACCAGAATCATCCGCTCGAAAAACTCTGGATGCCTGAGCGCCGCAGCCAGCACGAGCTGCCCACCGAAAGATTCGCCCAGCACCGTCGCACGCTCAAAACGGGCGTCGCGGATAACCGACACGAAGTCGTCAACCAAAGTCTCCATGCCATAACGACCCTCCGGGCGCAAAGGAAAAGAGAGCACCGTATGATCGCGCTCAAGGTCAGCCGCCTGCTTGTAGAAATTCTTGCCCGTGCCCTCGATTCCTGAAATGTAAACGAAAGGCTGGCCGCTTCCTTGTTGATGATAGTCAACCATTTTTAGTAGTTGGCAGATGGGCAGTAAAAACAAGAACCTATTGCTCACTGCTTACATCTTTTTCAGTTTCAGCGTGCTGCATTTCTTCGATAATCTTTTGTGCGGCGCGTGCCGGGTCGGGAGCTTTGAGAATTGCGCGACCGACGACCAGGTAATCGGCTCCGGCTTGTACGGCCTCGGCGGGCGTCATAACTCGCCGTTGATCGTCCAGGGCTATGCCTTTGGGTCGCACTCCGGGCGTGACGATCAGGAAATCTGGTTGCTCGACCGCATCGCGCACGAGTCTGACTTCACGCGGCGAAGCTACGACTCCATCAAGACCGGACGCGGAGGCGAGCCGCGCCAGAAGTTTGACTTGCTCTTCGATGCTTGATGAAAAGCCCGCTTCTGCGAGCGTCGCATCGTCTGAGCTTGTCAGCACGGTGACGCCGATAACATGTGGCCGTGTGATGCCTTCGCGCGACGCTGTTTCAGACACAGCCGCCGCCGTGCGTCGCATCATCTCGCTACCTCCGCAGGCGTGTATGTTGAAGATGGAGACGCCTAGACGCACAGCCTCGACGCCTGCTGCGGCGACCGTGTTCGGGATGTCGTGGAATTTCAGGTCGAGGAAGACCTGCCCGCCTGCGCGGACTATCTCGCGCACGACGGCTGGCCCCTCGGCAGTGAAAAGCTGCGAGCCGATCTTGAACATGCCCGCGACCGTCTTGAGCGCCGCGAAAAGGTTGAGCGCCTCGCGCGCAGTCTCAACGTCGAGCGCGACGATCAGTCTGTTTTTTGTTGAAGGAGTCATGCGCTGTTGTCTTGTCGAAGCGTTCACCAGTTTTATGATACATCAAGCTCGGCGGCTCGACAGCCGACGGCTTCGTCCAGTGTGCGAAAACCTTCGCGGCTTAAAATCTCAGCCAAGCCTTCGTTGATGTCGCGCGCTACCGTCAAGCCCTGGTAGATGAATCCCGTGTAAAGCTGAATGAGGCTCGCCCCTGCGCCGATCTTCTGCCATGCATCTTCGGCGGTGAAGACGCCGCCGACGCCTATGATCGTCAACTGCCCGCGCGCGAGACGATAAAGCGTGGCGATGATCTCGGTCGAGCGTGGGCTAAGCGGCGCGCCGCTTAATCCGCCAGCCCCGCATGCTGCAACCTTTTTGGGCGCTGTCAGCAAACCCTCACGGCTTGTCGTCGTATTCGTTGCGATGATGCCGGAGAGGTTGGCGCGCAGGGCTGTCTCGACGATTGATTCCAATTCTCGCAACGTTAGATCAGGAGCGATTTTAACGAGCAGGGGAACGGGCTGTTTGCGCGGATGCTTACCAGCTAATTCCTGATTACGTTTTTGCAGCGTGGAGAGCAGCGCATCGAGAGCTTCCGGTTGTTGAAGCTCACGCAGGTGAGGCGTGTTAGGCGAACTAACGTTGACCACCATGTAGTCTGCCACAGCATGAAGCAACTCGAAGCTTGCCAGGTAATCGCCGGTCGCATCTTCCAGGGCAACGGCGCGGCTCTTGCCGATGTTGATGCCGAGCACGCAACCGGGGCGCGTGCGCGCAAGATGCTTTGCAGCGGCCTCCGCTCCATTGTTATTGAATCCTGCGCGGTTAATCAGCGCGCGATCCAGCGGAAGACGAAAGAGGCGCGGGCGTGGGTTGCCTGGCTGCGGTTGATGCGTCAGCGAGCCAACTTCAATGAAGCCGAAGCCGAGCGCGGCCAGGTACTCGGCAGCCGTCCCATTCTTATCAAAACCTGCGGCCAGCCCGATTGGATTAGTGAAGCTCAGACCGAAGCGGCGCAGTTCTCCAAACGGCGAGCGGCTGAAGCGGCGGCTGGCGATTTGCCGCGCTCGCCTGGTAGAGAGCACAGTAGAGAGCGAATCTAATGCGAGTTCATGCGCCGATTCTGGCGGCAGGCAAAAGAGTAGCGGGCGCAGGATTGAGCGATAGAGCATCGTTGTCGAATGACGGGCAAGGCGGATTCTATCGTGTCTATGCTTATTCCCAAAGCTCAACCGAACAGACGTTCATGCTATCGACGTATCTCTTTAGCTTCCTACTGCAAAGAAAGTCTGGGTGGGGCGTCTGCTGAAGGGGAGAGCATTCACTCCGGTTTGTGGTTATTCAGAATCAAAGGATACGAGGTTACGAATGAAAAAGAATTGGTACGTTGTGATGATCGTCATCGCACTCAATATTGTTTTTAGCGGCATGTCCGGGGCCTTAGCTCAACAACCCCCAATCGTGGGCGGTTACGCAGAAACTTCCAACAATGACCCCGAGGTAGTGTCGGCGGCGCGGTTCGCAATCAGAGCGGAAGGGCGCAGGCAAGGCGCTCGCATAACGCTCCTTTCAATCGAGCGTGCCGAACAGCAAGTGGTTGCGGGAATCAACTACAGGCTTCGCCTGAGAGTAAATGTTAAGGGGCAGACTCAGAATGCAACGGCAGTGGTTTATCAAAATCTACAAAATAAGTATTCGCTCTCTCAATGGGACGCAGATAGTAACGGCGCAGGTAGTAGTGGCTCCGCTTCAGCCAACTCCACCATTGACCAGCTTGTGAAGACGCTGGCTGAAGCCTATACGTCGAAATCGTTAGGCAGCCTTGACGCCGAGCATCCTTATCTCGGTAAACTGAAAATCGTGATTGAGCATTCCCTGGCAGATGATACGGCTAAGAATAGGTTTGAGATTAAAGAGTTCAAGACGCTCGGCAAGGGCGAACAGTGGCTCAGAAGCCGGGAGAGAGGCGACAGCGCTCCCTCAAGAGAAACGAGACCGCTGCTGGGTTGCAAGAAAGGTGTTTGCGCTTACGATTTCAACGGCGGCATTCTGCACAATCAGTTGTACCTGCGAAAAATCGCTTATGGCTATAGAAGCGGGCGACCCTACATCAAGACGATATTTCTACTTGATGGCGATTGAGCCGAATACGCAGCCTGGCAAGTCAATTCAACCTGACGCTCAGAAGGGTTTGGAAGCATGAGGATTCCGAATGGGAATCCTCATGCGAATAATCACACGTCTCCCGAAGCACTTGTCACTTACCACTGTTCTTGTTAGTATCCGCCAAATGGATTTCGTCGAGAAAGCACGCATCATGGACGGGGCACGAATCAATCGCGCGCTCTCGCGCTTAGCCTCTGAGATTGTCGAAGAGAATCACGGTGCGGACGATCTCTACCTCGTCGGCATACGCAGGCGCGGTGTGCCTCTGGCCGAACGCATGGCCGATAAGATTGCTGACCTTGAAGGCGGACGCCCACCCGTAGGCATCCTCGACATCACGCTCTACCGCGATGACCTCTCGACAGTCGGAGCGAATCCGGTCGTCAATCGCACGGAGCTTCCCGGCAACATAGAGAACCGCAACATAGTGCTGATTGACGACGTGCTCTACACCGGACGAACGATTCGCGCCGCGCTCGATCAGTTGATAGACTTTGGCCGCCCGCGCCGCGTGCAGTTGGCCGTCCTGATTGATCGCGGCAAGGAGCATCGTGAGCTACCGATTCAGGCGGATTACATAGGGAAGGTTGTGCCGACGAAAAAGAGTGAGATCATCAAAGTGATGCTCACGGATTTCGATGAGGAAGAGGGCGTCGCTATCGTGGAGCGACCCGCGACAGAAGATTCCTGACGGCGGCCAGCGATGGCCGCTTTTTTTATGTGAGAGTAGAGAATTACCGCAAAGGCACGAAGACACAGAGAAGGCAAACCAAAGATTCAGAATTTGAAAACTCAAATTTGTCATCCAAAAATTTATTCTTATGCTTCCTCTGTGCCTTTCTGCCTTTGTGGTTAAATTAACCTGATGAGCGCAGTTTTCAAACGAAAAGATTTGCTCGGCATACGCGAACTCTCCGCCGGAGAGATTACGCATATCCTCGACACGGCTGAATCCTTCCGCGACATCTCCCGGCGCGAGATTAAGAAAGTGCCTGCGCTTCGCGGGCGCACCGTCATCAATCTCTTCTTTGAGCCTTCGACTCGCACGCGCACCTCTTTCGAGATTGCGGCCAAACGTCTTTCAGCCGACGCCATCAACATCAGCGCATCAACATCGAGCGTGACCAAAGGCGAGACGCTGCTCGACACTGCGCGAAACCTTGAAGCGATGGCTCCAGACTGCATCGTCGTTCGTCATTCGTCGGCGGGCGCGCCATACCAGTTGGCGCGCATCTGCCGCGCGGCTGTCGTCAATGCAGGCGACGGCGCGCACGAACACCCGACCCAGGCTCTGCTCGACGCTTTGACCATACGCGAGCGCAAAGGGCGTATCGCTGGCCTGAAGGTCGCAATCATCGGCGACATCCTGCACTCGCGCGTGGCTCGCTCGAACATTCATCTGCTCACGAAGCTCGGCGCGACGGTGAGCATCGCAGGCCCCGGCACACTCGTGCCGCATGAGTTGGGCGAGCTGGTTGAAGAAGGCGTTGTCGTCGAGCCACGCATTGAGCAGGCGATTGAAGGCGCGGATGTGGTGATGATCCTGCGCATTCAACGTGAGCGGCAGGATGCTGCGTTCTTTCCTTCGATGCGCGAGTACGCAGTGCATTACGGGTTGAATCTCAGCCGCCTCGAACATGCCGCTTCGGATGCCATCGTGATGCATCCTGGGCCGATGAATCGCGGGATTGAAATCGCGTCGGATGTCGCGGACGGGACGCGCTCATTAATTCTGGATCAAGTCACAAACGGTCTGGCGGTGCGGATGGCTGTGCTCTACCTGCTTGCGGGCGGCGGGCATAATACTGAGACGGTCGAAGCCGCTCAAAGGAAGACGGAAGAGTCGAGGGCAAACTGAGAGATGAGATTGCTGATCGCCAACGGCCATTTGATTGACCCCACGCAGGGACAGAACAGCGGAAAGAATCTGCTGATCGAAGATGGCCGTGTCGCTGGCTTGCTTGATCGTAGCGACGGTGTGCCTGAAGGCGCAGAGGTGTTGGACGCGACCGGGCTTGTAGTCGCGCCCGGTTTTATAGACATGCACGTACACCTGCGCGAGCCAGGGCAGGAGCACAAGGAGACGATTGCGACGGGCGCGGCTGCGGGAGTTGCCGGAGGCTTCACGAGCGTCTGCGCGATGCCTAACACAGACCCCGTGAACGATAGTCCGGCGGTCACGCGCTTCATCATCGAACAGGCAGAGCGCGCGGCGTTGGCAAACGTCTTCCCAGTCGGTTCGATTACCAAGGGATTGAAGGGCGCGGAGCTTGCCGAGATGGGCGAGATGAAACTGTCCGGCATCGTAGCCGTTTCTGACGACGGGCGGCCTGTGCCCTCGGCTGGCATGATGCGGCGCGCGATGGAGTATGCACGCGGGTTTGATTTGACGGTGGTCGATCATTGCGAAGATCGCTCCCTTGCGGCAGGCGGCGCGATGCACGAGGGGCGATGGTCCTTGATGTTGGGACTGCGGGGCATGCCTGCGGCGGCTGAAGAGATGGATGCTGTCAGAGATTGCGCGCTCGCAAAACTGACGGGCGCGCGTGTACACCTCGCGCACGTCTCAACACGCGGGACGATTGAAGCCGTGCGTCGCGCTAAAGATGCCGGACTCTTGTTAACGTGTGAAGTTGCGCCGCATCACTGGACGTTGACGGACGAAGCGGTCGAGGGCTACGACACCAACACCAAGATGAGTCCGCCTCTGCGTAGCCGCGATCACATCGAAGCGATTATGGAAGGATTGAGCGACGGCACGATTGACGCCATCGCCACAGACCACGCGCCGCATCACGCGGACGAGAAGGCGCTCGAATACGATCAAGCGCCGTTCGGCATCACAGGGCTTGAAACTGCTGTGGGCCTTGCGCTCGACCGCCTGGTCAATGAAGGCACGATCAGCCTCGAACGCCTGGTGGAGTTGTGCTCAAGCAATCCTGCGCGAATCTTCAACCTGGCGGATCGAGGAACGCTGCGACGGGGCGCGTGGGGCGACGTAACAATTATTGACCCTGAGTTGAGCTGGACTTTCGATGTCTCGCGCTCGAAATCGAAAAGCCGCAACACGCCGTTTGACGACCTCAAGATGCGCGGCGCGGCAGTGGCAACCATCGTCGCAGGTCGCATCGTCTATCGCCATCCAGAGTTTGATAGAGTCAGGGCAGAGAAGCAGAGTGAAGTGACGATTAAGTAGAGCGATGAGCGGACATCGATAGATGAGCGTAGAGGCGCATTCTTCACTGTGAGAAAAGAGAGCGGCGCGTTTGTTGAGAACGCGCCGCTCTCTTTTTGTCTTGCTCAAACCCGATATGGGGCGGGTTAAGACAGTGGCTAGAGCTTGAGACACTTACGCACGCAGACCTGATACTGCTCTAAGCACTTCTTGAAATTGAGGGGATTCTTCTTGAGGCAGTCAATGAAAGCATTGTGACACTTTCGCAGACAGGCGATGATCGAGGGAGGAAGGGCAGCAGCAGCAGCTTTCTTCGCGCTTTTCTTAGCGGCCTTCTTCGTTCCTTTTGAAGATTTTGTTGCCATCGTCTCTTTACTCCTTTAGGTGAGCAGTGGAGCGCCGTAGTGAAGCTCACAGCGCGGAGTGACCAGAGTTGAGAAACACAGGACCGGGTAAGCTCGAACCGGCAAGCTCTGGCCCGAAACCCCTTGGATAGCGGCATGACAATACGCCTAAACCGAAATACCGTCAATGCAGATTCTTCGTTAGTTATTCGGAAAAATGTCCGTCGGGATTGAAGGATACATCTGCCTGATCTTCTTAACATCCTTGCTGCTTGGGTAGTCGAGGTTTTCAGGATCGTCCGGGTCGTCAACCATCGGCGGCACTTTCATTGTCTGCCACTGTCCATTCACTTGATGCAGCAGGAAGCCACTGTTTTCCCCGAACTGATCGTGTGGGTCGGTTGAGCGCGGCTCAGGATACGTCCAGGCCCAGCCATTGTGAACTTTCAAGTAGTTCACGACGAAGGTAATGTTGCCTCGATACGTCCGGCGCTTATTATACTCTTCGCGCAAAGCGTCCATCAGAGTCTGACGTTCGGGGCTGCCCATTGCCGGTGTGTGCAACTCATCTACTACTTCGCCGCTGCCGGTCGCCTTTTCGCTTTTTTGTTCGGTCGCTCCCATGCCTGAGATGGTCGGCGTAGCAGAAGGCTGTGCGGCCTGATTGTCGCCGGGTTGCGCTGATGTGGACGGCTGCGTGTTGGAATTAGACCGTGAGCAGCCAGCAATAGAGATGAAACACAAGCAACAGACCACCGGCAAGAATGTCTTGATTACTTTCATCAATAATCTCCTCCCGCGCTGAATAGATCGACAACGAACATCTAACTTTTATCGTGCCGAATGATTCGATCTAACGTATCAGGAATCAGATACTACACAAGACATGAATAGCAGCGCAAAGTTTATGAACCTTTGCGCTGCTTTAGTTTTCAGCAAGCCGGACTTCTGAGGCAACGCCGCAGTATGCGGTAAAACGCCGTAGCAAAATACAAAGAGAGACCCGCTGCGCTCTCCCCTTCGCAACGGGTCTCTCTTAGGCGGTCGCTCGCTTACGTAATAACAGGGGCGACCGATTTCGTTAGATTTTGTTGGAAGCCTGCCCAAGCTCTCCCCTTCTCAGGCAGGCTCCCTCCGCACCGACAACCTAAGTTGCCGATCTCGTTTGAGAAGCTATCGCACGTTCGATGCCGGAAGCGAAATTCTCTGGTTCAGCACGACGCCAAACTCCGTTCCAGCCTTAACGACCGCTTCTTGTCCCTTCGAGAAATAAGCGCCCGCCGCGCCCGCGCCGCCGCCGAGGATTAAGCCGATGCCCGCGCCTTTACCCCCGCCTGCGATGGCTCCGATGATCGCGCCCGTTGCTGCGCCGCCGCCGATGAAGACCGCGTTGCGCTTCATTGAAGATTTACCCGACACCTGGCTTTCATTATCGCTGCTAACGCCGCTGTTGGCCGCAACGTCTGTCAAAGAGCCGTTGATAGCGCGTGCCATTCCATTGGGCAGTTGCACTGAAATAAAGCTAACTGCAATAGTGCCTGCCTTGCTCTTGCGCTGTGCGCGCACGACGTTTGTCACGCGACCCTTGATGATGCTTCCAGCCGGGATGACTTCAACGCTGTCTGCATAAATCGGAATAGTCGTGGTCGTCGTAAACTGATCTCCGACCCTAGCCGTCTCAGAACTGATGGTCTGGTTAATCCTGACATTAATAACTTGTCCTGCGCCAACCGTGTGATAGCTGATTCCCGGTGTCTGTTGAGTCGGGCGTGTGTATTTGCCCAGGCGTGGGCGACGACGAGTGCTGCGCCGCTGACCGAAAGCAGGAATAACGCTGCTTGCCGCTAAAACAAAGAGAACTAAAAAACTGAGTGCGCGCTGCGCCAGATTGCGATTAATTTTAATCATAATTTCAAAACCCTCCCGGTTAAGCTCGCCTCCTATACCCGTCTCTCAGTTCGGGCAGCGCGGCAAGACGTTGATAGCTTGAGCAATGAGCGTGCCACATTGAAGAGCAGCTCCGGCGAGGGCATAAAGCGAGGTATTTTCTATGTTAGATGGAGATTCCAGGTGTGAATATTAAGAGTCTCAACGCCACTTGTAAACCATGTGCGCGAGGAGGCACACTTACCTTGCACGATATGGGGTGAGAAAAGCTGAGATGAAAAAGCGAGAGACGAGCACTGTTCATACTCGTCTCTCGCTACAGCAATCCACTTTGATGCCGAGGGCGGGACTTGAACCCGCACGACCTTACGATCAACGGATTTTAAGTCCGTCGCGTCTGCCATTCCGCCACCCCGGCGTTCGAGGCGAAAAGATAACACGGGGCGAGCTTTCTTTCCAACTTCTTCACAGTCTGCCCCGCGCGATGTTAGAATGTCTCCGAACCGTTAGTTTCTAGAGCTTAACCAGACCGGAAATTTATGACCGAAGAGCAAGAAGTATTTCTCAATCACATACAGAAGGCCGGACTCAAGCGCACGGCGCAGCGCGACCTGATCCTGGAAGTTTTTATACGCACGGAGAAACATCTCTCCAGCGAAGACCTTTACAGGCTGGTGCAGACGGAGGACCCGACCATCGGCCAGACCACCGTCTATCGCACGCTCAAGCTTTTGACCGAGGCAGGACTCGCGCGCGAAGTTCGCTTCGGTGATGGGCGGACGCACTACGAGCATAATTACAAGCACCAGCACCACGACCACATGATCTGCATGGAGTGTGGCGAGATCATCGAATTCTACTCCGCCGAACTCGAAGCCATTCAGGACGCTATGGCCGCCAAGCACCGCTTCGAGGTCAAGCAGCACCTCTTGCGTATCCTCGGCATCTGCGCCAACTGCCGCCGTGAAGCGCGCGAGCGTAAAAAACAGGAAACGATAGCGCAGCCGCACGCCAGGGCCGCCTTAGTGGAATAAGGCAAGAAGTCGAAAGTCGTAAATCGTGAATCGTAAATAGACGGACGAACTTTCTATTCACGATTCACGATTTACGATTTACGACTGACGATTTACGACCTAGTTGCCTTTAGTCTGAATCGGGTGTAATTTCCTTTTGTCTTCCCGTAAAAAATGGTGACGCAGCATAGGGTTATTAAATGAGTGTTGATATTAAATTCGAGCCTGAAGGTCAGAGCGGCCTTGTAGCAGAGGGATCGTATTTGTGGGATGCCGCGAAGCGTTTGGGTGTGCGCCTGCCCGCTGAATGCAATGGGCGCGGCGAGTGTGATACGTGCGCCGTCGTGGTGGAAACAGGCGCGACGCTTCTTTCATCTTTGACGGAAAGCGAGCGCACACGCCTTAGTCCTGAACGACTCGCAAGCGGCGAGCGTCTTGCTTGCCAGGCTAAAGTTGAGCATGGCGGAGAAGTTGTCCTGCGGGCCGTGCCCGTCACGGAGCGCGCGGAGACTTCCAATGAAACAGTAAAAGATTTGAAGAAAGAGTTTCGTGAGCTGCCGCTCAAGAGCAAGGTCGCTACATTAATGGAACTCGAAGGCGTCACCTTGTTTCAGGCTTTCGATGCCATCATCAGTGTTCCATTCACGATTGGCGAGAAGGTGATGGACTACATGGCTGGCTGGGGGCGCTCTCTGGAAAAGCGCAGCCACGAGGCGCACATCCCTGCGGAGCATCGCCCGCCTGAGGAAGCGAAGCCGACAACGGACGCGCAAGGCTAAAAGAGCATTGCTCCGAATTAAACTTCTTCCGGCAACTTCTTTTGCGCGCAAATTCAATCCCTGAGCGAGTTTCAACCGGCAACTGATGCAGAAACCATCTACGGATAAAGAATCAACCACGCCTCGCGCTAGAAAAGCGCGCAAAGCTTTCACGCTTTTTCTAATCCTCGCGCTCCCGCTTCTTTTTGTGGCCTGTCCCGGCGGCGATAAGAAAGGAAACAACAGCGCGGGCGCGAATCAATCGCCCGCAGCTTCACCCACGCCGACCACGACTCAAGCGAAATTGACTGTTGATGGAGACCGGGCTTTTGAGCATGTCCGCAAGCAGGTCGAGATCGGCCCAAGACCCGCTGGCTCTGCGGAGCTTGGCAAAGCGCGCGACTACATTGTGGGTGAGTTGAAGTCTTACGGCTTGAACGTGACGCTCGACGAGTTTACTCCCAAGACACCTGTCGGGGAACGGAAGATGGTCAACGTAACGGCAGAGCTTCCGGGCGAATCGAGCGACGTGATTATCTTGTCGAGCCACTACGACACGAAACTTTTCAAAGAGTTTCGCTTCGTCGGCGCGAACGACGGCGGCTCCTCGACGGGCGCGCTGCTGGAGATGGCGCGCGTCATGGCCCAGAGCGGACAGAAGCCGCGCTTCACCTACTGGTTCGTCTTCTTCGACGGCGAGGAGGCTTTTTGTATGGAATGGGACGACTGCAAGAACCCGGACGGGCCGGACAACACCTATGGCAGTCGTCACTACGTCAAACAACTCAAGGAGAGAAACGAGCTACAGCGTGTTCGCGCGATGATCCTGCTGGACATGATGGGTTACAAAAACCTGCGGCTGGGGCGCGACGAGGAGATGAGCACCAGGTGGCTGATTGATGAAGTCTGGCAAACGGCAAGCGAGCTAGGCTATGGCTTGAAGTTCGTTGATGAGCTTGAGGGTGTTGGCGGCGACGACCACGAGCCGTTTCTCAAGGCGGGTATCCAGTCGCTCGACCTGATCCAGCTCAGCACATATGGTGAAACGGATTCGGAGTATTGGCACACGCCTGAAGACACGCTCGATAAAATATCGCCTCAAAGCTTGAAAACGGTTGCCGACGTTGTGCTCGCAAGTCTTCCGCGCATTGAGCAGCGCTTAACGAAAACGCGAGCCACGCCATAAACCGAGCGGAAAGGTTTGAAGAAGAGGAGGGCAGCAATGCTCAAAGCGTCCGATAGTCTAGTCCCGGTTGATTTCTCCGAGTGTTCGATTAATGCCGTGCGCGTCGCCACAGGCATTGCCGCGCCGGACGGCGACCTCACGTTGCTTCACGTCATAGACGAGCGTTTCGTCCATGATGCTGTGGCCGCCGGTCTGGGAACTTCCGACGACATTACAGCGCGAATGCGCGAGCGAGCCGAAGCGGATTTTTCCGCCATGCTTGAAGGACTCGATACGGGCGGCGTCCAGATAGAGCGGATGGTTGTGATCGGCGTGCCTTTCGTCGAGATTTTGAAAATCGCTCGTGACCTTGATCTGCCGATGATCGTCATGGGAATGCGCGGACACTCCACGCCTCCCGAAGAAGTCCTCTTCGGCTCGACCGCCGAAAAAGTTCTGCGCGGCTCCCGCGTTCCGGTTCTCTGTGTACCTCTTTAATAGTCTGGAGTCTGGAGTCTGGAGTCTGGAGTCAAAGGCTGAAAAGAATTTTGTTTTTGACCCCGGACTCCAGACTCCAGACTTGATTATGAAGCGAGTAGCAGTTATCCCTGGCGATGGAATCGGCCCGGAGGTTATCCGGGAGGCCGTTAGCGTGATTGAGCGCCTGCGCGAGACGCACAACGTTGAGCTTGAGTTGACGCATTTCGATTGGGGTGCGGACAAGTTCTTGAAGGAGGGCGTTACGCTCCCTGATGGCGCGTTGGAGATGCTCTCAAGAGACTTCGACGCGATTCTGGCCGGAGCGTTCGGCGACCCGCGCGTTCCTTCAAACAAGCACGCTGAAGATATTTTGCTGGGGATGCGGCGCGGCCTGGACCTCTACATCAACCTGCGCCCTGTGCGCCTGCTCGATGCGCGCCTGACTCCTTTGCGTGACCGCACGCCTGCGGACATAGATTTCATTGTCTTTCGAGAGAACACGGAAGGCGCATACTGCGGCGCGGGCGGGTTTCTCAAGAAGGGCACTGCGGAGGAAATCGCCACACAGGAGGAACTGAACACGCGGCGCGGCGTGGAAAGAATCATCGTCGCCGCGTTCGAGTATGCGCGAACGCATGGGCGAAGGCGCGTGACGATGGCGGATAAATCCAACGTGCAGCGTTATGGCGGCGATCTCTGGCAGAGAGTCTTCAAGGAGGTTGCTGCGCGGTATGAAGGAATCGAGGCCAATCACCAGTATGTTGATGCGATGACGATGTTCATGGTGCTCGACCCGGCGCAGTACGATTGCATCGTGACCAACAATCTCTTTGGAGATATTTTGACCGATCTGGGCGCGGCGCTTCAGGGCGGGCTTGGGCTGGCCGCATCGGGCAACATTCATCCGGGGCGCGTCTCCCTGTTTGAGCCTGTGCATGGGAGCGCGCCGCCGCTCGCCGGAAAAGGAGTCGCCAATCCGATTGGCTCTATTCTCACTACGGCGATGATGCTAGAATACCTCGGGCACGCGGAGGCGAGCGCGGCGGTCGAAAAAGCCGTCGGCGAAGCTATCAAACAGAAAGAGACTACGCGCGACACTGGCGGCACTCTCTCGACAGCAGAAGCGGGTGCGGCAATACGGCAGAGAATAAATTTTTGATTTTAGATTTTTGATTTGCGATTGGAAGAAGCCTGAAGGTTTTTTCCTTATCCAATCAAAAATCTAAAATCGCAAATCTAAAATCGAATGACCACCAAGGGTAGAGAAGCGGCGCAGCGTTTGCTCGCCATTATCATCATCATCGCAATGCTCGGCGTTATGGGAATTCCGTTTTCAGTGCTTATCTTCTTCGCCACTATCACCTTCTTTATCTGGCGCGCGGTGCAGCACACCGAGCATCAGGAGACGGGCCGCATCTTCGAGTTCTACATTGCGGCCAACGATGTCCTGCGCGATGAGGAGAGACACTGGTTCGGGTTTGAGATTGCCGAAGTGATAGAGCGCGGCGAGCACGTCCTGCATTCGATGCAGGACCCGCCTCCGCTCATCTATTTCGCGCTCGGCGCTCTTTATCATAAGGCTGGCGATCACGAAGCCGCCGCCGAGCATCTCTCTTACATCGTCGAGAACGACCTTTCAAACGAGCGCCATCGCTACGCACCTTCAACCGAGCTTCGCCGCTACGTTCACATTCTCCGTAAGCTTGAGCGCGAGCCTTCGGTCGCGCCGCAAACGATGGCAGCCATACGCAGCCTAGACCGCGCACGCCACAACCGCGCCGCCTTCATGCTAGCTGAGAGCCGTGAGCGTTTGAATGTTATTCCGACCCTGGGAGCCACGCCCGTCAAGAATATCTCTTTCAAAGATGCGGCGAATGACGACCAGTCCACGAAGCCTGAGACCGCCCGCCGCCAGACGACACTTGCTGCTCCACCCCCCATCGCAGAAGTGCTGCGCGATCTCTACAAAGAAGAGACTCACTACGAAGAAGAGAAGAAAACGGCTTGAGAAATGCAAAATTAAAAATTAAAAATGCAAAAGTACGGATTAAGCGCTTATTCTTCAATTTTGCATTTTTAATTTTTAATTTTGCATTTGGTGAACCGCTTGGCGACCGAGACGATCATCGGGAATTACCGGATTGAGGAACGCATCGGGCGCGGCGGGATGGGCGTTGTTTATCGTGGCCGTCACCTCAAGCTGCCGCGCGAAGTCGCCATCAAGTCAATCAGCGCGACGAGCCAGCGCGATCTGCGTCGTCTTCGCCATCGCTTTGAAAAAGAAGCCTTCATCCAGTCGCAGCTCGACCATCCCGGCATCGTTAAAATCTACGACTACATTGTCTCCGCCGATGTTTACTATATCGTGATGGAGTTGGTCGAGGGACGCTCTCTCGCCCAACTCTTCGCGCGCGAAGCTTGCCCGCTGCCCGTCGAACGCGCTCTGGACCTCTTCGAGCAGATGCTGAGCGCCATCGCCTACGCGCAGGATTTCGTCTACCAGGATCAGGACGGCTCGTCGCATCAGGGGCTGATTCACCGCGACCTCAAACCGGCCAACCTGCTTATCACGCCGGACGACCGCGTGAAGATTACGGACTTCGGAATCGTCAAGCTCGTCGGGTCTGAAAAGACGAACACGGGCGGCAACTACGGCTCGCCCGAATATGTCTCGCCTGAACAGGCCGAAGGCGGAAACGTTGACACGCGCTCCGACATCTATAGCTTAGGGGTTATCCTTTACGAGATGCTGACAGGGCATCCGCCTTTCCACGATCACGGCGGCAAGCTCTCGCAACTCGAAATCGTCCGCGCTCACCTCAAGCAGCCGCCGCAGCCGCCATCAGAAATTAACCGCCTGGTAACGCCCGAACTCGAAGCCGTCATCCTCCGCGCTCTCGAAAAGAAGCCTGAGAATCGTTTTGATTCTGCGAAAGAATTCTTGCGTGCGGTGCGGCATGCGCGCGGGCGCGGCACAGGTATAACAGAAGCGCAGGACGAGACAATTGCGCAGCAGCAGCCAACTCGAATCAAAGTTGGGACGCAGGAGATCGTATCTCCGACTATACGCGATGCCTCGCGCGAGAATTACATGACGCAGCCCGTCAAAGCTCTGACTTGTCCGGCGTGTGGCGCGGCGACCGGATCGAGCGATGTGCGTTGCCCTCAGTGCGGGCACGAGTTGGGAGGCTCGCCCGCAACCGTCAGGCTTACCAGACAAGAATCGGATGCGGGGCGAAGGCAGAGGTCTTTCGGCCTGTGGCTTGGCATCGCGGCCTGCGCGCTCGCGCTCGTCGGCATGGTCATCTACTTCGCGCGCCGCAACAACAATTCTGAAGTCAAACCGGCGGCGCAAGCCACGCCTGAGACATCAAAGACGCCCGTGCCTGAGTCTGCGCTCTCGGAAATAAAAGCTTCGCGCGTGATTGTTGATTCCAGCTATGACGGCTACACGTCTGCGCCTCTCACGGACGGCGAGACGGATGTGCGGCGCATCGCCAGCAGGAAATATAACGAGGGCAACTGGGCTTCCAGTGAGACACAAACGCCCCACTGGATAGAGCTTTCATTCGATAACCCTGTGCGCCTTGCAGCCGTCTATCTTTACTGGGGCTTTGACCGCAATCGCTTCATGCCATCGCGCCGCGTTGAGTTGCAAGTTGAGGATGAAAGCGGGGGATGGCAGACCGTTTCCCGGATGGGGCCGGATAAGGATTACGACCGGATGGCCTTTGAGTTTCCGCCCGTCACAACCCGGCGCGCCAGAATCTTTCAGCCCGCGCAGGCCGGGCCGCCGAACAGACCTTTCATCATGTGGGTGCGCGAGGTTAAAGTGTTCAGCGTCGCAGAAAATAATTCAAACTAAGGATTCAACAATTAGCCACAGAGACACGGAGGCACAGAGGAAGTAAAAACATGAAATCTCAAATCCTGAATTTGAAATTTTTTTCTCTGTGCCTCTGTGTTTCTGTGGCTAATTCATAGTTTACTGACTCTCACTTATGTTAACTGCTGAAATCATCGCCATCGGCTCCGAACTCCTGACGCCTGACCGGACAGACACCAACAGTCTTTGGTTGACAGAGAAACTCAACGGCATCGGAATCGAAGTCAAACTCAAAACAGTTGTCGGCGACGACGACTCCCGGCTTGAAGAAACCATCAGGGATGCGATCAAGCGCTCGCGCGTCGTGATTATGACGGGAGGATTGGGGCCGACCGAAGACGACATCACGCGCAAGATTGCTGCGCGGGCGATGAATCGCAGGCTCCTGCTCAACGAGAAAGTCCTGGAAGCCATCCGCGCGAAATTTTTCAGCATGGGACGCCAGATGCCTGAGATCAACTCGCGCCAGGCGATGGTGATTGAGGGCGCGGAAGTTTTGGATAACCCGAACGGAAGCGCACCCGGCATGTATCTTGAGCACGACGGGCGCAGCATAATCCTACTGCCCGGCCCGCCGCGCGAGATGCGCCCGATGTTCGAGACATTCGTGCAACCGAAACTCGCTGCTAAGGCTGGCGACGTGCGTGTCGTGCGCCGTGTGCTGCGCGTCGCAGGCTTGGGCGAATCGGCTATTGATGAGCGAATCGCGCCCGTTTACACGCAGTACAAGAATCCGCAGACGACGATACTTTTCAACCGCACCGAAATCGAGATTCACCTGACGGCGCAGGCGAAGACTGAAGCAGATGCGGAACTCCTGCTCGACGGCCTGGCCGGACAGATTGAGGAGCGGCTGGGACATTCGATCTTCGCTTTTCGCGGCGAGAAGATGGAAGAGGTTGTGGGCCTGCGCCTCGCCGTCGGCGGCTTCACACTCGCCGTCGCCGAAAGCTGCACAGGCGGACTCATCAGCCAGCGCCTGACGGAAGTTCCAGGCTCATCCGTCTATTTCATGGAAGGCGTCGTCACATACTCAAACGACGCGAAGACGCGCTCGCTCGGCGTTGATTCCGAACTCATCTTGAAACACGGAGCAGTCAGCGCAGAGGTCGCCGAAGCGATGGCCGAAGGCGTGCGCCACCGTGCCGATACTGATTTCGGCCTCTCCGTGACAGGCATCGCCGGGCCTGGCGGCGGGAGCGAAGACAAACCCGTCGGCCTCGTCTACATAGCCCTCTCCGACGACGCGCACACAGAACATCGCAAACTAATGCTACCCGGCGACCGCCACCTCATTCGCTGGCGCGCCTCGCAAGCCGCACTCGATCTTCTCAGAAGACGTTTGATTTGAAGTGATAAGTGGGTTTGTAAGAAGAGTCCGATTATCTCTCAACCCCGGTTTCAACAGGAACTGCTTAATAATATCCTCATACGCGGCATTATCCATCTAATTCATGCTGATAATGCTGCGCAGGGCGTAATTATCACCTAAGATTGGCTGATAATGCAGCGATATTGAGTATAATCCTGCATTCGTTGCGGTTGAATAATAGTTGGGCGCACATCGCGCTTTGAAAACAGGAAAACCCAAACTGAGGTGAAAAGCTATGAACTCAATCAAGCGTTTGTCTTTGGTCGCAGTGGTCGCGGTGCTAATGACGATCTCCGTCGAAGCACAGACCGAGAAAACCTACGTCGTTGAGCCGGGACATTACTCTTGGCTGGAATGGAACTTTGATGAAGTAACAAGAGTGGTAACCAGATTTCGGGCGCGTGGCGGGAGCGGCAATGACATCGAAGTATTCATTCTCGATGAAGATGGCTTCGAGAATTGGCGCAATGGTCATCGAGCGCCCACCTACTATAATTCTGGGCGCGTGACAGTCGGGCGCTTTGATGTGAGGTTGCGTCCCGGAAAGTATTTTCTCGTGATGAGTAACACGTTTTCGAGCGTCAGTAACAAGGTCGTCAACTTCACATTTTACTGATGAAGTAAAACTGAAGCCGATAGAAAAAGAAGCTGCGAAAGTTGAGCGGTTTCTTCAACGGGTGCGCCGAACAACCCATCCAACCCGACCGCCCTCAGCTTGCCTTAGATGCTCGCCATTTTGTGCTAGTATTGGCTTGAGGTAAAAAGAAACTATGGATTCACTCAAAATTATTATTGAGAAGCACCCTGACGGCTATGTCGCCTATCCTCTCGGTCTGAAAGGTGTGGTCGTTGGTGAGGGAGATTCTTACGATGAAGCGTTAGCTGATGTGGAATCCGCCATTCGCTTTCATGTTGAAACCTTTGGAAGTGAAGTATTGGAGAGTGAATCTCCTGTGCTGGAAGTTTTCGTGGCGGAAGCAAGAGTGGCGGCTTAGTGGCTAAATTCCCCGTTGATGCGCCAAAGAGTAGAGTCATAAAGTCGCTCGCTCTGCTCGGCTTCGGAATTGTGCGAGAGCGAGAGCATATTGCGATGGTGCGTAATAATCCTGATGGAACACAAACGCCATTGACTATGCCTAATCACGGGCGGCTCAAGAGTTCTACCTTGCGAACAATTTGCACACAGGCAGGAATTACGCGAGACGAATTTTTGAAGGCTTACGAGCAAAGCTAAAATCAGAGTATATGGTGCATCTTCAAATGCTTGCACAAAAATTGAGATAGTTCACTGAAAACAGAAAACGAAGGCAGGTGAAGCTTTGCAGAAAGGAAAGCTATGCAGGCTTAGATTCAAGTTTGTCAATCCGATTCTCAACGCGGGCCTGATCGGCGCGTAGCTGAATCATATCGCGGCTTAACACATCTATCTTCCGCTCGATATTATCAACGCTCTCCCTTAGTTCAAGGATTTCAGCCAGCGCACGCTCCCAGATAGGTTTCGTTTCCAGTGCCCGCCGTTCAGATTGTTCTTCTAAAACTTGCAATCGAGCATCAATAGAATCAAGCCGGGCAAGAATACGCTCTTCAAAAGAACGTGTGCCCGAAATGTTCTCTGTTGTCTCTTCGCTCATATCAGGGGGATTATGAGACTTAAATTGATTCAATTCAAGAGCGAATTCGTATTCATCCCATCCTTGTCTAGCCATTCCTTTGCTTGCTATAGTCTCTGTTCGCCCTGAAGCAAAGCTTTTCTCCCATAGGGCGCGGAGTTGCCCTTTGTATGCGACCAGCGTTGGTTCTCATCGCCGCGTATCTGCTGGGTTCGATCCCCTTCGGTTATTTGATTGTGCGTGCGAAGGTAGGCGCGGACGTGCGCGAGTCTGGTTCGGGTGGAACGGGTGCGACAAACGTCTCGCGGCGCGCGGGGAAACTGGCGGGTGTGGTAACGCTCCTGCTCGACGCCGCAAAGGGCGCGCTCGCCGTTTTACTAGCACGCTGGTTGTTGACGGATGACTTCGGGATTAACTGGCTGGTCGCTGCCGCTTCAATCCTCGCCGTCATCGGCCATTGCTTTCCGGTCTGGCTAGGCTTTCGCGGAGGCAAAGGTGTGGCGACGGGCGTCGGCGTCTTCCTGGGTTTGTCGCCACTGGCTGTCGCGTGCGCGGCGTTGATCTTTATCGTCGTCGTCGTCAGCACACGCTACGTTTCGCTTGGCTCGATCTTAGGAAGCGCGGCGTTTCCTGTGTTCGTCTGGCTGGTGAGCGTTTACGTCAGGCCAATCGCAGACCTGGCCCCTGTTATGACGGCGGCATCGGTCTGCTGTTCGCTCATTATCATGATGCACAGCGCCAATATCGGAAGACTGCTACAGGGCAAGGAGAGCAAGTTCAGATGAAACGATGAACGCTGAACGCTGAGTGCGGAATAAAAAGTAGTTGCACTCAGTTCATCATTCATCATTCATCATTCATCGTTTCTTCTCATGGGTCGTATCGCAATCGTCGGCGCGGGGAGTTGGGGAACGGCGCTTGGGATAATAGCCGGGCGCGCGGGGCATCAGGTGCGGCTCTGGTCGCGCAACGCTGAAGTAGTCGAGGCAATCAACGAGCGGCACGTCAACAGCGTCTATCTCGCGCAGCATGAGATACCGTTGGGAGTCGCCGCGACGAGTGAGTTGAGCGAGGCTTTGCGAGACGCCGAGTTGGTGTTGCTGGCCGCTCCGTCGCACGTGACACGCGAGTTGCTGGTGCGTATGCTGCCTGGTTTGAAGCCGGAGATGATCTTTGTCAGTGCGACGAAGGGCATAGAGATTGAGACGGGGAAGAGAATTTCGGAAGTGGTCAGAGACGTTGTGGGCAAGCTCTTCGAGCCGCGCTTCGTTTGTCTCTCCGGGCCGTCTTTCGCGCAAGAAGTTGCGGCAGGGCATCCGACGGCAGTCGTTGCAGCAGGCAATGATCTAGAAGACGCTCTCCGCGCGCAAGAGAGTTTGAGTTTTCAGAATCTGCGCGTCTATACGAACACGGATGTCGCGGGCACTGAGATCGGCGGCTCTGTCAAGAACGTGATGGCGGTCGCGGCTGGGATGGTTGCGGGGCTTGGCCTGGGAACGAACAGCATCGCGGCGCTGATTACACGCGGGCTGGCGGAGATTTCGCGCCTCGCTCTGGCGCAGGGCGCGCGGATGGAGACATTGATGGGGCTGGCGGGCATGGGCGATCTGGTGTTGACCTGCACGGGCGGGTTGTCGCGCAATCGCTATGTCGGGCAGGAACTGGGAAAGGGTCGCCAGCTTGAAGAGATCATGGGCGGCATGCATGAAGTTGCAGAGGGTGTGAAGACGACGCTGGCGGTGCATCGCCTGGCTCAGAAACTCGATGTCGAGATGCCGATTACCAGGGAAGTTCACGCCGTCCTCTATGAAGGCAAGAAAGTAAGGGATGCGGCGGGCGAACTGATGCTCAGACCTTTGCGCGGAGAGACGGATAATTTTTGATTTTAGATTTTTGATTTACGATTGGAAGAAGATAAAGAGCTTAAAATCTGAAATCTCAGATTCCATCCTTATCCAATCAAAAATCAAAAATCGCAAATCTAAAATCCAGTTATGACTGTAACCAACGAAGAGAAAGTTTTGGTGACGAACCGCGCGGCCTTTCACGAGTATCATATCTCGGACAAGTACGAGGCGGGAATCGCGCTGACGGGAACTGAAGTGAAGAGCGTGCTGGAGGGGCGCGTGCAGTTGAAAGAGTCTTACGTTGCGGTGCGCGATGGCGAGGCGTGGTTGTTTAATGCCCACATTTCGCCTTATTCTCATGGCAACAGGGCAAACCCCGATCCGGTCAGAACGCGCAAGCTGCTGCTTCATCGCCGCGAGATTGAGCGGCTGGAGCAGTCAACAACAGTTCAGGGAATGACGCTGGTCGTGACGCGCGTCTATGTGAAAAACGGGCGGGCGAAATTTGAGATAGGCGTTGCACGCGGCAAGAAGTTATACGACAAGCGAGAGACGGAACTGCGCCGGACGGTTGAACGCGAGACGCGCGCTCAATTGAAAGAGCGAAACACCGGACGGTAAGATTTTGAACCAAAGAATCGAAAGGGACTATTTATATGGAAGTGCAAGCAAGCACAGGACGCTATCAGGAGCAGGACGTTCAGGCCCTGGCCGTAGCCGTCTTCAAAAATGAGAAGGCCGATGAGGGGATTTTGAAAGAGTTGGACGAAGCGTCCGGCGGAGTCGTCCGCTCGGTTATTGAATCCGAAGAGCTAAAGGGCAAAGAAGGCGAGACGGTTTTTGTGCATCTGGCTTCCGGCGGGAGCGGGCTGCGTGCGCGCAGGTTGTTGCTCGTCGGAGTTGGCGCGCGTGAAGACTTCAAGCCCGCGCAAGTATCGCAGATGGCGGGCGCGGCTGTTCGCTTTCTTCGCGGCAAGAACATTAAGACCGTCGGCCTTGTCACACGCGCGGACACGGATGCGGAGATGGCGAGCGCCGCAGCGTCTGAAGGCGCAATCATAGGATTGTTCGAGCCGGACAAGTACAGAACCGTTGATAAGGAGGAGCGCACCATCGAGCGGCTCATCATTATCGGTGAAGGAGCGGATGAAGAGGCTTTGAAGCGCGGCGCGGAGCGCGGGCGTATCATCGGCGAGTCGGTCAACTTCACGCGCGATCTGGCAAACGAGCCTGGCGCGTACATGACGCCATCTGATTTAGCAGAGCGTGCGCGCGAGATTGCCAACGAGTTCGGTTTGAACGTGGATGTCTTGGACGAGGCGCGCATGGAGCAGGAAGGCATGGGCGCGCTCTTGAGCGTCTCGCGCGGCTCGGAAGAGGATGCGAAGTTGATTATCTTGAAGTACACACCGCGCGATGCATCCGCGCAGGATGAAGATAATCTCCTGGCGCTCGTCGGAAAGGGAATCACTTTCGATTCGGGCGGCATCTCGCTCAAGCCGGGCGAGAATATGGAGTTGATGAAGTACGACATGACGGGCGGCGCGACAGTGCTCGGCGCAATGCGCGCCATCGCGCAGTTGAAGCCTTCGATTTCGGTGCTCGGAGTTGTCCCTGCTTCAGAGAACCTGCCATCGGGCAAGGCCACGAAGCCGGGCGATGTGGTCAAAGCCATGTCCGGCAAGACCATCGAAATTATCAACACCGACGCGGAAGGTCGCCTGGTTCTCTCCGACGCCATCTGCTACGCGAAGAAACTCGGCGCGAAGCGGATCATTGATATGGCGACCCTGACGGGCGCAGTCTCCATCGCGCTCGGCGATGTCAACACGGCTATCTTGGGAACGGATCAGGAGTTGATTGACGAAGTGATTTTGTCTGGCAAAGAGGTCGGTGAAAAGTTCTGGCAACTGCCGCTCGACAAGGAGTACACGAAGCAGATCAAGTCCGACATCGCGGATATAAAGAACGTTGGTGGACGTAAGGCCGGAACGATCACCGCCGCAGCCTTTCTTAAAGAGTTTACTGACGGCGTTTCGTGGGCGCACCTTGATATAGCGGGCACAGCATGGGGCGATGATGTTAAGCCGTATCGAGCAAAAGGCCCGACTGGAATTGCCGTTCGCATGCTCGTTCGTTTCGTTGACCGTGCTGCTCGCTCCCAAGCAGGCGAGAAAAAGGAAGCTGGAACAGCCAGCTAAGCATTGCTGAGTTAGCGCACAGCGAGCCATGCCAGAAGCACGCCTATTGTTTTATGTTCACAAATGAAGACAAGGCTGTCTTCATTTGTGAACATAAAACGAGACGATCACCGGGCAGTATTCGATTATCACTAAGGTTTTTGCTTTTCCCTTCGTTGGCACAAGCGTTGCTGCACAGCAGAGAGCCAGGGAAGAGATCACCACTTAAAAAATGTCCTCGCCCCACTCGGAGGCCGTCCGAGTCAGCAAGTATCGCTTCCCTGGCGCTTCTGATTATCCTCATCAGGTCAGAACCTCCCAAAGGGTAATAAAGCGCTGTCGGTTGTTAGGATCGTCTCGCCTGAAGTTTACCTAAACTTCAGGCGAGACGAATTTGCCTGAGCCATGCTATAGTATTCGCCGTCAAGGGCGACCCTCCCTGCCCGCTCAAAGCAGAGAATATCGGGCGTCCCATCGCTGTCTTTTGAAGGAGTTTTGTAAAAGCGCGGTGGTTGATTACTACAAAATTTTAGGTATTAAGCCAGTGGCGACTGCCGCTGAGATTAAGTCTGCCTATCGTCGTCTGGCGCGCCAGCGTCACCCGGATGTGAACGGCGGCTCAGAGCATGCTGCGCGAAAGTTTGCGCTGCTTTCACTGGCCTACCGGACGCTCAGCGATCCTCAAGAGCGTGCCGCCTACGACGCCAAATGTGAAAAAGAGAGACAGAGCCGGAGCGGTTTCGTCCTTCATTCCGATAATATTCATGCTCGCCGGATGCGCATGGTCACGGTTCAGGCGCGTTGCGACCGCGTCGTTGATCTACTTTTAGAGGCAGACCGTCGCGCCAGCACGGAACGCTCGCAGGCAGTCTTCACAACCGTTACGCTTTTTTTCTCGACCTTCATCGTTGCGATGTTGAAGCCAAAGTTCTGGCAGATCGGCGTCATAGGCCGGGCGGTTGTGATAACGCTTTTTGTCTTCGGCCTGTGGCATCTGGCATCCAGGCTGCGGGAGTATTTCGAGCGTTATACCTACAAGCCCGAGCGGATTCATGTTTCGATTATGGCGGAAGAGGAGAAGTCGGAGAAACCCTTCACGCGCTTCTCGGCTTACGTCTTTCTCGTTGTCGGTTACATCGCCAGCATCGCCGCGGGTCTTTTCGTCGCCTACCAGCTTCATTACGTGATGAATGACCTGACCTTTATCTTCGATCAAAACATCCGACCCGACCTGATCTTCTATCCGCCGATAGCCGTGCTTATCGTTGATACGATGCACACGTTCGCCTCTAAAATTGATTCATGATGAGCGCCTCCCCTGTGCTCATCGGCGTCATCTCAGATACACATGGCAAGCTGGACGAACAGGTGTTGAGCCTCTTCGCGGATGTCAGCCGCATCATCCATGCGGGCGACATCGGTGATGAGGAACTGATCTGGAAACTCGAAAATATTGCGCCGGTCATTGCCGTGCGCGGCAACAACGATTCCAACACGATGTGCTTCCCCAACGAACGTCTGGCCGTCATCAATAAACGAACCTTCTTCGTGCGCCACCAGTTTGCGACTGTCGAGAAGATGAGCATCGCGCAGCAAAAGATCATCGAAAAACATATGCCCGATGTGGTCGTCTTCGGGCACAGCCATCAAGCCTACTCCGATTACTGGCGCGGCACATTAATCTTCAATCCAGGCAGCGCAGGCCCCAAACGCTTCGGCCTGCCACGCTCCATCGGTCTACTCGAACTCCACGAAGATCGAATCTCATCTCGAATCGTCGTTCTACAGTAGGCAGTTGGCAGTAAGGCGCGAGAGATCTTCTGCGTTCCTGCTTTTGCTTTTACTGCCAACTGCCTGCTCCTTTTTCTTGCGCGCCGCTTGTGTCTCGTGTATATTGCGTGCGAATCGAACCCCCCTACAAAAAACTTTTAAGCCAGGCCATCGTTGAAGAGTGGCCGCTTGAGTTCACAACTATTGGAGACACAACCTACGCTGGTGACAAATACAAACACGTGTCCCTCGCTCCGATACGTAATTTTCTGCCGACGGCTCCCGAACACGCGCTGCTACGGTTTTTGATAAACTGACTGCACCCTGGCCGTCGCCTTTGCAAGCTGAAGGAGCAAAGAGATGGCTAAGAGATTAACCGAACGCCAACGTCTCGCCCTGAAACTCGATTCGTTAAATGATTCTGAGGTCGTGGAAGTTTTAGACTACATCTCGATCATGGAGTCTATGCGCCGCGCCGCCATGCTCTCAGGATCCTGGGAAGATGATCTGGTTACACTCCTGGCGGGCGCTCATGAGAACAGACGAGCGCGGCAGGCTTACGAATGGGAAGCCGTCCGCCGTCGCGCAGAGCGCCGCGCTTCGGCTTTGCCCGCTCGCGTTTGAGCCTTAATGCAAGTAGCAAAACTCCAGCCAACCGTCACTGCATTTGCGCACGCGATTATCAGGTTGCAGTGTGCGCTTATCGTTGTCTTCCTCTTTGCTGCTATCCCTGTGCCAGCCTCGGCGCAGCAGAGCGCGTCTTCCAACTCACAGCTAACCCTTTTCCAACTCGAAGTAGAAAATCAACGTCGCCGACTTTCTTCCTCTGAAATGGAAGAGCGGCGCGATGCAGCGATGCGTTTGGGTTCGATGAAGCGCCCGGAAAGTTCTCGCGCCGCCGCTGCTGGCCTGCGCGATTCTGCGGCCATTGTTCGCGCGTCGTCCACACGCGCCGTCCTTTCGCTACCGCCCGATGAAGCTGCCGCGCTCTTGATTCCTCTGCTTCAAGACCGCGACGAGTTTGTCCGGCAGGAAACATCCTATGCGCTCGGAGAATCGCGCAGCCTGAAGGCCGTCAACGCGCTTGCTTCCATTCTTGAACGGGATAAAAAGGATAGCGTGCGCGGCGCGGCGGCAGTCGCGCTCGGCCAGATTGGTGATGAATCTGCGGTGGTTCCTCTGGCGCAGCTTCTCGGTCGCCGGGTTGCGGCCTCCGGCCTGATTAATCGCGTTCGACGAAGCAAAAGGGATGAGAACGAATTTGTGCAGCGTGCTGCCGCGCATTCACTCGGTGAGATTAGAAGCCGCGCGGCTGTCCCTCAGCTAACTGCTGTTCTTTTGGATGAACGCGCGCCCGACGATATTCGTCGTGAAGCCGCAACCGCACTCGGCTTGATCGGTGACCCTGCTTCGGTTGCAGCTTTCCGCGCGGTGCTGACTGCGCGCGACCCTTATCTCGCACGCATCGCCTACGAATCGCTCCTCAAAATTGCGCCGGCAGAGGCAACACGGCCAACAGGCAGAGCTAACCTCCGATAGCCGGTTGAACAGTTATCTTGCTTTTAACTGCGGGCGAGTAAAGTTGAAACTTGCTGAAAAAAGAGCGCCGGACTTTCCAACAGTCCGGCGCTCTCATTTTGTCCTATTGATAGGGATGCTCTGCGGTTAGATTAGCTTTCGGTTTTCTCGCCGCGCCCCTGGCCCTTTCGTGCGGCCTTGCTGGTCTGCGGTATCGGCATCCCGACGCCGCCGGATTTGGTCGCAACATCCTCCGGCTCTTCCTCCGCTTCAGGAATGTCGTGTATGAGCGCACCGCCTGAACGTTTCGAGAAGACGAGCTTTGTGCCGCCGTCGTTCAAATCCACGTTGACGAGATCGCCTAAGCCTACTTGATCCGTCGCCACAAGGTTCGACAGCGGGTAAACCAGAAAGCGCTCGATGGCACGCTTTAGATGGCGCGCGCCATACTTGAAGTCTATGCCTTCCTTCAAAAGCATATCCTTGGCCGCGTCAGAACACTGGAAGACAAACTTGGTTCCGGCAGAAAGCATGATGCGATCCTGCACAGACTGCAACTCAAGGTCCAGAATCTGGCGCAGGTGATGCTCCTTCAATGAGCGGAAGACCACAACCTTGTCTATGCGGTTCATAAACTCAGGCGAAAACTTGCGTCGCGCGGCGTCCACTGCCGTGCGATAAATCTTCTGGTCAACTTCCGTGTCATTCGGGTCTTTCGCGTTCTTGCCGGGAGCAAACCCGATGCCGCCTGAAATCAACTCAGACATCTCACGCGCGCCCAGGTTCGAGGTCATAATAACCATCGTGCGCGAGAAGTCCACGCGCCGGTTATCGCCGAGCGTGAGCGTGGCCTTGTCCAGAATACCGAGCAGAAGCTGCCAGAGGCTGTCGGAAGCTTTTTCGATCTCGTCGAAAAGGATGAGCGAGAGCTTTGTCTCTTCCGTGTGCATGCGGTCGAGATTCTCCTGCGTCAGCATCGGGCTGGTCTCGCGGTGGCCTAAATATCCCGGAGGGCTACCGATGAGCTTGGCGATTTCGTGTGAGTGCTGAAACTCCGCGCAGTCAATCTTGACGACCGCGTTCGGGTCGCCAAAAAGCACTTCGGCGGCAGCTTCGATCACACGAGTCTTGCCGGAGCCAGTCGGACCGAGGAACAACATAGTGCCGACGGGATGGCTCGGCGGGTTCATGCCTGCCAGGAAAATCTGGTAGAGACCGCTCATGCGGCGCACTGCGCGTTCCTGGCCGACGATGCGGGCCGAAAGTTTCTCTTCAAAATCCTGCGCGCGCGGACTCTTTTGATCCGGGTCGAGGAAGACCATTTCCATTGTTTCGTTCTCTTTTTCCATTTCCATTGTTGCTAGCATGGCCGTCCTCCTGTCCATGAGCGGTAATCAGGGTTGAGTGTCCTCCTGAAAGGTCCTGTGGTAACCGACCGCGATTGGTTCGGTCCCGGCCTTTCATGGCCTCCCCGTTTACACTCATGCAAAGAACGAACCGCTGTCACCTTTGATGCGGGAAAATCTTTCGCTGTTTGCTCATGGCCCAACCCATACAAGCTTAGGCAAATTAAACCAGACGCTATATATACGACTCGGCGCGAATTGTCACCACAAAATATTCCGAGAAAATATAAAAAGGTGATTATCTGTGCGATAGCGACGCTCATGTCTGGTGACAAATCGCGTTAGCGAAAGATTGACAATAAATGTCGAACTACAAGATTTGTCACTATTGACTGGCGGGGGTTGCACCTAATCGTCTTGCTCTGTCACGAAAACGTCGTGCTGCAACGCCCGTGAAAAAGTCATACAGAAACCGCCTCACGTCCGAAGCGCCCAATCCGGGAGGTGCTAGGAAAGATAGGGCGCGCAACTGTTAAATTACGCGCCCTACCGGAATCTTCGTTAGTTGGTCGTCAGCATCTCAGTCGTAATATTCAAGGCCAAGATGGGTTATCAAATCTTCTCCGCGCAGGTGGCGCAGGGTGTTCTTGAGCTTCATCAATTGGATAAAGATGTCATGCTCTGGGTAAAGTCCGGGAGCCGTCTGCGGAGACTTGAAATAGAAGGAGAGCCATTCCTGCACGCCTTTCATCTCGGTGCGCTGCGCCAAATCCAGGAAGAGAGCAAGGTCTAGGACAATGGGAGCTGCCAGGATAGAATCGCGGCAGAGGAAATCTATCTTAATCTGCATGGGATAGCCCAGCCAGCCGAAGATGTCTATGTTGTCCCAGCCTTCTTTGTTATCGCCGCGCGGCGGATAGTAGTTGATGCGGACGACGTGCGAGAAGTCTTTGTAAAGCTCAGGGTAGACTTCAGGCTGGAGGATGTATTCGAGAACGGAGAGCTTGGATTCCTCTTTGGTTTTGAAGGACTCCGGGTCATCCAAAACTTCGCCGTCGCGGTTGCCCAGGATGTTCGTCGAATACCAACCGTGCAGCCCCAGCATGCGAGATTTCAAGCCGGGCGCGATGATCGTCTTCATCAAAGTTTGCCCGGTCTTAAAGTCCTTGCCGCAGACGGGAAGATTGTTATCAATGGCAAGTTGAAGGAGTGCAGGAATGTCTACGGTCAGGTTCGGCGCGCCGTTGGCGAAGGGAATGCCGGATTTCAGAGCAGCATAAGCGTAAATCATGGAAGGCGCGATTGCTTTGTGGTTGTCGCGCATCGCCTGCTCGAACGATTTAAGATTTTTATGAACGGCGTGCTGCTTGAGAAAGATTTCGGTTGAGGCCGCCCAGATCATCACGACTCGCGTGCACTTGTTCTTGCGTTTGAACTCGGCCATGTCCTCCATCAACTGCTCGGCCATCTCGAACTTGTTAGCGCCCTCTTTGATGTTAGTCCCGCTCAGACGCTTGACGTAGTGCTGGTCGAAGACGGCGCGCATCGGCTTGATCTTCTGCAAGGGAGTTTTGACTTGCGCCAGCAAATCCTTTTCGAGCACGCCCGCGTGCATCGCAGCTTCATAGGCCGAATCTGGAAAGATGTCCCACGCGCCGAAGACCAGGTCGTTCAAGTCTGCGAGCGGAACGAACTCTTTGATTAAAGGCACACGATTCTCCGTGCGCTTGCCCAAACGAATCGCGCCCATCTGGGTCAGGCTGCCGACTGGTTGGGCAATCCCTTTTTTGATTGCCTCCACACCCGCGATGAATGTTGTGCTGACCGCACCCAAGCCGACAAGCAGCACTCCTAACTTACCCTTTGCCGGAGCTATGCCCGCGCCTCTCTCGATTGCCATGTTTTAGTCTCCTCTGAAATTATTGGAAACAATCATACAGGGCCGATGCCAACCCGGTCTCAGCAAATCTTGCCTTTAATCGTCGCTCGATTGCTGAAAGCAGTGGTCAGTGGTCGGTGGTCAGTTAAAGACAGACGACGAACTGCTTTTGTCTTTAACTGACCACTGCCTTGCGGAATGCGCGTGGGGTTAATCCGGTGGCTTGACGGAAAGCTTTGGTGAAATGGCTGGCGCTTGAGTAGCCGACGCTCGCGCTCACTTCGGAGATGGAAAGGTCTGTTTCGGCGAGCAGGGTTTGGGCGTGGGTTGAGCGCAGGGTTGCCAGGTAAGCGTGCGGGGATGCGCCGGTCAATTTCTTGAAGAGACGGGCGAAATGAAAGGGCGAGAGATAAGCGGCTGCGGCGATCTCTTCGAGCGGCAAGTCACGATCCAGATGCGCGTGCATCAGTTCGATAGCGCGCCGGATGCGTCTATCCACGAGACCGACGCGCGATAACTCAAGCTCTTCAGAGCGACGCACGTTGGAGTGATGACGAAGCAGATGTATCACAAGCTGCTCCATCAAAGCCGCGATCACCATCTCCTGCCCGGCCTCTTCCTGCAATAGCTCATCAGCCAGGTCTCGCGCCAGGCGCGCCAGACGCTCGTCGCGCTCAACGTGGCTAGAGCGAAAGCTAACGCTCGCGCCCGCGCCGACAAGCCTGGTTCGCGCAGCGCAGTCGAGTATGAAGGAGGGCGAGATGGTGAGCGTTAAATACGACGTGTCGCGCCCGTGTGCGCGCGCAGACATACCCGGATCGAGAAGCAGCGCACCATGAGCATTAAGCTCGACAGTCGCCTCTCCGACGCTCGTGAGGAGTTTTCCTTCAAGCTGAAAAAGAGCGACGTAATCGGCTCGCGCCTCGCTTGCCCAGGATGCGCGAGCCACGCGCCGGTAATGAAGAGCGTATTGAGGGCGTATAAGGACGCGGTCTGTCTGGGTTCTGGAACGATTCATCGAAGAACAAGCGATAGACTGGAAGTAGTCTCATCAATAGCAATGGAGCGTTAAGAGTTCACGCTTTCAGCGTGCCTTTTAATGAAAAGCAGCAAACTAAAGTTTGAACTCTGAACTCTCATACATTCAAACAGAATCAAAGCGCTTTTCATCCGCAATCGTCCATAGTCTATCGCCCGTCGTCAAGTAGTTCAGCGCGACGGGCGCAGAGACGTGCAGGGTTGTTTGTGATGATCGCGCGAATGCCGCTTTTAATCGCGCGCGTGACCCACGCCGGATTGTCTACAGTCCAAACAACTGTTTCGAGGCCGTGCTGTCCGGCTAGCTGCGCGGCGTGGCGTGTGGCGAGGCTGCGGTGCAGGGCAATTTCTTCAGCGCCGGATCGAATTGCGCGCTCGATCATACGGCGCGTCGAAGGCGCGGGGCGCGAAAGCTTACGATCAAAGAGCGCAGCCGTGCGAATACCGGCATCCAGGCGTTTAATCTCGGCAATCGCCAACAGGTCGAAACTCTCGACGACGACGCGATGCGCGAGCGAATATGCGCGAACGAGTTTCACTACCTCAGCCGCCAACGCAGACCGATCTTGAGTCCCACACTTCATCTCGACGTAAAGAAGCGCGTTCGCTTCGCCAAGCGACTCAAAGACGCGGGCGAGCGTCGGAATGGTTGCCAGTGAGTAGTCGGGGCGCGCAAGCGTGGGGTGGCGAAGATTGAACCACGTTCCGACATCTATTTCGCATAACTCGGATGATGAAAAGCTCGCTATATTTCCTTTCCGCATCGCTGTACGCCCAAGCGTCGCATCATGGATAACAACGGGCACACCGTCCTCAGCCAGTCGCACGTCAAACTCAATTCCGTCTGCGCCATCCTTCAACGCTCGCTCGAATGAGACCAGAGTATTTTCAGGAGCAACTGCCGCCGCGCCCCTGTGACCGATGATGAGGGGAGAGCAGCTGGTAGTCGGCAGTTGGCAGTTAGCAGAGAAGACTGACGGCGTAGTGTCTTCGCCTTTAACTGCCAACTGCCAACTGCCAACTGCTAACTTCTTTCCTCTCATTTGTAGGTGCGGTAATCGAGTTCGCTGAAAATGTTGTCGCGGGATTCGATCTCGGAGAGACGGTCTTCGTCAATCTGGCCGCGCTCGATGTCGTCTGCGAGGGCGTTGAAGCGGCGTATGTGGGAGCGGAAACGGCGTGTGGCGTATTCGACAGTCGTGCCCTGATAAATCTGAAAAGCCCAGTCGCTCGATTCAGCGAGCAGTAATTCACGCGCAGCCTGATTAAGCGCGCGATGCGTGAGCGAGTCAGCGTCGTGGAATCGGTTGGCAAGCGCGGTCATGCGCTCTTCAGCCGCCTGCTGGTGCGGGTACATCCAGGCGTTGCGTTCGTTGAGCCAGACTTTGAAGTAGCCATCCTCGCCCCAGGAGGATTGTGCGGGCTGCTGCTGCTGAACGGACAGGCCGGAATCAAGATAATCGCCGGGCGCGATTGCCTCGATCTCATTCTGGTCCCAGTGGAGTTTACGAAAGACGAAATCTATAAACTGCGGACCTTCATACCACCAATGCCCGTAAAGCTCCGCGTCGTAGGGCGAGACAACCAGCGGCGCGCGGCCCTCGAACATCTCGCGCAGGTGGCGCGCCTGCTTGATGCGCTCGCCGACGAAGTGGCTGGCGTTTCCGGCTACGCGCAGTCGTGCAGCTTCCGGGTCGTAAGGCAGCTTCAAAGGTTGCGGCACATCTCGCCCCGTGATGCGATGATATTTCAAACCCAGATGACGGCGTTCGCCTCCGGCGTGCAGGTGCGGAAGCAGGTAATCGAGCGGAGCATCCCAGCCCAGATCACGATAAAACTCACGATAAGCAGCATCGCCCGGATAGCCTATGATCGAACTCCAGACCTGCTGGCTCGTTTCCAGATCACGAGCGAAGACGGCAACACCGTTCGGACAACGCACTGGCGCATAGACGCCGTAACGCGGGCGCGGGTCGCCGTAAAGGATGCCGTGAGTGTCGGAGATGAAGTATTCGATGCCTGCGCCTGCGAGTAGATGCTCGATGCCGGGTTCGTAGGCGCATTCGGGCAGCCAGATGCCGCGCGGGTTTCGGCCAAAGTGTTTCCGGTAGTTCGTGACCGCGACCGTTATCTGCGCGCGCTTGGCTTCAATGGTCGAGATGAGAGGAAGAAAGCTGTGTGTCGCGCCGCAGGTGATTATTTCCAGCACGCCCCTGTCTTGCAGCTCACGAAAGGCGCGAACGAGATTGCGCTCATAACGGTCGTTCCAGAGCGCAAGCGCGGCACTCAAGCTCTCGTTATACATCCGTGCGACTGCCTGAAACTCCGGCGCTTCCGCCTTCGTTCGCTCGACCTCTTTGTGTGTGAGCGCGAGCAGGTTTTCAAGATGGCGAGTGTATCTTTCTTGCAAGAGCGGGTCGGAGAGCATCTCGCAGAGCGGCGGCGAAATATTCATCGCCAGACGCGGCCTCGCTCCGCTGTCATAGAGATTCGAGAAGACGAAGATGAGCGGGAGATAGACTTCCGTGATGGCTTCGTAGAGCCAGTCTTCCTCAAGGAATTCGGGATGCTCAGGATGGCGCACGAAGGGCAGGTGCGCGTGTAGAATCAGACTGAAGTAGCCGGTAGGCAAACGATGAATTCTGAACGATGAACGATGAACTGTTTTTACTTCCCTGGTTTCAGCGTTCCGCGTTCATCCTTTCTAAAAGGCTCGGCGACATGCTGGGCATCCAGAGATGAAAAGGTTTGAGCGGCAAACGGACTTCGCTTGCGCCGACGATGACGCGCGCAGTCCGCCGCATAGCTTCTTCATTCAAGAAAGCAAACGCCGTCGGGTCCATCTCAATGCCGAGCACCGCGCGCAGAACTTCAAGCAGATGCGCGGCGTCAATCACTTCCCTGCGCTCACGGCTGACCTCGTTGAGCCAGTCGGCGAGTCGCGCCGAAAGTGCCATTTGTAGCTCATTGATATTTGCGCCGAGAGCAAGAGCCGCAAGCAGGCCGCGCATCTCAATCATATCCTCATCGCTCATAGAGGGCGCGGCGCGTCCGCCAAATCTACTCGCAATCGCGCGTGTCGCAGCATCGCCTGTTACGCCGTCAGCCGCTTCAATGGCGACTTCGAGCGCGTCGCTCACGTAGCCCGCGTCGTCAAGCACGCGCGCGAATTCGGCGGGCGCAACGCGAAACTCCGGTTCCGTGTCAGTTCTACGCGATACGCCCGCGCGCGGCGTGCGAACCGTCCCCGACGAAAGCAGCCGTATGAAATTGCGACCCTCGGCGTAGAATCCGACATCGGCACGGTAGGAGCTTCCCGGTCGCGCATCGAGCCACTGAGAGCGCGTGGGCGAGGCGAGGTGCAGAGTCTCTGCGCCGCTTTCGAGTTCGACGAGCTTGACGACGAGCGTGTAGCTATCGGCTTGCGAAACGTAGGCGCGGCTTAAGGTCTCGAAAGGATTTCGGGCAAATTCCCAGTAGAGAAAAAGCTTGCGCGGAGACTGCGCGAGCAATCGGATGCGATTGGCCGCGTAAGTTTCCGGCAAAGGCTCATCAACCGAAAGCTCTGCGAGCTTATCTACAACCGCCGGAGCGGGCGGAAGTGGGGGAGCAACGGTTAGCCCGGAACTGCCGGGAGCAAAATAGGGCATAGGCGCACCTTCCGAGCATTCCTGTTCGCCTGATTGGGCGAGCATCACACATTCACAAACTTTGTTTGATAAAGCAGGCTAGTTTTACCGAGAACAGGCGTGGTGTCAACAGCGGCTGGATTGAAGGGAATGACAAACGAAAGGCTGTGGCTCATAGACCACAGCCTTTCGTAAGTTGAAAACCAGGAGAAGATCACTGACCGAAGCGTTGTCTGTATTCATCAGAGTTAACGAACCCGCCAATGACTAACCGGTAACTATTGGAATGATTGAACTGGTCAATCCAACCCTGATAAGCAGCATCGGGGTCACGTCTGAGGAATCCGAAGTATTCCATCACGACAAAGGCCTCATTAA
>JAVHWL010000031.1:0-36769 GCA_032159825.1 Acidobacteriota bacterium
GTTGCCATCTCGTTGCTACGTATCTGCGGGGCAGCAAACATTGCGGCGGCGTGTCGTCGTTATGCCGCACAACCGGCGCTCGCACTGGCGGCGGTCGGTATTCGTCTCCGAGAATGAATAGACCCTGGTTGTTTGGAAGTATTGATTGACTAAATTCGCCGTTTAGCTTAAAAACACTATGCCAGTCTCTCCTCGATCTACTAAAGTAAAGAGTCGTCCCCGAAAGCTTCATAGAAAGAGAAAAAGCCATGAAAATTAGAAAAGAGTTTCTTGGGTTCCTTGTGCTCGCGTTTGTAGCAATGTTTGTCTCCCACGTTCACGCACAGGACATTCCGCCCACACCACAAAGACAGAGGCCGGAAAAAAATAAAATCGCGGTGATGATCCCCGATCTTACTATTATGAGCGCCCTTCAAACTGAGCCTGATTTTTGGATTGTCAAAGTAAAAAACATCGGCACGGCAGAGGCAGGAGCAAGCAAATTGAAGGTCTTCGTCTCTATCCCGCAATCGAGCGGTGGATTCCCTGGCGGCGTAGTAGAACAACTAACGTTCGATGTTCAGTCCCTCAAAGCAGGAGGCATTACTTACATTAACGTCAAAACCAAGACGAAAACCAAGCCCGGCATGACAGTCGCCTTTAGTCTGAATCCCGACCATACCGTCAAAGAAAAGAGCTACGACAACAATTCAAAGTCGGAGGCTGCCAATCCCAGTTATAAGTAAGGTAAGGTTTGCTATGAGAAAAATATTCCCACTCCTCATCCTCGCCGCAGCATTGGCCGCGAACGTTGCGGCGCAGTCAGGGAGGAGAATCGCCACGCCGCCGCCGACGCAGCCAGAGCCTCCGATTCAAGCGCCGCCCTCGTCGCAGCCAGAGGACTCGCCTCCCATTAGTCGCGCCGCGCCTGCGGAGATGAGCGCCCTGCCGGAGAGCCTCCTTAAGCGCCAACTCCAGTCGCTCGACAAGGGCAGCTTCCGTATCGCGGACTTCGCAGGCTCTGTCATCGTCCTGAATCTCTGGGCGACGTGGTGCGGCCCGTGCCGCATGGAAGTCCCGGAGTACGAGGAGGTGCGTAAGGAGTACGCCGGACGCCATGTCGAGTTCATCGGGCTGACGACCGAAGACCCGCGCACATCGTCCAACCGTGTGAAGCAGTTCGTGCGCGATTTCAATTTCGGCTTCCGCCTTGGTTGGGCTGACCGCGAGACGGCGCTCGCGTTGATGAACGGCAGGAACACGATCCCGCAAACACTGGTCATCGCCGCCGACGGGCGCATCGTCGGCCACTGGCGCGGCTACTCACCTGAACACAGCGCCGACCGCTTGCGCGAGGCGATCAAACGTGCGCTCTCCGGCAGCGAAGCGAACTGAATCAACAACCGAACGACGTTGGAATTAAGCACACATTTCAAAACCAGAAATCGTTCTTTGCGGCTTAAGTTTTCTCTTCGCGCAAAGGCGCGAAGAGAAAACTTAAGCCGCAAAGAACTGTCTCTTGAAGTAGCTTGCGTTTGGAAACGACTTCTTACTGCTTAGGGTGAGTTTATCAGGCGCTCCTGCTAACCGCTAAAGCCGAGCCACCAGCCTAGCTCAGACGGCTCGTCAATATTACTTTTCCAGGCATAGTCCCGGCACTCTTCTTCATTTCCTTCGCGCCCCGTTTCTTCATAGCCATAGGGTAAAGCGGCTTCTATGAGAATCACATCGTACCTATCTACCAACCCGTAATACTGGTCGCGCCATTTCTTGATAACTCTATGAGTTTTATCTGTAGCGTTTGAATCGTCATCATCGAGAATGTGAGGTGGAGTTTCAATCTTGGTTGCAGCTTTTGCTTCAGCCTCTTTGAGAAGTTTGATGATCTCTGTGTGTCCCTGTTTCTGCCCAATCCTGAGAGCAGTTTGCTCGTGGTGGTCTTTGATGTGCGGATTTGCGCCCGCGCCCAGGAGCGCCTTCAGGCTCTCCTTGCTGTTTTCTCCCGCCGCCTGCATGAGCGCAGTTTTGCCTTCATGATCTTTGATGTTCGCATCCGCTCCGGCACCCAGGAGCACGCGCAGTATTTCCGTTTCATCCATCGAGACGGCAAACCTCAGCGCCGTCCAGTCTTTATTATCCCCGGCGTTGACCTGCGCCCCATGCTCAAGCAACGCGCGCACAACTTCTACATGGCCTTCGATGGTCGCAATCATCAAAGCAGTCCAACCTTGATCGCTATCCAACGCCGCGCCCTGGCCGAACAGGGTCTTGGCCGTTTCAACATCGAAGCCTTGCGCCGCAATCGTCAGCGGCATCCATTGATCGTTGCTCTTTGCATTGACATCTGCGCCATCCGCAATCAGCGGCTTGATTCTCTTGAAGTCCCCTTCCTGCGCCGCCTTAATGAGAGCGGCATTGAGGCCGTGAAAATGAGCTGTCGGCTCAATCGCAGGCGCATCGGAGCTATGGCCTGAATAGATGGTCTGAACGCTTGCGAGAGGAACTGCGAGTTCTTCCAAAGCGAAACCGCTGCCCTCTCTGTTTCCATTACTACTCGATCTTCTTCTATTCACATGCCCGTGCGCGAAGCGATTTGCGATTTTGCGTACAGAGAGCTTCGAGCCGACATAAGCGCCGAGGCAGGAAGACGTGAGCGATTTGAGGAATATGGTCCCAGTGCTCGAAAGCATGCCGATGCTTCCGGTGAGTAAAAAGTCGAAGCAAACCATCACGACGATGGGCAGGCAAAGCCACACTCCCCATTGCAGAGCTTTATGGGGCCAGATAGAGCCGAAGAGTGCCGCAAGGATTGCGTAAGAGAGCCAGGGAGCAACTGGAGCGCCAAGCTGTGGAGCCATGAAGGCAATGCCGCCGCTAAATATCGCCAGCGCGTAGGCGTATTGAGGAGACTCTCTTTTAAGAATAGATTTAGAGTGCGTTCCGGCCATAAATAACTTCCAAACAGCTTACTCCAATCAACTCCGAATCAAGTTTTTCTTTGTCACTTATCTGTCAGCCAACACTACCCTGCGGTCGTTATAATCATCACTGGCCTTGCGAATTCATCCACGCGATAAATTCCCCCACCTTTCGCTCCTCACGTTTGAACGAATAGATACGCTTTGCGTAGCTTTTTGTAAATCTAAAATTTCTGTCGGCACAACCTCCCCAGGTATTTCTCAAGTCGCTTTCGTGTGCTCGCCTGGTAAGGATATTCGGCGCGACCTATAGCGGTTCGCAGTTGGATGCGACTTGTTCAGAGTTCACGCTTTCAGCGTGTTGAGCGCACACAGCCTCAAGGCTGAACTCTAAACTCGGTCGCACTCATTTGAGAACTGCTATAGAAGAACGGCTATCGAGCAGTTGGCTGGAATGGCTTTCCGAACGTTGAGCATTATTCATGCTCACTGCCCGGATGTTTCAGCTTAACTCGTTGCGTAAATCTCTTCAGGTGAATTGGAGCGCGGATGTGTCTGCCTTCTCCGATCTGCTCAACCCCGTCGTGCGCCTCGACCGTGAAAGTCACCGTATTATCTTCCACGGAGACGACCCTGGCAGTAGCTGTGACGGTGAGGCCGACGGGCGTGGCGGCCAGGTGCTTGACATCTACCAGCACACCTACTGAAACCCAGCCTTCAGGAAGATATTTTTGAATGGCCGCTGCCGCCGCGACTTCCATCAAATAGATCATCAGAGGTGTGCCATACACTTCAGGCATGTCTTCGTGAAAGTGAGCTACGGTCAACTCGCGGGTCACAACTACCGACCGAGATGCGGAAGCTCCGATTGGGATGTTGGCGGCTACTTTCATAAGTCTCTGCGGTAGAGCATGCCTGTTAATCACCTTCGACGCAATGTGAATCAATTTAAGAAATCGTCTAGGAGCGCTGAGTATAGATCGGCATCGCGCTCGCCTTGTTCGACCGTCGCGTCAACCAACTCCGGGCGTGTGTAATCCCACCTGTTAACGGGCAAGACTTTTTCAGGCGCTAGATAGAGCCGCGCGCCTTGCTTGCCGGTCAGTCGAGATGGATAGGGGCGCGTGAGAAGCACAAGGTTGCGCGTTACCTCCGGCACTTTATCGGCGAGGAACGCCGGGACGTTATCAATGATGCCGCCGTCGAGCAGGTGTTGGCCGGAGAAGCTGCCGAGTGAGGTAAAGGGCGGTGTCGCCGATGAAGCGATGATTAAATCGGCCAACTCCTCCGGCGTCTCGCAATCTCGCGCATCAAAGGCCATCGCTTTGAATCCGACGTGCTGGCCGAACGAAGGGTGAATCATCTCTTTGCGAAATCTCTTCTCGATATTGTAGGCGCAGAGGCCGAGCATCACGGCGGCAAACGCGGGCATGTGTTTGGGGAAAGCTGTTGCGAGAACCAGCACGGGGAAGGGTTGTGAGCGCACGCGCTCCAAACCTCCTTCCGCGAAAGCGTGCAGCAGCGTGTCTCGATAGATTGGCTCATGCGGCGTGGGACGCTTTCCGCGCAGCAGCTTTCGCCAGTCGAAGTTTTTGGTTATGCCTTTGCGCCTCTCTTTCCAGAAGAGGCTCGCTTGCTCCTCCCTGCCGCTTAAGAGGAGGGTTGCGACACACGCGCCCGCGCTGCATGTCGCAAACGCAGCCACACGCGGGAGAAGCCGCTCTCGCCAGCGGTTCATCAAGCCCAGTTGGTAGAAGGCTCTGTTTCCCCCGCCCGCGAAGGTAATTGCCAGGTCTCTAATCATCATCCTAAGAGACAAATATTAGCCTCTTCGAGGCTTTTCAGACAGCCTCAAGAATCAGGGATTGAGGAAGCCAGGCAAGCTCAAGTTTTCCTCAAGTCTGTTGAAGAGAACAAAACAGTCGGATTTGCTGAGGAAAATGAAGGTTTAATCTCTCTTTCGGCGGCTCAAGTTTTTCTCAGGTCTCTTTGGTTAAAGTCGCTCCAGATAGCGAGGAAGTCGCTAGCCGAATTTGAAACCGCATACCTCGTAAATTTTTGAAACCCCAAGATGGAGGCTGCCAAACCAATGATGAGAAGAATTACGAACACTTTACTTTCGGCGTTGCTTATCTGCTTCGTCACCTTCGCCGCACAAGCCGCAACACTTAGCCCGACGCTCAAGTCCAAGCTCCAACAGGTCTCTAATGAAACAAGCGTCGGCCTCGTGATAGTCGCTTTTAATACCAACAACGGACTCAACGCTACGCACTTGAACGTGCTCAGAAGCGTCGGCATCACCAAGGGGCTGACTCTCCAGAAGCTCGGCATGGTCGCTGTGACGGCAACCGCCGGTCAAGTTAAAGCACTCGCCGCTAACGCGGCTGTGCGCTCCATCTGGTCAAACGACCGCCTGCATTATTTGGATAACGAAGTGCGAACGGTCTCAGGTGTCGAGCGTGCGCGCACCGATGCGGCCTTCACCAGAGCTAACGGCGGTCTGCCCGTCTCCGGCGCAGGCGATTTCTCCGTCGTCATCAACGATAGCGGCATAGACGCCACGCATCCAGACCTGCAACTCGGCAAGAACGTTATTCAGAACGTGCTGATCGCAACCGACAGCCAGTCGAACAATGCGGTTGTCTACACGCATGAGCTTGACGGCTTCACTTCTCTTCAGGTGGTAGAAAACGTGCCGGACACGGATTTGAACGTTGGTCACGGCACGCACTGTGCTGGCATCGTCGGCGGGACAGGCCAGCAGAGCGGCGGGAAATATGCGGGCGTTGCGCCGGGCGCGAAATTGATCGGGACAGGCTCAGGCGCGGTGCTCTTCATCTTGAACGCGCTCGGCGGCTTTGAATGGTCCTTGACGAATCAGCCGATCTACAAGATTCGCATCATCTCGAACTCTTACGGCGGCAACGGCCCATTCAATCCTGACGATCCCGTCAACATCGCTACCAAGGCCGCGCACGATGCCAACATCACAGTCGTTTTCGCGGCGGGCAACTCAGGCCCAGGCAAAGATACGATGAATCCTTATGCGAAAGCTCCCTGGGTGATCGGCGTCGGGGCGGGCACGAAGGAAGGCGGACTCGCCAGCTTCAGCTCGCGCGGCACACCGCGTGAAGATCGCCTCGCAAATTCTGATCCTTACGATGATGGTGATGCGCCCACGCTCGTTGCTCCCGGCACTGGCCGCGAGTTCGCCAGCAACTCAGCCAAGTTCACAGCCGCATACGTTTCGACTCGTTCAAAGTCAAACATCTTCGCCAACGGCCTGACCGACGATGCGGAATTGTCGCCCTCTTACCTGCCTTACTACACGCAGATCAGCGGGACTTCGATGGCGACACCGTTCATCGCTGGCACAGCCGCGCTGATGCTCGATGCTAACCCGCTGCTCTCGCCCGATGAGATCAAGCAGATTCTGACCGCGACCGCTTCGCGCATGCCCGGTTATGAGGAATATCAAGTCGGCGCAGGCTACGTGAATGTTTACGCAGCCGTAGACACGGTTTTCAACCGCAGCAAGCAGTATGGGCAAGCGTTCGTCCCACAGTTCAACGCGCAGTTCACGGTCAGCGGCCCTGATGCTGTCAAGAAGCACGTTGATTACAGTCCGGCTGGCTTGCCAGGCCCGGATTCGTCCAATGCCGCGCACTTCACGGTTGATAGCGGCATGACCGTGCTCGACATCTTCGCCACCTTCGACACAGCGTTAGAGGATGGGGAAGGCAACACGATTGGGTTGATTGCGACCGCGCCCGATGGGAGCAAGTATTCATCTGGAATCGCGTTGCCGGTTCTCGACTCTCCTTCACGCGAGATTGTGGTGAAGAATCCTGTGGCTGGCGACTGGTACGTTGAAGTGCGCGGCGCACGCGGACTCGCGGCTCTCCCGGAGGTAAGCCTGCCGACTTCAGGCGCAGCAGCACCCGGCCCGGTTGACTTCACGATTCGTCAACAGCTATTCACGCTCACGCCGGTTTCAGACATTCAAGGCCATCCCGCTCAAGCGCAGATTGAGACTGTTCTCAAGAACCGCATGATGGATACCTTTGCCGACAACACTTTCCGTCCTGACACAAACACCACGCGCGAAGACCTTGCGCGCCTTCTCTTCATAAACACGCCGTTGCGCCAGACATTGGGAAGCGCGCCGAAGTTCACGGATGTCTCAGGCGATCTTTCAGCAATCGCGGAAGCCGTGACCTCCAAAGGCTCGACCTTGCGCGACTACTACACGGCCAATATGTCACAGGCTCCGGCAGGGATGATGACGGCTTCGGGCACGACCTTTAATCCTTCGGGCACGGTGAGCAGGATGGACGTGGCGGTCGCTCTGGTGCGCGCTCTCGGCTTCGACGCCGAAGCGAAAGCCAAAGCCGGCACGCCCGTGACCGTCACCTATAGCGGTCAGACCTTGACGCTCACGGACAACGCGGACATTCCGCCAGCCATGCGCGGCTACATTCAATTCGCGCTTGATCGTGGAATCCTGCAAGCCTACTTCACGTTGGAGCAAGGGCCGTTCGATCTTCAGCCGACCTTGAAAGCTCGCGTCAAGCCGCTCGATCCGATGACGCGCGCGTTCATGGCCTATGCGCTCGACAATTATCGCCAGCACTTCGTCGCTGGTAACTAAACGAAGCGAGTTTGTCGCCGGGCACGAGTTTTGTCGGGAAGCTAGCGCTCGGCGGCGACTGGCCGGTGTGTTGGAACAACTTAAGGGCAGCCCAACTTGTTCCAACACACCGGCCACAGACCGGATGGAAAACAGAACATCATTTTTTGAAGGAGAGCACGATGAGAAGAGCCTTAATGACAATCTCAGGATTCATCCTCGCTTCGACAATGCTGGTTGGCGCTGCGCTCGCTGCTCCGAGTATTGATCCGAAGCTGCGGAAAAAAATCTTGGCCGCGCCGACGAGCCTGACGCAGGTCATCATCACTTTCAATCACAAACCAACCTACGTTGATTTCGCGCAACTGAAGGCGCTCGGAATTCGTGGAGGCGTCTATCTCAACCAGCTTCCGATGGTCTTAACATCCGTCAACAAAGCGCAGTTTGACGCGCTCTCTCGCCGCGCAGACGTGCGTTCGATCTACGGTAATAACAAGCTCAAATTCTTTGATGATCGCAGTCGCCCCTTCATCGGCGTAACCGCTCTGAGGGCGGATAGTGAGACTACAACGCGCAACCAGGGCTTTCCCGTCACGGGCGGGGGCGTCGGCATCGCCTACGTTGACACAGGCATTGACGGAACGCACCCGGACCTGCAACTCGGCAAGAACCTGGCGGGCAACGTCTTCTTCCCGCTGGCGGAAGAGGGAGCCGCCTCTCTAACAACTCAGGATCAGTTTGTGCCGGTGATCGCGGTCGAGAACGCACCGAACTCTGATGTTGAAGGCGGACACGGAACGTTCGGCGCGGGCGTCGCGGCTGGCACGGGCCAGGTTTCCGGTGGCTTTTATGGCGGTATGGCACCGGGCGCGAAACTGCTCGGACTCGTTGCGGGCAATGATGTCGGCTTAACCAGCTTCGCCATCGTGCAGGCTTACGATTACGCGCTCGTTAACCAGTTGCGTTACAACATACGGGTTTGCAATAACTCCTGGGGCACGACCATCACCGACCAGCCGTATGATCCGAACGACCCGATCAACGTCGCCACGCTCGCGCTCCATGACCACAACATCACTGTCGTCTTCGCTGCGGGCAACGACGGCGATGCGCCCGGCGTCATCAATCCGTATTCGGTCGCGCCCTGGGTAATCTCCGTGGGGGCTGGCGACAAAGAGCACAAGGGGAGTCCGGCGGGTTTCTCTTCGAGAGGTGAAGACAACGGAACGGGCACGGACGTAGCAGGCATGCCGGGTGATTCGAGCTTGCCGCCGAATCTCAGGCCCGACCTCCTCGGCTCAGGCGTCAACATCAAGAGCACTCGCCTGAAAGGGCCGGGCGAGACGAACCTCGCCGGAACTGCTCCGTATCTGGGCAACGATCTGAACACGATTCCACCTGCCTACCTGCCTTACTACACGACATCGCAAGGCACAAGCTTTTCGACTCCGCAGGTGACGGGCGTCGTCGCTCTGATGATGGAAGCCAACCCGCTCCTGACTCCTGATGAAGTAGTAACCATCCTGCGCCAGACGGCAACGCCTATGCCTTATGAGCAGCGCGTGGTCGGCGCTGGCTACGTTGACGCGCACAACGCCGTCCGCGTGGCTATGAATCTGGCGGCGGTCGCTCATCCGGCGAATCTTTCCGTTGATCCAGCCGGGCCACAGGTCAACGACCCCGCTGGCGACACTGGCGGCAACGCTGCGCAGGACGTTCTGAACGCGCGCTTCCAGTATGATCCGGGCGACGCGGTAAACAACGTCTCGCCTGCCATCGTGTACACGATGACTGTGGCCGACATGTCGCAGCAGCAACCGAACAATGCCTGGATTATGAGTTCCAATTTCCGCAACCCGGACACAGGCGCGGTCATCAACGTTTACGTTTCTGCCGAACTTGACCCTGCGTTAGGAGTCTCTTACGACGCGGGCAGCGTTGCGCCTGATCCTCAGACGGGCGTGAAGTCTCAAAGCTCCATTAGCAATTCGGGTGTGACAGGTCAGATAGTCGGCAATCAACTCATCATTCGTTTGCCCATCAAGGCTGTGAATGAAGCGGTCTTCGGGGCGAACACGACAAAGAGCGTTGTCGGCATGACCTCGACCGGAACGGAAGCTGATACGCAGCAACTCGTGGGCGCTTTCGGCGGCGGTCTGCTTGTCTTCCCGGACACGGCGGGCGGCGTGGACTTCCGTGTAGGCAACTGAATGTAAAAGAGGAGCAAACAAGAGTTCGCTTCTGATAAAAACCTAGGTCGGTTGTCGTCTTGACCCTCTCTCTCCCTGGTCGAGGCGGTAACCAAAAGAGAGCGCCGGTGAATTGACGCTTAACGGTCGTCAATTCACCGGCGCTCTTTCAACTTTCTCTCCTCACTTGCCATTCTCTCGCATTCGACCAGCGTCCCAACGTGAATCGAAACCGCAAATTCTGCGACTAACAATCGTCAGGGCTTGCGAACGTACAGCCTCGCGGCGGGTTCGTACAACCTGTAATTTTTCTACCTTGAGCGATCCCGTCATTTGCACCGGGCCATGCAATATGAAGTGAACCCGTGTCTGGCTCATGCTAGTAATAGCTTAAACCCCCAAAGTGAGGAAACATGAGAACGAAAATAACTTTACTGTTCACCCTTCTGTTAGGTTGCGCCGTTCTGCTCGGACAACAATCAACTCTCGCTGTCGGCAATTCCGCCAGGCCCATCGGCGATTCTAAGGTGTTTGCGGCGGTTCCCTTTCCGGGATACCCGGAGGGCATCGCCGTTCATGATGGATTAGTTTACGTTTCCGGGCCAGCAGCTTTTGGCGTACCCGGCAACGCCGACCCTTCCAAGATATTCGCCTTCGACATCAACACGGGTGCGCTCGTGAAAACAATTGCGGTTCAGGGGCAGACCCGTTTTCCCAAGGCTATCTCCTGCATCGCCTTCGGCGAAGACGACAACCTGTATGTGGCCGATGAAGAGCAGGGCATCCTGCGAATTGATGTGGAGACAGGGCAGCAGCACGTCTATGCAGCCCCGTTTTTCCCTGTCTACACTTCGGCCTTCAATCCGCCTGCGCCCGTCCTGCTCAACGATCTGGCCTTTGATAAGCACGGGTATCTTTACGTGACTGACAGCTTTCAAGCGACCATTTGGCGCGTCCCTCCCGGTGGCGGTGCGCCTCAAGTATGGTTCCAGGATTCCAGGATTGACGGCCCGTTTGGACCCAACGGTGTGCGAGTTGATGCCAAGAGCCGGAAACTCTATTTCTCCGTCACCTTCGATGGCACGGGTCAGGGCTATATTTACACTCTGCCCCTTGTTGACCACCCCGCAGCCTCAGACCTGCAACTGTTCCACACCTATACTCCCGGCGCTGGCCCGGATGGTATCGCCTTCGGTAAATCGGGCAGTCTCTATGTCGCGCTCGCAGGCTACAATCAGATTTCTGTTTTAGGCCCGGACGGGTCAGAGCAAACACGCTTCTCCGGGCCAGCGCAGAATCCTGCTAATCCGAGCAACCCCTTACCCTGGGCTAACCCGGCCAACATCGCATTCAACAACAAGGCCGGTACAATTCTCGTTACCAATCACGCCAGCCTGACAGGGCTTCCAGACCCCAGCCCCTTGTTCGCAGTCTTTGACGTTTACGTTAATGATAAAGCTGGGAAGCTGTTCACGGGAGGCGATGATGACAACGATTGAGATCTTCTAATATAAGGAGTCCGCTGGCGAGAAGCGGGTCAGTTTTAAGTTCGAGTCTGTATTTACCAGGACTCGAACTTAAAACTGACCCGCTTCTCATTATTTGATGAGCTAACCGCCGGGCCATTCGTGGCCCTGAGTCAGGCAAGCAAAATTTATAAGACGGGTTCTGATGCAGCAGGCTTTTCAGTGTGCGCTTGCTATTCCTTCTTCATGCTCACTTCGGCAGACGCTTATTCACATAATCACGAGCTTCTTCCGGCGGAAAGGGAACCTCTTGCATAGCCTTTGTGCCCTCGCTCGTTTTCATCCAATCAATGAACGCGATGAAAAATTTCGTGGTCAGGAATAGGATTGTCGCCGCTGCCTATTCCAAGCTTCTTGATGACTTCCTTCTGGAACGCCTTATCGCCTGTCATAGTAGAAGCATAATAGAGTTTGTACTTTTCTTCTTGAGGCAGAGAAGCCGCGCTATTAGTCTTGCTGCATGCAAGATTGCCGAGCGCCACTACGCATATCAGGGCAACGATGGTGTAAATGTTTCTCATGTAGTTGACTTCTTTCTGCGAGGTGGGAGTCGTTGAATCGTGCGTCTTATATATGAAGTGAATTAATCTTTCAAGTTATCTTCACAATCAGGCGAATGATAGGATTTGCAGTTGGACATCAACCGAGGGACATATATTATGACTCTTGATTCTTGAGGTAGATGCTGGCCTAGATGTTCCCGTGCCTGAATGAAGAATAAGAGGATTCAGATAACCCATCTGCTCCGTCCTCATTGGGCAGTCCTTGCCATAGCTTTCGTCGCTGTTATCGGCGAGAGCTTGACGGACCTGTTAGAACCCTGGCCCTTAAAAGTTGTCTTCGACTATGTTCTAGGCTCAAAGCCTATGCCCGGATGGTTGGCGGGATTTATCAATTCCGTGACGGGGCATGACAAGATGTCTGTCCTGAACTTCGCGGCGCTGGCCGTGATAACCATCGCCGTCTTCGGAGCGATCAGCTCATACACGGAAAACTACCTCACCACCCGCGTCGGCCAATTCGTCATGCACGACCTGAGACGACTTCTCTACCATCACGTTCAACGACTCTCCTTAGCCTATCACGATCAGAAAAGAACGGGCGATTTGATTAGCCGTGTGACGAGCGATATTGACGCCATCCAGAATCTCATCTCGTCCGTGTTGCTCGGCATCCTGGTCAACATCCTCACTCTCGTCGGCATGATCGGCGTGATGTTTTATCTCAACTGGAAATTTACCCTGGTCGCTCTGTCCGTCGCGCCGGGGCTTTTTCTGGTCGTTTACATTTTCACGCGCCGGATCAAGCGGGCTTCGCGCGCCGTCAGAAAACAGGAGGGACAGGTCGTCTCCGTGCTGCAAGAAGTCCTCTCCTCCATCCGCGTCGTCCAGGCGTTCACGCGAGAAAAGTATGAGCAGCAGCGGTTCGAGCAAGAGAGCATGGAGAGCGTGGAGATAGCCTTGAGAGCACGCAGCCTGAAGGCGAAGCTGACGCCGATGGTTGAAGTGATTATCGCCGTCGGGACATGCCTGGTGGTGTGGTATGGAACGCGGCTGGTCGTGAACGGTGAAATCAGTTCGGGCGCGCTCCTCGTTTTCTTTCTCTACCTCGGCAAGATGTACAAGCCTATGCGCGAGCTTTCAAAAATGACCGATACGATCTCGAAAGCGGCCATCGGCTTCGAGCGCATACGGGAAGTGCTGGAAACTGAGAGGCAGGTACGCAATCTGCCGGGAGCGCGGAAAATCGAGCGCGTCCGAGGGCAGATAGAATTCGATCACGTCTCTTTCGGCTACACAAAGGAGCGTTTGATTCTCAAGGACGTGAGTTTCAAGATAGAACCCGGCCAGGTCGCAGCCATTGTCGGCCCGACCGGAGCCGGGAAGACGACGATTATCAATCTCATTTCTCGCTTTTACGATCCCCTTTCAGGCAGCGTGAAAGTTGACGGCTCGGATGTGCGCGAGTTCAAGATTAAATCGTTGCGCCAGCAGTTCGCTTTCGTACTACAGGAGTCCTTGCTCTTTCGCACGTCTATCTGGGAAAACATAGCCTATGGCAGGCCGGAAGCAGACCCTTTTGCAATCGTGCGCGCAGCCCAACTTGCCAACGCCGATGGGTTTATTAAAGAGATGCCGGAAAGTTATGCGACGATGATCGGCGAGCGCGGCGTCACGCTCTCCGGCGGCCAGCGACAGCGCATCGCCATCGCGCGGGCGATCATACGCGATGCACCGATTCTCGTTCTGGACGAACCATCTTCCGGCCTCGATGCAGCCTCCGAAGAGCATGTCTTTGAAGCTCTCACCCGCTTGATGGAAGGCAAAACATCAATCGTCATCGCGCACCGCCTGGCAACAATCATGCGTGCCGACGTGATCTTTGTCATCAACGATGGTCGGGTCGAAGAGAGCGGAACACATCAGGAGCTACTCGCTCGCGGCGGTCTCTATGCTAAACTTTATGAAATTCAATTTCGCTCGGAAGCGCAGGCGGATGATAGATAACTATGAAAAGAAATCTAACAGGCATGGCACATTGGAAGAACATAGCGGCTCTCCTGATTCTTCTCTCTTGTTCTTCATATTACGCTCAGGCTCAGCGCGTCGTGAGAGTCACTGAGCCGGATGCGATTCAGCCCGCTGAAGTGGCAATCGCAATCAATCCAAAGAACCCGGATAACCTCGTGGGTGCATCCTTTCAGACCGCCAAGCCGCCCAAGCCGCGCGCCGGAAGTTACACTTATGTGACGATGGATGGAGGCAAGACGTGGAAGACCGTCGGCAGCCAGGACCCGGAGAATCTGATACAGGGCGATGACGCAATGGCATTTGGCCTTGACGGTGTTGCTTATCACGCCCATCTCTCTTTCGACGGCATACGAGTGCAGAGGCCGAGCCGCGCCATCAGCGGTATCATCACTAGCGCGTCCCATGACGGAGGGTTGACGTGGGATAATCCTGTTCCAGCCATCAACCACATTAATTCCGTCACACCGTTTGAAGACAAACCCGGCATCGTGACGGACAACGCCACCGGGTCGCCCTACAAAGGCAACGTCTATCTGGCGTGGACGCGCTTCGATATTTACGGAAGCGCAGACCCGGAGTGTCATTCGCAAATCTACTTCTCGCGCTCGACCGACGGCGGCAAGACTTTTTCGATGCCTTTCCGCATCTCGGACAAAGCAGGCGATTGTGTTGATAGCGACAACACGGTTGAGGGCGCAGTGCCGGCGGTCGGCCCAAACGGTGAGGTCTATATCGTCTGGGCAGGGTCGCAGGGACTTGTCTTCGACAAATCTCTGGACGGAGGTTTGACCTTCGGCAAAGACAAAGTGATAGGGCCGATGCCGGGCGGGTGGGACTTTCCAATGCCTGGCCTAGACCGCGCCAACGGGATGCCTGTGACCGGCGTTGACCTGAGTGCTGGACCGCACAAGGGGACGCTCTACGTTAACTGGATTGACGAGCGCAACGGCGACTTGGACGTGTTCGTCGCCTCCTCGCCAGATGGCGGCCAAACGTGGTCTGCGCCCGTGCGCGTCAACGATGATGCCTTAAAAAACGGCAAGGCGCAGTTCTTCACATGGATGGCTGTTGATCCGGTGGACGGCTCGGTGAACACTGTTTTCTACGACCGCCGCGATACCGCTGGCACACTCACCCGCCTCACGCTCGCGCGCAGCACAGACGGCGGGCGCACCTTCGTCAACCACAAGATTGATCTGGAGCCATTCGCCTGTAACGAAAAAGTTTTCTTCGGCGATTACAGCAGCATCGCAGCTTATGGTGGGCGCGTCGTCCCGATGTTCATGCACTTTGTTGACGATAATAGGCTGGTAGTCTCAGTCGCCCTCTTTAATTTCAAGCCGGGCACGCAGCAAAAGATTAACTGACCGGACTGAGATGGCTGGAACCCTTGAAGACAACGAACGCGTGGAATCTGTAGTGCATGACTACCTGGGTGCTGCGAAGATAACACTTCACTTCTCCCCTGTGCTTCCGAAGCCTCCCCTTCCACGATTCGTCTCGCTCAAATCTTCGCTCCAGGTAGGCTCCGGCGTAGCTATTGATTCGATGATGAGTTGAGCGATACGCATACCAGCTTCGATCTCAAAAGGCTTGTCATCGTGGTTGATGAGGGCGCAGATGATCTCACCTCGATAGTCGCTATCAATCACTCCGGCCAACACATCCAAACCATGCTTTACTGCCAGACCCGACCGGGGAGCGACTCTTCCGTAGAAGCCGTTGGGGACGGCTACGGATAAACCAGTCCTGACGGTTGCGCGCCCGTGCGCCGGAATCCAGAGGCTCTCGATAGAGTGTAGATCAAGTCCCGCTGCGTAGAGGCTTCCTCTCGTGGGAAGTTTCGCCAACGGGTGTAGTCTCATGAACTCAAGCCGTTCAACCACTGGTTGCTTCTCTCTTTTGTATCTGAATTTTGAGTAGTGGGACAGTTTGAAGGAACGAGTTCAGAGTTCAATCTTGAGCTTGCTCTTTAGCATCGGCAACCTGAAGGTTGAACTCTGAACTGACCCACTACCTCATTTTCAATGTCGCCCGGTTGGACTTAACGCGCATTTAGTCTTGTTTGATCTTTAGCAAAGTAGCCGGGCCGGTACGTGAGCTTTAGTTGCTCTTTTCGCAACTCAGGATTGGCGATCTCAATCGTCATCCGGCGATACATGCCGTCTCTCTTCTTGTTGGTGGATGAATAAGTGACCAGGTACTGGGAGCGTAGCTCCTGCTCGATCTGCTTGAATGCCTCTACGAGGTCAGCCTCTTTCTTCGGGAAAAATGCGCGTCCGCCCGTGCGCTCCGCAATGGTGCGAAGCGCATCCCTGTCAATGCCCTCAAAGTGAGTGCTGTCGCCGATGCCGATGGCGTAAATCACCGTCTCCGCCTTAATCGCCTGATCTATCGCTGCGCTTCTGTTTAATCGGCTGCTGGTGTCCCGCCCATCCGTGAGGAGAATAATCGCGCGCCGCTTTTTGCCGGGACTCTGTGCGAGCACTTCGTTGGCCGTGACGACTACCGCATCCCAGATAGCCGTCGAGCCTTCTCCGGGCACGCGCATCCCTGGGCCGGACGCTAAGCCGCCAATCTTCCGGCCCGATCCAGGATATAAGGGCGTCGCAACATCCACACGCTCGAAAGCCTGGTAGATGCTAATCACATTGCCCGTGAGAGCCTGTTCGAGAAAGGCATCGCCCGTGAAGGCGATGAGCGCGACCTCGTCCTTCCTTGATCGAATGATCGTTTCCACAAACGAGCGCGCCGCAGCCTTCTCTGACGGCAAAGTGCGCTCTTCGGAAGCACTCACATCAACGAGGAGCGCGATTGAAAGCAGGCGATCTGTCTCATGCTCGAAGGTGGAGAGCTTCTGCGGAACGCCATCCTCCAGCACGCGAATGTCTTGCTCCTGGAGGGTCGTGATAAAACGGTTCTGTTTGTTCGTGGCTGTAAACAGGAGATTGGTGAGGTCAGTATCAATACGTATAACGTCTTCATCCTGATTGGCCGAATCCTGGCTTTTTGAAGAGGGCGTCGTTTGTGCCGATACAACGGTTACGCATGTGCTGCCAGGTAAGCCGAAGGCCAGGAATGATAACAATAGAAAAAAGGTGAGCTTCATTGTGGACGAATTAAACAAGAGACGCGCCCTTAATTGATGAAGCGCGCACTTCCCCCATTGTAGCCAGACTCCGGCCTGACTGTAGTAGTCTGGCTCTCGACCCACTTAAAGCTCACGCCCGCAGCTTTCAATTCGTCTTGCAGATTCTGAGCGGATGAAACTCTGATTGAATGTCCCGGCCTTAACCTAACCTTCAGACCGCTCGCGCGCAAATAAATGTCTAGAAAGACATCGCAGTTACCCGGATAAGCCAGAAGCGTTTGAGCCAGCTTTTCGCACATCCCGGAAATATTGAGATCATCCGACAACTCGATCACGAGAACTTGACTCTCTATGCGTCCATCATGGTAAGGAGAATTAAAGGAGCGCATCGGAATCCGTGTGGTCTCAAGCAAAGAGACTTCATCGCACACGATTGTCGGAAGGCTGTCATTCCCTCCATCAAGCTTGCCGATCACAAGCAGGAGCGCATCGTTTGCAGCATCCTTACCTTTAGACTTGAGAGCCTCGGGCCAGAGCACACACTTGACGCCTGCCCCGGTTAAATCTTCCAAACGGAAGAAGGCATAGCGGTCTCCCTTCTTTGTGTTTCGCGTTGTAAAGTCGGAGACTACCCCGGCAAGACGGATGTGCGAGTTAGGCTCTGCGGTAGACAAATCGAGAACGGTTTTACAGTTGAGCTGTCCGATTTTTTCAATGAAAGCTTCCAGCGGATGACCTGAGACGTAAAAGCCGATGGCTGCTCTCTCGTAAGCGAGTAGCTCCTTATGCGCCCAGGCGGTGACGGATTCCAATGAAAGCTGCGGCCCCTCAATTTCAGACGCGCTGCCCAGGCCAAACATATCGCCTTGACCACTGTTTCGCTCACGCTTCCTACGCGCGCCACATTCAATCGCACGGTCAACGGTCGCAAGCAGAGCCGCCCGCCACCTGTGCAGCGTCTCAGTCTCAGGCTTGAGCGAGTCTAAAGCGCCAGCGCAAACCAGGCTCTCAAGCACACGCTTGCCCACGCCCTTTTCACTGACCCTTTCTGCGAAGTCGAAGATAGAGGTAAAGGGTCGCTCTTTGCGCGCAGCAATTATCGGGTTGACAGCTTGCTGGCCGATGCCCTTGATGGCCGAAAGTCCGTAACGAATTGCGCCCTCGACGGGCGTGAAACCCGGCCCGGACTCGTTGATGTCCGGCGGCAGCATCTTGATCTTCTGCGAGCGAAGCTCGGAAGCGTACTTGAGAATTTTAGCCGCATCGTCGGCCATGTAGGTCATCACCGCTGCATAGAAATGTTCGGGGTAATTGGCTTTCAAGTAAGCGGTCTGGTAAGCCACGTGCGCGTAAGCGACCGAGTGCGAGCGGTTGAATCCGTAGTCGGCAAACTGCGCCATGAGGCGGAAAATCTCTCTAGCCTTCTTCTTCGGAATCTTGTTCCTGACACAGCCGTTGATGAATTTCTCCTCGTGAACGGCCATCTCCTCGCGGTTCTTCTTACCCATCGCGCGACGCATCAGATCCGCCTCGCCTAAGGAATAGCCGCCAAGCCTCTGCGCGAGCTGCATGATCTGTTCCTGGTAGACGAGGATGCCGTAAGTGTTCTGTAGAATCTCCTCCATCTCAGGCGTGGCGTACTCGACGGGCTTCTTACCGTGATAGCGGTCTATGTAATCATCCACCATGCCGCCGTCGAGTGGGCCGGGACGATAAAGCGCATTCAAGGCGGAGAGGTCTTCGATGGACTTGGGCTTGAGCTTTCGACAAATCTCCGCCATTCCCGAACTTTCAAACTGAAAGATCGCATCTGTACGTCCCTGCGCGAATAGCTCATAAGTCTTCGCGTCATCCAACGGAATTTCCGACCAAACGATCTCGCGTTCGGTTGTTTCCATGATCGTCTTACAGCACTGGTTGATGATGGAGAGGGTGGTTAAGCCCAGGAAGTCCATCTTGAGCATGCCCGTCTTCTCAAGATCGGCCATCTCGAATTGTGTGGTCAGCTCCTGCTTCTGATTGACTGCGACGGGAACCAACTCTTCGAGCGGTTGGGGTGAGATGACAACGCCCGCCGCGTGGACTGACGAATGGCGAGCGCAACCCTCAAGCCTCCTCGCAATCTCGATAACCTTCTTCGTCTGCGCGTCTGTCTCCACAGCCTGCTTTAGCTCAGGCACCATCTCCAGGGCTTGCCCGATGGAGACGTTGCGCCCGCGAACCGGGGGCGGAATCAGCTTGGCAATCTTCTCGACATCCGCATACGGCATGTCTAGAGCGCGCCCCACGTCCTTGATGGCTGCCTTTGAAGCCATAGTCCCGAACGTGATGATCTGGCAAACAGAGTCGCGCCCGTAGAGTTGCGTGACGTGGTTGATGACTTCGCCGCGTCCATGCACACAAAAGTCTATGTCTATATCGGGCATGCTCACGCGCTCTGGATTCAGAAAGCGCTCGAAGAGCAGATCGTACTGGATAGGGTCAACGTCTGTGATTTCCAGGCAGTAGGCGATTAAGCTTCCGGCAGCCGACCCACGACCCGGCCCGACGGGAATTTTTCTATCCTTGGCGAACTTGATGAAGTCCCAGACGATGAGGAAGTAGCTGGGGAAACCCATCTGCTTAATCATTGCGATTTCGCTTGAGACCCGTTCCTGGTAGGTGCTCAAGCTATGCTTGAGACCACTCTTTGCGAGCAGTGGCTCCCAGACGGTTTCCCTTCTCTTCTCATAGCCCTGCCGGATGACTTTTTCAAAGTATTCATCAATCGTGATGTCGCCTTCACCAGCCGGGATTGGATAAACGGGAAGTTGATTTTCGCCGAGCGGCAGTTTCAGGTTACACATCTCTGCGATTTCAAGCGTGCGTGTCAGAGCATCCGGGATGTGTTTGAAAATTTGACCCATCTCTTCGGGCGTGCGAACGTACCACTGCGGGCCGCCGAAGCGCATGCGGTTCGTATCGTTGACGGTTTTGCCCGTGCCGATGCAGAGCATCACATCGTGGGCTTCGTAATCTTCCCTGTACAGGTAATGAGCATCGTTTGTGGCAACAAGCGGGATGCCTGTCTTGTGAGAAAGCTCGATCAAGTTTTTATTGATCTTCCGCTGGTCATCAAGCTCGTGATCCTGAATCTCCAGGAAGTAGTTACCCTTTCCAAGAATGTCCTGAAACTCGTGCGCGGATTTTTCTGCGGCTTCAAGTCTTCCATGCTTGAGATGATCCTGGGGCACGCCGGAGAGACAGGCGGAGAGACCAATCAGACCATTGCTGAATTGGGAAAGTAGCTCGCGGTCAATCCTGGGCTTGCGATAAAAACCTTCCTTGAAAGCCTTGGAGGTCAGGCGCACCAGGTTGTGATAACCCTCGCGGTCTTTAGCGAGAAGAATCATGTGGTTGTATGGCTTTGTCCCCTTCTGCCCCTCCTTCTTGTCGAACCTGCTTCCCGGCGCTAAGTAAACTTCGCAGCCGATTATCGGTTTTACGTCGTGCGCCTTCATCTCCTTATAGAAGGAGACGGCTCCGTACATGTTGCCGTGATCGGTCATGGCGCACGCAGGCATGCCAAGTTCTTTGACACGCTCGGCAAGCGGTTTGACCTGGATTGCTCCGTCGAGAAGAGAGTAGTCTGTATGAAGATGTAGATGAACGAAGGTATTGTTTGCCATAAAAATTAGGGCAGGGGGCTGTCTCCTTGTACGGCTTATTGCTACTGTCTGAGCGCTCTTGACTCCTGCGCTTCCGATGCTTGCAAAGTATCTAACATTGTAATGGTGTCAGAGGCAAACCGTCTGAGGCAAAAGTTGATAAATTTATTCAGGGGCGAAGAACGATTCGCCACCTGGTAGAATGAATAGACCCTGCGCGAGTAATATGTAGAGCAGCATTGGCTCTTAAGGCTTCGCTTGACCTTACCAGGAAAGGAACGATGGATGAAGAGGAAAGTTATCAAGACTGATGAAGAGTGGCGGCAGGAATTGACGCCGGAGCAGTACCGTGTCGCCCGTCAAAAAGGAACGGAGAGACCCTTCACTGGCGAGTATCATGATTCAAAACAAAAGGGCACGTATAAATGCGCGGCTTGCGGAAACGAGTTGTTCGCTTCAGACGCGAAGTTCGATTCGGGCTGTGGCTGGCCGAGCTTTACGGCCCCGACCACAGAGGATAATGTGCGAACCGAAGTTGATACCAGTCATGGAATGATCCGCACCGAAGTTCTATGCAGTAGTTGCGATGCTCATCTGGGACACGTCTTCGACGATGGCCCGCAACCGACGAACCTGCGCTACTGCATCAACTCCGTCGTACTTGACTTGGACAAAGAAGAATAACGAGCAGCAAAGAAAGATTAAAAAGGTCTGCTCCGACAAAGGAACAGGCGGGTTTTTCGCTGGCCCTCAAATCAGCTTTCTTTTCAAGAGAATTTTGATAATCTCGCTCCGAACGAGCTTCAATTTTTCGGAAATGGGATAGGATGACTTTATGGAATTTTATGGAAATGTTCTCGGACTCATCGGCCACACGCCGCTGGTGAAACTTAACCGGCTCACGCAGGGAATCAAAGCCACCGTGCTCGCCAAGATGGAGAACCTGAATCCGGGCTACTCCGTGAAGGACCGCATCGGCCTCGCTATGATTGAGGCCGCCGAACGGGACGGCACGCTCAAACCCGGCGGAACAATTGTTGAGGCAACGTCCGGCAATACTGGAATCGGTCTGGCGCTGGCGGCAGCCGTCAAAGGATACCGCTGCATCTTCGTGATGACGGACAAGTCAGCCGTAGAAAAGGTTCGCTACCTCAAGGCGCTCGGCGCGGACGTTATCGTGACACCGGCCTCCGCCAAGCCGGGAACGCCCGATCACTACGTTGAAACGGCCCAGCGCATCGCTGCCGAGACGCCCAACTCATTCTACCCGGATCAATATTCTCACCCGGCAAACCCTGAAGCGCATTACCGGACGACAGGGCCGGAGTTGTGGGAGCAGACCGAAGGCCGGATCACGCATTTTGTGGCAGGCATCGGAACGGGCGGGACTATCTCAGGAACCGGGCGATACCTGAAGGAAAAGAATCCCAACATCAGGATCATCGGCGCAGACCCCTACGGCTCTGTGTTTAAGACCTATAAAGAGACGGGAAAGCTCATCGAAGCTACGCCCTATCTGGTAGAGGGCATAGGCCAGCAGACAATCCCTGAGAATGTGAACATCAAGTACGTTGATGAGGTCATCAACGTCACAGACCGCGAGTCGTTTGAGTTATCCAGGCAACTAGGGCGCATGGAGGGAATCTTTTGCGGCGGCTCTACGGGCACGAATCTGGCGGCGGCGCTGCGCGTAGCTCGCTCTCTGGATGAGAACTCAATCGTCGTCTTCATTGTCTGCGATACGGGCGAGCACTATTTGTCCAAGCATCATTCGGATGAGTGGATGAAGGAGAAGCAACTGCTCGAACCGCAAAAGATCACGGCGGGACTCATCAGCGAAACCAAGGGAGCGCGCGCGCCTGAAGCGCTGGTGACGGTGACGCCGGATGAGCGCGTCTCCGACCTGCTGGCTAAGATGAGTGAGCTTGGGATTACGCAGATTCCTGTGTTGAAGGACGGACGCTCGGTCGGTTCGGTAAGAGAAAACCGTATTCTGGCAAAGGTGCTGGCGAACCGCGAACTGTTGGACTCACCCGTGAGCGCAGTCATGGAGCAGGGATTTCCTATCGTGGACGTGGATGCCATTTCTACGGAAGTGACCCGAAAACTGCAAGAGAGTCCTGCTGTTCTGGTGGAAGAGTACGGGCGCATCACGGGCATCATCACGCGGCATGACATGCTAGACACTCCAGCCTTGAGTACCGGAAGGTGAAAACTTTCTTGAGTGAGAGCAATTGATGAAGCTCTTACTTAATCGTTAATTTTTCTTTGCCCGTCCATTGACCATTTTGGTACTTCGCATCAGGAGGAAAGCGCGTTTCCAGGTCTTGAGCCGTCCAGTCAATCTGAGGCCCGCGCGCCTTTTTGTAAAAAAGAAGCGCGGCCTCTGCGCCGGGGCGCACCACGCCTCCGCCGCCTATCGCAACATAAAAGCTACCGGCATCTACTTCTTCCAGACCATGAAAACCAAACAGGTCGCCAACATCCTGAACGCCTGCTCGAAGCTGTGGCTTTCCCTCGCTCCTGCCAGGCTCCTCGTTGATCGCTATGTCTGCCGCGAATGGGGCAACTCCCGTCTGGCCTGCCTGGAAACGGTCAACCACTGTTGCGTTGCGTATAATTAAACTGTAGATGATGCCGCCGGTATTAAATCGCAGCGCATCGTAGACAGCCGGGTTAGCCTCTTCGATGCTGCCGTCGGCCAGTGATTTTAAGACGGCAGCGAATGCTATGAAATTCAACTGCACCAAATCCATCTCGCTCTTTCCGTGCAGCTCTCCCGTTTCAATCAATACTGTGGGCGTGCCCCACTGTCCGAAGAGATCGCCAAAAGCGCGCGGATTAAATGTATCGTCGTAGCGTCCAATGTGGCCGTAGATGAAAGGGGAGAGCGCCTCGACGATGGCCGCGCAAATCTTCTTATTACGGATGCGCCCAGAAGTGTCGCTGCCAGCAGCATCGGAGGCAACAGCCAGCAGCGAGATGGTAGCTTGGAGTCCGCTATCGCCGACGGACGTTCTGGAATTCTGATTGTGTAGATTGAACCCGATGTCAGGCGACCACACGTCGCGCAGTTTTTTCAGCAATCGCGCTTCGGGAGTGGAAAGCTCGCGTGCGTCACGATTAATATCAACGAACTGAAGGTTGCGACGTTGATATAACTCAGCGCCATCGGGATTCAGCATCGGAACTGCACGCAAAGTAATCTTCTTCTCAATCGCGGAAACCCAGGCGTCGCGGCGATGCGCCTGCAAATAGTGGAAGAGATCAATCAGTGCGCTTGTCGCGGTCGGCTCGTCGCCGTGCATCTGCGACCACATAAAAACCTTGAGCGGCCCTCTCCCGAATTCCATCTGAAAAATTTCTCTTCCGGCGACTGAACGCCCCACCTCATTGACAGCGATTCCTTCAGCGCGCAGGCGTTCCAGATACGTTTTCAAATCGGCGTGGCGAACCTCGGATGGATTAATGCGCGTGATGTGTTCCTGCCGCCAATCACGAAATAAAGATTGCGGCGTCTGCGCTCGTAAGCAAACGGGCAGGCACAAAACAAGCAGCAGGGAGAGAGCTAAAGTAAGACGTTTCATAGCGTGGAATTCTACTCAATCAAAGAATTGAAGCAAACCTTTATGCAATGGGATTAAGCTCAAAGCTCTTTCTTTGTGCTCCAGAAAATGGGCGCTTGCGGTTTAAGACTCCGCTCGACGGCGACTGCCACAAATCCCATCGTATATCGAGCATTGATTTCCAGCAGCGGGTGAAAGCCGCCCCGGTGCTCAAGAGCATCTATCCCGACAGGCCCATAGTACCCTTCTTTGAAAAGACGCTCGCCAACCATGCGGGCAATTCTTTCAAGCTCGCTGGCGCGATCAGAAGCAGGCGGGCGGCCCAGGATGTAGCCCGTGCCTGTGCCCGCGCCGTTGGTCTGTATGTCGCTGATGCCGAGAATCTCTAACGTGCCGTCGTAGGCTATCTCCATCACGACGCCGTACTCACGAATCACTTCCAGCCAGGGCTGAAAGATAAGAGTCTCGCCTCTAGCCAGCCGTCTCACAGACCACTTAGCCTGCGGCCCTTCAAGTCGCGGCCCTCTTCCCAGCACGCGCTCACGCGCGGCAAACCCGAACGGACTCTTGATGACCCATTTGTCACCTGCGCTTGGAGCAGCGCGGGCAACCGCATCCTCTAGCTCTTCAAAAGTGTGGGCGGTTGCCGCTCCCGGCAACTCGATGCCTAATTCAATTTCGAGCGCATGACTCCAAAGCTTTGAATTAACGCGCGCCACGACCGTCAGGGGAATGGGTTTGACTATTGCCCCTACTCGCTCGCCAATAGCGACGGCGCTCGGAGTCCAGCCCCAGGGTGTAAAGGTGCGAGCGGACTGAGGCGCTGAATGCTCCGAAGAGATTAGCTCGACGCCTCGACGCTTCGCCTCAAGCCGCAGCGACTCAGACCAGGGTTCTTTCAAGAGCAGCGCGTCGCCTGGATGCGTTAGCCATAGCAGGTGCGGCGCGAGTCTGCGATTGAGAGCCTCGACGGAGGGGAGACGGCGATAGGATCGAGACGTGTGCGCCAGTTCAGTCTCGAAATCGGCGTTCATGTACCACAGCCTTGCGCCCATGAGAAATTTTTAGAGAGGTTACTGCTCGCCGCTCTACTAAGAAGAGAGACGGGCGTTGATAACGTGAGTTCGACATAAGCGGCAGAGCCGCAAGAAGCATTAAGCCGCCAGTGATTATATCGAACTCACGTTAGATAACGTGAGTTCGACGTAAGCAGAAACGGTGTCAAGCCGTAGCCCCGGCAGGGGCGATATACCAGTAGCCCATGACGTAAGTCATGGGAACCATGCATCCAATTAATGAGTAAGCCCCTTTAGGGGCGGCATACTATGTCGCCCCTAAAGGGGCTTACTCATTATTCTGACTTCTAAACCCAGGGCTGACGCCCTGGGCTACTATCATCTCGCCCCTCCGGGGCTGAAGACCCAGCCGATTCTTATATCGAACTCACATTAGATACGGTTTACACCAACTCTGCTAACTCCGACCACCTGTCAAGGTCGCGTGCGAGATCGCGCGTGAGTCTCTCACGTTCCAGGTAGAGTTCGTGTACGAGGTGCGCGTCGCTTGAATTGGCGACGAGTTCGGTCTCTATTTCGGCCTGACGCTCTTCAGTCGCTTGTATGCGGGTCTCCAACTCCAACAGCTCCTTCTGCTCCTTGAAGGATAGTTTCCGCCTTCCCGATACAACCCTCTCCTCTTTCGCAGGCTTGTTGAGAGTCTCTATCTTGACAGGCACAGCTTCTCGCTCCTCCTTCCGGCGGGCTTCGAGAAAGGCGGAATAATTTCCGGGATACTGCCTGATAAGACCACCCTCTTCAAAGCGAAAGATATGCTCCACCGTGCGGTCAAGAAAGTAGCGATCATGGCTGACGGCAACGACGCAGCCCTCAAAGCCGTCCAGGTAGTCTTCCAGCGTTACCATAGTTTGAATATCCAGATCGTTTGTCGGCTCGTCCAGGAGCAGGACGTTCGGAGCAGCCATCAGGACGCGCAAGAGGTAGAGCCGACGCCGCTCGCCTCCCGACAGCTTTGCGATAGGCGTGTATTGCATCGCGCCCGTAAAGAGAAACTTTTCGAGCATCTGTCCGGCGGTAATAAATTTGCCGTCCGCCGTTTCAATCCGTTCGGCGACTTCTCGTATATAGTCTATGACCCGCATCTCTTCATCCAGAGCGCGGTTCTCCTGATCGTAGTAGCCGAAGCGAATCGTCTGGCCGACATCTACCGTGCCGCTGTCGGGCGCGACACGCCCCGTGATGATCTCAAGCAGCGTGGTCTTGCCCGCTCCGTTCGGGCCGATGATGCCGATGCGATCACCCGACTTCAACGTGTAGCTAAAATTTTCAATCAACGTTCGTCCATCATAGGACTTGCTGATGTCACGCATCTCCAGAATCTTCTTACCCGTCCGGCTCGAACTGACGGAGATGTCGAGTTCGGCACGCGCGGCTTCCTTTGGCTCGGCCATCAAGCTCTCGGCTCGATCAATGCGCGCTTTAGACTTACGTGTGCGTGCCTTAGCCCCACGACGCAGCCACGCCAACTCACGCCGGATCAGCATCTCTCGCTTCTGCCCTTCGGCTGCGCGCGCGAGTTCCTGCTCCTCCTTCTTTTCCAGATAGTACGCATAGTTTCCCTCAAACGCCTGCAAAGTGCTTCGATCAATCTCCATGATTCTGGTGGTGACGCGATCCAGAAAATAACGGTCGTGTGTGACGAGCAGGAGCGCGCCGCGATAGCGCGCGAGATAGGCTTCGAGCCAGGTGATAGTTTCCGCGTCGAGATGATTGGTCGGCTCGTCTAAGATAAGAAGCGACGGGCTTGCGACCAGAGCGCGAGCGAGCGCGACACGTTTGCGCTGTCCGCCGGAGAGCGTGGACACTTCGGCAGCGGTGTCTGTGATACCAAGCCTGCTTAAAACCGTGCGCGCGTTGGTCTCCAAATCCCATGCGCCGGATGCCTCCAACTGGTGAGCCAACTCCGACACACGATTCAACAGGCGCTCATCGCCCGCACCGGCAATCGCCAATTCATGACACGCGCGCTCGTAATCGCGCAACAACTTCATGTTGGCGTCACTCGCGGCAAAGATCGCATCCAGCACGGTCTGTTCAGGCTCAAAGGGGGGATTCTGCGGCAGGTAGCCAACCGACACGTCCGAGGCAAACACGATGCGTCCCGTATCCGCCTTCTCTTCTCCGGCGATGAGGCGCAGGAGTGTAGTCTTGCCGGAACCATTGACGCCGACTACTCCGACCCGATCTGTGGAGTCCAGACCGAAACTGACGTTCTCAAAGAGCGGTCTGATTCCGTAGTTCTTACTGATAGATTCGATTGCTAGAATATGCATCCCGGATAGGCTGTTTTAAGAGATAGTTCTTTGCGCCTTCGTTCCCTCTTTGCGTCTTTCATCTATCGCTGGCAATAGAGCGCACGCCTTCTATGAGGCGCTCGACTTCTTCGCCACTTGTATAACAGGCGCAGCCCGCACGGACGAGTCCTTCCTCAGATAGGCCGAGCCGCTCGATGACCGTCGTCGCATAGAAATCTCCGTGAGATAAAAAGAGACCCGACTCGGCGAGCCTTTGCGCTACCTTTGTCGAAGTCACTCCTTCGATAGTGAAGGAGACGGTGGGGGTGCGCCGTGAATCAGGCGTGGGGCCGTAGAGTCTCACTCTTTCAATCCGCGATAGACCTTCCCACAATTGTTTCACTAAAATTTTGCCTCGTGCGTGAAGAGATGTGAACGTGGTCTGAAGTCGCTCGCGCCTGTTTTCTCCGGCAGAGAGCGAGGCGAGGAAGTTGACAGCGGCAGCCGCGCCGACAATACCTTCGTGGTTCTGCGTGCCTGTCTCCGCTCGTTCGGGAGCAGTGTCTGGGGCAGGCAGGAGCTTTGGGAATTTTAGCGATTCCAGCAGACCCTGCTTGCCAAACAATATTCCGACGTGCGGCCCGTAAAACTTATAGGCGGAGCAGGAGAGGAAGTCGCAATCGAGAGCGCGAACATCAGAGAGGACATGCGGCGCGTAATGAACTGCATCAACGAACACGAGCGCACCGGCGGCGTGAGCCATCTCCCCTGCACGGCGCACATCGGTTACTGTCCCCAGCGCATTTGACGCCGCCCCGATAGCAACAAGCTTCGTCCGCGTGTTTAGCTGATTGGTGAAGCTCTCCCAATCGAGTTCTCCCGACTCAGGCAGTAGCTTGATGGTTTTCACAAGAACCCCGCGCTCCCGCTCAAGGGTACGCCAGGGTGCGACGTTAGCGTGATGATCCAGCTCGGTGATAATGATTTCATCACCGGGATTAAACTCTGCCGCGAGTGCTCTGGAGAGATGAAAGCAGAGCGTCGTCATGTTCGCGCCGAATGCGATTTCATCTGGTTGAGCATTTATAAAGTCGGCGATCACTTGCCGCGCATCAAGGATTGCCGCGTCCGTCTCCTCGCTCGTCGGGTAAGCCCAATGCGTGTTGGCGTTGTGATTGTAAAGATAGTCAACCACTGCCTCGCCCACAGAGCGCGGAACCTGCGTCCCGCCGGGGCCGTCGAAGTAAGCCACCGGATAACCGGCGCGGTCTCTCTCTAATGCGGGAAAGTGCGACCTGATTTCAGTGGTCGAAGCTGGACACTCTGTAATTGTCTGCTGTGCTGCGTCCATCATATAAATTCAATATACGTTACGACGCTAAGGTATCTCAAATTTAGAGACCCTGATGAAGCAGAATGAAATAGGATGGACAGGAGAGGAATTGAGCAGTTGAATCACCGGCTCATTGAATCAATGAGTAAATGATTCAGTTAACCGCCGATTCAATTCTTATGGTGCGTTGCCGGGTTAAAGGCTAGTGCGTAAAGTCTGATGATAAGGACTGAAAGATTATTGCAGATGCCACAGAGACGAGTATCAAGCCGATCAGGGTTGACATGCCAACCATGAGCATCCAGATGATGACGCCTTTCAGATACCCTTCTTTTGACGTTTCTTCGCTCATACGGCTCACCCTATCTTTATCAACCCGAATCCTGGTCGGCTCTTTCGCCTCTCCTCTTAGCCAAATGGCTTCATGCCCTCGAAGGTGTTCCAGAGGGGCGAAATCCCGTCTCCTTTAAGAGGGCGGCGAACATCTGCCGGTACTCTTCCGACCGCTGCTGGTGTTCACGCACCCAGCCGGACACGACCGTTTTCAGCTTGCGCTCGGTATTCTCCGCGCCTTCTTCAGTCGCAGCTTTGACGCTCTCTTCAGTGCGCCCTCTCTGCTCACGCTTGATAACACGTACTGGCCGATTTTGCTGCATGATTTCGTTCCTCCACCTATAAACGCGCGAGAAGTCACGAAAAAGAATCACGCATAAGAAAAAAAAGAAAGTTTTTTATTCGGGTGATTCCTTCTGCCTTGGTTTTGCGCGTTTATGAGTGAGGAGCAAAAGACTTCCATGAGAGTTGAACAGGTAAGAGAGATTGAAAACGCTATCTCCACAGACGGCAATCGGCGCGGCGGCGGCAGCAGGATTTCTGTCAGCGCACGCCTGCGGCGGCTTCGCTTAAGGGCTATCGCACGCCGCCGAAGCTGCGCCCGACTTGATAGAGCGGGTTTGAGTATGTCGCTTATAAGTACGTGAGTTTACTATAAGCAAAACCCAGGTCAAACGATAGCCCCGTCAGGGGCGACATATTAATAGCCCACGGCGTCAGCCGTGGGTACAAGCATCGAATATGAGAATAAGCCCCGGAGGGGCGGCATATTATGTCGCCCCTCCGGGGCTAAAATAAAATCGTTAACTCTTCCCCATGACTTACGTCATGGGCTACTGGTATGTCGCCCCTGCCGGGGCTGAAAATCCAGCCTACTCTTATATCGTCGCCTTATAAATTGTCCTGCTTGCCCGCCGCTGGATTTACGTCGTCGCCCTGCGGTGTGTCAATCGTCCGGCTCATCCGCCGCAAGAGTTCATCGAAGCGCGGGTCGGCGCGAAGGTTATTGATGCGTGGATCAACGCGGGCATACGTCAGGCCGACCGCGTTCTCTTCTTCGGCCTGTTCAATCCACTTGAACGCTTCGTCGTGCTCATTGAGAATCGAGTAGATGACTGCAAGCTCGTAGGCTGTGACCCACTGCTCGCCGCGCTCTGCGACGAGTTCTGTAAGAATCTCGCGCGCCTCCTGGGAGCGCCCGCAGGTAGCCAGCACATGTGCGCGCTTGGCGCGTGTGTTGGGCGTATCGCCAGCGAAGGCGCGCTCCTGCTCATAAACGGCCAGAGCCTCGTCACACATGCCCTTCCATTCATAAGACCAGCGCAGAATAATGTGTGAAGAGAGCGAGCCGGGGTCCAACTCCAACGCCCTGCGGCATTGCTCGATGGCTTCGTCGTATCTTTGCGCGAAGAAGAGGACGTTGGCGAAGGCTGTCGCAATGACGGGCGAGCGCGGGCTAATCTCCTGCGCTCGTCTGATCTCACTGACAGCCTCTTCGTGTCGCCCCATCGCCGAGAGGTTGAAGGAATGCCAGCGGCGCGCGACCTGATTCTCAGGCTTCAACTCTATCGCGCGGCGAAACTCACTTTCCGCTCCCGTGAAGTCGTGATCGTAGTGGAGCTTGACGAAGCCGAGCGAGGCGTGTGCGTCCGTCAACTGCTCGTCGGCCTCGACCGCACGGAGTGCAGCCTGCCTGGCGCGTTCCCACGCTTCCGCAGGCGGCGGCTCGACGTACCAATTGAGAAGCGAGTAGCAATCAGCCAATTCTGAGTAGGCAAGCGCGAAACGCGGGTCGCGCTCGACGGCGTGCTCTAATCTCTCTATGGCCTGACGAAGCCCTTCCGCAGTGCGACGGGTCGCAAAATAGCGGCCTGCGTTGTAGAGCTGTTGAGCCTCGCCGTCATTAGAAAAGCGTGTCTCCTGCGCGGATGAATCTGCGCGCCCGCCCGATGGCGTACTGTCCGGTTGAGAGCGAATGGCAGCAACCTGCGTCGGCGCTGTCGAGGAGTGCACAAGCCAGCCTTCAGGCGGCGCGGGGTTCCCTGTCTTCTGCAACAGGTCTCTGAACCTGGAATCAGAGCGCAAGCTGTCGAACTGAGGCTCTACGCCCAGCCAGACAATCCAAGGCTCGTTCTGCTCGACGCTTTGTCCGAGCAATGCAAGCGCCTCATCGCGCTCGCCCAGGTGCAGGTGTATGAGCGCGCGGTGATACGGTGTGACGAATCTTTTGGTCGCCAGCTTGTCCAACTCCGCGAGCACGCTGCGCGCCTCCGCGCTTCGCCCGGCTTCGGCGTAGGCAGCGCCGAGTGTCGCCAGGTTTTGCGGAGTGTCGCCGCCGAATTCAACAGCTTTTCTCGCCGCTTCAATCGCCTCCGCATACGCTCCCGTTCTACGCAGCGCCCAACATAAAGCGAAATGCGCGGGGCCGTAGCGCGGGTCGCTGCGAATCAAGTTGCGAGCCAGCCTGATGCTCTCTTCAAAGCGTTGCGCCTGGTATAAGTACCAGACGCGATTGTAGGTATTGAATGGATTGAGCGGGTCAAGCTCGCACGCGCGCCGCATCTCTGTGTCCGCTTCTTCAAAGCGCCCTTCCATCGTAAGCTGGCCCGCGAGCCAGACGTAGGCGGTGGCGTAGTTCGGATTGAGTTCAATGGCGCGGAGGTGATGAGTCTTGGCCGTCTCCCACTGCGTTGGATGGGCCAGCAGTGCGAACCCCAGCGCGGTGTGGCCTTCGGCGAGCGTATCGTCCAACTCGACAGCGCGATGCGCAGCTTCACGCGCCGCCGCGAGGCATTCGTCAGGCGGCAGCACACCGAAGATGGCTAACCAGCAGTGATACTCTGCGATGGCCGCGTAAGCTGCCGCATACTCAGGGTCAATTGCAATCGCGCTGTAGTAACTGGTGATGGCTTTGGCGAAGCTATCCTCGGTCAGCGTCGTCCAGTGGTAACGCCCGCGCAGGTAAGCTTCGTATGCGTCCGGCTTATCCGTGCCGCGCTTGGACAACTGGCGGCGCTCGTCGCCTGTGAGTTGCGGAACAAGAGCGCGGGCCACCTGCTCGGAGAGAGAGTCTTCCAGGCTGAGAACATCCGTGTAATTCTCGTCGAACTTACCGGCCCAGCGCGTCGCGCCTTCTTTGACGCTCAAAAGCTGCGCGCTGACACGTATGCGCTCGCCCGCGATGCGGATTGTGCCGGTGACGATGAAATCTGCGCCCAACTGTCGCCCGGCCTTGAGCGGGTCAACGTCGTCGCCTTGATAGCGCAGCACGCTGCTCGTCGGGCGCACGACGAAACGATGCACGCTTGAGAGGCGCGTGATTAGCGCATCGGCCAGCCCTACGCCCAGGTAATCGTCGCCCGTATCTTCTGTGTGGCGCGCGTCCAGAACTTTGAGCGGAAGGACGGCTATTGACCTCTGGCCGGTGCTGGCTTCGGAGCTGGACGGCGCTGTTGAATAAATCGTGGCGGGGACGAACGCGGGCGCGGAGACGGGTCTCCCCTCAAGATGATGCGTGATGTCTTCGCGCAAATGCTCCACAGACTGGTAGCGCTCGTCCTGATCCTTGCAAAGCGCCTTCATCACAATACTGTCGAGGTCGCCCGCCAACTCGCGCTGCAAACTTTCGGGGGTAGTATTACGACTCCAGTATAGATAATTGAGCGTGGTCGTCTCGCTTGTCTGTATTTGCGCGGGCAGAAGATCGTAGGGGCGCGTGATAACGACGCTCGGATTCGTCGGTCTTTCCTCGCAGATAACGCGGGCAATATCGTGTGGAGCGCGGCTGAGAAAACTGTAAGGCCGGTGGCCCGTCAGCAGTTCGTAGAGCAAGACTCCTAGACTGTAAACATCTGAGGTCGCCGTGACCGCCTGGCCCTGCACCTGTTCGGGTGAAGCGTACTCAGGCGTCATCAGCCGCATGGCGGTCGCTGTCGGGTCGAACGTGATGTCGGCGAGTTCCGGGTTCAGAAGCTTGGCGATGCCGAAATCGAGCAGCTTCGGCACGCTTTCCGAAGTGACCAGAATATTAGATGGCTTGATGTCGCGGTGTATGACCAGATGGCGGTGTGCGTAGTGAACCGCATCGCAAACCTGTTGGAAGAGTCTGAGCCGCTCGGCAACCTTCAGTTTCCGCTCGTCGCAGAAGCGATAGATGGGCAAGCCCTCTATGTATTCCATCACGAAGTAGGGCAGCCCGTCTTCCGATGTGCCTCCGTCGAGAAGTCTGGCAATGTTCGGGTGGTCAAGGCTGGCGAGAATCTGTCGCTCTTTGCGAAAGCGGCGAAGGATGAAGTCGGTGTCCATCCCGCGCTTAATCAGCTTGATGGCAACGCGGCGACGAAACTCGCTGTCGGCGCGCTCGGCCAGATAGACTGCTCCCATTCCGCCGCGCCCGATCTCACGCGCTATGCGATAAGCTCCGACGCTTCGCCCGATTGACGGGTCGTCGAACGATTCGGTCATGAGCGTGTCCGAATCGGAATGTCCCATCGTGCGAAAACCTGTGGCGGCGAAAGCGGGCGACTCTATGAAGTCGCCAGCCTCGTCATGCTGCGTGATGAGCACTTCAACCTGCACGCGCAAATCTTCATCGCCCCCGCACGCCTCGGCGATAAACTTACGACGCTCGCCCGACGGCAAATCAATCGCCGCCTGGAACACGTCCTCAATCTGTTTCCAACGTTCAGGAGTCATAAAAACAAGTGATAAGTGATAGGTGATAGGTGATAGGTGATAGGTGAAAATCTTTTACTTATCACCTATCACTTATCACTTATCACTACTTTTATATCAGTCGTTTCCCCGGCGAGAAGCCGTCGAGGAAGAGGGCGCGCGTTTCTGCCATTTGACCGCTTGTTTGATCCAAACATCCACACGCAAGCCTCGTCGAGCGCGAGGGCGGGTGGTTGGAGCATGTGGTCAGGGCGTTCGCGGCCCAGGTGATTCGTCGCCGGATTTCTCAACCAATCGTAAATGAGCAGCAAAAGGCGCGTCAACCCGCAGCGATTGCCGCCGCTCACAAATTGGATGAGCAGCCTTTGATGTTTTCCGTTCCCCGATGGTTCACTTATCTAACAAGAGTTCAATATAAGCAAAACCAGAACATGTTGCCGCTGCTCGAATCATAACCCCGGAGGGGCGACATATCAGTAGCCCATGGCGTGAGTCATGGGAACAGGTGTCGAATAAATTATTCAAGCCCCGGCAGGGGCGACATATTACGTCGCCCCTGCCGGGGCTTAATCTTTATTCAGCCTCACCTTCGCAATTCAGATTTTGATGAGATGCTCGCTACTCTTCTGCCTCATCCGTCGCATCCCCGGCCTCGCGGTCTACAAGTTCGGCCTCGTTGAGCCGGGACAGCAACCATTGGCGGAAAACGTCTGCCTCTCGTCCTTTGCCGGTCCAGCGGGCGCGGTCGAACATCACGAGCGCCATCGAGAGAGCATGATGCTGACCGGCGCGATCCTGCGCGTATTCAAACTGCCGGTACAGACGATCAATCAACTCGACGCTCTCACGCGCCGTCTCCTCGTCCTTGAAGCCTAGCTTGTTCGCAAAGAACTTGGAATAGACGTTCATCGGATGCGCCGTCGAGGTGTAGAGATCGAAGTAGCCTTTTACCAGGCCGGACTCCTGTAGCACGGAGCCGACGTAGCTGGGACGCGCGCCCGTGATAATTGCCAGGTCTTCGATCTCGTTCATCCCCGAAAGGTAGAGCGCGATGATCTGGTCTTTTCTGGAGACACCTTTAGTACGTCGCTCCGAACCCGCCGTTTTAGTTTTCGCTGCTGCGCTCATGATTCACCCTCCATTTATTTCAAGCTGCTGCCTATTTCTTGCGCTTCTGATCGCCCTTGTCGCCCTGCCCCGACGAAACTTTCGTCTTCGCTTTCTTCTTCACATCCTGCGCGAGCGAGCGACCCACATCATCAGATTCATTGAATCTACCCTTTTCGTCACGCCGCACGTAACGCTTATCAGTGCCCGTGTCTATCAACTCACGCTTTGCTGCTCCCTTTTTCACTGCCATTAGATTATTCCTCCTCCGGTTCGTTCGTTAGTTGATGCGCCGCAACGCTTCATGCTCCGGCGCGTTTTGCCTCCGGCTTATCCCTCAAGCCTTCCAGCTTAATCATCGCACGATCAAGACTCTGCCTGTTCGTCAGAACCTCTCTGAAAAGGTCGCCCTTGCGCTTCAAGCGTTCAAGCATATTCTTGATCGTGAAATCAGAAGTCGTGACCTTTTTGCGTTTGACCTCGCTCCACTCAAGCGGAGCGGAAACGGTCGCGCCCGGCTTCGGGCGAACGGAATAAGGCGCGACGACAGACTTGCCGCGAGCGTTCTGCATGTGGTCAACGTAGATGCGCGCCTTTTTGTGCTTCTTCAAAGAACGCTCAAGCGTGGCAACGTCCGGGTTCTCCTGCTCGACGAGCTTTGCGACGCGCAACGCGAAATCCGCAATCTGCTGGTAAGAGTATCTGGGCTTGATGGGCACGTAAACATGTATGCCACGCGAACCCGATGTCTTGGCGTAAGAATCAAGCCCCAAACTATCTAGAATCCCCTTACAACTCAGGGCTACCTCACAAATCTCTTCCCAGCTAACGCCCTGCGGATCAAGATCAAAGACAAACCAGTCCGGGCGGTCAAGGTTTCGCACGCGCGAGTGCCAGGGGTGACGCTCAATCGCGCCGAGGTTCGCCATGTAGATGAGAGTCGAAAGATTGTCGCCGATGATGTAGTCAACCGTGTGCCCCTCTACCTCAAGCGTCTCTGTGCGAACATAAGCGGGCGCTTCGTTAACGTCATGCTGGTGAAAGGAGGGAGCGTTGATGCCGTTTGGGTAACGCTTCATGATGAGCGGGCGATCCTTCAGGTAGGGCAGAATATATTTCGCCACCTCGAAGTAGTATTGGATGAGATCGCCTTTGGTGTAGCCTTCGCCGGGCCAGTAAACCTTGTCCAGATTCGTGAGCGAGACCACGTGGCTTCCGACCCTGACCGCAACATCACCACTGAGTTTCTTTATCTTGCTGTTCATCATTCATCGCTCATCGTTCATCATTTCTCTGTGTCTCCGTGGTTAATTCTTACTTGCTCCAATAATCTCCGCCGCGTGGCCGGTGGCGGCGAACTCATCTTTAATCTTCTGCAACAGCCAGAGCGGTTTTCCCTTCTCCTTCCGGCCTTTCATCTTGAAGAGTCTCCACTCGCCTTTCAGCCTCTCGCCATCCAATCGAAATCGCAGAGAGCCTTTGTGCCAGCTCTCAAGCGCAGTTCCTTCCGTTAATTCAAACGTGCCGATGTCCCAGCGATACACCTGGCCTGCACCGTAGTGGCCTTCGCTGATTTCGCCGGCATACGTCAGGTATGAGACGGCGTGATCTTCCACCTCCACCGCCAGCCTCTTCAAAACCGGATCAAGCGAAGGGCCTTTCGGCACGGCCCAACTCTTCAAAACGCCGTCCATCTCCAGGCGGAAGTCCCAATGCAGATGGCTAGCGTGATGCTCCTGTACGACGAACCTTGCTTTCTTCAAGATAACCTTTCCATTCAGTCGCGCTTATCACAAACAGCAGAAATCAACCACAGATGAACACAGATGCACACGGATTAGAGAAAGAATTAACCACGAAGGCACAAAGACACAAATGGGGAGGAAGAGAAAGTTTCTTACTGCCTTTGTGTCTTTGTGGTTATCCGTGTGCATC
>JAVHWL010000024.1:0-72939 GCA_032159825.1 Acidobacteriota bacterium
TAGGATAGTGTCGTAAAGGGTTCATTGCTTTGTCTCCGGTAGCAAATTGGGCTTAGACACCACAACTTCTACCACAGAGCGATGAACCCTTCCTCTATTCTTCTTTCAAAAGTGATAAGCGGTCAGAGTCTGCTTATCTTGACACTCGCTCGCGCTCGCTTGTACACTCGCGCTCTTTCTAGCAGACAATCTTACAATGAAGTGGTTGCGCGTGCGCAGGCGGGAAACGCGCATGTAGAAGCGCGTGACGCTCCTTGCGGAAACTTTAGATAACTCTCCATTGCGAAAGGAATCATCAAAGATGGGCAGGCGAAACAAAATAACTGTCGTGGGCGCAGGTAATGTCGGCGCGACCGCAGCACACTGGCTGGCGAGCAAAGAGTTGGGCGATGTGGTGCTGGTTGATATTGTCGAGGGCGTGCCGCAAGGCAAGGCTTTAGACCTCGCCGAGACCGCGCCGATTGAAGGCTTCGATGTGCGTCTGACGGGCGCGAATACTTACGACGACACGAAGGATTCCGATGTTGTCATCATCACCGCCGGATTGCCGCGCAAGCCCGGTATGAGCCGCGACGATCTTTTGAAGACGAACGCGGACATCGTTTCAAAGGTCGTTGATGAAATTGCGCGCCGTTCGCCCGACTCGATCTTGATTATCGTCTCAAATCCGCTCGACGCGATGTGCCAGGTAGCGTTCAAACGCTCAGGCTTCCCGAAGCATCGCGTCATCGGCATGGCGGGCGTGCTCGATTCTGCGCGCATGCGCTGCTTCCTCGCGGAAGCTCTCAACGTCTCCGTCGAGAATGTAACAGCGTTTGTGCTTGGCGGGCATGGCGACACGATGGTTCCTTTGACTCGCTATTCCACCTGCGCCGGAATCCCCGTCACAGAGCTTCTACCGAAGGAACAACTGGACGCGATTGTGAAGCGCACAGCAGGCGGCGGCGCTGAAATCGTCGCGCTCTTAAAGACAGGCTCTGCCTACTACGCACCGTCCGCAGCGGCGGTCGAGATGACGGAAGCAATCTTAAAAGACAAGAAGAAGATTCTTCCGTGCGCTGCCTACCTGGAAGGCGAGTATGGCGTCAACGGCCTCTACGTCGGCGTGCCGTGCAAACTTGGCGCGCGGGGTCTTGAACAGATCATCGAGATCAACCTGACGGCGGAGGAGCGAATCGCTCTGCAAAAGAGCGCAGCATCTGTTCAAGAACTCATTGACGTGCTCGGAATCTAAAAGAGAATGATGAGCGCGGAATGATGAATGATGAATGATGAACTGAAGAGCGGTTGTCTTTAATTCATCATTCCGCGCTCATCATTTCCTTAGCGTGAAGCAATTCGTTAATTATTCGTTGAAGATTGTCTCGCATGATTGGTTTGACGAGGAAGCGGTCGCAGCCGACACGCTCTGCCTCAAGACGTTCGATCTCGGTATCGTGGCCCGTCAAAACAATAATCGGAATCAAGCGCAGCCGCTCTTCCTCCTTGAGGGCTGCGATCAACTCACCGCCGCTCATCCCAGGCATTGACCAATCAGTGAGTAGAAGATCAACTGTCTTCGCTCGGAGGATTTCCAGGGCTTCAATTGCGCCGGACGCAACCTCTACCTGATAGCCCATACGCGTGACAAGTTTGCGAAGCAGGAGCAGCAACTCTGGCGCATCGTCAACAATCAGGATGCGTCGCAGCTCAGATTGAGAAACCTGCGGGCCTACCGGTAGAACAAGAGAGTAGACGGTGCCTCGACCGCGCTGGCTGCGAACAGAGACGTTGCCGCCGTGCGCAGCGGCGATGCGCTTGGCGATTGCTAAACCGACACCATGACCCCCTGCGTTGTGACTGTCAGACGCCTGCCAGAAAGCGTCGAAGACAAACGGCACTTCTTCTGGCGGAATCCCCTGGCTTGTATCCGAGATGCTGATAATGACGAATCGTCTTCCTTCATCACCGATTCGTGATCCCATGATCGTCTGCGCTTCAATCTGGACCGCTCCACCGTCAGGCGTTGCGGCCAGCGCAACAGCCAGCAGGTGACAAAGTGCGCGTCGCGTCTGTTTAGCATCAACCCACATTGAAAGATTACGCACGCCGACGTTGATATTCATCTCCACACCGCGCAGGGCTGCCTCTCCGCGTAACGGTTCAGCTACCTCTTCCAACATCTGCTCGACCTGCGCGCTTTCAGGCTTGAGCGTCAGCGGCTGCTCGTGCTGTCGTGCGATCTCCAGATGGTTATCAAGGAGATGCCGCATCCGGTCGCCGTTCTCAATGGCGTTGCTCAGAAGCTGGCGGTCTTCCATGTCGAAAGGCTCGCGTGCCTGCACCTTGCTCTCTAAAAGCTCTAATAGTCCGAGCACGCTCGTCAGCGGTAGGCGTATGTCGCGGACGAGCGTATTGACAAACCCACTCTTGAGGCGCTCTATCTCAAGCAAGCCTTCATTCATCGAATCAAGCCGGATACGCAGGAGAATTGATTGGGCTGCTGCGGCTACGTGATCGGCCAGCCACATGAGCCTTTCCGTATCATCTTTCGTGTAGGCACGGGGACGTGTGCTCGCAAAGCAGAGCAGGCCGAAACATTTTCCGCCTGCGGAGAGCGGCAAGGCGAGAGCCGACTTCACGTCTTCGCTAAACTCTCTGGTAGCGTTGTTATGTATGTCGGCTTCGTCAATCAACCTCGATAATCCATCGTCGAGCAGGCGAGCCAGCAGGGTCTGAGCCAGGTCAAGAGAATCATCCGCCGCCACCACAACGCGCTCAGACGCAGGCTCGCGCGACGCACGCCAGATGCGAATCCCTCGCCCGTCAGACTCCGGCAAAACCAGGCTACAGTAGTCGAATGCAAGCAACCGGGAAACGTCTTCTGCGGCAAGCGCCCTGACAAGCGATTGTGGATACCGGGCGCGATTGATGTTGGAAGTGATGGCGGAGCGCGACACGTCAATCCGCACACTTGACTCGTCTCGAAACATATTCGGTTGTCTTGATCTCCTGCGGAGTGGATTATGGGAAGAGTTGAAAAAACGTTGACGGCAGTTTTGGCCTGCCTTAAACGCAGTTTATACGAGTTGGCCTTTGATGGCAAGCAAAAAGAGGGTTCAAGACACGGGGCAGGGCTTTCCGATAACAGGATTAACGCTTAAGCCAGCCGAACAGCCCGTGAACGATGGTCTCGCGGTTCTCCTCGTAAATGGCTTTTGTGAGTGGGATAGACATTGGGCAGACGCGGACGCAGTTCTGCGCGTTGCCGCAGTTGGTGATGCCGTCATCGCCGACGATGCCTTCCAGCCGTTCGTCGCGTGTCATCTTACCCGAAGGATGCATATTGAAGAGACGAACCTGGGCGATGGCCTGTGGCCCGATGTAGTTGTCTCCGTCATACTGCGGGCAGGCTTCGAGGCAGCAACCGCACGTCATGCAGCGTGAGTAGGCATAACGCTCCGCGACATCCTCCTGATCCATTCTCGGCCCAGGGCCAAGATCGTGAGTGCCGTCAATCTCGATCCAGGCGTGGACCTTCTTGAGATGCTCGAACATACGGGAGCGGTCAACTATCAGGTCGCGCACGTTCGGAAACTTTGACATAGGCTCAAGCGTGATCGGCTGGTCGAGTTGGTCAACGAGCGCGGAGCAGGATTGACGAACGCGCCCGTTAATCACCATCGTGCAGATGCCGCAGACCTGCTCCAGACAGTTCATGTTCCAGACGGGCGGCGTTGTTTGCTTGCCGTCGCGCGTGATGGGATTTTTCTGAATCTCCATCAGGCAGGAGATGATGTTCAGGTTCGGGCGGTAGGGAAGCTCAAATTCTTCCCAGTATTGAGGCGAGTCAGGGTCTTTGCGCCGGCGAATGCGTATGATGACCGATTGCTGGGGATTGCGCTCGACAGTAACTGGCGTTGAATGTTGTGCTTGTGTGCTCATACCTTGTCCGATTTGCCCCCTGCATCTTCGATTGATTTGCCCTGCTCTTTGCGTGTCTCGTCATCGCTCACGGGAGCGTTGACCTTCTCTTTATCCTGCGTCCAGATGACGGGCGCGCTCAAGTTTTCGGGCTTCTGCTCCTCACCTCCAAGCGGCACTTGCTTTGCGCCATCTTTCGGCGGCAAACCCGATGCGCTTGCTCCTGCCGCGACTGTTGCTGAAGTGGTCTCCTGCTTGTTGTGGCTGTAGTCGCGCACACGCGGCTTGATGAGCGAAATATCAACAGCTTCGTAGGAGAGCACGGGGCCTTCGCCTGAATACTCCGCGATGGTGGTCTTCAGGAAATTTTCATCGTCACGTTTCGGAAAGTCCGGCTTGTAGTGCGCGCCGCGCGACTCGTTGCGGTTCAAAGCGCCTAGTGTGATAACGCGCGCCAACTCAAGCATGTTCTTCAAATGGCGCGCGTGCGGCAGGGCCATCGTCGCCCAGAGGTTGGAATCGTTGATCGAGATGCGCTGGTAGCGTTCCATCAATTCAAGCAGCTTGTTATCCGTTGCCTTGAGCTTGTCGTTGTAGCGCACAACCGTCACGTTGTCCGTCATCCACTTGCCCATCTCTTCGTGAAGAACGTACTGGTTCTCTTTGCCCGGCTGTTTGATGAGCGCGCCGTTGATCTCTTCCTGGCGTTTTAATTCCTGATCGTAAATCTTTGATCCTTCGTGACCATTGCGCTCAACTGATTTCGCAAACTCGATGGCTGCGGGCGCGGCTATGAAACCTCCATAGACACAACTGACGAGGGAATTCGCGCCGAGACGATTCGCGCCGTGAATCGAATAGTCGCACTCGCCTGCCGCGAGAAGGCCGGGAATGTTCGTCCGCTGATTGAAGTCAACCCACAGGCCGCCCATCGAATAATGCACGCCTGGAAAGATTCGCATAGGGACGTGGCGCGGGTCGTCGCCGACGAACATCTCGTAGATTTCTAAAATCGCGCCGAGCTTGCGATCGAGTGTTTCGGCAGGAATGTGCGAGAGGTCAAGGTAGACCTGATTGTCGCTGCCGATGCCCATCCCATCCAGGCAAACTTGAAAAATCTCGCGCGTGGCGATGTCTCGCGGGACAAGGTTGCCGTAGGCCGGATACTTCTCTTCGAGGAAATACCAACGCTCACTCTCAGGGATAGATGAAGGAGCGCGCGTGTCTCCTTTCTGTCGTGGAACCCAGACGCGACCACCTTCGCCGCGCGCAGATTCCGACATCAAGCGCAACTTGTCTTCACCGGGAATCGAAGTCGGATGAACCTGTATGAACTCGCCGTTAGCATACTTTGCTCCCTGCTGATAACAGGCAGAGACGGCGCTGCCTGTGCAGACCATCGAGTTGGTTGACTTGCCGAAGATCAGGCCAGGCCCGCCCGTCGCCATAATCACCGCGTCAGCTTTGAAGGCTTTGAGTTCTAGCGTCTGTAAATTCATGGCGATGAGACCGCGACAGACCTGATGATCGTCCAAGACGAGCGACATCATCTCCCAGCCTTCATACTTCTGAACCTTGCCTCCGACTTCGTATCGCCTGACCTGTTCATCGAGCGCGTAGAGAAGTTGTTGCCCTGTGGAAGCTCCGGCAAATGCTGTCCGGTGATGCTTCGTTCCGCCGAAGCGACGAAAATCGAGCATGCCTTCTTTCGTGCGCGAGAAGGGAACTCCCATGCGGTCGAAAAGGTAGATGATGGAAGGAGCCATGTCGCACATGGCTTTGGCGGGAGGCTGGTCGGCTAAAAAGTCTCCACCATAAACCGTGTCGTCGAAGTGCTCCTGTGTCGAGTCGCCTTCGCCCTTCGTATTGACTGCGCCATTGATGCCGCCCTGCGCGCAGACCGAGTGCGAGCGTTTGACCGGGACAACCGAGAAGAGGTCAACCGAGTGGCCCGCCTCACTGATCTTCATGGCGGCGGCCAAACCTGCGAGGCCGCCGCCGACGATTGCGATCTTGATTCCGTTCGTTCCTGCTGCCATCAGTAAAAGAGACCTCCCCACAAACCGCCCGGATGCACAAAAGCTGTTAAGGCGTTGATGCCAACTGCCAATAGCACAAAGCCGACCGCGATGCAGGCATAACCTGTCAGGCGTTGCGCGCGCGCGCCAATCGCAATGCCCCAGTCAACTAAAAATAGCCAGATGCCATTAGCGAAGTGCCAGATGGTAGATGTGATTCCAATGACGTAAATGGCAAATATCCACGTGGTACTAAACTCACCGGACACGATGTTGTAAGCCTCGTTCGGGTGATGGGCTACTGCATTGCCGTAAGTGCCGAGTCCGGGAATGATGCCGAAGCGCATGTTCAGCACGTGAAAGGCGATGAAGAAGAAAAGAATTACACCCGTGATGCGTTGAATCGTGTAGAACCAGTTGCGCGGGTACGGATAGGCAAGATTGTTTGGCCGCGCCTCCCATGTAATGAACAGCCCGTAGATAGCATGGTAGAGCAGCGGGATGAAGATGAACGTGATTTCGACAAGCAGGATGTAGGGGATGCCTTGCAGGTCCGCAACCGCTTGGTTGAAATCGAGAGCGCCGGTACGCGGATTAACCGCTTTCGAGTTGGTGTAAAAATGCTCCAGCAGAAAAGCGCCGAGCGGCACGATGCCTGAGAGCTGGTGCAGCTTGCGCAAGATGAACGTCCTGCTCAAACGGATAGCCACAGAAAACACTCCTTCGCCGGAAGGCTGTCAAAAGAACTCGAGACAAATCTTCAACGGGGCGGGATGATTTAAGATTGCGCCGAACGCCGGAAATTATATGACCTGACTCACAGCGTGCGCAACCACACGCCGCCTCCTCTTCGACCTGTACCCTCCCGCCCCTACTTGGCACGAACGATGATAGCTCCCGCCTCATATAAGGTAAAATGAAAAATCTTGCGCTTCTAGTTCAGAAATACTTATAATTGGAAAACAGTCTGGAGTCTGGAGTCTGGAGTCAAAAGAAAACATTTCTTTGGCTTACGGACTCCAGACTCCAGACTCCAGACTCCAGACTTTTCTCATGCAGATTGAGACGCTGAAAATATTTTGTGATCTGGTCGAGACGCAGAGTTTCTCGCAGGCGGCGGAGCGCAATTTCGTTACGCAGTCAGCCGTCAGCCAGCAGGTGCGCGGGCTGGAAGAGAAGTTCAAGCGGCGACTGTTGGAGCGCGTGCGCGGGCGGCGTGAGGTGCGCCTGACGGATGCTGGAACAAGTTTTTACGAGGAGAGTCGGAACGTGCTCGCGGCATATGAAGCCTTGCAGGAGCGTATGCGCGGTCATGTCGGGACGGTCAGCGGCACTGTGCGTGTGGCAACCGTTTACAGTATCGGCCTGCACGAATTGCCGCCCGTCGTGCGCCGCTTTATGGGTCTCTACCCATCCGCGAAAATTGATCTCGAATACAGCCGCACGACGCGCATCGTGCGCGATGTCTTGAGCGGCGCGATTGAGCTAGGCGTCGTCGCTTACCCGGAGAAGCGTCGGGGGCTGACGATTGTGCCTCTGGCGGGAGACCGTCTTGTTTTAATCTGCCCTCCCGCGCATCTGCTGGCCGGGCGCAAGAAGGTAAAGGCTTCAGAGTTGGACAAGCAAGACTTCGTGCTTTTTGAACGCGACATCCCGACGCGGCGCGCAACCGACCGAATATTTAAGGCGCACGGCGTTACGGTTCATCGCGTCGCGGAGTTTGATAATATCGAGACGATCAAACGCGCCGTCGAGGTCGGCTTCGGTCTGGCTATTGTTCCACGCCTGAGCGTTTTGGATGAGCAGAAGAGTGGGCAACTGGCGGTCATCGCATTAGCCGAGCCTGAGTGGACACGCACAACCGGCATCATACACAGGAGCGACCGAACACTCGGCACGGCTGCGAAAAAATTCATTGAGTTGCTTAAAGGCAGTGACAAGTGACGAGTGACAAGCAAGAGTTCTAGCTCGTTACTCGGCACTTGTCACTGTAAAATTATGTCTGATGAGTTGGTAAAACTGTCTGCTATGAAACTCGCCGCGTTGATACGCGCGCGCGCAGTCTCTCCCGTAGAAGTAGTCGAGGCACACCTGCATCGAATTGAGCGATTAAATCCGCAGCTCAACGCAATCGTGACGCTCAACCCGGATGCGCTTGAGCAGGCGCGTGAGGCGGAAGCTGCGATGATGCGCGGCGACGATGTTGGGATGCTTCACGGCGTGCCCTTGACGATCAAAGATACAATCGAGACGAAGAGGCTGAAGACGACGAGCGGCTCTGTGCTTCGCGCGCAGCACGTACCGGGCGAGGATGCTCCGGCGGTTGCGCGTCTTAAGGGTGCGGGCGCAATCCTTCTCGGTAAGACCAACATGCCTGAGATGGCGATTCCCTACGAATGCGACAATCCGGTCTTTGGTCGCACGAACAATCCTCATGATTTGAGCTTAACCGCAGGCGGGTCGAGCGGAGGCGAGGCTGCGGCCATCAGCGCGTGTCTCTCTCCTGCTGGTCTGGGCAGCGATCTTTCGGGTTCGATTCGTGTGCCAGCGCATTTTTGCGGAATCGTCGGACTGAAGCCGACGCCTGGACGTGTTTCATCGTCAGGCCACTTTCCGCCAGCTTCCGGCCCGCTCTCTGAAGGAGCAGTCATCGGGCCGATGGCGCGGCGCATAGAAGACCTCTCTTTGCTCTTGAACGTTCTGACGGAATCGAGTGTGGCTACATTTGTTTCAGCGCAAGAGCAGAGAGCGAGTGAACGTATGCGCGGCTGGCGCGTTGCGTCCTACATAGATGAGAGCCATGCGCCGGTCAAGCGTGAGACGCGAGACGCGATTGATGCAGCGTTGCAGGCTCTCAACGAAGCAGGACTCTTGATTGTCGAAGAGAAGCCTCCCGGCCTGGAACGGGCGATGGAATTATGGAGCGCGTTGTTCTCGCGCGTATCAGCGAGTCAATTACGCGAAGTCTATGCGGGGCATGAAGAGCAAGCTGGCGCAGTCGTGCGTGCTGTGCTCGCTTCAGCAGAACATAGTCCGACGCTTTCACCTGATGAATTCGCCAGAGTGTGGACAGAGCGAAATGCTTTACGCGCCGCTCTAGTTACATGGATGCAGACGACGCCTCTGATTATCGCGCCCGTCGGCGCAGTCTCAGCATTCGAGCATGGAGCGCGGCGCGTTGAGGTTGAAGGAAACATGATGAGCGTCTTTCGCGCTTTCAGCTATTCGCGCGCCTTTAACGTACTTGGCCTGCCAGCTCTCTCTCTTCCAGCGGGGCGTACACATGATTGCTTGCCTATCAGTGTGCAGATTGTCGGCAGACCGTTTCAAGAAGAAGCCGTGCTTGCCGCCGCTTCGATTATCGAAGAATCGCTCGGCGGTTGGGTCGAACCGCCAAACACGATAATGGGATAGGTATTAAGGGCCGTACTTCTTTGAGAGCGCGAATTATTTTCTAGCAAAGCCGTATCAAAAGACGCTCGTATTTGTATTGCCCTTTCTTCTGCGACCGTTAATCCGTTATAGTTGGCGCGCTGGCGTGAGCAATCTCAGACACTGAGCTACAGAAAGCATTTCGCGGAGGTATTATGGAATACTTTGTTCCCATTCTATTCGTCGTCCTCGGCTTCTTCCTCTTAACCGTCGCCGCCAAGACGATCAAGATCGTGCCGCAGGCGACCGTGATGCTGATTGAGCGTCTGGGTCGTTTCAGTCGCGTTGCGGAGAGCGGTCTAAACGTGATTGTCCCCTTCCTGGATAAACCGCGCAGCGTCTACTGGACAAACATGCGTCCCGGTATCAGCTCGATAGATTTACGCGAGCAGTTCTTAGACTTGCCGCCACAACCCGTTATCACGCGCGACAACGTAACGATACACGTTGACTCGGTTGTTTACTGGCAGATTACCGACCCCATCAAAGCTGTCTACGAGATGAACGATCTGCTCGGCGGCATCGTGCAGTTGACGATCACGGGAATGCGCGCCGTGATGGGCGACATGGACTTGGATCACACGCTTTCGCAGCGCGATCAAATCAATGCCAAGCTGCGCATCATCCTCGACGAGGCGACGGACAAGTGGGGCGTGAAGGTGACGCGCGTGGATGTCAAGAACATCAACCCGCCGGAAGATGTGCGTATCACGATGGAGAAGCAGATGACGGCGGAACGCACACGCCGCGCGCTCGTCTTGCAGGCCGAAGGCGACAGGCAAGCAGCGATTACGCGCGCCGAAGGTGAAAAGCAAGCAGCTATCACGCGCGCAGAAGGCGAGAAGGAGTCCGCCATCCTGCAAGCAGACGGCGCGGCACAGGCTCGCCTGCGCGCAGCCGCAGCCGAATCCGAAGCCATCGCGCGCATCTCGCAGGCTATGCAGGGTCATGGCAACCCGGCGCAATATCTGATTACGCAACGCTACATAGAATCCCTGCGCGACATGACGCGCACCAACAACTCGAAAGTCATCTTCATGCCGGTCGAGACAGCGAGCATGCTTTCGAGCGTCGGCGCGATTAAAGAGATGCTCTCTGAAACAGGCGAGAAGCGCTCAACGGATGATAACAGGCAGCCGCCGGCTCCTCCGCGCCAGTTGCCGACTTGAAGCGAGGCGTTTTGACGCTGCCACTTTTGAAAGCTATTCGAGATAGTCTGAAACAGATGAAATAAACCGCTTGGTTTTGCCAGGTTCTAGCCGGGTTGTTTATCCATACGCTCGCATCACATTTCTAACAACACTAAGAAGGAGAACTCCCTAGTTAATGAGAAAAACTCTAGCTGTAATTCTACTGATGATCGCAGCATCATCCTTCGCCCTGACGCAAACGATGGGCAAAAGATTCAACTACCTTCAGCCCGGAAGCAGGCGCGTCGAAGCATCGGCTGTGAAAGAGGTGATGCCGGTTCAAAAAACACAGGAGGTCAAAATCTACCTGGTAGCTCTTAACGATGCAGGGAAATCAGGAAAGAAGATTGGTTGTGACGATAGCCTCGTTGCCGTGACACGAACAATCAAAGCGACCCCTGCGCCATTGAAAGCTGCCCTTGAGGAACTGATTGCTACTTCCAGGGAAGATAATGGAAAGTTGGGTAATTACGTATTCGGGCCGAATCTAAAAGTGAAAAGCGTTTCGATTAGCAGGGGCACGGCGACCATTCGTTTTTCGGGAGCAATATCTGTGGCAGGTATTTGTGACGAGCCACGCATTACAGAGCAGATTGAAGCGACGGCGAAACAGTTTCCCACTGTGAAAAGAGTCAAGGTTTTCGTCGGCAATCAAACGTTGAAATACGCCATCAGTTAGAAATCCTGATAGGGGTAGAGTCAGTACCGCGCGCTGCTTTTCAGCCCCGCTAGGGGCGATATGATAATAGCCCAGGGCGTCAGCCCTGGGTTAGAAATTAGATTATTGTTAAAGCCCCGGAGGGGCGGCATGAGATGCCGCCCCTCCGGGGCTTGCTCATTTATTCGATGCGTGGTTCCCATGACTCACGTCATGGGCTACTGATATATCGCCCCTCACGGGGCTGAAAACTAACTCCTCATTATGTGGAGTTCACGTTATGCTAGATTACTCACTAACCTCTTTCTTGAGCCTGTGACGCGAAATCTCCGTATAGCTAGAGCCTCCCGGCCCTAATTCGCTCCGCATCAAGACGAGTTCTTTGACGGGGAAGTCAATCGCTTCAAACCCGATCTCCTGATGAAGCTGCGCCAGCTTGCGAGCCGCTTGAGGCGCTCGTATGCGTGCGATAGTCAGGTGCGGGCGAAAGGGACGCTCCTCACGCGCGAAGCCAACGTGTTCGCATTCCTCTTCCAGATTGCTTTGCAGCTTTGTGAGTTGGCCTGAAGAATCATTGATGCTAAGCCAGAGTATGCGCGGGAGTCCGCGCGTGGGAAACGCACCCGCCCCTTCAAGGGAAAGGATAAAAGGTTGCGTACTCAGAGCCGCGTGCGAAGCCGCGTCCGATAAAGCCTGAAGACGATTCGGCGCAATCTCACCCAAAAATTTCAACGTGATATGAAGTTTCTCCTCTCGCTCCCAGCTTGCGCGAACACCCTGTACGGCGTCGCGCAAACGTGCGATGTGTTCCGCTGCGCGTGCGCGCACTTCAAGAGGCAATTCGACAGCGCAGAAAACGCGAGCTAACGAAGGGATGAGGGATGAGGGATGAGGGATGAAAGCAGAGCGAGAACGTTTTTTCTTTTCTTCATCCCTCATCCCTCATCCCTTTGTTTACGGCTCAAGCGTGAGTGTTTCTTTCGTTGCGCTGGCGACCGCTGCTTTGGTGAAGGGAAACGTTCGAGGCGAGACGTTGCGCCAATCTTCAAGCTGATCTTTCCAGTGTGGGCTGTTGGGAAGACCGGACTCGCCGAGCGTGATGCCGTGTTGAGTTTTGTCCCAGTTGCCAGGGTCTGCAATCAGGCGCATGGAAACGTTTTTGCCGACGTTGACGGAGACAGTATTGCCGCTGCTGCCGTTTTGTGGAAAGGGCGGAATCAAGAACTGCTGGCCGATGAGCGGCACGACGGCGAGCGGATGCGGGAAGCTTACCTGAGAGACGTTGCCCCACGTCCACTTCGATTCATCTGCGCCAAGACGCTTTGTGAGCGTCTCACGCGCTGCCGTCTCACACGCACGCAACAGCTCCACGTAATCTTTGAACTCTTTGGGCAGCCACTCGCGCGGCCTCTCCGTGATGATGCGGTCAACGAGCGTATCACGATTAGGCCAGGTGTAGCTCTTCGCCAACTCTGCGCCCAGCGCCGCCGTGAAGATACGTTTGCTGAACTCAGAGCGCATGAAGGCTACGAGCAAGGCGGGGCGCGAATCGGCGTTCATACGTCCATCCCAGCCATCCAGAAGTTGAATCGTCTCGCGCCACTTGCCATCGTCGGCAGTAGCCGCTTGCCCACGTGCGAGCATGACGGCTTCGCGTGCGAACGTCGCCGCCGCAATCGAATAGGTGTCGCCTTGAATGGCGCGGAAATCGTCAGCCGTCATTTTGGGCTTTGCCTGCAAGAGGGTCAGGATACGACGCGCACGATAGGGCGCAGGCCAGACGTGTGTGAGGAAGTATGGATAATCACTTCCGACGATGCGCTGGTTGGCTGTGACGATGATCCCGGATGGCGGGTCGAGAAGATGTGGAAGCTTATCGTAGGGAATAAAGCCACTCCATTCACCAGCATCGGTTGAGCCATCATACGGCACAAAGCCGTCGCCGCTCTTTCTGATGGGCACACGCCCCGCAGCGTAATAGCCTATGTGCCCGTCAACATCCGCATAGACCATATTCTGCATCGGCCCCACGTAGCTACTGAGAGACGAGACAAACTCCTTCCAGTTACGCGCGCGATTGAGCGCCTCGAAGCCCGTTGCGTTGTCCAGTGTCGGATCGAGCGCAGTCCAGCGCAGCGCATAGCGTTTCCCGTCCTTCTCAAAGATGATAGGCCCGTGCCGCGTGATGGTGACATCGAGAGGCACAATCTCAGTTGATGAGTCAGCGAAGCCCTTGCGGACTTTGATCTCTTCGTGGCGCACTTCAGCCTCGCGCCAGCCCGCAGGCGTCATGTACCGGCGTGGATTTTCTTTGTCGAACTTTTCGATGTAGAGGTCCTGCACGTCCGGGCCTACGTTGGTGAAGCCCCAGGCGATGCGCTCATTGTGGCCGATGACGATGCCAGGCAATCCTGGAGAAGTGACGCCTGCGACCCGTAGCCCCGGCGCGCTCAGGTGCATCATGTACCAGATGGAGGGCGCTGAAGAGTTCAGATGCGGATCGTTAGCGAGCAAGGGTTTGCCGGAAACTGTGTGCGCGCCTGAGACGACCCAGTTGTTGCTCGCAGCACGATCTTCTGCGTAGAGTCCGAGCCGCTCAAATGAGCGCGCGACGTTGCTCTCAATCTGCGCCAGTTCTTGAAACGTTTCGAGATGGCTTGGACCGGTAAAAGAATCGGGGCGAGCTATTGCAGCCCTTTTGCGGGCATTGTCTGTTCCGACGACCAGCACATCCAGCGGGGAAGTCTCAAGAAGCAGCGCAGCACGTTTGTCTGCGGGAAGACTGGCTAGACCAGCTTCCAGGGCAAGGTCTGTGGGCCAGCTCGTGTTGAGAGCTTCGGCGAAGTTTTTGGTGATGAGCAGGGAATCTGCCGGAGTCCAGGGGCGCGGCTTGAATTGAAGTATGCGAAACTCCGGCGGCAGCGAGTTTTGATCGAGCGAGGCGATATAAGCATTAACGCCTCGCGCGTAAGACTCAAACAGAGCGCGTGCCTGTGGTGAGGCTTGCTTAACTTCCGCTTCAGCCACTTGCTCAAAGCCGTAAGTGCGATGGCGCTTGTCTTCCTCAAGCGCAGAGCGCCCCAGAATCTCCGCCATCTCGCCGCGCGCAAAGCGTCGCCCCAACTCCATCTGCCACAAACGATCACTCGCCGTCACATAACCCTGTGCGAAATACAGATCGGATTCGTTCGCAGCTTCTATATACGGAATGCCGCGCTCATCGCGCCTGACAATGACCGGCGCACGAAGCCCTGTCAGGTGCAGCGTAGTGGAAGCGGTTTGGGCAACAGTTGTTTGTTGGGCGAGAGCGTGAACAGGGAGCAGAGAGAGCAAAAAAGATAGGCAGATTACGGGGAGCAGTCTTTTAGAGTTTCGCATGCCTATAATCTAGCATGAACTCCGGGTGAGTGGATTATATTTGTAGGGGCAGAGGTGAGCCTCTGCCCCTATAGTTTGAGATGGCTTCTACGTTTCCGTTTCGACCAGCTCTCCGGGTTGATAAGCGCGAAGCTTGCTCGCGTCCTCTCCGACTTCGGCAGGCTCACGATTGAGGAGGCGCGGCACGCGGTCGAGAATGTTGATGAGGACGGACGTTGCCACAGCATAGAGGATGCTTGCCCGTTGTAGCTTGAACGCCACGCTTAGAGCGAAAGTAAACATCACAAGCGTGAACATGCCGTTGAAGAACGCGCGTGAATTAAATACTGCGCGCGGCGTCTGGCTCGTCACCGGGCCGTGAGCAGGAGTGGAAAGCCCTGCGAGTGAAGCTATGGGCACGGGGAAAGTTGATTGCTGCTTAAGCCAGGACTGAATCTGCCCGTACAGTGCATGAACTTTCCGCCTGACCTGTAAGAGAGAACGCGCGCCTCCCGGGGAAAGATAGAAAGTGCCGTCAGTGCCGCGTTCCTCATCGCGCCACTTGATGTAGAGGTTTTTCCCTCTTATCCAGTTAGGCAGCCCGTCGCCCAGGTAAACATCAATCACCTGATCGCGGCGAAGGGCAAAGCGCGTCTCTTCTCCGACGTAGCATAGTTTTTCATCAGTGAGGAAGAGAAAGCCTGCATCCCAGATGTAATAGCCCTCATAGATGCGAGTCTGCGATGCGGGCGCAAAGCCGACGAAAATGCCGTTCGCGCTATTGGTCATGAAGCCCTGTCGCTCCATCTTTTCACGCAACTGTTTCTGTAACGGCTTGTACCCGGAAAGAGCCAGGAAGTTCCTGACAAGCTGATAGAAAGCGAAGGCGGCTATAACCCCACTCCCATAAATTATCCACTTCGCAGACCCTGTGGGTTGCCAGCGTTGCATCAGGAATGCGAGAAGCACGGGAGTGATAGTGACCACAGCGATAATCGTCCAGGAGATACAAAAAGCGTTTCGAGCTTTGAACGAAGTGGAAAAGATTTTTTCATTCTCGGAAACGTGCAGAAGTGATTCTGAGTTTGCGGCAGCGTCAGTCTCCGGCGCTGCGAGGAGTTCTTGAAGGCGTTGGGGCGGGATGCCGCTATAGGCCGCCAGATGCTGTATGCGCTGCATGGTGGAAGGATGGGTACTCCATTTTTCGTCCCATGATCCGATCTGCACCGGCATCAGGTTGAGACGTGCGAGCTTAACAAGTCCTGTGATGAGGGCTTCCGGGTCGCCCGTCAACGTGATGGCGATAGCATCGGCATGCCGCTCGTAGCCACGCGAAACGAAATGTGTGATGAGCATGGCTGCGGCGATGGCGAACGAGAAAAGCGCGGGAGTCCAACGCTCAAGGCTGGCTGCGCCTGCCAGTGAGGGGACGACTATGTTAGCTGCGACAATGGTGGAGATGAAAACTATCCCAAGCGTTCGCGGATGCTTCTCCTTGAGGTGCGCCAGTTCGTGTGCGACAACGGCTCCGATTTCTCGTTGATTCAAATGTTGAAGGAGGGAATCGGTGAGAATGATTGCGTTGTCCTTGCGCGCAAAAGCGTTCGCAGTTCGTCCCTTTCCGGCAGGCAGAATATAGATTTGCCGCAGGGCCACTCCGGCTCGCGCGGCCAGCGCAAAGATGCGTTCGCGCAGCTCACCAGTCGTCAGCGCAGAGGGCGTCAGGCTCTGCGCTTTCGCAGAAAGGCGCGTACACACCAGCCAACTGACAAACGCGAAAATTAAACAGGTCGCGGTGAGAGATGGGTTTCTCTTCAAGGAAGTGATCCCGGTGATGAAGAAAAAGAGAGGTATGAGCATGGATGCCTGTGCCCATACAGCTTGCCGGACAACTTCTCGCGGCGACCATTCCATTCCGCGCAGCCGTGTGAAGACCTTGTGCGAAAGAAGATGGCAAAGAATTGTAATCAGCGCGGGAGGCAACAAATAGAGGCAGAGCTTGATGATTTCAAAGCCCAGAGGAAGAGCGGGCGCACGGCCTGTCATAGAGCCGAAGGCATCGTTGAGGTTTTTGTCCGACACGTAGTAGAAAATCTCGTCCAGGTTGGCCCATGCGTAGATAGGCAGCCAGATCAGCCATGTTCCGCTGATGGACAGATTCAGGAGGCGGAAGTAGCGAAACCAAATTGCTGACGGGTCTGATGCTCCGGCGCGCAACGCACTACGACGCATCCACAACGTGAGGCCGACAGGTATCAGAAGAAAAACCGCCAGTGGCAGACACTTCCATAAAATGTCAACGAAGCGATAGCCGAAAGAGAAAGTGATCGGCGACGGCGACGCGGTTTCAAGATTCATGTGCGAGCAATAGATGTACTTTAGATAAGGATTGCATTGTGTGACTCCTTTGAATGAGGCAAAGGACTTCGCCTGCGGGGTCGTGATCATAACAGTGAACTCAGTCACGCCGAGAGAGCGCAGCTCATTGGTGAGCGGAGAGAGGTCGAGTTGTCCTGAAACCAGGAGGCCGCGCCGGGCGAATGCATTGTCGTTGCGGCCAAAGAGTGTATGCCACTCTTCCTCTTCGTCCACCCTTTCCAGGTCTTCATCGTACCCTTCCATTTTAAGCTTTTGGAGTTGGAAGCCGAGCGCCTGATTTAGCTTTTGCTCAAGATCAGAGGAGGGTGGTGCGTTGAAGCTGAGTCCCAGAAAAACAAGCGCCGACCCGTTCGCGTCCACCTTGATGTTGAGGGCGGCAAACTTTCTTTGAAGGTCCGGGTTATAGTCATCGCCAGGCGCGGCAATTACGCTCGACATTGCGAGCAACAGCGAGACGAGTAAGAAAAACAGACGACGAGAAAACGTTAGGCGAGTCATCGCGTATTCCCTTTCAAGAGAATTTTGAGTTGTTGAGGTGAGAAATTAGCCTGAAGGATTGCCGCGTTGTGGTTGGCGTCGGCAGATCGTAGAGCTAATCAGGGATTTTCTACCGGTAATGCTGAGATGTTCCGGGACGGAAAGTTTCAGGTCGTGAGATTGATGACAACCATTCTTTGCTCTGTCATCTCTTCCATCGCGAAGCGTACGCCTTCGCGCCCTACACCTGACAGTTTAACGCCGCCGTAGGGCATGTTGTCAACACGAAATGCCGGCGAGTCGTTAATTATTACGCCGCCGAATTCGAGCGCCTCAGCCGCACGCAGCGCGTGGCTCATCTCGCTCGTGAAGACGCCTGCTTGTAGACCGTAGCGCGTGTTGTTTGCTTCCGCGAGAGCGTCCGCGAAATCGCTGAAGGTCTGGATGGTGGCGATTGGAGCGAAGACCTCTTCGGAGCAGACGCGCATTTCGCTATGCACGTTCGTCAGCACCGTTGCTTCAAGCAATGCGCCGCGCCTTGTGCCTCCACAGAGCAGCCTCGCGCCTGCGCCGACGGCTTCGTTGATCCAGCTTTCGGCGCGGCGCGCAGCCTCTTCGTTAATCATCACGGAAAGCTCTGTCTTTTCATCGAGCGGGTCGCCTGTGCGTAAGCCTTGCGCCCGTTCGACGAAGCGTGAAGTCCATTCGTCGGCGATTCTCTCGTGCAAAAGGAGACGTTGAGCGGAGATGCAAACCTGCCCGGCGTAGCTAAACGCAGCCATCGCGGATCGCTCGACCGAATACTTGATGTCCGCCGTCTCGTCAACGATGACGGGAGCATTGCCGCCGAGTTCGAGTGTGACCATTTTGCGCGCGGCGCGCTCGCGCAGTTTCCATCCAACTTCGGCGCTGCCCGTAAAAGAGATCATCGCCACGCGCTCGTCCGTCAGGAGCAGATCAATTTCAGGAATCTCCATCGGGACGATTTGCAGCGCGCCGACGGGCAGCCCGCAACCGAGGAACGCTTCGCCAAGCATTAGCGATGTCAATGGGGTACGAGGGCTGGGCTTGATGATGATTGCGTTGCGAGAGGCGAGCGCGGGCGCGACCTTGTGCGCGACCAGATTCAGCGGGAAGTTGAAGGGCGTGATACCGAAGATGACACCGCGCGGGATTCTTTCCGTCCAGCCGGTACGCCCGCGCCCGGTGGCCTGCGTATCAACGGGCACGGTCTCGCCTGTAAAGCGTCTTGCTTCCTCTGAAGCGAAGGTAAAAGTAGAGACGGCGCGATCAGTCTCGCCGCGTGCAGCGTTGATCGGCTTGCCCGCTTCAGTTGCTATCGTGTGCGCGAAATCTTCACGGTGAGCCTGTATGTAATCGGCTATGCGGCGCAACGCTTCGGCAACTTCGTAGCGCGGAAGCACGCGCATCTCTACGGCTGCTGATGCGGCAACTGCGATGGCTTCTTCAACGTCGCCGCGAGAAGCATAAGAGACAAGGGCAAGAGCTTCGCCGTTGAAAGGCGAGCGAACTTCTTGCAGGTTGCCGGTCGTGCGCCAGTTACCGCCGATGAGCAAGGGCTTTGTTTCCATGATTGATAAGAAGAGAATAATAGCATAGGCAGAAAAGTTCAGCCTTTCTAACTGGCGGCGTCGGATACGCAGCATCTACGTTGACGCTACCTCATCTCTGCCGCTACAATCCGCGAGAAGATTGATTCTGAAAAGATTGCTTCGGGTCATTATCAAGCACATGAGAATTTCACCTGCCAGATGCTCGCTCTTGTTGGTTCTACTCTGCGCCTTCGGCGTGAGCGCGCAGCAGCGCCCGCTCCTGACTGAAGACGTTGACATCATTCCGCAGGGAACGCTACGGATCGAGGCCGGAATTGACTTCATGCAGAATGCGAAGTTTCCTGTTTCAGGTTTGACGGGCGACCTGACGCGCGTCGGCGTCATCGGGATCAACATCGGACTTGCTCCTAACGTCGAGTTTCAAATTGACGGCGTGGCGCAAAACGTGTTGAGCGTCAACTCCGTGACAGTCCCATCGCCGATTCCGCTCACCTTTGCTTCCGGGACATCTTCAACAAACGACATCGGCGATTTCACGCTCTCGACGAAAATCAAGCTTCGCAACGAAACTGTGCGCGGGCCTTCTTTAGGCTTCCGCTTCGGCGTGCAACTGCCCAACTCGAACCAGGCGCGCGGCGTCGGTCTTAATCAGGTCAACGCCTTCGGCTCAATCCTCTTCGGTAAAAAGTTTGGCCGTGAAAACCGCTTCAACACCTTCGGCAACCTGGGCCTCGCAATTCTCACCGCGCCCACCAGACTCTTTACGCAGAATGATGTTGTGACCTACGGGTTCGCCAGCATCGTTCGCTTGAATAAGCGTATTAACTTCGCCGGAGAGATTAACGGTCGCGCCAATACACGTCCGGGCACAGGCCCCCTCGGCACTGAATCACAATCGGAAGCGCGCCTCGGCATGCAGATCAAAGCTTCCGGCCTGCGCTTCGATTTCGCAGGCATCGCCGGGTTGACAGACTTTAGCCCCCGCTCAGGCATCACCTTCGGTGTGACCTACGACACGCCGGTTGTCTTTGCGCCAGTCAGGTAAAGCAGTGACGAGTGACGAGTGACGAGTGACAAGCAAGAATGAAGTCTTAACTCGTCACTTGTCACTCGTCACTCGTCACTTAACGTATGTTCGACTGGCTACACTCCATCTTTCTCTGGCTTAATCAAACCTTCGGCGCTGTTGTTCAATGGCTCGAAACGTTCATCGTCGGCGTGCCGATTTATGTCGCCGCGCCTTCGATGATCGTTATCGGCGCGCTTGATTCCTCGCTTCTTTCGCTCCCTGAAATCAATGATTATCTGGTCGTGATGCGGTGCGCCAATGCGCCTTTGGAGGTTTTCTACTTTCCGTTGTTCGCTGCTGCCGGGTCGGTGTTGGGGTGTCTCCTGCTCTACACGATTATCAGGAGCGGTGGTCAGGTGGTGCTCAGAAAGCGTTTTCGCACGGAGCATCTTGAGAAGGTTGAAAGAACGTATGCGCGTTTCGGTTTTCTGGCGCTGGCGGTTCCTGCGCTATTGCCGCCGCCGATGCCTTTCAAGATTTTCGTCGCAACCGCTGGCGCGCTCGAATACCCGCGCTGGCGTTTCATGCTGACGATCATGATTGCGCGCTCGCTTCGCTACTACATCGAAGGAACTCTCGCGGCGATTTACGGACGGACAGTGATAGATTTCATCAAGAATTATGGATTCACTATCCTGTCAATCGTCATCGGTGTTTGTCTGATCGGGTTAGCCATCTATTTGATTATCCAACGCAGAGGCAGAAGAAGCGTATCTGGAGTGGCCGTTTCAGAGACGACGGATTGAATTGATTGCCAACAAATTAAATTCTCAGATAAGGAATGAAAGATAAGTTTGAATTGGCTCTGGGATAAGATCACGAGCGGGCTGGCGGCAAGTAAAGACTTTCTCATTGCCTACGGCCCGTTAGGATTGTTTGGCATCGCGCTGCTCGACTCGGCCTTGATTCCGCTGCCGGGCGGGCCGGATGTCGTGATGATCCTGCTCTCGAAAGGGCGTCCCAACTGGATGCCGATCTACGCAGCGGCTGCGACGCTCGGCTCCGTGACGGGCTGCGTCATTCTCTACTACATCTCACGCAAAGCCGGACGCCGCGCCCTCGCGCGCTTTTCCGAGAAGAAGCAGGCGCGCGTCAAGCAGTTGATAGATCGTTATGATGTGCTCTCGGTGCTGGTCGCGTCCATTCTGCCGCCGCCTTTCCCCTTCAAGTTATTTGTCATCACGGGCGGCGTCTTCCGTCTAAGTGTGGTGCGCTTTGCCGTCGCTATCGCTTTCGGGCGAGCATTCCGGTTTCTGCTGGAGGGCTATCTGGCGGCGTATTACGGCGATCAGGCGGAGACCCTGTTCAAACAGTATTTCCCCTGGATCAGCATCAGCCTCGCCGTTCTTATCATCCTCATCTTCGTCGCGCGAATGTTGCTGCGAAAGCGAAGGAGTGTGAAGGAACCGGGGCTGGATACTGGCGACTGATTGGCTTCAGAGGTTCGGGCTGGGAAAGATGTAAATTAAACGCAGAGGACGCAGAGGGTCGCAGAGGTAAGAGCAAGATTGAAAGAACAGACTTCAGATTTGAAATCTCAGATTGAAGATTTGAGATTTGAGGATTTCAGATTTTCCTTCCGTCTTTCCCTGCGACCCTCTGCGTCCTCTGCGTTGAATAATTACTTGCAGGCTAGAGCCAGAGTGTCAGCATTCACCGTTCGAGTTAAAGCTGAAGAGTCGCGCTCCGGCCACGTCGCTGACGCCGTGTTGACCCAGGCGGTCAAGCATGCGTAAGAAGATTTCGGCTGTGGCAAGGGCATCGCCAGCCGCGCGGTGACGGTTGTAGATCGGAATGGCGAAGTGTTCTGCGACGGTATGCAGGCGATAGTTGAGAAGCCCCGGAAAGATACGGCGTGAGAGCTTGACCGTGCAGAGATTTGAGTTAGCCATGCGGCGTCCGGGAAAGACACGCGCGATTTCGTGGTTCAAAAAACGCACGTCAAATTGCGCGTTGTGCGCGACGAGCACGGCTTCATCCGCGAAGTCGAGCCAGGTGTGCGCGACATCCGCGAAGATGGGCGCGTCCCTGACCATCTCGTTCGTGATTCCTGTCAGTTGGACGATGAAGGGCGGGATAATCGTTTCGGGGTTGACCAGCGTCTGGAACTCAGCGACGATACGTCCGCCAGTGACGCGGTAAGCTCCGATTTCGGTGATGCGGCAGGGCGGCGTTTTCGCGCCCGTAGTCTCTACGTCCACGACTACGAAATCAGAGTCGTACAGCAGGCGCGCTTCAACATTTTCGCAATCAAGCTCGACCATCGCTGCTTCTCTGAGCAGTAAACGATGATCGTCTTTGATAAGATCGGCAACAAGCATCCCTGCAATTTCAGCGTCAAGGTCGGGAAGTTTGAGAACGATGTCGGCGATGTCTGCGGCAGGGGCGCATCCTCCGCACACGCGCAGCATCTCGACCGTCTCCTGCACGAGCGAGGAATCGGAAATAAGATTACGGCGTACTGAGCGCATCACGTTTGCATTGTAACGCGCGCATCAAACTTTGTGAATGAGGTAGGATTTGCAACCGGAAGAAGTCATAGAAAGATTCCGACGAACCGGCGCGCTGCTCGAAGGCCACTTCGTTTTGTCGAGCGGCCTGCACAGCACGAAATATTTGCAATGCGCGCTACTGCTGCAACATCCTGCCGAGGCGATGCGCTTCGGGCAAGCGATTGCCGAGCACTTTCAGGAACAGCGAATTGAGACTGTCGCCTCACCTGCGATTGGCGGCATCGTTATCGGCTATGAAGTTGCGCGTCAGCTTGGCGCTCGCTTCATCTGGACCGAGCGCGAGACCGGGCAAATGACGCTCCGTCGCGGCTTCACAGTTCGACCGGGCGAGAGCGTCCTCGTCGTCGAAGATGTCATCACCACCGGAGGCTCTACGCGCGAGACCATTGAGACATTAAGCGAGGCGGGCGCGCGAGTCATCAGCGCAGCCTCGATTATTGATCGTTCTTCCGGGCGTGTTGATGTTGGCGTCCCTCGCATCGCGCTTGCAACCCTCGACGTGCCTTCACACGCAACCTCAGCCTGCGAAGCCTGCGCAAGGGGCGAGCAGGCAATCAAACCAGGTAGTAGAAAAAGTGATAAGTGATGAGTGATAAGTGATAAGAGAAACGCTTTTTCTCATTACTCATTACTCATCACTCATCACTTATCACTTTTTATGAATTATCGCCTGACGCTTCAGTACGACGGAACGGATTTTTATGGCTGGCAGATGCAGGGTGAGCTGAGAACTGCGCAGGGTGAGTTGACGCGCGCGCTGACGTTGATTGAAGGGCGTGGGGTTGTGGTTTACGGGTCAGGACGGACTGATGCGGGCGTTCACGCGGAGGGGCAGGTGGCGAACGCTCATCTCAGCCGGGAGATCACGCCGGAGAAACTTCGAGCGGCAATTAACGGAAACCTGGCGCGTGATGTTCGTGTCATGGAAGCAGCGGTGGTCGCAGATGATTTTCATGCGCGGTATTCAGCGCGTGGAAAATCTTACGTCTATAGAATCTTCAACTCGCGCGTCATATCGCCCTTCTGGAGCCGGTATGCTTTGCACGAAGCGCGCTGGTTGGACAGTGAGCAAATGCAAATAGCCGCGCGCCTGTTTCTTGGTGAGCACGACTGGACAGCTTTCTCTTCGGCGCAGACGGACGCGCAGACCCGCACAAGAACAATCACCGAGCTTGAGGTAAGAGAGCAAAGGGACGAGCGCGGGCATGGGCGACTGATAGAGATCACCGCGAGCGCGAATGGCTTCCTGCGCTACATGGTACGTTCAATCGCAGGCACGCTGATGGCAGTTGGCCGCCACGAGATGGATATAGAGAATATCTCACGCGCAATCAACACAGGTGATCGCTCACTCGCTGGCGCAACCGCTCCCGCGCACGGCTTAACGCTCAAACAGGTGTATTACGAAGAGAGTGATGAGTGATGAGTGATGAGTGATAAGTAAAAGCCCTTGTTCTTACTCATCACTCATCACTTATCGCTCTCTTCACGGTTGCGCTTCAATGAGTGCGGCGATTAAGATGCAGCGGCGTATGATGGTGTGAGTGGAATAATTCAGATTGTGGAGAGAGGTGCGATGCTCGCGGATTTCGCGGCAGTTGTGGAGAAGGGAACGCGCGATGAGGCTCTGTTGGCGAGCATCGCGTGGGATCGTCTGCCGCGCCATGTGGCGATCATCATGGACGGTAATGGTCGCTGGGCAGCGCAGCGCGGGCAGCCGCGTATAGCAGGCCACCGCGCGGGCGTTGAGGCTGTGCGCGCAGCCGTTGATACGAGCGCGCGTCTGGGCTTGGGCGCGCTCACGCTCTATGCTTTCTCAACTGAAAACTGGAAGCGCCCGCGCCTCGAAGTTGACGCCTTGATGCGTATGCTCAGGCGCTATCTACGTCTCGAACTAGACGAGATTGACCGTCAGAACATACGCTTTCAGGCTATCGGGCGCACGCAGTCGCTGGCGGAGAGTGTGCGGCGCGAGATTGGCAGAGCTACGGAAAGAACAGCCTCTAATACGGGGATGACCTTGAGCGTCGCTCTGAATTACGGCGGTCGCTCGGAGATTGTTGACGCTGCGCGTGCGGCGGTCGAGCGTTTACTAGGAGAAGGAAAAAGCGCGGACGAGTTGACGGAAGAGAGCATCGGACGCGAGCTTTACACGAAGGGGCTGCCGGAGCTTGATCTACTGGTGCGAACAAGCGGCGAGATGCGTATCTCAAATTTCCTGCTGTGGCAGTCGGCCTACAGCGAGATTTATGTTACCGAAACTCTCTGGCCTGATTTCCGCCGCCTACACTTACTCGAAGCCGTCCTCGATTTTCAACAACGCGACCGTCGCTTCGGCGGCCTCAAACTTGTGGCTAATGCAAAATGAATAGTGATAAGTGATGAGTGATGAGAAAAACCATTTTCTTTTCACTCATCACTCATCACTTATCACTCATCACTCGAATAAATGTCTCGCATCATCACCGCACTGATCGTCCTTCCGGTTCTCGTCGCCTCAATTTTAATTTCATGGCTCGCCCCGCTGTTCGTTGCGCTGGCCCTGGCTTCGATGGCGCTTGGGCTGTACGAGTTCTGGCTGCTGGCGAGACGGCGCGGAATCAAGCCCGATGTGGTCGTCGGATTCGTGGGAGCGGCGGCGCTCTTTACGACCTTCTATTTTGATAGGCCGAACGAGAGTTCTCTTCTGCTGTTGATGATGATTCTGCCTGCGTTAACAATTGCCGCGCTCTCCGCTGCAATGTTGCGGGGCGCTCCTTTCGAGAACATGATCGCGTCGGTGGGTGCGACCGTGCTGGGCGTGATGTATGTCGCGTTTCTGGGCGGGCATCTGGTCGCCGTGCGGATGGGTTTTGAGCAACTGCGCGCGGCGCACCTGTTATCGTTTTTCTTCCTCGTCATCATGGGATCGGATACGGGAGCTTATTACACGGGCCGCGCGCTTGGCCGTCATAAGCTTGCGCCGAAGATTAGCCCGGGAAAAACCTGGGAAGGGGCTGTCGGCGGCATGCTTGCGAGTTTGCTGATGGCCGCTCTCGCGCACTACTGGTTCTTCCCGGAGCTTCCATTAAAGGTTGCGCTTCCATTGGCGGCGGTGATGAATATCCTGGGCGTGCTTGGGGATTTGACGGAAAGCGCACTAAAACGTGGTGCGGGCGCGAAGGATGCAGCGCAGATTCTTCCAGGACACGGCGGCCTCCTTGATCGGCTCGATAGCTTGCTCTTCAACGCGCCCGTCCTCTACTATTTCGGACGACTGTACTTTGGGTGAGTAACCAGTTTTCAGTTTTCAGTTTTCAGCGGAGAGGGTTTGATGTTACAGGTCAGACACAACTCTCTGGCTGAAAACTGAAAACTGAAAACTGAAAACTTATGAGTTCAAAAGGTATCGCCATCTTAGGCTCGACCGGCTCAATTGGGCGCAATACGTTGCGCGTGGTTGAGTCTTTTGGCGAAGAGGAGTTTCGTGTTGTCGCGCTTGGCGCGGGTCGCAACGTGGATTTGTTGGCCGAGCAGGTGGCGCGACATCTGCCGGAGCTTGTCTCGGTTGAGACGGAAGAGGCTGCGAGACTGCTTCGCGCCAGATTGTTTGAGCGTGATGTGGATTTGCCTCGCATCGTGATCGGTCAAGAGGGGCTGGTTGAAGTCGCAACACACGCGCAGGCCGATTGCGTGATGAGCGCAACGGTGGGGGCTGTCGGTTTTGTGCCGACGCTGCGTGCGCTCGAAGCTGGAAAGCTGGTTGCGCTGGCGAACAAAGAGACGCTTGTGATGGCGGGCGAGTTGATGACACGCGCCGCCGCCAGCTCAGGCGCGGAAATCCTCCCGGTTGATTCCGAGCACAATGCGCTTCATCAATGCTTGCGTGGGGAGAATCGCGCGGAGGTTCGTCGCCTTGTGCTGACAGCATCGGGCGGGCCTTTTCGGACAAAGAACATGAGCGAGATTGCTGCGGCAACTGTCGCCGAAGCTATGCGACATCCGACCTGGCAAATGGGCGCGAAGATTACGATTGATTCGGCAACGCTGATGAACAAGGGGCTGGAGGTGATCGAAGCTCGCTGGCTCTTTGGCTTCGGCGCAGACGAGATCGGCATACTCGTGCATCCAGAGTCTGTGGTTCATTCGATGATTGAGTTGGTTGACGGGTCAATCAAGGCGCAGATGGGTGTGACGGATATGCGCCACGCGATTCAGTATGCGCTGACATATCCGGCGCGCTTCGCTTGCGAGTTGCCCACGCTCGATTTGACGAAGTTTTCCGCGCTCCATTTTGAAGCGCCCGATACGAATCGTTTCCCCTGCATTGCGCTCGCTTACCGCGCGCTACGCGAGGGCGGCACATTAGCGGCGGCGATGAACGCTGCGAATGAAGAGGCCGTGCGCGCTTTTCTGGATGAGCGGATTTCGTTGCCGGACATTCCGCGTGTGATTGAAGAGGTGATGGACGAGCACACGGTCAAGGAAGTCGAAAATCTTGATGTTGTGCTTGAGACGGACAGGGCGGCGCGCCGTGCTGCCCAGAGAATCATCGGGCGTATCGGGCGAGACCTTAGCGTAACGGCAAGATAGGTTGTTTGACGCATAGAGCAGGCGGCGCGTAAACTCAGAGACAACCACGTCTCGATGCTACATCTCTAAGCTGAGCGAAACGTGACGTTGTTTATTTTGAGAGAATCTTAGAGGCTTTTAATACTTATGGCGGACGAATCCAAAGCGGCCAGGCCGAAGATACCGTTGGCGCGCATTATTATTCCGGTGTTGATTGCGCTGGCGGTTATCCTCTGGATCAGAGGCACTATCAATCTGGGCACGGTCAAGAGCATTCTTGCCTTTATCTTCATTTTAGGCGCGGCTGTCGTCATACACGAGTTCGGACACTTCATCGTTGCCAAGATGTTGAAGATTCGAGTCGAGACCTTTTCCATCGGTTTCGGCCCAAGCATCTGGGGTCGCAAGTGGGGCACGACCGAGTATCGCATCGCTGCTATTCCGCTTGGCGGCTATGTCAAACTCGGCGGCGATGAATCCAACGCTCCGATTGAAGGCGAAGGCGCAGCAGACATTCCGCCCGAAGAGCAGTTTACCCTGCGCCCGCGCTGGCAGAAGTTTCTTGTCGCGGTCGCCGGGCCTGTGATGAACATCTTGACCGCGCTGGCAATTCCATTCATCGGCGGAATGATCTGGGGCGTGCCCATCACACCAACCTCCCCGCTTGTGAATCGCGTACTAGAAGGAAGCGCTGCCCAGCGCGCAGGCATTCTGCCCGGCGATAGAATCGTTTCTTTTAATGGTGAAGAGAATCCGGCATGGGACGATATACGCGGCGACGTGCTGGTCGTAGAGGATCAGCCCAAGCCTAGAGAATTTGTTGTCGAACGAAACGGTCAACGTCTTCCGATCACCATCACCCCGACCAGGCGCACAGAAGGAACAGACCCTGTTGGCGAGGTGGGAATTTTGCCCGACTACGGCGTTAGCGTTCCCGTCACTATCAAGAGCGTGACTGCTGGCGCGCCTGCTTCCAAGGCTGGAATACAGCCGGGAGATCGTCTCGTCGCCATTAACGGCGAGCAGATTCGTAACAGGGATCAGGCGACGGGCAGCATCTACGGGACTCAGGAAAATCAGGTTCAGTTGACAGTTGAACGCAACGGGCAGCAGGTAGAAATTGCATCAGGTCTTAATCCATCGAAAGATGAGACCGGCAAAACTCAGCCGAGGCTCGGCGTCGAATTCAGCGAAATTGTTCCGCGCGAAAACGGAGGACTGGCGAGCGCAGCTTCTTATGCCGTTCGTAATAATGTTCAAATCCTGAAACTAACCGGCAAGGCTCTCAAGCAGTTGTTTAGCGGAGAACGCTCGGCGCGCAATACGCTCTCCGGGCCGATAGGTATTTATGATGCGGCCTCGGCCTCCGTCAACGAAGCTGGCTGGGGCGGGATTTTCGCCATGCTTGGCTTCCTGAGCTTGAGCCTCGGCGTCTTCAACCTGTTGCCGATTCCGGTGCTCGACGGCGGCGCGATTTTCCTGCTGCTCGTCGAAGCTGTCATGGCTCTCGGCGGATGGAAGCTGTCCATGCGCGTGCGCGAGCGTATTCAGCAGGTCGGCTTCGTCATGCTGCTTCTCCTGATGGGTTTCGTCATCACCAACGATGTGCTCAAAAAAGTCTCGCACAGCCCGGAAGAGAGCAAGCCTCCGGCGACGGCTGCGCCGAATAAATGAGTCTGGAGTCTGGAGTCTGGAGTCTAAGAGTCAAAAGAAAAGTTTTCTTTGGCCCAGCGGACTCCAGACTCCAGACTCCAGACTCCAGACTCATTAGCTATGCATAAAACGAGAGCGGTAAAAGTTAAAGACATACAGATTGGCGGGGGCGCGCCTGTCGTCGTCCAGTCAATGACGAAGACCGATACGGTTGATGTTGGAGCGACGGTCGCGCAGATTGAAGAGATGGTGCGGGCGGGCTGCGAGATCGTTCGCATCGCCGTGCCCGATAAGGATGCCGCGATTGCGCTCAAGGAGATTAGAAAGCGCGTCGAGGATGTTCCGCTCGTCGCCGACATACACTTTCATTACAAGCTTGCTCTGATGGCGCTCGAAGCCGGGATTGATAAGCTGCGCTTGAATCCGGGCAACATCGGCGCGCACGAGCGCGTGCGTGAAGTTGTGCGCGCCGCCCAAGCTCAAAACGTTCCGATACGCATTGGTGTTAACGGCGGCTCACTCGAAAAAGACCTCTTGAAAAAGTACGGCACGGCGACACCGGAAGCGATGGTCGAATCGGCCTTGCGCCACATACAGATTCTGGAAGACCTGAATTTCAACGACATCATCGTCTCGCTCAAAGCCTCGGACGTGCATCGCACAGTCGCTGCCTATCGCCTGCTGGCCGAGCAGGTTGATTACCCTTTGCATCTTGGCGTGACTGAAGCGGGCACGGCATTCGGCGGAACAATCAAGTCTGCCATAGGGCTTGGCGTTCTCCTGCACGAAGGCATCGGCGATACGATTCGCGTCTCGCTGGCTGCGGAGCCGCAGGAAGAGGTGCGCGTCGCGTGGGAGATTCTCAAATCTTTAGAACTGAGGAAGCGCGGCGTGACGGTTGTGGCGTGCCCGACGTGCGGGCGGCTGGACGTTGACAACTTCGTCGGCATCGTCACGGAGATTGAGCGTCGGCTGGCGCACGTCCAAGAGCCGCTGCATCTTTCCATCATGGGTTGTGCCGTCAATGGCCCAGGCGAAGCGCACGATTCCGATCTGGGCGTAACGTTTGGCCGCAACGTCGGCATGATCTACAAAAACGGCGTGCCGATGCGTAAGGTTGCGGGCGAAGATATTGTTGAAGCTTTCGTGCGTGAAACCGAGAAGCTGCTCGAAGAGGGCAACTACAAAGATAAGCCTGAGCCGGAACTCGTGACGATCAAGTAAGCTAAGATGAGTCATACATCATAGGAACTGGTTTTCAGCCCTGTAAGGGCGACATATCAGTAGCCCATGACGTGAGTCATGGGAACGGGTGTCGAATAAATGAGTAAGCCCCGGAAGGGGCGGCATTGAATATGTCGCCCCTCCGGGGCTTGTTGAATGTAAGGCGTGTCTATTCCCACGGCTTGCGCCATGGGCTATTGACATGTCGCCCCTACGGGGCTTCAATCAGACCGTTTGCCCACCATCCAGGTATTTAATCAAGATCACTTCGTTGTGCTTCTCGTTAAAAATCATTTCGTCAACCATGTCGCGGGCGATGAGAATGCCGAAGCCGCCGGGTCGCATGCCCTGATCCTCGCGGACGCGCGCATGCTGCATCGGGTCTCCTTCAGGATTGAGAAAAGCTGCAATCGCTCCGTCGTTGCGGTAGAGCGACTCGATGGTAAAACCTTCGCCGGGGTCTTTGATGCGATAGATAATGATGCGCGGCGAGCGTAAGTATCCGACTTCGACAAATTGCGTCGGATCATTCTTGCCGCCATGTTCTATGGCGTTGCGGAGCATCTCGCGGAAAGCATAGATGACGGTTTCGCGCGTGAGCTTTGGCAAATCGGTTTTGAGTTGCGACATGATGCGTTCGAGCGGATCAATCGCCGCCAGGTCGCAAGGCACGCGCAGCTCTATCCATTCAGGTCGCGCTGAAAGCACTTCAATTTGGATGTCGCGCGGGGCCAACTCAAACGCGGCTTTGACGGCAGAGATGAGCTGCTGAACATCGAAGGGCTTTTGTAGAAAGTCGGAGGCATGGTCGCGCAGCGCACTGATAGCCGTCTCCGGCGCTGACAGCGCAGTCATGATGATAACTTGCAGGTCTTTGTTATTAGCGCGAAGTTTTGAGAGCATCTCAAGGCCGTCCATCTTCGGCATCATCACGTCCAGGAGCGCCAGATCAAACCTCTCTTTCTCGATCATCTCCAGACCTTGAAAAGCATCTTTTGCTACACGCACGTCAAAGCCCTCGCGCTTGAGCGCGAAGCTCACCAAATCCTGTAATTCAGAATCATCGTCCACGACCAGAATCGTTTTTGCCACGAATGAAGCCCTCCTTGAGTCAGCGCGAATGAAGGCGCAATCTCTTAAACAGAAAATCTAACCGGCAGTTATTGAATGAGACCGAAAGCCCTCACCGGAAACGTACCCATCCCTTTAAGTTTCACCGGAACAGCGAAAAACTTAAAGCCCTCGCGGGGCAGAGCGCCAAGATTACATAGATGCTCGACGATTGGAATATCAGACCTCAACAGGATGGAGTGGGCGGGTCTGGAAAGATTGCGTGTGTCGTCTATATTGAGTGAATCAATCCCGACGAGCTTCGCGCCGGCGTCCGCCAGATGTTGAGCCGCAGCTCTCGTTAAAAATGGATTGCCCTCGAAATATTGATCGCTCCCCCAATGAGCGTCCCATCCTGTCTGAACGAGAACAGCTTTATCTTTGAGATCAAGATTATGGAATGATGAAACGTCAATTGCCTGTCCGAGTGAACTGTCTGCGCGAACGACTATGCCTTCGAGGTTGGCGATTGTGTTGAGTGATAATTGAGACAGGTCTTTCCCGTCCCGGTATCTATGAAATGGGGAATCGAGGTACGTGCCGGTATTCGCCACCATCTCGATTTTCCCAATCTGAAATTCAGCGCCGCCAGCATAGTGTTTGCGAGACTCTTCACGGCTGAGATAGTCGCAGATGACGGGAGCGGGAAGACCTTTATAAGTAATCATCCCATGCTCTACCGTGTGGCTGACATCAACTAACTGCGGATCGTCGTTGCTACTCATGTTTGCCGGGTAAAAACTTTAAGATTCGGCCATTGTAAGAAAAAGGGAATCAGTGGAAACTTTGCGATTGATGTTTACTTCCAGGCCGCGACGATGCGTCTCGATCTGAGAAAGCCAGCGGGCGGCGCGCCTACTCTCTATGCGCGAGACGATTTTTGAGAGTTGCGCGCGAAGGTCTTCGTTAGCCACCTGCTCGTCCGTCGCGCCGAGCGAGAGAGTCCAAACGTCGTGGATGAGCGTCGCCAGGAGATCGAGGCGCATTTCGTATTCGTCCTTATGCTTCGCATCGTTCATCTCTTCAGATGCGCGCAAGAGTCGCGCCCGGTCGTTCGTCAAAGCAAGAGCAGTGAGAACTTCCAGCATAGCCTCGCGGTGCAGGCGATAGGTTTCCAGATCGGTTGAGAGAGCGCGCCCGATGCTGCCGCGCGCGACGCGGGAGAGCAGGCGCGCGTCTTTCGGCGAAGCCTGCTTGCCCTTTAAGAGATAAGCTTCAATCTCTGCGGGGGCGAGCGGGGCGAAGCGAATCATCTGGCAGCGTGAACGAATCGTGGGGAGAAGCGACGCAGGACGCGAGGTTATTAGAATCAGATGCGAAGTGCGTGGAGGCTCTTCCAGAGTTTTCAAGAGGGCGTTGGATGAAGCCTCGTTGAGTTTGGCTGCGTCTTCTATGATGAAGATGCGTGCCTTGCCTTCAAAGGGTCGAAAGTTCGCTTCCTGTTCAAGCTCGCGCATCGGACCGATTCTGAGAATCCGGTTGTAGGGGCGCGCGAGAGCCACGTCGGGATGGTCGCTGCGGATGAGCCTCTTTTTATTGTCGTCAGCATCCGTGTAATCGGGAAACTTTGATTGAGAAATGCGTATGCAAGACGAGCACCGGTCGCAAGCTTCAACACCAACAGGCGCGAGGCAGTTCAGCGCCTTCGCCAGCTCAAGGGCGAAGAGTTTTTTCCCAACACCATCTTCGCCCGCCAAAAGAAGCGCACCCGGCACACGCCCCGCTGCGAGCATCCGGCGCAAAATATCTTTGACGCGCTGGTTTCCTGCGAGATGGTCAAACATTAGAGTCTGGAGTCTGGAGTCTGGAGTCTGGAGTCCGCTGGGCCTAAGAAATGTTTTTCTTTTGACTCTAGACTCCAGACTCCAGATTCTTAGACTCTAAAAAAGGTATTACAACTTCAAGCACCCTTGTGTGGGTTTCGCTGATTGAGCCGCTGGCATCTATGACGCGGACTCGATCAGGCTCATCGGTTGCGAGCTTCAAGTAAGCGTTGCGAACTCGTGTATGAAATGCTGCGTCCTCGGCGTCCAGCCTGTCGGTTTTGTTCTCACCCTCTGTGCGACGAACCGTGCGCTCAAGACATTCAGCCACGGGCAAATCGAAGATGAGCGTCAGGTCAGGCTTAAGCCCTCCGGTAGCGAGCGAGATGACATCAGCGATCATCGCGGGCGTAAAGTTGCGCCCTGCGCCCTGATAGGCTGCGGTCGCGTCAGCATAACGATCAGAGAGTACGATGCTGCCGGATTCCATAGCCGGATGAAGAAGCGTGCGGACGTGCTGCGCGCGGTCGGCTGCGAAGAGCAAAAGCTCTGCCAGCGGGTCAACTTCGATTTGCGGGTCAAGCAGAACGGTGCGAAGTCGCTTGCCGAGAGCGGTTCCGCCAGGCTCGCGCGTGGCTATGACCTCAAGGCCGCGCATCCGCAACTCACTTGCGAGCATGTGCAGTTGCGTGGATTTACCGCATCCGTCTATGCCTTCAAAGGTGATAAAAGCGCTGCCCACTTGATTGTCGTATCTACGGAAGTTGAATTGAGATTTGATGAAAGCGTCAGGAGCCGGAAGATTCTCTCTCGCTAGTCTCTGTTTCAGTATGCGGCGCGCCTGGGGACTGTACGGCGCGCAACTCGCCACCCGGACGGCGCGCGTGCGAGATGGTCGAGATGGCGTGCTTGAAGATCAACTGCTCCTGAGAGCCTGTTTCAAGCAGCACCGAAAATTTATCGAAACTCTTGATGCGCCCGGTGAGCTTCGCGCCGTGCAGCAGGTAAATCGTCACAGTGCTACGCTCGCGCCGCGCCGTGTTGAGAAAAGCGTCCTGAATGTTCTGGGGAGTAGCCTTGCTGTCCACTACCTGTCTCCGGTTAATTAAAAAAGGGTACTGTAGATTCAGAGTACACCACAGGAAAAGCAGTGACAAGTGACAAGTGACGAGTGACGAGTTAAAACCTTGTTCTTGCTCGTCACTCGTCACTTGTCACTCGTCACTGCTTTTATCACCCGTTCCTGGACGGAAGAATCATCGCCGAAGCCTTCAACCCACTCAACGCCCGCCTCGCGGCGAAACCAGGTCAACTGGCGCTTGGCGTAGCGGCGAACGTCGAGCCTGGTCTGCTCGATGGCGCTTTCAAGGGTGCGCTTGCCCAGCAGGTACTCGACGACGCGGCGGTAGCCATGCGCGCCGAGCGCATTCGAGTCAGCAGTGACACCCTTGTCCAGCAGGCGACGCACTTCATCAATCAACCCGGCAGCGAAATGAGCCTCCGTCCGTTCGTTAATCCGCCGGTAAAGCTCTGCGCGCGGCGGCAGCAGGGCGAAGACACGGATGCGAGCGGCGCAAGGCGGCGGTTCAGCGCGCGCGCTTGCCTGCTCGGACATACGCTCTCCGGTCTGAAGTCTGACTTCCAGCGCGCGCTGTACGCGGGGCCAGTCTCGCTCGAAAAGTGTCACCGCAGATTGAGGGTCGAGTCGCCGCAACATTCTGTGAAGATGCGCGGAGCCGCGCCGTTCTCGGAGTTCTGTGAGACGGCGGCGCAGGCGCTCGTCCGTCTTCGGGCTGGGAAAGAAGGGTGTGCGTAAGGCGCGCAGGTAAAAGCCTGTGCCTCCGACGAGCATAGCCAGATGCCCGCGCGCCTCAATCTCCGCGATCTTCCTTTCGGCCTCGCGCGCCCACTCGCCAGCCGTGTAGTTGACTTCAGGCGGCACGAAATCAATCAGGTGATGGGGTACGCCTCGTCTCTCGCTCAAAGGGACTTTCGCCGTCGCAATCTCTATCTCACGATACACCTGAACGGAATCGCAATTGATAATCTCACCATTGAAATGCAGAGCCAGCGCAATGCCAAGCTCGCTTTTCCCCGAAGCCGTCGGGCCGACGATTGCCAGGATAGGTTGCGTTGATTGATTGGAAGGAGTCACGAGCGAGAAAGGACTAGCCGAAAGATAATCACCAGCCAGATGATCGCCAGCAGCGCAATTGCGCCGAGAATTTGTTTACGAGAGAAACGCATCCCATTAATCACAACAGAAAATCCGACAACTCGTCATCGGTCGGTCGGACAAGCGCGCGTCCCTGCGCTTCAAACACAGGCACAAGCCTCTGCCGCGTCAACCTGCGCATTGCCCGCAACGCTCCAAAATCGTTTGCCACATCGCGCTCTAAATATTCGATGTCGTGACGCTCCAGCCACGCACGCGCACTCGCGCACAGCGGGCAGGCTGGAACAACATAGAGCGTGACAGGAGCTTGATCGGAATAACTCTCCATAACTTTAGTCTTTATTCAACTGTGCGCCTGATGTCCCGTCAGGGACATTTGATAATAGCCCAGCGATTTATCGCTGGGAACTGGCAAGGATAATTATCGAGTCCCGTAGGGACGATTGAATTCTAGCCCAATATATCTTTCGTCGTATTCAATACCGTGCTTCTTAAGGAAAGTTAAGAACTCTTCCTCAAATGTCTTCTTTCGATGATGCTCCTCCTGGTTTTTGATATAGGCGATAGTTGCTTCAACTTGCGAAATGCTAACACTGAATGCACCGTAACCTGCCTGCCAGGCGAAATCCTTATGCGATGGGAACGTTTCGTGAATCCACTTTGATGAGCCGCCCTTGATTAGTTGAATTGCTTTAGCGATGGGTAATATTGCTGACAGAGACAGCAGAATATGCATGTGATCTTCTGTGCCGCCAATGGCGAGAGCCTTCATCTTGTTTTCACGGGCAATGCCGCCAATGAAAGGCCAGAGGCGTTGTTGTAAATCCGGGGAGATTGTTTTGTGGCGTTGTCGGGTACTGAAGACGCAGTGCATTAAGCAGCTAATGTAGGAGTGAGGCATAAGACCCTCCCTTTCCAATCGTCCCTACGGGACTCAGCTTACAATTCGCTCTTGATTCCCAGCAATAAATTGCTGGGCTATTGTCAGTTGCCCCTGGCGGGGCAGAAACAAGACGCACTGAGTTTTATCATGTTGGTGTGGTTTCAAGTGAACATTTTGGCGATGGTTCAATTGTACATCTTAGTTAAATCAATGCCTGTGTAATACGCCTTCAAAATCTTGTCGTAAGTCAGACCCTGGCGCGCAAGGCCGTAGGCTCCGACCTGGCACATACCGACGCCGTGTCCCCAGCCGCGACCGGTGAAAATAAAACCGGTGAGGCGTCCTGTTTCATCGTACTTTCGATCAATGACGAAGAGTTGCTCGCGCAGGCCCAGGGCTGAGCGAATGCGACCGCCGCGCAAGTGCGCTGTGCCGTTTGCGCCGACTATCGCTAGATCAGTTGCGCGGCGTGACGAGCCGCGAGCCGTGATGCGTAGGTCTGTGAGTGAGCCGATGCCCGAAGACCAGCGAGCGAGTTTCGATTGAGCTTCGGCTACAGTCAGCGTCGCAGTCCAGTTCGCGTAGGGCGATGAACGGTCGGCTGCCGCTCCATTGGGGGCAGGGCGCACTTCCAGATAATCTACCTCGCCGCGCGTGTTGACGTGGAAGGTGACAGGCTCGCCGCCGACCAGAGCGAGTGCTCGCATCTGGTATGCGTTGTCGCCGAAGATGCGGAAGAGATAGGTGTCTGCGCTGACGCTGATCGGTTGATCGCGGTTCTTCGTGGAGCGTAGTATCAATGCGCCGCCGGTCGTGGGCCTTGTCGTCCCTTTTTGCAATGCGAAAGAGCCGCGTGATTCGAGTAGACGCGCGATGGCGTGTATGACGCGGGCGCGCGACATCTGTTCGCGCGGGCGAAGCGTGGCGTCCGGGTAAAGCTGTAGGAAACTGTCGCGGACGAGCCAGGCGACATCGGGACGATTGCGCGCAGGAATATCTGCGGCATCGCGGAAAGCCAGCAAGTATTCTACGTCGGCGTTGTCGAGCAGGGTGTCGGCGCGCGCTTCACCGAAGACGGCGGAAGCGAGCGCGGTGCTGAACGCGGGCGGGCGCGTCACGTCGTCGCTAATAGCAGGGACGGATTGACGAGCGAGGCGGGCGACCGTTGAGAGCCAGTTGCGAGCTTCGGGTTGTGAGACAGGGGAAGAGAGCCAGTTGTCTGTGAGACGCCGCGTGCCCAGATCGAAGTCGTGTATGTCCAGCAGGGCAGCGTCGCGTGCGAGCGCGGCGTTGGCCTCTTCGCGTATGTCCGGCAACTCGCGCGATGTTTTGACGGTGAAAGATGTGAAATGCGCTTTTCCTTCGAGCGCGCATTCACGCCCGCGCAGGTAGGGCGTCGCCTCGTTGAAAATATTTTCAGCGTCTTCAGTTCGACCGCCGCAGGTCGAGGTGTAGAGCGCGTTGATCGGCTCGTTCTGGTAAGTAGCGACGATGCCGCGAGTCTCTTCGACGGCGCGGGTCGAAAGCGGCTGCTCTGTCGAGAGGCCGCCGTAAACCTGGGAGCGCGTCGTGGGTAGAAGATCGAAGCCCTGAGCGGCAAACTGGTTTCGATTCCTGATGGCGTAGGTACGCGCCGCCACAGCCTGTGCCTTCAGAGCCTCAATCGCCGGATAGCTGCCGGGCGAAAGCTCGTTCGGAACAACGCCGCGAACGTAGTCTTCAAGGCTGAGGACATTGACGACCGTGAGCGTGCCGCGCGGGTTGGCGAAAACTTCCAGGCGACCCCGGTAGGGTTTCTCGTTAAAGCGAACGGGAAAGTTATTTTCATCTTCGGACGCGAAAGTGACGGGCGCGCTGGTACTGAAAATTTTGGAGGAGCCGGAAGCGTAAGCTATAACCTCACGTGTGGGCGTGCCGGTGCGTGCTGTGGGGCGAACGTTGTTTGAGTTGGTTGAGCGTGCGGCCATTTGTGAGCTTCGTTTGTCAACGACCGCAGCGGTTTGAAAGCCAGCGTCTTCCAGTTGCTCGCGTAGCCCTGTTGCTTTAGCCGTCGAGAGATTTGAGCCGACGCTGATAAGCCAGGTATTTGTTGTCGCATCAAGGCTGACCTCTGCTGATTCTCCGGTCTGCTCGCGTATCTCGCGGGCAGTGCGTTCGGCATCGGCGCGGGTTGGCGCTCCGGCAATCTCAACGCTGAAGCTGTTTGTTTCAAAGGTCTCAGGCTGCGGAGCAAGCAGGCGCGCTTCCAGGCGCACGCGCGCTACTGTGAGCGGAATGGGCGATGCCGTCGGCTCTGTGGCGTTTAGTAGCCGCCCGTTTGTAGAGATGGACGCAGAGCGTGCGTCCGTAGCAAGGCCGATGCGGATGAGAGGCTCGCTGGTCAAGCGCGCCGTTTCGATTTCGACGGGCGATGGTGAACCGTTGCGCGTGGGTTGGGCTGGAGTTTGCGTGCGGCGCGGGCGAGTTTGCGAAGCATCCTGCGCGAGCGAGAGTGTCGAGAGCGCGAGAACATGCGCGAGCAGCAGGGAGATTGTTTTTGACCAGAGAGAACGGTGCATCAGCTTCAAACTTCCGGCTGCGGTAAAGATTCGGGGAGCGTGCGCTGGCCGTACATCTATACTACTACATTTCTACCGGCTTGCTGCTAACTTGCATATTGCTCCTCAACGGTGGCGGCAAAAACCAAAGCCCCGATGAGTCCGATCACGCCAGCCGTGATGAAGGGAACTTGCGGCGCAATCTTCCATAGCAGTCCGCCCGCTGCGGCGGCGGGTGTGATTGAGATGCTACGCACGAGGTAGTAGAGGCCAACCGAGCGTGCGCGCAGGTGTGGCTCGGCGAAGTCAACTATCATGGCTTTTCTAGATGGCTCGCCGATCTCGCGTAAGCCGCCGATGATGAAGGCGACGACGAGCGAAGGGAAACCGGACGAGAGCACGATGGCGACAGGGAAGAGCGCGAAGCAGATGAAGGTTGTAATGACGAAAGGTTTGCGCCCGATTCGGTCGGCGATTCTTGCTGCCGGAATGTAAACGAGAATGGATGTGGTGAGTTGTATAGCGACGAGTATTCCGTAATGCGCGATGGAAACTTTGAGGATGTTGGTTACATAGAGGACGATGAGAAGGTCGGGCATGCTTTCGCAGGTCCTGATGATGATGTCTGAGATCAGAAGCCGCTTGAGCGCAAAGTGAAACGAACGCCAGACGCCGCGCATGTTGCTGCTTGTGCCTTTGATTATCGGCAAGTTGATGCGGTGAACGATTAAGACGGCGATGGCTGCTAGAGCGAGAGTGATGGCAAGCCCGATGCGGACTCCGGTTGTGATGTCGGTTGCGGCGATTATCGCGCCGCCGATGAGTGGCGCGGCAGCCATCGGAATGCGCTTCAACATTGATTGGAGCGTGAAACCCATCGCGCGCCGCTCGCGTGGCAGCGCATCGCCGATGACAGCGAAGATAGCAGGGCTTGCCATGCTGGCCCAGGCAATCGAAAATGCCAGTCCGACGAAGACGAAAGGCCATGAAGGGCTGAGCAGGTAAATGAGATAGCCGATGGAGGCGATAAAGACAAAAGCAAGAAAGGCTCGGCGGCGACCGAAGCGATCCGCCAGCCAGCCGCCTGGATATTGATAGACAGCATCGAAGAAATCTTTGGTCGTGCCGAAGAGTCCGATAACGACTGTGCTTGCCCCAAGCGATTCGAGATATTTCGGCAGGAACTTCTTCCACAACTCCTCGCCAAATCCGAGCAGCAGAACCGCCGCAGAAGCGAGTGTGACGTTGCGCTCAAGGCTCAGATAGTCGGCCACTCTTGTGCGCCAAGATAGTTCAGCCTCCCGCTTTGTAAAAGGTTCGTCGCCCATTGCGCTTTCAACCTTACCGGAACAAAAGTGTCCGCACAAAACCGAGAGATTAGTGCGCCTCCTCTTATTTCGGTCTGGCGTAACCTACCTATGCAAGCTTCCTGCCTTCTCTCGCCGGTTGAGCGCGGCGACGGCGAGTGTGTGAAAGCTGCGGCGAACGCTGTTGATATTGACGAAGGGGAGAGTGCTTGTGTGTGTGCGATTGGTCAGGAGAATGAAGGTACGCTCGCGCGTGGGATCGTTCCAGCAGCTTGTGCCTGTGAATCCCAGGTGGCCGAAGCTGTCTGGCGGAAGATGCGGGCCAGCCGTTGATTCAGGAGTTGCCGCGAGTTGCCAGGCGATTGAACGCGCTTCTTCCATTCCTTCAGTCATGTTACTGGTAAAGAGCGCGCAAGTTTCCGGCTTGAGAAGTGTGGTCATGCGAGCGAAGAAGCGTGTCGCTATGCGAAGCGTTTCCGGCGCAGATGAGAAAAGTCCTGCATGACCGGCTGCCCCGCCTAAAAAATGCGCGTTGCCGTCATGAACTTCACCCCAGATTAGATTTTCGCGCCAGTGGTAGCTGTCAGCATTCTTCGCCCCACACGTCCCGCGCTCGTAGGCGTTGCCGATTTCGGATGCTGCCATGTCAGCGATGAGAGTCCGGTCTGGATTAAAAAATGTGCGCTTGAGATTGAGCGGCTCGAAGATTTCACGCCGCGCGATTTCGGCTAGAGTGCGCTTTGCGATTCTTTCAAGCAGGAAGCCAAGCGTGATAAAGCCCAAGTCGCTATAACGAACGTGCGCGCCGGGCGCGGCTTCCAGCGGCTCTTGAGCAATTGTTTCCAGGACGCGCTCTCTCTCGCTTGCTATGAGATAAAGCGGACGCCAGGCTGGAAGACCCGAAGTGTGTGTCAAGAGTTGCCGCAGAGTGATCGCGCGCTTGTCGTCAACATCAAACGCGGGGAGGTATTGAGCTACCGAATCATCCAGAGCAAACTCGCCGCGCTCAATGCGCCTGGCGCAGAGTAGGCCGGTGACGAGAGGTTTCGTGAGTGAAGCCAGATCGTAGATTGTGTCGAGCTTCGCCGCGTGTTGCTCTGTTTCTTTAACGGCATCACCGAGCGCATCGGCAACCACGATCTGGCCGCGCTCGGCCACCACGTACACTGCTGATGGAAAATCGCCCGCAGCGATACGTTCAGCGAGCATTGATGAAATTTGGTCGTCGCGCATTAATTTATGCGGATAAGAACAGGCGAATTTTTATTGGAGCATTGGTTTGCTGATTGCGCTCACGCCGGGATGCGTGGCGTGCTCGTGAATTCGATCGAGCGCGCGAAGGGCAAGCGCGAGTGCGCGCCGCCCATCCTGGCCTGAGACGGGAGACGGCAAGCCTTCACGCGCGGACTTGAGAAAGGCTTCGACCTCAGCGCGCAGCGGCTCAACGTCTGCGATGTCCAGATGGCGCACGTTGACGCCCGGACGCGCATTTATACTAGCAGGCGGCATCAGGCTGCTGATGGAGGCATAGCGCGTGGCGTAGTCAACCGCGATGTAATCATGCGGCTGGAAGAAACGCATCTTCCTGATTCTCTCCGTGCCAATGCGCGAGGCGGTGATGTTGGCGACTGCGCCTGTTGCGAATTCTAGGCGAGCGTTGGCTGCGTCAACGCGATTCGTCAGAACGGGAATACCTACGGCGCGCACATCCGTTACCTCCACGTCTTCTCCGACGAGCCATTGCACTATGTCCAGGTCGTGAATCATCAGGTCGAGCACAACATCTATGTCGAGCGAGCGCGCCGTAAACTCGCCGACGCGATGTATCTCGAAATAGAGTGGCCCGCGCACGTGCGGGCGCAAGGCAACGAGCGCCGGGTTGAAGCGTTCGAGATGGCCGACCTGTAGAAGCGCGCCGCTCTTTTCCGCAGCAGAGATCATCCGGTCTGCTTCTTCCAAGGTACGCGCGATGGGCTTTTCGACAAGAACGTGAACGCCAGCTTCGAGCAACGGGCAGGCAATTAACGCATGTGATTCTGTCGGCACGGCGAGACTCACGGCGTCGCAGCGTCCGATAAGATTATGCCAGTCGGTTGTCCATTCAGTATCTCTCTCATTGGCGACGTTGCGCGCGGTCTCTTCGTCAAGATCGCAAACTGAGACGAACTGTGTCTGCCTTTCGGCGGCGAGCGCGGCATGAATGCGTGCGTGCTGGCGGCCAAGGTGTCCAACGCCGATCACGGCTGTGCGTAGAGTCATAAAAAGTTGTCAGTGGTCAGTAATCAGTTTTCAGTTTGAAGATAAATGCATCTTCGATGATACTCAAGGATGATACGCCACAAGTTATTAGCTGACTACTGACGGCTGATTACTGATTACAGATTCGGGTGACTATACTTGCAACGTTCGACGCTTGCCAAGCGTGCCGCACTGCTCTTCTTTCTCGCTGCCGCCGCCTTCTACTTTTACGGTCTCGGTCATCTACCGTTTATTGGCCCCGACGAGCCGCGCTACGCGCAGGTTGCGCGCGAGATGTACTTGCGCGGCGACATGGTGACGCCAACGCTCGGCGGCCACACGTGGTTTGAAAAGCCTGCGCTGCTCTACTGGATGATGATCGGAAGCTACCGTCTCTTCGGTGTCTCAGAGTGGGCAGCGCGCCTCGGCCCGGCTATCTCAGGGCTGCTCGCAGTATTCCTGATTTACTGGATGGGAAAGCGCGTCGAGAGGGCCAGTGGAGATAAAGGGGAATCTGAAACGGGGCTGGGGCTTTGGAGCGGAGTCGCGCTGGCGTCGAGCGTCGGCTTGGTTATCTTTTCGCGCGGGGCAAGCTTCGACATCGTAGTGACCATGACGGTGACGCTGGCGCTTGTTTGCTACTTCATCTCGGAGATAGATGAGAAACGGCGTCGCTGGTTGCTGGCAGGTTTCTATGCTGCGGTCGGAGCCTCTTTACTGGCGAAAGGTTTGGTCGGCATCGTAGTGCCGTTCGGTGTGATAGGTCTTTACTATGTGTTGCGGCGGAAGTGGCCGGATAAGACTGCATTAGGCAGCTTGTTGTGGGGTGTTCCGCTCGCGGTGGCAGTCGCGGCCATCTGGTACGCGCCCGTGATCGCGCGGCACGGTTGGACTTTTGTTGACGAGTTTTTCATACAGCATCATTTCGCGCGCTTCATCTCAAACAAATATCATCACCCGCAACCTTTCTATTTCTACTTGCCTGTATTAACGCTCCTGGCGCTGCCCTGGACGGTGTTTCTCGTGGCTGAACTGGCGCGCGCGCGACGTTGGAACTGGCGTGAAGAGACGCCTCAGAGCAAGGCTCGCATCTTTGCGCTCGCGTGGCTCGTTGTGCCGGTTTTATTCTTCTCCTTTTCCGGCTCAAAGCTTCCGGGCTACATACTGCCCGCGCTGCCCGGCGCTGCGTTGTTAGTGGGCGGGCGTGTGTGGCGCTTCGTTAAAGGGGAAGAAGGGAGCGCGGCGATGAGTATCACAGGAGCAATGATGCTTGCCCTCGTCGTTGCGGGATTAATCTATACGACGTACACAGATGAAATCACGCTCACCTGCGCTCTCATCATTCTTCTGCCGCTTGCTCTCGCGGGCGCACTGGCTCTCGCTTTGAAAGAGAGAAGAGCATTGCGCGTTGAGTTGATTTGCAGCGCGATGTTTATCTCGGCTGCGCTGGCGCTCAACTGTGCCGTCGGTCGGATAACGCAGCAAGAATCTGTGCGTGATTTGATGAGGGCGGCAGACGCGCGAGGCTACGCTTCAACGCCTGTCTTCTACATGCTGGCGGCTGATCGCACGGCTGAATTCTATGCGGGAGGACGCCTCGGCTACAGGCCGGACGGCGAGCCTTTCAGATTCGACGGGGCCTATGAAGTTGCCGATGCAGCGCGCAAGCAAGGCGGGTCTGCTCTCGTGTTAATTCCAACCGAGTGGGAAAAGCAACTGACGGATTATTCCGCAATCGAAACGGAGAAGCTCGGAAGCAACGGAAACCTTTCGCTATTCGCAATCCGCATACGTTGAAATGATGAGTGAAAGAAAGACTATCGCATTTCAGTTCATCATTCATCGTTCGTCGTTCATGAGCTTGATCTGGTAGAACTGAAGCCTGTATTTATCGTCAATGAATTCGTCTTCGGGTCGCTGGATGGTGTGAGCATCAAGCCAGCGTTTGCCTTCTGGGGTAGCTTGATAAAGATCAAGAAGCGAGGTTTCCATCCACAGAGAATCGCGGCCTGCCTGTAATCCTTGCATCTCACTCTCCATCGTTTCCGGTTTAGCTTCTATCCAGACAGCCGAGGGGTTGAAATACCTGACCAGAGAGTTGTCGCTGTTACGCGATGCGAAGAAAACAATCGTACCCTTCGGCCAGGCTTGATTCATTTTGAGCGCGACCGCAAGCGGCGGATAGTTTCGCACCTGCGCGAGGGGAAGAATGTAGAAGGTCAAATTAGAAACGGCGATGGCCGCGACCAGCAAGGCGACGCGATACCTGCGCCTGTGAGCGGGCGTTGCTTCATATTGCATGAGATAAGTTCCAACCAGAAGGATAATGGCCGGAAGGTAAAAGAGCCTGTAGAAGGTGTGCTGAGGGACGAAGAAGTATTGGAAGATTAAGAAAGATGCTATCCAAACGGCGCAAAGGATACGCAGCGATTTCAAACGCTCATCTTTTCTGCGAGGGGTTGTGAGAAATGATTTTAGCTCGCCGAAGTGTCGCGCTAGTTTCAGTAGCAGGAGAACGACGATGATGAGCAAGATCGAGAGCAGCGTAATGTTTAGAGGAGTGAGGGCGCCGCGAAGGTAAAGAGTTCTCCCGCTGGTGAAGAGTTTGACGTGGCCGTTTACGGTGTAGACGAAATTGCCCCAGACGCTAAAGGTGTGTCCTGGCTCAGGAGACAGAGATGTCATCCATTTGAAGAGAGAGTGGAAATCAGCGCGGCCCGTCTGTAAATAGAAACTGTAATAAAAGGTCAGGAGCGTCAGAATAGAAGCTGTCGCGGCGTATTGAAGCAGAAGAACAATGCGACGCTTCATATCGAGCGTGCAGGTTTGCAGAAAAATTCCCACCAGGCAAACAGGGAAGAAGAAGACTGCCATTTGATGAAAGAGCATGCTTGCCATGTGAGCCAGGGCGACGCTTACAGGTCGCGCCTTTCGATCAGGCATGAGGAAATAAGCTGCGACTATGATAAAGAGCACGCTTGGAATGTAGCTGTCGGCATCCGTCGAATATTTCCACCAGGTAGCGGAGAGAGCAAAAAGGAGAGTCAGCGCGTAACAGAGATAGCGAGAACGAAGAGTTGCTCTGAGGATATGAAAGAATAGATAAGCGGAGAGGACGCTCAAGACCGAGTTCGTGATTTGCAAGACCTCAATCGCGCGAAAGTTCAGGCCGATAGCTTGCAGGGTTCGATAGATTAAATATCCGAACGGATTGTAGAAGAGATGGTTGGGGTGAATGAGAGAAGCGTTGAGCCTCGTTGCGTCTTCAATGCTCTGGGCGAAATCCACACCGTCCCAAAAGTAATTCTTTGTCGGCAGCAACAGGTAGAGCGCAAGGAGACCCGCAAACATCGCCCAGGGCCATAGCTTCTTCTCGATTTTAACCATCAGAATTTCATCAGTGACCGGACGGGGTAGGTGTGGCCGGTTGCGATGAGCTGGATAATTCTTTGCCGAAATAATCTATAACGCGGCGGTCATATTCTTCGCCCTGTACGCCGGGGGCTAAGGCTAGGTTGTAGCCGGTCAAAGGTAGATCGCCTTTGACTTCTATCCCTGGCGGAAAACATTGCGCCAGCGCCAGGGTCTGGGCACGCAGGTCTGCCGGGCCTTCGCCTGCGAGCAGCAACACGTGCCGGTTCAAGACTTCTTTCGCCGCTTCACATGATGGCGTGTTGTCATAGCGGCCTAAGAAGTAGATGCGAACTGCGCCGCGAGCGAGCCATTTCAGCAGATTGTTGTCTAATCCCGCCCGCTCTTTCACGGCATTGTTCAAAATATCGCTCGGAGACGAAGGGATGGAATCGAGCACAAGGGCGCGCACGCTCTGATTATGCGCGGCTTCACGCAAAGCTGCGTAAGCTCCAAGCTCCACTCCATAAAGACCGAGGGATTCGCCGACGAGGGGGCGATCCTGTACCTTCAAGCCTTTCAGATATTCGATAGCTGCGCCCAGGTCTTCCGTCTCACGACCGCCGAATGAAGACCATGCTACCGGGGGATCGATGCCGTGCCCACGCAGGTCTGGCCAGAGAACAGTGTAGTTGGTCGCTTCGTTTAGCTTGACGCCGAGGTTGAGCAGCCAGGAACGATCTGCTCCGTAACGGTGAAGTAGAACGACAGCCGGAGAGCCGGGCGTGCCCCGCAACAACCACCCGCGCGCCTTCGTCCCGTCGCGGTTCGTCCATTCCTCGTTCGTCGCTTTCAGCCCTCGCTCGCTCAAGAGCGTGAACTTCTCCGGCGTTACTAGATATGCCTGGCGAGGCGGGCGCGTCACCTTGAAGACGAGCCAGACCATCGTAATGACAACGGCGAGAAGCAGCAGCCCGACGATTGGCAGCAGCATCTTCAGCAGTTTTTTTCCTGGCATTCGACGAGGCATTTATCATAGTGATGAGTGAATGAGTGATGAGTGATGAGTAAAAGCCTGCGTTCTTACTCATCACTCATCACTCATTCACTCATCACTTTTTCTCTCCTTTTCGCGTGCGGTCGCGTAATCTTGCGGTGTGTTGACGTTAATAAAAAATCGGTCTGCGCCGTCGAGGTTGTTGAGCTCATCGAAAGAGACCCAGCGCGTCTCTACAGTATCGAGTAAGGCGCGTGGCCGACGCTCGCCTGAGCGGATTAAATCTTCGGCGCGCTCGCGGCAGACTTCCGTGCGGTAAAGCGCGCAGAGCGGCTGCAATCGGCCATCAGGTTGTATGGGCACTACTGCGTCAAAGTTTTCCCGAAGGGAGGCAAGCCGCACGAAAAGTTCTCCGGTGACAAAGGGTAGATCGCAGGCGACGATAGCCGCCCATTTCGCCCGGCAAGCCGTGAGAGCAGCATGCAGGCCGCCGAGCGCCCCCCATTTTACATGAACATCCGGAACAATGGGCAATCGCGGCCACCCGGCGCACCGCACTTCCGCTCCTACCAGACTTGTCTCAGAAGTGATTGACGCGAGCGCCGCATGGATTCGTTCGACGAAATTTCGCCCGCCGACATCGAGCAGCGCCTTGTTCGTTCCCATGCGGCTCGACGCCCCGCCAACAAGAATGAAACCTTCAACTTCAAGCATGAAACGCCCGGACTGACCTCACGCGCCGCGAAGGGTGAAGCAGTCGTTTATCCAGGAAATAATAGTTCCGAACAGTCGTCCAACCAGATGATACATTTATCTCATCAGAATGCGCGAAGGTTATAGCGGCGTTCATTGAATCCGAACGTTATCACGCGGCGCGGATGGCGGCAAGAAGAATGCTGAATGTGGATTGAAAAACAGGTTGCCAAGACCTTCCGTAATCAGCGACCCGTATTCTAAACGCTTGTCACCTGTCACCGTGTAAAGTTATATTCATCGCGGTGGCGGCAGCCTCGTTCCCCTTAATCGCCTCGCCTGCCATCTGCGGGGCGCTCGCCGTTTTCATTTGGAGGTTGCCACGTCGCAGCCTTCTACGTTTCCAGAGGTAACTTAATGAAAAGAATTTTCGCAGTGAGTTTCAGCCTAGCTCTTGTGTTGGCTGCGCTCGCAATCAGCGTCTCCGCTCAAAAGTCATCGGCTACAGTCGGCAATCAACCGGATGCTCGACTGTTTCCCCTGGAAGAAGTGAAGCCCGGTATGAAGGGCGTGGCGCGAACCGTCTTCAGCGGGACTGAGGCGGAAGAGTTCGGCGTAGAAATCCTGGGCGTGCTGCCCGGATTTCCAGGCCCGCGTCAATCTGCCATCATCGCGCGCTTAAGCGGCGCGAACGCCGAGCGCACAGGAGTGTTTGGCGGAATGTCCGGGTCGCCCGTTTATATTGACGGGCGGCTGGTCGGAGCCATCGCTTTCAGCTTCCCGTTCTCGAAAGAACCGATTGCGGGCATCACGCCGATCAAGCAGATGGTTGACCTCTTCGAGCGCGGCTCTGATCGAAACACGCGCGAAGCTTCAGAGCCGCGCAAGTTCTCTTTCACTGAGCTTGCCTCGACGGACTTGAAAGCCAGCTTACCCAAACCTGCGATAACCGGAGCGCCACTTATCGCCTCTGTCGCAGCTAACTCTCCGCTCGTCTCTTTGCTCGGCCAGCAGCTTCAGCCTATTGCCACGCCCGTAGTCTTCGGCGGAGTCAGCCAGGAAGCTCTGGCGCTCTACGCGCCGCAGCTTCAGGCTAACGGCCTGCTGCCTGTTTCCGGCGTCGGCGGCGCTGCGGCAATCACTCCGCTCGCTCCCGTGACGGAGAAAACGCTTACCCCTGGAACTTCCGTCAGCGTGCAACTCGTGCGCGGCGACTATTCTGTTGCGGCTTCGGGCACAGTGACTTTTCGCGACGGAAACCGGATTTACGCTTTCGGCCATCCGTTCCTGAGTCTCGGCTCAAGCGATATGCCGATGACCGAAAGCTCGGTCGTGACCGTCATTCCGAACACGAACAACTCTTTCAAGCTCGCCGTTCCCGGACAGATGGTTGGAAGCATTTCGCAGGATCGCGCAAGCGGCATCTACGGCGAGTTGGGCCAGGCTCCGAAGATGATTCCCGTCAAGATCAACCTTCACACGAGCCGGGATCGAACGGATACTTATTCCTACGAGGTGGCGAACGATTCCTTCCTGACGCCTTTGCTTTTGAACCTGACAATCTTCAGCACTATCACTTCGTCAGAGCGCAGCCTGGGAGACGCGACGATTAGCGTGAGCGGCAAGATCAACGTTGTCGGCCAGGAGCCGATTGTGGTTGACCGTAGATTCTCGGCAGCCAATGCTCCGATGCTCGCGGCTGGCTCGATTGCCGTTCCCGTCAATGCTCTCCTATCGAGCGGCTTTGAAAACGTGCAAATCGGCGGCATCACGCTCGACATCAATTCTTCCGAAACGAAGTATGCGGCCACACTCGAACGCATCGCCCTGGACAGGACAGAAGCCGGGCGCGGCGAGACGGTTGAGATTCAGGCTTACGTGAGAACGGAATCGGGCAAGCAGTTTGTCCAGCGCATCCCGGTGCAGATACCGCGCGATGTGCCGCTCGGACAACTTCTGGTCTTCGTCGGCGACGGTGGCGCGCTCCAGCAAGGCTCTGCGGCGCAGGCTTTCGTCCCGCAGGATTTGGGTCAACTCGTCGGCGCAATCAACAAGGTGAAGAAGAGCGACAGGCTTTACGTCAAACTCTTCCGCATCACGTCGGGCGCGGTGATCGGCACAAGCGAGTTGCCGAATCTTCCGCCTTCTGTCATCGCCACGCTCAACAGCGACAGAACCTCCGGCGGCTACACGCCGACCGTACTCTCGCCGATTTACGAGAAGGAGCTTGCCCCCGCCGAGTTTGTCATCAACGGTCAACAGATGATCGGAATTGACGTAATTCGATAAACATTAGTTCCAAGCTCCAAGTTCCAGGTTTCAGATTCTAGGTTTCAGGTCAAAGAAAGGGTTTTGACTTGGAGCCTGGAACTTGAAACTTGGAACTATTTTTTTACGATGAAGAGAAACCGACGCTCGGTGTCCGGTAGGAGGAGACCTTTATAATCAAGCGAGAGATTTTCAAGCTGTTCGCCCAGCGCCTCTTTTGTGAAAAGCAGCAAGCGGCTTGAGTCAGGTGCCCACTCGACAAGCTTCGGGAGCATTTCCGTGAAACGGTCTAGCGCGCGGCAAGTGACGTACTCGGCTTCCGGCGCAAGCGTGTTTTCAAATCGCCCGGCGATAACTTTTGCAGAATCTTGAGCACCTATGTGGCGCAGGGCTTCGCGTAGGAAGATAGTTTTCTTTTGTGAGGAGTCAATGAGAGTGGCATGCAGGTCAGGCCGTAGAATTAAGCAGGGAATGATTGGCAGCCCCGCTCCTGAGCCAACGTCTATGATGCGTGCGCCTTCGGTTAGAAATGGCAAGACGAATAATGATTCGAGCACGTGTCGCGTCGCAAACTCAGTAGGCGCGCAGGGCGCAACCAGGTGCAGCCGCGCGTTCCAGTCCATCAATAGCTCGTAGTATTCTCCTAAGCGCACAATGGCTGGCGGATTCAATCGCACATCGTAACGCGGAGCAAACTGTTCGAGCGCGCTTACGAATTCGCCGGTGCGTGATGATTTTCCATTCGCCATATTTTTGAACTATGACTGGATCTAGCTTAACGAAGATCAATGGACGAAAGCAAAAACTCCGATCAAAGATTCCTGGCCTCCACTAATCATTTAAGCGCGGAGCATGAGCGGCTGGGTCGCGCCGTCACGAAAATTATCAGCGACTACGCGCGTGAGCTTGACGGTTTGCCGGTAACATCGGATGCGACTCCCGCCGAGCTTGAGAAGATTTTCGACGAGCCTTTGCCCCGGAGCGGAATCAGCGCCGATGAGATTCTGGCACGCTTTGAGAGCGATGTCGCGCCGCACGCAATGCAGATTCCCAGCCCACGCTATTACGGCCTCTTCAATCCAACACCTTTACCAATCGCGGTCTGGGCTGATGCGCTCGCTTCAGCCATCAACCAGAACGAGGCTGCGTGGCGCAATTCACCTTCGGCCAGCATCATCGAAGCGCGTGTGCTTCGGTGGCTGTGCGAGCTTGTGGGCTATGGTGGTGAGAGCTTCGGGACTCTGACGAGCGGCGGCTCTGAAGCGAATCTCATCGGGCTAAAATGCGCGCGTGATAAAGCTCACGCGGAGATGCGTGATAGAGGCGTGCGTGCCGCAAGTGGCGAGTTGATTGTTTACGCATCCGAGCAGGCACACTACTCTCTGGAAAAGAGCGTGGACATACTCGGGCTTGGTCGCAAGAGTTTGCGGAAGGTTGAAGCGGACGAACGATTTCACATTCGCACAGACTTGCTTCGCCGGGCAATCGAGTCCGATAAGGAAAGTGGAAATATACCTTGCTGCATTGCCGGGGCAGCGGGCGCGACCTCGACCGGCATCGTTGATTCATTGAGTGATTTGGCGGACATCGCCCGCGAATACGGTTGCTGGTTCCACGTTGATGCAGCATACGGCGGCGCGCTCGCGTTATCAGAGAAATACAAATCTCTCTTGCAGGGTATTGCTCGCGCAGATTCCGTCACGATAGACCCGCACAAGTGGATGTTCGTCCCTTTTGCCTGCGGCGCGGTGCTGGTGCGCGAGGGCGGGCGCATCTTGCGCGATGCTTTCGATATTACGCCGGAATATTTGAGCGAAGAGAGGGGCGGAGCCGACGTTGAATATGATTTCTTCCGCTACGGGCAACTCGGCACGCGCCGCTTCAACGCGCTCAAAATCTGGATGGCCCTGAAATTCATGGGCACGCGCGGCTACGCGGAGATTATCGAGCGACAGATTGAACTGACGCATTATCTCGCCGCTCGCATTGACGAACTGGAAGAGTTCGAGCGCGTAGGCGAGGTGGAAACGGCTGTCTGTTGTTTCCGTTTCCTGCCGGAAGTTATACGAAAGCAGGATGAGAAAGCGCGCGATGCAGTGCAGCGAAACTTGCAGCAGCGCGTTGAGCGTAGCCGCGAGGCTTGGGTTTCGACGACCATATTGAAGGGGCGTCGAGCCATCCGCGTTAACGTCAATAGCTTCCTGACAGAGCGCCGACACATAGATGATCTGGTAGAATTGCTCTTGCGCGAGAGCGCAGGGCTGTTGAAGGAAGGGGAAGTAAAATGAGTTTCATTAAATTCCAAAGAGCGTTCGTCGCCGTTTGCTTCATGACTCTTGCCGTGCTGAACGCCAGCGCGCAAGGCACAGCGCAGGATTCCGGCAAGCGTTACCTGCCTGCTGTAACATCTCGCGCGGAGTTTGATTCAATCTCGCGCTCTTATGATGCCGACACTCCTTACCCCCTGCCGCACGTTCTCTTCGTCATAGATCGTAAGGACAACAATAAGATTTATTACGTCAACGCCAAGCGCTATATGTTCCACAAAGATTTCGTCAACGGCAACTATCTCTCGCTTGAGCGCGGGCAGGAATTTTTCGAGAACAACTACCTGAAGCCGAACCGCCGCTTCATCATGGGCACGCTCGCTTACCAAACACCGATTAAGCGTTGGACGTTTGAGTTCTGGGAAGGCGACCAGATTCCTGCGGAATTGGTTAAGCTGACAGCCGACGCCATCAGCAAAACATTCTTCGAGCCTGTCGTCTTCAAGCCGAATTCGCTCCGGCAGGAGGAACTCACTTCCGCCCTCCCTGGTCTGGAGCATATCCTGCAAAGCGACATCTCCAAAGAGCAGGACTACCAGCCATTGAACGTCAGGCGCGGCATCGGGCGCATACACATCATAGAGAAGCTGGACGATCACGTCGAAATCGGCTCTAACGAAATCCTGATTCTCAACGAAGTGCCGGTCACGTTGCCGCCAGTCGCAGGGATCATCACGACGAAGCCTTCAACACCGCTCTCGCATATCAATCTGCTGGCGAAGTCATGGGGTGTGCCGAATGCGTATATCAAGAACGCGCAGGAGACCTTCAAGCAATTTGATGGCTGGTGGGTGATCTTTGAAACGAAGCGCGATGCGTATTCAATCAAGCGCGCCGATAATAAATCCCTGGACGATTATCAAAAGCGTTTGCTTGAACGTCTGGATATGATGAAAACGCACTTCGATCTTTCAGTAGCAAAGATTGCGGACCTGCGTGAGCAGCGAGCAAAGTCCGTCATTGCCTACGGCGCAAAATCCGCTAATCTAGGCGAAATGATGAAAGCCAGGCTGGGCGGCATCATCGTGCCCAATGGGTTTACGATTCCTTTCTACTACTATGACCAGTTCATCAAAGAGAACAAACTGGATAGCAGGATTTACGACATGCTCGAAGATAAACGCTTCGTGCATGATCCTGCTTACCGCCGTGAGCGTTTGACCGAGTTGCGCGCTTTGATTCAGAAAGGACAGATGAACGAGCAACTGCGCGCGGAGGTTTTGCGTAGAGTTCATGCGGAGTTCGCGGGCAAAGGTCTGTTTGTTCGCAGCTCGACCAACAGCGAGGACTTGCCGAACTTCAATGGCGCGGGGCTGTACACGACCATGCCGAATGTTAAAGGCGACGCGGAGATGGTCGAGGCGATCAAGGCTGTCTGGTCTTCAATCTGGAACTTCGAGGCTTACGAAGCGCGTGAGCGCGCCGGGATTGACCACACCAAAGTCTTCATGGCGGTTCTTATTCAGGAAGGCATCAACTCGGAAAGCTCCGGCGTGATGATTACGACCGACCCTTACAATAAGGACAATCGAGGCGCAATCTACATCAGCGCCAAGCGTGGGCTGGGCATCAAGGTTGTGGAGGGCAAGAAGATTGCCGAGCAGATTATCTATCGTCCGCTGGGAAGCTCCGTGCAGGTCTTGACGCGCTCGGCTGAAGATAGTCTCCTGACCTTTGACGAAAGCGGCGGCGTCAAAGAGATTCCAATCACAGATGAGCGCGCCGTCTTGACCGACGACGTGATTCGTCGCCTGGTGCGCGCAGCCGAGCTAATCAAGCTGGTCTTTGGCGGGCGCGATCAAGACATCGAGTGGGCGTACATGAAAGGACAGATTTACATTGTCCAATCGCGCCCTTACATTTCAGGAAGCTGAACAGGCAGTGATAAGTGATAAGTGATAGGTGATGAGTAAACGCTTTTTCTTATCACCTATCACTTATCACTTATCACTCACCACTAATATGAACGACAAATTTTTTGCTGATGGTTTGCTGACGGGGCGCGTCGCTTTGGTGACGGGCGGTGGGACTGGAATTACGGGTGGCGTGGCGCGAGCTTTAGCTGAAGCCGGAGCGCGGGTCGCTCTGGTCAGTCGTAAGATGGAGCATCTTGAGCCTGCGGTTGAGAAGATACGCGCCGGGGGTGGTGAGGCGTTTGCGGTCGCAGCCGACGTGCGGAACATGGAAGAGGTCGAAAGGGCTGTGGCGGCTACGGTTGAAAATTTCGGTAAGCTCGACATCGTTATCAACGGGGCGGCGGGAAACTTTCTTTGCCCGGCGGAAGAGTTGTCGCCTAACGGATTCGGCACAGTCATTGATATTGATCTGAAGGGGACATTCAACGTTTGCCGCGCATCTTTCGCCGAGCTTAAAAAAGAGCGCGGGCAGATTCTTAATATCAGCGCAACGCTCCACTACACGGGTACGCCCTTACAACTACACGTCTCTGCGGCCAAAGCCGGCGTGGATGCTTTGACGCGCCAACTCGCGGTCGAGTGGGGGAGGTATGGCATTCGCGTTAATGCCATCGCGCCGGGTCCGATTGAAGACACGGAAGGCATGGCGCGACTTGTCCCGGCGGAAGTAAAAGAGAAACTACGCAGAGGCGTCCCATTGGGCCGCTTCGGTCGAATCAAGGACATAGAGCAGGCGGCTCTCTTCATTTGCTCAGACGCCGCGAGCTTTATTAACGGCACGATCCTCGTAGTTGACGGCGGACAATGGCTGAGTAAGACAGTGATAAGTGATAGGTGATGAGTAAAAGCTTTTTCTTATCACCTATCACTCATCACTTATCACTCCCTCTTTATGCTCGATCTACAGCCCGCAACATTTGATGATTTCCTGCGTGAGGCAAAGCGCGGCAACGTGGTGCCTGTAGTGCGCAGCGTGCTCGCGGATTTGCAGACACCTGTTGGCGCGTTTATGCGTATAGCCGATGGCGCGCGTTATGCGTTTCTGCTTGAGTCAATCGAGGGAGGTGAACGCGTCGCGCGCTACTCTTTTCTGGGCGCGAATCCTGAGATGGTCGTGCGCGGGTGCGGCGACGATACGCTGATAGAGAAAAATGGCAAGTGGGAGATACGCAAGGGCGTGCGCGCCACAGATTTTGCCCGCGAATATTTCCGCGACAGGGAGCTCGCTCGCAGAAGCGGCCTCGCTCCGCTGGCTGGTGGCGCGGTCGGTTACCTGGGTTATGAAGCGGCGCGTTGGTTCGAGCCTGTGTTGGAGACTGGCGGCGCGGCTGAAACGGATGACGCAGTTTGGATGTTCTATCGCACGGTTCTCGCTTTCGACCGCGTGCGGCAACGTGTCGAGATAACTGCGGTCGTCTTAACCGAAGAGGCGGAAGGCAGCCATGAGCGCCTCAAGCAACTCTACGAGCAGGCAATTGAAGAGACGGAAAGAATTGAAAAACTGCTGTTGGAGAGTAACCTTCCGCAAGCTCAGCACGTTGAAAGACCTGAGTCGAAGGGTTCGTTTGAATCGAACTGGACGCGGAAGAATTTTGAGATGGCGGTGCGCCGCGTGCAGGAGTTGATAGCTGCCGGCGACTGCTACCAGGTGGTGCTCTCGCAGCGTTTCTCCAAAAAAGTCTCGGCTGACCCGGTATCAATCTATCGCGCGTTGCGTGCGATGAACCCTTCGCCCTACATGTACTTCTTTCGTCTTGAAAGTGAAGCGATCATCGGCGCGTCGCCTGAAATGCTGGTGCGTTGTCGCGGGCAGCGACTCGATTACCGTCCTATCGCAGGCACACGCAGGCGCGGCGCGACAGAAGCCGAAGACTGGCTGCTCGGCGAAGAAATGCGCGCGGATGAAAAAGAGGTTGCAGAGCACATGATGCTCGTTGACCTGGGGCGCAACGATCTTGGAAGGGTTGCCGATTACGGCTCAGTCGAGATAGAGGACTTGATGACGGTTGAGCGCTACTCGCACGTACAGCATCTGGTCACAAGCCTGCGCGGGCGATTGTGTGAGGGACTTGACCGCTTCGACGCGCTTGCTTCGTGCTTTCCAGCCGGAACCGTGACGGGCGCGCCGAAGGTTCGCGCGATGGAGATCATACGCGAGCTTGAGCCGGACTCGCGCGGAGTTTACGCAGGCGCGATCCTTTACATGGACTATGCCCAGAACCTTGACTCGTGCATAGCGATTCGCACAATCGTGATGCGCGAAGGACGCGCCTACGTGCAGGCTGGCGCGGGGTTGGTGGCCGATTCAGTGCCGGAGCGGGAGTATGAGGAGACAGTGAACAAGGCGCGTGCGTTGTTGCGCGCGATAGAGATGGCTGAAAAGGGATTATGAAAAGCGGGGGTAGGAAGGATGCGGGATGAAAGCTCGTTCGTGAGAGTCAGACAGTTATTTAATATCCGCGTTTTCATCAGGCATGCGTCAAGCAGGTTGGCGCAGTCGTTTGTTCTGATTATTTGTTTGTTGGCCTTCGCTGGTTTTGCGGTCGCGCAGGATGCTACAGCGCCCGCGAAAGATAGTAATGCGGCGCAGATGCCAAAGAAGAGCAACCAGCGTCCGGTTGATTCACAAGCGCCCGCGCCGGAACCTTTCGACGGCGCGACAATAGAGAAGATGGCCGGGCAGTGCGTCAGGTTGGAGACTGAAGCCGGTGTGATCGAGATGGAGATGCTGGCCGAAGCTGCGCCGGAAACCGTTCGCAACTTTCTCAATCTCACTGCCACAGGAGCTTTCGACACGACGACGTTTAGCCGCGTCGTCAAGGATTTCGTCGTGCAGGGCGGCAATCTTTCGACAGGGCAGAAGTGGAGTTTTGAGCTGGCGAAGCGTGCGGCCCGGAAAATTCCAGATGAGCCGAGTTACGTCAAGCACGTGCGCGGCATCGTCTCAATGGCGCGACCTGACGAGCCGAACAGCGCAACCACACATTTCTTCATCCTCCTGGGCGAGGCTGCGCAGCTTGATGGAAAGTTCTCTGCTTTTGGCCGGGTAGTGCGTGGGATGGAGGTCGTGGATGCGATTAACAAAGCTGAGGTCGAAGGTGAAAAGCCGGTGAAGCCTGTGAGACTGACGCGCGCCGTCGTTGCGCAGTGTGAAAAGAAGTAAGCGATGCTATCACTTTTCGATTAACTGAAAACGCTCACGCTACTTCAGCCGCCTGAGCGCGTATTGAGCCAGCGTTTTGAGCTTATTGATTCTTGCGCTCACGTCGCCGCCTCCACCGATGCTGAGGCGTAGATAGGATTTTCCTTCCAGCACGTAGAGAGCGCCTGAGATAGGGCTGCCTGACCAGAAGGCTTCATCGCCGACGCCGTTGATTTTGAGAAGCTTTTGATTTTCCCCCTCACTTTCTCTCTCCTCTTTTTTATCTTTGCCGCGCTCCTTCTCTCTCTCCTGTTCTTTCTCGCCCTCTTTTTCTTCCTCAGCGCCATCATGGAATCTCTTATTCCAGAATTGCCGGACGGTTTGACCCGGATTGCCGGAGCTACTGCGCGTCACTTCAAGGCTGATGGAATTATTGTAGGTCGGCAGCAAGTAAAAACATTGCGAGACGGCGAAGGTGCTGTCAACGCGCGTCGAGGGCTTGCTCTCTTTTGGTTCTTCGCCTTGCGCAGCCTTAATTTCGGATGAAGAAAGCAAAGCGCAGGCATCAACCGTTCCTTTACCCGGCGCTGCTGTTGAAATGCTCTGAGTTTGGCTTGCCTCAGTCGAGTTGTTTGCGGCTACGGGTGTTTCAGTCTGAGAGTTGGTCGGCTTCTGCGTGTTGGCGGTCTGATTTGTGGACTGTTTGCAGCCGGAGATTACCAGCCACGAGCAGATAAGTATTTTCAGAAAGACTTGGACGCCCATGAAGGACTTTCTCCGTTGTTGAATCATACTTTGGCCGCGCGTTTGAAATAGAAACGATCAGCAGCAACAATCAGCGTCAGTAGAAGCGTGACCGCGCCTGAGAGCAAACAGAACTGGCAGAACTTGTGAAGCACGAACGCCTGGACGATGAAAAGCCAGATTGAAAAGGCGAACATGAGCGCGACCATGTAGAAGAGCAGCGTGCGGGCTGTCCGGTTGCCGAAAATAGCCAGGATCGCAAGGCTGAACACGGTAAAGTAGGCAAGCGCGCCAAGCCCTGCCAGCGGCACACCGCCGATAGTCGCGTAGCGGCTCGTCAAGACTTCCTCGCAGCCGCTCGTGATCGTACATTGAACGGCTCGACCTGCCAGGTGCTCAACCGTCAGGTAGATCGCATCGGCAAGGCCGACGAGTGAGAGCAAAGCAGCAGCCGTATAAAGATAGTTGTGACGCCGCGACACCCCAACCGGAACATTTGCTGAAGAAGTTTTAGACTTTCGAGTCTTCATCTATTTCTTCTTGCCCAGCATGAAATCCAGCGCCATGCGCAGCCCTGGAAGTGTGACTACATCGGGTCGCAACTGGCGGCCATTGATGAAGACGGTCGGCGTGCCTTCCACCCCGATGGATTTACCGCGATCAATATCGCTTGTAACGCGGTCTGTGACTTCTTTGCTGTCTATATCCCGTGTGAAGCGATCAACATCAAGCCCCAGCGTGCGCGCATACTGTAGGAAGACCGGGCGCGCATCGTCGGCGACTGACCAGCTCAATTGATTCTGGTAGAGCATGTCGTGCATCTCCCAGAAATGGCCCTGAAGCGCTGCGGCTTCGGCAGCATGCGCCGCCAAAAAAGCATGCTTGTGCATTTGCAGCGGGAACTGCCGGAAGACGAAGCGCACCTGGTCGCCGTATTCTTTCTCAAGCGTCCTCAAGTCCGGGTAGAGCAAGCCGCACGGCGGGCACTGGTAATCGCCATACTCTTCCAGGATAACCTTGGCAGTCGCTCCGCCGCCGCGCGCATGTGCGTTGTCAGGCCCGGTAGGGAGTTGTGGGGTAGCCGTTGTAGAGTTGCGCGGCGTGGCTTGAGGAGCGGACGCAGTTGGCGTCGGTTGAGTGAAAGGTTGCGTCGGTGTTTGTTGCGACGAGCGCCAGAGGACCGCGCCGCCTGCGAGCGCGATAACCAAAACTCCGGCGATGATGGCAAAGGGAAGGTAGCGTTTCATTGGCAGTAGTTTTTAAAGCTCCATACAGGTTTAGGAAACAAGCGATAGTTTATACCAAGACTCTGCGGATTGATAAAACTCAGAAAGACGCCTTCACGAATCCAGGCAACCGGAAATAACTTGATAGCCCGGCGGATTGCTGGAAAAATAGCCCGGTGTTAAATTGGAAACGCTCAACCATCCTCAGAAGAATTGCAGCTTCAAATTAAACTATGAAACGCGCTCTGATCACAGGCATCACAGGACAGGACGGTTCATATTTGACTGAGCTGCTACTGGAGAAGGGTTATCAGGTTTCCGGTCTTGTTCGGCGCTCTAGCTCTATCTCACGGCCTAGAATAGATCATTTACCTCACCAGGCAAGCGGAGAAGAACTCTCGCCGCTGCAACTTGTTTACGGCGACATGAACGATAGCATTTCGCTTGCGCGCATCATACGCGATGTCCAGCCGGATGAGGTCTATAATCTTGCAGGTCAAAGCCACGTTCGCGTCAGCTTTGAAATGCCAGAGCATACGGCGAGTATAGACGGACTCGGCCCGCTGCGTCTTCTTGAAGCTATACGCGAGGCGAAACCGGACGCCAAATTTTACCAGGCATCAACCTCGGAATTATTTGGCAATAGCGACATCTCACCGCAAACAGAGACGACGCCCTTTCGTCCACGCTCACCCTATGCGGTTTCAAAGCTGTTCGCTTACTGGATGACTGTGAACTACAGAGAGGCTTACAACATTTACGCAGTCAACGGCATTCTATTCAACCATGAATCCCCGCGCCGGGGTGAAAATTTCGTGACGCGCAAGATCACGCTCGGAGCAGCCAGAATCAAGCTGGGCTTGCAGAAAAAGTTGACGCTCGGCAATCTGGATGCGAAGCGTGACTGGGGCTTTGCTCGTGATTACATGGAAGCGGCCTGGCTCATGCTCCAACAGGAGAAGCCGGACGATTACGTGGTGGCAACCGGAGAAGCTCACTCAGTGCGCGAGTTTCTGGACGAGGCTTTCAGCTATCTGGACCTGGACTGGCAGCGTTACGTTGAAACCGACCCGCGATACCTGCGCCCAACCGAAGTCAACTCCGTCTTAGGCGACGCCAGCAAAGCACTACGCATGTTAAGCTGGCGACCGCGCACCTCGTTTCGAGATTTAGTACGCATGATGGTGGACGCTGATCTGGCGACTCTCAACTCCGATCATGCGACGAGCGGTTGAAGCTCCTGCGTCCGATAAGCACGAAGGCAAATATGGAAAGTCGGAACTCACCACAGAGACACGGAGGACACAGAGAAAGGCAAGACTCTGTGTCCTCCGTGTCTCTGTGGTGAATTGTCATTCATATCCTCTTACATTCAATTGAAATCTGCTCTAGAAAATTTGTGAAGGCGTTTGCCAACAATCAGATTTCGGATTTAATGAAAGCGTCGTCGAAGGGCGATACGGACAAAGTATTGTCTCTGCTTCTTGCGAATGCGAACGTACACGAGCGAGATGTCTTCGGCCACACGGCATTGATGTTCGCGGCTGGCGAAGGCCATCTGGGAGTCGTGCAGTTGTTGCTCAGGCACGGCGCTGAGGTGAATGATAGCAATCAGGTCGGAGCGACTGCGTTAAGTCGCGCGAAGGCGAAAGGGCATACGAGTATAGTTCGCTTGCTGAGAAGCGCCGGGGCGATTGATAAAAATAGAGCGGGTGATTTCGTAGCGGAAGATCAAAATAGCCAGGCTCTGCTCCACGCCGCGCGTGATGGTGATGTTGCCGGAGTTAAGGCTTTATTGGCAGCGGGCGCTGACGTCAATGCAGTGACCGGCGATGGCTGGACTGCCTTGATGATCGCAACCATCAAAGGTCATGCAGAGATCGTGCGCGCTGTGCTCGATCAGGGCGCAGAGATAGATGCCAGAAACAATAATGGCTGGACAGCCCTCGGACTAGCTACCTCACTCGATGATCTTAAACTCATGACCACCTTGCTGGCGCGCGGCGCGGATGTGAACGCGCAGGACTTTGAGGGCTGGTCGCCTCTGATGCAAGCAGCAGGCGAGGGAAGCTCCGATAGTATAGAGCTACTCTTAGATCATCGCGCCGATGTACACGCGCAGAATCGCGCAGGCGAAACATCTCTGATGATCGCCAGACAAAGAGAGCGTGCTGACATTGTGCGATTGCTTGAAGGCGCAGGAGCGAAGGAATAAAATTGTGAGTCTCAAAAACACAGAAACTATAACTGCCTCTTTTTCTTTGCGGAGTCCGATAACGTCTGGAACTCAATCCTGGCAGAAGAGTAGAAAGCCTATTTGACTACGCCGAGTTGTCGTCAATAAGTTCGGGCCACAATTCTTCGTCTTCTTCTCGCTGCTGTTCGAGCAGGGATTCCACGCCCTGTAGTTTTTCAGTGAGATTGCTGTTCTGACGCTCAAGCTCGCTGATGCGCCGCTTGAGTTGACGGTTTCTCGTCTCCATCGTCATCAGGCAAACAAACTCCATCCCGGCGACGCAGGCCAAAGCAAGTGCGAAGATAAAAGCCAGGTAGATCATTTGAGTTTCCTCGTCCCACGTTTCTGTTGTAGAAAACGCTTCTGGCCTTCCTCTACAAGGCGCGCGGCTTTGATGGGGCCGAAGCGACCGAGGGGCTTGAAGTTTTTCCCTTTGATTTCGTTATATGAGATGAAGAAATGTTCGATCTCGTCCAGAAGAGTTTCGTTGATGTCTGCTAGGGTGCGTACATGTTTATGCGTATGAGAGTCTGCCGCGACTGCGATCAGCCTGTCGTTACGAGTGGTTTCTCCGTCACGCTCGGTCTGCTCGGCTTCGATCACGGCGATGAGGCGAGCCGGGACAAGACAGCCCGGAAACGCTGCCTCATCCATCAGTAGCAGAACATCGAGCGGGTCTCGGTCGCCGCCGAGAGTCGAGGGAATAAAACCGAAGTCGAAAGGGAAGACTGCGCCAGCCGGAAGAACGCCGCCCAGCTTGAAGAGCTGATGCTCCTCATCGTAATTGTATTTGTTGCGGCTACCCTTTGGAGTTTCGATGATGACGTTCAACTCACCTGATTCGTATGAGCGAAGGTGCGTGAGAGAATTGGGCTGCGAAATTTTTCCTGGCATGACTCCCCCTGGAACTATCTAAAAAAGTGAAATCAACTTAGCTCGATCAAAAGACCAAACACCACCATGCGGCGGATTACGTCCGATAACGCCTGAATTTAACTTTCCACAGTGTTACCGAATAACCTGAACATCACGCTCGCTGATAATCTTCCAACCGGATTCGGTTTTCCTCCAGCCCAATTCCTGCACGACCTCGCCGCTAGAGGATTGAGCGCCTGCGTAATTCCAGCTTTTATGAAAGCGCATCGTCGCAGTTCGTTCGTCGTCGCTGATTCGTATTTCGGGCGCGCTGGTATGCACGTTAATGGAATTGATCTGCGCGAACAAGCGAAATTTTTCAGCGCGCACTGCCGCTTGCGAGACGCCGCGTTTCTGGTAAAAAACACTGAGGGCCGGTGCGTAGAACGACATTTGCCGGTTGACATCGCGGGCGTTTGTCGCAGCAATCCATTCTTCGAGCATCTTGCTTAACTCGGCGCGCGCATCTTTTGGAGCTTCTTTCGTGTTTGATGAATTACTGATGTTCGCTGCGTTTGAATTGTTCTTCGGCTGAGAGTTTATTGAAGGAGCATCGCCCGGTTCGGGTTGGCCTGCGGTTTCTCTCTCCGACACCGTTGCGGAGTTGTTGTTAGCTGAGGTTTGCGTAGTCGAGCGGCTGAATGCGAACCAGACTGCAACGATAACCAGGACGAGTCCGAAAGAGGCGATAACATAAACGATCTTCGGTCTGCGCTTTTCCGAGCTTCGATTTGACGGCAGAGTATCATCTCTGGACCCTATGGACGCAGGCGCGTCTACTCTTCCAGGTTCAGTAGGCTCAATCTCACCTTGTTTATCACTCTCGTACTGGTGCGCGATGGGTTCTGAAACTTTCGTCGCCAATTCAGTAACAGTTTCAGGATGGGGGAGAGCATAACCTTGAACAGAAGGGTCGTTGAGGCCCAGGCGATTCTCAGAGGAATGTTCTGCTGTAGGTTCGCCGGCGCGCCCAGTCAATTTAGGTACAGGAGTGAATGCATTTGTCTCACGACCAGTGCCCGAGTTGTTGGCTTCGGAGATTACTGCTTGTTGTTCCTTCGTCTTGCTACTTTCTGCCTGTAGAGAAATGTCGGCAGACTTCTTCAACCTTTCACCGAACTCTTCGGCGGTTTGCGGACGCTTATCAGGGTCTTTTTCAAGGGTCTGTTCTATAAATCGCTCAAGGTCGTCTGGAATGTCCGTTCGATACTCTTTTAGCGAAGGCGGCTGCGCTTGAATATGTTTGATGGCGATGGCTGTTGCCGTGGGCGCGTCGAAAGGAGGGCGTCCGGCGAGCATTTCATAGAGAATCACTCCCATGCTGTAGATGTCTGAGCGCGCATCCGTCTTATGCCCGGAGCATTGTTCGGGCGACATGTAGCGCGGAGTTCCGATGAGCGCGCCTGAAGCCGTCAGGCCGCCGCTCGTCGTCGAATGCTCTTTCAGTTGGGCAACGCCGAAGTCAACGACCTTAGCCTGCAAATGCCCCTGGTGGTCGCGTGTGAGAATAATGTTTGAGGGCTTCAGGTCCCGATGAACGATGTCTCGATGATGCGCCGCCTCTATACCTTCCGCCACCTGCCTTCCGATCTCTGTAGCTTCGGCAATAGTTAAAGGCGCTGCGGCATCCATGTATTCGCGCAGGGTCTGGCCTTCGACCATCTCCATGACGATGTAAGCGCCGCCTTCGGGCAGCACGCCATAGTCGTATGTATCGGCGACGTTCGGATGATTGAGGCGCGCAGCGGCGCGTGCTTCTCGACGGAAACGTTCGAGCGCGTCCGAGTCGGCTGTGAAGTCAGGCAACAGCAGCTTGATAGCCACGCGCCGGTCCAAGTCCACATGCGTTCCCTCATAGACAGCGCCCATGCCGCCGCGACCTAGAAGACGATCCAGCCTGTATTTTTCGGCGATCATGCGAGTGCCCGGACGTGAAGCGACCAAAGGGGATTGATCGCCGAGACAAGAAGTCTCTGCGTCCTCATAGCATCGCAAACAAACTGGACAGAGCTTCATTCGATTCTTGAAGTGCCTGTCGTGGATTCTTAAGTGTTGCACATCAATCTAAAGAAGAGATGAGGTGTGCGACACTCTTTCACTTTTGTCTAAAACCCTCGGCTGTTAACCGAAGAAAACTTCGGCGACTTGATAAATCTCTTCATCGAGGCGTCGGAGTTCGCTGACCGCTTCTTCCAGAGGAACGCTGCTGGTCTTGTTGCCATGCAGCGCAGCCATGTATCCCCACTGTTGCGCTTTAACCATCTCATACGCCTTAACGCCTAATCGAGTTGCCAGCACGCGGTCAAAAGGGGAAGGGGAGCCGCCGCGCTGCACGTAACCGAGTTTGGTCACGCGAGTCTCGATGCCCGTGCATTGCTCTATCTGGTAGGCGAGAACGGTTCCTATGCCGCCCAACCTGTCATGCTTGTAAATCTGCTCTTTTATCTCTCCGGCTAAGAAATCTTCGTCAGGGTGCGGGTGCGCATCTTCAGCAACGACGACGATGGAGAACGCGCGGCCCTGCTCCTCTCGATGTCTGAGCAATTCGCAGACGCGCGTCAGCTTGAAAGGATGTTCAGGAACCAACACGACATCCGCTCCGCCTGCGATGCCCCCGAAAGCGGCTATCCATCCGGTATGGCGTCCCATCACCTCGACAACCATCACGCGGTGATGCGATTCGGCAGTCGAGTGTAATCTGTCAACAGCATCGGTCACTACGCCGACCGCCGTATCAAAGCCAAAGGTGAAATCTGTGCCGCGTATATCGTTGTCAATTGTTTTGGGGATGCCGATGATCGGGAGTTTGTGATCGCGCCAGAGGTCTAGCGCGGCGGAGAGCGTTCCATCGCCGCCAACCACGATCAAGGCGTCAAGTCTAAACCTTTGCCAGTTCTGTTTGAGTTGGGCGAGCATTTCCGGGGTGCTGAAAGGATTGAGACGTGAAGTGCCGAGGATTGTTCCGCCGCGAGGCAAGATGCCTGTCACCGAAGCGCGCGTGAGAGGCTCCACGTCGCCTTCGACCAGCCCGCGCCACCCGTTCTTGATCCCTAAAACTTCTGAGCTATCAACTACAGCTCGCCGGACAATCGCTCGGATGACTGCATTCAGTCCCGGACAATCACCGCCTGCCGTTAAAACACCTATGCGCGAATTCGTCATAAACAGATGATAAAACTATCGTGCAAAATGTGAAGTGAAAGGCAATCTAGCTGGCTGCGCGCAGCCATGCCTTTCACTTGATGAAAAGAGTTAACCTTAAAAAGCTTAAGGTTGCGTTTAGTTAATTGCGCCCCTATAATCGCGCGGCCAGATGCAGCCTGTCAAATTAGATGCCTTCGAGAGCGTCTGCTTGAAGAAGCGCAAGCAGATGCCGGATAATTGTTTGTGTCAACCGACGAAAAGCCTTTGATCCTCAGCCTGGAAACGGCGACTCGCGCCGGAAGCATCGCTATCACACGTGGCGAAGCCCTGTTGGCCTCTAGCGCAGGCGATGCGCAGGTTTCCCAGTCAACTCATCTACTGGAACATCTGAGAGGCGCGCTTGACGGGGCTGAAGTGGCCTTACATGAGATAGACCTTTTTGCAGTGGCGACCGGGCCGGGCAGCTTCACGGGATTGCGTATTGGCCTCGCCACTGTAAAATCCTTTGCCGCGACACTGGTTCGTGCATGTATCGGTATCCCGACTCTACATGCGGTTGCTCATGCGGCTGGAGAATCGCGTTGCACAGTCGCTCTGCTTCCAGCCGGACGCGGTGAAGTGTTCGCGCAACGCCTGGCTGTTTCCAGCACTGGGGCAGTACAGCCTCTGGATGCGCCGACGCATCAAGCGCCGCAGAGTTTGTTGGATAAACTTGCGACACTGCGTAATCTTAAATGGGCCGGCGAGGGAGCGCACATTTTTGCGGATGCAATCAAAGCTCGCGCGCTCTCTGAAGCGCTTGCCTTTCAAATGGCAGATAGTCGAGTTGTGATTAGTAGTGATGAAGAACAATGGACACTTATCAGCAGCTCAAACGTCCTGGCGGTGAGTGTCGCAAAGCTCGCTCTTGGTCGCGCACGCGCTGGTGACAATTCGCTTCCACAAGACATACGGGCAATTTACGTGCGCCCATCGGATGCGGAATTAAACGAATGATGTTTAGAACAGAGACCGCTATTACTAACCTGGAATCTCAGGATTTCTGTGTCTACAGAATGACGGAGCATGATCTTCTGGAAGTCGTCGAAATTGAAGAGGCGAGCGGCCTGAGTCGCTGGGGTTGGGATGCGTATCATGCGGAGTTGGCGCAGAAGGATGGCGTGGTAATGTTCGTCGCGCGCGTAAAAGAGAGCGAGGTGGTAGATGGGGGCGCGAGAATCAAAGGTTTTATCGCATCACGTCTGATAGCTGATGAACTGCACGTTAATAATGTGGCTGTGCGCGGCGAATATCGTCGTCAGGGAATCGGAAGCGCGCTGCTTAAGGCAGTGCTCCTTGAAGGAGGTAGGATAGGCGCACTAGGGGCTTTTCTAGAAGTGAGGGCCGGTAACGGTCCCGCGCAGGCGCTTTACGAGCGATGCGGTTTCACCATTACAGGACGCCGTCGAAACTATTATTCCCAGCCGACGGAAGACGCGCTGATAATGAGTCTCATGATCCATAGCTCGGCTTGATATGTGCGCGCATTTTGAGCTAACATTTTCATATTGAAACCGCCGATGCCATCCAAATTCGGATTACGTCGGCACAAGTAAACTACTGCCCAACTCAGCACGAAGGAGGACTTCCCTATATGGAAATAACCAACACGGACAACTTGAGAGAGCAGTTGATAACAAATGATCCTGAGTTTCGCGAACTGGCGCGTGAGCACGGACGTTATGAAGAACGCCTGAGCGAGTTGTCCGCGCTAACGTACCCGAGCACAGAGGAGCAGTTGGAGGAGATTACTTTAAAGAAGAAAAAATTAGCTATTAAAGACCAGATGCATTCGATCATGTTGCAGTACCAGAAGGGCCAGGACGCCGGACATTAACGTTCCGATTAACCCGAAAAAAAATAGCTTACCGCAGAAGCGGTGCAATCGAAGCGGGGGCGCAAATTGATTGAAAGCGCCCCCGCTTTCTCAAAGTGGCACAGCTTCAGCGCGGAACTTTTTCCAAGCTCCAATTAAAAAGTAGAGATAAGAAATCTATCGTGGCACGTGAAGGTCTCCCATATATACTGATTCCGCTATTGCTGGCAATCATTTTGTTTGCCCTCGGGTACTGGCCTTTCGCGCTTGTCTTAGTAGCCCTGGCTGGCTTCATGGCTTTCTTCTTTCGTGACCCGCAGCGCATCACTCCTATTGAAAATGGAGTGGTAGTCTCGCCCGCAGATGGTCGTGTCACGCGTATTCGCCCACTATCTGAGGATGAAAACCCGTCAATCGTGGTCAGCATTTTTCTTTCACCTTTTGATGTGCATATCAACCGCTCCCCAATAGCTGGAACTATCACCAATGTGACATATACGCAGGGGAAATTCCTGATGGCGACTAAAGAAGCCTCGAGCCTGGTTAACGAGCAGAATGCGTTGACCATTCGCGGGGAAGGGGTGACTGTTATCTGTAAGCAGGTCGCAGGGGTACTCGCGCGCCGAATTATCTGCTGGAAGCGAGCTGGAGATGTTGTGGCGCTCGGTGAGCGATTCGGACTAATTAAATTTAGCTCACGGACTGACCTCGTTCTGCCGTCGAATGTTCAGTTAGAGGTCAGAGAGGGAATGCGTGTCAGGGGCGGCGCAACGGTGATCGGGAGGGTTGTTTGATGTCTGGTGCGGTGCATCTACAAACCGAAAAAGAGCCACAGAATCCCGAGCGTCGCGGGATTAAGAAAGGGCTTTATTTGATTCCATCGGCTTTTACGGCGGCCAATATCAGCATGGGGTTTTATGCAGTCATGGCCGCCTTGCGAGGATTTCAACTTGTTGATGGTGGAAGCGCCTCCGATTTACAACGTGCAGCCGAACACTTTGATAATGCTGCCAAGGCCATCTGCTGGGCCGTGTTGTTTGATATGCTCGACGGACGCATCGCTCGGATGACCAAAACAACGACCGAGATAGGGGTCCAGTTAGACTCTATTGCTGACGTGCTAACGTTCGGTATCGCGCCGGCTGTACTCACTTATGCCTGGGGATACGGATCAGCTTTAGCGGAGGGTGGCTGGGCGCATAAACTTGGATGGTTTCTTTCGTTTATGTATTTAATGTGCGGAGCCTTCAGGCTGGCACGGTTTAATGTTCAGGCCGCGCGCCCACGTATCCTCGCAGAAGGAACGGCCAAGGTAGATAAGAAGAATTTCATTGGCCTACCTATCCCTATGGCTGCTGCACTTATTGCGGCCATCATTCATTTTGCTCCTAAACCTCTGCTCCAATACGAACCTCGTTATGCTGCTCTCTATAGCGGTCTGATGATGGCACTGGTTGGGGTCTTAGGTGCTTTGATGGTAAGCACCCTCCGTTACTCTAGCTTCAAAACGGTCGGAACAAGCAGTCGCAGCACTCGGTTGGCGGTCTTGTTTATTGCGGCCATAGGGATGTTGATCTATCTTTTCTCTGACTATGCCTTGCTTGTTCTTGTCGCCGTCTATGTTCTGCACGGCTTTGTTTTGCGCTTAGGGAATTTATTTCGCAGACGAGGCCTTCAAGAATCATAAAGGTCCAAATCCTACCCTACGATTTTTGACTAGTTCGGGCGAGAAAAAGCGATCAATCCGTGACGTGTAGTAATCAAAAGCATCTTGCCTGCGGCAACTGGCGCAGCAGTTATACTATTATCCTCACCTATAGGAAGACTATTGATTTGTCTCCCATCGCGTAAATCCAAAACTACTCCTGTTGTACTTGATAGCGGTGTAAACAGAGCGCCGTCCGACGATGCTAAAGGTTCGGCAGCGATTCTTCCGGCTAATTGGCGTTTCCAAAGCTGAACTCCATTTCCGAAGGAGAGACAATATACGAAATTATCCAATGAGACAGCCAGTAATCCGCTTTGCGCATATGCTACTGTTTGCACGCTGGCACCTGTTCTTCTACGCCAGCGTAAACGCCCGTCCATTTCTTTAAGTGCGTAAACATAGCCATCTGTAGAGCCAAAGTAAACTAGGCCATCCGCTACAACGGCTTTGCCGTGTAAAGCGCCCCGGGTCCGATAACGCCATATAACTTTTCCCGTGAACTTGTCTATTGAGAAAAGGGAGCCATCGTCGCTGCCAATGTACAATCGTGATCCAAAAATTTCTGGTTGGGAAGCAAAGGGAGCTGAATGTTGCATAACCCAGACTATGTCACCTGACCGCTTCTTTATTGCATAAACTCTGCCGTCGCTTGACCCTCCATAGACATTGTTCTCATTTGCAATAAGACCACCTTGGATGGGCATCGGGAGAGTTCGCATCCACAACGTTATGCCCCCTTCCCGACCAAGCGCACGTAAAGCACCATTCGCGCGTGATGGTATCCTCTGACCACCTGTTTCGGAAGCGACATAAACACCAAGCTCATCTGCCGCTGGGGAAGAGGATAATTCACCCCCTATATCTGTTTTCCAGATTAATTGTCCATCACCAGCGTTCAATGAAATAAGAAGCCCCGAAGCTAAAGGTAAATATATATGCCTGCCATCTGCCGTTAGTGTCAAATTAGTTGTGATATTTGAGGGAAAAAGCCACCTTTCGGTCAGAGGTTGTGAAAGTGCTATTTGATTTTCTGGCTTCTGAGTAACTTGACCAATCGTGTGCACAGAGAAATAGAATAATCCAGTTGCCATTAATAAAAGACATACTACCTTACTGACTAGGCAAATTAATTTGTGATGCATATTGCTACTCTTTGATTGTTACTAAAACGATTCGCTCGTATAATTTCAGCCCATAGCTTAGGGTCTTGTCAAACATCTTACATTGATTGGGGATTTACTTAATTGCATACAAATAATCAGCGTGAAACAGTCGTAATTCTAGATTTTGGCTCACAATATACACAATTAATTGCACGTAGAGTGCGTGAAGCTGGCGTTTATTGTGAAATACTACCTTTTAACACATCTGTGAAGGCTATCTCTTCTCGTAAACCATCAGGGCTAATTCTCTCAGGAAGCCCTGCTTCGGTTTACCACGACGATGCACCACGGCCTGATCCTCTGTTGCTGGAGAAGATGGATTGCCCTGTCTTGGGTATTTGCTATGGGTTGCAAGTCCTCGCGTCAATTTTAGGTGGAGAGGTCAGACCTTCAAAAAATCGCGAATATGGATATGCGCGTTTGAAAATATTGGACCCGAATAGCCCTTTATTTCAAGGACTGCCTTTAGAGTTAGATGTTTGGATGAGTCATGGTGACCATGTCATTGTACCCCCGCCAGGATTCACCGTTACAGCACAAACAGCCGATGCGCTTAATGCTTTCGAAAGCTTAAGCAGACGCATATATGGGCTACAGTTCCATCCTGAGGTTGTCCACACGCCACTAGGGTCAATGGTGTTGAGAAATTTTTTATTCAGAGTGTGTAAATGTAGAGGAGATTGGACCCCGCTTGCTGCTATAAAGGGGCAAATTGAGCGCATTCGACAGCAGGTCGGTGGTGGTCAAGATAAAGTTATTTGTGGAATTTCTGGTGGAGTAGATTCAGCTGTTGCTGCTGCCTTGGTTAACCAAGCCATTGAGAATCGTCAAGTTTGTGTTTTTGTAAATAATGGACTTTTGAGGGAAAGGGAATTTGAGCTTACAACTGCATTGTTAAGGCAAAACATGAATTTGAATCTACAGGTAGTTCGGGCGGAACATATGTTTCTCAAAGCTTTGAGAGGCATTACGGATCCGGAAAAGAAGCGAAAAACAATTGGACGTATCTTTATAGAAGTTTTTGAGGAGAAGGCAAGAGAGTTTCGGAATGTTAAGTATCTTGTTCAGGGAACGCTCTATCCAGATGTAATCGAGTCTGTTGCATTAAGAGGCCCTTCATCAGTTATCAAGAGCCATCACAATGTCGGTGGCCTCCCCAAAAAAATGAAGTTGAAGCTCATAGAGCCATTAAGGGAATTGTTTAAGGACGAGGTACGCCTCATCGGTCGAGAACTGGGAGTGCCCGAAGAGATTCTTACGAGACACCCATTTCCAGGACCAGGATTAGCTGTGAGGATTTTAGGAGAGGTAACAGATGATAATATAAAACTCCTTCAGGCTGCCGATAGAGTTTTTGATGAAGAACTACGCTTAGCAGACATGTATCATACCGTTTGGCAAGCTTTCCCCATTCTTTTACCAATTTCGACGGTTGGCGTAATGGGTGATGAAAGAACATATGAGCGTGTAATTGCCCTTCGAGCTGTAACTAGTGTTGATGGAATGACAGCGGATTGGGCTCGCCTCCCACACGATCTTTTAGCACGTATCTCAACGCGGTTAGTTTCTGAAGTGAGTGGTATCAACCGTGTAGTTTACGATATCAGTTCAAAGCCGCCAAGTACAATTGAATGGGAATAATCAACGTCGATTCAATGATCACGTTTCACATGAAAGTTTTAAAGTACTTTATGATTTAAGGGTATTACAAAAAATTTATCGTAAATGCCTTATAGACCCTTCTCTTCAGTTCAGCGCGTGATATAGTTGCAAGTACGTAGTCTATATCAGACATAAAACGCCGAAGTGGTTAATGCAGTAGGCGACGAAACTTCAACAGAGACTAGTTCCTATTTGGCGATTTAACCGCCCATGCAGATTACCGACGTATGTCAAACGGAATCCAAAGGCTAAGTTGCCCTTTATTATGTATTGCTCAAGCAATTGTTTAAAAACTTAAGCAGAGGGTCAGATCGAACTAATGCATCCCACTTGGTAGCCTGAATGCTATAAGGCCTTTGTTTGAAGACTGCTGAGACTGTGCCCTGTAGGTCTTTTGAGTTCTTGGGCGCGAAGAAATTTGCTATAAGCTGAAGCTTAAAAGCTTGCTAGGTGAACAAAGCCTAAAGAAAGGGAGGATAACAAAAAAGTTGGCTGATTCATTTACCAATAGCACGAAAACGGCATTTGAGCGTGTTCTGATTGCTCGACATGCAGAACGACCTTATACTTTAGATTTTATAGCCAAGTTATTTAATGATTTTACAGAGATATACGGTGACCGTAGATTTGCAAATGACCCTGCAATTATATGCGGTTTTGCTAAGTTTCACGGTGTTTCTGTTATGGTGATAGGCCATCAGAAAGGCAGGGATACAAAGCAACGTCAATATAGAAATTTCGGGATGCCGAAACCCGAAGGATATCGCAAAGCCTTACGAGCTATGAGATTAGCCGAAAAATTCGGGCGACCTGTTCTTTCGTTCATAGATACCCCTGGCGCTTATCCTGGTATTGATGCGGAAGAGCGTGGTCAAGCGGAAGCCATAGCTCATAATTTACGTGAAATGGCAAAGCTTCGTATACCCATTATTGTAACAGTTATAGGAGAAGGGGGTTCAGGTGGAGCCCTTGCCATCGGAGTTGGCGATCAAGTATTGATGCTCGAAAATGCTGTTTATTCAGTGATAACGCCTGAGGGATGCGCTGCGATTTTGTGGAAAGACGTATCGCAAGCTGATCAAGCTGCCGCTAGCTTGAGGCTTACATCTGAGGATTTATTTAAAGAGGGGATAATTGACGCGATTGTAGCCGAGCCGCCGGAGGGTGGTCATACAAATCACGACCTGACGGCTGAGTTGCTCGATGCAGCTTTGAAAGAAAGACTGTTTAAGATGATCAATAGCTCTCATGAGCAGCGAATGACCGACCGCTATCACAAATTACAAAAGTTTGGAAAGTGGGGAGGTTTAGCTACCTAACGAAAGTTACGCGTATGTTCTTATTCCTACTCATGTCTGCCTGCTTGCATGAAGTCGTCAATCAGACTTCGATTTATCCCGTTTTACCGATTGATGGTCAAGGGCTACTGTAGGGATGATGCATTCCAAATTCACCGAGACCTTTTTAGATTCTGTGTAAGTGGCGATAATCAACTTTTCAATCTCGAAAGGAGAGGATTATGCCACCGATTCGACCCGAGTTGCTCGATGAACTACTCAAAGAGTACAAGAAGCCGGAAG
>JAVHWL010000028.1:0-129366 GCA_032159825.1 Acidobacteriota bacterium
CTTCCGGCTTCTTGTACTCTTTGAGTAGTTCATCGAGCAACTCGGGTCGAATCGGTGGCATAATCCTCTCCTTTCGAGATTGAAAAGTTGATTATCGCCACTTACACAGAATCTAAAAAGGTCTCGGATTCATCTAAAATCAGCGAAAACATTGAGAAAACAGCACTTCGATTTATGCACACTCTTCAGGTTATTTAGGTAGATTCTGGCGTTCAGCATGAGACGTGCAGATTCTTTCGGGGTCAGGATTTCCAAATACAGCCTTAGATAACGTGAGTTCGACGTAAGGAAATTGCTAAGTCGTTGAAAACAAATGTTTCGTCCCAAAATGGTTAAGTTCAGTGCTTGTCGGTGGCGAATAACGACCTTGCTCGTTGCAAGGATGCTCATAGATTTTAACTAACTGTGCGAAGTCAACGCGAGTCAATAGAGAATAAGCGGCAGTATCAGGATAAGCGGCGAAGCCACTAGTCGTGAGTTGAAAGCGGCCTTGCATCGCGTTATAGATTCTCTCTGTGACCTCATACCGCCTCTCGCATAGTGTGCTGGTGGCAGAAGATGGCGTGCAAAGATTAGTTTTGGGTGATGTTTGATAGCTACATGCGTCCACGCATCGCCAATAGTCTCACCAGACTTTATCTTTAATACGTTTGGTCTTTTGCTTCATACCAACGAAGCCACACATCTCGTCAGCTTGCAACATCGCTCACGTGAACATTCTTGATTTTCACATTGTAAGAGTTGTTCGCATTTCTCACCGCTAGAGCTATCAAACTGAGTAATGATCTTCTTCTCAACACCTGTAGTGTGCTCCGTGCTGCGGATGCTATTGCCTTCAACCAAGAGCCTCAGCACTAGAATAGCCTTTCCATAGGCGGGCGCATATTTTGGCCTCACTGTCGGTATAACCCTTTCCTTGACGGCTTGTGAAATCACGTGCTAGACTCGCAGGCTTTTGACAAGCGGAAATTTCTTAATAATAAAACAGTTAGACTATATCACCAGCTCGTTAGAGCCTGTCGAGCCATATGATTTCTCTGGCCTTTGCCGAAAATTCCATCCAATTAGTGCCGGACGGCACGCTATTTCTTCATATTGCGATCATTCTGGTGATGGTGTTTGTTCTCAACGCCACACTTTTCAAGCCTATCAACCGCATTCTTGAAGAACGCGAAAAACGTACTCGCGGACGTTCAGGTGAAGCTAATGACATCTTGAGGAGCGTCGAAGAAAAGTTAGCGCACTACGAGCAGACTCTGCGCAAAACACGTGCTGAAGGCTATCGCTTAATGGAGCAAGAGCGCTCCTTAGCAATGAATGAGCGGCAAGCTAAGTTGAGTGCAGTGCGTGAAGAAATAAATCGTTCAGTGGCTGACCAAAAGGAAACCATCCATGCGCAGGCAGAGGAAGCCCGTGCGACACTTGACCATGAAGCGCGTCGCTTGGCGGCAGAAATCGGCGGACAGATTCTCCATCGCCCAATTAGCGACACGGTGACTAGAAGCCTTGGATTGAGCGCATAAGAAATATGTTTGCCAGCCTGATTACGAATATGTTTGCGCTTGCTGAAGGGGAAGCTGCGCCCTGGTGGAATATTCCAAGCTTCGAGGTGTGGAGGTGGGTCAATCTTATTATATTTGTTGGCCTGTTCATCTACATCTTGCGCCGTCCGGTAAGTGAAGCCATGCGCGCTCGACGCGAAGGCATCCGCCGCGATTTGATGCGCGCTCAGGAGGAGCGCAACGCAGCTCTGGCGAAACTGGAAGAAGTTGAAGCGCGATTAGTACGCTTGGATGTGGAGGTAGCAAGCCTCCATGAGCAATCTCAAAAAGAAGCGGCTGATGAACGCGAGCGCATTCGTCGTTCTACTGAAGAGGAAACACAAAAATTGCGTGAACAGGCACAACGAGAAATTGAGAGCGCTGGAAAGGCTGCGCGCCAGGAGTTGCAAGAGTTTGCTGCGGAACAGAGCGTGCGACTCGCAGAGGAGATGATTCGGCGCGACATTAAGCCGGAAGACGATGCGCGTTTAGTTAGCCTTCGGGTCGAGGAGTTGGGAGGGGTCAAGCGTTGAGCGTGCAAACGGTGGCGCGCCGGTATGCGACGGCGCTGGCGGACGTGGTGACAGCGAGCGGTGAAGCGCAAGAAGTGCAGAGGGAATTGACTGCGTGGGAAACGATGATGCAGTCAAACGAACAACTCCTTGAAGTCTTCCGCAATCCGACAATTCCTTACGAGCAGAAACGAAAAGTCTTGAGCGCACTGATTGCGCGTGCGAGCGTTCGCCCGACGACAGCTAATTTCCTGCAAGTCCTTTTACAGAACCAACGCTTGGCAGAGTTGAACGAAGTCAACAAACGTTTCGCGCAAATACTTGATGAGCGTTCGGGTGTTGTGTCCGCCCAGGTGACGACGGCGCATCCAGTGTCGCAAAAGTCGCAGGATGCACTACGCGCGAAGCTCACTTCGCTGACGGGCAAGAATGTACGCTTGAGTTTTATAACTGACGAAGAAATAATCGGCGGAATCGTGACGCGCATCGGCTCGACCATCTACGATGGCTCCGTGCGCAATCAGTTGCAGCAGGTCAAAGAGAGAATGACTGGTAAATCGTGAATCGTAAATAGACGAAAGACGCTTTCTTTTACGATTCACGATTTACCAGTCACGAGGAATTTATGGAACCGATCAAAGCTAACGAGATTAACGAGATCATTCGCCAGCAGATTGAGAACTTCCAGTCGGGCGTCACGGTCACTGAAGTCGGCACGGTCATCAAAGTTGGCGATGGCATCGCCGAGATTCACGGCCTCGAAAAAGTAATGGCGGGTGAGTTGTTGGAATTCCCTCACGAGGTGCGCGGTCTTGCTTTGAATCTTGAAGAAGATAAGGTCGGCGCAGTGCTCTTCGGAGATTTTCAGGCAATCATGGAAGGCGATCTCGTCAAGCGAACAGGACGCATCATGCAAGTGCCTGTTGGTGATGCGATGATTGGTCGCGTTGTGAATGCCCTGGGCCTGCCGATTGACGAGCGCGGGCCAATCATCACGGATTCTTTCAATCCAATCGAACGCATCGCGCCCGGCATTGTTGATCGCCAACCCGTGAAAGAGTCTTTGCAGACGGGCCTCAAGGCGATTGACTCGATGGTTCCTATCGGTCGCGGCCAGCGCGAATTGATTATCGGCGACCGCCAGACGGGTAAGACGGCTGTTGCAATTGACACGATCATCAACCAAAAAGGCAAAGACGTAATCTGCATCTACGTCGCCATCGGCCAGAAGGCTTCAACGGTCGCGCAGGTCGTCAAGACTTTAACCGACTTCGGCGCGATGGATTACACCATCGTTGTTAAAGCGACGGCATCCGATCCGGCGGCGATGCAATTTCTAGCGCCGTACACGGGCGCAGCAATCGGCGAATTTTTCCGTGACAATGGTCGCCACGCCCTAACAATCTACGACGATCTTTCAAAGCAGGCTGCGGCCTACCGCGAAATCTCGCTCCTGCTTCGGCGTCCGCCGGGACGCGAAGCATATCCGGGCGACGTGTTCTATCTGCACTCGCGCCTGCTTGAGCGCGCCGCGAAGTTGGCGGATTCAAAGGGCGGCGGATCACTGACGAGTCTGCCGATCATCGAGACGCAGGCGGGCGACATCTCTGCGTACATTCCGACCAACGTGATTTCCATCACCGACGGGCAAATCTTCCTTGAAGCAGACCTCTTCAACGCCGGCATACGTCCGGCTATCAACGTCGGCAACTCTGTCTCGCGCGTCGGAGGCGCTGCTCAGATCAAGGCCATGAGGTCGGTTGCAGGAACTTTGCGTATTGACCTCGCGCAGTTTCGTGAGCTACAGGCATTCGCGCAGTTTGGCTCTGACCTGGATAAATCAACGCAGGCGCAGATCGCGCGCGGGCAGCGTCTGGTGGAGATTTTGAAGCAGCCGCAATATCAGCCGATGGATGTTGAAAAGCAGGTGATTGAGATTTGGGCCGCAATCAACGGGTATCTTGACGACATTCCGGTTGAGAATGTACGCAACTTCGAGGCGGGTCTCCTGAAATTTGTCGAAAACTCTCATCCGGGTCTGCTGCAATCCATACGTGAGAAGAAGGCAGTGACAGATGAGATTAAGTCTGGTCTCGAACAAGTTCTCAAAGACTACAGAGAACGCTGGACTGAAGAAACCAGCACCGCCGCGCGCCCGGCAAGTACCGCTCCGGCTACACAGACGGCTGCTGCCGGAGTATGAAAAGTAGTGATAAGTGATAAGTGATGAGTGATAAGAAAGAGCTATCACTTATCACTTATCACTGATTTCAAATGCCAAACCTCTTAGACATTCGTCGCCGCATCAAGTCGGTTAAGAATACGCAGCAGATCACGAAGGCCATGAAGATGCTGTCTGCGGCGAAGTTGAAGCGTGCGCAGGATACGGTCGTTGCGGCGCGCCCGTTTGCCAACAAGATGATGGAGGTGCTGGCCGAGCTTGCTTCGCGCACGGATGAAGATTTTCATCATCCGCTTCTTGATGAGCGCGGCGATGAGCGTTACCTCATTGTTCTGGTCACTGCGGACAAAGGTTTGGCGGGTGCGTTTAATACCAACCTGATTAAAGCGGCGCAGGCTTTCATGCGCGAGCATGAAGGCAAGACCATAGAGATGTTGCCGGTGGGACGCAAAGGCCGCGACTTCTTTCGCCGCCGCAACGTTCCGTTCGTTGATGAGTATGTTGGATTGACGGGTAAGGGGCGCATCGAATATTCCGAAGCGGTGGAGATTGGGCGCAACGTCATCAATCGCTTCACGGAAGATGAAGAACTCGACAAGGTCTTTCTCATCTATAACGAGTTTAAGTCTGTCCTTCAACAGCGCGTCGTCATAGAACAACTCCTGCCCGTCTCGCGCGTGACTGAAACGCCGGGCGATGCTGCTACGGTTGATGCGCCGCCGCGCGAGGTTAATCTGACTGAGTACATCTACGAGCAACCGCCAGCGGAGATTTTCAGTCGCCTGCTGCCACGTCTGATCGAGACGCAAATCTTTCGCGCTCTGCTTGAGTCTGTCGCTTCCGAGCATGGCGCGAGGATGACGGCGATGGACTCGGCATCGAAGAACGCAGCCGAGTTGATAGAGTCGCTGACGCTCAACATGAACCGCGTCCGGCAGGCGGCAATCACGAGCGAGATTATCGAAGTGGTCTCAGGCGCATCAGTTTAAAAGGAAGGCGAAAGTAAAAGGTCAAAGGCAAAAGTAGGAGGCCGATGCCTTCCTCACTTTTGCCTTTTTCTTTTTGATGCGCCTGGCTTTAAACTTCCTCGGGCGAAGGAATGATTGTGAGCGGCAAAAAGTTAGAGACCGGAGAGCAGCGGCAAGCGTGGGGGCGCATCCGGCGCTACGGGCCGCTCTTTGTCTGGATGGCTTTTATCTTTTTCGCTTCGACCGCAGAATTTTCGGCTGCCAACACCTCGCGGATCATCGGCCCGCTCTTGCGCTGGTTATTCCCACGCATTAGTGAAGAGCGATTATCTTTCGCGCATTTCCTCATACGCAAGGCGGCGCACTTTACAGAGTACGCCATCCTCGCCTGGCTCGCCGCGCGTGCTTTCTCTACCTCTTCCGGTCAAACACTACACCGCCGCTGGCTCTTAATCTCACTCGCGCTCGTCGTTCTCTACGCGCTTTCGGATGAATACCATCAAAGCTTCGTCGCGTCACGCACAGCCTCAATCTACGACAGCCTCATTGATATGTCCGGCGGACTAGCAGCGCTCCTGGTTTACGCTCTTTGGCATAAACGAAGAGCAAGGATGAAGAGAAGGAATGAGGGATGAGGGATGAAGTAAAGAAAAAACGTTTTCGCTCTTCTTTCATCCCTCCGCCCTCCGCCCTCATCCCTTCTTTCTCGCCCTTCCATCGTGCCTCTATTTGTGCAATATTCTCCCGCGCAGGGGTCTCCCTGTTGCGGTACTTGAACATTGCATCGCGCGCAAGCGTATAATATGGGGCGGCTGAAACATTGGGAAACCCTGAGCGCCGCTAAGAAGGAGATTAGAAGCAAAAATGGGAATATTTGACGCCATCAAGGCACAGTTTATCGAAGTCATCGAATGGCTGGACGAATCCGGCAACACGATGATGTATCGTTTCCCTGTTCGTGGACAGGAGATCAAGAACGGCGCGCAACTCATCGTGCGTGAGTCGCAGGTAGCCGTCTTCGTGTTCGAGGGACAGATCGCGGATGTTTTCCCTCCTGGCCGCTACACAATTAACGGCGGCAACACGCCTATCCTGAGCAAGCTCGGCGCGTGGAAATACGGTTTCAACTCGCCCTTCAAAGCCGAAGTCTATTTCGCCAACACCAAGCAGTTCACAGACCTCAAGTGGGGCACGATGAATCCCATCATGATGAGGGATGCGGATTTCGGCATGGTGCGCCTGCGCGCTTTCGGCATCTACTCGATTCGCGTCGCCGACCCGCGCGCCTTCATCAAGGAAATCGCTGGCACTAACAGCCACTTCGAGACTGAAGACATCGAAGGCCAGTTGAAGCGAACGCTCGTCAGCGGCTTCACCGACTCTCTCGGCGAATCGAAAATCGCGGCGCTTGATTTAGCTTCAAATTATGACGAGTTGGGCCTGCTTGGGCGCACCAAGCTGGGCGAAGAGTTCAAGACATACGGGCTTGAGCTAACCAAATTCATCATTGAGAACATAAGCCTTCCGCCGGAGGTCGAAGCGGCGATGGACAAGCGCACCTCGATGGGTGTCATCGGCGATGTCGGACGCTACGCGCAGTTTCAAGCTGCCGACGCGATGCGTGATGCCGCAAATAATCCTTCAGGCGGCGCGGGCACTGGCGCAGGACTCGGCGCAGGCTTCGCCATCGGCAACATGATGGCCGGGCAAATGTCGAACGCCATGAACCAGCCGCAACAGCAGCAGGGCGGAGGTGGTGGCGGAGGCGCAGCGGCTGCTACCGTTAAATGTCCGAAGTGCGGCGCGACCCATGTAGGCGCAGGCAAGTTCTGCAACGAGTGCGGCGCGAAGCTCGAAACGGGAGGGCAAACGGTTCCGTGCGTTAAGTGCGGCGCGCAGCTTCAGGCGGGCGCGAAATTCTGCAACGAATGCGGAGCCAAGCAGGAGAAGCCGAAGTGTCCGAACTGCCAGGCCGAGGCTGCACCCGGCGCGAAGTTCTGCAACGAGTGCGGGACTAAGATCGAAGGCGAAGCGCAACCGCCGAGCGCCTGATCCTCCAGCGCATGGATTAGATAAAAGAGCGTACACCCTGAATCGGGTGTACGCTCTTTGCTTTTAACTCCCCTCAAGTAGCTCAGCACTCGTTATGAGTCGGATTGCACTTTGCGGCGAAGTGTTCCGGTAAGATAAGGATGTATAATGAAGCTAGATGAGACAACGTTCCAACCAACCATCCAATCGTCGTCGCTCTCCACGCTTCATAGCACAACTGAAAGCGCGCCTTCTCTTCAGCGTGGTGCTCTCTGGCGGAAAAACTTCGTCGCGCGCTTCGGGAAGGCTACATCTTGTCGGGCACACCAAAGATATAAGTGAAAATGGAGTAGCTCTTGTCGTGCCTATCGCCGAGATTGATGAGCGCTATCTGACGGGTGAGAATAGTAAGATGCAGATTGAGCTGTATCTTCCGGGAGGCGCAATCCAAATAACTGCAAGACCCGTACATTACAAACTACTTGATGAGAGCTTAGGAGAGAGCATGTTCCCCGAAGGTTATCTGATTGGCGCAGAGATTACTAAAGTCAGCGACCATGATGCCTTTATTGTGTACCTCAGCACCCTGGCGGAAAACGACTAGAAGCCATTTGATAAATTTTTAGCTGTTCTGGAGTCGGCATAAATATTGGCTCGAAGCTTCGCGCAGCTTGCTTCTGTTAGTAAAACCTTCTTCATTAGCTCTACGGTTGTTGAGGCTTATTCTCATTAGCTGCCGTGCGGCGGGCGATGTTATTCTAAACCTGAACTTCCCAGACAAGTTGGACCGCAGCCGCAAGGAAAGTAGTTCGCTATGCTGAAACGTTTGAAGCGACCGCGCAGGGTCGTGATTACGGGGATGGGTTGCGTGACGCCGATTGGCATTGGGCGCGAAGCCTTCTGGCGCGCTCTCCAACGGGGCGAGAGCGGCGTGCGGCGTATAGAGAGCTTCGATGTCACGGATTCGCCCGTCAAGATTGCTGCCGAAGTGCGCGACTTCGACTGGGAAGCGCAGGTTAATCCAAAAGATCGCAAGCACGTCCCGCGCACTGTTCCGCTTGCGCTCGCTGCCGCGCGCGAAGCGTTGGACGACGCCGGTCTGCACACGAGCGATCTTTCCCTGGAAGAACGCCGCGAGATCGGTGTCCAACTCGGCACGGGCGGTGGCGGACTCGCTTTCACCGAATTTCAGTACAGGTACTACTTCACCGGACAGGCGCAGAAGGCGAGCGTCTATACGATTCCTTCCTCTACACACGGCGGACTCTCTTCCGAGCTTTCAATGGCTTTCGGTCTGCGCGGTCTCTCGCACATCATCTCGACGGGTTGCACGAGTTCGACAGATGCGATTGCCTATGCCGCCGAACACATCGCGCTCGGAAGACAAGAGGTGATGATCTCAGGCGGCGTTGATGCGCCGCTCGCGCCAGGCATTCTCGCAGGTTTCAACCTGATGACCGTGCTGACGAATGAGTGGAACGACGAGCCTGCGCGTGCCTCGCGTCCATTCTCGCGCGACCGCTCAGGAATCGTGCTCGGCGAAGGGGCGTGGATTTATGTTCTTGAAGAGTATAAGCGCGCTCAAAGGCGCGGCGCGAAAATTTACGCGGAGATCACAGGCTACGGCTCGACGTGTGACGCATATCATCGAGTGCGCCTGGAAGAAACAGGTGACGAGCCTGCGCGCGCCATGACTTTGGCGATGCAGGATGCGGGACGTGTGCCGGAGGAGATTGACTACGTTAACCTGCACGGCACGTCAACGCTTCTCAACGACCGCATAGAGACCCACGCGCTGAAGCTCGCGCTGCAAGAGCGCGCAAGACGCATCCCCATGTCCGCGACCAAATCGCAGATCGGCCACCCGCAGGGCGCAAGCGGCGCAGCAGGAATAGCGGCTGCTCTCTGCGCGATGAGCACCAGCCTGATTCCTCCAACAATCAACCTGGACGAGCCGGACCCCGAATGTGATCTCGATTACGTTCCGAACGAAGCACGCGAGGGGCACGTGCGCGTCGCCCTCTGCAACTGCATCGGCTTCGGCTCAAAGAACAGCGCGCTCATTATCGAAAAGCAGTGACAAGTGACGAGTGACAAGTGACGAGTTAAAAACTTGTTCTTGCTTGTCACTTGTCACTTGTCACTCGTCACTGTCTTTTATGTTTAGCCAGTTCCAGAAACGCAGTTACGAGCTTGAGCACCTCGACAAGGGCGACTATACGTCTGAGGAGTATGAAGGCTGCATGGTGGAGTTGCGGCACGTCAATCGCTTTCTGGGTGATGCGAGCGCGCTTCGTCATTCGCTGCTGGCGGAGATTGAGCGCGAGGGGTTGAAAAGCTTTTCGGTGTTGGACGTAGGCTCTGGCTCAGGAGAGTTGTTGCGCGAGGCCGCAGGTTGGGCGCTCAAGACAGAGCGAAAGGCTTTGCTTGTCGGGCTGGAACTCAACGCGCGTTCGGCAAAGGCTACTCTGGAAGAGTCGCAAGGGCTTGCTTCAATCAGTTCGGTGCGCGGCGATGCGCTTCATCTGCCTTTCAGTGATGACCGTTTCGATTATGCGATCTGCTCGCTCTTCACCCACCATTTCAAAGATGAACAGGTGGTCGCAATCTTGAATGAGTTGAGCCGCGTCGCGCGCCGCCGCATCTTCGTCATAGACTTGCATCGTCATCCGCTCGCATATTATCTATACACGACAGTCGGCCATCTCTTCTTGCGTAATCGCCTCATCCGCGAGGACGGCGCGCTCTCCATCCTGCGCGGCTTTAGACCCGGCGAGTTGAATCAACTCGCTTCGCAAGCTCACCTCGCGGACATCAACGTAGAGCGCCGCTTTCCCTTTCGCTTGGTGTTGAGCGGAAGCAAGAATCGAAACGGTAAAGAATGAGTAGAACCTCGAACAGCTATGATGCAGTGATTGTGGGCGGAGGCCCGGCGGGAACGAGCGCGGCGATTCATCTATCGGCGATTGGCGCGCGTGTGCTTCTTGCCGAGCAGAAAAAGTTTCCGCGCGCGAAGCTGTGCGGAGAGTTTATTTCGCCGGAGTGCCTGTCACACTTCGAGCGGCTTGGTGTCGCAGGTCGAATGATGGACGCGGGAGGGGCGGAGTTAAGTGAGACTGTCTTCTATTCCAGGAGCGGAAGAAATGTGAGCGTGCCGTCAGCGTGGTTCGGCGCAGGCTCTCACGGCGCGCTTGGCTTGAGCCGCGCTGAGATGGATGCGCGGCTTCTGGCGCATGCGCGCGAGTTGGGCGTGGAGGTGCTGGAAGAGACGCAGGCTGCCGGTCTGTTGCTGGACGGGAGACAGGTGCGCGGTGTGCGCTTGAGACGGAATGGGCAATCGTTTGAGGTTAATTCGTTGATTGCGATTGACGCGACGGGTAGATCGCGTGCGCTCTGCCGCCGCATCGAGAAAGAGGAGGACGGAAAACATCGTTCGAGAAAAGGGAGCGCGCCGCTCGTCGCTTTCAAAGCTCACCTGGAAAATACTGTGGGCGCGCCCGGCAGTTGCGAAATCTACTTTTATCGCGGTGGCTATGGCGGCTTGAGCCGCGTCGAAGGTGGTCTCAGCAATCTCTGCTTCATAGCACGAGCGCGCGACGTGCGTGCTTGCGGAGGCGATGCGGAGCAAGTGATGCGCCGAGTGGTGATGAAAAATCGCAGGGCGGCGGAAACGCTCGCACGCGCGCGAGCGCACTCCGGTTGGCTGGCCGTCGCTCTTGAAGGATTCGGTCGGAGCCGGATTGTTCCTGCCGCAGGGATGCTGGCCGTAGGCGATGCGGCGTCGTTTATTGATCCCTTCACGGGCAGCGGAATGTTGATGGCACTGGAGAGCGGCGAGCTTGCAGCCGCGACGATTGCGCGACACTTGCCCGCGCTCCGCAGCGAGGAAACATTTGACGACCTGTCCCGCGATTATCGTGCCCGTTACAATCAACTCTTTGGCGCACGGCTGCGCGTGTGCGCGTTGATGCGGCGCGCAGCGTTTGTTCCTCGCTTGGCTGAGACCTTGATCTTCGGACTCAGCGCAAGCGAACGCGCACGCCGTTTTCTTGCGCGCTCAACCCGGCGGAGCAGCAGCCATGCGGAGAGCTAGGCCACGCCCTGCATCTTTCCATGAGGCGTAGCGCAAAGAGATGTGAGAATTTCTCTGCAAGGTTGCTGCCGGGTAAGTATGCGACGAACCCGTTCGGGCCAGCAGAAAACATCTGCCGTTGATAGCTTTCTGCTTGCCACACGCACATGTTTTGCGGTACAAAGACGGCGCGTTCGTTGAAAGATTTAGCTCCCGGCGCTACTTATACTGACGCTTCAGGATTGCGCCTTGCGCGCGTATCAGACACTCCCGAATGCGCCACGAGCCTATCATCGCTTAACAAACGATTTCGGTTTTCCGTTCTTGCACCGGACCACAAGCGTCACCCTGTCCGTCCGCTGCGAATGCTTGTCTCTGTAAACTGGTAATGCTTCCGAGCCTTCTATTATGAAATTTAAGGAGAAGACGATGATGCGTGTATTCCCTCTGCGAGGTCTATCGGCTTGTGTCCGGTTCATCCTCCTGTGTGTAGCTATTTTCGCCTGCGCGAGCGCTGCATTTGCTCAGTCACAATCGAATGCAGCGGACCTGCAAGGCTACGTGCGCGACCCACAGGGCGCAGTTGTCCAGAATGCAACGGTCACTGCGCGCAATCCCGCGACCAACACATCGCGCACCGCGATGAGCAATGATGAAGGCTTCTACCAGATCGTTAATCTGCCTCCGGGTGATTACGAAGTCACAGTGGAAGCGGCTAACTTCAAGCGCGCCGTTCTCCCGACAGTCAAGCTCACGGTCGGGCAGCGCGCAGACCTGGACGTTCCGTTGGAACTAGGACAGATCGGCGAAAGCGTGACCGTCACCAGCGCGAACACTGAAGTTGTCGAAACTTCGCGCACGGCTGTCGCTACCACCATTGACCAGCAGCGCATTGAGAACCTGCCGATCAACGAACGAAACTACCTCTCGTTTGCGCTCACGACTTCGACCGTCTCGCGCGACAACGGACGCCCCATCGGACCAGCCCCGACATCCGGCTTGAACTTCGGCGGCCAGCGCGGGCGCTCTAATCTGATTCAGGTTGACGGCGCAGACAACACGGACAACTCCGTCAACGCTTCGCGCTCGACCGTCAGCCAGGAAGCGGTGCAGGAGTTTCAGGTCGTCAGCAATTCTTACGCGGCGGAGTTCGGACGCTCCGCTGGCGGCGTGGTCAACGTCGTCACCAAGAGCGGCACAAACGATGTTCACGGCAACATCTTCGGCTTCCTGCGCAATCGTCGTTTCCAGGCGCGCAATGCCTTTGCGCCTGTCGCAGACCCGCCGTTCACGCGCACGCAGTACGGCGCGACCCTCGGCGGCCCACTCAGGAAAGATCGAACCTTTGCCTTCTTCGCCTTCGAGCAACGTCGCCGCAACGAGTCAGGCTTCTTTACGAGCGATGTCACGCTGGGGCTAAACGGTTCGGCGACGATTCCTACAATTCCAGGTCTAAATCCGGTGGCGCGCACCTTTAACAATATCACTCCCGCGCAAGCCTCTTTCATCAACACACTGGTTGCATCGGGCGTTCCCGCGAACATCTGCGCGGCCAGAGCCTATGCGTTCTTTGCTTCCAGTGGCGGTTCAACGGCCCTCGCCGGAAGCAATCCATTGAGCAGCCCGAACGATGGCAGCGGCTGTCCTGCGATCAGTCCTATCCTGCCCGGCACGATTGGCCCGCGCTTCATCTTGTCGGGTGCGCCGGTTCCGGTCGGCACGGTTAACGCGCAGGGCCAGCCCATCGCATTTCGCTCGCTGCTCAATCTACAAAAGATTTTTCCTGTGACGGAGAGAACATCGTTCACTTCGTTCCGCCTCGATCACAACATCAACAAGAAAAACTTGTTCACCTTCCGCTTCGGCTACAACCCGAGCGACATTACGGGCATTCAGGTCGAGTCACAGAATCAATCGCTCGGCCAGAACGATTTCTCGCGCACGGGCGTGCAAAACCTACGCGACTTTACAGCCGTCGTCTCGCTCAACTCGACGCTGTCGGATCGGATGGTCAACGAAGCGCGCATTAATTTCGGTGAGCGCCGCGCCATCTTCAAATCACAGAACGGCGATGCAGTTGCCGTCAATATTAACGGCGCAGCTTTCTTCGGGCGCGAACTCTTCTCGCCCGTCAACCGAACGGAAACGCGCTATCAATACACGGATACTCTGAACCTCCTCGCGGGCAACCACACGTTCAAGTTCGGCGCGGACGTGAACTACGTCAACATCCCCAGCGCAGTCTTTGAACTGAACTTCGCAGGGCTGTTCAACTTCGGCGGACTGACCGCATCAACGCTCGGTTTCCCTGCGAGCGCGCCGGACTTTACGCCGGTTCAACAGTACGGTCTCGGCTTTCCCTCAACCTACGTTCAGGGGTTCGGCAATCCGGTCAGCCGTTTGAGCAACAAACCGCTGGCCTTCTTCGGACAGGATTCCTGGAAGATCAGGCCCAACCTGACACTCAATTATGGCTTGCGTTATGACGTGGAATATACGCAGCAGATTGCGCCGGTCGAGTCTTTCACTGATCCGCTCTCAGGCATTACGCTGTCGCGCTCTGATCTGCTCGCGGCGCAGGATGCTGTTAACGTGCAGCAAGGCTTCCCGCGCGATAAAAATAATTTCGCGCCGCGCTTTGCCATCGCATGGGACCCGATGAACAACGGCAAGACGGTAATCCGCGCCGCCTTCGGACTCTTTTACGATCACCCGCTGCTGGCTGTCGGCTTCAACTCCGACATCGCAGATGCCGCGCAGCAACAGCAGTTCGTCGGTATCTCCGGTAGCCCCTCGCCAACTGCGCTCTTGAATGCTACACAAATTTTTCAAGGCACAGTTTGCAACGGCACTGCATCGGGCGCAGCCAATCCGGTCTGCCTGGCATCTGGACTTCCGGCGACCTTCTTCACGCCGGGAGTTGCTTCAACCGCGCAATATCAATTCGGACGCCAGCGTTTCAACGATCAAACGTTTCCGGGCTTCGGCGCGGTGTTACCCTTCACGCTGCCTGTCTCGAAAGACTTTGAGTACGCTTCCGCCACTCAAGGAAACTTCACCATCGAGCGGCAGCTAACGAAGGATATGTCGCTCTCGGCAAGCTACCTGTTCGTCGGCACGCATCATCTGCCGCATCCGCTTGATGTCAACGCGCCGCGTATTGATCTACAGGTCGAGAATTTTCGACGCTTCGCCAACCGCGCGCCCGGCAATACGAGCGAGGTAGCGCTGGTCGGCGTTTTCCCGACAACCGGAGCGGGGTCAACGCCCGGTTCCACCTTCACTAATCCATTCACCGGGGAAACGTTCGCAACAATCATCCCCGGCCTGATCGTGCAGGGGCCGCGCGGTCGCGTCATCTCCCCGGCGGCAGCCAACTTCTTCCGCCCGAACGCGCCGAATTACTTTCTCGTTCAAGCTCTCACGGGCTTAACGCCTGCGGCCTTCAACACCTTCCTGGCGGGAACGCTACGCACGCCCGGCATCGTCTCGCCCTTCGGCTCAGTCAACGCGCAGGTCTCCGACGGCAACTCCAACTACAATGCCTTGAACGTGGACCTGAAGCGGCGCTTCGCAAACAACTTCCAGTTCCTTGCGAGCTACACCTGGTCACACTCGATTGACGATTCATCCGACTTGCAGACGTTGCTCTTGCCGCAGGACAATCGCAACTTCCGCGCAGAACGCGCCGACTCGCTGTTTGACCAACGCCATCGCTTCGTCTTCAGCGCGATCATCGCTTCACCGCCTGAGTGGCGTAAAGCATCAGGCTACGGGCGTCGCTTCCTGTCAGATTTCACCGTCGCACCGATCTTTGAAATCTCTTCGGGGCGTCCATTCAATATTCTGTCCGGCGTTGACACGAACAACGATCAATCCAACCAGACTGATCGTCCGAACGTTGGGCCTGGTAACACGCTCCTGCTTCCTGCGCCGTTCACGAGCGGCGGCGACCTGGGGCGCAGTCGCGGCATCACGCATCCCTATTCTTCGCTCGACCTGCGTCTGACGCGCGCCCTACGTTTCGGCGAGCGCTGGCGCATAGACCTGATTGCCGAGGGCTTCAATCTCTTCAATCGCTTCAACGAAGCCGCCGCATCACCTCTTTTTACAGACGTGAATGCTTTCAACCAGCGTGCGCCGGGTGGCCGTTACTACAGCCGCCCGACTGCCGCCTTTGATCCGCGCCAGTTCCAGTTCGGCCTTAAGATTAATTTCTAAAGCCGACGGTTAATGGTTAAAAGTGCGACCGGCGAGTAAATGCTTGCCGGTCGCACTTGTGTTAGAGCAAACCCAAATGTCTCTCAAGCCATCAAAAATGCCTGCAAGCCGGTTGCGGGTCTGGTGGCTCGCCTTAGAGCTTGAACACTGCGCCAGAAATTGAAAGAATTAGAAGTCATGATAAGAAACTACCTGCAACGCAACCTAGCCCTTTTCGCTTCGCTCCTCGTTTTCACTGCGCTGACAGTCTCTGCCCAGTCAGGCTCAACCCGCCCGCGCCGCGTTTCGCGGCAGACGGCGCGAACCGAAAAGACTCCGGCCACGACCGAGAAGCCCTCTGATACGCTGCTCGATGTCGAGCCTGCGAACTCCGCTGGCAGGCGAAGAAGTACCAGCACCGCGCCAGCGCCCGACCCGAACGTGCCGTTGCTTAACACGACCGCTTCCACGCCCGTCGGAGCGCCCGTCTCAACCGGCGCTTCGGGTACGTCCGATACGTCGCATGCGTTCACCCTGCTGCAAGGGAAGCAGTATGAAGCGGCACTGAAGGAAGCGAGGCAGGTGACAGAGAGCAACCCGAACGATTCCGAAGCATGGAAGATCGCGGGCTTCGCCGAGATAAATCTGAAACAGTATGAGGTGGCTTCATCAGACTTACAGAAAGCTTTAGACCTACAGCACACAGCCAAACAGGAAGACCCATTCACCGTTGATGCGCTCGGCCACGCCTACTTTCTGGCCGGACAATACGAGCGCGCCCTTCCGTTTCTAGTCATCACGACATCTCGCAAAGATGCGAAGCCCGATTCCATCACGCTCTACTATCGCGGCGTCGCCGAATATCAAACACACAAAACCGCAGACGCCGAACGCACCTTCAACGCCATCGTTAAAGAGAATCCGAAAGATGCTGCTGCGCTCTTTTATGTCGGCCAACTCGCCTTCGAGCGCAACGACATGGACGCAAGCATAGCGGCCCTCAACCGCGCTACACTGAGCGATGCGCGCTCCGTCTCCGCATGGAACCTGCTCACGCTCGCTTACCTGCAACGCGCAGGCGCAGCGGCCTCGCCGGAGAAAGCCGATGCGGATTACCTGAGCGCAGTCCGCGCCGGTGAAGGTCTCACTCGTATCAAAACGGACGCGCAAGCCAACGTGCTCTTCGCGCAAGCGTTGCTTGGCGCGAAGCAGTATGCCCGCGCCGCGACCGTGCTCGAACGCTTCGCAGGAAGCGCGGACGCAAGCCCCAGCGCGCTCTACCTGCTCGGCGTCGCGCAATCGCGCGCCAAGAATTTCCCGAAAGCTATCGCCGCGCTTGAACGCGCCGCCGTCAAGACTCCCGATGACGCCAACATCTACCGCGAGCTTGGCTACGCCTACGAAATCTCGAAACAATACGCAAAGGCGCTCGCTGCCTACGAGAAAGGCGTGAAGCTCGCACCCAATGATGCGGACTTCAAAGAGTCAGCCGAGCGCGTCAGACCGTATGCGAAGTGAGTGATAAGTGATGAGTGATAGGTGATAAGAAAAAGCATTTCTCTCATCACCCATCACTCATCACTTATCACTGTTTTAGCACTTGTCACTCATCACGGCTCTGCTGTAGCATCCACTCCATGAGAAAACCGAACTTCTTTCGTATCCGCGCGCGCCGCTTGATCCTGAGCGCAATTACCGCTTTTGCTTCTCTTCTCATTCTTTCACAGTCGGTGATGGCTGCGGGCTGGAACGGCATAGAACCTTTGAAGTCGCGCCGTGCCGATGTCGAGAGGATTCTCGGCAAGCCGATTCTAGATCAAGTGGGACAGGACGTAACGCTGCACTTCAAGGTTGCGGGCGGCACAGTCACCGTCGCCTTCGTCAACGCGCACTTCGTGGCGTCCAAGAAACTCTCCCCTGAGCTTGAAGGCACAGTGCTTCAGATCGTCTTGCAACACGACAACTCCTCGGACACGCCCGAATCTATGAATATCACCGGCAATTCCAGATTCGAGCGCCAGGACACGCAAGGCGGCTCAATCTTCCGCAACCAGAAGGACGGCATCGTCTACACCTTCTTCAACGGAAAACTGAAGACCACACGCTACACGCCTTCATCCGCGCAACTGGGACGAGCAAGAAAAGGATAAAGAAAAGTGATGAATGATGAGTGATGAGTTAAAGACAGCGTTTTCACTCAGCACTCATTACTCATCACTCATCACTCGCCTTATGCTTTATCAACATCTCGTGAGCCGTGCGCTGGAAGGCAAGCGCGAAGATTTCCTGCGGTTTGATCGCGCATGGCATGAGGACGTGCGTGATTACGTGCGCCGGTTGCGGGAGCTTGACGGGCGCAGCGCGGAGGCTATTACGGATGCGCTCTCCTTAGTCAAAGAACCGGGTGCGATTCCTTCCGAAGAGCTAGACCGCGCAGGCTCGATGGTCGTTCCGTTCGGACGTAGTTGGAGCACGCACGAGGAGGCGCGTCGCTGGGCGATTGACGCGCTTGAGAGCCGCACGACTTTTGCCGCAGACGGCAGCCAGCTTATTCCGGGGCGTGATGTTTCGCTGCCCGTCGCCGCCGTGCAGGTCGGGCTGTTTGAAAACCCGCACACGCGCGATGGGAAATATCATAAAGATGCTCGCTTCCTGATCGTCTCTCCGCAGGAGTTGTTGGAAGAGTACGATGATCGAAGCACGGCTGACACCATCGTCGGGCTGAAACGCTTTGAGCTGGAGACAGAAGTTTTAAGCCAGTGGCTTGAGAGCAAGCGAGGCTGGCGTGCGCGCGGCGAGCGAACTCCCGTCGCCTTCTTCGACGGCACGTTGATGATCTCAATCGCCCTGCCGAAGACAAAGTTGCAGGATACCTACATTGCATTAATTATCAACCTGGTCAAACTTTCCCGCGACACGCAGGTTCCTGTAGTCGGCTTCGTGGATCAATCTTACGCGCGCGATCTGGTCTGGCTTCTCGATACGCTTGACCCGGAGAGAAGCAGCAAGCGCAGCCGCTCTTTGTTCGACGCGCAACTCCTTCATGCTTCTGACCGGAACGAGCCGCCGTTTTTGAATGCGTGGGGCGACCGCACGAGTTTCTGCTATTGCGTGCGTAAGAATTCGAGCGAGGCTTTCAAGGATGAGCAAACGGGTGAGCCGCTCGTCGGGTTTGTTTATTTGCAGACGACGGGCGAGGGCGCGCCCGCACGCCTGGACGTTCCCGTCTGGATTTATGAGGCCGGTTTGTTAGATGATGTGGTTGACACGGTGCGCGCCGAATGCGTCAGCGGACTCGGCTATCCCTACGCGATTGAAGCGGCGGACGAAGCCGCGTACATCTCAGGGCGCGACCGCGAACAGTTCCTGCGCGCGATTCAGGACTTCGCCGAAAGAGAGAGCATGCCGTTCAGCGTCTCGCGCAAGGCTGCGAGCAAGGTCAGAAGGCGTTAGAGAAATTGAGAAGCTTCAAGTTAGAAATTCGGGTGCGAGCAGGGCAAAGTGAAATTCACCACCGCAGACACAGAGGACACAGAGGGGGCACAGAGATTTAATCCTCTGTGCTATCTCTGCGCTCTCTGTGTCTCTGTGGTGAACTAAACCGCGCCTTACACGCAAGCAAAATATCTCTAGCCCCGAAACTCAAATTTATGGATAACGAAGCGGGCAACACAGAACAGAACACGGCGCAGCCGCCTGATTCGCAAAAGCTGCAACGCAGTTGTCTTGCATGCGGCGCGGAGGCGCGGCGCGTGGAGGCGCGCTTCTGCTCCGCTTGCGGGCGCTCGCTTACTGAAAGTTACCTTCCGGCTGATGCTCTGCGCGCTTCATACAATGCGCAGCATCGCCGCGCGGTGGTGAGTCGCAAGGGTGGTGGAACGAATAGTAAACCTCTAAAAAATTCTATGTCGTCAATCGTCTCCGTGCCGAACAAGAATGGCGCTTCGACAACGGCGCTTGCTTTTGTGACCTACGCGCTTGTTCCTTACCTGGGAATCCTTTTCTGTCCGGGCGCGGTCTTGATGGGTGGTGTCGGTTTGTATAACTCGTATCGCGCTCCTGAACGTGGCGGACGCCGCGCCTCCTATCTCAGCCTCGCGTTCGGCTTGTTGATCCTTTGCGCGCAGCTTTTCCTCTGGTGGATTCTCTACAAGGTCCCGGAATGGGCGAATGGATTTTAGATTTGCGATTTTTGATTTTTGATTGGAAGAGAAGAGAAAGTTATGAGTTCTAAGTTAAAAGAAAAACTTAGAACTCAAAATTCGTAACTGCTATTTCGTTCTTCAAATCAAAAATCGCAAATCTAAAATCAAAAATTATGATTAAGCTTGCCAAGATAGTTAAATCAAACTCGCACGTTGATTATGTCGGGCGTGTGATTGATCCGCTCGATGTGGACGAGCCGCCGATGGCTACCGACTACGGCTTCGCGCAGTTCGTCTCGATTCCGCTGGAGGACGGCTCGGAAATAATCGGCGTCATCTACAACTCGCAGCTAGTCAATCCTGAGTACGGAAACTTCGGGCCGCGCCTTTCGTCAGTCTCGGATAATTCGGTGCTCAGTCCTGATTACTTAAACGAGCAGGGCTTGCTCGTCGGCATTCTGCTGCTCGGCTGGCGCGATAGAGAGAAGTCTAATCATCATGCTGTGCCACGTCGCGTGATTCCGGTCAATCAGGACATCTATCGTTTGGCGGACGAGGACGTTCATCGTTTTCACATGGGCGCAGACGGGCGCATTCGTCTTCACTATTATTCGCAAATCATCACGCATACGGGGCCGTTTGCAGCCTCGCTCATCGAAGCCGTCATCGAACAACTGGAGCCTGTGTGTGAGCCGGAGGAGCGGCAGCGGCTCTGCGTCTTAAAACAGGCGCTCGTCTGGCAACGCACGGTCGGCAGCCAGCGTCTGTAAGATATAAGATGGACGGCGAGAAACTCAGCCTCACAGTCCATCACCCATCATCCGATTTAAGTAGAGGGGAGAATGCAGATGAGAAAGGTTTACCAATTTTTAGGAGCAGGACTGCTCGTTGCGTTAACGGCGGGCGGGGTGGCCGCGCAGAGACCGCGCACGACCGACACGACGCAGCCTGCTGCGGGCGTTTCCACTCCGAAGCCGCCGCCAGCGCCAACGACGTTCACGGCGAAATATGAAGGCGGCATCTTCGGTTTCAACAAGAAGCAGACAGGAACGCTCAGTTTTGACGATACGAACCAACGGCTGGTCTTTCGCAACAAGGAACAGAAAGAGGTTATGTCTATACCTTATTCGGCAGTCAACGGAGCATACGCCGATACACAATCACACAGGCCAACGGGCGCGAAAGTCGTAGGCTCGCTTCCGCTGCCTTACGGCGCGAACATCCCTGCCTGGTTCGTCAGAAAGAAGTATCGCTACCTGGCACTGCAATTTAGTGATGTTGACACGAGGATGGCAGGTAACACGAGTTTCAAGCTGGAGAACAAAGAGATACTCGCCAGCGTGCTCAACACGCTCGCCGAGAAAGCAGGACTCGAAGCTCGCGGCGAAATCTTCATTCGTCGTAAAACGGCGAAGTCAGATATGTAGGGAGATCGTGAATCGTAAATCGTGAATCGTAAATAGACGAAGACAGATCTTCTCTATTTACGATTCACGATTTACGATTCACGACTCACGACCTACGACCTTCATTCTACTGCTACTACTGCGATGCGCTTCTCATCTGCGAGTCGTAGCATCTCCACACGATCAAAGAGCAGGGTCTTGCCAGCCGTGACGCAGAGGCAGGTTGCTTGAGCCTCGATCATACTCTCAATCGTCGGGACGCCAACTACGGGAACGTCAAAGCGCATGTCCTGATCGGGCTTGGCAACTTTGACAACCGTCAGGCGTCCGCGCGCTAATTCACCAGCCCGCCGCACGGTCGCATCCGTTCCCTCCATCGCTTCAATCGCAACACAGGCGCGCGCGCGCACGACGATAGTTTGCCCAAGATCGAGACGCGCGATTTCGCGTGCGACTTCAAGCCCGTATTCAATGTCGCCGCGCTCGCGCTCCGTTGGTCGGCGGCGCGTGAGCGTGCCGACCTGCGGGAGATGGTCTTGCAGGAAGTAGGTTGAGTCGATCAACTCTATCCCTTCGCTCGCCAGTTCATCTGCGACCGCGCCGATCAGGGCATCCGTGTTGCGGCGCGGCAAGCGTAGAAGCATCTTCAGCATACGCATGTCCGGCAGCGCGCCGCTGAAAATCTGCACGTGCTTGACCTGCCCCGCCATGATCGCCTGTTCCACACCTTCGCGCTTGAAGAAGCGAATCATCTTCCCTAATTGCCCGATGCCAACCCACTGCACGCGCTCCGCCACGCGCTCAATCTCCGGGTCTGTCTCTTCACGAATCGCCGCGACAGACAGAGACACGCCAGCTTTATGCGCTCCCTCAAGCACTAGAAAAGGAAAACGCCCGTTACCTGCAATTAAACCGTATCGCATCAGATGGTGATTAGATGAATCTGTCTTCGTTGACTCATAAATTTGTCTGTCCTGTAAGGACTACTGATAATAGCCCAGCAATTTGTTGCTGGGAACAGCGGCAGGAACGATAGCGAAGTCCCGTAGGGACGATTGAACAATTCAGCCGTCCCTACGGGACTTTAGATAATCTTTGGTTTCTCTCCCAGCAATAAATTGCCGGGCTATTATCAATCGCTCCTGACGGAGCTTAAAACTTATAGATGCAGCACCTCACCGCTACTTAATAACTCCCCGCTTAGAGTTCTCTATAAAATAGACGAGTTCGTCCACCTCTTTTGAGTCTTGGATTTCCACCCGGATGCGATCAACAGCCTGCGTGGTGTTCAGCTTCGATGAGAGAAGCAGGTGGAAGGCGTGATGTAGATTTTTGATGACTTCCTGCGTGTAGCCGCGCCGCTTCATTCCAGTGATGTTCAAGCCGTAGCACTTCGCATGATTGCCGACAGTGAGAGCGAAGGGCAGCGCGTCCTTGACGACGACCGAGTAGCCGCCGACGTAGGCTTCGCGCCCGATGCGGCAGAACTGGTGAACGCCCGAATACGCGCCGATGTTCGCGCCGTCTTCGACCGTGACGTGGCCTGCGAGCGTCGCGCCGTTAGCCATAATCACGCGCTCGCCCAAGATGCAATCGTGTGCGATGTGAGCTTGAGCCATAATCAGGCAATCGTCGCCTGTGCTGGTAACGCGCCCGCCGCCTCCTGTGCCGCGATGAATGGTGACGAACTCGCGGATCGTGTTGCGCTGCCCGATGCGCGTCTCAGCCATCTCGCCTTTGTATTTCAAATCCTGTGAAGCAAGCCCTATGGAGACGAAGGGGAAGACGTGTGTCGCGTCGCCGATGTGCGTGCGCCCGTCTACGACGCAGTGTGATTCCAGACGCACGCCGTCGCCTAAAGTCACTTCGTCGCCGATGATTGTATATGGGCCGATGTAGCAGTCGCGCCCCATCTGCGCGTTTGGGCTAACGACGGCTGAAGGATGGATAGATTGTTCTGGCACGGTGGCTGCGCTTGAGTGATTACGCGAGGAGGAGACACTCATTGTGAGGTGGCGCTCCTGTCTGCAATCACGCTCATGATGTCTGCTTCGGCGGCGAGTTGCCCGTCAACGTGCGCTTCGCCCCGCATACGCTGGACGCGCGAGCCGACGCGGACGGGCGTAACCGTGATGGTCAAAGTGTCGCCTGGCACGACGGGACGGCGAAAGCGCGCCTTATCAATGCCGCTGAAGAGAACCAGCTTTTGATCTCGATTCTCAATCAGGTTGAGCGCATAGACGGCTCCCACCTGGGCCATCGCTTCGACAACCAGCACGCCGGGCATGACGGGCGCGCCCGGAAAATGTCCCTGAAAGAAAGGTTCGTTAATGGTCACTTGCTTGATGCCGACAATTCTCTCGCCCGGCACAAGCTCGATGATGCGGTCAACGAGCAGGAAGGGATAACGGTGCGGCAGGATGTCTTGTATCGCGCGTGCGTCGTAAACCGTCATAAGGTTGGATTGCGAATCTTAAACGGTAAATGGTGAACAGCTTCGGCAGTAGCTTGCCTCCGTCCATTCACCATTCGCCATCTACGATTCGACTTAAATTAACGGTTGTCTGCGGTCGCCGGATGCGTGCTGTTGTACTCGTTAATAAACGTCTGCGTGACATCCATAGCCGGGTTAACAGTCAGGATAGCCGGCGCGAGCTTGCTGATGTCCAGAATCATCGTGATGCCGCGCGCGTTAGCAAACTGATCGAGGGCTTTACCGATGTCCTGAGAAATCGGGCTGACGACATCCGTATAGCGCTTTTTGAAATCGGCATCTGCCTGATCTTGTTTGTATTTCAAATCACGCTGAAGACGCTCGCCCTCGTCCTGCTTGGCCTGAATTGTTTTCGGATCGGCCACAGACTGGGTCTTGCTGATCTCTTCAGCGAGAGCTTTGACGCGATTCTGCATGGTGGTCAGTTCGTCCTGACGCGGCTTGAACTCACGCTCCAGAGCCTTCATTGCGTTGACGAAGCGCGTGATGCCGACCTTCTCCTCGCCGAATGCGCCTGTGTCAATAAACGCGATCTTGGTGTCGGGCACAGGGGCATTGCTCGCAGCGGGCGTTGTTTGCGGCGCTGCCGGTCTAGCGGGAGTTGTTGCTGCCGGGCGGGTCTGTGCGGAAGCCGAAACGGCAATCATGGCTGCAAGCATCAGGGCTGCGGCGATTAAACGAAAATTTTTCATAACTTTCTTGTATTGCTCCTTACTGTAAAAGGCGGTTAGTTAATTGTGAATCGTGAATCGTAAATCGTGAATAGAAGGAAGTCTGGTTTGTCTATTCATGATTCACGTCCATATCAGATGCCTGCGCCGCCTGTATGGTTGACATTCAAAGGGTTAAAAAGTTCGACCGACGCTGAATCGGAAGACGCTCTTCTTTTCGCCAAATAAAACGCCTGGCAGTTCACTGACAGTGCCGTTGCGCGCGTTCGGATTATACGCATAAATCAGACGGAACGGCACGTTGATAATGGGCACTTGAAACCTAAGCTCAAGGCCGATGCTGGAGCGAATATCGCTGAACTTCGAGAAGATGCTCTGGCCCAGGCGAACGACTGTGTTGGTCTGAGCTTCGCCGCGCAGGAAAACTTCCTGCAAGCCGACAGGCAGACCCGAGATCGGATCAACCGGGCCGATGTTCAGAGCATTAAGATACTCTTCCTGCGAGATCAGGCGATTGTCGCGCGCAATCAAACTGCCTGAAAATTCTGAAATCGCAAGCGATGAGTTACAGGCCACGAGCGCATTCAAGGTAACGCCCGCGATTCTTCCACGACACGGAATCACACCGAATCTAGTTGGCTGTAGAAAAGTGTCGGTGCTCAGAAATGTGCTCGAAGAAATCTGGTCGCCGCCTTTGCGCAGGTTGAAGGATGAGCCGACATCGGCGAAGGCCGCCAGAGTGACAGGGCCGAAGATCGGAATGCGATACTCGAAGTTTCCGAGCAATTGCGTGTCGCCGCCAACGGATGTAAAGGTGCGCGGCAACTGCGCGATATTGTTTCCGGTCGCGCCCGTCAGAAGCCCGACTTGCGACACCCCGGTTGGCAGACCCGGAACAGCGACCGGAGTGCCTGAAGCATTTGAAGCTGCTACGACGTTGCGTGTCGTGAAGAACGTGTCAATGGGCACAACCGGGCTGATCGAGCGCACATTGTAGCCGCGAATCGTAAACTCGTCGCCGAGAAAGAAACGCTCGTAGATCGGAATGCCGTTAATGAAAGCGAGCGAGGGGGAATCTCTGACCTTTTGAGACGTGGCGAAGCTGCCGATGTTAGCCACGACGAGACGGAAGCCGAAGACTTCCGGTTGCTGGTCTCTGCCTTTGCGCCGCACAGGATAATACTGCGTGTACGAAATTGACGGAGCATACGTGCGGACATCTCCGCCAAGCCCTGACAGCCCCATCGAAGCTGAGACCGAGCGGCCTCTGACCGGATCATTCGGGTCTTTGGCATAGCCGCGCGAGTCGTAAGCGTAGGAGGCTGTAGCGCGGCTCGTCAGAATGTTCGGTTGACCGTAGATGACCGGAATGAAATTCGGGTTAGTCGGGTCCGCATTGACAGCAGGGTCTTTCACACTCGTCCGCGAAAGCTGATACGACAGACCGACGCGCGACAACTGCGAGAACGAGGTCTTCTTGATGAACTCGGAGAGCGGCGAGCTAGCGAAGAGTGATGCGCCTGTGGAATTGCGCGTGAAAAGATTCTCCTCGTTGACGTTCAGGAAATCTAAGGAGGAGCCGAGCAGCCCTTGCTGCGCCGCAGTATTATTGGAAAGGAACGTGCCCTCGCCGAAGAACTTCTGTGAATAGGTGAAGAGCGAGAAGCCGACCGTAATCGGGCGGTTTCGCACATACGGTTCTGTGAAAGAGAACTGGAACGAACGCTGGCGATTGCCGTAAGCGAGATTGAAGGAGAGCGTTTCGCCGCGACCAAAGAGATTGTTGGTCGAATATTCCAGACCGAAGAAGGAGCCGCCGATGCCGGAGATACCGCCGTTGAAAGAGATTTGCTGGCGACCGCGCTCCGTGACTTTCAGGTTGATGTCAACGTTCGCTTCTTCTTCATCCGTGCGGAAGTCCGCGTCGCGCTCGGCGTCAATCGGGTCGAAGAAGCCAAGCTGGTTTAGGCGCAGCACGGAGATTTCAAAATTACGCTGGCTGTAAACGTCGCCCTCGTTGACGAGCACTTCGCGCCGGAGCACGTTGTCGCGCGTAAACGTGTTGCCCAAAAACTCCAGCCGTCGCAAGGTAAACTGCTTGCCTTCCGTGATCGTGAACTTGAAGTCAACGATGCCCTCTTTAGGATTTGCCGGATTATCCTTGAAGGTCGGCTCGACATCGTATTCATACTGGATGAAGCCCTGCGCGCCGTAGTATTTCTTGAGGTCCTCTTGAAGCGCCTTGCCGATGCGCTCGCCGTTGGCGATGTCGCCCGGCTTGAGATCAATGATGGCATTGATGACCTGCTCGGAGAAGATCGAGTTGCCTTCTACCTTCATCGAGCCGATGCGATAGACCTTGCCTTCCGTCACAGGGATGGTCACGCGCAAGCCTTCATCAGTTGATGAAAGAAGCGGAAGCGGAAGGAAGAATCCTGTCCGGCGCGGGCCTAAGCCTTCGACGCGCGGCTCACCCGTGCGCGCTTGCAGGTAGCCTTTCGAGCGCATGTAGAACTGCACGCGGCGTAAGTCAACATCGAGCTTCTCGCGGTCTAGAATGTCCTGCCCGCGAAAGCGCGTAATCAACCCGGCTTCCCTGACGTACCTCATTTGCGAGCGCAGGCGGCCATCGCTGAAGATTTGATTGCCCTCGAACTGGATTTCGACCACACGAACACGCGCGCCTTCTTTGACGACGTAAGTGACCGCTATCGAGGTTTGAGAGACATCGTCACGGTTAATCTCAACGGTTGCGTTTGGGTGGCCTCTGGCTGCCAGCAGCTCTTTGATAACGCGGATCGAGTTCTGGACTTTGACCGGATCGAAGATTGATTCCTTTGAGACGCCGATGCGTTTTTCACGAAAAGCTTTGAGGATGTCTGACTCGGCCACGCTGTGCAAACCCTCGAACTGAATATCACGAATGATCGGGAGTTCTTTGACGTGGAAAATAACGTTGACCCCGCCGCGCGCGCCGTCCTCAATCTCCACACGCGCTTCTGTTTTATCGAAGAAGCCAAGCGCAAGCAGGGTTTGCAAGTCGCGTTGAGCCTGTTCGGGGCTGAAAGGCTCGCCCGGTTTGGTCTGCACGTAATAGAGCAAATCTTCATCGCGGTTGCGGCGGTTTCCCTGCACGTCAACCGATTCAACAAGGCGTTGCTGGGTTTGGGCATGGACGCCTGGGGAAGCGATAAAGAGGGCGCTGATTCCGATAATTGCGCCCAAAAAGATAAGCAAGGGGGCACGACCGTTTTGCATAAGTGCTATTTCCCTCAGAGATTCTACGAAGACTTCAGGAAGTTGAAATAAGAAAGCAAGAGACGAAAGACAAATCCCAGCGCGCCCTTACTTTTAGGAAATCTTTGGATTCAATGTATAGCGACGCGCGTTGCCAGGAACTTGTCCAGCAAAGTCGCAGATTATACAGGCAAAATGAGTCTAAAGTCCAAAGTCTAGAGTCTGGGGTCAAAACCCAATCAAGACTTTGACCCCAGACTCTAGACTCCAGACTCCAGACTTACTTCAGTGAATCAAAAGCGCGTCGCCCGGCTCTTCGACGCCTGCCGAGCGATAGTTTAAGTCGTTGTCGTCAAGAAAGACTTCGATTAACCCGGCCTCGACCAGATGACCTTGAATCAACGCCTCGGAGAGACGGTCTTCGACATGCTTTTGCAGGGCACGGCGCAGCGGGCGCGCCCCGTAGGAGCGGTCGGCGCAGGTCTTATTGACGAGCCATCGTTTCGCTTCATCAGTCAGGCGAACTTCGAGTCCGCGATTCTGGAGCGTCTTGTTCATCTGCTCGATTTGCAGTTGGACGACATCCAAAAGCTCGTCGTCGGCCAGTTGATCGAAGATGATGATTTCGTCCAGGCGATTAATGAACTCAGGGTTGAAGGTCTGGCGCACGCTCGACATGACCATCTCTTCCAATTTTTCGCGCGAGGCGTCGGCTGTAGCCTGAAAGCCCATCGTGCCCTTCTTCTGAATGAAGCGCGCGCCGATGTTGGAAGTCATGATGATGATGGCGTTCTTGAAATCAACGGTGTTGCCGAGCGCGTCCGTCAGGATGCCGTCTTCAAAGACCTGCAAGAGGACATTGAAAATATCCGGGTGCGCTTTTTCAATCTCGTCGAAGAGAAGAACAGAATATGGCGAACGCTTGATTCGCTCCGTCAGTTGCCCGCCCTCTTCGTGGCCGACGTAGCCCGGCGGTGAGCCGATCAGCTTCGAGACCGAATGCTTCTCCATGAACTCAGACATGTCGAAGCGAATCATCGAGCGCTCCGAGCCGAAGAGAAGCTCTGCCAAAGAGCGTGCGACTTCAGTCTTACCAACGCCTGTTGGCCCAAGGAAAAGAAACGAGCCGACGGGACGCTGCGGATTCTTGAGTCCGGCGCGTGAGCGGCGAATGGCGCGTGCGAGCGCGGAGATGGCCGGTCGCTGTGAGACAATACGCAGGTGCAGTTCCTGTTCAATCCGCAGGAGCTTTTGTGTCTCTTCTTCTTTGAGCGAGGTGATAGGAATGCCCGTCCAGCGCGCAATCACATCCTCTATGTCGTCTCTGGTGACTTCCGCCGAGACGAGCGCGTCTTCATCGGCAGACTGCATGCGAAGGCTGCTGAGCGGTTTGTCTCCGACGTAGGAAGTGTGCGGCAGTTCGATGAAAGGAGCATTCCACTCTTCTATGTTGCCCTGCTCGCGGCGCACGCGCAGCTTGACGCGCGCACCCGCCTCGTCCAAAACGTCTATGGCTTTGTCCGGCAGAAAGCGATCAGGAATGTAGCGGCTCGACTGATAGACGGCGGCTTCGAGAGCATCGTCCGTGTAGCGCACCTGATGGAACGTCTCGTAACGCTCGCGCACGCCGTCTAAGATTTGCACAGCCTCGATCTCAGTCGGCGGCGGAACTTTGACGGCCTGAAAACGTCGCTCTAAGGAGCGGTCTTTCTCAATGGACTTGCGAAACTCTCCAGGCGTCGTCGCACCGATACACTGGACTTCGCCGCGCGAGAGCGCAGGCTTCAAAATGTTCGCGGCATCGAGCGAGCCTTCCGCGCTTCCTGCGCCGACGAGCGTATGCAGCTCGTCTATGAAGACTATGTAGTGCGGGTTCTCAATCAACTCGCGCATGATCTGCTTCAAGCGTTCCTCGAACTGCCCGCGATATTTCGTGCCCGCGACTATCAGAGAAAGGTCAAGCGAGAGTATCCGCTTGTTTTCCAGAAACGATGGGACTTCGCCCCGAACAATTCTCTGCGCGAGACCTTCGACGATGGCGGTCTTGCCTACTCCAGGCTCGCCAATCAGCACAGGATTATTTTTCGTGCGGCGGCAAAGGATTTGAACGACGCGCTCAATCTCGGCCTCACGCCCGACGAGCGGGTCTAGCTTGTCTGAGGCCGCATCGTCCGTCAGGTCGCGCGAGAACTCTACCAGGTGCGGCGTGTCTTTCTTCTGCGAGGCGCGCGCATCTGCTCCGGTCTGGCGCGCAATCTCGTCGCGCACGGCGTTCAAGCGAAGTCCGCGCTCGTAGAGAATCTCCGCCGCCATCGAGCGATCTTCACGAAGGAGGCCGAGCAGCAGATGCTCTGTCCCGATGTGACGATGCTGTAGGCGGTCGCTCTCCTCGTGAGCGTAGGCCAGCACGCGCTTGGTCTCAGGAGCAAGAGGCAATTCGACGCTGGTCGAAATCTTCTCTCTGAGCAGCGTGCGGCCTTCGATCTCTTTGCGAACCGCTTCGATGTTGACCTGTGCGCGCGGGAAAAATCTGCCCGTGAGCGTCTTGTCTTCACGCATCAATCCGAGCAGCAGATGCTCAGGCTCGATTGCAGGCGCACCAAACTGGCTGGCTTCGTAGCGCGCAAAGAAGATAACTCTGCGTGCTTTCTCCGTGTAGCGTTCGAACATATAGGAAGTTTCCGCTGAAATTACTATTGCTATTATTACTGCCGAAGCGGGGAGACCACTTAGGCGTAATCATTATAACCTAAAAAGCGGAATCAAGAAGAAGGAAAAGCGGAATCCAAACGAAAAGCAGAATTCAGGAGTCAGAATCCAGAAGCCGGAATGGATAAGGCTGCGACTGCTTTTACGGATTTTCTTTTATTCTGGATTCTGGATTCTGGATTCTGACTCCTGCTTTTCCATTATCCTTCCGTCGTCCAGGAGCAATGTACGGGCGCACACTTCAGCCAGCCGTACGTTGTGTGTGGCGATGATGACGATTGCCGGGCTAGCTCGACAGTATGAACCGAGCAGCGCGCCGATCTCATCTCCGGTAGCTGCGTCCAGATTGCCCGTCGGCTCGTCGGCAAGCACAAGGCGCGGGCGTTTGATAAGCGCGCGAGCCAGAGCGACTCGTTGTTGCTCGCCCCCGGAGAGATGCCCGACCGGGTGCGTGGCACGCTCATTCAATCCAACCGCTTCTAATGCTTCGACTGCACGAAGGCGGCTCTCGCTCCAGGCGACGCGGCTGATCGTGAGCGGCAGCGCGACATTTTCCGCCGCCGTCAGGTCAGGCAGAAGATGATGAGACTGGAAAACGAAGCCGACATCCTCGTTGCGGTAACGCGCCAGCCCCGCGCCTTGCGCCCGTGTGACCTCGAAATCGTTGAGCTTGATACGTCCGTCGTCCGCCGCTTCCAGACCGCCGAGCAGATGCAAGAGTGTGGACTTGCCCACGCCCGAAGCTCCCATGATCGCCGTCATCTCACCCGCTTCGATATTGAACGAAACCCCGCGCAACACCTCAAGACGCGCGCCCGCCGGAGTGCGAAAGGATTTTCGTAAGCCTTCGACGATGAGAGCGTTGAAAATTTTGATTTGCGATTTTTGATTTGCGATTTTTGATTCTCCAGGGTCTAACTATCTCGCAATGCTTCAGCCGGGCGAAGCCGGGCCGCCGCGCGTGCCGGATAAATCGTTGCCAGCAAGCTCAGACCTAAAGCGACGAGTGCGGCGAGCGCAACGTCGAGGGCGTGCGCGTGAAAGGGCACGTTGCTGATTGAATAAATATCTGCGGGCAGACTCACCAGCTTGTAGTAGTCGCCGACGAAGCAGGCAGCGAGGCCAAGCGCCAGCCCCAGCCCAGCGCCGATTATTCCGATGAGCGCGCCTTCGATGATGAAGACGAACATGATACTCCGTGCGCGTGCGCCCATCGCGCTCAGGATGGCTATGTCCGAGCGTCGCTCGACGACGAGAAGCACGAGCGTGGTCGTGATGTTGAGCGTGGCAATGAGGATGATGAGGGCGATGATGAAAAGTCCCATCCGCCGCTCAAGCGCGAGCGCGGCAAAGAGCGGGCGATTCGCCTCCTGCCAGGTGACGGTTGTGTAGGCTGAGCCGAGTTGTTCACGAAGCCGCGCCGCCGTCTGCTCGACCGCGTAAATATCCGTCACCTCGATGCTGATGATTGAAGCCGCAGGCGCGGGCGCTCCTGAAAAGCTCGCGGCTGTGTCGAGCGAGAGGTAGACCCACGTTGCGTCGTATTCGTAGAGACCTGATTTGAAGATGCCCGCGACGCGCACGCGACGATAACGCGGCGCAAGTCCCAAAGGTGTCAGGGTCGCTTCGCCGGAGATGATCGTGGCTGTGTCTCCGACGTGGAGATTCGTGCGCGCGGCCAACTCCGTTCCGAGAATGGCGTTCGGCATCGCGGCCTGGCTTGGAATTTTATCGAAAGGGGTAATGGGCAATTCCTCCGGGCCTCCTGCGCCCCTTCCGTCTTCCGGCTGTTGCACGGATGAACTATTGTCTGTTTCAAACTGCGACGGCTCGTTCAGCAAAGGCTCAATAGCGCCTGCGATGAGTGTGCGGCGGACTTCCTCTATGGCGCGCGTCGAGTCGCGGTCGAGGCCGCGCAAGACTGCATAGGATGAGCCGTTCGTGCTGCTCAACAACGCTCCGTCATAAGTTGTGGGCGCGGCGTCTGCGACTCCCGCTGTCTCGCGTATGCGCTTAAGGATTGCGCGCCAGTCCGTCATCACGACTGTGTCGCGGCGCATGAGCGTAATGTGAGCCGTGCCGCGCAGGATTTTGTCGCGCATCTCGTCGCGGAAACCGTTTGAGAGCGCGAGCGCAACGATGAGGGCGGCAACGCCGAAGGCTATACCGAGAATGGCCGCGAGCGCAGTCACGCGCGCCAATCTTCGCGGACGGCGCGCGCGCAGGTAGCGAAGCGCGAGAAAGAGTTCATAGGGCATGCAAGTGGTCAGAAGATTACCGAGGTGTCAGGCGGGAGCGCAAGAGAAAAGCGCCGCCACATTTATGTGAACGGCGCTTGCGGGTCCCTTTAATGTTGTCGCTGCTCTCAATTCAAAACAGCGCGTCCGGGAGATGCGACTACCTGTGCGCGTCCACCCATGCTTTGGCCGCCTCCGGGGTATTGTGCTGTTGCACCCACGCTATATCACGGGTCGCCCAGGGTGTAGCTCCCTTAATAAAAGTCTGGTAGTAATCTGTCGGGATACCGCTACTGTCAATGATCCCAATTTTTTTAGCTATCTCAGTTTGAAGCGCAGGATCACCCAACTTCGCGGCTGCGAAAAAGATTCTGTACTTCTCATCTTCGCTCGATGATTCGTTTGTCGTCGTAGTTGAAGTAGTCGTGCCTGGCGTCACTGTCGGTAGAGTGCTCGTGACGCTGGTATTTCGAGACGTATTAGAGGAGCTATTAACGTTGACATCAACTTTGGAAGGGGTCGAAGAGTTGCCCTTGAGCAGGAAATACGCGCCGATGCCGCCACCAATCAGTAAGACGGCGGCGATGGCTATAATTAACGGCAGCTTGCTCTTGCTACCGTCGCCGGGTGCGCCGTACTGGGTCGCGTATTGCTGCTGCTGTTGCTGGCCGTATGGTGGCGGTTGCTGACCGTATGATGGCGGCGGCGGTTGCTGCGGCTGCCAGCCGGGGGGCGGAGTCTGTCCACCTTGAGGCGGCGGAGCTTGCCCGCCCGGTGATGGATAATAACCCTGCTGTTGCGGCGGATAATTTGGAGGCGGCTGCGAGATCATCGTTGCTTGCGGGTCATACGAGGACGACGCATCTTTGATAAGCGGTGTCCCGTCGTTCGGGCAGAAGCTCAAAGTCTCATCCGTGTAAGTTTGATTGCAAGAAGGGCAACGTCCGGGCATCAGGTTTTCTCCTTATGATTGCGCCTTTGTGTCTTCAAACGGCGCGTGTCAGACTCAAATTACTTTTAAGATCGGGTTCTTTTAGTGACCCCACAAAACTCTCGGCACAAGGGCGCATCAGGGTTTAGACAGATTGTAACAGACTTTAAGGGCAACGATGAATGATGAATGATGAATGATGAACTGAAAACCAGGTGTCTTTAATTCAGCGTTCAGCGTTCCGCATTCATCGTTGCTTTTCATCCCTGCATCTTCCCCTGTCCCGCGCACTTTTCAACGTCGGCGGGTCTATTCTCCGGCAAGAGGGTTTTCAAGTTCGGATTATCGCGCGCCGCCGTCTCGTCTTGCGGCCTGACCTCGTAGATCGTGTCCGAAATTTGCCGGAAGTGAAAACGCTGCTCGATGTCCACAAGCTCGCGCGTCTCCGTCTCCTGCCAGCCGCACGCGGGCCAGAAGCGTGAATCCATGTCTAGGAAGACGCGGCGGTTTGCGGCCAGGTATTTTTCAATCACGGAAGCCAGTTGCGGGCCAGGCCAGCCGCTGCCCGCGCCGATTACGTCCCAACGGCCAACGCCAATTCCGCGCCAGTAAGTGACGGCGATTGACTGCGCGCCGGAGATCATCACTGCGTCAGGGGGCACGAGCATGAGACGCGCGCGATACTCCTTCATTGCGGCGTGCTGCGCGATGAATTTATCTCTCGAAGGCTTGAGGAACAAGCCGAGCACGAGAGCTACAAGCGCGACACACGCGACGACGCTCATAAAAGCAAGGCGCGAGTTTTTGAGCCTGATGGTTTGTGAGCACACGAAGTAGGCCGCGACGAGGGGAGCGAGGGCTGGAAGTCCCGTGAGAAAGTAGCGCCAGTTGATCGTCGTGCTGTAGTTGAGAAGAAGCAGGAGCGTGGCAAAGAGTCCGACGCAGGCGAGCGCAAAGCTGACTGAGAATCTATTTGCGCGCCATTCTTTGAGCGCCGCGACGGGCAAGGCCACGAACACAAGCGGAGCGGCGAGGAAAAAGTAGACTAAAAACGCGAGCGCGCTTCGCACTGTGAACGGATGCCTGGCCGCTTCCATGCTCATGGATTCGCGCCAGCCGTACCAGGCCGCGCGATAGCCTTCAAAGTCCGAGAGAAACCAGTAGGCGAATGGGCCGAAGCTCACAACGAGAAAAACGATGAGGCTCAACGCGACGCGCGCAATCTCCGGTCGCTTGAGTCTCCACCCGCAGGCGAGCGGGGCGAGGATTAACCAGGGAGCATAGAACGCCACCGTCTCGCGCACGTTGACGCCCGCCCCTAGCAGCAACGCTCCCAGGAGCATCATCCACAAACGCCGAGAGTACACGCCGCGCAGGTAAACGACGAGCGCGAGGCTTAAGAGGAGCAGCGACGGAATCTCCGTCATCACCTGCCCGCTATAGATGACGAAGAAAGGCGACGTTGCGACGAGCAAAGCCGCGATAGTCGCCGCAGAAAGCGAGCCGGAGACATCGCGCGCCAGAGTCCAGCAGGCAACGACGGCAAGCGGAGTCTCAGCAACCACCATGTACTTAAAGAGCAGGTAAGCGTTTTCAGTTGAAAGACCGAAGAGCGCGTGCGTCATGCGCCACGCGCCGTGATTAGCGAAGATAAAGAGTGAGCGACCGAGAGCCATCGAAGACGGGCGGCCCTGTAGAGAGATTAAAGTGTAGTCAAGCCCGTCCCAGTCGCCGATGAACGGGTCTATGAAAATCAGAGCGAGGATGAACGCGACGAGCGCAGGCATGATCCACCAGCGCCACGCGGCCAGTAGATTTAAAGCAGCGGCGGGCGCGTTGTCGTGGCCTGCGCTTGTCGGCTTACCTTCGCTTCTCAAAGAGATATATCTCCACGCCCGGAAGAGTCCTGTGTACTGCCACGACGTACCACTCTTTGAGTTGCTCTGCGATCAGCGGCGTCAGTATGCCCGGATGCGAGAGCACGAGCCAGACGCGGTCGTGGCCTTCAACCGCTGGCCTGAGCAGCTCACTGATATTGTCGAGTCTGAGTTCGGAGCTATAATCGGGAAAAGGTTTTTTGATTAAGTCCGTTCGCTTGGAGTAGTAATCAAAAGGTCTCTCGCCCGGCGGCTCGTTGAAGAGCACAACATCATTCGCTTGAGCAAGCCGTTCAAAATTGGCGACCGCATCACGCCAGACATCTTTCTTCACCGCGCCGTAGTAATTCCGCAGGTCAATCAACACGAAGCATGCGATGAGGAAGATGAGGAGCATACGCAGTTGATGAAAGCGCACGCTCAGGAATCCGCGAGCCGCGAGGATGATGAACGCGAGCGAGGCCGGGATGGTGTACTTCGGCAGGAAGATCGGCGATGTAAGCTGCGACAAGATGAACGGCAGGATTATCGGGCACACCAGCCACAGCAAGAGTAGATAAGCTTTCAGCCGACTCTCAAGCAAGACCTCTTCAGAGTTAGCCGATGGCGCATCCGCTGCTGCGCCTTCTCCCGCAAGTCCCTTCCACCCAAAGAAGATTGCCAGCGCTACCATTGGAAAAAGAATCCATGCAAGCGCGCTGGAGCCTGCGTAAGTCAGAAGGGTATCGAAGAGCGCGCGCGGCGGCAATCTCGGTATCCAGAAACCTTTCTGCACGCGAGAGACTTGCTGCGCCAACACCGTGAGCCAGGGAAGAAAAAGCACGAGCAGCGCGGCTTGCGCCAGCAGCCAACGCTTCCAGACCTGTTTGAAAATCTCTCTCGAAATGAAAGGAAGCGAAAGCCAGTAAAGATTCTGCGCGGCGATGATGAAGATGCTGTAAACGTGCGTGTACATCAAGAGCGTGCTCGATGCGATGTAGCCCGCGAGCGCAAAGCGACTCTTTCTGCCCGCGACGAGTTTTGTAAAGAAGTACATCGAGAGCAGTGTGAGCAGGCAGAGCAGCGTGTACATACGCGCTTCCTGCGAATACTCTATGTGGAAACGCGAGAGCGCGAGCAGAAGCGCGGCCAGTAGACCTGTTGTTTGGTCGTAGAGCAGAGAGGCGAGCTTGTAGATCGCCAGGATAGCGAGAACTCCGAAGAGGGCTGACAAGAGGCGCGTGGAGAATTCCGTGTCGCCGAAGAACTGCATCCAGTAGTGAATCGCAAAATAGTAGAGCGGCGGGTGAACGTCTTTTGAAGTGTCCACGACGATTTGTGTGAGCGAGCCGTAAGAAGTTTGAATCGTGAATGCTTCGTCGAGCCAGATGCTCTCAGCGCCGAGCCTGTAAACTCTGAGGACTGCGCCGAGCGCAAGAATGAGCAGAAGAGACGCCAGCAGAAGGCTTGAGACTTTGGTTTGATTGAAGCGTTCGTTTGTAGCGGCCATCGCGTGAGAAGTTATCACATAATCCGATCAACGACAGCGTGAGAGCGCAACTCGTCAGACGCTCAATTCACCAGCGGTAAGACTTTTGGATTACTTGTTGTGTGTGGGGTTTGCTTCGTCGGGTGTGAGGGCTTGAATCAATTCCGTTTCGAGCGAATCCTCGGGGCGCTTAACCATCGTCAGGCGATTGCCGCGCTCGTTGTACTGCACCTCGTCCATGATGTTGTAGATGAGCAGCACGCCTCGGCCCGATGCTTTGAAGAGGTTGGCGGGATCGCGCGGGTCTGGAATCTCCTGGATGTTGAAGCCTTCGCCTTCGTCCTCGATGGTGAAGCGCGCTTCTTTCGAGGAGAGTTCGGCGGTGATGCGAACGAGTTTGTTTGGGTTGTTGTGGTTGCCGTGCTTGACGGCGTTGACGAAAGCCTCGTCTAAAGCGACGAAGAGGTTGGAGCGTTCGGGTTTGATGAGGCCGAGCTTGGCGACGCGCTCCATCAGGTATTGCAGCACGCCGTTCATCAAGGAGACATCCGACGGCAACTCGAAATCTATCTTCTCGCGCACGAAGGGGAGCACTTTCAGATCATCCACGAAGCGCAGCTTGTAGGCCAGCGTCTTCTCGACGATGTTGCGCAGCTCGTCCTTGTTGTAAGGCAGCCGCAGGAAATTGGCCGCGCCCATCTTGAAAGCTTTGACGACGCCGGGCTGCTGACCTTCATCGGAGGAGACGACGACGGGAACCATCAGTCGCTTGCGCTTGATCTCGCTCAGAAGCTGCATCCCGGAGTGTTCGTCTTCGGTCAGGTCGGAGATGATGAGGTCGAATTCATCGAGGTCTTCGCGCTCCAAAGCCTCTGTGCGGTCGCCCGTCGCCACGACTTCGTGGCCGAGTTCACGCAAGACTTGCTTCAGCATGGCGCGTAGCTCATCGTTGTTATCAACGATGAGGATTCGTCGTTTCTGCATCAACCTCTTTTCCGTCGGGCCTTGATTTACGAGGAGGGAAGAGCTGAGCGCGCTTCGGAAGGCGCTCATCCAATTGCGCTGTACGAAAAGTTTCTGTAGCGCGTTTCAAATAATATTCTGAAGAAGGCAAAAGGTAAAAGGAAAAAGGCGAAGCTGCGGATGCTCTCTTCCCTTTTTGCCTTTTCCCCTTTACCTTTTGCCTGCTATGCAGGCTTCGGCGGAACAGGAACAACCAGGCGAGCGGCCTCGCAAAGGTGAACGAGCAGGCGAGAGCATAAAGCGCGCCTACGAGTTCGCAGACCTTTCGTCGTACCCCTTCAAAAAACGTCTGCTGATTAGTCTGGCCGACCTGGCCTTTTATTCTCTCATCAGTATCCTGGGACGATGTGCGCGTTTCGAGGTCGAAGGCTGGGAAAACCACGAGCAGGTGACGAGCGAGGGCGGGCTTCCCATCTACTGTTTCTGGCATGACCGCATCTTTCTGACAACCTACTGGTGGCGGCAGCGGCGCATCGTCGTGATGACTTCCAGAAGCTTCGACGGCGAATACATCGCGCGCTTCATTCAACGCTTCGGCTACGGCGCAGCGCGCGGTTCATCAACACGCGGCGGCGTCGGCGCAGTTGTCGAGATGGCGCGATTGATGCGCGCCGGATGCACGACCGCCTTCACGATTGACGGGCCGAAGGGACCGCCTTACGTCGCCAAGATGGGCGCGGTGCTGCTGGCTAAAAAGTCCGGGCATCCGGTCATGCCTGTGACGATGGCGCTCGCGCGCTACTGGACGCTGCCAAGCTGGGATAAATTTCAAATACCAAAGCCATTCACGCGCGCCAAAGTCTTTGTCGCCGAAGCCATCCACGTGCCCGCAGACGCCGACGAAGAAATGCTCAATGCCAAAAGAGACGAGCTACAGCGCACTCTTGATGATCTCACGCGGCGTGGCGATGAATGGCGCGCATCTCTAACATAGCGCGGCGGCGGAAGCATGTAGTAGGATTGATGAAACGCAGTGATAAGTGATAAGTGATAGGTGATGGGTGATAAGAGAAACACTTTTTCTTATCACCTATCACCCATCACCTATCACTTTTTTACGGAGGAAAAAATTTGATTAACCAGGAACGGATTAAGAATCTTCTACTCGAACTCGTCCAGATTGACAGCCACTCGCGCAAGGAACGCGATGTAGCCGAGCGCATTAAAAAGTATTGTGAAGAGATGGGCGCGGCAGTGGAGATTGACGACGCCGGGAGCAAGGTCGGCGGAAATTCCGGCAACGTCATCGCGCGCTTTCCTGGCACGATTCCGAATGCTGAACCGATCATGATGTCTGCTCACATGGACACGGTTGTGCCCGGCGAAGGTGTTAAGCCGGTTGTCGAGGGCGACATCATCCGCACGGACGGCACGACTGTTCTCGGCGGCGACGACAAATCAGGCTGCGCCGTCATCATCGAAACCATACGCTGCTTGCAGGAACAGAACATCCCCTATACGAACATCGAAGCCATCTTCTCCATCTGCGAAGAGGTTGGGCTGCTCGGCGCAAAGCACGTGGACGTTTCAAAAATTCGCTCGAAGTACGGCATCGTGTTCGATTCAGACGATCCAGGCTTTCTCTTCACCAAGGGGCCATCGGCCAATCATCTTGAGTTCAAAGTCTACGGCCTTGAATCGCACGCGGGTGTTGCGCCCGAACAGGGCATCTCCGCAATCAAGATAGCGGCGGAAGCTATCGCCAACATGAAGCTCTTTCGGATAGACGAAGAGACGACAGCCAACATCGGCGTCATCGAGGGCGGGCTTGCGACCAACATCATCACCAACTTCGTCCAGCTCAAAGGCGAGGCACGCTCGCTCGACGAAGAGAAGCTGAAACGCCAGTGCGACCACATGGTCAAGTGTTTTGAAGATGCAGCAGCGAAGTATGAAGTGACTGTTGAAGGCCGCACGACGAAAGGCCGCGTCGAAGCTCTGGTTGAGCCGGAATACTATGCGATGGACGTGGCGGACGATTCGCGCGTCGTGCAACTCGTCATTCAGGCGGCCTCGCGCATGGGGCTGAAAGTGGAGACGATGGCTTCGGGCGGTGGCTGCGACGCAAACATTTTTAATAAGCGCGGCATCGAATGCGCTAACCTCGGCACAGGGATGCGCGCCATCCACACCGTCAACGAATGGCTCGACGTGAAAGACATGTACGCTTCGGCGGAGATGACTCTGGAAATCTTGAAGCTCAACGGCGAGATGGCGATGAAGATTGAAATATAGACGAAAATGAAGGATTGAATGTTTGAATCCGCGCGCTGTTGAGCTAATCCGACAGCGCGCATACCTTGTTAAGGTCACGTTGCCATATGCAATACTCACCACAACCTATAAATGTTGAAGAGCAATTCAATGAATTCGTGAGAGAATTTGGGGGAGAGCTTGTTAGCAAATTATTACCTAAGAATACGGACATTCCTTTAAATGCAGATTACCTGTTTAGAAAAGAAGGTGTAATAGCTGAACTTAAATGTTTAGAAAAGAATGATTATGGTAGTAAGGAACTTGAGAAGAAGTTTAATAAAATACATTCAAAGTGGCTACATGACGGGCTTGTCAAACTTGGTCAGATTAATACGAGGGCTATAGACATAAGCAGTCTCCCTTTAAAGTGTCAGAATGATTTATTTAAGCTTGTGGGAAGGCAAATCATAACGCACATTGATAAAGCCAATGATCAAATCAAGGAAACGAAGAAGTTTTTAGGATTGCCAGATGCAAAGGGACTGCTACTTCTTGTAAATGACGGAAATTATTTGTTGGAGCACCATGATGCGCTTCGCTTTCTAGCTAGGCGACTTAAACCTGCATATACCAGTATTGATAAATTTGTTTACTTAACAGTTAACCTCCGAGCAATTTCACCAGAGGGTGTAGCGGTAAGAGTTTGGCTTGATGCTCATAGCAGGGAAAATGTAAACGAGATTTCAGATGATTTTACTAATTCCCTACGAAAGGGGTGGCTATCGTTTTTACGACGAAGGGTAGGAGAAGATTTTGAAGAATCTGAACTACCAAGTTTTGAATCTATTGAAGGTTTAAAACTCATAAAAAAATTGGCGAATAACTAAATTGATAGATCATCAACAGAACAATGCTTATCGTAGCGGCTACGTCGCGCTCGTCGGGCGACCCAACGCGGGCAAGTCCACGCTGCTCAATCGGCTCGTCGGCGAGAAGATTGCGGCGGTGTCGAACAAGCCGCAGACGACGCGCCACAAGATTCAGGGCATCCTCACGCGCCCCGATGGGCAGATTGTTCTGGTGGACACGCCTGGAGTTCACAAGCCCGGATACCTTTTGAATCGCCGGATGATGGCCGCCGTGCATGATGCGCTCGCGGGCGTTGATCTCGTCTGTCTCATCCGCGATGCAAGTGTCTCGACGGGCAACGGCGACCGCTTCGTCCTCGAACTCGTCAAGCAGTCGGAAAAGCCCGCGCTCCTTTTGTTGAATAAGACGGACAAGCTGGCGGACAAGTCCAGGCTGCTGCCGTTGATGCAGTGGTACGGCGAGGAGTACGACTGGCGCGCGGTTGTTCCTGTCTCTGCGCTCAAGGGAGACATGATCGAGGTTCTGCTCGCGGAGATGATTAAAAATTTACCGGAAGGCGAAGCCATCTTCGGCGAAGACGAGCTGACGGATCAGCCGCTGCGCCTGATGGTCTCGGAGATAGTGCGCGAAAAGATTTTGCAGGCGATGGGCGATGAGCTTCCTTACGTGACTGCGGTCGTGACGGAAAAGTTTGATGAGGAGCGCGCAGACCTCGTGCGTATTCACTGCGCCATCTTCGTCGAACGCCAGACACAGAAGAAGATCATCATCGGTCACGGCGCGGCGCAGCTTAAAGAGATCGGCACGCGCGCACGCCGCGACATCGAACACTTGATAGGCAAACGCTGTCATCTACAACTCTTCGTCAAGGTCGAAGCGGGCTGGCGCGACAAGACAGGTTTGCTTGACGAGCTTGGAATCCAACAATAGTCGTCCCTTTGAAGCGACCCTTAGCAAAATATGAAGACACCGTTTCTCTTGATGCTGATAGCAAGTATGATTCTTGCTGTGATTGCCCTCGGATTGCTGGCCGCGTATCTCTTCACGGGCAGCAAGAAAACGATTCTGCTGCGGCTTGCCGGCGCGAGCGGAATGCTCGCCAGTCTCTTTTGGATAATCCGCACCATCACGGAGCGTTGACCGTTCAGTTCGATGATGAACGATGCTGCGAAATCGAAACGAGCGTGGTACGGCGTTGATGTGAGACTCACGCCGCGAGCGCGCGAGGCCGTCGAGTATGCCCTGATGGAAGCGGGCGCGCTCGGCACTGAGGTCTCGGACGAAAGCGGCGAGTTCACACGTGTCTCCGCTTACTTCGATGCTATGCCCGAAATAGAGCAGGTGCGCGCGGCGCTCTTCGATGCGCTCAGAATTTACGATCTGCCAACGTCTTCCGTCCATGAGATGGAGTTGCGCGAGGTTGCGGATAGAGACTGGCTCGGCGAGTGGAAGAAAAGCTGGCAGCCTGTTCCGGTGGGCGAGCGTTTCCTCATCGCGCCGCCCTGGAGCGAAATCCCGGACACGGAAGGTCGCATCTGTATTCGCATCGAACCCGGCATGGCTTTCGGTACAGGCACACACGAAACGACGCGCCTTTGTCTCGCGGCAATCGAAAAATATTTCACGGGCGAGAGCTTTCTGGATGTCGGCACAGGCACAGGCATTCTGGCAATCGCTGCCGCCAAACTTTTTCCGCACGCCCTGACGGAAGCTTGCGACACGGATACGGAAGCTGTCTCAATTGCGCGTGAGAATGCGCGTTTGAACGGTGTGGCGGAGCGCGTGAGTTTCCGCGCCGGCACGGTTGATAGAGAGACTGCTTCCGCAAGCCTGGTCTGCGCGAATCTGACGGCAGATGTGATCCTGCCGCTTCTGCCCGCGCTCGTTGACGCTACATGCGGGCGTTTGATTCTCTCCGGCATCCTCGATTCGCAACTCGAACTCGTCCGCTCGCGTCTTCTGGAACTCGGAATCACACAGCCGCCTGAAATCTCGGCAGACGGCGAATGGATTGCGATAACGATTTAGTTCCAAGTTCCAAGTCACGCCTTTTAACTTGAAACTTGGAACTTGGAACTTGGAACTGGCATGACTCGCAGACGTTTCTTTGCTCCACCTGTTGCTTTCGCGCCTGATGGCTCGACCGTGAAGCTTGGCGCTGATGAAGCAAGGCATCTGCGTGATGTCCTGCGTTTGGGGCGCGGCGATGAGGTATTTGTTTTTGACGGTGAGGGGCGTGAGTTTCGTTGTGTTGTTGAAGAGGTGTTGCGGGATGTTGCTACGCTCAATGTCGGCGGCGAGGTTGAGCCTGCGCGTCCCGAATCGTTGCTACGTTTGACGCTCGCGGTTGCGCTTTTGAAGGGAGAGAAGTTTGACTGGGTAGTGCAGAAAGCGACGGAACTGGGCGCAGCGCGCATCATCCCCTTAGTCACGAAGCTCGCCGATGTGCGCTTGCGAGATGAGGCGGATGGCGCGCGGCGCGTGACGCGCTTCCTACGCATCGCGCTTGAAGCCTGCAAGCAGTCGGGACGAGCGCGCGTCCCGCAAATTGACGCGCCGCTCGCTTTCAAAGAGTTGGTTGAGAGCGCATCTTCAAACATAGATGAATGGCGTGTCATGTTTGCCGAACGCGGCGGCAGGGGGTTGAGCAAGACAATTGAAACGTTGGCGGTTCGTCCCCCGGCTGTGACGGCGCTTGTCGGCTCGGAGGGCGGTTGGACTGATGAAGAGATTGCTCTGGCCCATGATGCGGGATGGAGCGTAGTAACACTCGGCGGGCGCACGCTGCGCGCAGAAACGGCAGCCATCACGATTACAGCCTTGCTGCAACATCTCTTCGGAGACATGATTTGAGCGTAAATCGTGAATCGTGAATCGTGAATCGTAAATCGTGAATCGTCGAACGGCTTTCTTTCTATTCACGATTTACGATTCACGATTTACGGCTTTTAACATCTCTTGTGCGATTCGACGGTCGCGTGCCGACTCGAATGTCCAGGCCGGGTCAGGCGGCGCGTTTAAGAGCGATTCGAGTTCCGCGCGTGCGCGTTTTATGTCTCCTATTTCTATTAGCAGTTCGGCAAAGTAAAGGCGCGTGACGGTGTTTGCGGGCGCAAGGCTGATGGCTCTTTCAAAGTTGGCGCGTGCGCGCTTTTGTCCTCCGCCGAGGAGGGCGGGAAGTTTGTGTTGAAGTCGCGCGAGCACGCGCAGCGGCCCGGCGGCGTGATAGCCGGGATCAAGCTGGAGGGCGCGGCGTAGGAAACGGCGCGCGCGCAAAGCGTAGCCGAGCGCTTTGAAAGAACTTTCAAGACGAGCCAGCAGCGCCAGGTTGACGCCCAGCCAGAAGTGGCCTTCGACGCGCGAGGGCATAAGCTCGACGGCTCGTTCGCAAGCTGTTGCGCCACGCGTGTGATATGCGCGGGCTTCCCCTTCGCTTCCCGCTTCCTGCCCAAGAAAGAAGAGAGCGCGGCCCAGTCGCCATGCCGCTTCGTAATCGTTCGCGCATTCATCGCTTCGTAGCAACTCGACACTTGCCCTTACGTTCTCCAATTGACCGCGCGCATCGTAAAGCGCGTCGGCGCGATTGATAATCTCTGCGAGCGATAGTTTCATGGACTGAGCCTTTCGTAAAACTTTGACGAAGCGACCCGTGCTGGCGCAGAATACGCAAAGGGACGCACAGGCGACAAGGATGTAAAGAGAAACTTATCCGCGCTTTTGCGTTCGATGCAAATTTAACCAGGGAGTAATCGAGAAGATGGCTACGAGCAAAGAAGAGGCTGTGAAGCGTGCGCGGGCTGATCTGGCGAAGCGACTCGGAGTCTCTGAAGATGAAATCGAAGAAGAAGCTGTCGAGCAGGCGGATTTCCCGGACATGGCATTGGGCGCGCCCGTCAAAGGCGAGATGAGCGGGCAGATGATTACGTCAGGCTGGCGCATACGCCTCAAGGCAGGCAGCAAGGGACGTGGCGAGTACCGCGCCAACGAAAATCAGTTGCGGCTTCATGATTACAAGGGATCGAATTACAAGATTTGAATGAGTCTGGAGTCTGAAGTCTGGAGTCTGAAGTCTGGAGTCTGGAGTCATAAGAACTTGGTTTTTTGACTCCAGACTCGAAATAAGAGGTGAAGGTGATGAACCGACAGAACTTTTTCGGACATCTGGCATTGGCATTGACGTTGATCTTGCTGGCCGGATTTGCGGGCCAGGTACGACGCTGGCAGCACGAGCAGCGCGCGACTCGGCGTGTGGTTTTTGAGCAAGTTCAACGGCAGGAAATCTACTCCGGCGAAGAAGCCGGCGAACGACTGGAAAGCAGCAAGGCAGAGGTGCATGTGCGTTTTCGTCCGGGCGTATCGCTTGAGAAGATTAGACAGCTTACCGCCAGCCACAACGACCGCTTCGAGGATGAATACGAAAATATCCCCGGTCTGACGACGATTGAGGATGAGGACGGGCTTGATGCCGAACAGGTCGCCAGCGAATATGAATCATTGAAAGATGTCGTCGAATACGCCGAACCCGTCGTCACCGTTTCTATAGAACATGATGAGCCGGGCGGAGCGAAACACAAACACGCCAACGATGTCAGATTCGGCGAGCAGTGGTCGCTGCAAAACGCCGGGCAGAACGACGGAAAGGCAGGGGCGGACATTAGCGTTTTGCGCGCCTGGTTTAAGACGACAGGCAGCAGCAAGGTTGTCGTCGCCGTGCTCGACAGCGGCGTTGACTACACGCACTTCGACCTGATGCATAACATCTGGGTGCGCCCCGCTGACATGGCTCCCTACACGGACGACGAACTAGGCGAGTTCAACGACCTGCACGGATTCAACGCGACTGATCGCTGGACAGACCCGATGGACGACAACGGGCACGGCACGCACTGCGCCGGGATCATCGGTGCGGAAGGCAACAACGGTGTAGGCATCGCAGGCATCAACTGGAACGTTGAGATCATGCCTTTGAAATTCCTCTCGTCAACCGGCTCAGGCTCGACGAAAGATGCGATTGAAGCTATCAACTACGTGATTGATCGCAAGCACAAGGGCGTCAACGTGCGAATCATCAGCGCGAGTTGGGGTTCGCCGCAGAGGTCCAGGGCTTTGCGCGATGCCATCAAGAAAGCTGGCGATGAAGACATACTCTTCGTCGCTGCGGCTGGCAACAGCAGCGATGATTCCGACAAGCGACCGCATTTCCCTGCGGGCTATTCTGATTTGCCCAACGTCATCAGCGTCGCTGCGACTGACCGTAACGATCAATTGGCTTCGTTCTCAAACTACGGCGCGAAGAGCGTGCAAATCGCCGCGCCGGGCAAAGAGATTTTGAGCACGTGGCTCAACGGCGAGTTTTACGTAGCTTCAGGAACTTCGATGGCGACACCGGAAGTTGCTGGTGTCGCGGCGCTCGTTCTTTCGATCAATCCGAAGATGTCCGTCAAGGAGTTGCGCGATAGACTATTTAATACCGTTGACAAGCTCGACTCATTGAAAGGGAAAGTTTCGACCGGCGGGCGCATCAACGCAGCGAAGGCTGTCGGAGCGGAGTAGTGATCAGTGGTCAGTAGTCAGTAGACGGTGGTCAGCTAAAGACAAAAGCAGTTCGTCGCCTGTTTTTAACTGATCGCCGACCACCGGCCACTGACCACTTTTTTCGTCCCAACTTGCGCGCGGGCGTGGGATATGTGATTATCAATAATTGAAATGCAACCCTCGATACATACTTTATATCCCTGATCTTTTTTAGGAGACGAACCGAAGTGAAAGCGGAATTAGAGCAGTTGATCGCTTTGCAGAAAACAGACACAAGCATTCGCACACTACAAGCCGAAATAGAAGCAATCCCGAACAGGCGCGCCGAGATCGAAAAAGAGTTCGATCAGCGCGCCTTTGAAATTCGTGAACTTGAAAGACAACGCGACGAAGCCCGCACGGAGCGCGCACGGCTTGAAACTGAAGCTCAGGAACAACGCACCAACCAGGAACGCGCCGAACGCAATTTGATGTCTTCCAAGAAACAGGACGAATACACGGCAGCCATACGCGAGGCTGATGCCGCACGCAAACACATCTCGCAGCTTGAGACACAGATACTCGAAAAGATGGAAGTCTTCGAGCAGGCTGAAAACAAGTTGAAGGAACGCGAGCCTGAAATGATACGCCTGCGTGGTGAGATGGAAGAGCGCGTCAAAGAGTTTGAGGAGCAGATCAGGACGCAGGCCGCCGAGTTGGAAGCGAACCGCAGGGAACGCGAACGTCTCGCGGCGACTCTGCCGAAACAGATGAGCGCGCTTTACAATCGCATCAGCGCACGCATCCGCGACGGCATCGCCGTAGCCGAAGCGCGCAACAATTCATGCACAGCCTGCTTCATGTCGCTCAGGCCGCAGGTGATGGCCCAAATCAGGCTCGGCGAGGAAGTGATTGTCTGCGACAATTGCAATCGCATTCTCTACTATGTGCCGAAAGAGGCGGCGCAGAAAGAAACGAATACAGCGACGGCCTCGCCAAACGCTGCGGCATAAAAATTTTCAGCAATCATTCAAGCCCGAGGTCGGGCTTTAACATTTTCGAGACGAAAGTTAAAAGGCAAAAGTGAGAGGAAAGACAATCCTTCTCAACTTTTGCCTTTTATTTTCTTCGGGCATGAAGTTTGATAGCTATCTCTCGATGGGTAAAACATCGAGCCGTTTTCGGACAGTTGCGGCAGAATAGCCTGCGAATGTGTCCGCAAAATGAGGTCTAAATTTTATTGAGCAGGAATAAGGAGTAAGGAGATGGAATCTATGCAAGAAGCACTACAACAAGCCGGGGTGACGGGCGGACAAGAGCAAAACACTACGGGCAATGGCGGCGTGAACGTCGGGCAGACGGAGCGTTGGGCGTCCGCGCTGGCCGGAGGCGCGCTGGCGATTTATGGATTGACGCGCCGGACCTGGGGCGGCGTCGTGCTGGCGCTGGTCGGCGGCACTCTCATCCACAGAGGCTCGATAGGGCATTGCTACATGTACGATGCGCTGGGCGTTAATACAGCCGGAACGGGGGCGGACAATCCACTGGTGAGCGTGCCAGCCAATCGTGGCATCAAGGTTGAAAAGAGTGTGACGATTGATAGGTCGCCCGCAGAACTCTACAGCTTCTGGAGAAACTTCGAGAACCTGCCGCGCTTCATGAACCATCTCGAATCCGTTAAGACAACTGGCGAGGGTCGCTCGCATTGGGTGGCTAAAGCGCCTGCGGGTAAAACGGTGGAGTGGGACGCGGAAATCTATAATGAGAAGGAGAATGAGCTGATCGCATGGCGCTCGCTCGAAGGAGCTGACGTTGACAACGCGGGAAGCGTGCGCTTTGAACCGGCGACGGGCGGACGAGGCACCATCGTCAAGGTTACGCTCAAGTACGATCCGCCCGGAGGCGTGCTCGGCTCAATGGTCGCCAAGCTCTTCGGTGAAGAGCCTTCGCAGCAAATAGAAGAAGACCTGCACCGCTTCAAGCAAGTGATGGAAACCGGCGGGACGCCCACGACCGAGGGCCAACCATCGGGACGCAGCGCGAGTGCGTAAAAGCAGTAGGCAGTGGGCAGTTAAAAACCAAAGCGTAACGTCTTCGCTTTTACTGCCCACTGCCCACTGCCTACTTTGACTTGGTTATCCTTTTGGCCTGCGTCGTATCAATTCACATTTACCTGCCGATGTCGTCTTAAGTTGACACGATATGGTGTTGGCCGGAAGACCCGATAATGTGTAATTCGCCTGAAATTTCAATAATATTTCGCTATTCAACCTGCGGCATGCGAGTTGTAAGTGCAGTAGCTCCAGGGAGGTTGGATATGAAATCAATTCACTTAAAAGGCACAATGGGAAAGGTTCTCTTGTCGTTTTCTTTGCTGCTTGGCATCGGGATCATGTCGAGCATGACGGCTCAGGCGCAGTATCGAAACGATCAAGGTAACTGGCAAAATGATCGTAACAATCAACAAGACCGTCGTGATCGCAACAGAGATTGGCGGCGCAACCGTCGAGACCGCAACGGGGGCAATGGTGACGGCTACGGCAACTACGGCGGCTCTTTCGAGCTTCGCCAGACGGCCTTGAACGCTGGCGCTAACGAAGGCAACAAGGCAGGCCGCAAGGATCGTCAGCACGGTGAGCGCTATGACTTCCGCGATGAGCGTGAATATCAGAAAGCTACGAAAGACTATAGCTCACGTTTGGGCGACCGTAACATTTACCAACAGTATTTCCGCGAGGCATTCGAGCATGGCTACGCGGATGGCTACAACGGTTACTAAATCGTTGACAGCTACATGAAAGTTAAGGGCGTGAGCGGGAGACAATATATCTCCCGCTCACGCCCTTTGTGTTACCCGTTTTCAATGCCGATAGACCTGTCATTGCGGAGAGTAGGGCTTCCCGTAAAGCTCTTGATAAACCCAGCCCATGATGCGTAGCTCGGCTGAGCAGAGAGCTTCGAGCCAGCAGCAGGTCAGGTAAACTTTACGTCCGCTCACGGTAGGAATCTTTTCCGACTCTTTTATCGTTGACGGCGCTTCGTCAGTCTGTAGCTTGTACGCGGTTGCCATCTCCTCGTTGGTCTTCGCCGCGTCGTCGAGCGCATTGAGAAGCTGGCTGATCCAATCGTGAAGGGCGGGTTCCGACCCGTGCTCGGCGAGCGCCTGCATGATGCCGATTGCCAGGCGATCTTCGGCGTGATCGAAACTGTAAACCTCTTCGCCCGCGCTCCGCGACTGCTCCTGCTTCCAGTGAAAAAGCTCCTCGACCTTCGGATGACGGATGATGGCCGACCGCTGATCGTAATCCAGAAACCACTGGATGACATCCGCTAGCTGAGAGACATTAATCTCCCCTTGTTCATTCTGTTGAAGAGACGGCGGGCCTGATGAGCCGTTGTTCTGCATGATGTTTTATCAGCGCGTTAAATTTAACTCGAACGATGCGCGCACCTCTCCAACATTATCACCGCGCCGGTTCTCTATGGGAAAACTCGCATAAGGCTTCACAGCTTCGAGCGCATCGCCTTTGAGCACACCGAGCTGGCGCAAGGCTTCAATCACAACGGTCGGGCGAGCGCGCCTGTCTTCACCGTCTTCAATCTTGATTGCCAGCCCAAGACCGCGCGGCCACAATTCGCACGGCAGAACAGCAGCCGTATAGACGCCCTCCGCGCCAACCTTTGAAACCACTCCGCCACGCGCAGCCTGCATGATAACGGTGTCGAGCCTTTCGGCGCGCCCTCCTATCATCTCCGGGTAAGCGGTCATCGCAGAGACAATCCGCTGAGAGGCACGCCTCGTCTCGTCATCGAAATCTTCGGGCACTACAACCAGGCGCGCGTACATGAGCGCCATCGCTCGCACAGTCACGCCGAAGGTCGGCACGCCGCAGCCGTCTATGCCGACTGCGATGTCTTCAACCGGCACGCCGGAAAACTGCGCGATGCAACGAACGATATTGAGTTGGACTGGATTGGACGCTTCATCGTAAGTCTTTGTCGGAGCATTGAGATAGAGCGCGAGCGCGAGCATGCCTGTGTGCTTGCCCGAACAATTGTTGTGAAGAACGGTCGGCTCCATCCCTCGCTCGCGCAACTCGCGCGCAGCCTCTGCGCTATACGGCTCATGCACACCGCACTTCAAGGCGCTCGCGTCCATCCCGATCTTCTTGAGCATACGAGCGACGGTTTCAGTATGAATCGTCTCCCCGTTGTGCGAAGCGCAGGCAATGGCAACCTCTTTTTCGGTGAAGCCGAAATGATCGGCTGCGCCCGATGCGACGAGCGGCAGGGCCTGATGTGGCTTGGAGGATGAGCGCAGGTAAGTAACGTTATGCGGCGAGCCAAGCTGCGCAACTATCTGCCCGTCTCCGTCAACGGCGACGATGTGCCCGCGATGACGCGACTCTGTGATCGAGCCGCGCTTGACCTCTACGAGCGGGGAAGCTTCCGGTATGTTCTGGGTTGATTTGTCTTCAGTCATCGGTAGAAAGAGAGTCAGGCGTTTGTTGTCTGGCGCTCGACGGGCGAATCCCGCTCGCGCGTTCGTAAACTTTGCGACCCTTCCACATCACGCCGCTTCCCGTGGCGATTCTCACAGCCGAGTTCATGAGAATAGCAACGAAGAGCGCTTGGCCGAGCGGAACAGTCAGAGCGTAAGCTGCGGGCACATCAAAAGTTTTATTGACTGCGGCGAAGGTTAGAACCTGAATGAGCCAGATGCAGAGCGCAGGCACAAACAGACTCAGCCACGCGCCATCAGCGCCACGCGCAAGGGCAATCGCGCTCATAAGGGCAACGATGAACGGCGCAATGAAGGAGAGCAGCACGAGCAGGATGCTCGCAAACGTCTGAAGCAAACTGAATCGCATCCCCGCGAAAAAATTCTTGGTGAAGCCCTCCCAGATTTCACCGAATCCCTCGTACATGCGCGTGCTCGTCAACGCGGGCGCGTACTCAATACGCAAACGCGCGCCGGACTCTTTCATCAACTCGGCCATGCGTAAATCTTCCGCCACCTCCGCGCGCACTGCCTTGTATTCGCCAACGCGCCGTAGCGCTTCGCGGCGAATGAGAAAGAAGCCGCCGACGCCTATCGCTTCTCGCCGCGCAGGATTATTAACGCGCTCGACCGGCATTCCTATCGCCATAAACCACCCGAAGGTCGGCGCGAACACGCGCTCCCAGAAGGTCAGCGACTCGACGCGCGGAATCAAGGTCAAGGCATCGTAGTTTCCGGCAATCGCGTGCTCGATAGAAGTTCGCAGGGCGGCCTGATGAAAAATCATGTCTGCATCCGTTGCCAGTATCCACGCCCCCTGCGCTCTCTCAAGCGCCTGCTGCAAAGCGAACGGCTTGCCGAGCCACCCGGCAGGCGTCTCCGCTCCGTCAATCACATGCAGCCTTTCATCAGCCTTACTGATTGCGTGCAGGATTGCTCCGGTCGCGTCCGTCGAGCGGTCGTTTACTGCGATGACTTCAAATCGCTCGTAGTCCTGCGCGAGGATGGAACGAACACACTGGGTCAGCACACGGCCTTCTTCATTGCGCGCCGGAACGAGGATGGAGACAAGCGTTGCATCACTTTGCCTCAATGCCTTAACCGGAGCGGCAGCCTTGAGCGGTTTCTGTCGCGCCAGGCCGCGCAAGGTCAGAAGCGCAACGAAGAGCCACGACGCTACGCCGACCCACGCAACCCACACGAGCAACTTAAAAGCGCTTAACTCGAACATGAAAAATAGGATCAAAATGATTTCGATTCGTCGCGCATCTTAACATGCAGCCAAAGATAAAAGTAAAAGGCGAAAGCCGGGATGTAAACTTCCCTGACTTTCGCCTTTCAGCCTTTGGACTATTCAGTTGTACTACCGGGCGCGCTTCTGAGAGCGCTTTCCGCCGTAACTTAAAACAGTAAGTTTGACGTTGCGGCGACCGAAGCGGCAGGCTTCATGATACGTCGGGAGCCAGATGTCAATCTTGCGCCCCCGTATGGCCGTGCCCGAATCCGTCACGACATACTCGCCGCTGTACTGTCCCGCGTCTAGGCGAACGCGCGTCCCGAAAGGTAAGACTTTCGGATCGGCGGCGATAGTGCCGAAGCGCACGCCCATTCCGCTTGCGCCGCGTCCAGGGCGACTGTAGGAAGTCGCATTGTAGAGTTGCGGCGCTGATGCCAACAGGTTTTCAGTCGGCTTAATTTCCGCTTCAAATGGTGCGGCTGCGGTGACAGCGCCCGAAAGTCTGGCTGTCTCTACGGGAGCAGTTGTGGTTTTAGCTTCTGCTTCCTTTTTCTGTTGTGCCGCTTGAGCGGGTTCTTGCTTCTCTTGTTGTTGTTGCGTAGCAGGTTCCGGCGAGGGATTTACTTCTGCTGATAACGGTCGTGCGTAAAAGATCAATAGGCTTGCGAAGAGCGCGGCCACGAGGCCGACGCTTCCGCGAAGGAACAATTTCATCAGTCGGTTTCTCCTATTCCGAAGTTGATTGTCAATCTTTCAACGGCGCGGCGCGCGAGTCCGTTCTTTCCCATGACTCGACCTCCGGCTCTAGGAGTTTTAAGAAAAACGTCAGCCGGAGTTGGGGGCTTGCATCCTTGATGCGTTGCGCTGAAAGAGCTGCACAAAATAAAAACAAGCGAACATTAACTGTCCGCTTGTTCACTTAACGTAACGTGAGAGAGGCTAACACACGACCTCTGATGTGTCCAGCCGAGGACACGAGCGACCTTTCGGCCTACGCTCTGTGGCTTTCGAGGATTGAAATTTACAGGCTCAGGAAGTTTTCCACGATCTGCCTGCCCTGCGGGTGTTCCTCGTCGAAAAGTTCCGGGTGAAACTGCACGCTGAAGAGGGGGCGCGAGGTGTGCTGCATGGCCTGAATCCGGCAGGTCTCGTTTGAGGCGGTGAGTTGGAAGTTTTCCGGCAACTCTTTTACTTCGTCGCAGTGGGAATGCCAGACCGAAAGTTTGCGCGGGAGACCCTTGAAGATTCCTTCGCCTTCCGCTTCGACATCGAAGAAGCCGCGCTCGCGCAGAGCGCCCTCGTAGCCTTCGCCCGGAGCAAGCCGCTTCATCAGAGAGACAGTCGAGCCGTAAGCCAGGGCAATCTGTTGATGACCACCGCAGACGCCGAGGATGGGCTGCTCCGCCTCTCTGATAACTTCAAAAACGCCCGCAAGAGATTCCGGCGAGTAGTTTGTCCAGGGATGGCTCTGCCCACTCAGGATGATGTGCGAAGGCGAGAGCTTATGGACACGTGGGAGCGATACATCCTTGAAGTGTTCGACGACGATGGGCGTCTCTGGTCGCAACTGTTCCAGCGCAGCCTTAATCTCACGCGGGCTTGCGCCCTGCCCGTCAATCGTGTTGTCAACAAGGTAAATCATAAAAGAAGCAGGCAGTTGGCAGTTAAAAGAAAAAGCTCAAGGCTTCGCACCGTCCTCTCTTACTGCCGACTGCCAACTTTTTACTCCCCACTATTCTTCAGGCTATGAAGGTCGCCGTTGAATGCGCCGATGTAGATGCGGCCTTCGGAGACTGCGGGTGTGGAGTTGATATTTTCGCCGATTCGCAGGTCTGAGATCAGTTTCCCATCTTCCGCCGAGAGCATATAGAACCATCCGGCCTTGTCACCGAAGACGACGCGCCCATCAACCACGGGCGATGTGCCCCACACGGGGCCGCGCGTTTGATAACGCCAGACGACCTCTCCTTTGTCCGCCGTCAGGCAGTAGAGATGACGGTCGCTTGAGCCTATATAAACTCTTCCGTTCAAAACAATGGGGCTGGCCCAGATGCCTTCTCCCGTTTTGAACGTCCAGGCGCGCTCGCCCGTCTCCTGTTTGTAGGCCGTGACGTTGCCATCTTCAGCCGCAGTGTAAACCAGGCCGTTGGCAACAGCAGGTGTTGAATCCGAATCTGCGTTGATGCGCGCTTTCCAAATCGTTGAGCCATCGGCCATGTTCAGGCAGTAAAGGTCGCCCTGCTCCGTGCCGACGTAGATGCGCCCGTCTGTTATGGAGCAACTGCCTTCCATCGAGCCTAGATTTTCCTTCTTGTAAACGAGCGAGCCATCTTCCAGGTTGAGGCAGTAGAAGGCGTGATCTTCACTGCCGAAATAGACGCGCCCGTCAACGACTGCGGCAGAGCCGTCAACTTCAAAACCTGTCTGGTATTTCCAGATGAGCGTGCCGTCCTTCGCATTGAGGCAGTAAACGATGTGATCCAACCCGCTGGCGATTATCCGGTCGCCCGCAAGCGTCGGCGTAGCTTTCATGCTATCCAGCCCTAGAAACTTCCAGATGAGCGAGCCGTCTTTCGTACTCAGGCAATAGACGTTGCCGTCAGCCGAGCCGAAATAGACGCGATCACCATTGACGGAAGGCTGTCCGGGCCAACTCGTTCCGCCCCACGGGTCTTTGTGCAGGCGACCGCTGATAGATTTCGTCTTAAACTTCCAGACGACTTCCATTGGCCCAGCCGTAGCCCAGGGGCCTGACCCGTAAAACGTGCGCGACGGATTGCCAAGCCACGTCGAAACTGCGGGGCGAACGCGAACCGTCTCCGGCGCTCTTGAATCGCTCTCCCTGCTCTTGGTCTCAGCCTTTTGGCCGCAACCATTCAAGAGCAGCAACGCCGCGACAAGACATGCCAGCAACGCGCCTGACGGTTGAAGACCGAAACGATTTCTATTTTTAACTTCAGTAGTTTTCTTCATGGGGCAACCTTGTAAATTTTTGATTTGCGATTTTAGATTTTTGATTGGAAAGGGATGAAATCTGAGATTTCAAACTTCAGATTTTAGATTCCTCTCTTCTTCAAATCGCGAATCAAAAATCTAAAATCAAAAATTCCCTAACCATTCTCCGCTGTAAACTATGTCGGCGCGGCCTGTCATCACGACCTCGCCGTCCTCTCGCCATACTACTTCAATCAGCCCGCCCTGCGTGTGAACGTTGACGTGCCGGTCGGTCTTTTCGTTAATAACGCTTGCGACCGCCGCCGCGCATGAGCAAGTGCCGGACGAGAACGTTTCGCCGACGCCGCGCTCCCAGAGTCGAATCTCGATGTTGCCGCGATCAACGGGGCGCACGAAGACGACGTTGGTTCTGTCAGGGAATTGCTCATGATTTTCGAGTGAGCGCCCAATGCGCCGCCAGTCTAGTTTGTCAAAGTGGTCAACGAAGATAATGCAGTTCGGGTTTCCCATCGAAAGCGCGGTGACTCTCAACGCCTCGCCTTCAACCGTGAGCGGGTAATCCGTCACGCGCTCGCGTGGGCTTTCGGTCAACATCGGAATGGATGCGCTATCGAATCCCGGTTGACCTAACTCAGATTCAAACCAGTAGTGCCCGTCGCTTTCGCGCACGCGCAGGCGATAACGCTTAACGCCTGATTTTGTCTTCAATCGCAACTCATCGCGCGACCAGAGTCCGCGATAATAAAGATACGCGACCGTGCAGCGCGTGCCGTTGCCGGAAAGCCCTGCCTCGCTCCCATCCGCATTGAAGATTCGCACGACGAAATCCGCGTCCTCTTCTTCAGACGGACGAACAACCGTGATGCCGTCCGCGCCCGCGCCGTAATGACGATCTGAGATGCTCCGCGCAAAGTCGTTCAATGATTCGACGCTGGCAAGCTTTCCAGCTTCAAAGACCAGGTAATCGTTGCCGAAGCCGTGAAATTTGATGAACTGCATCGAGAGCCGAATCGTTTGCTGGGAATTCCCTGTCGGATGGTCAACCACTGCGGTTGGTCACACTTCCTCGCGGGCGAGAGATTGTGCCACATCATTCATCAATAAACAAAGCCGGAGCGGGTCTTTTATGATCGCCCGGTGAAGGATGCAAGCAGCACCGCAATCGTATCTATGAAGCTCCGGCGTGAGCTTGATTCTTCAGGATAGTTGTTAAGGATGATGGAGAAGACCAGACGCTCGCCTGCGGCGGTCGTGACGTAGCCGGAGAGCGAGGCGACGCCGTTGATGGTTCCGGTCTTGGCGCGAAGGTTTCCCGCCGCAGGAGTTCCGCGCATGCGCGTCTTGAGCGTGCCGTCCACGCCCGCTATTGGGAGCGCGTCACGAAAGACATTAGCGTAGCGGTGCGTGCTCATGTAGGTCAGGAGTTGAAGCGTAGCGTTGGCGGTGATGTAGTCGTGGCGCGAGAGTCCTGAGCCGTCGGCCTGGACAACCTGTGAGCGCGGCTCGATGCCTGCGCTACGCAGGAAAGTCTTGACGGCATCTATGCCGTCGTCGGCAGTCGTTCGCTCGGCACTGGAGATAGTTGTGTTCGGGGCTGCGAAATTGCCGAGAGCGCGTAGGATTAGCTCCGTGTAAAGATTCTGGCTCGGCTTCAAGGTCTGCGCGGCGATGACGCTCAAGGGCGGCGATTGCACGCTGGCAATTTCGACGAGCGAGTTTGTTTGCAGAGGCTGTGAGTTGCGCCCATGCGCGTCAATCACCAGCGATTGCCCCGCGATGGTCACACCCTTAGATGCCAAGGATGAGCGCAGCATGTCAACGAACAGGTGCGCCGGATTAGTGATGGCGACGCTTCCGACGTTGCCCTTATCGGCAGCATCAAGGCCGAGCGGCACGCTCCCGCTAACTTCGAGGGTGTTCGTCCCCAATGGTCTAACGACCGTGACATTACGCCTTGTCCCGCGCGCGCCCGTGATGACATGATTGATAATCGTGACGAGCGGCGTCACAGGCCCGGTCGTGACGATGGCCTGCGAGCCGATGTCCTGGCCCGGCTTGACGAAGAGGTCTAGCGAGTTGTCGTTGACGGTTAGGGCGGAAATTTCCGCGCCGTAGTACCACTGTAGGTCGTCCCACTCCCAGCCGTAGCCTAAGCGCGAGCCTGTGAAATAACTCTCGTCGCCGACGATGTTGCCTTCGACGCGCTTGACGCCCGCCGCCACTATGCGCGCCGCGAAATCGTCAATCGCTTTGTAGTAGTCGCCGTTATTGAAGCTCGCCGCAAATGATGGATCGCCGCGACCGTAGATGATGAGGTCGCCGCGCACAGTGCCTGCGGCGTCCGGCGGCGCGAGCGCATAGACGGAGGTCTTGAAACGAAAGTCAGGCGAGAGACGGTCGAGCGCGGCAGAGACCGTGTAAATCTTCATGTTGGAAGCAGGGTGCAGGAGCTTTGCAGCATTTTCTTCAAAGAGCGTGCGCCCTGTGTCGAGCGAGGCGACCTTGACGGCCATCTGCGCTGAAGCGAGTTCTGGACTTAGCAGCACCTCAGAAATGCGCGCGCGCAACTCTTCAACCGTCTTCGGCGCAGGTGTCCTGAGCTTGCCGCTCGAAGGCTCAGGCGTCGGCGTTGGTGTTGGCGTCGTTTTCGGAGTCTGCTTCGGCTTTGGTGTCGGAGTGGCGACGGGTTGCGAATTGACTCTACGCTCACGCTGCGTGCGCGGGTCTTGTGCGCCAGCCTGCGTGAAGGCGCTGAAACCGAGCGCGACGAGCAGCAGGAGGGTGATGAAAGGAGATGTTCGATTCTTTTTAATCAGCATATTAGTTGGGCAAACTTTCCAGATTAAGGAGAGATGAGAGTATCGCTTAGAAGCATCTTTCAACGCCAGCCGGAAGGAGCGTGCTTGCTTTATCTTGACACAAACAACTCAAGAGCATATTTTTCGTGCGCCACAACAAACGAAGTCCTCAATGCGCCCCGAAAGGAGAGTTCGATGAAAAAATTAACGCTCTTTCTTCTCTTCACCTTCTTTGCTGCAACCGCGCAGGGAGTCCCGCTCTCTATTGTCAACGTCAGCGCGCCGCCCATCAACTGCGTCTTTGATCCTTCATGCACGGTGGTCGTCAACGATACCACTGCGCCGATTAATCTGTCGGGCGCATCCGGCCCAGGCTTTCTTCAATCGCGCACCTATCGCGGAATGCCCGGCTCTCCTGCCGCCGGGCTTTACGCCTACCTCTATCGCGTTGACTTGCGAAACGCCGTCGGCATCACACACATCAGTTGCGTCAATTCCATCACGCTCAGCTTCGGCCCGGTTGTGAGCACGCTTGATTTCAACGGCGACCATACAACGGGCGATCAAGTCTTCGTTATCACGGGCGGCGGAATCGGCAGCGTTGGCATAGCCTCAGCGAATCAGGTCGGCGGCCTAATCACTTTCAACTTTAGCTCTCCGGTCTGCGGCGGCGGTAGCCCCGGAAACGGTCAAAGCTCTTTCTTCTGGGGATTGATTTCCACTAGACAGCCGCGCTTTATCTTCACCACCGTCAATCAATCGAGCGGCCCCGCGCTACACGTCGCAGCACGCGCGCCAAACTATCTTTTCAGAGGTGGCGGACGACGGGGAATGTGAAGATGGCCGAGAGAAAGAACCGCAAATGAACACAGATGGACGCGGATAAAGTTTTAATTCGATCCGCGTCCATCTGTGTTCATCTGCGGTTTCTTCAAGACTTCAAACAGCGTGCGCGTACCAGTTCCAGACCAGATCGGTCCAGGTCCCATATCCTTGCGCGGTCGGGTGCTTGCCGTCCGCTGCGCGCGGCACTTTGAGATCGTTTGAGTTGTAGAAGTGTCCCGGCTGGAAGTTCTCTTCGATCACATGCACGAGGCCGCTATCAGGTTTCCAGCTTGGCGGGCCGATCCAGAAAGATGGGTGCGCGCCGATTTCCTCGACCATCTGCTTGATTAAGGGAGCGCGCAGCTCAGGTTGTTTGAGGAAGATTTCGTTTGAGCCGAGCGCGACGAAGACTATGTCCGGGTGATGTTGCGCCAGCAACTCGCGCAGTTTTCCTGAACCCTGCCACCAGACAATCGTTGAGCTGCGCTCGTGCCCGTCAATGAATCGCCCGCCCGCCGTTTCGACTTTCTTCTTCAACCAGGGGCCGACGCCTTCAGCCATCGAATCGCCAACGAGCAACACGGTCTGGTTCTGGAGCGACAGAGGAAAAGCTCCCGCGCCGTCAGCCCAGACAGTGAAGTTGATCTCGCCGCCGACGTTCAGATGCACCTTGCCACTCACCACAGGGCCTTGCGCGTTTATTAGTTCAAGCAGCCCCCCTTGAAAATTAAACTTCCAGGGCAAAGACTTGTCGGGCGCGCTCGCTTCCAGGGATACGTCTGTGCAGTCGCCGTCGAAGCTCAAGTTGAAACGCAGAGCGCGATCCTCAGTGAGACTCAAATCAACTCCCTGCGGCGCGCACCTGGCTCCGGCGGCTGAAACTTTCGGCAGCGGCCCATTGGGTAAAGCTCCAACGACTTCAATCGTCGCCTCTGCCTCGCGCCCCTCCCAGGAGCTTTTCAACGTCACTTTCCCTGGCTTGAGCGCGGTAATCGTTCCGTCTTCGCCGATGGAAGCAACGGAAGTGTCCGACACGCTCCACTTCGCTCCGACGGGCGCGCGCAGGAAATCGCGCACTGACGCCGCGCTCGCGCTATCAACGTCTGATTTCTCGCGGTAATCCTGGTAAGCCGTCAAGCGCGATTTTTGCCCGACGGCGATGTGCGTCACGCTGCGCGCGATGCCGATTCTTAAAACATCTCGCGCAGGTTTACTACTACAGGAAGAGAGGAGGAAGATTGCTGCGAGCGTGAACGCGAACGAAGATATAAGTTGGGGGCAACGCTTCATCGTAAAACCTCAAAAAAGATTAGCAAGCTGGCGCTCAGATTTCCCGCTGGATCGAGTTGATAAGTTCTTCCGCGCTGGCTGTCGCCGTGCCCACTTTGGCAACGACGATTCCGGCAGCATGATTTGCGAGGATGGCTGCTTCGAGCATTGACGCTCCGGCAGCAAGTGCCGCTGCGAGCGTCGCAATGACAGTGTCGCCCGCGCCCGTCACATCGTAAATCTCACGAGCGACGGTTTCGACGTAAACAGGCTCGTGGTAACTTTCCAGGAGCATCATGCCACGTTCGCCGCGCGTAATCAAAACCGACTCGCAGCCTAGTCGCTCACGAATCAAGTGCGCAGCGCGCTTCAAGGCTTCGTCACTGTGATCTTCCGTGTTCGTCAGTCGCAGAGCCTCGTGGTGATTCGGTGTGACGAGCGTTGCCGGGCGGTAGGCATCGAAGTTGCGAATCTTCGGATCAATGAGCACAGGAACTTTGCGCTTGTAAACCAGCGGCAGAATTTCCGAGAGGATGCGCGGCGTCACAGCGCCCTTATCATAATCGGAAACGACGAAAGCATCCGTCTCCTTAATCGCTTCCTTCAAGACCTCTATGATGCGCGCTTCCGTCTCAACATCAACAGGCGTGCGCCGCTCGCGGTCAGCGCGCACGACCGTTTGGCTATGCGCGATGATGCGCGTCTTGAGGGTCGTCGGGCGGCTCTCGTCAACAATCAACGTGTCAACAGCATCCGGCAAACCAGTCTCTTTCAACTTCGCGCGTAGCTGCTCACCCGCTCGATCATTTCCGACAACACCGACAACACTCGCACGCGCGCCGAGCGCAACCGCATTCGCCAGCACATTCGCCGCACCGCCCAAGTGTACGGACTCGCGCCTGATGTCCACCACAGGCACAGGCGCTTCAGGGCTGATGCGCGTCACATCGCCCCAGACAAACTCATCGAGCATCACATCGCCATAGACGACAATGAAACGCTCGCTCGCGCGGCGCAGCAGTTCGTCAGCACGCTGTTGCGTAATTTGATTCATAAATCAGCGGTCGGTGGTCGGTGGTCAGTGGTCAGTAGGTTCAGTTTTTAACTGACCACTGACTACTGACTACTAACCACTGATTACTCTTTCAATCGCTTTCGTCACATGCTCGACCGTTACGCGGCGGATACATTCGGGCGCGTCGAACTCGGCGCAAACGTAGCCGGGGCAGGGTTGGCAGGGCAACTCTTCGCGGACAACCTCTGCGGGCGCGATAGTCCAGGGACGCCAGTGCGCGACGTTGGATGAGCCGAAGATGACGACCGAGGGCGTCTGCACTGCGGAAGCTATGTGCGCGATGCCGCTGTCGTTGCCGACAAAAAGATGCGAGCACGCCGCCAGCGCAGTGACTTCCGGCAACGAAAGGTCTGTGAAAGTAGTGATATGAGCGGAAGAGTTTTCAACCAGCTCTGTGATGATATGCTTCTCAGACGGCGCACTGATAGCCACGCAGTTGAAGCCGCGCGCCGACAGGTCTTCTGTGACGCGCGCGAAATTGGAAGTCGCCCACTGCTTTGTGTCGAAAGCGGCGGCAGGGTGAATGAGCGCGAGCGGCTTCGGGTCTTCCACCCCAGCCGCGCGAAGTCTCAAATAAACGCTTGCCGATGCTTTATCAGTTACGGCGAGGCGAGTAATGGGGCGGTCGCTCACGGGCACTCCCGTCCATCCGAGAAGGGCTAGTTGCTGTTCGACGGAATGAGTTTTCTCTTGCCTCCAAAGCTCAGTCGGCGGAGGCGCGGCGTGGTTGTACAGGCGGCTGTACTGGTAGCTGCTGTAGCCGACGCGATGCCTTGCCCCGGATGCTCTCAAGAGCAGAGTAGCGGTCGTTCCGCCATGAAGATTGTAGGCAACATCGTAATGCTCGGCACGAAGGCGACGCGCCACACGTGCGCGCGAGGCAGCGCTTCCACGCTCGACCGTAATGATATTGTCCACGACGGGCAAGCCTTCAAGTACGGGCGCAACCCAGCTTTCAAGCAGGATGTCTATTTGCGCTTGGGGAAGAAAGCGGCACAGGGCATAGAGCGATGGGGTCGCCAACACAGTGTCGCCAATCGAGCGCAGCCGCACGACGAGCACACGTCGCACCTCTTGCCAGTCCCAGCGTGGGGGGCCAAGCGGCTGCGGCTCCTCGCTCTCATCCGGCGGCTGCTTGCCTGCCAGGGCATACCATCTGGCGGCAGCCGGCTCAGGCTTTTCCAGCAGGCTCTTCATTCTCAACCACTGCTTCGTCAATCAGCATCACCGGAATGTCGTCTCGAATCGGATAGACGCGCTTGCACTCCATGCATTTTAACCCGCTGCCATCCCCGCTTAACTCGACTTTCGACTTGCACGCCGGGCACGCAAGTATCTCCAACAAATCTTGACTGATAGCCATTCTTTGAGCCTCTTGATTCTGAGCCGCCAGAGATTCTCCTGGCTGAACGGCTCGCTTACGAAAGAGAGCAAGAGTAGCAGAAAAAAGTGATAAGTGATAAGTGATGGGTGATAAGAAAGAACGGGCGAGTTTTTCGCTCCGTCAGGAGCGATTGAAAGTAGCCCAGCAATTTATTGCTGGGAATCAAGCGTGAAATTAGATTCGAGTCCCGTCGGGACGACTGAGATTCAATCGTCCCGACGGGACTCGATAAAATTATCCGCTCTCTCTCCCAGCAATAAATTGCTGGGCTATTCTCAACTGTCCCTCCGGGACAGAGAAATTCGCGCATCGAATAAGAACAGCCTTTTATCTCATCACCTATCACTCGTCACTTATCACTTCTTTTCCACAGTCATTCGCATTCCGTATTTCGGGCGCAGCGTGATGACGGCATTGGTCTCTACTCGATGATTGGGGACGAGGCGCATGCGCCAGTGCTGTGCGAGCGCGGCTATGAGCAGGATGCCTTCCATCCATGCGAAGCCTTCGCCGATGCAGCGACGTGGGCCGCCGCCGAAAGGAAAGTAAGAGAACTGCGGCCTCGACTCTTTCGCTTCCGGCGTCCAGCGTTCGGGGTCAAAGCGCGCTGGCTCAGGAAAGAAACGCTCATCGCGTTGCGTCACATACTGGCTCAAAAGCACGAGCGACTTTGCAGGGATGGTATAACCGCCGACCTCATAGTCTTTGAGGGCGAGACGGCCAATCGCCCACGCGGGCGGATAAAGGCGCATGGACTCGGCCAGCACCATCTCCGTGTAGCGCAAGCGCGCCACATCCTCAAACGTGGGCGACCGTCCCTCAAGCACCGCGTCGAGTTCCGCGTGCAGCTTGGCTTCAACTTCCGTGTGCTCAGAGAGCAGATACCATGTCCAGGTCAGCGCATTGGATGTGGTTTCGTGTCCGGCGAGAAAAAGAGTCATCACCTCATCGCGCACTTGCAGGTCGCTCATCCCTCCGCCGTCGCCCTCTTCGTCTCGCGCGCTCAGAAGCATTGAAAGCAAGTCGCCGCGATCCTCTTTGCTTTGACGCCTCTCTTCGATGATGCGGTAGATGGTGGTGTCAAGGCGCTCTTTTGCACGCCTAAAACGGCGGACATGCGGCAGGGGCAACTTTTCCAGTAACTCGGAGAAGGGCATCAGGAGCATGTCGAACAACTCCATCACGGCGGTGAGCGCCGCGCCGATCTCGTCTGCCTCCGCTTCAACGTCCGCGTCGAACAGTGTCTTAGCGACGATGGCGAGTGTCAGGCGCATCATCTCTTGCGAGATATCCAGAGTTTCGCCGTCGCGCCAGCGCGAAGCCGTGCGCGCGGCCATCTCTGTCATCACGGTTGCGTAGGAAGCGATGCGCCCACGATGAAAGGCTGGCTGGGCCAGACGACGCTGGCGACGATGAAAGTCGCCCTCGCTGGTCAGGAGACCTTCGCCGAGAAGCCGCTTGGAGCGTTGGAGCGCGCGGCCTTTCACAAAACTCTGGTGATGAGTGACCAAAACATCCTTGATGTGGTCAGGATGGTTGAGGAAGTAAACGTGCTGCGGGCCGAATCTGAAATGAACTATGTCGCCGTGCTCACGCGTAGCCTGCTGCAAGTAGGAGAGGGCATCGCGGCGAAACGGTCTGAAATTGCCGCCGATCAGTTGACCTTTCGGGCCGGGGGGATAATGTGGGATTGCCACTTGATCGCTCCTTCTGCAAGTATCTCTCTCTGACATTCTTTCATCGCCCGATGATGTGGTCAAACCTGCCTGTACAGTATAGTGAACAAGCGCGCTTGCTCCTGTCCGCAAACGTGTGATAGTGATTGAAGTGACACATTCGTTCTGAGAAGTAAGGGGTCAAGATTTTGTCTTTAGAATTTGCAGTTGAGTATCAATGTAGCTTGCGCGCGCGTTATTCCGAGGAGCATCTGCGCGCGTGGGGACGCTTGAGCAACATTCACACGCGGCTGACGACGGGCGAAGGACACGCGCCGACGGAAGACAAGGTGCGCTTTGTCGAAAATGCGCGTGGCGAGCTTGAGCGGACGCAGGAAGAGACAACTATCTGCGCGAATTGTCCGGCGTGCCTGCCGCACGAGACTGCGGGCGAAGGCGAGTTGGTCGGTTGTCTGGGACGGGTGACATATCCGGTTGAAGCGCAGTTTGAGAAATTCATGGCCGACCGCGTGCAACTCACGCTCGACACCCTGGACAAGGAAGACCAGCCGCGCCTGCTGCGTATCCTCGTTGATGCGGAGTCGCCTTTTGATGGCGAGGGCACGAAGGAGTTGCGGCGCATCACCACAGCGCAGGGTTTGCGCTTCTTCGAGCTTCGCCTGCCGATCAGCCTGACACGCGAGGCGGCGCACCTGACGACAGATAATCTCTTCGACCTGCTCGCAGGCTTTCGCTCCGGCGATACCGAGCAGACCACCTACACGCGCGAGTTTCCCCAGGCGGCGACAGCCGACTACTACGACTTCCTTGACCACATGCTGCGCAACGATCTCTCCGAACCGGAGCGCGCACGCCTCCACGCGCGCAGCAAAAACTACGCGCAGTTTCTCCGCCTGCTCTCCGCGCTCGAACGCGCCGAAGCCCTCAGCGCAAGAGTGTTGATAGATTAACGTGCAAAATATCCGTCGGGCTGGCTAACAACCTTGATAGAGAGGGAGGCGCAAGATGCAAACAATGAAAGGTGTCCAATTCGTCAGCGACGCCGAAGGGCACAAGGTTGCTGTCGTGTTAGACCTTCAAGAGTGGGGCGAACTCTGGGAAGATATTTATGACAACATGCTCGCCAGTGAACGTGCTGAAGAACCAGTCATGACGCTTGATGAGTTTGAAGTGGAACTCCGCAAGGAAGGGCTGCTGAGTGAGTAGTGCCGCATACACGGTTACCATCGTCCGTCCGGCGCAGAAAGAGATCAAGACGCTAGATCGAACGCTAACGCAACGTGTCCTATAGGCTCTTCACTCTCTAGCCAACAATCCACGACCTTCAGGCTGCCGTAAACTTGTAGGCGCTCAGAACCGCTGGCGTGTCCGTGTCGGTGATTATCGGGTGATCTACGAAATAGATGATGCAGACAGACTCGTGAACATCATCGCCATAAGACACCGTAGCAAGGCATACGAATGCTGCGCATTGACAGACAAGAGATTCTGCCATTCACATCTTCTCTTCATCGAGTTGGCGTAGGCTGTCGAGGATGAGGTTTGTGTTGCTGGCGGCGTTGATGGCAACTGGAAATTCCCTAACCGACTTTTCAAAATCGAATGTCCCGCTCGTTACTTCAACCACCTTGCGAAAGGCATCAACGCCTGTCGTCTCACCTGTCTCTGCGCCGACGATGCGGCCTTCGTTAAAGAACACCCGGCCTGAGCGCGCGTCACCAGTGATGGCGAGCGTCCCCGTCAGACGCGAGTTTTCTATCACCTGCACGGCGTCGAAGATGCTGACAGAGGCAAGGTCTCCGGCAAGCGTGTATCTGGGTCTGCCGATTGGGTGGTGTTCAGCCGCTGGCGCGCTTTGTTGAAGGTCCGGGCGGCGGACGCGCCGGATAGCGTCCAAGCCGGGAGCAATCGAGATGCGCGGATCAAGATTCTTGGCTTCGAGAAGACGGTCGTGCGCCGTTTGCAGTTCCTCTCGCTCGATATAAAGGCTGGCGAGCGCGAGACACTGGCGCGCGGCTTCTTCTGGACGCGTGGCCTGTGCGATTTCGCGCAATCGCTCGCGCAGTTGGATGGAGCGCGGGCTGCGCTCAAGCGCGGTGCGGAGCCTGCGGATTGCGCGCTCCGGTGCCTGATACTTGATGAACAATTCGGCATCAAGCAGCGCCGATTCGACATCTCCATCCTGATTCTTGCCTGTTAGCGCGTCGCTCATTCTATCTCGTTCCGGTGCTTTGAGACCTCGTAGATATTCCTCCTGGCTGGCAGCGCAAGTTTATCACAAAGGAGTGTTTGCTCATGCGCTTTGCTTCCTTTCACGTCGCCGGAAGCACCATATCGTATGGCTGGAAAAGAGGCTGACCAATGCGCTTGTTTCTTCAGCGCAACCAGATGAACAGGGCCGCCGGATGAGACCTCATGCAAGCTCTCAACAGATTAGGCGCAAGCTAAAATTTAGTTGTTCTTAGCCGCTCAGTCGTAAATATCCGCCTCATTCATTCAGTGTTCGCTACCGCACATAGTTGAATCTCTGTTTTGCGAATGAAACATGGCACGCCAGATGCACAAAGAGCAGGCGAGAAGTCACAGAGGTTCTTTTAATTTCACCCGCGTGAAGTTCTCCCCGGTCACGAATTTCCCCTACGTTCTCAGGTTTGTTCGACTCACTTTGGAGGGTCAAAGAAGCATGTTCAATGAGATTACGTTGGAGGGTGACAACGCCGCGACCATCAGGCTGGTGAACTGTAGTTGGGCAAACTATCTAACGAACCTTTTGCAGCGACTGAAATCAATCGGTCGTCTACAAAGAGCCAACGGAACGCAAGCCTTGATTAAACGCCTCAAGCAAACGCGCCCTGATACCTATTATCACAGCGTCCGTGTTTGCAGAGTCTCGCGCGCAATCGGGCGCGCCTTCGGTTTCGACAATGCGCGCTTGAAGCAACTTTGCCACACAGCCGTGCTGCATGATGTCGGCAAGATTCTAGTGCCCGAAGCCGTCTTGAATCGTCCGCGCAAACCGACGCCGACCGAGCTTTTCATCCTGCACAAGCATCCAAGTTTCGGCGCGCTCCTGGCTTCATATTTTAATCTCCCGGCGGAGCTGCGTATCCGCACGCAGCACCATCACGAGCGCTGGGATGGATGTGGCTACCCGCACAGGCTCGGAGGCGAAGACATCCCTTTGATGGCGCGCATCGTCCAAGTTGCCGACACGTATGATGCGATGGTCTCTGATCGTTCGTATCGCAAGGCGCTCGGCCACGAGGTGGCGGCGGCAGAGCTTCGCAAGTGCGAAGGCAAACAGTTTGACCCGCGCGTGATCGAAGCATTTTTAGATACGTACCCCGATAAGGAGTTTGAGGTGTAGTTATGACTTCATGGATGAAGCGGCGCATACATCGTTCCCGCGCACGCTGCCAACAAGCGTTGCAGGCAAACAAAAAAGCGCGCCCTGAGAAATCAAAAGAGGAAACCAACGGACAGGCTGCGACAAAGTTCCCCGCAAGCTCTCATTCCACAAACGACAAGTAAGACTAAAAGGCCGCTCTCAATTTGTGAGCGGCCTTACTCTTTGTCGCGTTAGCTGACTCCCAAACTGTCCGGCTTAGAAATCGAAACGAATTCCGATACGAATCTGTCGCGGGCGAAGGGTGCGCGTCGGGACGAGAAAGGAGTCTATGAAAGCCTGCCGTTGTTCGGGCGTGGCTGTCGGGCTGAGTCCGTTGAAATTGATAAACTCAGTGCCGAAGCTGAAGACCGTTTTGTTAAGCACGTTGTCAATCTCGACGACGGGGCGAACGCGCAGGCGTTCCGTCGGACGAAACTCGCGCGTGACGTTGAGGTCGAAGAAGAAAACGCCTGGGCCGAGACCCGCGTTGCGCGGCAGGTTTCCCGTCTGGCCGATGGTCGGCAGAGCGAAGGCGGCGAGCAGCGCGGGATTGAGCGGCTCACCCGGTTGTCTGAATCTGAGCAAAGAGATGTCGCCCGTGAAGATGGGGCGGTCGTTGGCTACGTCGTCAAGGTTGCGATCAACGCCGCCGATGGAGATATTGAAAGGTGCGCCCGATGCGAGCCGCACGATGGGCGAGATACGCAATTGTCCGAGCCACGACGGTGTATCAACTGTGCCGGAGAAGACGAAGCGATGCCGGCGGTCGAGCAGGCTGCGCGAGCGTTCGGCGCGAAAGTCTCCGGCCACGAGCGCGTCAGAAGTGTTGACGATGCCGTCGTCAATCAGGCGCGAGAGCGTGTAAGCGGCGCGGAAAGAGTAGCTGAAACCTGTCTTGCTGCGACGAAAGCGGCGACGAAGCTCAAGCGTCAGGCCGTGATAGAAACTGTTGCCGATGGAAGCGAGCTGCTGTATGTCCGTCTGCGTGGGGTCGGGCCTGAGAGCGTTCAAAGCATCGAGCGCGACACCCAGCGTCGTGGTTGAGGTGATGCTGTTGAGATTAAAGACTGAGACGGGCACGCCCAGCTCGACGATGCGACCGATGGAGTTGGCGTTCGTCGGATCAGTTGACGAAAGAGCGAAGCGCACAAGCTCGCCCGCAGTGGAAACATCGTAGAGCGGACGCGGGCATCCGGGGCAGGGATGAAAGTTCGGGAAGTCGCGCGAGAGTAGATAGTCGGAAAAACTCTTGAAGCTCGCGGGCAAACGGGGCGCGTTGGCATTGAACTCCCGCCAGAGATGAATCCCGCGATTGTAGGTGTAGTTCGCTTCAAAGACGAAGGAGCGGCTCACCTGGCGTTCAAGGCCGACGTTGACCTGATAGCTTTCGGGAATTCGTAAAGTGGGATCAAGCCGCCGCGAGAAGTTTGTGTTGAGCGCGCCAAACTGCTTGATGAGCGTCGAGTCGGGCGTGAGCACATCTGGAAAGTGCAGGTTGGCTGCGATGAAGGCGCGGCGTTGCGCTGTGGTCAAGGTTTGGCGCGTCACGGGATCAACGAGAGCGTTCGTGTCGAACAGAAGCTGCTGCTGGCCGAGCGTGAAATCGTCAATCGTTCTGAGAAGCGCCCGATTGTAGAAGATGCCTGCGCCGAGACGAATCACAGTCTTGCCCGTCTTGAAAGGATCGTAGGCGAGGGCAAAGCGCGGCCCGAAATTGTTACGGTCGCGGATGATTGACTCATTCTCGTAGCGCAGGCCGAAGCTCATCGTCAGATTCGCTTTCAGTCGCCACTCGTCCTGCGCGAAGATGCCGAAGTAGGTGTTGCGCTGCGTTGATTCGGTCTGGAAGTTCTGGCGGAAGCGGCTCGGCGCATTCGCTAGAAAATCACCTGCGCTGGAGAAGGTGAAAGTGCCGGAGGCATCCGAGAGGTCTATGAAGGTTGAGCGAATGTATTGCGCGTCGCTGCCGAACTTCAGAGAGTGTGGGCCTGCGATCCAGGAGAGCGAGTCCTGCGCCTGGACGCGCGACTCGCTGCGGTCGGTTGCGCCTGAAGTTGACGTACCGGCGACGAGCGTGCCGGAGCGTTGTTCGGGGTCGCCGGAAGGAAGCGGGTCGTTCAAGGTAATCAGGACGACAGGCTTATTCCCTCCGCTCGCTCCAATGGCGGGCGTCAGGCGCGAAAACTGGATGCGTGCTTGATTGACGACCTTTGATGAGAAAACGAGATTGTCGGAGTAAGAGATGGCATCCGTGTTGCGCGTTTTGCCGAGCAGGGCTTCGGCCAGACGGTTGCCGCCGCCAAACTGCCGCAGGTTATTTTGACGGCCCAACTGGTAAAGCAGCGAGCCGTTGTGAAGGTCTGAGAACTTGTGATCTATGCGCGTCGTGAAGGTGTGATTCTTGGAAGGCGTGCTGAGTCCTTCTATAAACGGAGCAATCTCTGCCGCGAGAACTCCTGTTGAAGTATCCTCAAGCCGCCGCCCGTTAAGCGTGGTGGGCGCAGGAATAGGAAAGGACGAATTCTGCTGGACGGGGACGAGCGTGTCTACGGTCACGGAATCGAGAATCGTGTCGTATTCGTAAGAGCTAAAGAAGAAGGTGCGTTTGCGTCCGTCATAAAAGGGCAGCCTGACGGGGCCGCTTAAGGTGAAGCCCGGATCGTGTTCTTCAAGCGGCAGACGCGACAGCCCCCTGGCTTTATTGTTAGACGTGTTCGCATTGAAGATGTCGTTTCGATAGAAGTCGAAGATGCGCCCGCGATACTTGTTTGAGCCGCCGCGCGTGCGAATGTTGATGCGCCCGCCGCTTGCCCTGCCGTACTCCGCCGAAAACTGGTTGGTGATGACCTGAACTTCTTCAACCGCTTCAATCGAAGGCTGGAAACGCTCGCGCGCCGCACGGTCGTCGTTGTTATCGAGACCGTCAATCGTGATGTTGTTTGAGTAAGCAGGGCCGCCTGAAAGAGCAAACGTTCCGGCTTCTTCAGGCGTTGTGTTCGGGTTGGAGTTTCGATCTTCAGCCAGGTCGCGCGTCGAGAGCGGCTCTTCCGTCACACCGCCGAGCGTGAAGATCAGGTCGAGCGGCGAGCGCGTGGAATTGGGCAGAGCTTCGACTTCTTCGGTGGTGACTGTGCCGCCGACGACCGTGCGCGTCGTATCAACCGGAGGCGTCTCGGCTTCGTTGACAACGACCTGTTCGGCTGTCACGTCAGCAGGCCGAAGCGTGAAGTCTAATTGAACATTCTGACCGGCGATTGTGACGAGATTCGTTTTCTCTTCCGTCGCAAAGCCGGAGGAAGAAACGCGCACTTTATACTCGCCGGGATCAAGCTCGATAATCCTGTAGCGCCCCTCGTCATCACCCACGACGCTGCGCTCAACATTGGTCTTCACCAGAACAGCCGTCACCTTCGCGCCCGGAACAATCGCGCCGTTCTGATCCGTGACGTGCCCGCTGATAGTTACGTTGTCGAGGTCTTGGGCGTGTGCCGTAGATTCGAGGAGCGCAGTTGCAGCGACTAAGGCCAGCAACAAAATCGAGAGGCGCGCTCCCGACAAAAAAAGGCGCGAGGTCTTGCGATTCATAACCGAAACGCTCTCCTTGTCCGATGCGAAACTACCCCACCCGCGCACGCTCTTAAAGTTAGCGCAGCCGAAAGGTGACGAGCGCAACCCGCCCGAAAATTTAACCTGGAACTTAACAACTATGAGTGGGAGACCGGGAAGTCATCGCTGGCTCGATCACTTCAATCTCTGGGTTTTGATGTAACGACTGCGACACTCGACGGCGCGCGAACTTTAGCATTCTGTGTGGAGTGAGCACAAGGCTATAGATGTAGAGCTTTACCTGCGCGAAAGGTTGCGACGGCGCAGGCGAAGCGCGGCGGCGAGCGGAGCAGGAACGAGCGCGCCGGCTTCGGGCGGCGGCGGCGCATCTGCGAAGTGAGCGAACTCTTCGGCGTGCGTTTGCAGGTAGGCGAAGAAACGCTCAAACTCGTGCTGCATCGCGTCCATCTTCTCGCGCATGTTGAGAATGATTTCCACGCCCGCGAGATTCACGCCGAGATCGCGCGTGAGGCTCAGGATAACTTCGAGCCGTTCAAGATCAGGGTCAGTGTAAAGCCGCGTGTTGCCTTCCGAGCGCGAAGGCTTCAAGAGTCCCTCACGCTCGTAGAGACGCAAAGTCTGCGGGTGAATCCCAAACTGATCCGCCACCGCGCTGATCGTATATGTGCGAGCTTTACGTTTCATAAAACAACAGTGACGAGTGACGAGTGACAAGTGACGAGTTAAAGCCTTCTTGCTTGTCACTCGTCACTTGTCACTCGTCACTGTTATTCAAGTCCCATTGTCACGCGCGGGTTCTCGGAGTTGAGTTGCGCATAACGTTTCAAGAGTTCCTTGGTCTCTTCGGAAATTACGTTCGGCAGCGTGATCTGCACTTCGACAAATTGGTCGCCGCGCAAGCTGGGGTTGCGTAGAGATGGCACGCCGCGTTCACGCAGGCGAATCTTTGTCCCGGACTGTGTGCCTGCCCTGATCTTCAATTGAGTCTTACCTTCAACGGTTGGAACTTCTATGTTCGCGCCGAGCGCAGCTTCCGGCAAGGTGATGGGCACGGTCACGTAGATGTTGTCGCCCTTGCGCGTGAAATATTTGTGGCGGCCAACGTTCGTGATGATAAAGAGATCGCCGGGAGGCGCGCCCATTCGCCCGCCTTCGCCTTTGCCTGCGATGCGCACGCGCGAGCCTGTATCAACGCCTGCCGGAATGCGTATCTTGACGGTCTCTGTCTTTGGCAGAACGCCGCTGCCTTTGCAAAGCGAGCAAGGCGGACGACGCTTGCCTGCGCCACCGCAATCGGGACACTCCTGCGAGAATTTAAGTCGGCCCCCGGCGCGTTGCACCTGCCCGGAGCCTTTGCACGTTGGACAGGTAATCAATGCCCCACCCGTATCGCCCGCTCCGTTGCAGCGCGTACACTGCTCCGAGCGATTGACCACGATGTTGGTCATTAGCCCCGTGATGGCTTCCTCAAAGGAGAGCGCAAGCGGCATCTCTATATCCGCGCCACGCTTCGGCTGAGGACGCGGCGGCTCCGGCTGCTGCTTGGACGCCGAAGAGCCGCCGAAGAGGTCTGCGAAGATGTCTCGAAAGCTTGAGCCGCCACCGCTCGTGCCGGATGTTGTCGAAGAACTCCAATCGAAACCATCGAAGTCAAAGCCCGGAGTTGCGCGTCCAGCGCCTCCCGTGCCCGGAGTTGCGCCACGAGCCGCCGCCTCAGCCAGATTGTCTGAATACTGGCCGAAGCGATCATAGACTTTTCGCTTCTTCTCATCGGAGAGCACGTCGTGCGCCTCAGTGATGAGCTTGAAGCGTTCTTCGGCAGACTTGTCGCCCGGATTCACGTCCGGGTGATACTTGCGCGCGAGCCGACGGTAAGCCTTCTTAATCTCATCCGGCTTCGCGTCACGCTTGATGCCTAGTGTCTGGTAGTAATCTTGTTTTGCCATTTGAAAGCAGTGACAAGTGACGAGTGACAAGTGACAAGTTAAAAAGCCTGTCTTAGCTCGTCACTCGTCACTTGTCACTCGTCACTGCTTTATTTGTTTTCGTCTGCGTCAACGTATTCTGCGTCAATCACGTTGTCGTCGCCGCCTGTTGTGCCCTGCGATGCCTGACCGGAGGACGCGCCCGCGGCTGAAGCTTGCTCGCCCTCGCCGCTGCCCGTTGCTCCGGTTGAGCCGGTCTGCTGGTAGAGCGCTTCGGCGATCTTGTGCGAAGCGGTTTGCAGATTATTGAACGCTTCGTTCATACGCTCTGCGCTGCCCTCTTCGGTCGCCTTCTTCGCGTCCGCCAGAGCCGTTTCAACTTCCGTCGCAGCCGAGGCATCGAGCTTCTCTTTGTTCTCGGTGAACGTTTTCTCGACCTGGTAGGTCAGAGAATCCAGACGATTGCGCGCCTCTATCTCTTCGCGCTTGCGCTGGTCGTCAGCCGAGTGCGATTCGGCATCGCGCATCATCTTGTCAATCTCATCCTTCGAGAGACCCGAAGAGGACGTGATCGTGATCTTCTGCTCGCGCCCCGTGCCCATGTCCTTAGCCGAGACATTGACGATACCGTTGGCGTCAATGTCGAAGGTGACTTCGACTTGCGGCATCCCGCGCGGCGCTGGCGGTATTCCAATCAGGTGAAACTTACCGAGCGTGCGGTTGTCGCCAGCCATCGGACGCTCACCCTGAAGGACGTGAACTTCCACAGATGTTTGATTGTCGGAAGCCGTAGAGAAGACCTCAGATTTTCGGGTCGGAATCGTCGTGTTGCGCTCGATCAGCTTGGTGAACACGCCGCCGAGGGTTTCGATGCCGAGGCTTAACGGTGTGACATCTAAAAGCAGGATGTCAGTCTTCTCGCCCGAAAGCACGCCCGCCTGAACAGCCGCACCAACGGCGACTACCTCGTCAGGGTTCACACTCTTATTAGGCTCTTTGCCGAAAATGCCTTTGACGATCTCCTGAACTTTCGGAATGCGCGTTGAGCCTCCGACCAGCACAACCTCATCTACTTTATTCGCGCCAATGCCTGCGTCTTTAATCGCCTGCTCGACAGGTGTTTTGAGCCGCTGCAAAATGGGATCAATCAACTGCTCAAACTTTGCGCGCGTCAGCTTCATCACCAGATGCTTCGGCCCCGATTGGTCGGCAGTGATGAATGGCAGGTTGATCTCCGTCTCCATCGCGCTAGATAACTCTATCTTGGCCTTCTCAGCAGCTTCCTTCAGACGCTGCAAAGCCATCTTGTCGTTCGAGAGATCAATGCCCTGATCTTTCTTGAACTCTTCTGTAATCCACTCCATCAGGCGCTCGTCAATGTCGTCGCCGCCCAGATGCGTGTCGCCGTTTGTGGACTTCACTTCGACGACGCCTTCGCCGACCTCCAGGATCGAGATGTCGAAAGTTCCGCCGCCGAAGTCGAAGACCGCTATGGTCTCATCCTTCTTCTTGTCCAGCCCGTAGGCCAGGGCAGCAGCCGTCGGCTCGTTGACGATACGCATGACTTCCAGACCGGCGATTCGTCCGGCGTCTTTCGTCGCCTGGCGTTGCGCGTCGTTGAAGTACGCGGGAACGGTGATGACGGCTTTGTCCACCTTCTGTCCGAGGTAGTCTTCGGCGGACTGCTTCATCTTTTGCAGGATCATGGCCGAAATCTCCGGCGGGCTATAATCTTTGCCGCCAGCGTTGATGCGTACATCGCCATTTCCTGCCCCCTGAACTTTATAGGGAACCTGTTTAATCTCCTCCGTCACTTCGTTGTAGCGACGGCCCATAAAACGCTTGATTGAATAGACAGTGTTCTCCGGGTTGGTGACGGCTTGACGCTTGGCGACCTGCCCGACGAGACGGTTGCCGTCCTTTGTGAAGGCAACAACCGAAGGCGTCGTGCGCCCTCCCTCCGAGTTTGTGATGACGGTCGGCTCGCCGCCTTCCATCACGGCCACAACTGAGTTGGTCGTGCCCAAATCAATTCCAATAATCTTGCTCATATCTCTCTTCCCCCAATATTGATTGACCGTTCTCCCTTACTAAAGGGAAACGGCCTCTGAGTCGCGCCCGCCGCTCGCTGTAAGACCGCCGGAATTCGACTCGGACGGCTAGATTGATTACGGGTTGAACGCCCTCTTAATATAATATGTGAGTCCCTCTTTGTCAACTTCTATTTTAGACATCCAGACCATCTTCAATCCTGGATTCAAATGCTGAAATGTTAGGGTTTAATTGGAGAATCCGGCAGGAATCATTCGCTCTGACGCCCCTCCTCCTTGAGCAGACGGGAGGCAAAGAAGATGTAATGGACGCCGGAGATGACTGCGAAGGCGAAAACTACCGTGTAGACGGTGGGCAAGTAGCCGCTGACGGAAGGGAAGCTGGCGGCGATGAGAATGGCTGCGATGGCTATGATCTGGACAGTGGTGTTGATTTTGCCAAGCCAGGAGGGGCGAAAGCGCCGGAATCCGGTCACGACGTTAATCGCCGCCGCGCCGACGATGATAAAGATGTCGCGGCTGAAAACTGCCGCCGTCACCCAGAAAGGAACAGGGAAATGGCGCGGCAAAGGCTGCGGGTTGATCGCGGGCATTGAGAGCACGACAAAGGAGGTGACGAGTAGAAGCTTGTCGGCTATCGGGTCAAGGATTGTGCCGAGTTGAGAGCCTTGGTTGAGGCGACGCGCCAACAGCCCGTCCAGCCCGTCTGTGATTCCTGCGAGGACGAAAACGCCGAGCGCCCATTCAAATTTACGGTAGAAGAGGAGCGAGACGAAGACCGGAATCAGCGCCATGCGAAACATGGTCAGCAGATTGGGAACCGTGATGATTCGTGAGGACACTGGTGAATTTACGATTTTAGATTTTTGACTTTCGATTGGAATTGTCTGAGGTCTTGTCTTCATCATTTCAAATCTCAGATAACAAAATCCAAATCTATAAAGCGCAAATCGAAGCGGGCCGAGCGGCAAAGGTCGCGCATTATAGTGACGATACTCGCGGCAGCGCAAGCTTAATGATAAGCCGTTGACGCAGTGGTCGCGGAGTTGTTGCTTCTGTCCGGGTCGGGCGTTGGAGAATCAACCGTCACGATGTTGTTAATGGTCGTTCCTTCGGCCAGAGAATCCTTCACTGTCGCAACGACGGTCACAGTGGCCGAAGCATTGTTTGCCAGCGAGGGAAACGTTACCGAGCGATGCCCGCCCGAACCTTCGCAGACGCCGCCTCCCGTCGCCGTGCATGAAATGAAAGTCAAATCATCCGGCATGTTGTTCGTCAACTTTATGGAATAAGCGGTGTCCGGCCCCTTATTGGTGACGGTTGTCGCATAGGTAATACTCTGGCCGATGGTGGCAGGGTCGGGCGTAACGCCCTGCTGAACCAGCATATTGCTCGATTGCGACAGAGGCCAGAACACGGGCACGAGCAGCAGGACGACGGCGAAGACCGCGACAGTCAGAATCGAGCCGACCTTGACGAAATCGAAGAAGCGGTAGCGTCCGGGCGTGAAGATCAGAACGCAGGCTGGCTCAAGCGGCGTCAGAAACGAGCAGGACGCGGCGTAAGTGACCATGACTGCGAAGGTGCGCGGGTTGAGTCCGAGGCTCACGGCTGTCTTGACGGCGATGGGAACGACGACGAGCGCAGCCGCCTGGTTTGACATCGGCTGCGTCAGCACGACGGCCAGAACGAAGAAGCCTGCGAGCACAGCCAAGCCCCCATAGCTGCCGACGCCCTGGACGATCAGGTCTGCCAGATACTTGTCCGCGCCTGTTTTCTCCAGCGCCGTGCCGAAACTTATCATCCCGGCGATGAGCACAATCAAACGCCACTCGATGAGGTCGTAAATCTCCTGCGCGCGAATAGCGCGACTGACCAGCAGAATCAAAACGCCTGTCAGCACCGCCACAGGCAGAGGCACTTGTGGCAGGTGCATGACGGAGAAGAAGAAAAAAACACCAAAGGCCAGCAGCGCCCATCGTCTCTTACTCGCCCGCCCGCGCCGCTCCGACACGTCTTCGAGCAGCAGCAGGTTGCCGTCCGATGCCAGCCGCTCGACCTGCTCGCGTTTGCCCTGCACGAGCAGGACATCGCCGAAGCGCAGAGGCAGCGTGCTGATTTTCGACAGGAGAGCCACGCCGTGACGATTGATAGCCAGCACCGTCAACTGAAAATGCTGGCGAAACTTCAAGCCTTTGAGCGTGCGTCCGATGAAATCCGACCCGCGCAGCACCATCGCTTCAAATAACTCTACGTCGCCCGACTCCAACACGTTATCGCTCAACTTGAAATCGGCTCTGATCTCAATCCCTGTTTCATTCTTGACGCGCAGGATGTCTTCAATGCGTCCCTGCACTAGAAGAAGGTCTTCCGCTTCTATCTTCTCCGTCGGAGTTGGCGCGATGCGGCCTTGTTTGCCGCGCAGAATACCAACGACGGTCAGGTCCAGCTCATCGCCGACGTTAGCTTCGGCCAGAGTTTTCCCGACGAGCGGCGAGTCCGGCAAGACGATCACTTCCGACATGTATTCGCGGATGTGGTATTGCTCTGTGAGAGAATCCGCGCCGCCACGACGCGGCAGCAGGCGCAGGCCCAGAAGCAGCATGTAGAGCAGCCCGACGGCGACGATTGCCACACCAACGGGCGTTAACTCAAACATCGAAAAGGGCTGCATGCCGTAGCGCGTGATCGCGCCGGAGACAGCCAGGTTTGTCGAAGTTCCGATGAGGGTGCAAGTGCCGCCGAGGATTGCGCCGAAGGCAAGCGGCATCATCAGCTTTGACGGCGCAACGCGCGCACGCGCGCACATGCCGAGCACGACGGGCACGAACATCGCAGTCGTCGTCGTATTCTTCAACACGGCGGCTGAAGCGGCAGCGACGACCATCACGAGCACGGTTAGACGAAACTCGTTGCCGCCAGCAATCTTGTGTAGGCGGCGGCCTATGACATCTATCACGCCCGTCTTGACCAGCCCGCCCGTTAAGATGAACAGGCCGGAGATAGTAATAACGATGTCGTCGCCGAATCCCGCAAAGGCATCTTTCGCCGACAGCGTGCCCGTCACAACCAAAGCCATGACGAGCAGGATCGTCACGATGTCAATCGGGATGCGCTCGGTCGCAAATAGCACGACCGCCACAAAAAGTAGGATAATGACAATCGCAACGGGACTCATAAATAGTCTATAATTCGGTTTCGAGTTTTCAGTTTTCAGTTTTCAGATAAAAACTCAAAAACTGAAAACTGAAAACCGGAAACTGAAAACTAACCAAAGGTTTGTCGTGATGAGTGAGCATTGCATTCTTGTGATCGAAGATCAAGAAGATTTAGCTGAGCTTTACGAAACGTCGCTTCGTCAGGCTGGCTACAAAGTCCGAAACGCTTTTACGGGCGAGGAAGGCATCGCGGAGTTTCAGGCCAGCGGCGCGGATGTCGTGTTGCTTGACATGACCTTGCCAGAGATGCACGGCACAGAGGTCTTGCGCGAGATTCGCAACCTCAACGCGAGCGTGCCTGTCATCGTTATCACAGCCGAAGAAAACGATCAGCTACGCGAACAATGTGAGCGGCTCGGCGTTCAGGATTATCTGGCGAAGCCTGTGAACTATGATGCGATGCTGATGGCAATCCAACTTGCTCTCGAAACTCCGCCGGAGAAGGCCGAACTCATCACCTTGCGTCTCACGTCACACGTCATCCAGCAACTCACAGAGATTGACTCAAACCTCGAACGCGCCATCACCCGACTGATAGAGGAGAGAGCGCCGGAAACACACAAAGCGCGTGTAGCAGAGGAGCATGCGTGAGTGTGTAGGATAACTTGTGACAGTGGGGATTCTTAACTCTTGCAAACCACTATAGCAGTTCTCAAATGAGTGCGACCTCGTTGTTGGGCTTCTCATCAGCCCCGAAGGGGCGCAATGTAATAGCCTGTGGCAACGCCACAGGAACCGAAGGTGGATATTTATCAAGCCCTGAAAGGGCGACATAAGTTATTGCGCCCCTTCGGGGCTTGCGGAATAAACTCGCATCTCTTCCTGTGGCGTTGCCACAGGCTATCTTATTGCGCCCCTTCGGGGCTGAAAGGTCGCACTCATCTGAAAACTGCTATAATACTGTCAAGCTTAATTTGTTACCAACCTCAGTAAAATCTTTATCACAAATGAAAAGGTAAGCCCAACTTTTTTCGCAGTTAGTATTTCTACGAGCAATGTCTCTCTTACCAACTCTGGTAAAACATCCAAGCCGTTAAAAAAAACAGGCGCTATAATCCACAACTATGGCCCTGAAAAAAGCACCTCCCAATGCAATTGTTAATGTGCATGACTTACTTGTAAGCCATGAGGATTGGTCTGGCATTCTTGAGCCTGCTTTGTCTAAAGATTCAGCCGCCGTCGAATGTCTAGCGCGGCTACTGTTCACCATTAAGAAGGGAATTAACAACGGGCCAGATGGAGTAGAACAAGCGAGCAGGTTGCTCTTGGCTGGTATTGAATCGGCCTATCTTTACACTGATGCACACAGGGCTGCGCTCAAGCTGTATCTGCTATCGCTGACAGGGCATCTAAAGCCGCAAGATGAGCCGCTCCAACTAATCAATGCGGCAATCAAAAGAAGCGCGGTTGAGGGGAAGTTTAGTAAAAAGAAAAGCGCATCGAAAAAGAAACGGCGCTCATTAGTTTGAATAATCGGGCATCGGTATAAGCAACGCAAAATCCTGCGCGCGGTGAAATCTAGTGATTTGAGATTTATTCTCAATTGAATAGCGAACGCTCAACAGCAGTCGCGGCTTTTTTTGTCTTACGCTTTTTAGTTGCTTCAGACTTCGCTGAACCTGGATGATGCGCGAGATGCTCGGCGTTCAGGCCCAACTCGCGCAAATGGTCGGCAAACTTCGCCGCGCCGTGCATGGTGATGATTCGCTCAGCGCCGGATTCGCGCGCCAGATGAACAAGCTCATCATAGTCCGCGTGATCCGAAAGCGGCAGAACCAGGTCCACGCCCTTGTACATGTACGGCGCGCTTTTGCTCATCGCCCAGCCCGTCAACATAATCACGTAGCGCCGCTCGATATTGGTAATCATCGCCTGCTTGCGGCAGCCCGGCGGCGTAATCAGCACGCGGCCACGCAAGTGCTCCCGATCATATTTCTCATACGGCCCGGAAAACTTCACGCCAAGCTCCCTGTAAATTTCCGTCACGTTCCACACAGAGCCGTGCAGCGTGACGCGATAGTCATGCTTGAGCAGAAGTTCAAGAGCCTCCTGCCCCTTGCCGAGCGCGTAAGCTAGAACTACGGGAACGCGGTCATCCGAGAGCGCGCGATCAACTGCCGCATAAAGACGCGCGGATGTCACGACATCAGGAGGGAAGCGATAGATCGGATCGCCGAAGGTTGATTCCATCACGAGCGTGTCGCACGGCACTATCACCGCCGATTCTGCCGTGACGTTTGGACGCAGCTTGATGTCGCCGGTGTAAACCAGCCTCTCGCCGTCAGCTTCTACTAACACCTGCGCGGAACCCAGGCAATGCCCCGCCGGAAAGAATGTCAGGGCGAAGCGTCCGTAATCGCGCCGCTCGCCGTAGCGTAGCGTCTCCATTTCCGCTTCGCCGCGCCGGTGGCGAAAGATGCGCGCCGTCTCCGGCGTGGCAATAATCGAACGATGCTCCGCGATGTGATCCGAATGACCGTGCGAGATAACGCAACGCTCGCGCGGCCCGTCAGCGTCAAGCCATAAATCAAGGTCGGGCAGGTAAAGCCCCTCACGGTACTCAACTCTTAACAAAAACTTTTCCTCCGGCGCTCGTTGCGAATCGAAAGATGCGGTCTTTCAAGCTTGCCGCTCACCCGCTTGTCAGTTATCTTCAGGGGATTCAATTGAAGAATTATAATACAGGCTTCGGAAAGCGGGCTAATGAGTAAGAGATGAATTCAAGCGACCGCCAAGAGACAGAAGCGAATGCGGCTGCCCAATCGCCATCTGTCAAATCGCCAGTAGCGACTGTCCCGCGCCAGCGTGCGGTGCGGCGACTCTGGCGCGCAGAGACAATTTACGTCGTCGCGCTCGCAGCCTTCGCCGTCCTTGCCATCTTCGCGCACCTGGACCCGTACTTCCGTTGGGACTTAGAAATCTCAGAGCACTTCAACTGGACAACTTTTACGCCGCCCGGTCTCTTCCCGCTGATGCGCTTCGTCTCCATCTTCGGCAATAGTTGGATACCTTACGCGCTGACTGCTGCAACGGCTGCTGCCTTTCTACTATTTCACAGGCGCAGCGAAGCCTTTGGTTTGATCTTGAGCGCAGGCGGAAGCGGTCTTGTCAACACGCTGATCAAAATGGTTGTCGCGCGCCCGCGCCCGCAGAACACTGAAATTCAATCCTATCGCCAAATGCTGACGCAGAGCTTTCCTTCAGGCCACGTCACTTTTTACGTCTGTTACTTCGGCTTCCTCTTCTTCGTCGCCTACGCGCTTCTGCGGCGCGGCTCAATGGTGCGCCGTATCGCGCTTACACTCGCGGCCTTGCCCGTCCTGCTCATCGGATTCTCGCGCGTTTACCTGGGCGCACATTGGCCCTCAGATACGATTGGCTCGTATCTCTGGAGCGGCGTCTGGCTCGCGTTTTCTCTCTGGATGTACCGGCGCTGGAAAGCCCGCTTAACATTTCATCCAGAAAAGAAAGCTGTAGATAGTCCGGTCTAACGTGAGTTCGAGATAAGAATGAGGATTCGTACATAGCCCCGGAGGGGCGATATGATAGTAGCCCACGGCGTCAGCCGTGGGTTAAGGTACAGATAAAATATTCAAGCCCCGGAGGGGCGGCATATTATGTCGCCCCTCCGGGGCTTTGAATCAAATTGTGCTTCTGTTCCCACGGCTGACGCCGTGGGCTACTGATATATCGCCCCTCCGGGGCTGAGAACGAGGATGTCTCGCTATAATGGCCGGGCTATTTTCATCTGTCTCTTCGGGACATAAGAACTAATCTTTCGCTTACTTCTTCAATTCAGGTCTGAGATTCATGTTGCGAATCAGGCGATGCAGGTAGTTCGGGTGAACGCCTAAGAGCTTTGCGGCTTCCGTGTAGTTGCCATCGGCTTGCTCGACGGCTTTGAGGATAAGCTGCTTCTTCGCTTCCGTCACGGCTTCGTGGTAATTCGCCACGACGCCGCTTGTGGGCACAGCCGTTTCGAGCGCGGCTTCCGGCAAATCTTCAGGCAGGATGAGGTCTGTTGTGCCGAGCACCACAGCGCGCTCGATAGCGTTTTCAAGCTCGCGCACGTTGCCCGGCCAATCGTAATTAGTCAATCGCACGCGCGCCTCGCCGGAGATTCCTCTAACTTTCCGGTTGCACTTGTCGCTGTACTTCTGCACGAAATAACTTGCCAGGAGCGGAATATCCTCGCGGCGCTCCCTGAGCGGCGGCATCGAAAGGGAGACGACGTTGAGCCTGTAGTAGAGGTCCTGACGGAAAGTTCCCTGGCGGATTGCTTCTTCGAGGTCTTTGTTGGTGGCGGCGATCAGGCGTATGTCAACTTTGAGCGTGCGCGTGCCGCCGACGCGCTCAAATTCCTGCTCCTGAAGCACACGCAGGAGCTTGGCTTGAAGAAGCGCGGGCATATCGCCGACTTCGTCCAGAAAGAGTGTGCCGCCGTCGGCCACTTCCAGCTTGCCTTTCTTCTGCGCGACGGCTCCCGTGAACGCGCCTTTCTCATGGCCGAACAATTCGCTCTCCAGCAAAGTTTCTGTGAGCGCGGCGCAGTTGACGGCGACGAAAGCTTTACTCTTGCGCGGGCTGTTCAAGTGAATCGCTCGCGCAGCCAATTCTTTACCCGTTCCGCTCTCGCCTAAGATTAAAACGGTCGCGCTCGTCGGAGCGACTCTGGCAATGAACTGGTAAACGTCGCGCATGCGCTGGCTCTCGCCGACCATGTTGTGCTCGACCTGTATGTCCTCCTGGAGTCGCTGATTCTCGCTTTCGAGCCACTCGACGTGCCGCGCATTTTCGAGCGCGACCGCCGCGATGCCTGCGATGGCCGTCACCAACTGCAACTGGTCTTTGTCAAAGCGCACGCCCGCGTCGCTCGTGTAGACGTAGATGACGCCGACCGCCTTTTCAAAAAGCATCAAGGGCACGCAGAGCAAGGCTTGAATCCTTGAAGCGATCAAACTTTCTGCTTCACCCAGGGCATCGCTCTGCTGAACGTCGTTGCTTAAAAACGAGACGCCTTCGCGTAGGGCGCGATCTGTGATCGTGCGGCTGACATGGACGGCGCGGTTCGGCCCCTCTTTACGGTCGAGGCCGAAGACGGAAGAGAAATCCTGTGGGTCATCTTCGATGAGCAGAATCGCGCCGCGCTCGGCGGGCACGACCTCGAAGATCAGTTCGAGAAGTTGTTTCTGAAGAGCAAAGAGTCCGCGCACGGAGTTGATCGTCGTGCTGATTTTCATGAGCGCGCTCAAATCGCGCGCCATCAGGTGAAAGGCATCCGTGATGCGAACCTGAAGCGTGTTCGCGCCCGTCGTGATTTTGCTTTCGTCAAGCAGCACGGTGCTTGAGGCGCTGGGAGGGTCGCCCTCGCGCAGCAGGAAGGAGAAGGTGTAGTCGCCGATTCTGAGACGGTCGCCGTGTTCGAGGTATCGCTCCTTGACCGGCACATCGTTGACGAACGTGCCGTTGAGACTTTCGAGGTCGCTAATCTTGAAGAGCGCGCCTTCCTGTTTGATGATGCAGTGGCGGCGCGAGACCGAAGCATCGCTCAGGCAAATCAGGTTGGCCGATTCTCGCCCGATAGAGTTCTCTTCTTCGGTCAGGGTGAAGATTGTGCCCTTCAAAGGCCCGGCGATGGTTGCGAGTCTGGGGGTCATATCGGCTCTCTTTAGCACATTTGCCTCGACGAAGGATAGAGCAAACAACTCTTTATCATGGTTTAGTCATTCTTGCATCTCGATGGCGCGAAGATTTGAGATTCACTCTCCGTGTGAACATTTGTAGATGGAATTCTATCCGAACGGATAGAGTTTAACGCCTCTGTGAAGAGAAGCCGTTGCCGCTTCATTTTCCCGCCTTAAAGTTCATCTTATTCACATTCAAACCTTTCCGGTCAACAAAGGCTTGCTCTCTATCTGTCGCGCTGGTAGTGGCACGCGGATAGCAATGCAAATAGGCCACGATCCGGGATAGCTCAGACAGATTGAGACGGATCGGAAAAGATTGAAAGGCGAGGCAGACCGTTCAAGAGATCGGTTGTAAGCCAGGCCAGTTGAAATTCAGCGGCCCTCACAAGACCGCAGCCCGGAACGGGCAAGAAGGAGAGAAATGAGAAAGCAATTCCTCAAAGCCGTCACCATGTTGGTTTCAATCATTGCCCTCGCGTTTATGACCGCGCTTGTCTCTAACGCGCAGTCACGCAGCCAGCAGCTCAGAGCGCACATCCCGTTTGACTTCGTCGTCGGCGACAAGACACTTCCAGCGGGCGAATACGTTGTCGGAACGATTACGAGCAGCTCGAACGAAGGAATAGTAGTCAGCAGCCTCGATGGAAGACAGAGCGCGATGCGCTTGTCGAGCGGTGTGCAAGCCAGAACCCGAAACGAGCGTGGCAAGCTGACCTTCTATCGCGGAGACGTAGACAAGATTTACTATCTCAAGGATATTTGGCGATCAGGCGCGGCAGAAGGTCGTCAGTTGCTCCCGTCGAAGGCACAGCGCACTGCTGAACGCAGGCTGGCCGGGATAGCGTCGAATAAAAATTCGGCAGGAAACGCAGAGGCTGAGACAGTGACGATTTACGCCAAATCACAGTAAGACCGAGACCTTTGTAGCTCGACCCGAATACACAAAAGTTCCCTCTTGAATTAGCAGAGAGAGAGAAACCGAACCGGCAACCCGAACGTCCCCCGGGTTGCCGGTTCGGTTTTTAATTCACAGGCGGCTGTTAATTCAGAGTCTCGCTTTTCATCCACGCCGTCCACCACAGGGCGCGCAACATCTCCACGCCACTGACGAGCCTCTCGACAGCGAACCGCTTGTTCTCAGGCGCGGTCGTTTGCGCGTCGAACTTCGCCTGCTTGTCTAGTTGATAGAGTCGCTCGACGAGGCTGTTGCTGTTTCTGAGGTAAGCAAGAATTTCCGCGCGTGGATTTTCGACGACGCGAGGCTGCGGGTTGATTAAAGGCAGCAGGTCATCAAGACGGATGTGTGCTCGAACGTACTCGCTTTCAAAGCGCCCGTGAAAAGTATCGTCCGTAGTGTAGCCGTTCGGATTCGGATAACCCTTCGCCCAGCCGTTGAAATGCACGCTCGTGTGATGAGGGTTCGCGCCGTCGCTGACGTAGTGACCTAGAATCCCCGCGTCGTTGATGATTCTTTGCTCAACCCACTTACGCATCTTCGCTTCCAGAGCGTTTCTCCAGAGATGAAACTCCGTCCGCAGGCGCTCGTAGAGTTCAAGGATGTGGAAGGGCAAGAGTCCCGCCGTCTCAGGCGCTTTCACTCCGTCCTGATAGAGCAAGACAAGATATGCGTAGCGATCCTCGGCATTGAGGGCAGCCGTTGGGACTATATCCAGATTGATGAAGTGGTCGTAAGAGAACGCCTCATTCATCTCCAGCATAGTCTTGGAGCGCCAGCGGTCTGGCTCAGGGTTGAGATACTCAAGCTGGTTTGTTGCCTTACGGAAAAACGCGGGCATCTCTTTCGGCAGGCGTGTCGCGGCAGCACGACCAGAAAGCCTGTGTCCGTCCGCGCCCCAGGCGAGAGTTTTTTTGGGTTGAATTAAAGAGACAGAGAGAAGCAGTAGGGCAGTGAACGCAACGATGAAGACTCTCGTTCTTTTGTCCATTGGGTTGTTCTCCTGAAAACGCAAGGACACATCAGATTACTGAGTATAGACTTCAACGGCGGCCACATCCTGCACGAAGCCTTCGTAAACTTTCTTGAACTTGTCGCGCACTTCTTTCATTTTATTCTGATTCTCGAAATAGGTGCGCCCACGCTGCAAGATAACGTAACTCGGCGAGGGAGCGTCCGCGAGATTGAAGCTTGCATCCGAGAGCACGCGCGATTGCAAGTCCGTGCGCCCGAACTTTTCGAGGTAATAAGCAACCACGCCCGGCGTCTCGTGTACGATAGTTGCTCCCTGCGGCGCAGTCTTGCAGACAAACTCTATCGCCTCGCGCAGTCCATCGTCGTAAAACTCATCGTGCGGGAAGAAGTAGCCGACGCGCCCGCCGCCGAGCGCGTTCGTGTAGGCGGCATAGTGAGGGCGATTGGCGTAAGCCGTCCATGCGGGCCACGCGATGAAGACGACGAGCGCCAGCGCACCGGCAAAGCGTAGCGCACGTTCGGCATTCGCGGCTTTGAAGAAAGTTGAGCAAGAGCGCACGAGAGCGACGATGCCGACAGCCGCGATCATGTAAACAAAAGGTATCAGGCCAAGTGTATAGCGCAGCCACTTCCCACCGAACAGTGAGTAGGGCACTATCCACAGCACAAACATCAAGAGCAGAAAGGCATGGCCCGGATGTCGCCAGCGGCGCACACAGACAACTAACCCGGCGATGAAAGCCATCAGCACGGAGAGCGGTATCTTGATTAACAGAAAGAGCAAGTAGAAATAGAGCGGCGTTCCCCAGAAGGGCGTGCTCGAAACGGTGTTCTTATAGAGCTGTTCGCCCATCAGGTAGCCGCTGTGCGTCAAGAGTTGCTCGCTCGTCCAGGCGTTCAAGTAAGTCCAGGTCTGTGGAAGCAGCACCGCCGGATTCGCAATCAAAAATGCAACGGCGACGAGCGCGTAGAAGTACCAGGGAGTTTTGCCGGAGGGTTCATTATGCTCTGGCTTACGCACACTGAAATAGTGGTGATAGAGCATGTTCAAGCCGAAATATTGCAGGAAATATTTCGAGGCCAGCATCAGTCCGAACGACGCTCCGCTCAAAATATAGTTGCGCCGCTTGATTTTCAGATCGTTCCAACTCGCTTGCTTGGCGCGCACGTAGAAATAAAAAGCATAGAGCATGAAGAAGACGAACAGCGTGTCTTCCTTGGCGATGCGGTTGTAGGTGATGGCGTTGATGCCGAAGGCCCAGAGCGCGGCGGCCAGAAGGCCCGTCCAGCGGTCGAAGAAGGCTGCGGTCAGAAGAAAGAGCGGTATCACTGTCAGCGCGCCGAGGAGCAGGTTGGGAAACCTGAGCGCCGTCTCATCCGTGATCTGGTTTGCGGAGCGCGAGTTCCATGCGCGCTCCGCCTGCATGGAGACGAACATCAGCGACTTCATCAACATCGGATGCTCTGCGTTCGGTGTGATGTCGCCGTGCTCGTAGGCGCGCACGGCGTTCACCTTGTTGACTTCGTCTTCAGCAAAGCCTATCGCGCTAATGCCGCTCAAGCGCAACCCGAAGCCGAGCACAACCAGCGCGGCGAGCGCCAGTATCACGCCGCGCTCACCGACCAGAGCCGTGCGGCGCGCAAGCGTCTGAGCAGAAGCGAGAGCCTCACTCCCGACAGAATCTATTTCGACAGATTGCGACAAGAAATTCCTTTGCCAGGTAACGGCACGTTTTTGAGTTTCTCTCTAACTGGACTCGCTGATATGCACCGGCGCACCCAACTCTTCCTCCATGACTTCATCAGTCTCCTCCGCAACAGCCTGCGTTGACAAACCCCGACGAACAAGGAAAGCGACGCCGAGCGCGGTCCAACAAATAACGCGCGCCTTGCGTATGATGGCGAGCGTGGTTCCGGTTGAGACGCCAAACTTCAAAACCTTCGTCACCCAACTCGACCCGGCCTCGTCAACGCCAGCGCGCAGAGGCACGAACTTGAAAACTACGTTGATGATTCGATTAACGGATTCAAGCACGTAGGCTGCCAGAAAGGTCGGCGGCACGTCGCTGATGAAATAGAGTGTGACGAAAACTTCCAGAACGCCCGCCAGGTGAAAGCAGGCTTCCAAGAGCATGATGAGCGCGCACCGCGCACGATGGCGTGAATAGAAATTGTAAACCGTATCTTCAACCGCGCTCGTGCTCTCGCGTTGCTTCTCCTTCAAGAAGCGTTTGCCGAAGCGATTTTTTCGTAGTCGCTCAAACGCCGCGCTCAAAAATCTCCAGCGCAGCTTGAAGATGACGAAGCCGATTAGAATGATGACGCAGACAACGCCGAGCGAAATCAGGCTCATCAGGCGAAGCCCCGGCGTCAAGGGAAAGCTCAGCAGCAGGACGACTATGCCGGACAGGATAAAGAGCGCGACCGAGAGGCTGTAGAAGAGATTCTGAACGGCTAAGGCAGCGACAGCGACGACGAGCGGAACTTTATCGCGCACCAGCGCAGCTTTAGTCGGCTCGCTGGCAACGATGCCGAGCGGCGTCAGGTTGCCCATCGCATCGCCGACGATATAAGCGCGGAACGCATCGCGGAAACGCAGACGCTCCGGGCCTTCAAAACAGAGCATCCAACCAAGCGTGCGGACGACATACCGGAGGCTTGAGATTGCCAGGATGATGAGGAACCCTGCGCCGAGTCGCTTGATGCCGCTCGTGATCTCAGTCGTCCCTGACTTCCAAACGAAGAAGGCGAAGAGCAGGAGACCCAGCAGGGCGAAGACGATTCCTATCAGCTTGGATTTCATGCTCGCAAATTTTTTATTCTGATTCATTCAGTACGCAATCTTTGGATAGCTGTCATAATTCACAAATCAATTCGTCAAACAAGAAGGCAGCAAGATACGGTATCAGGCCGTTAAGCTCAACCCGGCAACAGGCATGCCGTCTGGTTTTGTGCACGTAGAAACTGGAACGGCACTTCAGCGTAGCTTGTTTGGCGCAGTATTTCTCCGACAATCGTCAATGTCAGTACCGCCTGCGGTAGCGGGTGGGTCTGACAATGCAAAATGAAAAAGGCAAAAGTTAAGATTGCCGGTTCTGAATTTTACATTTTTCATTTTGCATTTTTAATTGACCGCACCCGCCCGCTTGCGGCAGGCGGTACTGACAAGTTTGTATTCCTCGGTTGACCGGAGGCGCGCACATGAGCGATTCTACAGGGTCAACCAATACCAGAAAATTTCTACGAGCAAGACCAAAGAGATGAGCCAGACGATTGACCAACAAACAGCGCGGCCACTAACCATTCTTTCCGAAGATGAAGAGATGTTCAGGGCAAGCGTGCGCGAGTTTGCCGAAGGCGAACTACGTCCCCGCGTAGAGGCGATGGACGAAGAGGGAAAGCTCGACCCTGCGTTGACGAAACAATGTTTCGAGCTAGGCTTAATGGGCATCGAGACGCCTGAAGAGTACGGCGGCGCAGGCGCAGGCTTCTTCACGGCCATCATTGCGGTTGAAGAACTCTCGCGCGTTGATCCATCGGTCGGCGTCTTCGTTGACGTGCAGAACACGCTCGTCAATAACGCGCTCCTGCGCTGGGGAAACCAGGAGCAAAAGAAAAAATATCTCACGCAGCTTGCCGCTGAAAAGGTCGGCGCTTATGCCTTGAGCGAAGCAGGCTCAGGCTCCGATGCGTTTGCTCTCTCCACGCGCGCCGTCGAGCGCGACGATCACTACATCATCAACGGGCGCAAGCTCTGGATTACGAACGGCATCGAGGCGGAAATCTTCATCGTCTTCGCCAACGCGCGCCCCGAGGAGGGTTATCGAGGCATCACTGCTTTCATCGTCGAAAAAGGCTTCGAGGGATTTTCAGTCGGGAAGAAAGAGAACAAGCTGGGCATTCGCGCCTCTTCGACGACGGAGCTTATCCTGGAAGACTGCCGCGTGCCGAAAGAGAACGTGCTGGGCGAAGTGGGCAAGGGCTACAAGGTTTCGATTGAGACACTGAACGAAGGACGCATAGGCATCGGCGCGCAGATGATCGGAATTGCGCGCGGCGCGCTTGAGGCTGCGCTCAACTACACTTCGGAGCGCGAGCAGTTCGACAAAGCCATCAACGAATTTCAGGGCGTGCAATTTCAACTTGCTGAGATGGCGACGGAACTTGAAGCCGCGCGCCTGATGGTCTATAACGCTGCCCGCCTGAAAGAAATGGGGCGGCCTTTCGTCAAAGAAGCTGCGATGGCGAAGCTCTACTCGTCGCGCGCGGCGGAACTCATCAGCTCAAAGGCCATCGAACTCTACGGCGGCTACGGCTTCGTCAAAGACTACCCGGTCGAAAAGTTCTGGCGCGATTCCAAGATCGGCGCGATCTACGAAGGCACTTCAAACATGCAGTTGCAGACGATTGCGAAAATCATTATTGGAGGGAAGTAGTTCGTGAATCGTAAATCGTGAATAGACAAGACCACGATTTACGATTCACGATTCACGAGCTTATGGTATCTCGTATCGAGACATTCAAACAGATGTTGGAAAGCGATCCCGAAAACACGCTGGTGCGTTTCGGGTTGGCGAATGAATATTTGAAGGCCGAGCAGTATGAAGAGGCGATAGTTGCGCTCAATGATTATCTGCAACGCGCCGACGATGAGGGTGCGGCTTTCGGGATGCTCGCACGCGCCTATGAGAAGAGGGGACAGCGCGAGCGAGCGCGCGAAGCATTCATGCGCGGGATTGAGGCGGCTGAGTTGCACGGGCATCCTTCGATGGCCGAAGATTACCGCATGACGCTTGAGACGGATTACGAAGATTAAGAAATCGGTGGCCTGTATGAAGACTGACACCAAAATATTAAAACTTGTCAGGAGAACAGAGACGATGGGAAGCGCAGCAACTGACACCGCAACCGAGGCGCACGAGTATAAGGGTCTCGACCGCGAGCAGATGATAGGCATCTATCGCGCGATATACTTGTCGCGCCGGATTGACGACAAAGAGATTCAGCTCAAAGGGCAGAACAAAATATTCTTCCAGATTAGCGGCGCAGGCCACGAAGCCATCCTCGTCGCGGCAGGGCTGGCGATGAAGCCTGGCTACGACTGGTTCTATCCTTACTACCGCGACCGCGCGCTCTGTCTCCAACTCGGCATGACGCCGCTCGAACAGCTTCTCTCGGCGGTCGGCGCTGAAGAAGACCCGAACTCGCACGGTCGCCAGATGCCTTCACACTGGGGACATAAAAAACTCAACATCGTCTCGCAATCTTCACCCACAGGCACGCAGTTTATACAGGCCGTCGGGTGCGCTGAAGCGAGTTACCGCGCTGCGCTGCTTGATGAACTTAAAGACAAGGTGACTGGCTTCAAAGGAGACGAGGTTGTTTATGTCTCGGCTGGGGATGGGACGACGAGCGAGGGCGAATTCTGGGAGGCGCTCAACACGGCCTGCAACCTGAAGCTGCCCGTCATCTTTCTAATCGAAGACAACGGCTACGCCATCAGCGTCCCCGTCGAAGTTCAAACTGCGGGCGGTGATGTTTCAAAGCTCGTCGAAGGATTTCCGAATCTCTACATTCAGAAATGCGACGGCACAGACCCTGTTGAATCTTTAGAGACGATGCAGCGCGCAGTGGAACATTGCCGTGAGCGCAAAGGCGCGGCGCTCGTTCACGCGAAAGTCATACGTCCTTACTCTCACTCGCTCTCCGACGACGAAAAGCTCTACCGCCCCGATGAAGAGAGAACCTCGGATGCCGAGCGTGACCCCATCAAACGCTTCGGTGCGCTGCTTATAGAAGAAGGCATCGTCACGCAGGAAGGGTTGCAGCGGATTAAAGACGAGGTTGACCGTGAGGTCTTGGAGGCCGCTGACCGCGCGCTCTTGAGCAAGCAGCCCGCGCCTGAGACGGCGACGCAGTTTGTTTACTCGCCCGACGTTGACCCGACCTCGAAAGAGTTTGATACGGAAGAAGGCGTGGAGCTAACGGGAAACGCGGGCACGGTCGTTGACCTTATCAATCGTTGTTTGCACGAAGAGATGGCGCGTGATCCGCGCATACTCGTTTTCGGCGAAGACGTGGCCGATTGTTCGCGCGAGGAGAATCTGGACAAGGTGAAAGGCAAAGGCGGCGTCTTCAAAGTCACGGCGAACCTGCAACGCAAGTTCGGCGCGGCGCGTGTGTTTAATTCGCCGCTCGCCGAAGCTAACATCGTCGGGCGCGCTATCGGGATGGCAACCAGGGGGCTGAAGCCTGTCGTCGAAATTCAATTCTTCGATTACATCTGGCCTGCCTTCCACCAGATTCGCAACGAGCTGGCGTTGATGCGCTGGCGTTCGGGAAATGAGTTCAAGTGCCCTGTGGTGATGCGCGTTCCCGTCGGCGGCTACCTGAAGGGCGGCGCGATCTATCACTCGCAATCAGGCTCGACGATTTTTACGAGCACACCGGGCCTTCGCGTCGTTTATCCGGCAACCGCGCTTGATGCCAACGGACTCCTGCGGACGGCGATTCGCTCAGATGATCCGGTGCTCTTTCTCGAACACAAGCATCTCTATCGTCAGGCGTACAACAAGTCGCAGTATCCGCCGGACAACTTTCTGATTCCTTTCGGCAAAGCTAGAACGGTGCGCGAGGGCACAGACATTTCCATTATCACGTTTGGCGCGCTCGTCCAGCGTTCACTTGTCGCCGCCAGGCAAGCGGAGCAACAGGGCATCAACGTCGAGGTGATAGACCTGCGAACGCTCGCGCCCTTCGACTGGGAAGCAATCGCACGCTCCGTTAAGAAGACCAACAAGGTGATCGTCGCTCACGAGGACTCCCTCTCGTTCGGCTACGGAGCGGAGATCAGTGCGCGCATCTCGGATGAGTTGTTTGAATATCTGGATGCGCCGGTGCGCCGCGTGGCCGCGCTCGATACCTTCGTCGCCTACGCTCCGCAATTGGAAGACGCGATTCTGCCGCAAGTGGAAGATGTAGCGAAGGCAATTACGGAGTTGTATAGCTACTGAGTAAGGGAAGAAGCCAGAAGTCAGAAGAAATGAAAATCTGTTAGCGCGGTTCTACGCTTTCTCATTCTAGCTTCTGTCTCCTGCTTTTCATTGTTCCTCTAACAATACACTTCTGTATTGTATCGTTCCGCACAGACATTTCCACTGCTTCCCTAACTCCTGCTATTTCTCCATTTGATTCCCTTAGTTGATGGCATGGTGATTGCCACCACTAGATAGCGGACAGAACCGAAATCATCCCTCAAAAGAAGCGGAAAATTCATTTTTCAAGAGGAGAATAACTTATGAGCAAACGTTTGTTTAGCATTCTGGGAGGCATCGTCCTCTCGCTTACCACAGTCGGTGCAGTTCTTGCACAAACCACTCAGACAACCACGACTACAACAAAAACCACGGCGGTTCAGAACGCTGATGGAAGCTGGACTGTTGTTGAATACCCGGTCGATAAGGAAGTCACAGTTGATTTAGCGCCTTCCACCAAAACCATCACGACGATGGCGAGAGCCAGGGTCCTGCGCTCGGCCAACGGCACAGTGATCACGGTTGACCCGGCGGGCTTCGCTGGCGCGACTGGAAACTACAATCTTTACGCGGTCGATCCGATGGGTCATGTCTCGCTGCTTGGTCCAATCAACGCCACCAGCACAAGCCCATTAACCTACAACACGAATCTTGGTCAGTTCATGCTGGTTGTTTCGCCGGAAGACAATCTGACAACTTTCGCGCCCAATACAACGGTCGCCTACAGAAGCGCAGTTCCACAGGGCTTCGCTGTCATTCCGGTTGCGCAGAGTGGGTCTAAAGATGGCGCGCCCATTGGTGAGCGTGTCTCGGCCACAACCACTGCTGGTGCGACGCCAACTTACAATGTGCCGATGCTCGGCATCCCTGGTTTCCGTCGTGGCACAGACACCCAGTTGAAAGTTCACTTTCCGGCTCTGGCTGATTCTCGCGCCAACATTTTTCTTGAGCCGCGCAAGGATGGACCGACGCAGATCAAGTTGCGCTTTCATAGCTTGACGAGAGTTCCTGCCAACACGCGCTTGGTGCTCTGGGCCGTCGGGCCTGATAACACCTACGTGCGTTTGGGCCAGGTCATCAATACGGGCAAACGTAATGAAGCGCAGATTCAAACTGAGACCAACCTTCAGGACTTCGGTCTCATCGTGACGATGGAAAACGCAGACTCTACGCCGCAACCGGCAGGCCAGATTTACGCAACCATCGAAAAGTAACAGTAAGCAAGGTGAAAGTAGCTTGGGGCTACTGAAGCCGCAAGTGTCCGAAAAAAAGGGGCCGCTTCTCAAAAGAGGAGCGGCCCCTTAATTATTATTGATTTCGCTCTTCATTAATGTGTTATATTCCTAGTTGCCCGTACGCGGGCTGCTATTGATGTGGCGCTTGGCGGTGCTCACAAAAAAGCAGTTCTCCACTCCGGCGCTTCCCGACAAGCATTCAGGAAACTTCGGCTGCGTCCCTGCACCGATTCCCCAAACCACTCAGCCGGGCTTTTAGCTCATTGCATAAACTTCCTCGTCGGGCAAATTTTTTGTCTGCCATCTCGAAGGACCCCTAAGCTATGTTGAAACGCAAGCTTCCCCTATGGCTCGCGCTCACTCTACTCTCAACAATTCCGGCAAGCGCGCAAACGCAGGAAACTCTCCCCGAACTGATACGCCGCGTCAAACCTGCGGTCGTTGCCGTCATCACTTACGACGCCAAAAACGAGGTTCAGATGACGGGCAGCGGATTTTTCATCCGACCCGGACAGGTGCTGACAAACCTGCACGTCATTGACGGAGCGCACCACGCCGAAGTCAGAACACTCGACGGCAAGGGAAAGACCTACGCTGTCAGCGGCATCGCCAGTCTCGACGACGAAGGCGACCTCGCTGTCTTGAGTATCAACGCGCCCTTAGACCGCGCACGCTCTCTTGAGATAGCAAGCTCTTTGCCTGAAGAGGGTGAAGATGTTTTCGTCATCGGCAATCCTTTGCGTCTCGAAGGCTCCGTCTCCAACGGCATCGTCTCTGCCGTGCGCGAAGTGCCTAACCTCGGAGAGATTATTCAAATCACCGCTCCGATCTCTCACGGCAATTCCGGCAGCCCGCTCTTCAACATGAAGGGACAGGTCATCGGCATCATCACGATGAAAGTGACTAACGGGCAGAACATCAACCTCGCGCTCGGCGCATCACGCTTGAAGCAACTGCGCGAGGAGAAGCTTTTGACTTTCGATGATCTGGCAGCAAGGAATAAGACAGGCCCGCAAGCGGAGGTTCTGGCCGAATGGTGGTATCGCAACGGGCTGAACTCGCTCTGGCTGGGAAACTACGACAGCGCCTTGGGCTACTTCGAGAATGCCGTCAACAAGAATCCCAACCGCGCCGAAGCCTGGATTCAAGTCGGCTACTGCAAGGTCAAACAGGGCAGGAACGACGACGCCATTCGCGCCTTTCAACGCGCCATCCAGCTTCGCCCAAATTCATTTGAAGCCTACGACAAACTCGGCGACGCCTACTACTACGCCAGCCGTTTCTACGAAGCCATCGAAGCCTACAAACAGGCCGCGCGCCTCCGTCCCGAAATGGCCGAAGCCTACTACAACCTCGGCATGACTTATCTCGAAACAGGCGACCGCGCCGCAGCCATCTCTCAACTCCGCACACTCCAACCTCTGGATGAAAAGCTCTACAGGAAGCTGCTCGGCGAAATACAGAGATAATGCAAAATTAAAAATGTGAAATGCAAAAGTGAGGCGGAAGCCATTTTTATTAAAACGGCTTCCGCCTCACTTTTGCATTTTTAATTTTACACTTTGCCTTGTCTTATTCCCCAGCCTGGCTCGTGAAGATAGCTTTGTCCACTTTTTTCGGATCGCCGATGACGACGAAGCGCAGGTTGCGAATGTATTTTTGCGAGACCCGTTGCACGTCTGCCGGGGTGACGGCGCGCAGGCGTGTGATGGTGTCGAAGGAGTTTTTCCAGCCGCCGCCGATCAGTTCGTATTCAGCCAGGGCAGCAGCTTGCGCGGCGTTCGTCTCCTGGCCCAGGTAGTAAGAGGTCAGATACTGTGAGACGACGCCCGTGATGTCCAGTTGATCTATCGGCTGAGTCTGAAGCCGCTTGATCTCGTCGAGCATGACGCGCACGGCCTGATTCGCATCAACAGCCGTCACGTAGATGCCGCCGACGTTCGCGCCCTGGCTGTTCAAGAAGGCATTGGGCGCATAGGAGAGATTGCGCTTGACGCGCACCTCTTCAAAGACGCGGTCGCGCAGGATGCTGGAAGCGACCTGCATCGGATAGATGTCTGTAGCTGTCAGAGCCGGGGCAGTAAAGAGAGCCTGAATGTAGTTCGTCGGCAGACCGCGCTGTGTGACTTCAACGGTCGGAGCGACGAAAGAAAGCTGCGGCACAGGCTCCGTGTGATAGCTGCCGCGTGGGAGCTTCCCGAACGAAGCCGCGATGCGCTCGCGCAGGGCATTCGCGTCCAGGTCGCCGACGATGACAAGCAGCAGGCGTGATGTCTCCATCCGCTGCTGGTGATAACGGCGCACGTCTTCAAGCGTCAGACGCGACACAGCTTCAACTGTCCCTTCGGGACGGTTCAAGTAAGGATGACCGGCATAAGCAACTTTCTCTTGCAGTCGCTGTAAATATGTGTCGGGGTCGTCTGTGTCATCCGCCAGCGCAGAAAGCCTACGACTCTTCACAAGCTCAAAGTCTTCTTTGGTGAAGGCCGGGTGCAGCGCGATGTCTGTGAAGATTTCCCACGAGCGGTCGAAGTTCGAGCGCGTCGAGGTGAGCGACAACGCAGAGTAGTCGTAGTTTTCGCTGGAGCCGAGAACTGTGCCCGTGCGCGCCAGTTCCGTGCGCAGCCGCTCGCGCGGGAAATTGGCGCTCGCCTCCGTCGCAACGTCCAGCATCAAGGATTCAATGCCCGCATTCTCCGCAGTGATGTTGCGTGAGCCGCCCCTGATAAAAAGTCCGGCGGCCACCGTCTGGCTTCCCTCACGCCGCTTGACGAGCACCTTCAGGCCATTAACCTCAAACTCCGTGACGAGCGCCACGGCTGCTTCTGCTGCGCGCCGCTCTGCATCCACCTGCCCTGCGTCCGTCTTCGGAGCAACCTTTGATGCTTTCTCCTCTTGCGCGACCTTCGGCTTCTCCATGTTCTGCGCCGACACGCTCATCGTGCCACCGCTTGAAGAGAGCGTCCCTAACGCAAACAACGCGGCCAGAACCAGAGACAAAGCCGAACGCAGAAAACCGGAGTCCTCATACCTTCTTCTGAAAACTGAAAACTGGAAACTGCTTACTGTTTTTCTCATTGCCCGATTAACTCCTCCGGTTTCAACTGAATTTGCTGCTGCGCTTCGTCAGAGATGAGAGCGAGTCCGACGTGGGGCTTGCCCTGTATGTAGGTTGTGATGTAGCGGCTGATGTCGGCGCGCTGCGTGTGGCGCAAGTTTGTCAGGTAGCCGCGAAAATACTCAAGCCCGGTCGAAGACCACCAGAACGAAAGCGTGTGCGCGTACTCTGAGAGCTTCTCGCGCGAGTAAAGATCGTCAGCTTCGAGCAGCGCCTTCGCGCTCTCAAGTTGCTCGTCAGTGAAATAGTCTTTGTCGTTGAAATGAGCGACCTCATTGTAGATGGCCTTGATTGCGGCGCGAGCCTTATCCGGTGTGGTCTGCGCGAGAATCTGAATCGGGCCGACGTTGCGCTGCGTCAGGTAGCCGATTGTTGCGGCGTTAACCAGCCCTGTGTCAACCAGCGCACGCTGGAAGCGCGAGTTAGGCTGCGTCAGGATGAACGAGAAAACATCTGCCGCGTAAGAGCCTGGATTGTCCTTACCGATTGAAGGCCCGTGCCAACCGATGTCTATGACGACATTCTGCACAGCCTGCTTGACGATTCCGCCCTCACTCTTCAGGAGCGGCGGATGCTCGACCATCGGAAACTCAACGAACGGGTCTTTCTCTCGACGCGGCCAGTCGCCGTAAAAGTCCTGCGCCATCTTGAAGACCTCTTCCGGCACGACATCGCCCGTCACAACGAGCGCCGAATTGTTCGGCACGTAGTAGCGCGACTGAATCAGGCGCATCATATCGGTCGTGGCGGTCTGGACTGTCTGGCGATTCCCCAAAGGATTCTTGCGGCTCTGATACTTGTAAAAGAGCCTGTTATTCATCTCCAGGTTAAGAAAATAGAAGGGGTTTGATTCGTCACGATCCATCTCGCCGATGACGACTTCGCGCTCGCGCTCAAACTCCCCTTTATCAAAGAGCGGGTAGCGAACGGCGTCGCGCATGAAGTTCATGGCGGTTCGCAGGTTCGGGCTGGTCGTCGTGAAGTAGTAGTTGACCACTTCTTCGCGGGTCGAGCCATTATAAGCGATGCCGAGTTGCCCGATCTTTTGCAGGTAATCTTCCTGATTGGCGATGGCGCGGTTGGCCTTGAAGAACATGTGCTCGTAGAGATGCGAGAGGCCGTTTAGTTCAGGCGGCTCTGTGAAGGAGCCGTTTCTCACGGCCAGCTCGATGGTGACGAGCGGCACGGAATGATCTTCGAGGACGATGATTTCCAGCCCGTTGGCAAGCACATGATTGACAAGCTGCGCTTGCGGGACGGGCGCGGGCGCGACTGCCGAGGCAGTTCGGCTGGTTGCGCGCGGCGTCTGCTGCGGCGCAGCCTTCAGGGGTTGCGCGAGCGCGGGCGCAAGCAGCGACCATACGAGAGCAAGAATTAAGAGATAGCGTTTCACAAAAAAGCTCCGTTCCGTAATAAGTGTCCAGTTAAATTGAGTGTTCGGAGTGCAGGAATTTTAAACGCAGAGGACGCTGATGGTCGCAAAGGAAGAAAAGGGATAAACCTAAAATTCTTAATTTCAGATTTCAAATCTGCTTCCCGCTTTTTCAAATCTCCCTCTTACCTCTGCGACTCTCAGCGTCCTCTGCGTTTAAATTCTCACTCGCAATTCCAAGCAACTCAAGGTAAAACGATGCCGGGCGGTTCGATGTTTCAGAAGGCTCTGGGGATGTCAGCCCTGGTAGGACTCGTCCTGCTCAATCTTCGAGAGCACCCAGTCAAACTCGCCCGAAGTCACTTTGCCGTGACAATATTCGCAGATGCCCGTGACGTTGACCTTCAGCGGTGCGCCGCAGTTCGGGCAGTTGAGGTCTGCGCGGGCGGGCGAAGGCTTAGAGTTGCGGTTGCGTATGAACGTCCAGTATTCGCTCCATCGTCGCAGCTTCTTGTTTGAGCCGCTGTGAATCTTGCCGGTCTTGTCTACAGTGTAGTCGTTGCCCTCGGCCCAGATGCGTAGGGTGATGGAATTGTAGAACGCATCCTCCTTGATCTTGACGGGCTGCATCTGAGTAATCCTGAAATTGTCGAGCGCGTTGCGCAAGCCCTGTCGCTTGTAAGCCTCAATCCAGTATTGGTGCATCTGGAAAATGTTGTCCGTCTCGTGCGGGCGTGCGCGCTCCCACTCAAGCGTAGACCAGGCCAACTGCAACTCGTTGAAGATGAGACGGGCGCGCGCCTCAAACTCTGCCCAGTTAAACGTTGGGTTATTCTGCTGGAAGTAAGCCATGACGTTCTGGAAATTCGGCTGCACGACGGACGGGTAATTCGTCCCCACTTCCGGCACGTCTGAAGTGAGTAGCGGCCCGCGCGCCTCGCTACTCAGGAGACTAATGCCGCGCACGAACCATTGAAACTCGCCGCTTTCAATCCGCGCCCCGCAGAAGGCGCACGCGCCCGTAGTGTCTTTCATCAAGGCCGCCCCGCAGCGCGGGCAATGCAGCGCCGTCGCCTGCGCCGGCGGTGGAGAGAGGACCTCCTTTTTACGCTCCAGGACCCAACGCTCGCGGACGTAGTAGGCCATCTCGTGCTGCTTTCCATGCGCGCTGATGATCTCCGTGTAGTTCGTCTCAAACTCGACGCTGATGTGGACGAGAGGCGAATTCAATCCCTGAATGCCCGCGACCTGCATCGAGCCGACGATGACGCCCGTGACAGCCTGCAAGTTTGCCGCATTGCGCTGCATGAGGGCGGCTCGCGCAGCCTCGCTCAAGTAAGGCGAAAGCTCGTCGAGCTTGCCACGCCCGCGCGCATCCTGCGCCCTGGCGTAGAGCGCATAGCAGAAGTCTGTGAAAGTGATTTCGGAGAAGTTCGGATCGAAGCGGCGTAGCTGGTTGAACTCCTGTGTGAACGTTTGCCGCGCGGCAGCGGTCGTCCCGACAGCGACAGCAGCGTCCGTAGAGCAGACGGAAGGCGGCGTCTTGTCGCTCTTTTTATAGTAGTAAATGATGCCGCCGATAATGATGATGTCGAGCGGAATTCCGATCACCGGATACTCTACGGTCAGCAGAATCAGCCGAAGGATTATCCAGATAACAAAGCCCGCGCCGCCACCGCCACCGCCTCCGCCACCACCACCGCCGTAAGACTGCCCGCCGCCGACGCGCGCCAGTGCTTCGGGCGCAAACACAGAGAGCGCAAAGAGCGCAGCGCAGACGACGCCCGCGAAGACGATGAGATTTGAGAAAAACTTTGTGCGGCGTGGATGGTTCATTTGAGATCGAAACGCGGCATGTCCGGCAACTCGTTCGGATTCTCGCCGGTTGGCGGAAGATGTTCTGCGAGCAATGCGCCGAGTTCGCGCAAACGCTGAAGCAATGTCGGCAGTTGCGGCACTCTTCCTGCGCGGTGCAACTCATAGACGCGCTCGTTCCATTCCAGCGGCGGCGCGGCCTTGAGCACGCCCCTGTCCGCAATCAACTCCAATCTCTTCTCAAGCAAAGAGAGATAAATGAGCACGCCCATCTCCGCATCTGTGTTCGCAATCCCCGCCTCATAAAACATCGCCGCTGCGCCCTGGCGCACAGCTTCGGCGCGAAACTCCTTCGTCGTTAGCATCCGGCGCAGAGCGTTGCTGCGCGACGAGATGTAAGCCCCAATCGCAAACATGAGCGCAACGTCAATGGCAACCCAGTAATGATTGAAATCAAACGGCGAGAAGAGCAGGAAGAGTAGAGTTGCGAAGCTGAGGATTGCGCCGCAGAGATAGTCCACATGACGGTAAGAACCGGAGCGAGCGTGGACCGCAATGACGATCTCCGCATCCGTCTTCGTCTCTATTTCACGAACGCAATCGGCGAGTTGATCGCACGCGGATTGATCGAACCGGGGCTGGCGCATAAGGGAAAGGTAACAACCTCTTTCCAGAAGTTAAAATCGAACCGGCAAACGCGCGCTATCTTGACACGACAGGCCGACAAGCGACAAGCGAAGAGAGGAAGTAGCAGGGTTGAATCGCAAACATTGCGGTCAAAGCGTTGTTATTTGAACCAAGTTAAGATAACACATGATTTTCCGTGATTATCTAAACCTAATTCAGGCAACACGCTGATTTGGAGTATTATCCAAACCAAGTTTAGATAATCAGCGGTTAGATGCCTTGTTGATGGAACATGTCAAACCAACCTAAAGAGAAGGAACTTTATCCGCTTGTCGAACGATGGTGTGCCGGGTCATTGTCACTATGCGACAGCAATTCGCGGACTCTAACCACATATCCGAAACCACTTTTGTTATAACTCAACCAGGTGCGTGAAATGCTGTCGTATACCCGCGTGTGGACCCGTACATAAACTTCCATCAATGGAGATAAATTCTGGATTTGTTATTGGTTGCTTGTACCTTCCCAGAGGTAATAGTCTATACTTAACAAGGTCGGCTCGTTCTCAAAGTCGGCTGCCCGTTGTATTCAGCATTTTGTAATTGAACTGGTTTGCTCGCCTTCATTGACGAGCTTGAGCTGAAAGCGCTGCGATTAACGATCAAAGGGTTTCTTCCTCGTGACAATAAGCCGTACTTCTCGCTTCCTCATCTTTTCTCTCTGTGCCTTTCTTTTATTAGCAACAGGATATGAGGCGCGCTATCTTTACCTCCGCTGGCGACATCGTACTACATGGCAACAGCGTCTTTACACGCCGACCGAGTTAACGAAGATCGGCGACCTCTATTTTATCGTGGATTGCTGGCACAACCGCGTCCTCTATCAAAAAACTCTGGATCCAGATCTTTCTGAGTGGAAGGTACTCGACAATGATTTGGCTGGCCCGCACTCCATTGCTTCGGACTCTTACTTCTATGTCGTGGAAGATACAGGCAGGGACAGGCTGAAGGTCTATCGAAGGCTCGGCGATGAGTTCAATCCCGTGCAGACGATTGATAACGTCGGACTGCGACCGCACTTCACCGTCTACGACCCGGCGACCAGCGCCTTTTACGTGATTGGGGCCAACTCACAAACTATTACGAAGCTGAAACGCGAAGGGGATCGGCTTCGGGTCCAGTACACAAAGAATCTACAGTTTTTGGATGGCGTGTATACGCGTTCTTTCACGATCCTGGACGGAGATATGTACTTTGTCTCCGGGCCGCGCCGAATCTTCAAAACGCGCTATACGGACGATTCTTACCAGGTGATAGCCTCCTACAAAGTGCCTGAGTCATTGCAAAGCATGAATGGTTTATATAGAACGGAGCACTACTATTATTTGACGGGTACGCCTCGCACCATCGTTAGGACGGAATCCCTCGAAGCGCTAGAAGAAGGTAAATATCAAGACGTATACGATGAGTTGGGCTTGCATGGCACGCCCTATTACATAGTGCGATTTGATGGCCGTTATTACCTCCCGGAGATTACTGAGTACAGCGGCATCGTATCTTTCGTTGAGACTGAAGGAAGAATTGATAACGTGAGTAAGCTCTTTGATTTCGGCGAGCCGAAGCTAGCTGACGACCAGGAGAAGAAGAGGCTCCCAAAGTGAGTGGGCTTGGTTATAGACAATCGAGGTCAAGCGCCTCTTTAAGAAAGGATGCAATAAATCAAAGATCGCGCGAGAGCCAAAGATCAGTCGGGGGTCAGTCATCAACATGCTCAAATAAAGGGTCATTAAGTCCGTAAAATGCTGTCGTACTTTAACGATGACTCTCAACAATTTTAACCCTCATACCACTAATAAGGTGCGAATCACCAACATCCAGAGAAGATTATCTAAAACTTTTTCAGTCATTAATAAACAACCTCGGTGGTTGTTCTTTGCAGGCATTGCAATTCTTACATTCGGACTCAGAGTCGGCACCTATCTCTCGCTCTCCAATCGCTGGGATTTTCGGCAGGCTTTAACGTGGGATGGTTGGGGACGAATTGCTTTGTTTATGTCACATGGCTATGGCCTCGCAGACAACTACAGGCTGACTTATTTTCTACTTGGCGATATCCCGGTGCCGACAGCGGCAAGGATGCCATTGCCCATCTTTCTCTTCGCTGGCACTTTGCGATTGTTCGGCAATGGGTTGCTTCAGATTGTGATCTTACAGGCGGTCATTGATGCTGGGACAGCGGTCATAACTTATTTGATAACGTGCCGGTTGTTTCGAACCGTAGAATTTATCCATGGTAATTCAGGTCAGCACCTCAGCCATCTCGCCGGACTATTGGCGGCGCTGGGTTTCGCTTTCTTCCTACCGGAGTGGTCTTATTTCATCGGTTTTCAAAGTGAGCCGCTACTAACGTTTCTCCTGACTGCTGCGCTGGCGCTGGCAATGTTTGCGCGCATTCCAATTCACCTTGTAGCTACCGGAGCGTTCTTCGGTCTGGCTGCCCTGGTTAATCCATCAGTACTTCCTTTCACCATACTGCTAGTACCATGGCTGATTTGGGGACGCGGTCTGACATTTAGGCGGGCGCTGTTAGTTCCAGTGCTAGCACTTCTAATTGTCCTGCCCTGGGGTCTTCGCAATTATGTGGTCTTTCATCAAGCAGTCATTACAAATACATTAGGCGGTTACAACTTCTACAGACATAGTGGCGTCATCGAAGAGGACAATTACCTTCGTTACGTTAAGTATGATGAAGCCAACGAAAAAATCTTAAACCTGCTCAACTCGCGCGGACTCACTCCAAATACGACCAGCGAAACAGCCCTTGATGCATTACTCATGCAAGAGGCCCGCCAGATCATCATGGCGCACCCCTGGCGGTATGTAAATCTTTGCTTACATCGCGCTGTCTGGCTCTTTTACTACGAGGACTTGGATGACTATATTGTGAACCACCCAAAGCTTTACTATGCTTTCAAATTGGCTTTGTATGGGATGCTGTGCTTGGCGGTATGGCGTTATCGCGGAAAGTGGATCAAGCGAGTCACGCCGCTGTGGTTGATGTTCGGCTATATTATTTTGGTGCATTCAATAATAGTCGCGCAGTTTCGCTACTTGCTGCCACTCATTCCACTGTTATTGAGTATTTGCGCTTATGCTGTAGTGCAAGGATCTCTTGAAATAAGCAGGCTCGTTTTGAAGATCAAGAAAACATAGTAATCCGATGTTTTCTTATGGGGGCGCTCCCCCTCATTCTCACACGTGAGCTTGTGTCGGGTCATCGTCCGTGAAATGCTGTCGCACTATAACTTTGACCCTACACACAAAAGATTTTCACTTCAAAAAATCATGATCAATATATCTACGGTAAATGAAATCCGTCTTCCTTGACACTGGCGCATCGCAATTTCATCGTTGGGTTTCCTCTCCACTAATAATCTTGCAAGATGGCGGCTTTTTGTTATCATTCGGCTATGGATTACAGCAAGATCATTACTATTGAACCAGGCAAGCGTAGCGGAAAGCCGTGTATTCGCGGGATGCGGATGACTGTCACAGATGTTTTAGAATATCTTGCTGGCGGGATGACTGAAGAAGAGATTCTGGCGGAGTTTCCCGACTTGACCGCCGAAGACATTCGCGCGTGCCTGGCATTCGCAGCAGACCGTGAGCGTAAGCTTGCAACCTTACCACAGTATGAAACTGCTGTTTGACCAAAATCTTTCTCCGCGCCTGCCTCGCCTTCTCGCAGATATTTATGCCGATAGCGTTCACGTCAGAGAAGTCGGCTTGCGTGACGAAGATGACAGTGATATTTGGGAGTATGCCAAACTACACGGATTTGCGATTGTTTCCAAAGACTCGGATTTTTAGCAACGAAGTCTATTGTATGGTAGCCCACCGAAGTTTATCTGGCTGCGCGTCGGTAACTGTCCGGTAAAAACAATTGAAGATTTATTGAGGAAGCACTCAGTAGCAATACATACTTTTGGTTTAGATGATACAAAATCCCATTTGATGCTTCCGTGATTTCCTATCAACGGAAATCTACTGATACTGCGATTCGTTCTCACCCTCGGCTGTTGAATACACTTTATAGATAGCGGTAATATCCAACGGTTCTTCCAACAGACAATCATACCTAGAAGGGATTCCACATGTCAGATCAAACGCCGCAACCATCCCCGGAGCTTTTCTTTGAAACAGTCAACGCCTACCAGCGCACCGCCGCGCTCAAGACGGCTCTCGAACTTGATCTCTTTACAGCGCTCAGTGAAGGTGGGCAAACAGCAAAGGAGGTGGCCGCGCGCTGTGAAGCTTCCGAGCGTGGGACGCGCATCCTCTGTGATTATCTCTGCATCATTGGCTTTCTAACTAAAAAGGATGGGCGCTATAGCCTGACCCAGGACTCCGCTATTTTTCTAAATAGCCGCTCGCCTGCGTACATGGGCAGCACCCTTGAGTTTCTACTTTCTCCGATGCTGACAGGCGGATTTGAAAACCTGACGGCGGCGGTCCGCCAGGGCGGAACGGCTATACCCGAAGGAGGAACGGTTGCTCCTGAAAATCCGATCTGGGTGAAGTTCGCGCGAGCCATGACGCCGATGATGGCGATACCCGCGCAAGCGATAGCGAAGCTCGTCAATCAAGATGGCGGCAAGCTCAAGGTGCTCGACATAGCAGCGGGTCACGGTCTGTTCGGGATAGCCATTGCGCGGCAGCACCCGAACGCGGAGGTTGTTGCGCTCGACTGGCCTAACGTACTCGAAGTGGCTAAAGAGAACGCAGGCAATGCAGGCGTGAGCGACCGTTACAGCACAATCCCAGGCAGCGCCTTCGACGTGGATTACGGCACGGGCTACGACCTTGTGCTCCTGACAAATTTCCTGCACCACTTCGACCCTCCAACATGCGAGACTCTGCTGCGGAAAGTTCGTGCTGCGCTCTCCGAAGGGGGCAAGGCCCTGGCGTTGGAGTTTGTGCCGAACGAAGACAGGGTGTCGCCGCCGATTCCTGCATCCTTCAGCATGATGATGTTGAGCGGGACGCCGAGCGGCGATGCCTATACCTTCCCAGAGCTTGAGCGAATGTTCAAAGCGGCTGGCTTCGCAAACGCCGAGCTGCATCAACTGCCTGCCACGCCGGAGCAGTTGGTCATGGCAAGCAAGTAGAAGCAAAGCAATGAAAAGAGCGAATAGCCTGGTCGTCATCCTTGTCGTCCTGTTGACGCAATCAGCGCCTCTCGCCCAGCGCAAGGTTTCCAGAACGGCGCGTGGACGAAGCATCTCTCAAGCCGCCGTGACGGTGGATGAGGAAGGCAAGACGCCTTACGATTACGTCAATCCTTTCATCGGCACAGGCGGCGAAGGTCACACCTACCCGGGCGCAACCGTTCCCTTCGGCATGGTTCAACTCAGCCCCGAAACTGACGCCCCGCATTTTCGCGGAGGCTTTCGCTACTGCGCCGGCTACCAGTACGCGGATACTTCCATCCTCGGCTTTGCTCACACGCATTTCAGCGGGACAGGCCACTCGGACATGGGCGATGTCTTGTTGATGCCGACCCTCGGGCCTTTGCAGCTAGACCCGGGCACGAAGGAGAACCCGGATGCAGGATACCGTTCACGCTTCTCACACGATCAGGAGTCGGCCTCGCCCGGCTACTACTCTGTTGTGTTGAAGGATTCCAACATCAAGGCTGAGTTGACCGCCACGAACCGCGTCGGGATTCACAAATACACTTTCCCGCGAAGCGAGAGCGCACACGTCATCCTCGATCTCGTCAGCAGCATTTACAATTATGACGGCAAAGCACTATGGTCTGAACTCAGGGTCGAGAACAACACTACGATCACGGGATTTCGCCAGACCAAAGGCTGGGCCGCCAATCGTTATGTCTATTTCGCCATCCAGTTCTCGAAGCCGTTTGAGTCTTACGGCATCGCTAATGAAGCCGAGGAGCAGTATCACGGTTTCGGCAAGACCGGAAAGCTTCTGGAAAACTACCCGGAAGTGGGAGGCCGCAAGCTGAAGGCTTATTTCAATTTCAAGACTTCGCTTGGCGAGGTCATCTACGTCAAAGTCGCCATCTCATCTGTCGGGATTGACGGCGCTGTGAAGAACCTGCAAGCGGAGGTTCCCGGATGGGACTTCGAGGGAGTGCGAGCGGCTGCGAAACGCGCGTGGACGAGGGAACTCGGCCACATCACAGTCGAAGGAAGCCGCAAGGATAAAGAAAATTTTTATACCGCCGCTTATCACACCATGCTCGCGCCCGTCACTTACATGGATGTGGATGGCAGGTATCGCGGGCTGGATCAGAACATACACGTCGCACACGGCTTCACCAACTATCACATCTTCTCTTTGTGGGATACCTACCGCGCAGAGCATCCTTTGTTCACCATCACGCAGCCTCGGCGTGATGGCGATATGATTCAATCCATGCTGGCTCACCAGCGCGAGAGCGCCCACAAGATTCTTCCCATCTGGTCTTTCGGCTCCAACGAAACCTGGACGATGATCGGCTATCACGCGACGGCTGTCATCGCCGACGCCTACCTGAAAGGAATTCGCAACTTCGATGTTCAGGCAGCATTCGCGGCCATGAAGCGGAGTGCCACCTACGCGCCTTACGGCGGCCTTGCCTCTTATATGAAATACGGCTACGTGCCGATTGATCTGGAAACTGAGGCAGCATCGAAGACGCTTGAGTATGCGTATGACGATTGGACTATCGCACAGATGGCGCGCGTGCTTGGCAAGACAAATGACTACGAGGAGTTTTATAAAAGGGCCGGGAGTTTTCGCAACATCTACGACCCTGCTACAGGCTTCATGCGCGCCAAAAAATCGGACGGCGCTTTCCGTGAGCCGTTCGACGCAATCTACGCGCAGTACGGCAGCGATTACACGGAAGGCAACGCCTGGCAATATACGTGGTATGTTCCGCAAGACGTGCAGGGACTTATTAACCTGATGGGCGGGCGCGAAAAGTTCATCGAAAAACTCGACACGCTATTTACGCTCAAGGGAGATGAGGCGAAGTACAAACAGGTGGAAGACATCGCAGGACTTATAGGCCAGTACGCGCATGGCAACGAGCCGAGCCAGCACATCGCCTATCTCTATGCTTACGCCGGAGCGCCCTGGAAGACGCAGGAGCGCATACACCAGATCATGACGGGCCTCTTCAACAACACACCCGACGGCATCAGCGGCAACGAGGATTGCGGGCAGATGTCTGCCTGGTACATCTTTAGCTCGATGGGCTTTTACCCGGTCTGCCCCGGCAGCCTCGAATACGTCATCGGAAAACCCGGATTGAAGAAAGCCGTGATTAATTTGGCGGGCGGCAAAACTTTCACCGTCGTCGCCAACAATCTTTCGGATGCGAACATCTACATTCAATCAGCCGCGCTCAACGGCCAGAAGTATGAGAAGAGCTACCTGCGTCACGAGGAGATCATGCGAGGCGGGACGCTCGTTTTTGAAATGGGGCCTCAACCGAACAAGCAGTGGGCAAGCGCGCGTGAGGATGCACCTTATTCCATGAGCAAGTAACATCGCAACCATGCTCAAGTGAGTTTGAGGTAAGCAAACAACCCACTGCGTCAAAACTCTGTAGCGGCTCTGCCGCCTGGCTGTGCGGAAAGCCATAGGCTTTCCGGCCACTACTCTTCCTAACCCTTTCGAGGCTATGCCTCGCAAACGGCAAGGCGCAGCCTTGCAAAATAAAATAATGGAGCTTATCGGAAAGGCAGAGCCTTTCCGCACAGCAATGCGGCAAAGCCGCTCACGTCGAACTGACGCTAATCAGTAAACGGTGAAGCGTTCAAGGTTAGCATTCGATTCACCACGTCTTTCTAATCGGATGCGCTTCAGTATTAAAAATCACTCTCTCAAACCTTAATGTCTGCGGGGAAGCAAACAGCAGGTAGAAATATTTGAACGTTTCCGCGAAGAGGAAGCTTTCCATCGAGTCCGACTTTTCTTTCGTCACGACCGATTTGAGAGCTGCGTATCCTTCATCCGTCTTGCAGTATTTCACAAAGTCGTCGAAGAACACTTTACCCATTTGTAAGTATCGCGGGTCTTTGGTGAAGTGATGAAGGTAATACGCGGATTCAATGATTTCGGGTCTGAGCGGATAGCCAGCATCAGTCACCTCCATCGTCTTGTAATTTATTTCTTCAGGCTCGACGCCATGCTTCGTCCACATCTTGAAGGATGACGCCTGCAATCGCCCGGCGCGATTCGTGTCTCCTGAAAGAGCGAGCATAGCCGGGAAGAAGGCATCCAGCGCGCCGAAGGTAGTTGCCGTCCGTCGGCCTGTGAGCATATCGGCGTGACCGTACCAAAGCTCCTTTCCAACCTCATCGGCCAGATACTTGTTGATTGCCGCAACACTTTCGAGCCACATACGCTTGCAGTCCCGGTCATTGAAGAGCCGCCAGCATTTGAGTAGATACTCGTAGTAGGAATCTATCTCTGCGCTGATGTGGCTATCCGTGTTCGTCCACTTGCCTGTCTCGACATTTATTCTCTGCCCGATAAGTCCTATGGAAGAGCGGCGATTATAAATCTCCACCAGGGCGCGCTTGGCTTTGTTGTAGAAGACGGGTTTGCCCGTGAGCTTGCCCAGAGTCCCGAACTCGATCAGCAAAGTCCCTGCCTCCGCCGGGTTGGTCTCCGCGCCGCGCACCTTTCCCGTTTTAAGATTGACGTAGCGATAAGGTAAGCCCGTCGGCGAATCAAAGACCGGCAATAACCTTGTCCCCAAGTCTTCTGCCAGAGCCAAGAGACGCTTGTCACCCGTCAACTGATAACTGGAAAGGAGTCCGCCGAGAAGACGAATCGTGACTTCAAAGTTCTTAACGTAAATGTCTTTGTCGAAAGAGAGATTACTGATGATGAGCGATTTGGTCAGCGCCGCTTCGTCTTCGAGTCTCATCAGAATCATGGTGTCGAGCGCATCAACGGGCGTCATGTAAAGAGACTCTCGATACCAATCATGAGCGGTCTTGCCGAGTGGCCGCAAGTCGTCATGTCCCCAGGCATATTTCTTATACCCGCGCCACGCATGCAGGAATTCGGCGCGCACCTCGTCCATCATTCTTTGCCGACCGGCGCGCCCCATCTGCGCCGCCTGCTGCGCGATGACAACAGGCGCTGAAATAGTAGATAAGACAGAGAAGATCAGAAGAAGAATTGAGACTCTGGATTTAATCACTACTTTGACCTCTGATTAGATATGGAAGCGAGGTAGACGTTTTTAAGCTCCGTCAGGAGCGACTGACAATAGCCCAGCCATTCATGGCTGGGAGAGATAACCGCAAGATTCTTTAGAGTCCCGTAGGGACGGCTGAGATTCAATCGTCCCTACGGGACTCAAATCAAATTCCACGCTTGATACCCAGCAATAAATTGCTGGGCTATTCTCGATTGTCCCTCCGGGACAATAAGCCCGGCATCTTTGTTCTGTAGCGACCTTGAATATTCCAGGCATCCTCTTTCAAATTATCCACGCTCATCTTTAATGGCTGCCTGCTGCTCCTTCAGCCCACTGTTCCAATAACGGTTTCAATTCGGGAAAGCTCAATCCCTCGCTGGCCCATGCGTATTCGCTCAAGCCCGCGATTGCGTTCCAGGTCGGGTGATATCGCTGGTAGATGTCCTTCTCGTGCATGTCGCCCCAACTACCGTCTCTATTCTGGTGCGCGAGATAATACTCCATCCCTTTGCGAATGGCTGGGTCGTTGGTTGTCAGGCCGAACGCCCGCAGCGTATCCATAAACTCGCCGAGCATATCCGAATCCTTCTCCTTAATCGCTTCTCTGAGGTTCGCTTTGAGAAACTCAAACTCCTGCGGCAACAATTTGGGCGAGAGCCTGTACTGGCTATAGTTGTTCAGCGTATAGACGATGTGCGTGATGGCGTAAACCGTGTCGAAAAACTCTTCATCGGCGTTGCTCCGGCTAGCATGGTACGGGCGAAGAGTGGGCAGCCACTTGAGCACGTCCGCGTAGTGCGCGCCCAGCGTGATGCCGGAGCGGTCGCCGACGTAGGTTGTAATCAGCGCGTCGTACCAGACATCGTAGCGCGTTCGCATCTTGAGAGGATGCTTACAGACATGACAGACCTTGCTCCCGCGCGGATTATCTTCTGCTCCGCAGTAGTCACACTCGTCTGGCACGTCATTTGGCGGCGGCTCGGAGAGCGGATCAAAGAGCAGGTAGGCGCGAGCTTTGAAACGCGGCGCAGCCTGCTTGAGTTGCTCTCTCAATCTCTCATCGCGCAACCCCAGGCTCTCCGCAGCATCGTTGCCGTAGGCCAACTCGGAGATCAACCCTGCGTCTGCGTCCGCCGGAACAGAGCGGTGCTCGCGCCGCCAGAGGCTTGCGCGCTCCAGTCCCATCCGGTGAGCCGCGCGCCGCACGTTTTCGTCCTGCACGGCGACGCTCAGAGTGTAAAAGCACCAGATGAAATCCGAGCCGTAATTCTCGAAGTTGCGCCGCTTAAGCGAGGTTCGATAGATGAAGTTCAGGCCGCGCAGAACAGCCCGCGCACGCATCGCTTCAGTAAAACGTGAGCCGGGCCAGATGGAACGAGCGCGTCTTCTCGTAAGAGGAGTTGCGCTTTGTTGTTTGAGCGCGGCGTCGCCGGCGTGAAGATGCGAATGCTCAAAAGCGGCGGCAACCAAAGATGAAGAGGGTAAGGCTATGGGTTGCAGGATGAAGAGAATTAAGAGCAGGCAGAGCAGTTTTCTGACCATCAAAGCCTCCTCTGAAGGATGATTTCGTTGGAAGTGTACAGCACGAAATAAATAAGTCTACAGCGCTTGCGCTCGGCTGGAAATTTCAGGCATACTCCCTGCTGTTAGTTTCCTAGCTCTCGCGCGTCAAAGGTGATCGCGCCTGTCCGTGACCGTAAAGCGACGACGTTCGGCTGAGGAGAGAGTGAGGCACGCTTGTCAACCAGTAAGAAGCCGCTCTCGATAGTGTTAGAGCAAGCGGGTGCGTCGCGTTTCGCCGAAGAGGTTATAAGGCTCCCCGCCTTCACCGCGCGATTCCACATTACCCGCGCTTCCTTTGACTTCTAAAGGACCAAGAAAAAGAACATGGCTACCAAACTTTATGTCGGCAATCTCTCTTTTAAGACCACGGGCGACGATCTGCGTGAATATTTCGCGCAGGCGGGCGAGGTGGAATCAGCTTCAATCATCGAAGACCGCGAGACGGGACGCTCGCGCGGCTTCGGCTTCGTCGAAATGGCAACCGCTGAGGGCGCTGCGGCGGCAATCGAAAAGTTCAACGGCAAGGAGTTGAACGGTCGCAATCTAACCGTCAACGAAGCCAGGCCGAAGACTGATCGAGGCGGTGGCGGTGGCGGACGCGGCGGTTATGGCGGCGGTGGTGGTGGTGATCGTGGCGGTTACGGTGGCGGCGGCGATGGCGGACGCAACGACCGCGAGCCAAGATGGTGATGCAAAATTAAAAATTAAAAATGCAAAATGGAAAGCGAAGAGCAAGCTTTTCATCTTCCATTTTGCATTTTTAATTTTGCATTTTTACTTCCGCGCGGCAGGTGTGATCTTCAGCTTCAGAGTTTCCGTGCCGCGCACGAGTTCCACCTCATACTCTTCGCCAGCTTTCATCTCACCGAGCGCGTAGGTGTAGTCGTAAACATTACGCACGTCGCGCCCGGCCAGTCTCGTAATTCTATCGCCAGCTTTCAGTCCTGCCTTCGCCGCCGGAGAATCTTCGCGCACGCCGTCGAGTCTCAAGCCGTCGTTTGCTTCAGCGTAGTTCGGAATCGTGCCCAGATAGACGCGGAAACCCATCGAGCGTCCCTGCGATTCGCTCCTTGCGACCGTGTAAGCGGGTCGCTGCTGATTGATGTTAATCGAGCGGACGATAGCGGCAACGAAAATGATAATCCGTGCCTCGCCCTCGTAGTTGATTTTGTCTGCCGTGTCCGAAGGCTTGTGGTAATCATCGTGCGTGCCCGTGAAGAAGAAGAGCACGGGAACTTGCTTCGAGTAGAACGAGGAATGATCGCTCGGCCCATACCCATCTTCGTTGAGCGTCAAAGAAAAAGGCTTCAGCATTTCAAAGTTTGCTGCCCTTGTTCCCTTAGTGTTCAGAGAATTGGTGGCTATGTTGAGAGGGGCTTGCGTACCCTTGATAAGGGTGCGCCACTCCTGCGCCGTGCCCACGCCGCCGATTATCAGCTTGTCATCTTTCATCCGCCCGATCATGTCCATGTTAATCATCGCAACCGTTTTATCGAGCGGGACAAGAGGATGATTGACGTAAAAGTTCGAGCCGAGCAAGCCTTCTTCTTCGCCGCTGAAGGCGATGAAGACAAGCGTGCGTTTCAGGTTCTTCCGTTCTGCCGAGAAGATGCGCGCTAATTCAAGCATCCCGGCGACACCCGATGCGTTGTCGTCCGCGCCGTGATGTATCTCACCTTCGCGCGGGGCGAGGCTTCCTTCACCGCCGCGACCAAGATGATCGTAGTGCGCGCCGATGACGATTATCTCGTTCTTCAAAACCGGATCAGAGCCGTCCAGGATGCCGACGACGTTGTAGGCCGGAGCGTTGCGGCGCACGATGTCTGTTGCGATGGTGAGCGTCACATTCTGAAGCGGCATGGAAGCATTCCTGCGCTTCTCGGCAGTCGTGGGTTGAGCAAGCGTTGCGACAATCTCCTGCGCAGCTTTTTCCAGGTTGGCGAGGGGCGCGAGTCCCCCAGCTTCAAAGATGCGCTGCGCGGCCTGGCGCGAGATAACGACAACGGGCAAGCCCGCTTCACCAGAACTGTTGTCGTAGCTGAGGCGTGAGAGCCTATCATCTTTGAAATTTTCTTCACGCGCGATGATGACCAGGGCTGCCGCGCCGCTGTTGCGGGCTGCAATCGCCTTCCAGCGCACGTTAGCGTATTGAGCGAAATGACCGTGCGGATTATCGCCGTCGGGTGTGCCGTCTAAAGCGATGGCGATGCGACCCATCACCTGCGCGCCTGCGTAATCGTCGTAATGTATCTCGTCAACCTTGATGCCGTAGCCGACAAACGTCGCGGGCACATTCGCTAAATTCGCGTTCGACGAAAAGCCGAGCGGCATCCAGTCTTCGCCAGGACGTAGGTCGAGCGACGCGGCGCGTGTTCCCGTTTGCGTGGCGGAAGATTCGGTTTGTGTCGAAGCAGTCTGCGCGTGCGGGGTGAACAGCATTGAGTTGTTGCGGCCTAACTCAACGCCCGCGACAAAAGGAACCTCCTGCATGTAGCGGCGCGGAGAGTCGGCCTCAAGGATAGACATGCCGGGCAGGTCGCGCCCAAGGCTTCGCCGCAGGCCATAACGCGCAAACTCTCCGGCGATGTACTCCGTCGCCATGTCAGCGCCGGGGCTTCCCGTCCTGCGCCCCTCCAACTTGTCTGAAGCAAGATAAGAGATGTGAGCGCGCAGACGCTCGACGCTCGGCGCAACTTCTCCAGCGTGCTTCTGCTGCGCGGCGGCTGTAACGACAATGGCGAGGATGAGAGAAAGGCGAAGAAATTTATAACGCATAATTTCAAATCTCAAATTTCAAAAATTCAGATGATGGATTTCAGATGACAGACAGAGGCGATCAAACTCAACCTGACCCCGGCCCCTGTCCCCTGATCCCCGTTTTAATCTACCCAATCAGCAATAAAAACGTTCGTATCACCTTTCACTTTGCCGTTGCGGTTGGAGGCAAATACCAATTTCTTTCCGTCGGGTGAGAACATCGGAAAGCCGTCGAAGGTCTCGTTGTAGGTGATTTGTTCCAGCCCTGTGCCGTCAACGTTCACCATGTAGAGATCGAAGTTGCGGCCCTTCGGGTCGTTCACGTTCGAGGCGAAGATGATACGCTTGCCCTGGGGGAAGAAGTAGGGCGCGAAGCTCGCCGCGCCGAGCCTGGTCACCTGACGCTTGTCGCTTCCGTCCGAGTTCATCACCCAGATTTCAAAGACGGTCGGCTCGATCAGGTTCTCCTTGAGCTTCTGCTTGTAGCGCGCAACCTGTTCGGGCGTCTGCGGGTGATAGGCGCGATAGACAATCTGCTTGCCATCGCGCGAGAAGAAGGGGCCGCCATCGTAGCCGAGTTCTGTTGTCAGGCGACGCACATTTTTACCGCTCGCATCCATCGTGTAGATGTCCAGGTCGCCGTCGCGCATGGAAGTGAAAACGATTTTGCGCCCGTCTGTTGAGAAGGTGGATTCGGCGTCGTAGCCTGGCGTGCTTGTCAGTTGCCTCAAGTCTGAACCGTCCGGGCGCGCCGTGAAGATGTCATACGAAGAATAGATCGGCCAGACGTAGCCGTGTGAGTAGTCGGGTCGCGGAGGACACTCTTTCGCGGCTGCATGGGTTGAGGAATAAAGGATGCGCCGCTTCTTCGGGAAGAAGTAGGAGCAGGTCGTGCGTCCCTCGCCCGTCGAGACCATGCGAACGTTAGAGCCATCCGACTTCATCGTGTAAATCTGGTCACACTCGCGCCCGTCGCGCTTGGATTGAAATATGAGCTGCTGACCATCGGCGGAAAAATATGCCTCGGCATTCTCACCGCCGAACGTCAACTGCCGCATGTTGCGCAAGTGCTTCTCAGCAGGCAGCGCAAGCTGTTCGTCAGGCGAAGGCACAGCAGTCGGTGCTACGGGTTTGAGCGAAGATAGCAAGAGAAGAAAGACAAATAGCGTAGATAAGAATTTCATAAGGTTAGAAGCAACGGCGCATACCGTAATATGTCTAAGCTCCGATAGGAGCGACTGACAATAGCCCAGCCATTCATGGCTGGGAAAAGATGATAGGACATTTATCGAGTCCCGTAGGGACGATTGAATCTCAGCCGTCCCTAATGGGACTCAGAACAAACTATATGCCTGATTCCCAGCAATAAATTGCTGGGCTATTTTCACCTTGTCCCTATGGGACTTAAATCATTCATCACTCGTCACTGTTTTTATCCATTCTTCTTTTCAAATTCTTGCATGAAGGAAACCAACGCTTCGACACCTTCACGCGGGAAAGCGTTGTAGATGGAGGCGCGGATGCCGCCGACGGAGCGATGGCCTTTCAAGCCGTCTAGACCTGCGGCTGTTGCTTCATTAGCGAATTTCTTCTCCAACTCTTCGTTGGGAAGACGGAAGGTGACGTTCATTATCGAGCGCGAGTCTGCGTCGGCATGGCCGCGATAAAAGCCGGTCGCGTCAATCGCATCGTAGAGCAGTTGCGCTTTCGCCTCGTTCTCGCGCTCCATGCCCGCAAGCCCGCCCTTTTCCTGAAGCCACTTGCAGACAAGGTTGATGATGTAAATGCCCCAGGTGTTCGGCGTGTTGTAGAGCGAGTTGTTCTGAACGTGCGTGCGGTAGTCGAGCATCGTATGAAGATTATCGGGGATGCGCTCTAAGAGATCGTCGCGGATGATAACGAGTGTGACGCCGCTCGGCCCCATGTTCTTCTGCGCCCCGGCGTAAATGAGCGCGTACTTTTCAACCGGGATGGCGTGCGAAAGGATGTCGCTTGAGGCGTCGGCCACGAGCGGCACATTACCCGTTTCAGGTTCCCATTTCCACTCCACTCCCTCAATCGTCTCGTTCGTCGTGATGTGAACGTAGGCAGCTTTCGGATCGAGCTTAAGTTCGTCCTGAGCGGGAACACGTGTGAAGCCGCCATCAGCGGTAGTCGCGGCGATATTGACTGCTCCCTCTCGCTTTGCTTCTTTGACAGCTTTCTTTCCCCAACTGCCGGTGACGATGTAATCGGCGCTCCCGTCCTTCGGCAGAAAGTTCATCGGGATCATCGAAAACTGTAAACTTGCGCCGCCTTGAAGAAAGAGCACGCGATAATTCTCAGGCAAGCCCAGAAGCTCGCGCAGGCCGCGCTCCGCGCTCCCTATAATCTCATCGAAAGTCTTCGAGCGATGGCTAATCTCCATCACAGACATGCCGACACCCGGCAAACTCACCAGCTCGCGCTGCGCCTCTTCAAGAACTGACACCGGCAACACCGCCGGGCCAGCACTGAAGTTATAGATTCTCTCGGTCATTCGTTTGTCTCCTGAAAGCAGTGATAGGTGATAGGTGATAGGTGATAGGTGATAAGAGAAAAGCTCTTTCCTATCACCCATCACCTATCACTTATCACTATTCTTATCGTACCTCGGTCTCATTGCTTTGCCTGCGATGCGCGCGACGACAGAGCGCGGGGCGAGGCGTTCGGATTCGGCCATCAAGTAGTTTGTCCAGCCGGAAATGATGTGGCTCTTGCCGCGCTTGAGGCCGCTCAGGGCAGTGTCAACAACCTGATCTGCGGTCTGCGCCGCACGCATGGGCGGACGCTCAGCATTCGCTGCCGAAAAGAAATTTGTTTCCGTGACGCCCGGACAAAGCGCCATCACATGAACGCCGAACGAGCTGTTCTCGACCCGCAAGGCTTCAGAGAAAGAGAGCACGAAGGCTTTAGTCGCGGCATAGGTCGCCATGCCGGGCACGCCCTGAAAGGCTGCGGTCGAAGCGACGTTGATGATCGTGCCGCTGCCGCGAGCACGCATTGGCCTGATGAAGTAATGCGTGAGCGCAACGAGCGACTTGATGTTCAAGTCAATCATGCTCAACTCGCGCTTAACGTCGAGCTTGACGAAATCTCCCATCGAGCCGAAGCCCGCGTTGTTGATTAATGTCTCGACCTCAAGCCCGCGCCTGTTCGTCTCTTCAAACAACCTGGCCGCAGCGTCTTCTTCCGTCAAGTCCAGCGCGACGTACTGCGCGTTGATGTTATTAGCGCGACCGAGTTCGTTGCACATGCTCGCCAGCTTCTCTTCCGAGCGCGCCACCAGCAAAACATTCTCGCCCCGCCCCGCCAGCCTGCGCGCGAAGGCTTCACCGATGCCGCTTGATGCGCCTGTGATGAGCGTTGTCTTCATTTTGTTAGAAGGTACGGCCTGACAGTCTTACTTGACCAGTAGTTGGCCTCTGATCTCCAGAAGATTGAGTTCGAGAATGTCCGGGTTCCCGGCGCGCAATCGCTCAAGCGTCTCGCTTGATGGCGCGGCTTCAAGATCGATGCGGGCGACGGCTGCTTCTGAGCCTTCAAAGATGATGTTCTCCATCTCCTGCACGTTGATGTTGGCGTTACGGATGGCATCGAGGACGTGCGCGAGCACGCCTGGATGATCCTGGTGGCGGACGACGAGCGTGTGCGTGGCTGGCGTGCGCCGGGCCAGGTTGACGACGTTCGGCACGATGCCAGTCTCTTTGAAAGATTGAACGATGCGAACGGTCTCGGCGGCAATCGCTTCCTGCGCCTGATCTGTCGAAGCGCCGATGTGGTGCGTGCCGTAGAGATTCGCTTCCTTTGCGATCTCATCTGTAAACTCGGCGGTCGCAGAAGTTGGCTCGGAAGCGTAAACGTCCAGCCCCGCGCGAATCCCGCGCGTCCTGAGAGCAGCGACGAGCGCGGCTTGATCTACGACTTCGCCGCGCGCGGTGTTGATGAAGATCGCCCCCTCCTTCATCGAGTTGAAAATGTCTGCGCCGACGAGAAGACGTGTTTCAGGTTTCAATGCGAGATGCACGCTGACGACATCCGAGACGCGAGCGACTGCCTGTGGAGTATCAAGACGTTCGACGCCGAGAGCGGCGGCGCGCTCAGGCGTCAGGCTACGGCTCCACGCGACCACCTTCATCCCGAAAGCACGGGCACGTGGAATCATCTCCTGCCCGATCCGCCCCGTGCCGATCAGTCCGAGCGTGCGACCGTAAAGCCCTTTCGCTTTTGAAAACTCTTTCTTGTTCCATTCGCCGCGCCGCAAAGAGATAACGTTGTCGGCGATGCGGCGGTCGAGCGCGAGAATGAGAGCGAAGGCAAGCTCTGCGACGGCGATTGAATTTTTGCCCGGACAGTTTGAGACGTAGATGCCGCGCCGCGATGCTGCCGCCACGTCAATCGTGTTGTAGCCCGCGCCAGCGCGCACGATGAGTTTCAGCGCGCCTGCGCTAAGCATCGCCTCAGTCACCTTCGTCGAGCGCACGACCAGAACGTCCGGCTTCAAACGCCCGATTGCCTCGACCAGCGCATCGTCCTTCAAGTCAGGCTGGAACGAAACCTCGCACCCAATCGCGGCTAAAGCATCGCGCCCCGACTGCTCGAATTTATCAGCGATAAGTACATGCATAAGATGAGTCCAGACTCCAGACTAATTAAATATTGTGAATCAAAATTCCATCCCTCAGCTTAGGCTCGAACCAGGTTGACTTGGGCGGCATGATGCTGCCGGCGTCGGAGACGCGCAGGAGGTCGGCGATGGTTGTCGGGTAGAGCGAGAAGGCGACCGCCGCTTTGCCCTCGTCAACAAGCCTTTCAAGGTCTTTTGTGCCGCGAATGCCGCCGATGAAATCTATGCGCTTGTCTGTACGCACATCCTTGATGCCCAGGATTGGATCGAGCAGGTGATCTTGCAAAAGACTAACGTCGAGCGAGGCGACCGGATCATCCGTCTTCGGCGCACCCGTTTTGAGAGTCAAACCGTACCAGCGTTTGACGAAGTACATGCTCCACTCTCCGGGCCGCGCCGGAATGGGCGGCGCATTTTCCGTCACGTCGAATTTCGTTTTGACTTTCAGGAAAAACTCGCCCGGCGTCAGATTGTTCAAATCGCGCACGGTGCGGTTGTAGGGTAGTATCTGCAATTGATCGTCTGGGAAGATGACGGTGAGAAAATAGTTGTACTCCTCATCGCCCGTGTGACCGAAGCTGCGCTCAAGAAGATCGGCGCGGGCGCGGCTGGCGCTCGCGGCGCGATGATGCCCGTCCGCGATGTATAGATACGGCACTTCACGAAAAGCCTGCACGAAGCGAACCGGGTCGGGCGCACGCCAGATTGTGTGCTGCACGCCGTCGGGCGCGGTGAAGTCGTAGAGCGGAGAAGTCGCGGTCGTCTCCAGGACCATCGCGTCTATGTCGGCTACAGCGCGATAGGTGAGAAAGACCGGGCCGGTCTGCGAGTTCAACGTCAGCATGTGGCGCGTGCGGTCGTCCTCTTTGTCGCGGCGCGTGCGTTCGTGTTTGCGAATCGTGTTGTCGTCGTACTCATCAACCGCGCAGCAGGCGACGACGCCTATCTGTTCGTGCTCGCCCATAATCAAACGATAGAGATAGACGCTCGGCGTCTCTTCCTCTTCCAACGGGCACTCTGCTTTCAGCTTCTCAAAATTCTCTGCGGCCTTGCGGTAAACCGCATCGCTGTAGAGGTCAGTGCCACCGGGCAGATCAATTTCGGGGCGCGAGACGTGTAGAAAACTGAGAGGATTGTCAGAGGCAAGCGCACGCGCTTCCTCTGTGCTGACGACATCGTAAGGCGGACTCGCCACCTCTGCGACCCTGTCAACCGGAGAGCGCAAAGCGCGAAAAGGATGAATGACGGCCACGAGTAGGTCTCCTTACAAAATAGTTTTCAGTTTTAAGTTTTCAGCAAGAAGCCAAATCATGCCGGAAACTAAAAACTTAAAACTGAAAACTAAAAACTGAGAGCTTGGCCTGTAAGACTATCCGCTTGAGCGGTTCTTGGGCAAGTCCGCACGGCTGTTTTGAGCCGGTAGCGCACACAGCTTTCTGGATAATCAAGCGGGCGCATATAATAATTTCAATTCGCGCAGGCCGGGTTGCGTTTAAGCTGACTATAGAAGATTCTTAGTCGTAGATAGTGAGCAGAATTGTCATCGTTGACTTTTGATAGACTCTTGATTCATTTCAGAAGGAGCACAGATGCTTAAAGTCGAAGATATGCCGCTTGATGAAACGCATGCGCTTTTGCAGAAGGTCGGATTCGGGCACCTGGGCTGCGCGCGCGACGGGCGGCCATACGTTGTGCCGATGCATTATGCTTATGATTCCAAAGACCTCTATTTCTTCACGACCGAAGGAATGAAGACCAATTACATTTCGGCTAACGATATGGTCTGCTTTCAGGTTGAAGAAGTTCGAGACCGCATGCACTGGCGCAGCGTGATGGTCACAGGTCGCGCTGAACAACTGACGAAGCCGGATGAGATTGAACACGCCATGCAGCTCATCGCCGACAGCAACCCGACGCTGACGCCCGCCATCAGCAGAACGCAGCTAGACGCCTGGGGACGCGCCAACACCATCGCGCTCTATCGCGTGCGACCCGAAATCATAGATGGACGCAAGACCATCGAGTAGGGAGTAGTGGGACAGTTTGAAGGAACGAGTTCAGAGTACAAGCTTGAGCTTGCTCTTTAGCATGGGCAACCTGAAGGTTGAACTCTGAACTGACCCAATACCGAGTAGGGGATGCTTCGATCCACGACGGAGGAGGTAGGCGATGGCTGATCTGGCGAGCCGCGAATGCGTGCCATGTCGCGGCGGAGTGCCGCCGATGAGCGGCGCGGAGATAGAGAATTTCATCAAGCAGCTAGAGGGTTGGGAAGTGGTCGCAGAGCATCACCTGCGGAAAACTTTCGAGTTTAAGAATTTTCGTGAGGCGCTTGCTTTCGTCAACCGTATCGGCGAGTTGTCGGAAGAGCAGGGACATCACCCGGACATCTCGTTTGGCTGGGGGCGAGCCGAAGTCACCATCTGGACGCACAAGATTGACGGTCTCACCGAAAGCGACTTCATCCTCGCAGCGAAGATTGACAGGTTCTAAGAAACGATGAATGCGGAATGATGAATGATGAACTGGGAAGCATTTGCTTTTAATTCATCGTTCATCATTCCGCATTCATCGTTTCAGCATACGTCTTCTCGGTTTCATCAACCATCCGTTCGAGGCTGAAGCGCGTTCGTGCTGTTGCGCGCGAGAGTGCGCCGATGCGTACTCGCTCCTGCTTATCTCCGAGCAATCGCAGGACAGCCGATCCAAGCCTTTCAACGTTGCCGATGGGGACGAGCACGCCCGCGTCATCAGGATTGATAATCTCCTGCGCGCCTTCGGTCGCAGTCGCAACAACCGGAAGCCCAAACGCCATCGCTTCAACTATCGTCAGGCCGAATGATTCAGTGTGAGAGGCTGAGACATAAAGGTCGAGCGCGGCCAGGAGCGGCGCAATATCATCGAGCCAGCCAGCGAGATGTACGCGCGTCGCCAGTTGAAGCTCCGCGATCAGATGTTCAAGCGATGTTCTATACTCGCCTGTGCGCGTGGAGTCTGCTCCGGCTATGATGAAGTGCGCGCCCTCTCTTTCACGCGCGATGATGGCAGCGGCGCGCAGGAAATCTTCGTGTCCCTTCTGCCTTTTAAGCTCCCCGACAGTTCCGATGAGCAAACTCTCCGGCGGTATTTTCATCCGGCTGCGAAAGTCGTCGCGGTCGAAATTTTGAAAGCTCGCTTCGAGGCGTTGAAAGTCAATCCCGTTCGGAATGACGCTAAGCTTGTTCGCAGGGAAAATCTGCTGTGCGTTGAGAGAGTCTTTGACGGCGTGTGAGACACAGATGACGCGCGCGACGTGGGAGAGCGTGACGCTGTGAAGCTTGTTAAGCGGGAAAAGAACGTGGCGTGTGATGATGAGCTTTGCCAGGCGATTGCGTCTGGTCGCCAGCGCAGCCAGAGGATAATCGCGCGCAACGTGAGCGTGAACAATCTCTATCCGATGCTCGCGCACGAGGCGGGCCAGTTCAAGCGCGCTCCCTATGTCGAGCGCGTTGCGAAGTCTGAGGGTAAAGATATTTTGTGGTGGGAGCGCACCGAGTTCGTCACGAAGCGGAGAGCGCAGCGGAAGCGTAGCATAAACTTCGTGCCCGCGCCCGGCGAGCGCATTGGCGAGATCAGCCAGATGCCTTTCGCCACCGCCAATCGTGCGCGCTGAACTGATGTGTAAGATTCTCACGAATCAGTAAGCAGTAATCAGTAACGCGATGCAAGCAATGTCCCGTTAGGGACAATCGAAAATAGCCCAGCAATTTATTGCTGGGTATCAGGCGTGGAATTTGATTTGAGTCCCATAGGGACGACTGAACTTCAGTCGTCCCTATGGGACTTCACAATTATTACCCTCGTGCAATCAAGGTTTCTTCGTAGCGCGCGAGCAGGTCGGCAGGTCCCTGGTAGATTTCGGTGCAGCCCGCTGCTCTTAGTTCTGCTTCAGGGAAGCCGCCGCAGAGTACGCCGATGGTTCTGAGGTTTATTTTGCCTGCTGCCTGCGCGTCGTATGGCGTGTCGCCGACGACGATTGCTTCACCCGGCTCGACGCCTAAGCGTTCGAGCGCAGCCTCGAAGATGTCAGGATGCGGCTTGGACTTATCCGCATCGTCGGCGGAGGTTTCTTCTTCGACGAGGTCTTCGATGTGCGCGATCTTTTTATACTCTTTAAGCTCTTCCTCTTTGGCAGATGAAGCGAGCGCGATGCGTAGACCATCGCTCAGGATTCTCTGAAACAACTCGCGCACTTTGGGGAAGGGGCGCACCTTCGGGAGAAAGTCGCGCTTGAAAAGTCGCCCGCGATACTTCTCCATCTCAGAGCCAAATTCTTTTAGGTCCTCTTTCGAGAAGAAGACGGGCATCAGTTGATCGCCGCCCTTGCCAATCTGGTGGCGCACATCTTCGTAAGGAATATCTTTGCCGAAATGCTTGAACGCCTCCTTCCACGCCTGCGCGTGCAGGTCAACCGAATCAATGAGCGTTCCATCAATATCAAAGATGACAGCTTTAATCATTATTCCCCCATGAATGAGTCTGGAGTCTGGAGTCTAGAGTCTGGAGTCAGAAGAGTCAAAGCGGACTCCAGACTCTTAGACTCCCAGACTCCAAAGACTTTTCCGAGTGTCCTAATCAGCGTCGGCTTTCAAAGGTAAATGCTCCTGCTTGTTTTGCTTTGATACGGCGGGCGAATGAGCGATGCGCCGTGCTGCTCAGGAAGATTTGACAATGCATAGCATGCTCACTCAACATAACGAGCAAATCCCCTTCATTCCCCTGCTCTAAGGCTGAAACGGCGCGTGGTCGGCACAAGGATTGCCGTCTGATGGTGTTTGAAAACAGACGCGCTTTTGCTTTTCAGACTAATTTGATCGTTGAAGGAGTGACAACAGACATGGCTAACAAAGCTACATTGGTGACAGGTCTTTTCAAATCACGCGCGGCTGCTGAGGCAGCAGTTGATGCGCTCATCAAACGCGGCTACACGCGCGAGGACATCAGCGTTCTGATGTCTGACTCGACAAAGAGCAAAGAGTTTGCGGTTGAGACCAGAACGCACGCGGCTGACGGCGCAGGTATCGGCGGCGCGCTCGGTGGAACAATCGGCGCAGTCCTGGCTGCCATAGTTGCCGTCGGAACTTCGATTGCTATTCCCGGTCTCGGCTTAGTCGTTGCCGGGCCTATTGTCGCCGCACTGGCAGGCGCAGGCGCAGGCGCAGCTACGGGCGGCATCGTCGGCGCGCTCATCGGCGCAGGCATTCCAGAGCATCGCGCCAAAGTTTACGACGCGGGCATTCGCGGCGGCGGTATCCTGCTCGGCGTCGAAGCCAAAAGCGATGATGATGCTGACAAGCTGCAAAAGTTTATCGAAGACCTGGGAGCAGAGCACGTGCGACAGGAATAGAGAAATGAAGTCTGGAGTCTGGAGTCCGAGGTCAAAAGCATTTCTCTTTCTTTTGACTCTCGACTCCAGACTCCAGACTTTTCTTTGGAGGGCCGGGTCAATGGAGAGAACAGAAAAGTCAATCGAGGTCAATGCGCCCGTCGAGGTTGCCTTCGACCTGTTCAGCGATTTCGAGAAATTTCCAGAGTGGATGAAGCACATCAAAGAGGTGCGCCGCACGGGAGAGAACTACACTAGATGGACGGCTGATGCGCCCCTGGGGATTAACGTCGAGTGGGAAGCTGAGACAACCGAGCTTGAGCCGAATCGCAAGATAGCATGGCGAACGGTTCGCGGCGACGTGGAGATGGAAGGCGAAGTGACCTTTGAGGATGCCGGGAAGGGCACAACACGGATGCACGTCTCGCTTGGATATTCGCCCCCCGCCGGTCATCTAGGCACGCTCGTCGCAAAACTTTTCGGCAACGATCCAGACGAGGAGATTGATGAGGAGCTACGCCGCTTCGCAAGCCTGGCGGAGAGCCTGGCGACGAAACGCAGCCGGAGTCGCAAGAAAGGAAGCTCTAGTAAGAGTCGTCGCTCTGCTAAACGCGCGACCGCTTGAAAGAGGAATCGCGGCTCTGCCACTTGTATCAGGGTAATAGAAAAAGAGCCTCAGAGGAAACTCTAAAGTTTCCTCTGAGGCTCTTTAGTTCTGACCCATCAAAAGCTATTTCTTGATAGCGTCGCCTACATCCTCTATGGCTTCGCCAACTTTACGTTTGGCTGTGCCGTAGCCTTCCTGAAGTTTGCCGCCGGCGCGGTCGGCTGCTCCTTCGCTCTCGGTCTCTTTATCATTAACCGCTCGACCGACGTTCTCTTTGACAGCGCCTTTGGCCTGGTCGAATTTGCCTTCGACCTCATCTTTGTTCGGTAAACCCATGACTGCATCCTCCTTGTTAGCGCGGCTCTTAAATTCCTGGACGCGAGGTCGCCGCACGTTGCTCTACTCACGCCGTTATCATCTCTTCCGGGAACGGCAAGAGATGTGCCAGCAAACATGAGGCGATCCGAAATGACTTTCGCCGCAAGCAAAGTGTTGAAGAGAAAGAGTTGCGAAGATGAATGGCGCGGATGCGGAAGCTCAAGCAATCTCGGTTTTCGTACATTTCTAGTTGAGATGCTGCGTGATCTTCGGACAACAAAAGAAACGATGAATGCGGCAGTGATGAATGATGAACTGAAAAGTAATCACCTTTCTTTCATTCATCACTGCCGCATTTATCGTTTCAATTCATCTTTCCGCCTTGCTTCTCATATATCGGCAGCCTGACCTCGAAGCGCGTGCCGAGGCCGGGTTCGCTGACGACCATGATGCGCCCCTGGTGGCGCGTGATGATGCCGTGTGAGGCTGAAAGACCCAAGCCTGTTCCGCGCTCGCCTTTGGTTGTGTAGAAAGGCTCGAAGATGCGCGCGACCGTCTCAGGCGACATGCCGCTGCCCGTGTCCGCGACCCAGAAGCAGGCGCTGTCCAGTTCGGCGCGCGTCCCCGTTTCGATCTCGCCGCCTTCAGTCATGGCGTCTACCGCGTTGAAGAGAAGATTGAGAACGACTTCACGCAACTCTGCCTTTTCGCCCAGCACGTAAACCGGCGCGCGATTCTCTACACGCACCTCTATGCTTCCCGGCCCAGAGCCTGACTTGCGGTTCCACTTCGGTTTCGCAATCTCCACACTCGTGCTGATTAACTCTGCCAGGTCAACGGGCGCGAACTCTTTCGGCTGATCTCGCCGCGCGTAATCGAGTATGCGACGAAGCGTCTGAGAGCCATCGGCAACCGCATTGACGATCACTTCCAGGCTCTTCGATGTTGCTTCATCGGCGGCACGCCTTTGGAGAAGCTGCGCGCGACCTTGAATGACGGTGAGCGCGTTGTTGAGATTGTGAGCCACGCCTGCGGCCAACTCGCCAACGGCGCGTAGTTTGTCCGATTGCGCCATGCGTTCGTGCGCGCGTCTGCGCTCCGTCAAATCGCGCAGGAAGACGAGCGCGCCCGCAACCGAGCCGTCTTTCCAGAGCGGCGAGGTGTGTGCTTCGACAAACCGTTGAGCGCCGTCTTCAAGCGCGGCTTGAATCTCGCCCTGCGTGTCTTCTCCCGCGAGCGTTTTCCTGATGTTCGCGTTGACAGCGTCTTTTGATTCGGACGAAACAATCTCGCTAAAGCGCCTGTTGAAGAGAGCCGTCGGCATCAAGCCATTGGCTGCTTCGGCGCGCTCGTTCATCCAGGTGATGCGCCCCTCAAGGTCCAGCATGTAGATTTCGTCAGGAATCAAATCGGCCAGGCTAGCCATGAAAGCTTTGTGCTCGAATGCTTCTCGTTCAGCGCGGCGCAGCTCTGAGATGTCGCGCGCAACAACCATCACGCTGCCGGTCAAAGCGTTGTGCCCATCACGCACGGGAACGACGCTCACGAGCGTTGGCCTGTCGGCTTTCTCGCCAACCAGAAGCTCCACCTCAACCTGATCGCCGATTGCCAACGCGCGTTCGACCAGACACTCTTCAGCGCCCTCTACGCGCCAGAACATCTCGCAGCAGCGAAGACCGCTCAGCGCCCCGCCTTCGGCGTTTTCAAGGCGCGCACCCGCGCGATTAATACGGCTCAAGCGGCGCTCGGCGTCGAAGAGATAAAAGGCATCGGGGAGAGCCTCGAACGCCGCACTCAGGACTTCCGTCGAGTCCGGCCTCGCAGTCAGCAGACTATTGCCAACCAAATCTGTTGGGAAGAAATCTGTGTGTTTCATGTGCGTCAAAACTATGAAGCAACAAGGGCGGCTGCAAGGAAGAGCAGCCACGAGGGGCGTAATTATCTTAGCAGAAAAGGGCGTGAGTTGGGTGAAATTTCTTGGCGGAAGACGAATCGCAGAAATGAAAAGGGTAAGCTTCCCTTTGAGAGAAGCTCACCCTTTAGCTTTACCCGTTTACTTCCAAGTTAGAACTGGAAGCGAACAGCAAATTCAACTTGCCGCTCACGGTAGAATGAACTACCGCCACCGGCATCGTTGATGATGTTGAAGGAGGTTTGGTAGAACAGATTCGTAAAGGTCTGTCCGTTAATGACGGTCGTCGAAGGCTGTGCGCCCGTCGCATTCGAGTAAAACGTCGTGCCGACAGCGGCAGCCTGTGTGCTGTTGAAGACGTTGAAGATATTAGCCAGAAACTCAAGGTTGGCCGTCTCGCCAAGTTTAATGCGACGTGAAACTCTGAGGTCGAAGTTTTTGACACCGGGTTGGCGGAAACCGTTGCGCTCACTGAGCGGGAAGCGAGCCTGCCCGTTCGATCCGTTAAAGCCGCCACCCTGGGTTCCACTCGGCGAAGAAGAGACAAACGCTGTGAAGGGACGCCCGGAGTAAACCTGGACGATGGGAGCAATCGTGAACCCGTTGAAGAGCGCGCGCCCTACCTTGTTGTTCGAGCTTTCACTGAAGAACGTCGGATTCCAGACAACGCTGGCAACGAACTTGTGGCGAACATCGAAGCTCGACGTGCCCGCATCCCCGGTCGGATCAAAAACATTGTAAGGGGAATTAGTCGCCGTGAAGGTCTGCGAAACCTGACCCGTATCGGTCGCTTTCGACAGCGTATAGCTCGATTGGACTTGCAGTCCTCTAGTCAGGCGACGATTGGCTTGCAGAACCAGCGCGCTGTAGTCGGACTTGATGCCGCTGTTGATTTCGGTGATCGCGCCATACGTTGTCAGTGGACGCGCGCCGTTGAAAAGCGGAACCGTAAAGGTTTGTCCTGCGAATGGGCCGTTCGATTGGCCCGTCACGGGATCAGTTGTCGGAATGTTAAGGAGCCTGGTCGCGTTTGGAGGGGTCAGATTTCTGTCAATGAAAGTCGGAAGTTTGCGACCGAGACTCGCAAGGTAGGAAACGGAGACGACCGTGTTGCGCGCAATCTGGTGCTCAAGAACCAGGTCTACTTGATGAATCTGCGGGGCGGCGTAATGCTGCCCGAAGAATTGAACGTTCGCAGTTCCTGCTGGCGCTGACGTTAGAACATTCGGGAAGATAGGCGCGATTGCCGCGGTCTGGGCAACCGAAGCTGACTGCTGTCCAGCCGGGTTGCCGGTGTTTGAAATCGCATTGGATACCTGCCCATTGTTGATGCGCCCGTAATAGATACCGTAGCCTCCACGAACAGAGGTCTTGCCGTTGCCAAAGATGTCATAGGCGAAACCGAAGCGCGGCCCCCAGTTGTTTTTGTCGGACGGGAAATGTGATGTCGCCTGAGCGATAGTCAAAGTCGTATTGGGGATGATTGACGTATCGGTGTTTGGAATCTGCGGGCTGGGCAGCTTCTCATACTCGTAGCGCATACCGAGATTAACAGTCAGGCGCGGCGTGATGCGAAAATCATCCTGCACGAAGAAGTTGTAGTCCGTCGTTTTAGTGATGAAGAGAGTCGGGCCGAAAGCCCGCCAGTCGTGGTGGACTGTGCGAAGGCCAGCGCGCTCAGTATAAAAACGAAGAGCGCGGCCAAAGTGAGCTTAGATAATTTTCGCATGCTGGGGAACTCCTTCAGAACAATTTGATGAGAGTTGAAGCCGTTAGCCTGCGCTCGCTTGGAACGAGCGCAGGTTGTTGCGTTGAAATTTCTAAAACGTTTTGGAACGCTGAATCTCTAGAGGCGTGGCACCGAATACTTGATACCTGTGATAGAAGCAACCTTCTATCATGCTGTAAGACATTTACGCAAGCCTTACACGAAGGTGAGCATCCTGTTAAATATTGCGAGTTTTGCCAGAGCGCGCTAACAAGACAAAACCAGAGGGGTG
>JAVHWL010000048.1:0-64016 GCA_032159825.1 Acidobacteriota bacterium
GTGTGAAGCTAACCACTCGCTTGTCTCCGTGACCACCTTCGCCACCTGCTCAGGTATCCCCTTGCGTTCCACTAATCCTAAGAACGGTCCGCGCACATAGGTATCATCAGCATGTGCTGCCAGCCACAGATTGATCTCTTGCAGCACCCTTTCTATGTCGTTTGCAGTTCCATAACGCTCAGTTAGCCTCATATAGGTAAGACCTGCCCCGCCCCACTCAGGATGATTCTTTACCCACTTAGCGATTATTGGAAGAGCCTCATGGTGGCGCCCACGCTCGCGGAATAGGTTAACCAAGAAATTGCAATCCCATGATGAGACAGGTTCAAGGACGAGCATTAACTCCATGCACCTCTCGGCGTGCTCGGGCTGACCAAGCTGACGATAGAGTGCTCGCCATATATTTAATTCACTGATGCGCTCAGCACTCTGTACGTAGCGCGCAATCATGCTTCCCAAGGGTTTTGGCATTGATGCGAGCAAAGGAGAATTTCTCCTTGCCGTTACTAATAGCAGGAACGCGAGGAACCGCCGCTCATCAAGACTAATCATATCCACAGCAGCAGCGATTTCTTCGAGCACCGCTTGCGGAGCGTGGCGCTGGGCGTAGAACTTGGCAGCGGTCTCTGCGATGACGGGATGTCCGACGCGCACATGCCTCTCACGGCTATCCCAGAAAATCAACCCTTGAGCTGTCTCGCGTTCCGGCAAATTGTGGAAGCGTCCATCCCTGTCTAACCGTTCTAGCAGTGATATGGGCATAGCTACGCTGTGCTGATAAACGAGACATAGATATTCGTAAGCACGGTAAGCAGCTTCATCAAGCTCGTACAGCCGTTCTACGGTGTCACGCACTATCTCACGAAGCTCTTTTCCTTCCGTGAGTTCTATCATCAGCACAAGAAACTGGTTTGCGGCATCCAAACGGCGCTGCTGTTCAGCGGTCAGGTCACTCCGGCTTTTACCCAACTTTTTTAGAATGCGTTCTTTCTCGCTAAGACTTGGCTGCTTCAAATCCAAGCGTGATGTTTCGCACTTCAACCGGCTGGCGCGATATTCGTTTGGTCGTGAGGTGGCAAGCACCATGACAGGAAGCCACGGTTTCAGTTCATGAAAGGCACTTGCCGCGTCGGGGTTGTGGAATATGTCATCTACGAGCACATAAAAGGGGCGACCAACTTTAGCGCAGAATTCCGGCAGGCGATACCACATATCAGCATCATCGCTGTCTTTGATGCGGATAACTAGAGCTTGGTGCTGCTTGTGCAATTCAGCAGCTATGCGCCAAGCCGATGTGGATTTACCTGCCCCTGCCTCAGCGACGATGCAAATTAACTGCATCTCTTGAAACGGTTGGCTCGCTTGTTTTAAGAGTTCCTCGTGTTGGTCACGAGGAATATCACCATGCGCGGCGATAATATCCCAGTCAAGTTTAGCACCTGTGTAAAATTGCTGGATGCGTTTAGGGCTGGCGGGATGGGATAATAATTCATCCGTGACTATTTCAACACGCCCACCAAAAACATTAAATGCTTCAATCGTGGCTACCGAAGTTAGCGGCGTGATAGCGGGGGACACTTGAGGTGGATATGAATGGCGCTCCTCCCAGAGCGCTTCAACAAGCGTCCATGTTCCGTCCACCCCTTTGAGTTTGTAGCCCTTCCACTCCTGCTTAGTGATGCCATTCAGTCGCCCCGCATTATTCCAGGTATCTTCGGACATCAGCACTTGCTCGCCGTTGGCAAGCGACTCGATGCGCGCGGCGATGTTGATAGTGTGGTCGCTGTAGTTTGGCTTGCCCGCACGCAGCAACTCTCGTGCTCCGCCCGTGTGTAAGCCGATGCGGATTTGGATATAAGGCGGCAAATTCGGTTCAACAACGGGCAGAGATATTTTCTTCTTAATAAATGCGGATTGAATAGCAACAGCGCACTGGACGGCAGATTGCGCGCTGTTGAAGGCGACGAAGTAAGAGTCACCCCCTGTGCTAACTACTTCTCCATTGAATTCGGCGGTAAGGCTATCAAGAATTTCGTCATGCGGTACAAGTACTTGATTATCATAGTGCTCATTACCGGTGTCGCCGAATTCACGGAAGCACGCTGCGCGAATGTCAGTAGACTTTACAACGTCAGTAAATAAAAAGGTTTTGTGAACCCGTTTCGCTTCAGTTAGCATAGGCTTGGGAGGATTTGATTAGTAGAACACTAATGGTAAAGCTAACAATTTCAACCTAAATACACTTATACCATCCGGCTCATTCAATCTAACTCAGTTAAAATAACATGTGAAAGAACGGGTTGTCATGAGGTCAGGGGTTCGATCCCCCTCGGCTCCATCAATTAAAAAATCAAGGGACTATAGCTTTCAAGCCTGCTTTCAGAGGAGGTTTGAGCGCATGAGTCCATTTTTTTAGATAAAGCAGGAGCAGCTTGAGAGTGGCAAGGATTGAGTTCAAGAGAGAAAGTAGATTGAAGGATGCGATTCGCGCATACCAGGTTGAGCTTGATGGAGAGGTGATTGGAAAAATCAATAGAGGGGAATCTGTTGGATTCGACATTCAACCAGGAAGGCATCGTCTCAGGCTAAAAATAGACTGGTGCGGTAGCCCTGATATTGATTTTGAGATTCAGACCGGCCAAGTTCTAAAATTCGAGTGCGGAAACAATGTACCGGCGTTGCTCGATCTGATTTACATAACTTTCTTGCGAAATAAGTATCTATGGCTCAGGCAGGTTGGCTAGGGAGAGCGGAATTTCAAAAGAGAGATGGCTATTTATCAGTCAGGCAGATCGTCAGAAGACGTAATCCCGATTGGGTCTGAGCTAGGCTCTCGAAGAGATTGAAGTTTAGCTGAAACTTTACTGCTTAACCTCTCTGCCCTGTCTTTAGTCTCCACTCTTGCTTCAAAGAAATCTTCAAACCACGACTTATTCGACTCAGGCTCGTTGCTGATTTCGTCTTCCTTCACATTCTCTTGTTTGTCAGAAATTTTTGAGAGCAGGGGCTGTATCTCGTTCTCATAATAGTTTCTTAGATTCTGCATCTCGTCAGCTATATTGAGCGCGGTCAAAACGGCAATCTTGACGGCATCGTGAGTTGTGATCTGAGAGGAAATCTGGCGCATCTTCTCATCAACAAGACGCGCTATTTGCTCAACATGCTCTCTGCCGCTTGTTGAGCGGAGCCTATAGGTCTGATTGAAGATCGTGACTTCTATGCTTTCAGGCGCGCCGGAATCAATGTCTGAGTTGCTCATATTGCTTTAAGGATAACTTAACGACTTGGATATTTGCTATAGAGAAAATATTCATCGCTTATTCGATTAAAGGGGCAAGGGCCAGGTACAGACTCTCATCTTCCTCGGAGGCTTTCACGCCCTTGAACAGTTGCCACCGCTCTATGTGCTCGACTGTCTCGCCGGGTTCGAGATACTTGAGCGGTGAGAGCGACTCAAGCTCGATAAATGATCCCGCTGTAAAGATTTCGTTGTTGCATCCTGAGTCGGGATAGCTCGCGTCCTCTATGTAGCCAAAGCGCTTGACGAAGAGCATCTCGCGTAAGAGGTAGGCCGCCCAGCCGCGCTTATTTGTGATGCCGATCTTTTGCGGAGACCGGGCGCTCTCGTCCGACTTGATGAGAATCAATCTACGCCCGAAACGCAAGCGTGGGTCGCTCATGTCCGTGTAAGGCCAGAGCACAAGCGCGCGGGACGGAAGCAGGTACTCAGGGTGAGGCCCGTAAGGCTCCTGCGGAACTATTACCACGCCTCCGCCGCGCATGATTGTCAGCGCCCACGCAGCCATCTCCACGCGCCATGCGTTGAGGTTGGTGATGCGGTGTCGCAAGGTGACGCCGCCTGTGCCGTCGAGCGCAAGCTCAAGCTCTTTCTGTACGCCTGTCCATCTTTCCACCGGAGGCCGCAGGCGAATCGCGTGCTCACCTGCGGCCTCGAACGCGACCGGGTCGTTGTCAGGAGTGTAGCAACGGGGCTTCGCTTCCGGCGCGGTCCAGAGCCTGTGCCCACCGTAGGGTCTAAACTCGCCCCACTCGGTCAAGACCTTTTCCCCTATGCACTCGCCGAGCATGTTCTCGCCGCCTACGAATCCGTAATGAGCGACGCGCGGGCCAACGTCCGTTGTGACAACGATCTCCGCAGTCCCGTCCGACACGAGATAGCAGTTCGGCAAATTGAGGCAAGATACTTTAAGCAACCTGGAACCTCTCCCCTTTTGAACTCGCGTGCGGTTCAGTAAGCAAATGACTGATAGGTCTCTTCATCCCGCTCGTCGAGCGATTCTACAATCGGGTTGAAGCGCAAGATGAAGCGTGCACGCTCTGAAAGCGTCTCCCACTGGGCGCGCGGGATGCGAATTGACACTTCCGGGCGGAAGAGCCAGCGGCGACTGTAGCCAATGACGACCATCGGGCGCGGCTCATCGGTTCTATTCGGCGTGCCGCGATGCAGCCCGCGCACGTCGCGTATCATCACGTCGCCAGCCTTCATCAACACAGGCTCAAGCGCGACCTCATTCGTCTCGATACGCCGCAAGCCCTCTTCTTTCGAGACCATGTGCGTCCCGCGTGCGAGCTGGAATGGCCCATGCTCAAGGCTCACGTCAACGAGAGGGAAGTTGACGGCGAGTTGATAGGGCAATGTTTCGCGCCCCGTTTCCGGGAAGAGCGGCAAAGTGTCTCGATGCGTCTCCTGATAATCGGAGCCGCGCAGCGGCGTGTCCGTAGCAAGCTGGCACATAACCATGTCCTCGCCCACAAGCAAGCTCACGATGGCGAGAATATCTTCATCCTCGAAGATGCGCGGGTCTGCGAAGGGAGGGATGAAGGGAAGCGTCACGTAGTAGCGTGCCGGGCCGCGATTCTGCCTGTGACCTTCGCGCTCGATGTGCTGCGCGAGCAACGGCGCGAACGCCTCGCGCCAGACAGCCATCGTCTCGCGCGAGAAGTGTTCCGGCAACACGCAGAAGCCATCGTCCAGAACTGCTTGCGCGAGAGCTTTAATTTCCGAATTGCTGTAGAGACCTGCGTGCATGTCTGAAATTATGAAGTTGAGTGCGACTGCCGCTCATTTCCTCTTGCTCAAACGGTTCTGCGCGATTACGACCGCGAGCAAGATGACGCCGCGTATCACAAGCTGCCACCAGGGGCTGATCGAGCCTTCAAGATTGAAGATATTGAAGATGAGACCAAGCAGCAGGATGCCGACGAGCGTCGAGCCTGCGCCTCCTTGTCCTCCCGTCAGGAGCGTGCCGCCGACGACCACCGCGGCGATAGCGTCCAGTTCCCAGCCCGCGCCCGCGACAGGTTGCCCCGTTCCCTGCCTTGAAGCCAGCAGCACGCCCGCAAGCCCTGCGAGCACGCCGCTCAGAGTGTACACGCCCAACGTCACACGCCCGACGTTTAGCCCCATCAGCCGCGCAGCCTCCTCGTTATCGCCGAGCGAATAAACGTGGCGACCGAATCGCGTGTACTTGAGCACGACCCAGCCCAGGATGTAAGCGATGATGAGAATCAGTATGGGGTAGTAGAGCGGGAATCCGCCGAGGTCAATCTGGCCGCGCCCCAGCTCACGAAACGAGACGGCGCTTGCCGGGATGCTCACAGATTTCTCTTCAGTGTAAGCGAGCGCCAGCCCGCGCGCCGCAATCATCATGGCGAGCGTCACGATGAAAGGCTGTATGCGCGCCTTGGCGATAACGAGGCCGTTGACGAGTCCGAGCAAGGTACTGAGCGCGATGCCGCCTGCGAGTGCCACAAGCAACCCGTGATCCGCCAGGCTTGCGGCTGCGACACCTGCGACAGCTACTAGAGAGCCGACCGACAGATCAATGCCTCCCGTCAGGATGACAAACGTCATGCCGAGCGCAACGAGGCCCAGCATGCTGTTTTGCCTGAGCACATTCGTCAGGTTCTCCTGGGTCAGAAATCTCTCGTAGCGAATGGTCGCAAAGATGCTGACCAGCAGCAGCGCGATCAGTGCGCCCTGCCGTTGAATGAACGAGGCCAGCTTCGCGCGCATCACCCTGCCCCGCACCGAACCTGCATCCACTGTCGTTTCGGCCTGACTCATCTTTGCCTCTCTATTTGAAAATGGTGAGCACTTAAACCGAGAAACGCTTTATGCCACCTTCGGTCGCTGGATATAGACGGCGATGAGAATAATCACCGCTTTAATGACGAAGCCCCACGAGACCGAATAGCCGCGCATGTTGAAGCTCGTGGTGATGACCTGCATGATGAGCGCGCCGACGAGTGTGCCGAGGACGGTCGCGCGCCCTCCCGTCAGCGCAGTCCCGCCCACGACCGTTGCCGCGATAGCATCAAGCTCTATATTCAGTCCCACCTTCTGCGCGTCGCTTGCGCCGAGTCGCGCCGTCTCAACTAAACCGGCGAGGCCCGCGAGCAATCCGCTCAACGCATAGACAGTGATCTTCGTCCGGTGAGTTTTAATACCCGCGAGCCGCGCCGCAGCCTCGTTGCCGCCAACGGCCAGAACGTATCGCCCGAACGCAGTCGCACGCATCAGGAAAACGGCGAGGGCCACGATCAACACCATCACGATTACCTGCACGGGGATGCCAGCGATGATGCCCTTGCCCAGATACTCGAACGAGGAATTGCTGAACGGGATAAGCTGCCCGCCGTTGCTGAGAACTTGCGCGATGCCGCGCCCTGAGATGAGCACGGCCAGCGTCACGATAATCGGCTGGATGCGGAACACAGAGATGAGCGTGCCGTTGAAAGCGCCGACGAACGCGGCGACCGCGAGGGCGAGGAGAACTGCTACGCCCGCGCCGTAGTCGAGCGAGGTGGCCGCGACTGCCGACGCGATTGCCATCACCGAGCCGACCGAGAGATCAATGCCTCCGGTTGCGATGACCATCGTCATGCCGACGGCAACGAGCATGGTCGGAGCAACCTGAAGCAGGATGGTGCGGAAGTTATTAACGTCGAAAAAATTCGTGGTGAAGATCGAGTTGAAGACGAGCAACAGGATGAGCGCAGCTAGCGCTCCATACGTCGGCGCGTAGTCGGCGATGCGCGATCCTCCCATGCCCTTGACGCCACCCGTCCGGCTCAACCCTGCCGCATCAGCCATTTTCTACGCTCTCCTTTTCATCGTCGCTTCCCTCCGCCATCGCGTGAATGATGCTGTCCTGCGAAACCTCTTCACCACGCAACTCCGCCACGCAACGCCCGTCGCGCATGACGACCACGCGCGAGCTTCCTTCAACCAGTTCTTCCAACTCCGAAGAGATCATCAACACGCCTAGACCGGATGCAGCCAACTCGTTGATGAGCGATTGAATCTCGCCTTTCGCGCCGATGTCTATCCCGCGCGTCGGCTCATCCAGGATAAGGAACTTCGGGTTGCGGCAGAGCCAGCGCGCGAGCAAAACCTTTTGCTGGTTGCCGCCGGACAACTCGCGTATTTTCTGATCCGGGCCGGAAGCCTTAACACCGAGCCGTCGCATGAAGCGTTCGACTATCTCATTCTGCCTGGCGCGCGAGACGATGCCGAACCTGTTCAACTGCGGCAGAGCGGCGAGCGTCAGATTCTCCCTGACGGAAAGCTCCGGGATGATGCCTTCAGCCTTTCGGTCTTCAGAGAGAAACGCGAGTCCGGCCTCGATGGCATCGCGCGGCGCGCTCAAGCGCAAAGCCTTGCCTTCGAGGTAGACGACTCCTTTATCCACCGCGTCCGCGCCGAAGATGACACGCGCCGTCTCCGTGCGACCTGAGCCTAGAAGCCCGGCCATCCCGACGATCTCGCCCTTGCCCGCATCGAGCGTCACACCCGCTACCTTGCGCCCGCGCGTCAGATTCTCCGCGTGCAAGAGCGGCGTTACTGCTTCCGTCTTCCCGTGATGACCAAAGGCCGTCGCGCCCGCGCGCTGCAACTCCTCGCGTTGCTTGCCGAGCATCAGGCAGACCAGGTCCAGGCGTTCAAGCCCTGCGAGGGGCAGCGTCCCAACAAGCTTGCCGTCGCGCAGGATAGTCACGCGGTCGCAAACCGTATATAGCTCGTCGAAGCGATGGCTGATGTAAACGACTCCGACGCCCTCAGCCTTCAAACGACGAATCACACCATAAAGTATCGTGACCTCATGCTCAGTCAGCGAGCTTGTCGGCTCGTCCAGCACGACGACCTTCGCGTCGAATGAGACGCCGCGCGCAATCGCTACCATTTGCCGGAGGGCGATGTTCAAATCGCCGAGCGTTGAGGTGGGGTCAATGTCCAGGCCGAGACGCTTGAGGACTGCGCCTGCCTCCGCGTTCATCCGCTTCCAATCTATGAAGCCGAACCGTCGCGGCTCGCGCCCCAGGAAAATATTTTCGGCAACCGTGCGATACGTCAGCAGATTCACTTCCTGATAAACCGCGACCACGCCTGCGGCCTGCGCGTCTTCGGGCGAGCGGAAGTTGACCTCACGTCCTTCGAGCAACATGCGCCCGCCGTCACGCCTGTACGCGCCCGTCATTACTTTAATCAGCGTTGACTTGCCCGCCCCGTTCTCGCCGACGAGCGCATGCACCTCTCCACGTTCGAGCGTGAAGTCAACGCCATCGAGCGCCACGACGCCCGAAAATATCTTAGTGATGCCCTCCATACGGAGGAGCGGTTGTGGTGTGCTCATAAAAGTAGTCTGGAGTCTGGAGTCTGGAGTCTGGAGTCCGCTGGGTCAAAGAAATGTTTTTCTTTTGACTCTTAGACTCCAGACTCCAGACTCCAGACTCTTAATATGCTTCGTTAACAAACTGCGCGGCGTTGTTTGAGTCGAAGAAGCGATCCTCGTTGATGATTTTGAGGGGAAGCTTTTCGCCGCGCAGATACTTCTCCAGTGTGTCGAAGGCGATAGGGCCGAAGCGCGGGTTGCACTCGACCGTGACGTTCATCTCGCCGTGCGTGATCGCTTCGAGAGCCGCGCGCTCGCCGTCAACGGAGACGACCAGCACGTCTTTGCCAGGATTCATCCCGGCGGCCTTCAGAGCTTGAATCGCTCCCAATGCCATCTCATCGTTGTGAGCATAGACAACCGTGATGTTCTTGCCGTGCGCCTGAATCAAATTCTCCATCACCTTCTGCCCTTGAGCGCGCGTGAAGTTGCCGTCCTGCGAGGCGAGAATCTTCATGTCGGGCGAACCCTTGATGGCATCGGCGAAACCATTGTGGCGATCTATGGCGACGGATGCTCCGGCAGTTCCGAGCAACTCGATAATCCCGGCCTTGCCGTTCGTCTGCTTGACCAGCCAGTCGCCTGCGCGCTTTCCTTCCTCAACGAAGTTCGAGCCGATGAACGTCACGAAGTCAGCGCCAGCCGTGCCCTTCACCTCGCGGTCAATGAGGATGACGGGGATGCCCGCATCCTTGGCCGCCTTGAGTGGCCCTTCGAGTCCCTGCTCCTCGCGCGGCGCAAGGAAAATCGCGTCCACACGTTGAGCGATCAAGTCTTCGAGGTTCGAGACCTGATTGGCCGTATCGCCGCGCGCGTTCGTCAGGATCAACTCGTAGCCGCGCTTGGCCGCTTCGTCCTGCATACTCTTTGTCTCCGCGATGCGCCAGGGGCCATCCGTCTCCGTCTGCGAGAAGCCAACACGCTTCTTGCCCCCGCCATCTTTCGCGCTGCCTCCGCTTTGCTTGCGGCAACCACCAAGCGCGAACGAAAGAAGTGCAGCCACTAACAGGATGCAGAAGTAGCCCCGCCGTTTTTTATCAAGCAATCTCATGTTCCTATTCTCCGATTTGTTAATCATTCAAAATTAACCACAGAGACACAGAGGCACAGAGAAGAGAATAAAATAGAAGAAGACATGCTTTTCATTATTTCATTTCTAAAAATTCTCTGTGTCGCTGTGCCTCTGTGGTTAATTTCAGTTTTTGAAATGCCCCCTAAATCTCACCGACGATTACGAGACGGTTCAATACGCAGGAAGCCGAAGCGTGCGGTCGTCTTACTTGCTCCGCCAGCCGTGAGCGCCACGCGCACGCCTCTATCCCAGGGCGGCAAATACTGACCGTCCAACTCCTCGCCTACCTTCTTCCAACTGCGCCCGTCCGCGCTCGCGGCAAAGCTGTACAAGTGACCATCGCGCGCTGTCATGCGCAGGTAAGCGCGCGGCGAAGCCAATACATCTTTCAGAGTGGCGACTATCTTTTGCTCGTTCTTCTCACGCCGCCACAAATAAACGTTGCGCCCCGCATCAACCGATGCGCCGAGCGCATTCTCGCCGTCACCATAAGCAGATAATCCGGCAAGCGCGCCAGCAGGCAAGTTGCTCGTGTCAACAATGGTCGTCGCAACGTAATCACCCGTAGTAGTCGTGCGCGCGTACACTGCTCCGATTGGTTCTGTCGCGTGCTCAATGGTCGGCGCAAGCGCAAGCCAGCCGCCGCTTGCAGGCTCGACGCGCGCGTCGGGTTCGTTCCCGGCAGGCCACTGCCAGCCGGTTTTCAAGGTTGCGGCTGTGAATTCATCTAAGAACGAATACTCTGCGTTGCGCTGCAAAACGCCGAAAGGTGAGTTGGCTCTGACAGACGGCCCATGCCCATCGTTAATCGTCGGCCACCCGTCCGCGCCCCAGTTAATTTCGTCTAGCAGAGCCTGGCGTCCGACGTAAACGAAATCATCTGCCTTGTAAGCGTGATAGAGGAGGAAGTCGCGCCCTCTCTGGTCTTCGACGACAGTGCCGTGACCCGGACACTTCCAGGTCTCGTTGCCTCGCAGGATAGGATTGCCGGGGTTCTTCTCCCAGGGGCCGAGAAGTTTGCGCGAGCGTGCGACGCCGAGCATGTAGTTGCATTCACGCGCGCAGCAGAAGTTTCCAGAGTAAAAAATATAGAACCAGCCGTTGTGACGGATGACCGCCGGGCCTTCGACCAAATCGCCATAGGGTAGCGAGGCGTGCTTCTCCCACGCCTGATCGTTGTGGAATAACTCGCGCCGCTCGCCGACGAGCCGCGTTCCATCAGGCGACAAACGCTGCGACCAGATAGGCGTCGGCTTGCTGACACTATTACCGTCCTCTTTCCAGAGCAGGTAACGCTGTCCGTTCTCATCCGTCACGGGGAAACTGTCAATCGAGCCGACCTCCTGGCAGACCAGCGGGCCATGATCTGTGTATGGCCCCTGTGGGCGCGAGGCGGTTGCGACGGCCACGCACATGGGGCCACCTTTTTTGCGCGCCGCATAGTAGATGAAAAACCTGCCCTTATCCTGCGAGATTTCAGGTGCCCAGTAACTTCCGACGCTCCACGCGGGGCGTGCGCGAAAAACTGAGCCGACGAGTTCCCAGTTAACCAGGTCGCGCGAGTGAAGGATGGGAAATTCAGGGGCCCACTCGGATGAGGTCGCGGCTGCCCAGTAGTCCTGCCCGACGCGAATCACAGAAGGGTCTGGGAAATCACCCGCCATCGCGGGGTTAGTGTAGGTAGCTCGACGCTGCGCCGCCGCGCTTCCCATCAGGAGAGCCAGCAAGAGCAGAATTGAAACCGTGTGCGAGCGTTGCTTGATAATCAGTGACCTTCCCATTCTTCTCTCAATCCTTTTATGTTTAGTGTCGCCGCCTCATCTCTGACAGTTGTTCCGCAGCCTTCTCGTACTTCTCACTTTGTTGATTACCTTCGCGCGGCTGCGCCTCGTCTCTGACAGGCGCGGTGGAATCACGCAAGACCAGGTAGGTCGGAATATGGAATTCCACACCTTGACTGTCGGGATGCTCGATTGTCGCCATCAGAGCCTCGACCGCCTTGCGTCCCAGCTCAACGCGAGGCAGGCAGACGGTTGTCAACGGCGGATTACTGAGCGATGCGAACGCAATGTCGTCGAAGCCGACGATTGAAATATCGTCGGGAACGTGAAGCCTGCGCTCATGACACTCCGCTATCACGCCGAGCGCCATCATGTCGTTGGCGACGACGACGGCTGTCGGCATCTCGCTTGCGCTGAACATCTCTTTTGCCGCATGCCTCCCGCCTTCTAAACGAAAGTCGCCTTCATAGATCGCAAAGGGTTCCGAGCCGGGCAGGTAATGCGTCATCGAATCACGAAACGCTTCAAGCCTCTTTGCAGCCGAGCGCAGGCGAGCGGGGCCGCCGACGTAAGCTATTTTCTTGTGACCAAGCCAGGCCAGATGACTGATCGCCTCCCCAATCCCCGCTTCGTAATCAACGACTATGTTGCTCATACAAACGCCAGCCGAGCCGATGTCAAGAAAGACTACGGGGACATGGCAGCGCGCCAACTCGTCAATCAATTTTGCATCAAGCTCTGAAGTCATGAGCGCCACGCCCGCCACTTTGCGCTCGATGAAACGTCGCACGTTATTCAAGGTGCGCTCGGCGTCGTAATCCGTGTTCGAGAGAATCACGTCATGCCCCTTCTCGAACGCAGCAGTCTCAATGCTTTTGACAAGCTCCGGGAAGAAGGGGTTTGAGATGTCTGAGACCAGCAGGCCGAGCGTGGCGCTGCGGCCAGAGGCGAGACTGCGCGCGTTCGCGTTCGGGTAATAGTTACAATTCTCTATGGCGCGCATGACCCGCGCGCGCGTCTCTTCGGAAACGAAGCGCGTGTTATTGATGACGTGCGAGACGGTCGCTGTCGAGACGCCCGCCTCCCGTGCCACGTCCTTAATCCGCGTCTTTGCCGTCAAAATGGCTCTCATCTCCTGAATCACTTGCGGAGCGATTCGGTAATTTCTCTTGCGCCGTCCACGGGTTCGGAAAGATAAATGGTCGGAATAAGCCCTGTGACTTTATTATACTCGCCCGTTACCTTCTCCTGAAATTTTTCAAGCGCAACGCGCTCGACCAGATTAACCGTGCAGCCGCCAAAACCCCCTCCAGTCATGCGCGCCCCCCTGACACCTTCAACCGCAGCGGCGATTTCCACCAGAGCGTCAAGCTCCCTGCAACTCACTTCGTAATCATCACGCAGGGATTCGTGGCTCTGAAGCATCAGCCGACCCATCAACGCAAAGTCGCCTGATTGAAGCGCGTCGGCTGCACGAAGCGTCCGCGCGTTCTCCGTCACAACGTGGCGACAACGCGAGCGGATAGGTTCGGGCAAGCGATCCTCATGCTTCTCAAAATCCGCCGCGCTTACATCACGCAACGCGCTGATGCCTGGTAAAGCTTCGCGCAGGATTTCAACTCCGCGCTCACATTCCTCGCGCCGCTTGTTGTACTCCGAGGAAGACAGCTCATGCTTAACGCGCGTATCGCAAATGGCGATGACAGTCTCGGAGGTATCCAGAGGAATTTGCCTCGTCGCGAGCGAGCGACAATCAATCAAGAGCGCGTGTCCTTTGAGTCCGCAGGCGGCGACGAGTTGATCCATGATTCCGCACCTTGTCCCGACGTATTCATGCTCGGCCTCTTGTCCTGCGAGAGCTAACTCAACCCTGTCAATCTCGACATTTGAGACGGCCAGCATCGCCATCCCCGTAGATATTTCGAGCGCGGCAGAAGATGACAGCCCCGCTCCCACCGGAACGTCTGACGAGAGCGTCATATCAGCGCCAGCGAGACGCTTCCCGCGCGACTTCAATGCTTGCGCCGCGCCTTCAATGTAATCGAGCCAGAGGCCGCGCAGCTTTCGTCCAGGATTATCAAGATCAAACTCAGCCGATTCGTTGACGTTGAGCGAATGAACACGCACGCGGCGACTATCATTTGCGGCAGCGGCGACAACCGTCTCTCGATCAATCGCTATGGGCAGCACGAAGCCATCGTTATAGTCTGTGTGCTCGCCTATCAGATTGACCCGGCCAGGAGCGCGAAACAGACGCGCCTCCCGGTCGCCAAACTGTTTGCGAAAGGCTTCGCGCACCTCGCCCCGGTTAATCACTTTGCTCGTTCCTCTTCCACACAACAGGCTCGACGTGCGAGCGCAACTCGGCTGCCTTCTCTTCGGCCAGCGTGTCGTTGATGAACATGCCTGCGCCCGTTTCGCTTCCAGCTAGGAATTTGAGTTTCTTCGCAGTCCTCAGTGGCGGATAAAACTCTATGTGAAAGTGATAGTAATCGTATGACGCGCCATCACATGGGCGTTGATGCAAGACCATCATGTAGGGAAACGAGAGATCGAACAGCCTGTCATAGGCGACGAGTATCATCTTGAGCAACTCGGCCAAACCTTTTTGCTCGCTCTCATCCAGATCACACAACGCTTGCAGGTGACGCTTTGAGACGATGTGAACTTCATACGGATAACTCGCAAAGAACGGAATGTACGCGACGAAAGATTTATTCTCCGCGACAACCCTGCGACCGTCTTTCCTCTCTTCGGCCACGATGTCGCACAGCAAGCAGCGTCCGGTGTTCTCTTGATGGACGCGCGATTGCTCTAACTCGCGCCCGATGCGCGGCGGAATAAACGGGTAAGCATAGATTTGCCCGTGCGGGTGATGGAGCGTGACGCCTATCGCCTCGCCTTTGTTTTCAAACTCGAAAACGTAATCAACAAAATCGAGCGCGCCTAATTCAATAAACCGGTCTGTCCAGACGCGCACCAATTTATAAATCTGTTCGACAGGCTCCCCGGCAAGTGTCGAGCTATGATTCGGCGTGTAAACTATAACCTCGCAAACGCCCTGAGCGGGCCGCGCAGGATAGAGTTCTGTGGCCTCTACCGCGACGGGCGGCGGGTCCGGGCGAAGCGATGGAAAACGATTCTCAAAGACTACTATGTCGTAGGCGCTCTCAGGCACTTCGGTCGGGAAGCCGCCGGGCTTTGTCGGGCAGAGCGGGCAGAAATCCGCCGGCGGCAAAAAGGTTCGCTCCTGCCTGTGCGTGGCGGTCGCCACCCATTCACCCAGGAGCGGATTCCAACGAAGCTCAGACACGCCGCTCCTCCTCCGCCTGTGGCTGCGCGTCAGGCTCGCTCCGACTCGGCGCACCCTTCCCCGCGCCTTCAACTTTCCGTCCTGAGTTAAGCTGCTCGTCAAAAGTATAGAAGATCAGGTAGCGTCCATCGGCGAGCGTCACACGCCTGCGATGGATCTTCTTTTGTTCGTTCTCTTCAGCCATAGCTAAATTTCACTTTACGCTTAACGCACCTTCGGCCCCTGTCGGTGCGAGGTCGAGGGGCTGCCCGTCGCAATCGTCGGCCAACCGCGACGATAGACCAGCCGCTCCATCAGCATGATTCGGCGCACGTCTCTATCGCCGCTGATGTCGTTCTTCAATAAGCGATTCTTTGAATCAATCGCGTGATAGAAAATCCAGTCCTCTCCGGCGGCATCTCTGATGACGGAGTTGTGGCCGGGCGCAATCCATCGCTCGTTTCGCTCTAGAATGGCGCTGCTTGATTTACCTGTAGCCTGGGCCAGCGTTTCAAAAGGGCCGGTCGCGTTTCTTGAGCGCGCGACCATGACGGCATAGTGAGCCTGCTCGCCGCAGCAGTTGTCGCCCGAATAGAAAAGGTAGTAGTAGCCTTTGCGAAACCACATCCAAGCGCCTTCGATCAAGCGTTGATAGTTAGCTGGATTCTCATCTTTGATGGGAGCGACCAACTCGACGGGCTGCGTGCCAGGCATGAAGCTAACGCGGTCAGGCGCGAGTTCCTGCACCCTGATCGGCTCAAAGCCTGATCCCCAGTACAGGAGACGCTTGCCCGTGCGCGGGTCATCGAAAGCCATTGGGTCAATGTTGACGAAGGATGCGCCGCACTTCAAAGGCTTGCCGCTATCAATGAACGGGCCGCGCGGAGATTTGGAAGTCGCAACGGCGAGACACAATCCTGTGAGCGGATTCGCGTCCGCAGAGAAGTACATGTAATAGGTGTCACCGAACTGGCTGACGTGCGGTGCCCAGAACTTCTGCGTCTGGTTGGCCCAGGCTGGCTTGACGGGCAGCGCATCTCCCAGGTGCTCCCAGTTAATCAAGTCTCTGGAGCGCGCGACCTGTATGTTGACCATCCGCCCGCTCATAATTGTTTGCGTGGCGTAGGCGTAATACCAGCCGTCGGAGGCGCGCATCACGGTCGGGTCTGGAAAGTCAGTGTCAAAGACCGGATTGATGTAAGAGCGCGAGGCTGTTTGCGCCGTCGCCGTGTTATCAAAGAATGAGCTTAAAGAGAAGAGAGATGCGAGCAGCAGAAATTTGAGCAAGAGCGCGCGTCGTCTCACTGTGCCGTGTCTTAACTGCTCAGACTCTCTGCTGTCATGCAACGGAAAATTCATTTGTGCTTCGTCTCTTAGTCTGATACATCGAGTTCACGTTACTTCGGCGTCACGACGCGCACGTTGTCCCAGTCGTTCTCGGAAGAGCCGAAACCGTAGAGCAGGACACGGAAGGTGCGCGGTAAATTCTTGATGACTTTTGTCAGTCCGACCTGCGCGTCTTGCGGAGGACTGTCCGGCCCGTTGAGCACAAAGAGAAATTCATCCCCGCGCCTGATGACGGCCAGCACAGGGTTCTTCAGCTTCGTGCCGAGCTTACGGTTATCGAGCCTTTCGCCCTGCCCGTCCACCACAGACCATGCCTCAAACGTGCCCTCGCTCGTGAAAATCCACTCGATGCGGTTGCGCCCGGAGCTATCGAAGAGAATCGTGAGCGCGGCGAATCCGAGCGGCGATGATTTGTCGCTCGGCTCAAGAATTTGATCTCCAACCTTCGCAACCTCTGCCTCGACACTGAAGCGGTCGCCCGTAAACTCCTGCTTGCTTCTCACACCGGCGCGCGTTTTGTTCATGCTGCGTAGGCGCAACTGCCCGTCCTTCACTTCGAGCTTGCCGCCGCCGCCGCCCTCGAAAGTAAAACGCTCCCACTTACTTTCGTCCAGAGCCTTGCCATTAAAATCATCGGCCCACTGGTTAAAGGCCGCAGCCTGCTGGTTGTTTGACGGAGTAGGCGTGGCGGACGGCTGCTGCGCCTTAACCGTGAACCCGACCGTGCAAATGCTGGTTAGCGCGACAAAGAGTAAACGCGAAAGATTCAACACCTCTCTATCTCCCTCTCTAAAAACGCACGTTCGCCAGACGACGAACGATTCCTTGCAGCTCCGTCTGCGATTGCTCTTTCTGCTCATCGCTCAAACGCTTGAACGTTGCCAGTTCGACCTGCGCTTCGCTCGCGCGCTTGAGGCGCGTGTAGATGCGCCCCAGTTGGTAGTGCGCTTCGGCCAGGTTCGGCTCCAACTTTGTCACATACTCAAACTGTTTGGCCGCATCTTCGAGACGATCAGAGCGTTGATAAAGTTTGCCGAGCGCGAGTTGCGCCGGAGCGAACGACTTGTCCAGCGTGATAGCGCGCACGAGATGTTTTTCCGCGCCCGTGAAATCCGGCGACGCATCTTTAAGCAAAGCGTCCGCCGCCAGGTAATGAGCAATCGCAAGCTGCTCGTCAACAATGAGCGCCTGATCGTAGAGCGAGAGCGCAGCTTTGTATTGACCCTGCTCTGCCTGCAACAGTCCCAGGTAGGCGAGCGCGGGCGCAAACTTCGGATCAAGCTCAAGGGAACGCTGAAAAGCTTTAGCCGCCTCGTCGCTGTTGTGGTTGGAGAAGTGCGCGATGCCGAGCGCGAACCAGAGCCGGGATGAGCGCGGGAATGTTTGAAGCGCTTCCTGCAAGCGTATGACGGCGGCGGCAGGAGCTTTGGTATCCGTGAGCAGCATCCCGTAGCGGAAACGATAAAACTCATTCTGCGGATCAGTCTCGATGGCGAGGCGCATAGCAGGGATGGCATTCTCTATGTGCCCTGACAACTCATAGAGATCGGCGAGGGCCACATAGATTGGCCCAGACTTGATACCGCGCGCGACCGCCGATTCCAGCGTGCGCCCGGCAGCCGGAATATCCTTGCGCGCAAGATGAGCGCGTGCGAGAAGCAGTATGAACTGGATGTTGTTCGGATCGGCGGCGGCGGCAGCACTCAGTTCTTCAATGGCTTCGGACCAGAGGGAGGCTGCGAGCAAGGCTGCGCCGAGTTCTGCGCGCACAGACGGCTCAGGGCTGCGGCCTTCTGCGGCTGCCTTGAGTTGTTCCTGGTAGCTGCGAAAAAACTGCGCGGCTGCGGGCGTGTCATTGAGCTTGAGCGCGATGACGACCAGGGAGCGCGCAATCTCTGCGTCGGGCGCGATAGCAAAAGCGCGCTCGAACAACTCGCGCGCCTGACGCAAGCCTTCGGGCGTGCCGCTCGCAAAGCGTATCTCTGCCAGGTTGACCAGCGCGCTCGGTTGATTCTTGTCCAGGCGCAGAGAGATTTCAAACTGTGCGGCAGCCTTATCCATGCGGCCCATGCGCAGCAAAATTGCGCCATGATTATTACGCGCTGAAGGCGAGAGCGGCTCGGCGATAGCAACGGCAGAAAAGTGTCGCTCGGCTTCTTCGAGTTGACCTGCGCGATCCGCCAGCACGCCCAGGTAAGTGTGCGCGGCGACGTTATTACGATCAATCTCAAGAGCGCGCTCGAAAGATGCTTTAGCCGACACCAGATCGTTACGCTCAAGCGCAGCCACGCCCTCGGCTACCAGCGTGTCAGCTTTACCCTGTTGCAAGGCAGGAGACTGAGCGCGACGTGTGGATGCGTGAGCGTCGAAGGGCAGCCACGTTGCTCCTGTGAGAGCAAGACCGGCAAGCGCCAGGAGGAATCTACAATTGAAGTGCTTTGAGCGCGCCATAACGATGTCGTGCATTCGGGTGTCAAAAACAAGCGGCGCGGGAAGAGTTGAATTAAAACTTCTCCCGCGCCCCCAGTTCGGCCACCGAAGCTGATTAGTAAGTAAGTCGGATGCGGACTTGAATGACGCGCGGGCGGTAGCCTGCATCAACGCTTGAGAAGCCGAACCCGAACCCATCTTGCAGGTCGCTGCCCGGTTGAGTCAGGCGATGCCTGTTGAAGATATTGAAAGCTTCCAGTCCCAACTCCAACGTGAAGGATTCAGCCAGTCGCGTTTTCTTCAGGAGACTAATGTCCTCGCTGAAGAAAGGAATGTCGCGTGCCTGATCCAGCACTGGCGCAGCATCGCCGAAGAACCGTAGCGGGTTGGAGTAATAAGCGACGTAAGCCGAATTGAGTACGCCACCGGCCAGGAACTCTGCGGGTGCGCCCTGGTTAAAGCTCGGCGGAGCGGCGAAAGCGTTCGGATTGAAAATCTGAGCGCGCCCGTTGACCAAATCACTATTGCCCGTGAGAATCGGCGCTCCTGTCAGGTTGGGTCGAATGTCCGTACAGAAGCCTGTCGGCCCGGAGCAACTGAATGCGTCCTGCCCTGTGCGACGAATGACCAGAGGCAAGCCGGATTGATAGCGTTGGATACCGCTCAGTTGCCAGCCGCCGAACAACCTGTCAGTGATGCCGCCCCCGCTCAACCAGCGTCTGCCTTTACCAAAGGGAAGCTCGATCAAATAATTGACGACGAAGACGTGCGGGATACTGTTGGGCGAAACTGAGCGCAGCGAATTGCGATCATAAGGGTTCTGGATAACGCTGCCGATTGGAGAGCCGCCAAACAAATCTTCCGAAGCGTCCGTGATGAGCTTCGAGAAGGTGTAGGAGACGCCAAACTGTATGCCGCGCGAGAATCTGCGGTCGAGCTTGACCGTTCCAGCGTTGTACCAGCTACGGCCCAGGCTCTCAAGCTGATTTCTGATCTGACCATACTGCGGGTATGGCTTCAAGGATTGACCGACGCTGCCGTTGAAGGTTGGGAAGATTGCCGCAGGGCTTGCCGCTAGAGTGATGCCGACGCTCTGCGCGAAGGCTCGCTCGTTGGCGGTGACAGCGCCGAGTGGCTTGTTCAGCAACTCGAAACCGAGTTTCAGAGCATTGAGCGGGACGGCGTTGATGCGCTCTAGATCAGACCTCAAGCGATCCGCCCTGTGACCTGTGTAGCTGAGTTGGACGACAAAGTTGTAGGGCAACTCGCGCTGCAAATCGAGGCCGTATTGAAGCGTGCGGCCAGTCTTAAAGTTCCTGCCGAAGTAGTCTATGTCAGCGCCGATGAACTGGCTGTTGGGGTCTGTCCCAGGCGTTTGGCGATAATTACGCAAGAAGAGATCAGGGTTGGCATCAGCCCCGCCGTTGATGTTGGCCGGTCGCGGCGAGTTGTAGCCAATCGTCCCTTCGGTCAGCGTGTTGTTTCCGCCGAAGCCGTAGAGAACCGGAGCATAGTAGAGGCCGATGCCGCCGCGCACGACCGTCTTGTCATTAAGAGAGTATGCGAAGCCGATGCGCGGCCCGATGTTTGAGTAATCGGGCTTCGCCAGCGTCCTGTACTGCGCCTGTAGTCCGCCTTGCCCGGCAGCGCCGACAATCGCGCCGAGACGCCCACCTGCCGAGGGGTTGGCGACAGTCGGGTCAAAACCACGAAAGCGGTCGCGCGACTCAAAACGCAAGCCGGGCAGGTCGTAGCGCACGCCGGCATTGATCGTCAAACGCTGAGTCAGCTTAATGTCATCCTGGAAAAAATAGGAGTGAGAGAATTGACGCCAGCCCGGGTCCAGGTTCTGGACGCTATTGAATGAAAATTCAGTTGCGCCCGTCAAGAGGCTCGCAATCGGAAATCCCTGATCGGCAATGTCACAACAGTTATTGGCCGTCTGGTTGGCCCTGAAGTTTATCTCGCCGCCTGGATCGAGCAACTGATGCACGTTGAATTGGCTGGAACGAACGTCAGCGCCAAACTTCATCGTCTGCTTGCCGCTGACATACGTTATGAAGTCTGAAAACTCCATAGCGTTGTCGCGCAGTTGGTCGCTGAAGAAGGTCGAGCCGATGCCTTGATAGGCGCGCACGTTGCGGTTGAAAGGATCAGCCGCATCGCCATAGCCTGGAAAATCTATTTTCGGGAAAGCCTTGTTTTGAACAGAGCCAGCAGGAAAACCGAGCGACAATTCGTTGAAGCCTTCGGTGGTGTTCTGGTTGGCTACGTCGTAGCGGTTGTAGCCAGCGTTGAAGTGATTAAGCAGCGACGGCCCGAAGGTGTAGTCATGCTGTAGGCGGAAGAAATGCGACTTGAAGAATTGATTCCAGACTCCCGCCCTGACGAAAGGCTCTGGAAAGCGCGGCGCTCCTCCTTGAATTCGGGTATTGTCGCGGTAGGAGTAGCTGAAGGCGATGCGCTGTTTATCCGAGAGGACGAAATCGAACTTGAATGTCGGGCTGTTCACCGTGTTCGGAGTTTCCGTTTGAGCCAGATAGTTATGGAAGACGCCCGGACGATTCGGCGTGGGGAAGAACTGCGCGATGTTGAGGCCGACCGGATCAATGATTGACGCATGCGTGACGGGGCTGATGTAACCGCGCAGGTCGTTGTTGGGAATTAGATTGCGCGAGTTGACCGGCATCGTCGAATCGTAGATTCGGATCGGCCCGCCATTGAGCGCCAGGATGGTCGGGTCCGTCAGCAACTCGCCAAAATCTCCCTGCCGCATCCTGAGCGTTGGAACCGAGACCAGAACATTTTCACCGATTGCCTCACGATAGCCTTCAAAGTTGAAGAAGAAGAAGGCGTGGTTTTTACCGCTCAACCAATATGGGCCACCCTCGCCGAAACGAGGCAGAATAATTGGGCCGCCGACATTGCCGCCGAAGTCATGTTTATGCTCACGATTGATGGAGAGACCCTGCGCGTTGTTCAGGAAGCTGTTTGCGTTTAAGGCATTATTCTGGAAAAGGTCATAGACCTCGCCGTGAAAGTCGTTGCCGCCGCTCTTGAGCGTGAAATTGACTATGCCGCCGGATGAGTTGCCGAACTCAGCCGAGTAGTTACTTGTCGAGAGCGTAAATTCCTGGTAGGCGTTCGGCCCCGGCGCGACCTCCGTAAAGAACGTGCCCTTCTGAGTGCGTCTGGTCGCCGCGCCGTCAATCAAAATCTCCGTGCCGAGGCTCTGACCGCCGCTGACGCGAAAGGTGGAGGCGTTGACCCCTGTGCCTGCGCCAGCCGTCACGTTGCTGTCGAGAAAGATAAAGGCCAGGGGAGAGCGGCCTCCCGTTTCAGACGTGACGAGGAGCGGTAATTCTTTAACCTGTCGCTCGGTGACGTTGGTTTGACGCACCGCAGTATCGGTTTGCAAAACGGTCGTATCCGAGGCGACCGTCACGACATCAGTGACCACGCCGATTTCGAGCGTGACATCGGCGCGGCGCGTTACCTGGACGGCGACCTGAATGTTTTCGACAGTCGAAGTCTTAAAGCCCTGCGCCTCCACCGTCAGCTTGTACGGGTCAGCCTTTAATTCAGGCAAAGTGTAACTGCCCTCATCCGATGTAGTGGTCTCGCGCACCTCTCCGTTGTTGAGATTAGTGGCTGTGACTTTAGCGTTCGGCACGAGCGCTCCGCCAGGGTCTTTAACTGAGCCGGTAATGGAGCCACGGTCGCTCTGCGCGTAAGCTGCGGAAGCAAAACAAAGCGTCAGAGAAACGAGCACGAGCGCGAAAAACTTTTTAGCTTTCATAACCACTCCTCGTAGGGTCCCGAACACTCAAAAGTCGAGACGGGTGTTTGAGCATTACAGCTTGCGGTAGAGTCTCACTCTTTAGCGCGAGTCCTTCACTAGGTGAAAAGGCTTTCAGACACCTCAAACGCGGGACTCGCCTTTTAATCTTCCGAAACTTCAAATACTGGTAATCGCCGGGCAAGACACGCCCCCAGACGAGGCGCATTTAAGCGATTACGTAACCGATTAACTTGATGGATTACGGCTTATAACAGGTCTTCTCGCCTCCTGTCAATATTTTCCAGACTGATTTATTGAGATGCGTTGATGAGTAGACTTCAGGAAACGATAGGCGGCCTTTGACTTTTTAACTGTGTAAGATAAATTCACCGCGACCGATTCACCATCTGAAGGAACAACAGATGAAAATTTCTCGCTCCACTTTCCACACTATTCGAGCCGCGTTAAGTGTGATGATGCTCCTCACCTGCTTGACGGGCGCAGGAGCGCAGCGCCTCAATGTTTATGAAAACCCGGTCATCGCAGGTGATTTCCCAGACCCCTCTGTGATACGTGTCGGCCAGGACTACTGGGCTACTGCGACCTCCGGCGAGTGGGCACCCGAATTCCCCATCCTACACTCTCTCGATCTGGTCAACTGGGAAGTCGTCGGCGCAGTTTTCCGTCAGCGACCTCTCTGGGCCGAAAGAAATTTCTGGGCTCCTGAAATCTCCGAATATCGCGGGCGCTATTTCGTCTATTACACTGCGCGCAAGAAGGGTGGACCGCTTTGTGTTGCCGTAGCTTCGTCCGTCAATCCGCAAGGCCCCTATACGGATCATGGCCCTCTCGTCTGCCAGGACATCGGCTCCATTGATGCGATGACGGTCGTGGACGAGCGCGGAGAGCGTTACCTTATCTGGAAAGAGGACGGCAACAGCCGCAACCAGCCGACGCCGCTCTGGGCGCAAAAATTGAACGAAGACGGCACGAAGCTGGTTGGAAGCAAGAAAGAGTTAATCCGTAACGATCCAAAATCCTGGGAGGGCGGTGTAGTCGAGGGAGCGTTCGTCCTGCGCCACGATGATTGGTTCTACCTCTTCTATTCCGGTAACGCCTGCTGCGGTCGAAGGTGTAATTACGCGCTCGGCGTGGCGCGCTCACACAAGTTGCTAGGCCCCTGGGAGAAGAATCCTTCCAACCCGATTCTAGCGGAGAATCAGACGTGGCAATGTCCGGGTCATGGCAGCATCGTGAGCGATGAAAGAGGGCGTGACTTCCTGCTCTATCACGCTTATCAAAAGAGCGAGAAAGCTTTTTATATCGGTCGGGAAGCGATGCTTGACGAAGTTGGGTGGGATTCAAGCGGCTGGCCTTCGATCAATAGCGGTAAGGGGCCGAGCAAGCAAACAAAAGCTCCGCTCGACATAGCGGGACGCCACGCGCCTGATTCCTTCTTTGATGATTTTAATTCTTCGACCCTCAGACCAAGCTGGCAATGGCCTCAAGAGAACGAGCCTGTCATCCGATTTGAGACGGAGCATGAAGGTCGCCTCATACTGACATCAACAGATGGTGAGGCAGACGACCCGACAGGCGCGGTCCTCTCGCAGCCTGTCACCAGCGCCGACTACGTTGCGACCGTCTTAATTAATACGAGCGAGATGAAGACGGGGGCGCTCGCCGGACTTGCAGCTTACAGTGGCCGCGATGATGTTCTCGGCGTGGCCGCTGGCGTTGGAAAGATAATTATTTATCTGCGCGAGGAAAAGAAGCAGCAGATCATCAAGACATTGAGTGTTCCCACGGCTTCGCTTCTTTACCTGCGAATGACCGTGACCGACGGATCGCATTATCGCTTTGCCTTTAGCCGTGACGGGCGGGAATGGAAAGAGGCGAGCGAGAGCGTTAACGCCGGCTTTCTGGAAGGAGCGCGAATCTCTCTGACAGCCGGAGGCGTTAAAGGAGCTTCGGCGAAGTTTGAATGGATTCGGATAACGTCTTCATAAGTAGAAAAGCTTGAAGGTCTCAATGAGCCGTAAGCAAAAGTTTATCAGGGCATCTGAAATAGGCGAGTACGTTTTCTGCGCTCGCGCGTGGCGTCTGCGTGTTGACGGATATGCGCCTACTTCCGGGCAGCAAGCACGCGAGGCCGGGGAGCTGTGGCATCGAAAACACGGTCGCTCCGTCTTACGTGTACGAAAGCTGCGCAGGCTCGCTTCATATTCCGTGCTGCTTGCCATCGCGCTTGGCGTCTTGACGTTGCTGCTCTGGTGGTGGAGATGATCTATCTGCTTCTTTTCATCATTGCTACGCTGCTTGTCGTCGCGCTCATCGCTCATCTGGCTGCGCGCGGTGCAGCCGGGAGAACAGGTCTCCCCGCAGGGCAGCTCATTTACAGCGACACAGGATATGCGGTCGGGCGCACAGGCCCTGTAACCATAAATGAGCAAGGCGAGAAGCAGGAAAGACCGCTGACATCTCAACGCTACGGCTTGAGCGGCAGACCCGATTATCTGGTGCGCGTCAGCGACGGAATAGTTCCCGTAGAAGCAAAATCAACAAAGTGTCCGGCCAATGGGCGCGCGTATGACTCGCACGTCTTTCAACTGGCCGCTTATTGCTTGCTTGTCGAGGACGTGATTGACGCTGATGTGCCTTATGGAATCATCAGGTACGCAGACGCTGAGGTTATCATTGACTATACGGATGAGCTGAGAGATGAATTGATTGAGCTGCTCGACGAGATGCGTCAAGCACGAAGCGCAGCGGAGGTGCATCGCAGTCATAGCGAAGCGCGCCGGTGTTCAAGGTGCAGCATGCGCGAGATATGCGATGAAGCGTTAGCCTGAATTATAGCAGTTCTCAACAGGATGCGACTTGTTCAGAGTTCACGCTTTCAGCGTGTTAGCGAAAACAGCCTGAAGGCTGAACTCTAAACTCGGTCGCACCAATTTGAGTACCGCTATAATATCCCAGGCCGGATTCCATCTATTCCAGTTAGCCTCCCGATTTTTCGTTTGTGGGATTTGGTAATCCCACAACCGGACACTCCTGCCCTATTAGTTTCCACGCTTCTCTCGCTAAACAACAGAAATTCACTCATGCAAGCTACGAAGGCACGGGCGGCACGGCGCTTGTAGAGATACCTCCTCGTGGGGACACGCGATGAATGCACCTGCCCAACCATTAATCAGACTTGAGGGAGTCACCAAAGTTTTCTTTACGGAGGAGGTGGAGACACATGCGCTGGCGGGCGTGTACCTGGAGATCGGCGTCGGCGAATATGTCTCGATTGCGGGGCCGTCAGGTTGCGGTAAATCCACGCTGCTCGCAATCCTCGGACTCCTCGATGTCGCAACCGTAGGCGATTACAGGCTCAGAGGTAAACCTGTTTCAGAGTTGACGCCTCTTGAGCGCGCGCAGATACGCAATCGTGAGATCGGCTTCGTCTTTCAAAGTTTCAACCTGATCGGAGACCTCACCATCTTCGAGAATGTCGAATTGCCTCTGACCTATCTGGGACTGAAGGCCGGGAAGCGCCGCGCTCTTGTCGGCGCTGCGCTTGAGAAGGTCGGCATGCGACACCGCAGCAAACATCTTCCGAGCCAGCTTTCCGGCGGCCAGCAGCAGCGCGTGGCCGTCGCGCGAGCCGTCGTCGCAGAGCCTTCAATTCTTCTGGCGGATGAGCCGACGGGCAATCTGGATTCCGTTAACGGCCAGATAGTGATGGACCTTTTAAGAGACCTGCACCGCGAGGGCACGACCCTTTGCATGGTCACGCATGATCCGCGCTACGCGCTCTACGCGGATCGCACCGTCCATCTTTTCGACGGGCAGATTGTCGAAGAGAACGCGGAGGAGGAGGTCGCCTGATGGAGATGCTCTTGCAAGACCTTCGCTACGGACTCAGAACTCTGTGGAGAAATCCAGGCTTCACTGCGGTCGCCGTCATCGTGCTGGCCCTGGGCATCAGCGTTAACAGCGCGATCTTCAGCGTCGTCAACGGCGTCCTTCTCAAGCCTCTGAACATCAAAGACCCGCAGAGGCTCGTCTTCCTCTCCGAGAATAGAACCCAGGTTAAAGACTCCAACTCGACAGTCGCGCCCTCAAACTTCATCGCTTGGAGAGAGCGCAGCCATCTCTTTGAGGGGATGGCCGCCTTCGCCGGGCAGAACCTCAACTTCACAGGAAGCGGGCTGCCGGAACAACTCTCCGGCGCGACCGTCTCCGCCAATTTCTTCTCACTGCTTCCGATTAAACCTTCACTCGGGCGCGACTTCCTGCCGGGTGAAGATGAGGCGGGCAACTCGATGGTCGTCATCCTGAGCCACAGTCTCTGGCAAAGAGACTTCAACTCCGATCCTGGTGTTATAGACCGTCGAATCACGCTCGATGGAAACGCTTACAAGATCGTCGGCGTGATGCCGCAAGGCTTCGACTTCCCGGTTAACGCGGAGTTCTGGACGCCGCTCGTTATTAGCGACGGCAGCGTGGCTGGGATGGGCGGTCGTATCTTAAACGTCATGGCGCGTCTCAAGCCTGCGGCAACCATCGAACAGGCCACAGCCGAGATGAACAGTATTGCCGCAGGTCTCGCGTCGGAGAATCCGGGCTTCAATGCGGGTTGGGGCGTGGTGATTACTCCGATTCACGAGTCGGTTGTGAAAAATGTCAGGTGGACTTTGCTGGTGCTGTGGGGCGCGGTCGGCTTTGTGTTATTGATCGCCTGCGCCAACGTCGCCAACCTGCTGCTGACACGCGCGAGCGTGCGTCGAAGAGAGATTGCCATTCGCGTTGCGATGGGCGCGAGCCGCCTGAGAATCATCCGGCAACTTCTCACCGAAAGCGTGTTGCTGGCTTTAATCGGCGGCGCGCTCGGGCTGCTGCTGGCGGTGTGGGGTGTTGATGCGCTCGTCGCTCTCGGCCCCAATTCCATCCCGCGCGTCAACGAGATAGGAATTGATCGCTGGGTCTTAGGCTACACGCTCGCCATCTCGCTTCTGACGGGCGTGCTCTTTGGCCTTGTGCCCGCGCTCGAAGTCTCAAAGCCGAACCTCAACGAGCTGCTCAAGGAGGGAGTCCGCAGCTCACCCGCGAGTTTCGGACGCGACCCCTTACGCAGCCTGCTTGTCGTAGCGGAGGTTGCTCTCTCCCTGGTCCTGCTGGTCTCAGCCGGGCTAATGATTCGCAGCTTCATTCACCTGCAAAACGCCAACCCCGGTTTCGAGCCTCGAAACGTCGTGACGATGCAGCTCAATCTCCCGGAAACCAGGTACGGCAACGACCGGCAGGTCACAACCTTTTACAGCCAGGTCTTCGAGCGGATCAGGCGATTGCCGGGAGTCGTTCACGTTGGCGCGACGCACGCGCTTCCCTGGAGCGGAAACAATTCGGCGCGCTACTTCTACGCGGAAGGTCAACCGCTGCCGCTGCCGGGCCGGGAAGACGACTACAGCATCAACTATCGCGTCGTGAGCCAGGACTACTTCGACGCAATGGGAATCGCAATCTTAAAAGGGCGCGATTTCAGAAACGACGACACGCTCGAATCCGACCCGGTGGTAGTCGTCAATCAGATGCTGGCGAAGCGCCTCTGGCCTGCCGATGATCCTTTGGGCAAGCGCATCAGGCAGTACAGGTCTGGGCGTGAAGATACGTGGTTCAGGGTAGTCGGCGTTGTGGGTGATGTCCGTCATTACTGGCTGGGCGACAACACGCAGCCTGAAATCTATTTCTCATACACGCAGGTTCCGCTGCTACAAAGTTCGACCATTGAGCGCCACCGCCGGTTCATGCAAATCGTTATTCGCACTTCTTCCGATCCCTTGAGCATCGTTGCCGGCGTGCGTAAAGAGGTAGCGGAGATAGATTCGGAATTGCCTCTCTACAACATCAGGACGATGGAGGAGCGGCTCGGTTTTTCGCTGATGGCTCCGCGCTTCAACGCAACGCTGATGGGCATCTTCGCTGTTGTGGCTCTGATCCTGGCAGCGGTCGGACTCTACGGCGTGATGTCGTATGCGGTTGTTCAGCGCACGCATGAGATCGGCATCCGCATGGCTCTCGGCGCAAGTCGGCGCGGCGTCTTAGTCTTCATTCTCCGGCAGGGAATGATGCTCGTGCTGGTAGGCGTTGTTGTCGGCCTCGTTGCCGCCTCTCTATTGACGTACATGATTTCCACTTTGCTCTACGAGGTTAGCCCGACAGACCCCGCCACGTTCATCGGTGTCTCTCTCTTGCTAATCGTGGTTGCTTTCTTCGCCTGCTACATCCCCGCGCGCAGGGCGACGCGCGTCGAACCGTTAGTCGCACTCAGATACGAATAGATTTATTAAGGAGATTAACTATGAAACACGCATTGATATTCAAAATGTTAATTAACACTGTAGGGGCAGGGCTTGTCCCTGCCCGCGTATCCATAAAGACTCGCGCATTCATAAAACAAGACGGGCAGGGACAAGCCCTGCCCCTACAACGCAGCGTCGGAGCGTTGCTATTGCTGGCGTGCGTGCTCTTGCAGGTGTTTCTCATCTGCCCGGTTGCAGTCAAAGCCCAGCAGCCTCCGGCGAAGCCTGAACAACTTGCGCCTTATTCCGATCCGGGACGCTACGCGGAAAAGCTTCGCGCCTTTGAAGAGTTCGTTAAGAAGCAGATGGAGGTTGACCACATACCCGGCCTCACAATCGGATTCATCAAAGATGGTTTTCTGTGGGCCAAAGGTTTCGGCTATAGCGACGTTGAGAATAAAGTTCCCGCCACGGCCCAATCAATCTATAGGCTCGCTTCCGTGACCAAGCCCATGACCGCGATGGCCGTCCTGCGCCTCGTTGAGCAAGGCAAGATCAACCTTGACGCGGAGATTCAAACTTACGTTCCCGATTACCCGAAGCAGAAATGGCCCGTCACGGTGCGAGAGCTTCTGGGGCATCTCGGCGGAGGACAATCCGGCAGCGGACTCGGCGTAGAGCGCAAGACCGTCAAGCAGGTTGTCGAAGCTATCAGCAAGACGCCGATTGAGACCGAGCCGGGAACAAAGTTTCTCTACACGACGAGCGGCTACAACCTGCTCGGCGCGGCCATCGAGAATGCTTCGGGCCAATCTTTCGGCGATTACCTGCGGCAACATATCTGGTCTCCGCTCGACATGAACGACACGCGCATGGATAACCCGCGCGACGTTACGGGCAATCGCGTGCGCGGTTATGAGTTGGCGGGTGGTCAACTCAAGAACGCAGCTTTCCTTGACGTGAGCACGCGCTTCGGCGGCGGCGGCACGAGCGGAACAGTCCTTGACCTGCTGCGCCTCGCACGCGGCCTCAACGAAGGCAAGGTTCTTTCAAAGAGCAGCGTCGAGCAGATGTACACGCCGATGACGACCCGTGATGGACGCTTCTGGAATTACACCAATGCCGGATGGGATTACGGCATGGGGTGGTTTATCTTCCCGCTCAATGGGCGCTTCGTCGTGCATCACGACGGAGGGCAGAGTGGGACAACGACAGACATCTTGCGTATCCCTTCGGAGAACTTCGCCATCGCCTTCGCGTGCAATCTTGAGAACGTTGATAAAACAATTTACGTCCAGCGGCTCTACGAAGCCATCTACGACCAACCCTGGTACATCCCCGTCTATACAAAAGAGAAGACGGACGAAACCCTCTACAAGGGAATGTCAGACACCTTCAATTACGGTCTTCTTCAGCTAGACAAAACCAATCAGCCCCTGACGAAGGATCAGCAGGAACTGGCCTCGGCCTTCGCCTACTTCAACCGCTACGTCAATCGAGAAGCCTTGCAGTCGTCATTTCAAGAAGCAGAAAGCAAGATAGAGGATGGAAGACACCCACGCGCCGGGCAGAGCTTCGTCAAGGTCGGCTCATTCGTCGCCGCGAAACTTCGTGAGAAATACGGGGCGGAGCGTCTCAACACTTATCACACGACGGGCGCGATTCCTTTCTTCAACGATTACGTCGAGATGTACAAAGCAGACCCTTCATATCCGAAAGAGCTTCGCTTCAACGAGTCGTTCGAGCGAATGATTCTTAAATGGAATGAGGACTGGAAGAGGACTTGGAGCGCAGAGATTCGCGCGCTGCACATTAAGTTCAGCGGCGACAGCACGGATGCAGTTGAAAAACTCAAAGCTGCCTTTACGGGCGCGGAAGTCTATCCGAATTTCATCCCGCAACTGATGAGCATGCAGCGCGGCGGGATGGAAGTAATCAAAGCGGCCAGGGTAGCCACAGAGCTTTACCCGCGCTCTGACCGGACGAACGGTAATTACGCCATCATCCTGTTGGCCGTAGGCGATAAACGCGCGGAGGCTAAGGGAATCATCGGTGATTCTGACGACGCACGCGCGTTTCTGAAGAAAGCTTATGAGATCAGCAGCGAGGGAATAGCGAGCGCCAAAGTCTTGAACCAGATTGCTGACAGTTGGTCGAATGAAGGCGTAGCGCACCGGATGGACAAGGCGCTGGATGTTATCAAGCTTGCGCTCGAACTCTACCCGAAGGAGGCCATGTTCTACGACACGGCGGGCAACATCTACCTCAGAAAAGGGCAGAGAGAACAGGCCATCGAAGCATACAGGAAGGCTCTCGAACTCAACCCGAATTTCGAGCACGCGCAAAAAAGCCTGAAGAGTCTTTCAAAGCAGGCAGAGATGCGCGGGCCGACCGACCCGAAAGAGCTTGAAGCATTTCTGGACAACTTCTTCGCGGAGCAGATGGCGTCGCTTCACGTGCCCGGCGCTGTTGTCACCATCGTCAAGGACGGCAAAATCTTTTTCACCAAAGGCTACGGCTACGCAGACTTTGAAAAGAAGACGCCCGTCACGCCTGACAAGACATTGTTTCGCGCTTACTCCGTCTCCAAGACATTCACCGCCACAGCCATCATGCAACTCGTAGAGCAGGGCAAGCTCAAGCTCGACGAGGATGTCAATAAGTATCTCAAGACGTTCCAGCTCAAAGGCGACTTCAAAGAGCCGGTCACGCTCGCCAACCTGATGACGCACACCGCCGGATTTGTCGATGCCGACAACATGCTCGCGCGCGGCGAGTTTAGACCGCGCTCCTTTGGCGACAACATCGCGCTGAACATGCCCCCGCGCTCGAATCCTTTGGGCACGTTTCGCTACTCGAACTACGGCGCATCGCTCGGCGGCTACATCGTTGAAGCCACTTCAGGCGAGCCGTTCGCGGAGTACATAGAGCGGCACATACTCAAACCGCTCGGCATGCGCCACACCACTTTTCTTTTACCCTACCAGTTGCCGCCGAGCGTTGCCGCAAACGTGGCTGTCGGCTACAGGTATGAAGATGGAGTGTACAAGCCGATGACGCCGGATGAGGGTGATTTCTGGACCGCGCCCGCCGCGAATCTCCTGACCACAGGCACGGACATCGCGCCTTTCATGATCGCGCACTTGCAGCAAGGGCGCTACGGGAACACGCGCATTCTCAAAGAGGCGACCGTTGAGGAGATGCACAGGCCGCGTCAGATAGGCGAAGCTCCGCTCATGGCTTACGGTTTCTTCCCGCACTTCGAGAACAACCAGCGTGGGATGTTCCACAACGGAGGCTGGGACGGCGCGATCAGCCAGATGTATCTTCTGCCTGAGCACAACATCGGCTGGTTTGTCTCTTACACCTTCGGCGGAGATCGCGGGCGACAACTTCGCTGGCGACTCCTGAGCGCGATGCTTGATCGTTACTTCCCGGAGTAAGGCACGAGCGTGTGAGATTACAAGTTGACGCTTTAACGCCTGCGCTCCTATGCTCGACGCGCGTAAGCTAACGGACGCTGAAGGCTGAAGGCGACCCTTTCAAACATGCCACGAATTCTGATTGCAGACGATCAACCGGATGTCCTGGAGGCGCTGCGCCTTCTGCTTAAGGGCGAGGGCTTCCAGACTGAAGCTGCGCGCTCGCCTGCGGCCACCCTGCGTGCGCTTGAATCCGGTGAATACGATGTCGCGCTTATTGATCTGAACTACGCGCGCGACACAACCTCCGGCGAGGAAGGTCTGGACCTCTTAACGCGCATTCTCGCGCTCGATAGCGCGTTGCCGGTGGTGGTGATGACGGCCTGGGGGAGTGTGGAGTTGGCGGTTGAGGCGATGCGGCGCGGCGCTAGAGACTTTGTGCAGAAGCCCTGGGAGAACGCGCGGCTTCTTTCGATCCTGCGCACGCAGACAGAGTTGAGCCGCGCGCTTCGTAAAGGCCAACGCCTGGAAGCAGAAAATCAACTGCTCAGGCGCGGCGAGGGGCGACCACTTCTCATCGCCGAATCAGCCACGATGCAACCTGTCCTGGAAGTCGTCGAACGTATCGGCCCATCGGACGCCAACGTGCTGATTACGGGCGAGAATGGCACAGGCAAGGAGGTGATTGCTCAAACCTTGCATGCGCTTTCAGCGCGCGCACAGCATCCGCTGGTGACGGTTAATGCGGGCGGGCTTTCGGAAGGTATCTTCGAGAGCGAGTTGTTCGGCCACATCAAGGGCGCGTTTACCGATGCGAAGACTGATCGCGTCGGGCGATTCGAGTTGGCCGATGGCGGCACGCTCTTTCTGGACGAGATAGCCAACGTGCCTTCGAGTCTTCAGTCCAAGCTGCTGCGCGTTCTTCAGACAGGAGAGTTTGAGCGCGTCGGATCGTCGAAGACCGGGCACGTTGACGTTCGCATTCTCTCGGCGACCAACGCCGATTTGAGCCGGGAGATGGCAGCGGGGCGTTTCCGCCAGGACTTGCTTTTTCGCCTGAACACGGTCGAGATTCACCTGCCCCCTCTGCGCGACCGGCGAGAAGATATTCCGCTTCTGGCAGAGCATTTCCTCAGCCAGCATACGCAGCGTTACCGGAAAGATATTGAAGGCTTCGACGCGGCAGCGATGCGGATGTTGAAGGAGCACCAGTGGCCCGGCAACATACGCGAACTGGATCACGTCGTAGAGCGTTCGGCGCTCATGGCGCGCGAGCGCACGATTGGCGCGGGCGACTTAGGCTTACGGTTGACGCCTGACGGCGCGCGGCGTTTAGAAGAGATGAGCCTTGAAGATGTGGAATCATTCTTGATTAAGAAGACTCTGGCGCGCTTCGACGGCAACGTCAACCGGGCCGCAGAAGCTTTGGGCCTGAGTCGAAGCTCCCTCTATCGTCGCCTGCAAAAGTATGGGCTTTGAAGAAGTGATTCAGCAGAAGACAAAAAGAGAATCGCTCGACGCGGTGGTTGCGAACAAGCGTCTCGCCACGCGGCCACGAAGAGCTTTGAATCACCAGGGGCGCGTCCTCGTTCATGCTCTGTTGTTGGGGCTGCCAGGTTCCATCATTGCGCTCATCCTGCTGTGGCGTGGCAGTTATAGCTTCAAGCTACAGGGAACTCTCACGCTCCTGATTCTAATCTCATGGATGGGGCTGGCCTTTGCGCTGCGTGAGCGCGTCGTGCGCCCCTTACAAACGCTCGCCAATCTGCTCGCGGCATTGCGCGAAGGCGACTACTCCATCCGCGCGCGTGGAGCCGTGCGCGGCGACCCGCTCGGCGAAGCCTTGCTTGAAGTCAATGCTCTGGGCGAGACCTTGCGCGAGCAGCGTCTGGGCGCGCTCGATGCTACGAACCTTTTGCGAACCGTTATGGCGGAGACTGATGTTGCGGTCTTCGCTTTCGACGACGAGCAACGCTTGCGTCTTGTGAACCGCGCGGGCGAACAACTTCTGGCGCGCCCCGCCGAGCAACTTCTGGGACGAAGCGCGGCGGAGTTGGGCCTGGCAGATTCTTTAAGCACAGACGCTGCGCGGACAATGCAGTCGGCTTTCCCCGGACGCATGGGGCGTTGGGGCGTGCGTCGCAGCGCATTTCGAGAGAAGGGCCTGCCGCATCAGTTATTAGTCATTTCGGATTTGAGCCAGCCTTTGCGCGAAGAGGAGCGGCAAGCGTGGCAGCGCCTGATTAGAGTGCTGGGGCATGAGCTTAACAATTCGCTCGCGCCGATTCAATCTATCGCCGGAAGCCTGCGCCAGCTTCTCACGAAGGAGCCTGCGCCCGCCGATTGGCGTGAGGATTTAGAGCGCGGGCTGAGCATAATCCAGACGCGCGCAGAGGCGTTGGGGCGATTCATGGAGGCTTACGCGCGGCTGGCGAAGTTGCCGCCGCCGCGTTTTCAGGAGGTCAACTTAGATGCTCTGGTCAAGCGCGTTGTCGAGCTTGAGAAGAGAGCATCTGTGACGCTTGTTCCCGGCCCCTCGCTCACAATCCAGGCAGACCCTGACCAGTTGGAACAGCTTCTCATCAACCTGCTGCGTAATGCTGTGGACGCATCGCTTGAAACGGGTGGCGAGGTGAAAGTTGGCTGGACGAAAAAGAATTCTCATCTGGACATGTGGGTCAAAGATGAAGGGCCGGGCCTGCTCAATTCCAATAACCTGTTCGTGCCTTTCTTTACCACCAAACTCGGCGGGTCAGGCATAGGTTTAGTCTTAAGCCGGCAGATCGCCGAAGCTCACGGCGGCAACCTGACTTTAGAAAATCGCAGCAGCGGCACAGGCTGCGAAGCGCGCCTACGCCTTCCGTTATGAAGTTTCATCTCAATGGAAAGGTCCTGGGAGTTCGTCGTCGCTGGCGTCTTCGCGGTTGAGTTGAATGAATTCAACTGAATATCGCCGCCGCTTTGGGCCTTGATTCAAGCGACGAACTTATATCCGTGACCTCTCATCGTGAGGAAATGGCGCGGATTCTTTACGTCCTCTTCGAGCTTGTGCCGCAAGAGGCCGACATGAACATCCACCGTGCGTGTCAGGACGGAGGCTTCGTAGCCCCAAACCTCCCTGAGTAGCTGCTCGCGCGAAAGGGTCGCTCCGCGTTGTTCGATGAAGTAGCGCAGGAGTTGAAACTCACGCGCGGAAAGCTCTACGGGCTGACCCTTGGCGCTCACTTCCGTGCTCCGAAAATCCACGACGACCGCGCCGAAGTGGAAAGTTTCATCCAGCTTCGACTGAGAGACGGATGCAACGGAGCGGCGCAGCAAAGCCTCCAGGCGCGCGAGCAACTCAAGCGGCTCAAACGGCTTTGTCAGGTAGTCATCTGCTCCCAGCTTCAACCCTAAAACTTTATCAATGACCTGGCCGCGCGCCGTCAGCATCAGAACCGGCGTCGTTGTGCCTCTTGAGCGCAGGTCGCGGCACACGTCAAAACCATTCTTGCCGGGAAGCATCACATCCAGAATAATGAGGTCGAAACTACCTCGGCTGCCACGCTCCAAACCCTCTGTGCCGTTCAAAACGCTCTCTACCATGTAGCCCTCTGCGCTCAAGAGGTCTGTCAGCGCCATCACCAGCCCCGGGTCATCTTCAACGAGCAATATCTTATCTTCATGCGTCGCCGCTTGATCTCTACTCATCAATGCTCTCCGGTGCTTCGAGCGCGGGCAAGTGCAAGGTGAAGGCAGTTCCATCTTTTGGTGAAGACTGCACCGTGACGTGTCCATGATGCGCGCGTATATGACGCTCGACGAGACTGAGGCCGAGACCCGCGCCGCTTGTCGAGGAAGCGAGAACTTCCTGCCCGCGATAAAAAGGCTCGAAGATATGCGACAAGTCCGCAGGAGCAATCCCCGGCCCATGATCCGCTACAGTGATTTGCACCTCTGCTGTTCCCTTCCTGTTCTTCTCCAGATGCGCGCTGACACTTAACCACTTGCCTTGCGAGGCATACTTCAGCCCATTCTCTAGAAGGTTTTTGACCGCACTCTCAAGGGATTGAGCATCGGCCAGAACCTGCGGCAAGTCTCCAGAGACATTCTTCTCCACCTGCCAGCCGCCTTCATCGAAAGCGGGAGCATACTCTGCGAGCGCATGGTCTATAATTTCCGCCACGTTAACAGGACGAAGGTCGTAGAGTTTGCGTCCAGACTGGATGCCCGCGAAGCTGAGCATCTGCTCAACCTGATTGATGAGCCGCCGCGCCTCGCCCTGAATCACGTCGCCATACTTTCGCACACGCTGCGGGTCCTGAATCACACCTTTCGACAGGTTGTAGCTCGTTGACTGAATGACGGTCAGAGGCGTTCTCAGTTCGTGGGAAACACCTGCGACGAATTCCATCTGTTGCTTCGCCAGGCTGCGCGCGCGTTGTGTCGCCAGCATGAGCATGAACGTGCTGCCTACGAGCAGCAGTAGAACGCCGAAGCTCAAAGCAAGATTCCGGCGACGCTCCATATTCACCAGAGACTCAAGCGAGCCTGCCCTGTTTTTCAACACGAGCCGCCAGGCTTCCCCGTTTGTCTCAGGGTTCACAGGCGGCGGCGGGCCGATTGGGGGAGGCTGCTCTCCTTCCGCGCCGGAAACGAATGGCGGCGGTCCAGGCGGCGGCGGGCCTTCTTCATGGGGCGGGTTTCCGTGCGGCGGCGGAGGAGGTGGTGGGTGCGCGGGACGACCCTGTTGCATGTGATGGTCGAAGAGAAGGATTCCGGCGTCAACGACTGAGAGCGAGTCAGTCGTTAAGGTCGGGTCGGAACTGTAGATGATGCGCGGAGGGCTGCCCGTCACTACCGCGACCTTGTAATCCCTGAGCGCCTCCTGGCTGAAATGGCGTTCGACCAGTTGCGGCAGCAGATGCTTTTCGATGTAATCCGTGTTGAGTTCGAGAAAACACCAGCCACGCAACTCAGGCAAGTGAACCATCCTTTCAGGTGGCGCGGGCCTGAGCATTTGAAGCAACTCGCCCGGCTCCGTTGGCCGGTTCTGTTCGGAGGGAAATTCTCCCGGCGCGAGCCTCGGCGAAGAAGGCGGACTCTGTGATGTGGGGCTGTCGTTTTCTCCCGGCGGTGGAGGCGGCGGAGGCAGCTCTGCGTTTGTGACGAGCGGAAAAATAATCACGGGCCTGCCTTCGGAAAGCTCAAAGGCAAACCCATTGGGGAAAAGGGGCGGCTCGCCTCCGGGCATCCGCAGATGCTTTTCCAGAATGGTGCGATAAAGCGTCAAGTCTTCAGGCCATGATTGCTCTGTGAATTGTGCGTCGCCGGGGCGCAGACGTTTGAAGACGACGCCGTTTGGATTTTCGGCTGCGAAGCTCACCGAGCCAAGCAGTTGAGGATGCTCCGAAGTCTCACGCCACTGAAAAGCGCGCCCTGCGAGATAAGTCTCCAAATTCGTTTCAAGAGGAATCGCCGGATAGGGGCGGAAAGTGGGAAGCATCTCATGAATCGTTTCCCTGAAATCGTTGCTTGTGCTTCTGAGCGTCGTCTCCATATACTCGCGCCGCTGCCGCCGGTCGGCCTCGCTCACGCGGTTGATCCAGCGATACTGCTGAACAGCAGCCAGCGCCAGGAGCAACATCAAGGCAACAGAGCCTACCAGCAGCCAAACCGATTTGATACGCGCGAAAGTCATCTCGGCGCATTATAGCTTTCAAAAACGGTCTCTTGAACGCAATCAGCCCGAAAGTTTACCTGGTCTTTACAAACAAGCGCTCTCTTTACGTAAGCTTTACACCACTGAGGGAGCTTTATCGTTAAGATATTCGTCTAAAGCAGACAGAGAAATCTTTTGAAGCCGTCTCGAACGGAAATTTGAAAAGGAGAATCAAACGATGAGAAATAGAATCGTGATCTTAATCGGCATCGCCGCATTGATCGTCGGAGGCGTCATCTTCGCCTCGGCTCAAAGAGGGCCGGGAGATGGTGGGCCGCCACCGCCGCCGCATTTCGGCATTCCCAGCATAGAGCATCTGGCTCGTGAGCTTAACCTGACCGACGCGCAAACTACGGAGTTGAAAGCGTTCCTCGACACCGAACGCCCGACCATCGAAGGTCTGACGAAGAAACTCGACGAAGCGCACAAGCAACTCGACGAGACGACGGCTAACGGCCACTTCGATGAAGCGCAGGTGCGCGCTCTCGCAAACCAGCAGGCACAGACGATGGCGGATTTGATAGTCGAGCAAGAGCGCGTCAAGGCAAAAATCTACAATAGCCTGACGCCGGAGCAGCGCGCCAAAGTGGAAGAGATGCACAAGCACGGCGGCCCGCATGGACGCAGACCGGGAGGCCCGGGTGAGCCACCGCCCCCGCCCCCGCCCGGCCAGTAATAGCTTCGCTACTCCTCCGAAATATTTTGGAGGAGCTAGGGATTATCAAACCGAGACGTTCAATAATTTGTCTCCCCGGAATGAAGGACTCATAGCTTTCAGGCTGAATCTAAAAAAGAGGCTTGAGGGCATGAGTCCTTTATTTTTAGAGAACACATTTCGTCAGTGACTTGATAGAACAACTGTTTTTCTCGATTTAGTTAAGATTTGGAACTCCTTCAGGCTCGTAGCGTAATTAAAAAGCAGAGAAAATATTTGTAATAAAACCGCCTCGCGCGGTGTTATATAGATAAAGCTGCTCTTCATATAGCCCCTTTGATCGAGGCATGACAGGGGCGACACGGGAAGGATCGAGATGAAAAACAAGCGCCTGGCAATATTATTCGTAGTGGTTACTCTCGGCGGTTCACCGCAGGTTTGGCAGCAGTTGAGCAATCTGGTGGCTGCCGTGCAACATAAAGCTCAAATCGCGTTCCTGAGCATGGTTCTCAGCCCCAGAACCGGCAGCGATGAGGCGCAGGCGACCTCGTTGGTTCAGTCCGAACGCCTTGCCTCCTGCGAGGGTTCACCCTTCAATCAGGCGCAAGTTGATTTTAAGACAAGAACTGATTCAGCCTCGCATAAGGTCAGAACGCAGCAGCGCGATGCCGCGCGAGCGGAAGTGCCGGAGACCGTAGCTCTCAAAGAAACGGCCAGAGTTGGTGAAGGCGAATCGTTACCGCGCCTTCATAATCCAGAGCACATGGCGCAGAACTTTTTGACCATGCACGCAGTGACCGCCGTGCCGCCGGAGATAGCGATGAATCAGAGCAACGTTGTCGAGGTCGTGGTGCTGCCCCAGATATATTCGGTTGCGCCAGCTTTCGTCGAGAGCACTAATCTTCTCAAATTAAAGAAGACCCTGGACGAGAACAAATTGATGCGCTTGAAAACTCGCTATCTAATCAACAGACCCGCCCTCCCCCTTCCGCCTTCAAAGGCAGAAGCAGTAGGCGGCGAAAGAGCCGGGTGAAGCCACAGCAATATCTAAAATTAACCGGACAGCCATACCGGTGATCGCAACACGCTCGCCAGTTTATCCTTCACGTAAATAGTCCAGGCGTGCCAGCATCCACTTCGTCAGATTAACGATCCACGCGCGGCACACGAAACCTCACGACACAGCTTGTCTGCTCTTGATGTTTCGTGTGCCGCGCGTGGATCGTTTCTTTCCTCTCCTTTAATCGCAATCCGGTATAAACTCCACTTTAAGCTTCGCAAACATTTAACGCTCCGTTCAGCCGTACTATACTTATGCTTGATAACTCACTCTAGGAGGACAGATGAGCCAGGATAAAAAAGAGCGTCTCAGCTCTCGTCGAGATTTTTTGCGCTACAGTGCGATGGGCGGCGCGCTTGCTCTTGCCAGCCCTGCCGTGATCGTGTCGGCAGAAAGTTCCATTCCCTCAACTACGGTTTCGGGCAAGGAAACGTTTGAATTGGAAGAGGCGACCATCGCGGAGTTGCAGGCGGGGATGAAGTCGGGCAAGTGGACGGCGCGCTCGTTGGCCGAAAAATATCTTTCGCGGATTGAAAAGATTGATAAGCAAGGCCCGGCAGTAAATTCCATCATCGAGCTTAACCCGGACGCGCTCGGCATAGCCGACTCCCTAGACAAAGAGCGCAAAGCGAAGGGCGCACGCGGGGCGCTGCACGGCATTCCGGTGCTCATCAAAGACAACATCGGCACAGCCGACCGCATGACCACCACCGCCGGTTCGCTCGCCCTCTCCGGTTCAATCCCGCTCAAAGATTCTTTCGTCGCGCAAAGACTACGCGCCGCCGGAGCCGTCATTCTCGGCAAGACGAACTTGAGCGAATGGGCGAACATCAGATCGTCGCACTCTACGAGCGGGTGGAGCGGGCGTGGCGGGCAGACCAAAAATCCTTACGTGCTCGACCGTAATCCTTGCGGCTCTAGTTCCGGCTCAGGCGCAGCAATCGCGGCTAACCTGGCGGCGGTTGCAGTCGGCACGGAGACGGACGGCTCGGTCGTTTGCCCGTCGTCGACCAACTCTCTCGTCGGTATCAAGCCGACGCTGGGACTCGTCAGTCGCTCCGGCATCATTCCCATCGCGCACAGCCAGGACACGGCTGGCCCGATGGCGCGCACCGTTACGGATGCAGCAATCCTGCTCTCCGCGCTCGCGGGCATTGACCCCGATGACGCTATCACGAATGAGAGTCAGGGGCATTCATCCCCGGATTACACGCAGTCTCTTGATGCTAACGGTTTGCGCGGAGCGCGCATCGGCGTCGTCAGAAAGAATTTCGGCTTTAACGATCAGGTGGATCAGTTAATCAACTCAAGTCTCGATGTGATGAAGCGACTCGGCGCGGAAATCGTTGACCCGGCGGAGATAGAAACGGCGGGCAAATTTGACGACACGGAATTAGAGGTGCTCCTGTATGAGTTGAAGTCCGACCTCAACAAGTATCTCGCAGGGCTTGGCCCACACGCGCCGGTTCATTCACTCAAAGAGATTATCGAGTTCAACGAGCGAAACAAGGAGCGTGAAATGCCCTACTTCGGTCAGGACCTTTTCATCAAGGCTGAAGCGAAAGGGCCGCTCACGGATAAAGATTACATGGAAGCCCTGGCTAAGAATCAGCGTCTGTCCAGAACCGAGGGCATTGATGCGGTGATGACGAAGAACAAGCTCGATGCGATGGTCGCGCCGACAGGCGGCCCGCCCTGGCCGACAGACCTCATCAACGGCGATCACTTCACGGGCGGCTATTCGACTGCCTCGGCGGTCGCAGGATACCCGCACTTAACCGTCCCCGCCGGGTACATACACGGTCTGCCCGTCGGCCTTTCATTCTTCGGCAGAGCTTACTCAGAACCCATGCTCATCAAGCTGGCTTTCGCCTTCGAGCAAGCAACCAAGGCGCGGCGACCACCGCAGTTTTTGCCGCACGTTGATTTGCGCGTGTGAGAAAGGAGATCAAATGGTTGAGATCACAATCGAAATAGATAAGGCAATCTTTGAAGTTGAAGGTTGGGACAAGCTCTGGTCTTTGCGAAGTCGGCTGGAGATTCCGCTCTCTCACATCAAGGGCGCGCATGCCGACCCGCACCCGGCTATGGGCTGGTTTGATGGACTCAAGCTCATGGGCACAGCCCTTCCAAACATCTTCCGTGCGGGAACATTCTATCAGGAAGGCGGCCTCGTGTTCTGGGACGTGCATCACCCGGAGAAGACAATCGTGGTGGATTTGGAGCACGAGCGATTTGAGAAATTAGTCGTCGAAGTTGCTGACCCGGAGACGGCAGTTGCGCGCATCAACACGGCTCTAACCGACCTGACACAGACGTGAAGCAATTTCTTTTTAAGTCGCAGCAGGAAGAGCCTGCGAGTCGGCGCTGGCGTAAAGACCGCCAGGCCATCCTTGAGTTCAATCGCTCGCTGGCGCTCATTGTTGACGCGGATGCGCTGATGTCGTCTGTCGTGGCGCGGCTCAAAGAGTTGTTCGGCACGGATCGCGTCATCATCCTGCGCGCTTTGGCTGAAGGAGGAATGTTCAGCGTCGCCTTTAGCTGTGGCTACAGCGCGGACGAGTTGAAGAGCCTGCACCTGGGCCAGCAGGATCGGCTGGCGAAATGGATGCAGACGAACGAGACGATTCTCGTCGTGGAGCGCGACGCGAGCGTCTTCAATTATCTGAGCGCGCAGGAGCGAGAGATGCTCCGACATCTGAACGTCTGCGCCTGTGTGCCTCTGGTTGCGCTCAACCGCCTGACCGGGATGATTCTGCTCTCTTCAACACAAGGGAGTCTTGCCTTAAGTGATGAAGACCAGGGCCTGCTGCAAATGCTGACGAGCCTGGCGAGCGTTGCGTTCGAGAATGCCAATCTCTATCAACAGCAGCGCGACCGCCTGCGTCAACTCTATCGCGCCGAGAGACTGGCCGCCGCAGGCGAGCTTGCGGCATCCGTCGCCCACGAGATACGAAACCCTTTGACCTCCATTCGCTCAACCGTCCAATACCTGCTCGGAGAATTTGATGAAGAGCACGCGAAGCGTCCGCTCGTCGAAGGCGTCATCGCCGAAGTTGATCGTATCAATCAGACGGTTGATGGCTTGCTGAGTTTGACGCGCCGCATCGAGTTCAAGCCCGAACGACTCGCGTTTGCACAGTTGATCGAACAGTCGCTGCTGCTGGTCGGGACAAAAGCGCGCAACCAGGCTGTCGAAGTCGTCTGGTCAGTGCCTTCGCCCGATGTCTACGTGTCCGGCGATGTCTCGCAACTCAAGCAGCTTCTTCTCAACCTGGCCTTGAACGCGCTTCAGGCAATGTCTGAGGGCGGGCGACTCACGATTGAACTCAGCCGCAAGCGTGGGCCGGATGGTGTGGGGCGTGAGAAGACGTGGGCTGAAGTAATGATTAAAGACACTGGCTGCGGCATTCCAGCCGACAACCTTGAGAAAATCTTTGACCCGTTCTTTACGACGAAACAGGGCGGCACGGGGCTGGGGCTTTCCATCTCTTATGCTGTCGCCCGCCAACACGGTGGAGAGTTGGAGATTAATAGTCGTGAAGGCGGCGGCACAACCGTTGCTGTGAGATTGCCGCTGGTGAAGTAGATTTTGAAACCTTCCAGAGCAATTTACTTGCGTCTAAGGAATGGGACAATTCACCACAGAGACACAGAGAACACAGAGGGGGCACAGAGAAGTTAAAGCCTCTGTGCAATCTCTGTGTTCTCTGTGTCTCTGTGGTGAGTAACCGTTCGCCCGACACGCAACTTAAAGTTGATTTAGCACGAACCCAATGTCGAAAATTCTGATTACAGACGACGAGCAGCAGATACGCCGCATCCTCTCTGTGATGCTCAGAGAGCGTGGCTTTGAAGTCGCCGAAGCGGAATCAGGCGAGCGCGCGATTGAAGTGAGCCGTGAGTTTCGTGCGGATGTTGCGCTCCTCGACATCAACATGCCAGGAATGGATGGGCTGGCGACTTTGCGCGCTCTGCTCGAACAGAACCCGGAGCTGGACTGCATCATGATGACGGCTTACGGCACGATTCGTTCGGCGGTCGAAGCTATGCGCATCGGCGCATTCGATTACCTGACGAAGCCGTTTGATAACGATGAGTTGCTCCTGATTATCAACCGCGCGATTGAACTCAGACGGCTCTCAAGCGAGGTCGAAGAACTCCGCGCCGAGCTATCATCCCGCTACGGATTCAATGAGATTGTCGGCATCAGTCCTAAATTGCAGGCGGTCTTTCGCCACATGGCGAAGGTCGCGCCCATTGATGCGACCGTGTTGATCGAAGGCGAGTCGGGGACGGGCAAAGAGATGGTCGCGCGTGCGATTCATCGAAGGAGTTTGCGCGCCGCGAAACCATTTGTCGCCGTCAACTGCGGAGCGATACCTCAAGCTCTCTTCGAGTCGGAATTTTTTGGTCATGAGCGCGGCGCGTTTACGGATGCGCGCGAGGCGCGCTCCGGGCGCTTCGAGCAGGCGCAGGGCGGCACACTCTTTCTTGATGAAGTCGGAGAATTGCCGCTCGATACGCAGGTCAAACTCCTGCGTGCGCTCCAGGAGAAAGAGATAACGAAGGTCGGCGGGCGCGCTTCAATCAAGTTGGATGTGCGCGTGATTGCGGCAACGAATGTTGAGTTACAGCGTGCGGTTGAGCGCGGGCGTTTCCGCGAAGACCTCTACTGGCGTTTGAACGTCGTCCGTCTCACGCTGCCTCCTCTACGCGAACGGCGCGAGGACATTCCGCTCATCGTGGATCATCTGATGGAGCGTTTTAATCTTGAGCTAGGTCTGAATGTGCGCGGTGTTGCTGTTGATGCGCGGCGTTTGCTTGAGATGTTCGACTGGCCCGGCAACGTGCGTGAGCTTGAAAACGCGATTTGCAGCGCGATGATTATGTCGGAAGGCGGGACGGTCACAGCCAGCGATTTGCCTCCGCGCATACGCGGTGAAGTTGAAACGACAAATGCCGCCGCAGGTGCGCGTGATATTACGAAGGGCACGCTCGCCGATGCCGTTCGAGAGGCGATGGAGAAACTGGAAAAGATGATGATCGTCTCGCGCCTCGCAGAGTTTAGCGGCAACCGCACCGCCACTGCCGACTCGCTCGGCATCAGCCGCAAGACGCTCTTCAATAAGATGCGCCAGTATGGACTCGGTGAGGGAGAAGTTGAGGACAGCGCATAATAACGCGATGCGCAGGCTATGTCCCGGAGGGACAATTGAAAATAGCCCAGCAATTCATTGCTGGGAAGAGACGCCCCGATGTTTTATCAAGTCCCGTCGGGACGATTGAAGATTTCAGCCGTCCCGTCGGGACTCAATTAAATTTTCTTTCGTCTCACCCAGCAATAAATTGCTGGGCTATTGTCGGTCGCTCCTGTCGGAGCTTTAAAACTTGCATATCGCGTTAATAGTTATATGCTTCTTTGACCCAGGATATTGAGAACGGATCATTGTTATGCCTACTAAGAAAATTTACATGGCGCGCTCGATCCTCAGCTTGTCGCTATGCTTGTTTGTTGCTGCCATAACCACACAGGCTCAGCAAAATCAGAAACCCAAGACCGAGCAGAAGACCGAGCAGACAGATGATGACGTTCTGCGTATCAGTACGGAGCTTGTGCAGACGGATGTGGTAGTCCTCGATAAGCAGGGAAAGTTTGTGGACGGCTTAAAGCCTGAGCAGTTCGAGTTAAAGGTTGACGGGAAGCCGCAGCCCATCACCTTCTTCGAGCGGGTGACGACGGGAAGCAACAACGAAGAGTCGCAACTACTAGCCGCGCGCGGAAACACACCTCCATTAACCAGGAATGCCGCATCGACTTCACCTCTTAAACGTGGACGCACCGTCATCTTCTTCGTTGACGATCTGCACGCGAGCCTGGACAGCCTCGCGCGCTCTCGTAAACTCTTGCTTCATTTTATTGATGACGAGATGGGGCAAGACGACCTGGCTGCCATTGCTTCGCCCAGTGGACGAATAGGCTTTCTACAACAGTTCACTGATAACAAGACGGTGTTGCGCGCAGCGGTCGCACGCCTGTCCTACAAACCATACTCTGTGACTGATTCGGAGAGACCTCGCATGAGCGAGTTTCAAGCTTTGCAGATTGACCATTATGATCCAGATGTCACAGGGTACTTTGTTGACCAGTTGCTTAAGGAGCAACCTTCCAGCCGGGATTCAGCGGAAGCAGCCGTTAGAAGTCGCGCGCGCAGCATTCTCTCATACGCTGCTGTGATTACCACCAGCACCCTTACTTCGCTTGACGGTCTGATGCGTTCTTCGGCGCGGCTGCCAGGGCGTAAGCTAGTCTTTTTCCTGTCCGACGGTTTTTTTCTGGATAACAACAATTCCGATGCGCAGGACAGATTGAAAACCATCACTACGACGGCAGCGCGAGCCGGAGTGATAATTTACACGATGGATGCGCGTGGGCTGATTACGGGAATGCCCGATGCGAGCGAGGAGGGATTATTTGATCCGTCGGGAAGACTTTCGCGCGGCACGATGGGAGAAGTTTCAGCCGCACAGGACGCTCTCTTTAACCTGGCGGAAAATACTGGCGGGCGCGCCTTCGTCAATACAAATGCGCTCACCCCCGGACTCACACGCGCGCTCGCAGAGACATCGCAGTATTATCTGCTGGCGTGGCGGCCCGACTCGGAAACTAATCGCGGCGGCAAGTTTCGACGCCTCCAGGTGAGCGTTGTGGCGCGGCCTGATTTGACAGTGCGCGCTCGTCGCGGTTTCCTCAGCGAAGAGACGAAATCCGCCGCCAAGCAGGGCAAGGATAAAACACACCCTGCTTCCGCGAAAGCGCCGGACGACGAACTGCACGCAGCCTTCACAGACCTTCTCCCTAGAAAAGGCGTGCCCACTTCTCTTTCTCTCAATTATCTGAGTTTGCCGGAAAAAGGTTTCGTGCTGGTCGTTGCCATGCAGATTCCCGGCGATGCCCTAACCTACGATCAAGTGGCGGACAAGCTTAAGGCGACGGTCGAGATTGCAGGCGGAATATTCAGCGATCAAGGCCAACTTTTATCCAGCTTCAAAGAGAACTTGAGCGTGGACACCAACTCGACAGATGAGGGAAGCGTGAGTAAACATGAGATTACTTATACTTCGCAAGTAGCTATCAAGCCCGGTCTCTATCAAGTGCGAGTCGCTTCGCGTGATGTTCAAAGCAAGCGCACCGGCAGCGCCATGCAGTGGGTTGAGATTCCAGACCTCGCTGCGGGCCGGTTGGCTCTGAGCAGCGTTTTCATCGGCGAGTTGAAAGCCGGACAGGGTGAAACGAAGCCGGGCGAAGATGCCATTCCAGCCAGCCAGCGCGTTGACGGGCGCTTTGCCCATGCCTCAACGCTCCGCTTCCTGACCTACATCTATAATGCCGCTCGCGGCACAACGAGCAGCGGCGCACCGGACGTAGCGATTCAGATACAGGTCATCTCTAATGATAAACCTGTTCTCACCGCTCCGATGCGGAAAGTTTCGACTGAAGGCATGACAGACCTTTCGCGTCTTCCATACGCAGCCGAAATCCCTCTCTCCTCAATCCCGTCAGGCCATTATGTATTGCAAGTCACGGTTGTTGATCGCATCTCAAAAACGAGCGCCTCACGGAAAATCAATTTCGAGATTGAATGAACGCAGCTTGTGCTCAATGTTCTGAATCCGAAAGTCTCGTCCGGCGAAATGTTAGTCTGGAATATCAATGCTTGTGGAATTGGAAAAAGTAGCGGTCGAAGCGGCGCGGGCCGCAGCCCGTGTTCATCAAAGCCGCGCGTTAAAAGACCTCCGCATCGAGTCGAAGTCTAATGCGTCGGACCTCGTGACCAGAATTGACCGCGAGGCCGAAACCGCGCTCGTGCGAGTAATCACGGGCGCACGCCCCAACGATTCGATCATCTCGGAGGAAGGAGCCTCCCGCTCAGGCTCTTCCGGGGTGACGTGGGTGCTCGACCCGCTCGACGGCACGGCGAATCTGGTTCACGGGCATCCACACCACGCAGTCTCTGTCGGCGTACTCGTGAATGGCACTCGTCGTTTGGGAGTAGTGCTCGATTCCTCTGACGGGCGTTTGTATGTTGGCGTGTCGGGCAGCGGCGCTACGTGCGAGGGCACGCAGCTTGCGGCAAGCCGTCAGACAGAGCTTGAAGCGGCACTCATCGGCACAGGATTTCTCCCGAACCTTTTGGTGAGAGTGCAGCAGGCAGAACTCTTGAAGTCGGTCTTGCCGAAGGTTCGAGACATACGCCGCAGCGGTTCACCTGCGCTCGACCTGTGCTCTGTGGCCGCAGGTCGCCTTGATGCCTACTACGAGTTTGGACTGGGAGCATGGGACATCGCTGCGGGCGCGTTAATCGCAGAAGCGGCAGGCGCGTCTGTGCTGGAGATAGAAGGAGACCCTCTGCCTTCACCACTTCTTATTGCCGGTAGTGAAGCTCTTGTCGCATCACTCTTGAGCCTATTGAAATCTGCGCTGGCGATGATGAGCGTGGACTGATTCACGATTGCGGAAGTAAGCATACAAGAAACGTTGACTGCCGCTCTTTAATCACATAGATTCTCAGTATTGAAAATAGGGACTTAGCATAGAACAATGCCAACTGTATTGAGAGTCGGGCCATATAGGTTTTTCTTTTACGCTGGTGATCGTGATGAGCCTCCGCACATACACATTGGGCGAGATGACAATACAGCTAAGTTTTGGCTGGGGCCAGTAAGATTACAAAATAGCGGAGGCTTTGGTAGAACTGAAATTAGCCGCATACAGAGGATTGTTGATGAAAATCTAGAAGCTTTGTTGAGGAGTTGGAATGAGTATTTTAACGGCTGAAGCCAAAGCACAAAATGTCATTGTCACGGACGATACTCTCGCAGTTGATTTGAATGATGGGCGCACTATTTCCGTTCCCCTGGCGTGGTATCCTCGATTGCTAAATGGAACGCCGGAGGAACGAAGCAACTGGCGTTTCATAGGCGACAAAGAAGGCATTCATTGGCCTGATCTTGATGAGGATATTAGCGTCGAAAATCTGCTCAGGGGGAAACCTTCGGGCGAAAGTCAGAATTCATTTAAGCGATGGTTAGAAAAACGTGCCACAGCGTAACGAGTGAGTAAATACAATGTCACTTCGCCGAACAAGCCTTGTCTAATAAGTCATCTCCGTAATGATTGAAGCGATTGACCTGACGAAACGCTATGACGAAACGCATCTGGCGCTCGATGCGCTGAACCTGAAAGTCTCTCCGGGCGAAATCTATTTTATGCTCGGCGCAAACGGCGCGGGCAAAACAACCGTCCTCAATATCTTCCTCAATTTCGTGGAGCCGACATCGGGGCGCGCCCTTATCAATGGCATAGATGTCACGAAAGAGCCGCTTGAGGCCAAAAAATATATCGCCTACGTCTCGGAAGATTTGATGCTGTATGGCAACTTCACCGCGCGGCAGAACCTCGACTTCTTCGCCAAACTCGGAGGCCACCAGGGGCTGAAAAAGGATGACTGCTATCAAGTCTTGCGCGAAGTGGGGCTGGAAGAGAAGGTTTTCGATCAGAAGTTGAAAGAGTTTTCCAAAGGCATGAGGCAGAAGGTCGGACTCGCCATCGCCATCGTCAAAGATGCTCCGGCCATCCTGCTCGATGAGCTGACCTCCGGTCTTGATCCGAAAGTCGGCGCAGAGCTAATGGAGACGCTCGACCAGTTGCGCTCTCGCGGCAAAGCCATCCTCGTCGCCACCCACGATATTTTCCGCGCCAAAGAGATAGCAGACCGCATCGGGATTATGAAAGAAGGCCGCAAGGTAATGGAACGCACGCGCGAGGAACTGGAGCAGGAAGACCTACAGACGCTCTACCTGGATTACATGCGCGGCGGCTATCGTCCTGAGCATCGGAGCGGCACGAACGCCTGAAGCTCCATTCCCGCCTCTCAGGGCAAGTTTGGAATTAACCACAGAGGACACAGAGGAACACAGAGAGTAAAAGAGCAATGAACAAATACTTAATCTGAAATTCAGAATCCCAGATTTCAAATCTGCAACCCGGCTTTAAGATTTAATCTCTTCTTCTTTCCTCTGTGCCCTCTGTGGTTAAGCTCCCTCTCTTTCTGAAATGTGTATTGAGTTACCTGCGATTGAGTAAACGCTTTCCCACCTAAAGTCTTACCCTCCCGGAATCCGCATACAATTCAGCAAACATCAACCTTTCTTTAATGGAACGGCTATTGCTCATCATGCCTCGTGCGCCCCGTTTGGGTTTTAACTGAACGATTGCCACAGGAAGATTAGAGGTATGCCGAAGATGAAAAGCTACGACCGTTTCGCCATGATCTTAACCGCTATCGCAATCATCGCATCCACACTAAACCAGCCCGCTATGCAAACGGCTGCGGCGCAAAATGCCGCTACTCGATCTACTGCCGTTCGAGAGGCCACGCCTGAGTTGCGCCGACAGACTTTCGAGATTGTCTGGCGCACGATTAAGGAGAAGCATTTCGATCCCAAGTTTAATGGAGTTGACTGGGACAAGGTGCATGAGCTTTACGCTCCGCGCATCAATCGTGTGAAAAGCGATAAAGAGTTTTATGAGCTGCTCCAGCAGATGCTGGGCGAACTGCATCAATCACACTTCGTCGTCCTGCCGCCCGACATCGTTAGCAGCACCAAGACCGACTCGAAAGAGCCGGTAGAAGGGAGCACCGGCGTTCAGGTCAGAATCATAGATAACCAGGTCGTCATCTGGCGCGTTGACCCTAACTCACCCGGCGCGCGTGCAGGACTCAAACCCGGCTTCCTCATTAAGCAGCTTGATGACAAGACGGTCGAACAAATCAGCGCGCCAATAAAGAAACGCAAGGAGTCGCCCGACGCGATACGGGAGCGCATCACTGGCGAGATAGCCGAAATGCTTCTCGAAGGTAAACTCGGAAGCTCTCTGCGCCTCGTTTATCTTGATGAAAGTGACCGCGTGCATGATGTCACCCTCAAGCGAGAGAAACCGGCGGGAGAGATGTCGCCAAATATCGGCAGCTTCCCTTCGTTCTACACTGAGTTTGAGCAGAAGCGCCTGGCGGATAATATCGGCTACCTGCGCTTCAATATTTTTATGCCGGTTCTCAATCAAAGGATTCGCGCGGCTGTTAGATCAATGACGGATGCGCCGGGCCTGATCATTGACCTGCGTGGTAATCCGGGCGGCTTCGATGGTGTCGGGCAGGGTTTGGCCGGGCTGCTCTTTGATAAGCAGATAACTCTCGGCATGAGCCGGGCGCGCAAAGGGTTTGAGAACTACATCGTCTATCCGCAGAAGAATCCTTACATGGGGCCGGTCGTCGTCCTCGTTGATTGCATGAGCGGCTCGGCCAGCGAAAGCTTCTCCGGCGGGCTGCAAGCGGTCGGGCGCGCCGTCGTCGTCGGCGAAAAAAGCGGCGGCGGCGACCTCGATGCGGCTATTGATAAGCTTCCGACGGGCGCGCTCCTGCTCTACGCTTACGCGGACTTCGTAACCGCTAAAGGAGTTTCGCTCGAAGGGCGCGGCGTCGTTCCTGACGTTGAAGTGAAGTTAACGCGCGCCTCCTTGCTCAGTAATGCGGACCCGCAACTTGAAGCCGCCATCAACTACCTCAAGCGACAATCAAGCCAGCAGAAATAAGCTCTAGCTGTTATCTCAAGGAAGGATAAAGACAATGCGTAAATTAACAATCATAGCTCTCGGACTTCTTCTATCAATCAACTCAATGGCGCAAGGCACACGGCGCTCAACAAGAGGGGCGGCGCTTCGTGTGAAATCGTTTGCGGCGACGCCGAGCGTTGACGCTGTGCTTGGAAAGTATGTGGAAGCCATCGGCGGGAAAGCGGCGCTGGGGAAAATCAGCAGCCGCGTCTCGAAGGGGACTTTCGTGATTTCATCGCTGGCTGGCGTGGTAGGAACGGTTGAGGTTTACGAGAAAGCTCCAAACCTGGCCGTCTCAGTGCTCACGATTCCGGGAGTCGGAACTGAGGCTGAAGGATTCAACGGCACAACGGCCTGGGCGCTTGAGCCTGATAGCGGCGTTGCGCATGACAAGAGCGGCCTTGAGCTGGCGACTGCCAAACGCGAGGCGGAGTTCTATGAGGAACTCAAGCTCAAAGAGCTATATCCACGCATGACCTTGAAGGATGTTGAGAAAGTGGGCGCGCGTATGGCTTACGTCATAGAAGCTGTGCCGGTGACGGGCAGCCCTGAGCGGCTCTACTTCGATACGCTGACGGGCCTGCTCATCCGCAAGGATTCAGAAGAAGAGGGTGATGAGGGCAAAAAGTCTATCGAAGAATACTACAGCGACTATCGCGCAGTAGATGGCGTCAAGTTGCCTTTCACCATCCATCAGGTTAGTCCGGGGATGGATTTCACCGTCAAGCTAACAGAAGTCAAACAGAATGTGCCTGTGGATGATGCGAAGTTCAATAAACCTGAAGATCAATAGGAAACGATGAATGATGAATGATGAACGATGAAGTGAAAAGCAATCATCTCGGCTTCTGCGTTCATCATTCATCATTCATCGTTTCTCCGAAGGAGATGAGAGATGAGAATTCGACGCGCACTGCTCGCCGCAACTGTTCTTCTACTTTTCTGCGGAGCGCAAGCTTTCGCACAGTTGCCGCAGCTTATTCCGCGCGAAGTGTTGCTGGGGAATCCTGAGCGTATGCAGCCGGAGCTATCGCCTGACGGCAAACTCCTGGCCTACATCGCGCCGGATAAGAACGGCGTGTTGCAGGTCTGGGTGCGTACCGTTGGAGCGCAGGATGATCGCCCGTTGACTGCGGAGAAGAAGCGCGGCGTTGAAGAGTATCATTGGACGTATGACGGCGAGCACTTGGCTTACGTGCAAGATGTGGGCGGCGACGAGAATTTTCATCTTTACGTTGCCAGCGTCAAGACCGGACAAACGCGCGACCTGACGCCTTATCGTAGGATACAGGCGCAGCCCCTTGCCGTCGAGCCAAGCCTGCCCGACGAGATTCTGGTCGCGATGAATCTCAAGGACAAGCGTAAGCATGATGTCTATCGCATCAACATCAAGACGGGCGTTAGCACATTGGCCGCCAGCAATCCCGGCAACGTGAGTAGTTGGGCGAGCGATGCGGAGCTTAGAGTGCGCGCGGCTATGGCGACTTCGCCCGACGGCACTTACTCGCTCTTAGCTAGAGAGAAAGAGAGCGGCCCCTGGAAGACTTTGCGCCACTGGGGACTCGGCGAAGAGGGCGAGATTATCGGCTTCAACGCAGATGGCCGCACGCTCTTTGCGACGGGCAGCGACAACTCAAACGCCAAACAACTCCTAGCCTTCGACGTTGCCACCGGCAAAGACAAAGTCATCGCTGAAGACCCTGAATACGATGTCGAGGATGTTTTCATGAACCCTCTAAGCAGAACCATTCAGGCTGTCTCATTCTACAAGGACAAGAAAGATTGGAAGGTGCTGGACGAAAGCATCGCGGCGGATTTTGAAGCCATCGCGCGTATTCGTAGTCGTGGCGATTTCTACGTCGAGAACCGCGACCTCGCGGACAAGACCTGGCTCGTCACTTACGTCACAGACGATGGCCCTATCTACTACTACGCCTATGACCGCAGCACCAAGCAGGCGACGCTCATGTTCAGCCATCGCCACGAGCTTGAGAATCTGACGCTCGCGCAGATGAATCCCATCCATTACACGTCGCGCGATGGCCTGACGATTCACGGCTACCTGACGCTGCCCGTCGGCGTTGAAGCGAAGAATCTTCCAACTGTGCTGTATGTTCACGGCGGCCCGTGGGAGCGTGACAAGTGGGGTTTCGAGCCGCTCGTGCAGTGGTTGGCGAATCGCGGCTACGCTGTGTTGCAGGTGAACTTTCGCGGCTCAAGTGGCTACGGCAAGAAGTTTCTCAACGCGGGCGACCGTGAATGGGCAGGCAAGATGCAGGATGATCTGACCGATGGCGTCAACTGGATTATCAAACAAGGCATTGCCGACCCGAAAAGAGTTGCTATCCTCGGAGGCTCTTATGGAGGCTATGCGACGCTTACCGGGTTGACGTTTACGCCGGAAGTGTTCGCGGCGGGCGTTGATATTTGCGGCCCGTCGAATCTAGCGACGCTCATCAAATCAATTCCGCCCTACTGGACGATAGAAAAGTCTGTCTTCGATAGACGCATCGGCAACCTCAACACAGAGCCGCAGTTTCTAAGGGCGCGCTCGCCGCTCTTTTTTGTGGATCGCATCAAAGCGCCGCTGCTGATTGGGCAGGGAGCAAACGACCCGCGCGTTAAGCCAGCGGAGAGCGAGCAGATAGTTCGCGCCATGCGCAGGGCCAACAAGCCGGTCGAATACATCGTCTATACGGATGAGGGGCACGGCTTCGTGCGGCCTGAAAATCTGCTGCACTTCATCGCCAAGTCGGAAGAGTTTCTCGCCAAATATCTGGGCGGACGCTTAGAGCCTGTCGGCGAGATTAAAGGAAACGCCAGCGTCATTAAGTGAAGTCATGAAAAAATTACTGATTATCTTTGCTGCTCTGCTTGTCATAGTAGCGACAACTGGCTCGTTGACTGTTCAAGCGCAAGCTCTCAATGCTCAACAGGTGTTAGAGAGAGCTACGGCGGCGCTGGGCGGCAAGGAGAATCTGGCGAAGATTCAAACACGCGCGGCTTCGGGGAAGGTCGAAGCGAAGGGCGTGACGGGGACGTACCAGGTGTGGGCGAAAGCGCCCGACAGGTTGAAGACGACGCTGGATATTTCCATTCAGCATGTGGAGCGCGGCTTTGACGGTAACAATGGCTGGGAGAAACGCACGAGCGTGCGCGAACTCTCTGAATCCGAGCTTGAGAGATTGAAACAACGCGCCGTCTTCAATTCGTTGCTCTCCTACATGAATGCCGGGACACCTGTGGAGCTAAAGGGGAAGAAACAGCTATTAGGCGCTGAAGCATACTTGATTGAATTCTCTCCGAAGGGAGAGCCGCCCGTCACGTTTTATTTCGACGCTGCCAGCTTTCTACTCCTGCGTGAAGATCATCGCCTGGAAGATGCGATGGTGAAGATCAGCTATAGCGATTACCGTCAGGTCAATGGTGTGCTGGTTCCTTTCTCCATCAAAGAGGATTCGCCGGGACAAACGCTTTCGATAACGTTTGACGATTACAAGCTCAATGCGCCGCTTGATGATAGTCTCTTCAAAAATCCTTTGGGCGAGCATGCGGGCGAGCCTTACGAGGTCAGCCTGGCGACCATTCCGCTGCGCGTTTACAAGGAGAATGACGGTGTGGACACAAGCGGCGTGAGTGAGAGCTTTGTCTTCAACGTCCTGGTGAAAGAGAAGTGGGGGCGTGCGCTTGAGCCGAAGAGAGCCACGATTGAGTTTTACTCCGGCTCTAATCGTGTGAAGACGGTTGAGCTTGAAACGGCAGCGCTGAAGGCCGTGCGCAAAGTCAGTTATCAAAATCTGGCAGCACAGGAGGAGGTCTTCGATCTGCAACACTACTTCTCCGAGCCAGTCGCGCTTCATGTGGACAGGCTCATCTACAATCTTGAGTTGACCACGCGCCAGGGCGAGACGATGCGTAAGTCTGTAGAGATTCCCATCACGGCTTACCAGCAGAAGACGAAGTTGATCTTCCCGCTCAAGGGAGCGTTCGTTGTGGCGGGCGGGCATGATTTCAACGAGGAGCATAAGGGCGAATGGAGCCAGCAGTATGCTTATGACATCCTGGCCCTCGGCCCGCGCTACGAGATAGTCAAGACGAATGGCGAAACGAATGAGGATTTCTTCGCGTGGGGGCGGGAGATAATAGCCCCGGCAGATGGCCTGGTCGTCTATGCGCGTAATGACGTGCAGGATAATCCGCATCCTGATGTCGTTCTGACAAATGTTTTCCTCAAGCTGAAGGAGCCTATGTGGGCTGTCGCCGGAAACGTGGTCGTGATAGATCACGGCAACGGAGAGTTTAGCCTGCTCGCGCACATGCAGAAAGGCTCCGTAAGGGTTAAAGCGGGAGATAAGGTCAAGCAGGGGGACGTTCTGGGACTTTTGGGGAACTCAGGAAACTCCGATGGGCCTCATCTGCATTACCAGTTGATGGCAGGCGGCGTCATCTATCGCAGCGATGGCCTTCCGTCGCATTTCGAGAACCTCGAAATCCCTCTACCGAAACGCGGAGTATTCCTGGAAGCGAAATGATGAGAGAGTAGTAGAGGTACGGCTCTCAGGCACAGTTGGTTAAATGAGTAGCATAGATTCAAGACAAGAGCGCTTGCCCCTGCTGACACACAGCACGGGCAAGCTCGTGTCTGTCGTTCGCGCAATCGCCACGCGCGAGTTGCGCGAACACATCTTGAGCGCGAGGCTGATGATGATCCTGGCGACGACGCTGGTGCTCGTCGTGCTCTCCACGCTCTCCGGCATCTCCAACTACCGTGCGCAGGCCGAGCAGTACAAAATAGCCGCAGCACGCGCCGAACAGAAACTGCGTGAGGCCACAACCTGGTCCGACCTTCAACCAATTCTCGTGCGCCCGCTCGCGCCGTTGATGATTCTCAACGCAGGTTTCGAGGCCAGGGATGGAAGAGTCGTCGTCGCCTCCAGCAGCCAGATACCGGCGAACACACAAGACTCTCCGGTCGGCACTCCATACCTTGCACGCTTCAGCGGATTCGACACTACGACTGTCCTCGTTTACCTCTTGGGCCTGCTCGCCATCCTGCTCTCTTTCGACGCCGTGAGCGGTGAAAAGGAGAAAGGGACGCTGGCGCTCTGCTTCTCGAATGCTGTGGCGCGCTCGGCCTTCTTTCTCGGTAAATATCTGGGCGGGGTGGCTGCACTCTCTCTCTCGCTGGCGCTCTCGCTGGCGGCGGTGCTCGTCGTCTGGCTCGTGAGCGGCGTAAATCTTCCGGCGAGCGCCTGGCCGCGCGTCGGCCTCTGGTTCGTCGCGCTTCTACTCTATCTGTCCGCGATGTTCTTGACGGGGCTGCTCATTTCCGTGCTCACACGGCGCGCCGCCGTTTCGCTGCTGGTTGGGATGGTGACGTGGTTCGTTCTGGTTATCTTCATTCCCGTCGTGGCCCCTTTCGCCGCGAGCCAGTTGGCGCGCCTCCCTTCATCGTATGCGCTCGAAAAAGAGATGGCGAGATTGGATGGGGAACTGGAACGTAAATCGGAAGAGGTGAAGAAAGCTATGGGCACGCCGCCGGAAAGTGAAGGCGTCTCAATCTCGCTTGAGCAGGGCGTCAGTATGAACTTCTACACGCCTGAAGCATACGAGTGGTGGTTGAGCTACTACTCCAAGCGCGCTGAACTTGAGCGCGAGTACGCCGTCGCAGTGTACGAGAAGATAGAGGAGCGTCAAGTGAAGAATCGAGAGCAGGCGGAACTGGCATTCAAGCTTTCCAGCCTCTCGCCCGTTGCTCATCTGGAGCGTGTCATTAATGAGATGACCGGCACATCCAGAGACGACTTCAACCATTTTCTAGCAGCCGCGCAAAGCTACCGTCAGGACTTGATAGACTTTTATGATGCGAATCATCTGACCACTTCATTGCGTTGGATCACGGATGATCCGCCCGGCGCGGAGTCGCCGTTTCCCAGAGAAGAAAGGCTCGGAAAAAAAGCCGACTCTGAAGAGATGCAGAAAGTGATGAAGCTGGGCAGCGCGCTCTATGAACAAATACTTGCCGAGCGAAAGTCCGGCAAGCGTGCGCTGCCGGTTAAAGATATTCCGCGCTTCGACTATGCGCCTCAGCCTGTCCGCCAGGCTTTGAGCCGTGTCTCCACATCAATCGTCGCGCTCGTCATCATCAATCTATTTTGCGCGATGCTCGCTTTTCTGAAGTTCAGACGTTACGACGTGCGTTCGAGTGAGGCGTAGAGAAGAATGTTAGCCATCTACTGGCGAGAAGTGAGAGACCTCTTGAAGAGCCTGCGCTTTATAATCGCGCTGGCAATCTTCTTGCTCGGAATGGCGATTAACGGCTTCGTCACAGGCCGCGCTTATCAGGACCTGTTGCAGATGCACGAGCAGATAGAGTCGCAAAACGGTGAGCGTCTGGGCCGGGAGGCCGCTCACCTGGAAAAGCTCGCCATTGATTTCAATGAATTCCTGGGATCAAGCGGAGAGGAGGGACAGGCACTGGTCTTGAGCGCGCCTCCGCCTAAAGTTCTTCCGTTGGTTGCGGGCGCTGAGTTAGGCGGACTTCTAGGAGTCCAGTGGAACTTCCCCAATATATTAGAGCCTGGCGACCTGGGCATCGGTAATCTGGAACTACCCGCGCGTCCCGCTCTGGATTGGGAATTCCTCATACGCATTCTGCTCTCTTTCATCGCCGTCATTCTCTCCTACGACTTAATCGTCGGAGAGCGTGAGCGCGGCACGCTTGCTTTAACGCTCGCTTACCCGGTCTCACGCCGCCGCGTACTCTGCGCGAAGTTTCTGGCCGTCTTAACGCTTCTCGGTTGGCTGCTCGCGGCAGGAGCAATACTCAGCACGCTCGTCTATCTCATGAGAGGCGGCGGCACACTTGCCGCGAGCGACTATGCGCGGATTGTGTTGTTCTGCCTGGGCGCGCTTGTTTACCTGGGAATCTTCGTTGCCGTGAGCCTGTTGGTCTCAAGCCGCGCTCGCAGTTCCGTTTCAAGTTTGACCATCCTGCTGATCTTCTGGATTACCGCGACGGTCGTTATCCCGCAGGGCGCAGCGGCTGCCGTTCAAGGCTCAGTAGCGACCCTCTCTGACATTCAGGTGGAACAGAAAGTCTTACACCAACTCGACGAGCAGATTAATGAGATGGTGGGCGAGATGGATGCTTTCGTGCGCTCAGACATCGCGGAAGCGCGCAAGGACGGCTTCTCTTCCGAGCGGAAGTTTGCGCAGCGCGTCAACCAGATGCTTGCGACTATCACGGTCACTCTTGATGAACAGCAAGTAAGCCATCGCGCCCAGGCGCGTGCCGTTCAGAACGTAATCCGGCTGACGCCTTCCGGCCTGTTCCAACTCGGCAGCGAACGCCTTCTAGGAGTCGGAGACACCAGAGAGCAGCATTTTTTGAAAGCTATAGACCGCTGGTCTGAGGCGTACACGGGCTTCATCAGGGAGCAGGAAATGCTCGACCCCGACAGCCCGCACATCTTTTACGTGCAAAACTACATGTCGCAAAGGGCGGTGGACGCGGCAGCCGTCCCGCGCTTCAGCTTCAAAGAGCTATCGCTCGCGGAGAGCCTGAAGAACGCAGCCCTCGATTGGATGTTGCTCGCGCTGGAACTCGCGGTTGCGCTCATCCTGAGTTTCGCAGCGTTTGCTCGCGCGCCGGTTTCTGAAACAGTTGGAGGCTTGCCACTATGGAGAAGGCCGCTAAGGTAAACTTGAATGCAAACAGCGCCGCCGATCATTAGCCTCGGCACGTACTTTGACAAAACTTTGGTAGTTACTCTAAGATTACCCGTCGCTCAATGTAGGCGTAAGTCTCACTTACGCCGAACTCAGCTTTGACCCAGAATCAAGCAAGAAATTTAGATGCTGTATCCTCCGTGCTGTAAAACCCCGACCCGCTGAAAGTGTCTCTATGGCTTCCCGGTAAAAGCACGTGTGCGATGCAATCTAAAACCTTCTGTGCTGATTGAATTATTTGAACTGGAGAATTGCCATGCCTCGCCTCGCCCGCTTGCCCCATCAAGCCAAGCAGAAATCTGCTCTTTTAGTAACACTCGCAATCCTTCTTAATTGCCTCGCTCCAGTGTCCTTTGCGGCGCGAGGAATGTTATCGCCTGAGCCAAATCCGGTTCCGGCTCAGACCGATAGCATTAGACGGGTAACGCTGACGACCAATGATCTGGTCTACAACAAGACAGATAAGACGCTTTACGCGAGCGTGCCCAGCAGCGTGGGCACTGGCGGCAACAGCATCACGCCTATTGATCCGGTGACGGGTGCGGTCGGCGCTTCAACCTTTATCGGCAGCGAGCCGAATAAGCTGGCGCTCTCGGATGACGGGCAAACGCTCTACGCATCTCTGGATGGGGCCTCTGCTATCCGCCGATTCGACCTTCCAACAAAGACCCCCGGCCAGCAGTTTCCCATAGGCCAGGATTCATTCTTTGGACTATATAACGCTAATGATCTGGCCGTTGCGCCCGGTAATCCTAATCTGGTGGCGGTTGCCAGGTATTACCGGGGCACTAGCCCGCCCGAAGCGGGTGTTGCTGTCTTTGACAACGGCGTGCAGCGCACCAAGACCGGCCCAGGCCACACTGCCGGCAGCGATTTTCTAGCCTTCTCTGCTTCAGCCTCTAAGCTTTACGGCGGCGGGTTCTCTGATGGGCTGAGAACTATGACGATTGACAGTTCAGGGGTGACGGTCAACAGCACTGGCTCCTTCTCTGTTGGCGCGCGGATTAAATTTGATAATGGACTTGTGTTTAGCTCGACGGGACAGGTCATCAATCCAGATGCAGGAACACTCTTAGGAACTTTCTCAGGCGCAACTTCTAATGCTTTTGTCCCGGACACATCAGCCGGGCGTGCTTATTATCTGGTCGGCGACCAGTTTGGCAGCGGCGGCACGTTTACCTTAAAGGCTTTTGACATTAACACGTTTCTCCCTGTCGGAACTTTAACGATCCCAGGCGTTGTTGGCGAGCCGACAAGCATGGTCCGTTGGGGAGGGAATGGCCTGGCATTTCGCACCAGTGGCAATCAAATCTTTTTTATTCAGACCTCTTTGATTCCTTCATCTGATCCCATCCCAGACCCGACACCGACACCACAGCCGACGCCAACTCCGTCGCCGGTGCCGGTCGCAGCTTTTGTCAGGCAGGTGCCGTTAGCGACTAATGATCTAATCTACAGTCAGCAGGCACAGACGCTCTACGCGAGTGTGCCCAGCACTTCCGGCGGCAACGGCAATCCCGTCACAAACGGCAATAGCATCACGGCAATTAATCCTGTGAGTGGCACGGCTGGCAACTCTGTCTTTATCGGCAGCGAGCCTAACAAATTGGCGCTCTCAGACGACGGGCAAACTCTGTACGTTGGATTGGACGGGGCAGGGTCGGTGCGTCGCTTTGATGTTGCTTCACAAACGGCGGGCCTACAATTCTATCTGGGCAACGATAATTTCAACGGCCCTTATTCCCCCGCCAGTCTCGCCGTTATGCCTGGAAGCCCCGGAACAGTTGCGGTGGCGAAGAATAATGGTGGCACCGCGATCTACGATGATGGAGTGCAGCGACCACAGGCGAGCAGTAGTGGTGGTTCGATCAAGTTTGGTTCACCGACAACGCTATACAGCAGTATCGGGGCGATTCAGAAACTTGCCGTCAGTGCCTCCGGGCTTTCCCTGGTCAGCACGACTACGACAAGCAGCTCCGGCGACATCCGTTATGATAACGGGCTGATTTATATGGCGAGCGGTGTGGTCGTTGACCCTGAAGCCCAAATCATCAAGGGTACGTTCTCCGGGGTGATTTTTGGTGCTCCGTTTGCGGTTGACTCTGCCAACGGTCGTGTGTTCTTCATGTCACAAAGCTCAGGCTCTAACTGGCTGATACGCTCCTACGACATCAACACTTTCTTGCCGATTGCATCAATAACAATTCAAGGCGTCAGCGGATCACCGACAAGTTTGCTGCGTTGGGGAACGAACGGGTTGGCTTTCCGCACCACCGATAAACAGGTCTTCCTCGTTGAGACTGCGCTGGTCAATTCATCCTTACCCGTGCCGTCACCAACGCCGACGCCATCGCCGACGCCATCGCCCTCCCCGACTTATGCCGCTACTTTCACCAGAAAGGTGGACTTGCAAGCTAACGATCTTGTCTATCATCAGCCAACGCAAACAATCTACGCCAGCGTAGCAAGCACACAGGGCGCTGGCGGCAACAGCATTACGCAGGTCAACCCGCAAACAGGAGCGATTGGTCAATCCGTCTTCGTTGGCAGCGAGCCGGGCAAGCTCGCGCTCTCAGATGACGGGCGGACGCTCTACACTTACCTGGATGGGGCGAAGGCCATTCGCCGCTACGACATTCAAACGCAGACACCGGGCTTACAGTTCTCAGTCGGGCAGCAAGCGCCTTATGATATGGAGGTCGTGCCAGGCAGTCCGCAGTCGCTCGCCGTCTCTGGAGCGGTCAGTGGTTTTTACAGCGCAGGCATTTACGACGATGGCGTCCAGCGACCAAATTCCAGCAATGGCGGTGCCTACGGCATCGGCCCCATCGAATTCGGAGCCTCGCCAACGACGCTTTATGGCTATGATAGTTTTTCCAGCGGGTTCGAGCTTGTGAAGTTCAATGTTAATAGCTCCGGGCTGACTGCTAACACAATAACGAGAAATCTCATCACCGGCTTTTCCAACGGCTTTAAGTTTGCTAATGGCCGATTGTATTCATCGGCGGGGCGAGTAGTTGACCCGGAAGCGCAACAACTCGTCGGGACTTTTAGAGGGAATCTCGGCCAGGCAGTGGCTGTTGATTTCGCTCTTGGCCGCGCCTTTTTCCTCGCAGATAACTTCGGGGGGACAGGCGAGATTTTAACCGCCTACGACATCAATACCTTTTTGCCTATCGGCTCAGTGACCCTCACAGGTGTGAGCGGAACGCCTACCAGCCTGGTGCGTTGGGGAACGAATGGGCTGGCGCTTCGCACCTTCACCAACAACGGGACTTCCAGCAGCAGTCAATTCTATTTGGTTCAAAGCGCCTTAGTCTCCTCGAATGGAACGATTCCGATAGGAGTCCAACTCAGCACCGGCAGCTCCTTCATTTTCGAGGGCAGCCCTACGGCAACTGTCACGGTTAATCGTACCGGTGATGTTTCGTCCGCGACCTCAGTGAATTATGCCACCAGCGACGGGACGGCTACTGCCGGAAGCGATTATGTTGCGACGAGCGGCACGTTGACTTTCGCTGCCGGAGAACTTAGCAAGACCGTCAATATTCCGATCATTGACGACCGGCTCTATGAAGGCGGCAACGAAACTTTCAACTTCACGCTCAGCAATCCAACCGGCGGCGCTTTACTTACCACACCGAGCACTGCCGTCCTGACCATTACGGATAATGATTCCAAACCGTCCATCACAATTGCTCCCACTTTGAGGGTCACTGAAACAAATTCAGGGACAACCAACGCTGCCATTAACGTATCTCTTTCAAATCCTACCTTCCAGGTCGTGACGGTTGATTACGCTACCGCCGATGGAACAGCTAAAGCCGGAAGCGATTACGTCGCCACTTCCGGCACATTGACGATCCCGGCGGGCGCTGGCTCCGCTACTATTAACGTCCCTGTTAATGGTGACACGTTCGTTGAGCCTGACGAGAGCTTTATCGTTAAAATGAGTAACGCAACCAATGTCAGCTTCATCTCAACAACTCAAGGCACAGTGACTATCGCTAACGACGACACGCCGCCCGATCTGTCAATCTCACAGTCTGCCGCGCCCAATCTCGTATTGATTGGCAACAACATCACCTACACGCTGACGCTCACTAACAATAGCGCCAGCACAGCCGAATCTGTGGTGGTGACGGACAACTTACCTGTCACTACAGCTTTCGTTTCCTGCTCGGCAACAGGCGGTGGAACCTGTGGTGGCTCGGACAACAGCCGTACTGCTACGTTCCCGACTCTCGCTCCGGGCGCGTCGGCGTCCATAACCATCATTGCCAAGGTAAACGATTCAACAAGTAGTGGAACAGTTATTAGCAACACCGCGACTGTCAGCTCTGCTTTGAGCGATCCGAATCCAGGCAACAATTCTGCTGTGGCAACTGTGACTGCGGCTACATCCATTTTGCAATTCAGTGCCGCGACTTATGAAGTAATTGAAGGAGACGGTGGCGCTAATATCAGTGTCACTCGTTCCGGTAACACCTCCGGCGCAGTCACAGTCAATTACGCTAGCAGCGATACAGCTGGCCTAAACAACTGTGACCTAGCCAATGGCATTGCCTCCTCCCGGTGTGACTATGTTACCGTTGTCGGTACACTGCGATTCGCACCGGGAGAGAGCACTAAAGTCTTCAGCATCCCTGTTGTTGATGATGTTTATGTTGAAGGCCCTGAGACGCTCACGCTTGCCCTTATCAATGCCACAGGTGGAAGTTTGATCCAACAAGGAACAGCTACACTCCTTATTAAAGACAATGATCTAAGCGAATCAAGCTCCAACCCGATAAATCAAACACCCTTCTTCGTGCGTCAACACTACATAGACTTCCTCGGACGTGAGCCAGACCCGGCAGGCTTCCAGGGCTGGCAGAACACCTTGAACAACTGCGCTGCGGGAGACAAATCTTGCGACCGCATCGAAGTCTCATCAGGGTTCTTCCGCTCAACGGAGTTTCAGGAGCGAGGCTACTTCACCTATCGCTTCTACTCGGTGGCATTGGGCAGAAAGCCTGATTACAGTGAGTTCATGCCTGATCTAGCGAAAGTCAGTGGATTTCTGACAGATGCTGAGAAGG
>JAVHWL010000014.1:0-12475 GCA_032159825.1 Acidobacteriota bacterium
TCAATGTGGTCGCGGCTTTGGCTGCCTACACTTTCCGCGAAAAGAAACCGATGTTGAGCATCGAAATCAAAGAACAGTTGTTACTTGCTGCGTAAGCTGCTTGCTTACGTCGAACTCACGTTAAGTAGTAGTAAGTGGCCCGTGGTCAGTGGTCGGTCAAAAACAAAAACAGCTCATAGCTTGTTTTTAACTGACCACCGGCCACTGACTACTGACCGCTGCTCCTTCACGCTTGTCTGACCCAGCGCAAGACTTCTGGAATCGTCGCGCGCTTGCCGTACATCAGCATTCCGATGCGATAAATACGCGCGGCGAGCCACATCAAGAGAATGACGGTGGCGAATCCGATGCCGAGCGAGAGCGCAATCTGCCAGAGCGGTGGTGTTTGCGAGACGATTCGCACGATCATCGTAATTGGTGAAAAGAACGGAACCATCGAGACCCAGAAGGCGAGCGGTGAACCAGGACTGCGTATTACCGGGAAAGCCAGATAGAACCCGGTAATCAAGAGAAAAAGTATAGGCATCGCCACTTGCCCGCCCTCCTGCGTCGTCGTCACCATCGAGCCGACAAGCGCATAAAAGGTCGCGTAAATGAAATAGCCAAGCAGAAAGAAGAGGAAGAAGAAGAGGAAGAAGGACGGCGGAAGGTGCGGCACCGAGACGTTTAATCCACGTCCCGCGAGCGCGTTGACGCCCCAGAGAGCAAATGCGCCAAAGGCCAGCGCCCAGATAGCGAACTGCGTTAGCGCAACCAGTGAGACACCGATCAATTTACCAAGCAACAATGGAAACGAGCGCACGGATGAAAATAGCAACTCGGCAATGCGCGTTTCTTTCTCTTCGACGACTGCCGCAAGTATCACCTGACCATACATGATGATCGTGATATAAATCAGGAAGCCGATGATAAACACTAGAGCGAAGCCGCCCCCTGAGTCTGTTTCCCCACCGCTCTCACCGGCCTTATTAGCTGTCATCTTTACCGGCTTGTTAATCTTACTCATGAGGTCTTGAGGAATATTAGCGTCTTCCATCCGTTGATTCTTGACACCACGAGTCACACGCTCCTCAATCTGCCCTCTGGTAATAACATCGCCCAGGTTGCGCGTATAATATTTCGCCTCGCCATTTTCCAAGATGTTTGCCGGGAGAATGATATAACCATCAAGTTGGTCGTTGAGAACTCGCGCATCCAACTTCTTTTGGGTTTCCTCAAGCGAACTACTCTCAAATGGCACTTGCTCAACTGCGAAAGTAGTCTTCATTGCCGCACCTGTCTGGCGCATTCGATCTTGTGGATTCGCATTAGCAGTATCCGCCACCGATTGTTCACCCGACGGGCTGTCCTCGTCATCATTGCGTTCGCTTAAGAGTGACTCACGCACGCGCTCATACAATTTCCCGCTTTCGTCAACGATTGCGAGGCGCGTTGGGCCGCCTGTTTTGATGTTGAAAATCAGCGCGGGCACGATGGTGAACACCAGGATCATCACGGGGCCGAGCACCGTCGCCACGATGAACATCTTGGTACGAACTCGCGTCAGGTATTCGCGTTTGACTATTGCCAGAAATTTTGTCATTCGACTTCACCAACCTTTTCGATGAAGATGTCGTTCAAACTCGGTTCGACCATTTCAAACTTCGCGACTCGCGCGCCCGAAGCTATAAGGCGTCTCAACAATTCCTGCGCGTCCGCGCCTTCAGCGAGCAACGCTTCTACCTCATCGCTGTGCTGCTCAACCTTTGTCACCAGATTCGGGTCCGCCAGCACGCCCTGACCGTCGTCCCCCTCCAAGCGCAGAGCGACGGAGTTGCGCCCGAAACTGCGCTTGATTTCTCTCAACGTTCCATCAAGCACTTTATTAGAACGGTTAATCATGCAGATGTCGTCGCAAATCCGCTCGGCAAGCTCCATCTGGTGTGTTGAAAAGATGATCGTCTTGCCTTCCGCTTTCAATTCCAGCACGATCTCTTTTAAGAGTTCCTGGTTGACCGGATCGAGGCCGGAAAAAGGCTCGTCCAGAATCATCAGGTCGGGATTATGCATGACGGCGGCGATGAACTGTATTTTCTGCTGCATACCTTTCGACAATTCCATAGCTTTTTTATTCTTCCACTCCGTCAGCTTAACGCGCGCCAGCCAGCGGTCAATCGCCTTGCCCGCCACTTCCCCTTTCACGTTTTTCAATTCGCCGAAGAAGCGCAACTGATCTACGACCTTCATCTTCTTGTAGAGGCCGCGCTCTTCCGGCAGGTAACCGATGCGGTCTTGCATCTCCGCGCTCATCTGCTGGCCGAACAACTCTATAGTCCCTTCGTCGGGCGCGGTGATGTTGACGATCATGCGGATGGTCGTGGTCTTGCCTGCGCCATTTGGCCCGATGAGGCCGAAAATCCTGCCGGGTCGAACCTGTAGGCTCAGGTTGTTGACGGCTGTGAATTCATCGAAGCGTTTGGTGACGCCCGAAAGCTTTAGCGTACTGCCGTTATCAGTCATAAGGATCTGGCCTCTACGAAAGAAAAAGGAGTTTTGCGCCGAGGTGCGAGGCGCGCTCACAGGTACGTTCGGGACTTATACGGATAATCCCGCGCGAAAGTTTATATAGATCACGTCGCCAAGACCAGCGCAATGCAACGACTCAGCTTCGAGATTGAATAGACTAAAGAATTAAAAAGGTGAGGTCAGATCGTACCGCTTTAGCCCTTGACTGCTGTTTTCTTCGTGCTGCGCTTGCGCTCACTCCGGCGCGTGCCGCCGACCTGCTCGTACTCGCTGCTGTCGGGGCCATATTGTGCCTCAGTAGCTGAGAGCATACGCGCGCTCTTGGAGCGCAGATTACCCTCGTCCGCCTCAATCTCATTTTGTAAGTCGTCAAGTGTGGAAAGCATCCCGTTATACTTATCTATCTTCGCGCTGAAATCATTTATCTCCTGCTCGTAGTCAGCTACTTGCAGGCCGGGGCCGAAATTCGGCGCTGGTGTGATTGCCTTAATGCCGGCCAATCGCTGCCGCGCGGCTTCGAGAACCGAGGAACTTCGTTTAGCTCGTGCCATGATGTTTACCTCCAGGGTGAAGTTAAAGTGAAGATCAGAAGTGCGAGGCGCGCATGACATCGCAGTATATTCATTCTCTCACGAAGGGCAAGGAAAAAGTGTGGCGGAACCGGAGGCCCTTTTTGTTGAATTATGCTCAGAAGGGGTGTTATACCGCACTAAACGGTAATTGTAGCTTTATAGAGTATTAGACCGTCAATAGCGGTCTAATTATAGTTCGGCGTCTTTCGCTGGCAAAAGCTATTGTTTCACGGATGAAATAAAGTATTGCACTTGAATTACATCTGTGCTATAAGCCGATGCTATCTGGCAGTGCATTCACGATTGATAATCATCCGCTCAGCAAAGGAGATCGAAAAGATCATGAAACGAGTAACCGGCATTGGCGGCATTTTCTTCAAAGCTAAGGATGCGGAAAAGCTACAAGAGTGGTATCGAGAACATCTCGGGATTGAATCTAAAGGCAATGAGGGTGCCATTTTCGAGTGGCGAGAGATGCATGACCGGGAGCGCACGGGCTTAACGGTCTGGTCTGCCTTTCCGCAGGAGACGAAGTATTTCGAGCCGAGCGAGTCGGCGTTCATGATTAACTATCGAGTGGAGAATCTGGATTGGTTGCTGACGCAGTTACGGGCCGAAGGGGTAGCAGTGGACGAGCGAGTGGAAGAGTATGAGTACGGGCGGTTTGGGTGGGCGAGTGATCCAGAGGGGAACAGGATTGAGTTATGGGAGCCGCCGAGAGAGTCATGAGTGGGCGCATCTTCTGGCGACCACGCCGCCGAACAAATTAGGGCGTGCGGTAGCCGTCAAACGCTCCCCGAAGCGCCCCTGACCCGTTAAATGCTGCATTTGCCTTAATAAACGAAGTATTCCTCTGCATTATTGCTCTATTTGTTGCGGCAAACATTGTATTTGTCAGAGCAAATGCTTCATTTGCCGCGACAAAGATAGTATTTGTTGCGACCGGAGGAGTATTCCTCGCGGCAAACAGAGGATTTGTTGCGACAAATGGAGTGTTCCTCGCGTCAAATACTTCGTTTGTTCTGGCAAACGCTTCATCTGTCATGGCAAATGCTCAATTTGTCGCGGGGAATATGTCGTTGACAGCGATCTTTTCTCTTTTGCCTCAAAGCTTCTCTGCCAGGCAATTCATAAAATCAAGGCCGCCACGCCTTACCTGGGCACGCGCGGCGGCCTCTGCCGCACAGCCCGCTCCCACCCAAAACGAACGTGCAGCGGCGGGAACGCAAGCGGCTCACCCCTCTGCGCTCCCTCCAACAAACTTTTGCTATGGCTTTAGTGAGGTCATGGTATTCTTGCCCTGCGATCTTTTAATTATCAGCAACGGTCAATGCGTAGCTTAACCCTCAACCTCAAAACTGAGTGATGAGCATCGCCGTTGAGCATGAAAGGTTCATTCTCACGGCGAAGAGGTTACGCAAAGGCATTCTATGCGGAATTCCGCATAGAAGCAAGCTAAATGTGCTGCTTGTTCCATCGGGAGGGCGTACCTGATGGGAGGAGCGGCGCGTATGCGGCCAAAACGCCTTGCCGAAAAGCTGTTACAGATTCGTCTTGCGCTTGGTCTTTCTCAAACTGAGATGCTCCGACGTTTGGGGTTTGAGGGCGTTATTGCGTATCACAGAATCTCAAACTATGAACTAGGGACAGGCGAGCCGCCGCTAATAGTTCTCTTACAATATGCGCGCGTGGCAGGCGTTCACATGGAAGACCTTGTTGATGATGAGGTGGACTTGCCTGCAAAACTGCCGACTCGCCGGAAGTGAGTTTCAGGCATAGTCTTGCTGTATCATTAAAAATCAGGGATGCCCTGGGAGAGCACGTAGCCAACTTTTTCCACCCTAAGCTTGGAAGGCGGCTCGATTGCACCGGGCATCCCTGTCATTTACCGTAAGTTCGACGCAAGTCAGGTGCGATGTCGAACCATAGCCCCGGAGGGGCGATATATCAGTAGCCCATGACGTGAGTCATGGGAACCATGCATCCAATAAACGTTTAAGCCCCGGAGGGGCGACATATTATGTCGCCCCTCCGGGGCTATGATTTATTTGGATACGTTGTCCCCACGGCTTGCGCCGTGGGCTATTAATATCTCGCCCCTCCGGGGCTGAACACACAGCAAATTCTTATGCCGAACTCACATCATTTTAGAGTTCAATCTGTCTTGCCGAGATGACCTGCTCAAAGGATCGCAATTCATTAAGCGTCTCGTCCTTCAAAGGCGCGTCGGTTTCGATGACGGCCATCGCTTCGCCTCCGCGCTCGCGTCGTCCCAGATGAAAGCGTGAGATATTGACGCCGTGCTCGCCGAGGATTGAGCCGATGCGACCGATGACGCCCGGCACATCGTGATTGCGCGTCACGACCATGTGCCCGTGCGGTATCGCCTCTATCCGAAAGCCGTTGATTTCGGTGAAACGTCCGTCTCTGCCTGGGCCTATGCCGCCAAACAGCGTGCCCGCAACAGTCTGCTCATTGCTCGTCGTGTGAACGCGCGTGCGGATAGCCGGAGCAAACTCGCTTCCGGCGCGTTTGTAAGCAGCGGTAACGGCGATGCCGCGCTCTTCCGCGATGAGAAAGGCGTTGACGACGTTGACACGCGCGCTCACGTCGCGCAGCAAGCCCGCCAGGAAAGCTCTCGTCACGGGCGCGGCATCCAGTTCGGCAACATCACCTGCATACTCAAGCTGAACCTCGCGCACAGCTTCATCAATCAACTGCGCCTGGAATCTGCCGAGACTTTCCGCGAGCTTGATGTAAGGCTGAAGCGCATTCAATTCCTGTGTGCCGAGCGCGGGAACGTTGACGGCCCCGCGCAGCGCACCTGTCAAAAGATAATCGCGCATCTGCTCTGCCACCGTCAGCGCAACGCCTTCCTGTGCTTCGGTCGTCGAAGCGCCTAGATGCGGCGTCGCAATCACTTCTTCGAGCGCAATCAAGGGATGATCCGCAGGCGGAGGCTCTTGTTCAAAAACGTCCAATGCCGCGCCCGCAACGATGCCCTCTTTGATTGCCGCGAGCAGCGCGCGTTCATCAACCAGGCCACCTCTCGCGCAGTTGATGATTCTCACGCCGCGCTTCATTTTAGAGAATGCTTGCGCGCCGACGATGCCGCGCGTTTCAGCCGTCAAAGGAGTGTGAACTGTAAGAAAATCCGCGCGGGCGAAGACTTCATCAAGCGGCACAATCTCCAACTCAAGGTCGCGCGCCTGATCGGGCGCGACGAATGGGTCGTAAGCGATGATGTTCATACCAAAGGCGCGCGCGCGGACTGCGACCGTGCGACCGATGCGTCCCAGGCCCACGATGCCTAAAGTTTTGCCTTGAAGCTCGACCCCGATAAAACGCTTGCGCTCCCATCGCCCGGCGCGGAGACTTCCGTTGGCCTGCGGCACACGGCGAGCAAGCGAAACAAGCAGCGCAATCGTGTGCTCAGCAGTGGTAATCGTGTTCCCGTCCGGCGCATTCATGACGACGATGCCACGCGCCGTCGCCGCAGCAACATCAATATTGTCTACGCCCACACCGGCTCGCCCAACGACACGCAGACCATTGGCCGCATCCATCAATTCGGGCGTCACCTTTGTCTCACTACGCACGATCAGACCGTCATAATCGCGCAAGGCTTCACGCAACTCTTCAGGCTCTAGACCCGTTCTTTTTTCCACCGTGAATCCGGCAGCCCGCAACGGCTCAAGCCCGGCGGCGGAAACATCATCAGCAACAAAAATTTTCATATAGTCACAAAGTAGCTCGTTACATTGGCCCGGCGTCTTCGATTCCGTTTGATCCATCATTTCCATCATCGAATGCGCCATCAGGAGACAGAACAGAGGAAGCTTCGCTTTCGCCCCCTTCGCTCTTGTTCGCATCAGACACTTTTTCAGTCTTCTCTACATCGCTCAAAGTATCAGTGCTTGTCGCATCCGACTTTGGGTCTTTGCTTTCCGTGCCGCCTGAAGAGTTGACGCTCTCCGTTGACTTAGGGTCTTTAGTTTCCTGCATTGCGGTCCTCTCCTTTAGAAGATCATCTTCACGTAATAAATTGATGTCAGCAACAACGTGAGCGTCACTGCGGCGTATATGCCCGCGAGCACATCGTCGGCCATGATTCCCAGTCCAGATTCGAGAGCTTCGAGGCGACGAATCGGATAAGGTTTCCAGATGTCGAACAGTCGAAACAAAAAGAATCCCAGGACGAGCATCCACCACTTCAAGCCAACAGCTAAAGGGATGAATAAAAATGTAATAAGCTGTCCGGCAATTTCGTCAACGATAACCCGACCCGGGTCTTTGCGCCCGAATAGTTTTTCTGCTCGCGTCGCTGCCCAGATACCTGCTGCCGTAATGCAAATGATAGCGACGAGCATCAGCGTCACACGGAAAGACTCAACTGCTTCGTAGGGCAGATGATAGTCCGGGGCAAATAAGTAAACAATCCGTAGAGTCGCCGCGCGCAGCAACAAGTAAAGCCCGACCCCAACGGCTGAACCGAATGTGCCCGGCGCAATAGGCATGTACCCGACGCCCCACGTCGCCAACGCCAGAGCAAGATAGTCGCCGGGACTTTTCTTGCTTGACTCGCGCACGATGCGCGCTCCCGTTGTGACAACAGGCGGATTTAGCTCATCGCTCGATTCTTTAATGCTTCGCATTAGAGTGATGAGTGATGAGCGACGAGCGATGAGTAGGAATGAGCCTTCACCCATCACTCATCACCCATCACTCATCACTTCTTAAACTATTCTTCCGACCAGGTCGTATTCGTGGGCTTCGGTGAGCAGAACATTAACGAATTGTCCGGGAACGCGGTCGAAATCTTCGGGCGCGTCGTTAATGAGCACGCAGCCGTCTATGTCCGCGGCCTGCGTCTCCATGCGTCCCTGCCAGAGCAGGTCTGATTCCGCCGATTCGCCTTCAAAGAGCACGCGAACTGTAGAGCCGACACGCGCACGATTGCGCCTGCGGGAAATCCGCGCCTGTTCCTTCATCAGACGCGCTCGACGACGAGTCGCAACTCGCGCATCAACTTTATTCGGCAACTCGTAAGCGGGCGTTCCCTCTTCGTCCGAATAGGTAAAGACACCGACGCGATCAAATTCCATCTCGCGGACGAAAGCCAGCAACTCTTCAAAATCCTCTTCCGTCTCGCCTGGAAATCCCGTGATGAATGTCGTGCGAACGGCAATCCCAGGCACACGCTTGCGGACACGCCCGATCAATCTTTCAAGACTCGCACGGGTTCCGCCACGTCTCATTAATTTCAGGACGTTGGCTGAAGCATGCTGCAAAGGCATGTCCAGATACTTGACGGCCTTCGCCTCGGTCGCCAGCACATCAAGGAAGCCGTCGCTGATGTGCGTCGGGTAGGTGTACATCACGCGCACCCACTCGATGCCCTCAAGATGTGAAAGCTCTCGCAGCAGGTGCGCCAGAGCGTCTTTTTCTCCGAGGTCTTCGCCGTAGCGCGACGAATCCTGCGCGACGAGAACAAGCTCCTTAACGCCTTTTGACGCCAACTGCGACGCCTCATTCATCACAGACCCGAACCGGCGGCTGCGAAAATGTCCGCGCATCTGCGGAATAAAACAGAACCCGCACGGACGGTCGCAGCCTTCGGCGATCTTGATGAAAGCCGTGTAGCCGGGAGTTGCTAGCACGCGCGGCGTAGATTCGTCGTAAAGATAGGTTGCGCTTTGATTGCCGATTGGAGTTTGCAGAACGGGAAGGGAGCGCGTGTTCGTCCGCTCATCGCACACGCGCGTGATCTCGCCTATCTGGCTCGTGCCGATGAAGGCGTCAACCTCCGGCATCTCCGCGCGCAATTCATCACGGTAACGCTCGACCAGACACCCTGCGACGACTAGACGCTGCGCCTTGCCCTCTGTCTTCAAACGCGCAGCTTCAAGGATGGCGTCAATAGACTCCTGCTTGGCCGACTCGATGAAGCCGCAGGTGTTGACCACCAAAGTGTCTGCCTCGCTCGCATCCGTCGTAATCTCATACCCCGACTCCTTGAGCTGCCCCATCATCACTTCGCTGTCCACCAAATTCTTCGGACAGCCCAGACTGATAAATCCGATCTTCTTCATAGTGATAGGTGATAGGTGATAGGTGATAGGTGATAAGAAAGTGCTTTTTCTTATCACCTATCACTCATCACTTATCACTGCCTTTCTTCCATCCGTCTTAACCATGCTTCTATCTGTTCCGTTTCGACCGTTGTGAGATTCTGCTCGCCGAAGCGCACGCTGTTGTAGGCGCGTGTGATCTTGAGCGCTTCCGGTATGCCTGATGCTTCGGCAAACTCCAACGGGGTTTCACCCGGAGGGCGTCGCAGGCCGCGTGCGGCCAATGTCTTTGCCATGCGCTCGTAAAATTCTACGACCGAAGCTTGTTTGCCTTCCACCTGGCGGCGCTTGAAGATGTGCCAGAAGCCCAGACGACGGAGCCTTCGTACAAACAGCGCACTTCCAAATCCAATGAAAGCTATACCGAGAACCAGCAGCGCGAGGCGCGTATAAGAGATTCCGCCATCCGCTTTATCGCCTTGAAGCCAACTGAGCCAACCGGACAGAGTCTCTTTCAAGCCCTTGAATTTCCGAGTCACCCAATCGCGCAATTCATAGAAACGATTGCCGAGCGACTTCGCAAGTGAACGCTGCTCCTGGCTATCATAACCGACCACGTACTGTATCCAGAGCATCTCCAGGGCCTCTGCGTACTTGCTGAGCCTCCCCTTGATACCTGTCCTCTCAGTCGCCGGACGCCCCGTTAGAGGCGTCGGATCAAAAGTCGCCCATGAGTTAGTTTCAGGAAAATAGACTTCGACCCATGAGTGGGCATCGCGCTGCGTGACGGTGTAAACACCAGCCGTCTCATTATAGTCGCCCGTTTGAAATCCGTTGACGACTCGCGCGGGAATTCCCTGCGTGCGAAGCATCACGGTCATCGCCGTCGAGAAATATTCGCAGTGTCCCTCGCGCACGTTGAAAAGAAAATCGGCGAGCGGGTCTGCGCCTCCGGCTTTTAGATCGAGCGTATAACCGTAGCTGCTTTGAAGGTAGCTTTCAACGGCGCGTGCCGCGTCATACTGAGTGTGCGCTCCCGTCTTCGCAATCACTTCATGGGCAAGGCGCGGAATGCGCGGGTCAATCTTGTCCGGGATTTGCAGGTAGCGTGCGACAGCGGCTGGGAAAGCCTGCGCGTCGCCCAAAGTAGTCTTGCGTAAACTTGCTTCGTCTGGCTCGTTCGTATCAGAAAAAACTTTGTATGAGATGCGCTCCTGAAAGTGAGGCCGTGTAAAGAGCGCGCCTTCAGCGTCGCGGCGTAAATACGGAATCGCGCCTTGCAGTGCGACTACGCGAGGCGCGGCGAAGAGGACAGGCGTGTCAATCGGCTCGACGTAGAAGGTCTGCGTCGTTAAGCGATCCAGGTCTTCCGTCGTGCCAAGCTGAAAAAAGCCTCGTTCATTTCCGGGCTGTTCCAGAGAATACCTGCCTGGTGTTTTCTGCCAGCCTCTGCCATTGAAGTAATCCAGTGCGACGCCTCGCCAACGAATACCACGCTTGCGCTCGCCCTGAGCGTCTTCCACGCGGACTCGCATCACAAGGCGGTCGCTCTGCTGCAAGCGCCCGACATCGCCAAGCGTGACGCTATCGGAGAAACCGACGAACCCCGTAGCACCGCCCCCCGTGCGTGCCAGCACGCTTGCTCCTGAGCGCGGCACGACCAGAAATAGCGGCAACGCCAGCACGAAGATCAGCAACATCAGGACGAAAGAGATGAGCGGCAATCTTCTAGCTTCGCCCTGTCTGGCCCTTCGCCCTCCACGCCTCAAGCGTCTGAACAGAGTTGAATCAGGCGCGACGAGCAACCTTGTTTCAGCCGTCTTAACGCTGCGACTGGCTTTTCTAATCTCGAAAGCCAGGATCGTGCTGAGGGCAGAGAGCATGTAAAGACTGAGGGAGAGCAGAAAGAGCGGGCTGAGACTTAACCCGGCAGCGAGCAGAACTTCAAAGAACGAGATCAGGTAAAGGAAGACCCAATCGCGGTCAGCTTTAACCTGTAGCAATTTGACGGCTGATAAAAAGAGAATGAGGTGGGCGAGCGCGCTCACGCCAACTTTCTCAATCGCTCCGCCGCCTGAGAGAAATTGCCAGTCAAGGTAAAAGAGCGGCAGCGAGAGCAGCACCACCACGAGACCGACTCGCTCCGGCAACTGCCACCTTTTGCCTTCCAGCTTCCATGCCACCACGAGGACGACGCCAAACGCTGCGGCCAGCACTTCGCTCAATCCACCGGACACGCTCAGGGCTAGCGCGCCGCAAGCGACCATCGCGTAAGAGGAGACCTGGAAGAAGGTGTTGAATTCCATCAAGCGTAAAAAAGTCTGGAGTCCAGAGTCTGGAGTCTGAAGTCGAAGATAAGCTCCTTTGCGACTACAGACTTTAGACTCCAGACTCTGGACTTTTGTTCGCTGAAAGAGAAAAGCCCGCGAGAGCTTAACACTCTCGCGGGCTTTCACTGAAATTATCCCGGCGGCTTCCTACTCTCCCACACACCTTCGCGTGCAGTACCATTGGCTCCAAGAGGCTTAACTTCCGTGTTCGGGATGGGAACGGGTGTGACCCTCTCGACAAAACCACCGGAAAACTTTGAAAGATCGTTTGCCCTCTCTCTGCAAGTCAGGGCTTTGAGAATCGAATAGTGAAAGTTGTCAACAGGCGCATTGACTGTGCGCGCTGCAAATTTGCGTATGTTGCTTGAAAGTAAATTTTACGGTCAAGCCTAGGGGCTAATTAGTAGTGGTCAACTGAGCGCCTTTCAACGCTTGCATATCCACCCTATCAACGTGGTGGTCTACCACGAGCCTCACTGGCAGAACTAATCTCTGGTCTGGCTTCACGCTTAGATGCATTCAGCGTTTATCCATGCTCGACTTAGCTACCGAGCGATACGGCTGGCGCCATAACTCGTACACTAGAGGTCAATCCATTCCGGTCCTCTCGTACTAAGAACAGATTCCATCAATTCTGCTACGCCCACACCAGATAGGGACCGAACTGTCTCGCGACGTTCTAAACCCAGCTCACGTACCACTTTAATCGGCGAACAGCCGAACCCTTGGGACCTGCTCCAGCCCCAGGATGTGATGAGCGGACATCGAGGTGCCAAACCTCCCCGTCGATGTGGACTCTTGGGGGAGATCAGCCTGTTATCCCTAGAGTACCTTTTATCCGTTGAGCGATGGCCCTTCCACGCGGGACCACCGGATCACTATGGCCGACTTTCGTCTCTGCTCGAGCTGTCACTCTCGCAGTCAGGCGGGCTTGTGCCATTGCACTCAGCAGCCGATGTCCGACCGGCCTGAGCCCACCATCGCGCGCCTCCGTTAC
>JAVHWL010000036.1:0-133236 GCA_032159825.1 Acidobacteriota bacterium
AGGATAGTGTCGTAAAGGGTTCATTGCTTTGTCTCCGGTAGCAAATTGGGCTTAGACACCACAACTTCTACCACAGAGCGATGAACCCTTCCTCTATTCTTCTTTCAAAAGTGATAAGCGGTCAGGATTGATCTACATTGACGCAAATGTTGCATTAAAGATAAAGTCCCATGCTCTTCAAGTTCATCTATGTTGATAGAAGGTCTACTTAAAAGGGGATAGATGAGAATCAAAATAGTTCTGCTGACGGCGCTCTTCCTGGCCTTTGGCTCGAGCGGGTTCGCGCAATCAAACGCGCGGCAACAATTAAGACGCTACATTCCACAAGTGCGAAGCACTCAACAGGACCTCGGGCCGGATAAGTTGAGTGTTGGTTTTGACAGTAGTATTCCTTTATCAACCGAGCGGGTTCTCGTCAGATATGTCACACAAAACTACAAGATTGCCCAACTCATAATCGGCTTATACAAATTACAGGGTGAAAATAATCTCTATTTTGTAACCGGGACTGTTAACAAAGATCGGCAATCCGAAGATAGTCCGGCGCAATCAATACTCCTTGCCCTCAGGGCAGAGGGAGATAAAGTGACTGAGGTAAGTAAAGCAGAGAATGACAGCGATGCTGCCATTAAAGAGCCTGCCTTTTTTCTCGGGCAAGATAGGCTGTTGATTATAGTTTCGCATTCGGCACCGGACGGGAGCCTCAGCGGGCATTACGCATACGAATATGCAGGTAATAACTTGAAGCCGCTAGGCGAAATTCCCGTAATTGATAAGACGGGCATGAGCGGGAGTGTTTGGATAACCAATAATCAGATAGATCGAGCTACAGCGGAATATAAAAACAATACCTATTTTGTGACAATGCGTGGAAAGGGAAGCCTATATGAGCCTGTCGGCGATGGCGCTAGTTATAAGAAAATCGCCTCCCCGGGATCACCCGTTACTTTCTCATACGATGGAGGTGAATGGCGCTCTATAGCCACAAGACGGATAAGGCGCAGATGATTCTGTGGGGCACGGCGCGCCGCCTATTGAGACGGTATTGTTCTTTCATGATTGATTGGTCTTCATGTTCTGCGGTAGAGCGAGACCCGGAAAAGGTTAGCGGGTCATGGGTCTTCCGCAACACTCGCGTCCCTGTGATCGCGTTATTTGAGAACCTTGAAGGCGGAGCCTCTATTGACGACTTTTTATCGTGGTTTCCAGGGGTTACTAAAGAACAAGTAGAGGCTGTCCTTGAATATACAATTCAAAGTCTCAAAGCCGACCTTCAGGCAGCATAAGGATAAAAGTATTATTTGATTAGGGGACACCCGTGCCTTTACGGGATTATCTGCCGAATCATGTAGCCGAGACGGCCTATGAAAAAGGATGGAGCAACCTCAAGAATGGCGATCTGCTGACTCAGGCTGAGGCGGAAGGGTTTGCGGAAGGGTTTGATGCTCTTATCACAACGGATCAGAATCTTCATCACCAACAAAATCTATCAGGTCGAAGAATCAGTGTGATTGTCGTTGCTAACGACGAATTGGCCTCGGATTAAGAATAATGCTGCGTTGGTTGTTCGAGCAATAGATAACTTACGTCCTAGTAGTTATGAAGAGATAGGTTTTCCTGAATCATAGAAATGTCCCCTGCGAATCTTGAGAGAAGCATTCGCAGGGGACATCAGTTTGCCGTCGGCGTTAGAGATATTAAAGTTAGGCCACAGGCGAGGCTTCAGTCTCTTTCTTGCGACCGAGGCCCTTGATCTGGACGGGCGCTTCAACCTTGACGTTGGCCTGCTTCAAGACCATCTCCTGATAGAGTTTCCGCATCATCGCGGCCTCTTCATGAGCGGTCTTCGGCCCTTCCATCTCAGGCTTGTTCGGGCGTTGCAGGTCAATCTCATTCAACCTCAGACCGTGGTCAAGATCGTTGAGCTTGACTTCCTTGCCACGCGCGAAAATCTCGTGGCGGCCATTCTCCTGATACCACTTGGCGACGGTCGCATTCTGGTGCATGTTCTCGATGATGTTGCGCCAGCCGATGCCTGTGTTGTAGGCGCAGAAGGAGATTTCGCCTTCCTGCGTGCCGTAGGGGATGATGCACATTTCGGTACGGCGGAAGTCGTAGTTGAACAAATCCTGGAACCACATGCCCGCGATGAAGAGGAAGTTCCAGCGATCCGAGCGACGCTTCTCGATGTCGTCTTTCGTGCGGTCGCCAGTGACCTTGCCGTATTCTTTACCGGTCAGGCCGAACGACTTGTCGAACTTCTTGAACAGCTCGTAGAGCGTGAAGTTAGAAGGCGACTTGTACGGGTTGTAGTGCTTGAGGAGCGTCAGCCCCATCATGATGTTCGACATCCACTTGCCGCGCGCCGCATCCGTGATCTTCTGCATGTCTTTGACCAGTCCCGGAATGTTCAGAAACTCTGGAACGGGACTCATCTCTTTTGATTCTTTGTCCACCATCACCGCCGTGCCGACACCGCAATTCGGGTGGCAGCCGCAGGAGACCTGTCCCCATTCGGCATCAGGCCCATGTACGAGGTCTGCGAAATCAGCGAAAGCGCCCATCAGAGAAAGCGGGAACCAGTCGCGTGTCGGCTCCGTGATGCCGACCTGATCTTTCACATCATGCGCGAGGTGCGAAAGCGTGTAGCGCTGCTGAAGGCGACGCTGCTCTGTAATCTCCTCGTCGCGGCCTGTGAACGAGACGGGCTGGAACGAGAGAAACGCAATCTTCTTTGGATTGTCGAGCGCGAAGCGAATGATTGAGCCGACCTGATCGTTGTTGATGCCATTGACGAGCGTTGTCACGAGTACAATCTCGACACCTGCCTCATGCAGGTTGTTAATCGCGCGCAACTTCACGTCGAAGAGGTTGCCGACCTGACGATGGCTGTTGGCATCGTTGCCGATACCGTCGAACTGTAGATATGCATAGCGCAAGCCAGCTTCGGCAGCCTGCTTTGCGAAATCCTTGCTCTTGGCAAACTCAATACCGTTGGTCGCGGCCTGAACCGAGTTGTAACCAACTTTGCGCGCGTACCTGACCGATTCAAGGAAGTAGGGCGAGATTGTCGGCTCGCCGCCGGAAAACTGCACAGACATCTGGCGGCGCGGCTTGATCGTGATTGCGTTGTCTAAAATCTCTTTAATGTCTTCAAAGCTCAACTCATGCACGAAGCCGACCTGATTGGCGTCCATGAAGCACGGGTCGCACATCATGTTGCAGCGGTTGGTCAGGTCAACTGTCAGAACTGCGCCGCGACCGTACTTGACCGTGCTCGATCCGTGATTGTGTAGTTTCTCGTCGTTGTGGGCCTGGATGTCGCGTCCCGGAAACATCTTTTCGATGTGCGTCAGGAACTTCGAGTCAATCGCCATCATGTCCTCGAAGTGGCCGTGCGTGGGGCAATCCTTAATCATCCAGATTTCGCCGTCGCGCTCTATAATCTGCGCTTTGATCTCGCCGACCTTCTCGTTAATCAGGACCGAGACATCCTTTTTGCCGCTCAGGATTTCTTCACGCGCTTCGATGACGCAGTTGGGACAAAGACTATCTGTCGTGCGCGGCCAGCCGAGCGTAGGCTTCGATTTCTGCCAGGATTTTAATAGCGGCTTGTCAGACCACTTGGGCGTGAAAGACGGGTTGGGCTTGAACCTGTTGACGGACTGAATTGTACTGAACAACCCACGCGCAACGAGGGTTAAGCCTTTCTCGGCATGTTTGATTGGTCGCATGAAATTTTCCTTCTCTACGTGTTTAATATTGCCAAAATGGGATTCACCCGAAGATTGCCAGCGAACGCTACAACCGAACTAGCGGATTAGAGCAGGCGCGGTAGGACAATTCTTATACGAAAGCGAGATTACACGCTTTAATCATCCGCACGCAAGCGGCCTTGGAATATGGCGAACACCCATCAGGGGTCTTGCGCCAATGCCACACCGCACTTCAAAAACCTTTTCCTTTGAATCCTGCACTCCGAAGAGCAATTCGCAAAACGGCAATCTCACAAGAGCAATGACTGTGCCGCAACCTTATTTTTTAACCAACTGAGGAAATGATAGAGCTTACCTGGAAAACGGCAGCTACCCATGAATAAAGAAATAAGGGTGGTGACGTATCACATAACCCCAAACATTAACATTCAAAGGAGGTCGTGACATTCTGACACCATCAAGACTCGCTTCGTCGTTGTGGCTAGTTTTTTTGACCCCTGCCCTTTGAAAATCAAGGGAATTATGAGATGAGAGGTCGGTTTCGGATGAGATTCATTTGCCGGGCGCGTAGTATCCGATGCGGGCCGAGACTTGGTTGGAAGGGTCGGTTGTCTCCACGCGAACGCGGCGGAATCGCCCGTCGCGACTCTTGTTCAGCGGGATGTAGTAGAGAGCGTATTGGTGGCGCAACTCCTCTGCTACTTCTGCATAGGTCGAATCAAGCTCGTCAAAGCTCGTCGGCTTGTAAAGTCTCCCGCCGGTTGCGGTGGTCAGTTGCGCCAGATTTCGCTCGCTTGCATCCAGCACGCGCAGCCCCTCGCGCAGATCGCCGATGCGAAGCTCGTTGAAGCGTATGACAGAAGATGTCGAGGCGAGCAAAGAGTCAAGCTCCGCGCGCTTCTTCTGACGCTCTATCTCAGTGTTGCTGATGACGTAGACTGTAGCCTGCGCTTCCAGTAATGCTCTGAGGGCAGCTTCAAGTGTGCTATAGCCGCGACCGCTATCAATGCCATCGGTCAGGACAATGACTGCATGACGCCCGCGCGCGTGAGCCAGTTGCTCGCGCGCGGCCAATAGCAGGGAATCATTGAATTGAGTGAAGACGCCCGGTGTGATGCGACCTAAACTCCTACGCAACTGCACGCGACTTCGTGTCCAATCCTGCAAGAGTTCCACACGGTCGTCGAATTTGATAAGACTGATGCGATCATCCGGGCCGAGTTTTGCGGCAAAGCCTTCGACGGCGCGGCGAAAGTCGTCCAGGTTGGAGGCTGCGCTCGAAGAAGCATCAACCATCAAGACAATATCAACGGGCACTTGTCTGAGCGCAAGCTCGCTCAAAGGCTGTTGGCGTCCATCCTCGAAGACGCGAAAGTTGTCGCGCGTTAGCGTCGTCACAAGCTGACCGCTCGCGTCGCGCACGGTGACAGGCAACATCACCTCCGAAGTGTTGACTGAAATCACATCGCCTTCGTCAATCTCCTGCTCGTCTGGTGTCGGAGAGGGAGAGGCGGGCGTCCGTTTGTTGCCCTGAGCCTGTAGTGATAATGAAGATAAAATGAGGAAGAGAAGTAGCAGACACAAACAGTGAGGTGATCTCTGCTCCCGGATTCTTTCCTTTCGCATCTTCTTTCCCTTTTATCCTCGTCAGACGCTTCTCGCTGGTTGCGACAGGTTATCTAAAATCTATTTCTCCGGCGTATTGCTCGAAGGCTTTGTCCCTTGAGATGAATCATCGCTCATGGCAGCGGTCATGGCAGCGATGATGCGCTCCGAGACGCGGCGATGCCGCAGGTCTACGAGCTTTGGCGGGGTGAGATCGAAATCTGCCGGCGCGTTTTCAATGCGGCGAACAATCGTCCCTTCGGAAAAACCGGCTTCGACCAGCTCGACGATTGAGTCGTTAGTTAGTGTCGGAGTTTTTTCGAGTTTCGGCGTGCCTCCGGCTTCAACCGGAGGACGCATGATGCGAACGGTGGCGCTGCCCGTAGTCTGCGTGTCGCCTCCGCTCGAACCACCCGCGCCGCGTTGCCGCGTTTGATTGTTTGAGCCGCCGTTCATGCCGAAGATGTCCGTCTCGCCTTCGTTTGCCTTGTCTCCCTTCTTCGTGCGCGATGAATCGTTGAAGAAAGGATCGCTGCTCCAATCATCGCTGGCCGCAAGCTCAGAGCCGCTGCTGGCGAGCATGACGAGGATGATGTTTTCGCTGACTCCGCCCCGCTTGAGTTCAATCAATTGATCGGGTGAAAGATCAAACTGAGAGGAACGGCTTCTGATAATTGCGATGACGGTTTTATCCTTGAAACCTGCGCGCACCAATTTGATAATCGCTGAATTCGTCAAAGGCGTTTCCGGCTTCTGCTGCGCCCACGCGGAAAAGCTGAAGCAAGACAGGATCGCAAGAATTAGTGAGAGTTTTACAAAGATATTTTTCATAGGGCATTGCCTCAATTCCAAGTTCCAAGTTCTAAGTTCCAAGTTTCAAGTTAAAAAAACTTGCCTTCAACTGGGAACCTGGAACTTGAAACTCATAAACATTTATTTCATTCCCGACGCCAGAGTCGTCCCTGTCGGAGGGGCGACGAAAGACCTGCTCTGTCCGTAGCGTTTGCTGATGCGCTGGACGTAGTTGCGCGTCTCCCTGTAGGGCGGGACGTTTCCGCCGTACTTCATCACAGCGCCTTCGCCCGCATTATAACCCGCGAGCACCAGGTCAACGCGCCCCCCGAAGTTGTCCAGCAACTGTTTCAGGTAGCGCGTTCCGCCCATGATATTTTCCGCAGGCTCGAAGGGACGACGCACGCCGAAACGCGCAGCCGTGCCCGGCATGAGTTGCATCAGACCGCGCGCACCCTTGGGGCTAACGATGCGTGGTTTGAATTGCGATTCCTGCTCCATCACACAGAAGACCAGGTAAGGATCAACGCCGTAGCGTGCGCCGTTCTCTCGTATGAGCGCGTCAAAATTGGCATTGCCCGTGCTCCATCCTCGCTCCGTCCACGAATCGTTGGAGGCTGAGACGCTCTTCACCACACGCTCGCGCTCAATGCGCTCAATCCGCGAACGCTCTACGAAGACAGAGAGATTGCCGCGCGTGTACCAGACGCCTTCCGCTGTCTCGTTCACCGAATCAGCCTCGACACGCGCGCCGCCGACCAGATAAATCCAGACAGGCTGCGCTACGTTGCTGCGCTCGGCCTCACTTACTTCAACGATCTTAGCCAGAGTCGCATCTTTAGCTTCGTCGGCTGATCCCTTGCTTTCATCCGCGCTTGTTCTTCCCGATTCGTTTGCGCGTGTGCTGCTGCCCTTCCTGAACAACACGCCCTGCACATTCTCCCAGCCGCCGTCTGCCTCGATGGAAGCAACGCTATCCGCGCCCGGCGAATTGCCGCTGTTGTGCTCCGCTAATTTTTCAGCGGACGCTCTGGCTAACATCTCGGGCGAGGGAAGTGGAATCAAAAGCTCGCGTCCTGGTTGAAGCTGCGCGCTGACAGTGATGCCGTTTGAGCTTGCGATCTCTTCCACCGTAATCCCGAAGCGATCACCAAGCAGGCTCAAGGTATCGCCAGCGCGCGTTCTGATTTTGACGAGCCTGCGACTGCTCACACGTTTCGATGCCGGCTTCACCAACGCACCGCTGCGCACAGGCGGCATTTGCGCCGCCCGAACTGCGCTCGAACGCGCTACTGAAGCCGACGGCAACTCCTGCGCGAACACGGTCGTGAAACCTGTATATAGAAAGACGGAAACGCAAGATAATTTCAGTAAGCGTGCGGGGGAATGTTTTCGGGTCATCGCCTTCTCTTTCTTCAAAACCGTAAACCGGGTCATTCAGTACAGACATTCAAAACAGGTTGCGCTTCGCTCGCGCTCCTCTTCAAGCTTGCATCTGCTCATCCAGATCAAGCTCCAACGTATGACGCGCCACAGGTGATTGGGAGGTGAAGCCGTGCGATGCGCCGAAGTAGTTGCGCCAGGCCGTGTCTATCAACTTCGGGTTAAGCTCAAGCGTGCGCCCCTCAAAGAGGCAGAGGTCGGTAACGCGGTCGAGCAAATCGCGCGGCTCGCAGGCTTTCATCTGGCGATGCTCGATCATGTAGTTGTTAAGGATGTGGTCTAGGCAAGTCTGATCGCAACGAAGCCCGCGCGTGTAGGCCGCGCGCTTGAAGATTTCGACGTAAGCGGCTGGCGTCGGAGGCTCGACACGAGCGCGATAGCCCATGCGACGAAGAAAAGCTTCGTCGGCCAAATCCTTCTCCTCAAGGTTGGTTGAAAAAAGCACGAGCTGCTCGAAAGGAACTTCGATCTTCTTGCCCGTGTGCAGGGCCAGATAGTCCATGCGCCGTTCGAGGGGAACGATCCAGCGGTTAAGCAAATCCTGCGGCGCGACCCGCTGGCGTCCGAAGTCGTCAATGACGAGCGTTCCGCCGTTAGACTTCATCTGAAACGGCGCTTCATAAAAGCGCGCGACATCGCTCCACACGAGGTCTGTGTTCTCCAAAGTCAACTCGCCGCCGACGACAATCAGCGGGCGCTCTATATGAACCCAGCGGCGGTCGTGCTCAAGGGGCGTCTGCTCTTCGGGCGCGATGCGGTGGCTATGTGAATCGAAGACGCGGATGATCTGCCCATCAATCTCTATGGCGTAGGGAATCCAGATTGCGCCGGGCAGAGCGGCGTTGATGCGTTCGGCGACCGCCGTCTTTCCTGTGCCGGGCAGTCCTGTGAGAAAAAGCGAGCGGCGAGAATTGATGACGCAGCCCAGGGTTTGCAGCAGGGAATCCGGCAGCACCAGATCACGAAAGGCTGCGCGCACTGTCTCCATCGAAGCGGCGCGCGAAGGAATTGCTTGAAGGCGCATCATGTGCGCGTAGTCTTTGAGCGAGACAGGCGCTGCGCCCGCGTAGCCGCAGATGGTCTGCAAGCGCGCAAGACGCTCCCACCCGTGATCGAGCATCGCGTAGCGCGTCGAGCCGGGCGTGGCCTGCATACGCACTTCAATCAGCTTCTCGCGGTAAAGCAACTGCAACAACTCTTCCGTGAGCGTGCGCGGAAGATGAAGCCTCTCTGCTACTGCGCCAGTCGTCGGCTCGGCCAGCATCGCCACGTGCTTGAGCGCAAGGTCACACAAAAACCCTTCACTCACACCCGTCTCAGCAATCTCTTCAGGCACGGGCGGCCCCATGCTCTCAATCTCCGTGCGCGTCAGAATTCCTGTGTGCGTCATTTGGAAATTTCCCTTCGGTAAATTTCTAGTTCCAAGTTCCAAGTTCCAAGTTGAAGGCAAGTTTTTTAAACTTGAAACTTGGAACTTGGAACTTGGAACTCAAAGCCTAGTTTCCCCCAATCGCAGCCGTCTCGCTGGCGAGGGCGGATTGCGCGGCCTGCGCTTCGCTGTAGCGCCCCGTTCGGCGGTAGAGGTCTGCGAGGTGAGTCAGGGCAATGGTCGAGCTTGGATGAGCGCGGCGCGCGGCTTCGTAGTGCTTGATGGCTTCGTCGTCGCGCCCCATGCGTTCGAGCATTGCGGCGGTGTTGAGTCGTCCGGTTAGTTCGCCGCCCGCGCGTGCGAAGTTCTTGTAAGCGTCGTCGTATTTGCCCAGGCGACACTGCGCGAGCGCCAGATTGTTGAGGATGCGCTGGTCTGTGGGCGCGAGCCGGGCAGCGTGTTTCAGTTTATCAACCGCCGCGCGGTAGTTGCCGTTCTGGTAGAGCGAGAAGCCCAGGTTGTTAAGCGTCTGCGCGTCCTCCGGCTCTGCTTTGACAGCGCGGTCGTAAGACTCTTTCGCGCGGTCGTGCATTCCTTTGCGGTCGTAGGCGATGCCAAGCAGACTGTTAGCTTCGCTCAGGCGCGGGTCGAGCGATGCGGCGAGGGAGAGTTCTGAAATCGCTTCGTTGACGCGCCCCGCAGAGAGGAGCGCGCGTCCCTGCGCCAGATGATCTTTCGCAGTTCCTGATGCGCTCGGCTTAGCCTCGGCGGGCGAATCATTATCATTGACGCGAGCCATCGGCGTGCTCTCAAACTTCGCAGCATCCTTTTCCGAGAGCCGCTGAAGTTTGCCGTCATCTTTGCCCCCGCCGAAGAGATGTCGAATCGCGCGAAAAGGGGCAGTCAAGACCTTCACGATCTTGTTGCCGCTCTTCTTCTCCATGCTCTGGCCTGTTTCCGAGCCTGCATCTTTGACGATGTTGGCATCCGTGTCTCCGTCGCGCACGGTGGTCTCCGCGCTCCAGTAAGCCGTCACACCGAAGCAGAGCGTGAGCGCGATGGCGATGGCGATAATTGTGCGTCTACGCATAACTCTAAAACTCCTTTACATGTTGCGGAAGGTGTCAATCAGCGTGAGCATTGCCGGGCCTAAGATAGCTATAAAGAGAACCGGGAAGAGAAAGCACGCGAGCGGGAAGAGCAGCTTAACGGCAGCCTTCTGCGCGGCCTGCTCTGCGCGCTGGCGACGCTTGGTGCGAAGTGAATCGGAGAAAACGCGCACGGCGCGAGCGATGGATGTGCCGAAGCGGTCGGCCTGAATCAGCATGGCGACGAGGCTCCGCAGATCGTCAACGCCTGTGCGCTCGGCCAGATTACGCAAGGCTTCGTCGCGGTCTCGCCCGACTTTAATCTCCAGGTTCGCCAGCTCAAACTCTTCGCTGATGTCCTTATGCACATCTTTCAATTCGTCGCTGACGCGCAGCATCGCGGCGTTGAGGCCGAGTCCGGCTTCGATGGAAACAACCATCAGGTCGAGCGCGTCGGCGAGTCCCCAACGCACACGCTGCTTGCGACCCTTAATCATTTGGTCGAGCACGAAGCGCGGCAGGAAAAACCCCAGAATGAACGCGACCAGAAACCAGACGAGCGCGCTGTTCAAAGGCCAGGCGAGAAAAGCAAACGTCAGGGCAACTGCGCCTGGGAATACCACGAGCGAAGTCAATTGAATCGCGCGATAGACAATCGGCGCATTAGGCCCGCGAAAGCCCGCGTGCATTAAAATCTTCTGTAGCTTCTTCGCCTCGGCTGCCGAAGCGGGCACAAGACGATTGAGCGGCGCAGCGATTCGCTCCGCAAACTCCGTCATTGGGCGCTCTTCATTAACAGAAGGTGTCGCAACCTGCGCCGCGCCCGCTTGACCCATTCTCTTGAGCCGCTCGGTCGCCGCACTCTGCGGACGATACACGAGCCAGTAGAGAGCCATCACGCCAAACATGATGCAGACGAAAGTGGAGATGGTAATAAGCAACATAGTAGTTTCCAGTTTCCGGTTTTCAGTTTTGAGTTTTTAGAATCAGCGACTAACTGAAAACTAAAAACTGAAAACTGGAAACTCATATCTTTATCTTGAGAATCTTCCTCACGATGAGCATGCCGGTGATCTGTAGGAAGAGCGCGAGGTAGATTAGTTGGTGGCCTCGCGGGTCTTTCCAGAGGATGCTCATGTATTCGGGGTTCATCGCACTCACGGCAAGCGCGACGCCGATGGGCAGGCCGCAGAGCAGCCAGGCCGAGAGGCGCGAGCTTGTCGTCAAGGTCTTCAGATCGCCCAGGATTCGGAAACGCTCACGAATCGTGTAAGCGACCTTCTCTAAAATTTCCGCGAGGTTGCCGCCGGTTTCGCGTTGAATCATGACGGCTGTGACGCACAGGCGCAGGTCGAGCAGCGGCATGCGCTGTGTCAGGTTCTCAAGCGCGAGCTTGAGCGAGAGACCGAAGTTCTGTTCCTCATAAGTCTTGCGAAACTCTTTGGAGATCGGCTCAGGCATCTCGATTGAGACCATGTGCAGGGCTTCGGAGAATGCGTGGCCTGCCGAAAGAGCGCGGCTCATCAGTTCGAGAGCGTCCGGGAGGTGTTCGAGGAATTTGTCGAAGCGCTTCTTTCGTTTCCAGAAGACGTGTATGAAAGGAATGATCGCGCCGAAGATTCCGCAGGCGATGATGGGGAAAAGCGCAACCGTAATCATGGAGACGGCCAAGCCTGAGAGTATCCCGGCCATCAACGAGAACATGAAGAGGCGCGTGACCGTCATCTCAATGTCAGCTTGATCGAGCACGCGCTTGAGTCTCGTCGCAACCTGCAACTGAAGAAGCGCGCGGTTCATCCAGGGAATCTCGCTCATCAATTCCTGCCGCGCGAGCAAGACTTCCACGTCATCCGTGTGAGCCGAATGAAGCAGTGCCTCGTTCAGACGCTGTTTAAGGCGTGTGCGCTTCGCATCCGAGCTTCGCGTCGCAAGCAGGTAAGCGAAGAGCACCAGGAACAGGCAGAAGACGAAAACTAGAAAGGAGATCATCATAGCTTTGGTTTCATTCGCGTCCCGTTAGGGACGTTTGACAATAGCCCGGCGATTCATCGCTGGGGATAGAGCAAGATTGAGATTTGAGTCCCGTAGGGACGGCTGAAACGAGCGCCTTCAATCGTCCCTATGGGACTCAATCTTGATTCTCGCCTCTTCTCCCAGCGATGAATCGCTGGGCTACTAGCAATCGCCCCTAGCGGGGCTAAGGATTTCGCATCACTCTTCATCATCTTTTTATATCTCTTCAAGAATTGCTCTCGGAAGTTGCAGGCCGTAGGCTTTGAGTTTCTCTGCGAAGCGCGGGCGAATCCCTGTCGGGCGGAAGCGACCTATAACTTTGCCGCTCGGATCAATGCCCGTTCGTTCGTACTGGAAGATTTCCTGCATCGTCACGGTGTCGCCTTCCATTCCTGTGATCTCTGAGATTGAAGTGACGCGGCGCGTGCCGTCGGAAAGGCGTGCGACCTGCAACACAATGTCCAGAGCGGAAGCTATCTGCTGGCGCATCGCGCGCTCGGAGAGACGCATGCCCGTCATCTGAATCATCGTCTCAAGACGAGAGAGCGCGTCGCGCGGGGTGTTGGCGTGAACGGTCGTCAAACTACCGTCGTGGCCTGTGTTCATCGCCTGCAACATGTCTATGGCCTCGCCGCCGCGCACCTCGCCGATGACGATGCGGTCTGGACGCATACGCAGCGCGTTTTTGACCAGATCGCGTTGGGTTACTTCGCCGCGCCCTTCGATGTTCGGAGGCCGCGTCTCAAGACGAACGACGTGCGGCTGTTGCAACTGCAACTCGGCTGAATCTTCGATGGTGACGATGCGCTCGTCTTCCGGGATGTAAGCTGAGAGCGCGTTGAGCAAGGTGGTCTTGCCTGCGCCCGTGCCGCCGGAGATGAGCAGGTTGAGGCGCGAGCGAACGCACATCTCAAGCATCTCCGCGATCTCTCTTGTGAGCGCGCGATTTTCGATGAGCGAATTCATCCTGAGCGGCTCTGCGCCGAAGCGACGAATGGAGAGCACGGGGCCGTCAATCGAAAGCGGCGGGATGATGGCATTGACGCGAGAGCCATCAGCGAGGCGCGCATCAACCATCGGGGATGATTCGTCAATGCGGCGACCGACGCTTGAGACGATGCGCTCGATGACGCGCATCAGGTGCTCGTCGTCTTTGAAAGCAACGTCGGTGGCTTCAAGTTTGCCGCGACGCTCGATGTAAATCCTGCGATGAGAGTTGACGAGGATGTCGGAGATGGTCGGGTCAGCGAGCAAAGGCTCAAGCGGGCCGAGGCCGAAAAGCTCGTGACGCACTTCGTTGACCAATCGCTCGCGCTCTACAGTTGAGAGCGGCATGGCTTCCACCGCCAGGACGCCTTCTGCCAGGCGCGAGACTTCCGAATAAATCTGTTCAGGAGCCATCGCGCCGAGCTTCGACAAATCCATGCGATTGATGAGCGCACGATGAAGCCGCGATTTCATCTCCTGAAAAGAACGCTGTGCGTTGGCCGCTTCATCAGCCGAGGAAACGCCCGGCTGATTTGCTTCTCTGATTAGTCTCTCACGAAGTGCCATGATTTATTTTCCGGTGAATGAAATTAGAAGATAGCCACAGAGACACAGAGGCACAGAGAAGAATTGATTTCAGATTCAGAATTTGGGATTTCAAATTTCCTTGCTTTCATTTCCCCTGTGTCTCCGTGTCTCTGTGGCTAATCCTTTAGACTTTCTCCAATGTTGCGCGCAGGTCTAGTTGCTGCTGCACGTTGTTGCTGCGCTTGAACAGGCCGCTCCAGATTTTGCGACGTTGCGGTTGTTCTTCTGTGGCTTGCGCCGACTGGCCGATGATCGTCGCCGTGATGCGCTTGAGTTCGAGGGCGATTTTGGACGAAGGCTCTGATTGAACGAGCGGCTGCCCCAGGTTGATCGAAGTGACAGCCGTTTGATAATCGCTCGCCACAAAACCCGTCACACGCTCCTTCAGGAAACGCTCGACCTGTTGGAGGTCTAGATCAATCTGCTTGCTGAAGCGGTTGACGACGATGCGAACCTTCTTGCGCGGATAGCCGAGCCGGTCGAAGATTTCTAGCGCGCGTTGGGCGCTGCGTATCGCCGGAATGTCGAGGGTCAGAACGAGCACGATGTCGTCCGATTGATCGAGCGCGGCGAGCGTGATGGCGTCGAACGTATGCTGCGGATCGAGCACCACATAGTCGTAGCTTTCGCGCAGCCGCTCCAATGCCTCGAAGACGTGTTCCGGCTCAATGTCGTCTGCCGAATCAGCCTCGCGCGGCGCGGCGAGCAGAGAGAGGTTCGATGAATGCGGAGTGATGTAGCTGGCGAGCAGGGAATCATCCATACGAACGCGATTCTCAACCATGTCGGCGATGGAATACTTTGGCTCCAGCCCCAGAAAGAGCGGCAGATCGCCCGCCTGCAAGTTGAGATCAACGAGCACTGCCGGAGCGTTCAAGGAAGCGGCGAGATTGGTGGCGATGAAGGACGTGCCGCAGCCGCCCTTGCTGGAGAAGACCGCTATCATGCGGCCCTTCTTCTTCGGCGCAGCCTTTTGCCCGGCGCAGAATTCAGCCGTGCGGTCGAGGACGGTTTTGAACTCGTCGGCGATGACGGGAAGCCGCAGAAATTCGCGCGCACCAGCTCGCATGCTGCACAAGATAAGATCGGGCGAAGATTCGCGTGCGGCGGAGATAATCGCAATCTGCGGACATTCCACAGAAAGCTTTTCGATTATCTTGAGGGCATGCTCGGCGTTTGTGTCCGCAATCGTAATGACGACCGCCGACGGGCGCAGGTTCTTAATCTCCGGGTAAACCTGTTCGGCATCGTCGCCTCCCGCGAGCAGGCGCGCGCGTGAGTCGGTTGCAAGGGCAGCACGTATCTCCTTGAAGGTATCAAGGCCGGTGCTCAAGACAACGAATGTGAGTGGCTGTGTCATAGTCAGTTTTCAGTTTTGAGTTTTCAGTTTTGAGTTGCCAGTCGCCAGCCCCTGCTGAAAACTGAAAACTCAAAACTGAAAACTGATTAAAGATTCGGTGGCACGAGGCCAGCGTTTTCGCCCGTCAGGGTCGTGTTGTAGTTGGGCATCGAGATCGTCGTGCCGACGATGGGGATGATGAATTGAAACTTGTAGTTCGTGATGCTCACGGAGACCGTGCCTGCGCCGAGTCCGAAGCTTGAATATTGAACCTGAACATTCGAGGTCGTCAGGTTATTGACCACAGGATTTGAGCCGCCCGCCGGGTCGCCATAGACGACGACATTCTGCACGGCAGTAACGTCGGTCACAGGATGATTGACGGCGTAGCGTGCGCCGCGTCGCGCTGCATCGGAAAGCGCGTTGTGCGTCCAGAGCGCGCGGCCAAACTCTATGACGGCGAACATAGCCGTTAAGAAGACGGTTGCGCCGATGGCGAACTCAAGGAGCGTCGCGCCGCGTTCGTCTCTTCTGTTTTTTGTCGAGCGAAACATCTTCAGGCTTACTCCTTCTAGATGGGCGGCTGCGTCAACAGGTAGCGCATCGTGACGCTGGGTTTGACATCAATGTTGAGAGAAAGCGACGGAACCTTGATGAGCTTGCCCAGATCGAAGACGGGTTGATATTTGTAACCATAAATCTGTACCGTCACTGTTTGCGGCAGCGACGGCACACCGCCCGTGCGCGTGATGACGACGTTGGCGGTCGTCAGTCCGCTGATGATGGGAGCGCCCGTGCCAGCGGGGTTGCCGTAAACGACTATGTTCTTGGCGGTCGCGTCTTCAGTGCCGTTGACGGCGGCAGTCGCAAGATAGCGCGAGCCTGCGCGCGTGGCTTTGTCGAGCGTGGTGTATTCATAGAAGTAGCGTCCGAACTCTGCGGCTGCGCCGAAGAGGATGAGGAAGATCGGCAGCACGATGGCGAGTTCGACGAGCTGCGTGCCGCGTTCTTCACGCGCGAAGCTTGTCAGCCGACGAATTGTTCTTCCAACATTTCTCATCTCGCTATTTTCTCTCTTTTCGAGCAAGCGACTTTCAAACTTCAATGCGTTTATTTGTAAAGCACCGGGATTGCCAGCAGATTGTTCGCCGGGCCGCCGTTAGGATCGTAGCCGCCTTTGCCTGCGACCACTATGTCGCTGATGTATTCGGCCTCTATGTCGCCGCCGTTGCCGTTGCTTGCTTTGGTTTTCAAAAAGAATACGCCGAAGCGGTTAAACTTTACGGTGTCCCGTCCCTGGTCATACTCGCTCAGCTTAACGATTGGAATGATTACGATCCGACGCCCCGGCACACCTGTATGAGAAGGCGACTGAGTGGATGTGCCGTCACGATATTGCGCGTAGGTAATATTCTCTTTGACATTCGTGTCGGGAGGATAAAGGGACGGATCGAGCTGGCTGCCCTGATAATCATCAAAGCGCGAGTTGATGCCTTTGCGTACTTTGCCAGCCGTTAATCCGGGCTTTGTGTCAACGGAGTAAGTTGCTCCGGCTTCGGCGCAAGCATCAACGCCACCGCCAATGCCAAACTCAACGTCAGAGCCACCGGGACCAGCGACGGCTAGGATTTGATAGTTGCCGGGGGAAGGCGAGTTACCAGTGCCAGCGCGGATTGTATAAAGGCTGCCAGGCATCATTGGAATGTCGTAGTCAATAACAGAGAGGGGAATGAAGTTGCAGAAGACGTTAATCGGAACTGAGAGACCGGCGGTCGCGGTCGCAGACAGATTGCGTTTGTCGCCGAGGATTGACCCAGCGAAGGTGACACCGATGGGGGAGTTGGGCGTTGCGACCTGCACGAAGCGTATGTTCTTGGCCGAGCCTTGAGCAGATGCTTCGCTCATGTATGGGCCATCAAGATTGACGGCGAAGAGAACGTTCGAGCGCGGGATGGCAACGCCTGTTTTATTGAACTCGTAGTTGTTCATCGTTTGCACGGCGCGATCTGCCGCGTTTGTGATTCCGCTCGACGAGCCGTTAAGCGCAGAAGCTCCGGCGAGCGAAGCGGCGTCGGCAGCGTTCTGCAACTCGGTCTTCGCCAGGTAGAGTCGGCTAATGTCAACGCCGAGACCGACGGCGAGGAGGAGGGTCAGCATTCCGAGCGTTGCGATGGCTAAGACCGAGCCGCGCTCGCCATCTCTTTTCGTCTTACTTCTCAACAACCTTTCGCTCATCTGACTCCTCCTCTCTAATCGCTCACTAATGTTTGTCAAGAACATTTCCTATGGCGTTGCAGGAGTCGCTGTCTTCGCCTGCGGCATTTGAGGCGGCGGAGGCATATCCGGTGAAACTTCGACTGTGCTCGGAACTCCGACTAAGCTCGGATCAAGCATGCTCACAGCTTTCGTTTCAGCCGGACGGCTGACAGGCTTTGTCTCAGCAGGTTTGGACTCTGAAGGCTTGACGGCAGGTTTGTTGTCGGACGCGCCTGTCGAGAAGCCGCTCTGACCCGTGATGCCTTCGCCTTTCGGCTCAACGCCGAGCGGCGAGCCGTTTCTGAGTCCGTCAACGCCGCGCAGTTGCGGCAGGTCGTCGCGGTTGACTGGCTTAACCAACTGCGCCGTGACGATGAACATCAACTCGGTTTCGTTCTTCTGGTAAGACTTCGATCTGAAGAGCGCGCCGAGGATAGGAATGTCGCCGATGACGGGAACTTTCGAGAGCGACTTGATCTCGCTGTTATCCATCAAGCCCGCGAGCGCGAAGCTCTGCCCGTCGCGCAGCTCGACGCCCGTCTTCGCGCGTCGCGTCTTCAAGCCCGGAATGACGAAGCCGTCAAACTTGACGCCGTTGGAAAAGTCTATCGTCGAAACTTCAGGCTCCATCTCAAGGCGTATGTGATCTTCGTCAATGATCGTCGGTTTGAAGTTCAGGCGAATGCCGTATTCCTTCCACACGATGGTGACGGAAGTGCGCGTTCCATCGCTCTGCACGACAGGCACAGGGAACTCGCCGCCAGCGAGAAAGCTCGCCTGCTGTCCGTCCATCGCAATGATATTCGGCTCGGCCAGAGAGCGAATCGCTCCCTGCGTTTGCAGCATGCGCAGCATGCCGAGCGTGTTACCGCCCATCACTAGCAAATTAAGCGCATTGCCGCCCAAGACACCGCCGAGGATACCGCCGCCCAGCGAGCCGTTCGGGTTCACCCCCGGAGATGAAAGCTCGCTCGGACCACCGCCGCCGTTGGTATATCCACCGATGCCGGGCGCACCCTGGTAGCCGAATGAAGTAGCCATGTCTTTCATACGGGCGCGGCTGACTTCCGCCACGCGGACCTGCAACTGCACCTGCATCGCAGCCTTTACCGGAGACGCAAGCATGTTGACCGTCTTGAAGCCTGCGGCCTCAACGACGCTTTGAACCTTGCTTGCCGTGTTCGGGTCGGTCACGTTACCGGAGATGACCACCGAGCCGTTCGCCTGGCTTAAGCGTATGTCGTCTTTAGGGAAGAGCACGCGAATCTGCGAATCAATCAGAGAGAGATTTGTACGAACGAAGACATCGAAGACGAGGAACTTCCCGCCCGACTGCTCCCAGGCGATGAAATTGACCTGGCCGAAAGACTTGCCATTAACAAGCACTTGATCCGGCGCGACGAGTACGGCTTCGGCAATCTCAGGATTCGAGACAGAGAAGCGACCGATGGGCTTGTCGAAGTTGATGACGCGCGACTGGCCGACGAGCACGTTGACGGGCACGCTCTCTTTGTTGCGCTCGAACGACGCGCTATAGGAAGTCTCCTGCGCTTGTACGCTCAAAGCGATGCTCGACATAATCAACGCCGCGCAAAGAAGGGTCACGAGGCGAGCGAATGGGTAACGGGTCTGCATGATGCTATAGCTCCTTTGGGTGGCGAAATGAAGTAATCAGTTTTCAGTTTTCAGTTTTCAGTTTTCAGTTTTCAGAAGCGGATGAACAACTGAAAACTGAAAACCGAAAACTGGCTTTTCATGGAAAATCTACGTTGCGCTTCTTGCCTGCTTCGATCACCTCGATTGAGTTGCGCGGGGGTGGCGGAGGCTGAGGCGCGCTCGCTGCCGGTGCTGGCGCAGGCATGGGATCAACCATGACGCGCATACGGCGTGGCGCTGATGGCGCAGGCGCGGGCTTGGGTTGCTCACTCTTGAGCGAGCCTGCGTCAGGCACGGGGTTGGCGCGCTCGCCCGACAGCAGAGTGCGCTTGTTGACGCCTGTGGTCTGCGAGTCGCCCTGGTCAGTCGAGTTGCGCATGATGAGTTGCAGCTTGCCTTCGTTGGCGGCGAGGGCGAGCTTCTCGGCCTGTTCGGGGGTCACTTGCAGCGTGACGGCCTTGACGGTCGTTGCCTCGCGCTCATTCTTCGGCTTGTCAATGTTCTGGCCGTTCGCCAGCACCTTGATGTTCTGCAAGACGACTTTCGAGATCGGGTCCTGATTGATTCCTTTATCTGCCGGGTCAATCACCACGACGACATCAACGAGCGCGCCCGGCTGTATGAAGCCGGAGACGCCGACGGCATCGTCAACCTTGACGGTCATCGCGCGATAGCCTTCGGGGATGACAGCCGTTAATCCGCCGTCAGTGCCTTCAGGCGCGAGCTTAATATCGGTGATAGCCTCACGAGCGGCGATGTTAACGATTGCTACGCGGCCCACTAATTTCTCGGCAGACGTGAATGCGCCGTCAGGAATCGTGTTCGACTGAAATTCAACTTCGCTGACCTGCTCAGGAATAATCTTTGTGCCTAAGGGGATGTCAACTTTGGCGACGGCGACCTTGGTAAAGTTGCTGGTATTGGCCTGCGCGCTCGACAAATAGCGGCTGACGGAAAAAGCTGCGAGCAAGCCGAAAACCAGCGCGCCCGTCATGACGATCAAAAAGCGTTTGTTACGCATCGCTATGTTCTCCGTTTCAAAAACGAATCACGCGCGCCCTAGTTCAAGCGCGGAAGATTGCCAGCGAGATGAGGCTGCCGAACGTGATGGCAACCCCGTAGGGGATCGTGTGCCTGCGATCATCTGGAACCGCAAAGCGCGGCATCTCCCAGCCGGGCAGCAGCCCAACCAGGATTTGCAGCACGCGCTGCATCGTCGTCCGCACAGCGCCTGAGCGAAGCGTCAACAGTAGAGCGAGCGCTCCGCCCGTCAGAATTACAACCAGGAATGTCGACAGCACCATGTTCGCGCCCGTCAATGAGCCGACCGCCGCAAACAACTTCACGTCGCCTGCGCCCATTGCGCCGAAGACATGTAGGACGAACATGAGCATGAAGGCTATGGCGCAACCGCCGAGGCTCATCAGCATTCCGTTCAACCCGCCGTAGATAGTGTTGATGATGAGACCGCTTGCGAGCGTGGAGAGAACAAATGCGTTCGGAATGCGGCGATAGCGCACGTCGTAGTACGTGATGATGATTGCCAGCGGAATAAGCAGCGCGGCGATGGTGATGAAGAGTGAGCCAGACATTTAAGGTTTCAAACCGGAACGATTGATGTGAACGATTGCTCCCGAACCTTTCATCTTTGAAGTCGGGAGCGTTTGAAGCGGGAGGCGCGCTGTTGATCGCTTTTTGTGTTAGCTACAAAAGCGCGCCAGCCTCTTCCGTTTGCGATAGCGATTAGCCTGTAATCTTGGTCGCCAGCTCGTTAATCTTAGCGCCGATATTTCCACCAAGAAGCTGGAAGGCCGCGACCGCTGCCAGCGCCACGAGTGCTGCTGCAACCGCGTACTCTGACAACTCAAGACCTGACTCATCGCTAAAGAATTTCTTGATCACTTTCGTGCTCCTTAATGAGTCATCCCGCTACTTGATTGTGTTTGCCAGCGAGTTGATCTTGGTGCCGATGTTGCTGCCCAGCAACTGGAAGGCTGCGACGGCTGCGAGCGCGACGAGCGCTGCGGCGACGGCGTACTCCGACAACTCAAGACCGGTTTCATCGCGAAGGAATCTCTTAATCATTTGTTTGCTCCTTTAGAGTGGTTAATGGTTGAGGGTCAGGCCCGGAATCCGGCACACGCGCAACCTGCGCTCACGCCGGGCGGACAGAATTTAATAGCCGAGATGAATCATGGAAGCTGCGCGCGAGAAACCTTTCTCTTTCGCTTCACGGTGATTGTTGGAGGCGCGCTTCTCTCTCTCTGAGCGACGGCCCAGGCCGTTGACGATGCTGGCTGCTGCGCCGCCTAAGGCGAGCGCGACGAGCAACAGGTCGTCTTGTGCTCCATGAGAGAGTGCGACAGCGCGTGCGCCGACGATCAACGCGACGGCGAAGAACGGTGCTACCAGCAGAATACCGATGAGCGATACGAGCATCTTCGCGGTGACAGCTTTCATAACTACCCTTTCCTCGTCTCCTCGTTTGAAGACTTGCGATGCAGTTCATTGCCTCGCTGACGCATCTGCCTATAACAAGGCGCGTGCCGCGAGCGATAAAACGATTTTCAATGCGATTTTTATTGGGTTTGGAATAAAGGCACAGCTATAGGCTTGTCGCCGCGAGTTAACAAAGAAGGGAAGCTTAGTGAGTGTGTGAAGAGCGACCAGCTGCGTTGAAGTAAATATTATTTAAGCACTTACACTCTTGTCGCCGCGAGTTGACAATCCCTGTTAGCTTTTCAACGACAGGCTACGCTCTCTTTCGGATGATCGAAGAGTAACAACTTATCAATTTCTCTGTTCAGCTTTTAGTCGTAGCGAAAAAAAGGCGGCTGATCTTGGAATGACCAGTCGCCTTAATTCCGATAAGTTGTTCGCGCTTAAAGATGACGCATAGCCTGAAACGCGATGAGCGTGAGGCTCACACAGCTACCCGCAATCGTGAAAGTCCATTCAACAACCGCACTCTTCCGCCGCAGCAACGCGCGCAACATCACCATCCCGCATTTCCAACCATCCTGCTGATAAAGCGGAAGAATGTTTGTCGCAGCAAGCAGAAGATTCATCGTGCCGAATGGCGTTCCAACCGTCAGCGCTGCGGCAACTAAATTGACGATAATACCGGCAAGCAGAATCAGGACCTGCTGGCTAAGAGAGCGGCGCTGCAACTCTATTATATCCAGGCGAACGTATGCTCCAACAGGCAGCGCGTGTAGCTTATATTCCACGCCGCCGAAATGAAATCCGAAGAGCTTACGCCCCCAGCCCAAACCGAACTCCGGGGCAGGTACATAATATAGACGCGCCGCCACGAGATGGCCTGATTCATGAATCAGAAGCGCAATGAAGAAGCAGAGAAGGTAAGAGATGAGCACGAGGTATAAGCCTGCTTTCAAAGTGTCTGAATCGAATTGTCAGCGACGTTCGGGACGCAACTGTAAGCCCGGCTCCGTATCCTCTTGAAGAAAATCGCCAACATCAATCGCAAGACGCTTGAGCTTCTTATACAGTGTCTGGCGCGAGCCGAGACCAAGCGCATCGGCAGCGCGTGCCACGTTGCAATCGTGTCTCTTGAGTGTTTCCGTGATAACTCGCCGTTCAAAGTCTTCCAGCATGTGATCCAGGTCGGCGTGCGAAGTATTAGCTTGCATAGTTGTCCGTGCAAGTTCCGGGCGAATACGCGGGCTGATGTGTTCGAGATCAATGTAATTTCCTTCATCCGCATAGAGAACTAAACGCTCAATCTCAGCGGCAAGCTCGCGAATATTACCAGGCCATGAATAATTCTGTAGCGCGCGAATGGCATCAGCAGTAATCCCGGAAATCGCGCGGTCGTTGCGCCGCGCATAATGTGTCAGGAAGTGTGAGATCAGGGCCGCAGCATCTTCCGGGCGTTCTCTGAGCGGTGGAACATGTAGTGAGAGTGATGCAAGGCGGTAATAAAGATCCTCGCGGAAGTGTCCTTCACGAACGTCGCGCTCCAAATTTTTGTGAGTAGCAGCGACAACACGGACATTAACCTTGCGTGGCGCTCGCTCGCCTAGAGTATGGACTTCACCTTCTTGAAGAAACCGTAAGAGCTTCGGTTGCAAAGCAAGAGGCAGGTCGCCAATTTCATCCAGGAAAAGCGTTCCGCCTTCGGCAGCGCGAATCATCCCTTCGTAGTCTGCATGAGCACCAGTAAATGCACCCTTACGATGACCGAAGAGCATGCTTTCAATTAAATCTGCTGGCGCTGCTGTACAGTTGAAGGCAATAAATTCGCCATGACAGCGCTTGCTCAATCGGTGAACCGCTCGCGCAACAAGTTCTTTACCTGTACCCGACTCACCTGTAATCAGCACAGTTGACTCGGAATCTTTGATTCTCTCTACTGCACGCGCAACCGCAGCCATTTCACTGCTGACAAAAACCATACCGGGGAGCGTAGCGTTTACTACCGTAGGGAGCGGTTGAGTGTTGAAATGTTGTTGATGATCACCTAGCAAAGCTACGTGAGCGTGTGCCAATTGTGCGACATCTAAAAGCAACCTGAGCTCTTTAGCCTGTTTTTCTGTCAGCGGGCGAACACAACGACCATATATAGCTGCCCCTTCACGATTGAAACTCATGGCTGTCAGCACCATACAAACATGTGAATCATCCGCCCTGATCTCCTGCGCCCCCTTCATCGCAGAGAAGGCATTGGCTACCACATTCTCTGCTTCGTCAATCTCATCTTGCTCTAGTCCTTCAACCCACTTCAAACGAGGCTTCTCGCCAATTTTTTGTGTCCACGTCGCAAGGCCATAGGTGTGGGCAGTTGCATCAATCATTAATGTCAGTTTGAGCATGACTTCGTACAGCTGATCAGAACCTCCTATCGCTGCTTGGCACAACGTACGTACCATTGATGCTAAAGGTAGTTGTAATGGTGTGGGCGGCTCATCTGGCAAATAATTGGATGGATACATTGACCTTATCGCTTACAATCTATTGGTTATCGGCCACATGACGATTATGAAAACGCGCACGCGGCCTACTGAGAAATGAGAAAACTAGGGCAAGGTTAAGCAGCGAAAATTTCGCTGGGTAGCTATAAATGGCCGAACCGCGTGAGGTGATTCAACCTGATAAACAATAGTCTATTCACATACCTGAATCCTGTCAACATAATTAAACCCGTTTGGGCTTATGGCTCAAAAGGTTGTCACAGAAATTATAGAATGGAAGTAAAGATACCCCTGTCCACATCCTTTTCCACACCTGTGCAAGTCTTTTAAGTGCCTTATCCCCTAGACCCTCTTAGGTATTAAGAGAGAGCGCCCCTTTCGCGGATTTCCGTTCGCCAGCCGTTCGCCACACCGGGTGCTTATGTGCGCTTACTTCAAGTAAATGTTGAACTTAGCCCTCGAAGTGGTTGTAAAGAAATATCTTTACAGCATAATGGGTGCATGCTACAGTCCCGCCACTTTGCCGCTAAGTGGTTGACTGGCAAAGTATTGAGTTGATATCAGAGCACATTACCTTGGGGTCTTGAACATTGGCTTACCCACTATCTTGGGATTCGAGCCGAAAACAGCACCAATCAGACCCTGACTAAAGAAGACGGTAATAGGATTTGGCGCTCCAAGCTGGCATACCATCAGAGCGGAGGCTAGTGAGCCATCACTTGATGAAACGCTAGTCTGTTTCAAATTCATTCGGAGAACTAATCAATGAAGACAAAATCATCCTGGGTGGCGAAGAGTTTACGGGGTTGTCGGCCAAGGGTCACTATCCGTAGAAAGATGGCATCCTTACGTGTCTGCTCCCAACGCAGGCAGTTGCGGCGCGTGGGGCGAGCTTGAGCGAACAGCTTGTATCTGTGTCTAGGCGTTCGGGTCGCCTTGAATCCTGCAAAATTGGTGTGCGTTTGGTGCCGCATATCACGGCTAACCTCCTTGAGAAATTAAAACAGGAGCTTACGGCGATTGGCGGTCGCTGCACAAGGCGGACAAACCGCATGGATGGGATGAAGTTTACTTTTGAAACGGCTCGTGGCATTCGGTACACCCGTCGCGTACTGAGTCACTAGCACGTGTTTACGCTGAGACTGAATCAAACAACGACTTGGAGGTGTTCCTTGAACAAGGCCGCAAATACTTATTGGGTTGACAATCGTCTTCGCGCACAACGTGTCGCAACGCGCGCTCTTCCCTCGCTCGCTTCTCCGGCGCGTGATCTTTCACGCGAGATTATTGGCACACGCACTGAGATTCGCCGCCGTGGTGGCTTGATACCTTCGTGGGTCGTTTTCGTCACAATTATTCTTGCGACATTCGCTCTCTGCGTAACAGTCACGATGCGCACACACGCGGAGAAGAGTGCAGCATCGCAGCAGTACGAAAGGATTAACTCCGAAGTCGAAACCTTGCGCAATAGCAACGCCTCGCTGTCATCGGAAGTGCGGCGCTTGCATAGCGACCCGCGCTCCATTGAGTCGGCTGCACGCGAACGACTCAAGATGGTACGCGCGAATGAGATCATAGTGCCGATTGAATAGGAATGAAGCTCGCACTCATAAAAAATTTAAGCTGTTGGATGTGGATACCCGCCTTGTCACTTTCCGCTTGACCCCGCTCCGCTTCCACGCATCAAGGTCGCCTGCCCGATGATTGCGCGACTCAGTTATAATAAACTGAGTCGCGCACCCCTCTCTGGTCGGAACCATACGCTTCCCACGCAAGTACACATAGTTGACACTCTGTGTAACCGTCAACTAATATCAAATTCTTATTGTTTCTCAGCTAATGTTACTAATATGATTGGTGATTCGAGAGGACGCTGTAGAAAAAACTGATTAGAGTTATGCCTGAAACTAAAGAGATCACATCGCAGGAACAATCAGCAGTCGAACAATGGGAACGAGACACCCTTGCTCCGGTTCTAAACAAGCGCCCTGAAAGAAAGAAGCGTTTTGAAACCGTCTCACTTGAAGAAGTGAATCGTCTTTACACTCCTGCCGACACCGCCGATATTGATTTCGAGCATGACATCTCTTTCCCTGGCGAGTTTCCCTACACGCGCGGTATTCATCCGACTGGTTATCGCGGCAAGCTCTGGACGATGCGCCAGTTCGCAGGTTTCGGCACGCCGGAAGAGACCAACGCGCGTTTCAAATACCTGACAACACAAGGCCAGACGGGCCTGTCTGTCGCTTATGACCTGCCGACGCTGATGGGCTACGACTCAGACTCTCCTTTGTCGGAAGGCGAGGTCGGTAAATGTGGCGTCGCCGTTTCTTCTCTCGCCGACATGGAAGTCCTATTTGACGGCATACCACTTGAAGAGGTCACAGTTTCCCAGACGATCAACGCGCCCGCTTCAGTCCTCCTGGCGATGTACCTGGTCGTTGCCGAAAAGCAGGGCACTGACTGGAAGAAGATTTCCGGCACGCTTCAGAATGATATTTTGAAGGAATACATCGCGCAGAAGGAATGGATTTATCCGATTCGACCTGCGATGAAGCTTGTGACAGACACGTTTGAGTTCTGCACCCAATATGTGCCTCGCTACAATCCGATTTCCGTCAGCGGCTATCACATACGCGAGGCTGGCGCGACAGCTTTACAGGAACTTGCTTTCACCTTACGCGACGGCATTGAGTATGTTGAGTGGGGTGTCCGGGCTGGCCTCAACGTGGATGAGTTCGTGCCGCGAATCTCTTTCTTCTTCAACGCGCACAACGATTTCTTTGAAGAGATTGCCAAGTACCGTGCGGCACGTCGCATCTGGGCGCGCGTGATGCAAGAACGATTTAATGCAAAGAGCGAAAGGACGCTGCAACTCAGGTTTCACACGCAAACGGCAGGCGTCTCGCTGACCGTTCAGCAACCGCTGAACAACATTGTTCGCGTCGCCATACAGGCGCTCGCGGGCGTGCTTGGCGGAACGAATAGCTTGCACACAGACTCTTACGACGAAGCACTGGCGCTGCCGACCGACCGCTCGGCTTTGATTGCGCTTCGCACGCAACAGATCATCGCCGAAGAGACGGGCGTGGTGAACACGATTGACCCGCTCGGCGGCTCATACTTCCTCGAAGCCCTGACGAAGAAGATGGAAGACGGCGCGTTAGACTATTTCAGGAAGATTGACGCGATGGGCGGGATGGTTGAGGCGGTCGAAAAAGGTTTCCCGCAGCGCGAGATTCAAGAGTCGGCTTATCAGTATCAAAAGGCAGTCGAGCGCGGCGAGCAAACGATTGTCGGCGTCAACAAGTATCAGATGGAAGGGGGCGACGCTGAAATCACGACCCTGGTCATTGACGAGGGGGTGCGCGACCATCAAGTTGAGAGACTGCAACAGACGCGCGCGAGGCGTGACAAAGGCGCAGTCGCCAACTCACTGGAAAAGGTCAGGCAAGCCGCGCGCGCAAACGAGAACACAATGCCTGCGACCATCGAAGCCGTGCGTGCTTACGCCACGCTCGGCGAAATCTGCGACGCACTGAGAGATGTTTACGGTTTATACGAAGAGCCAGCTTTTTAACGATAGCCAGTCTTGCTCAACTCTACGCGATAAAAATAAGGAAGAAAATGCGCTCTCTGACAATATTATGTTCGTTGCTCTTTATCTTCTCTGGTAACGCAGCAAGGGTTGCTGCAACCACTACCTTCACATCTGAAGATAGAGTCATTATCGAAAAGAAAAAAATTGTTCTCGTCCGCAAAGGAAGGCTCGCCAGGCAGTTTCCTGACCGTAAAACAGCAACTGTCAATTATCCCGTAATCAAAAGCGGCCTGAAGAATCCAGCCGTCCTGAACAGAGTTCGTTCGCTGCTCCAGATTAAAAATATCTTCGACACTTCGCTAGCGGAGTACAGAGCAGATGCCTGGCTGGATGAATTTGATTATCAAGTAAACTACAACAAGAATTTCATACTTGATATTACGTTCACGCAAAGCGGTCAGGCGGCTTACCCTGACTCTCAGACCAAAAACTTTGCTATCAATCTTAAGACGGGCACGCTGATAAAATCGAGAGATGTCTTCAAACCTGCTACTCTGCGAACCCTGGCGGAGATGGTTGACAGGAAGCTACAGGCTGAGAAAAATCAAATTTTCAAGGAAGCCGTACAGCGTGGAGACATCACTACTGACGAGAAGAAAAATATTCAAGAGATGTTTGATGCGTTGAAGTTTCAGGTTAAAGACCTTGACAATTTTTCTGTGAGCGACAAGGGCATCACCTTCTTGTACGATGCGGGCTTTCCTCATGTAGCCCAGGCGCTCGAACCTGATGGAAAATATTTTCTCAGTTACGCTGAGCTTCGCTCATTTATCAAGCCCGAAGGCTTATTAGGAAGATTTGTTTCGTAGCGTTTGAACTATGAACGATAGGAAAATCAGAGTGCTTGTGGCTAAGCCGGGTCTTGATGGTCATGACCGGGGCGCTAAAGTGATTGCACGCGCTTTACGCGATGCCGGGATGGAAGTTATCTACACGGGCTTACGTCAAACGCCGGAGATGATTGCCGCCGCCGCATTGCAGGAAGACGTTGATGCGGTCGGCGTCTCAATCCTGAGCGGCGCGCACAACACGCTCTGCCCGCGCATCGTCTCGCTCCTGCGGGAAAAGGGGTTGGACGATTGCCTGGTTCTTGTCGGCGGCATCGTTCCACAGGAGGACATTGTGCGTCTCAAGGAGCAAGGCATCGCGGAGGTATTTCTGCCGGGGACTTCCACCGAAGATATAGTTAAGTTTCTGCGCGCGAACGTCCATCCACGCGAATGACAGAGGAAGATAAAGAGACCATTCAACGTGCCGTTATCGTCGAGGCACACTCCGCTTTTGCTATTCTACGCATCAACCGTCCCGCAGAGCGCAACTCACTTTCCGTCGCAACGCTTAAAGAATTGGATGCGGTTGTCTCATCTCTAATCGCACGCACAGACATCAATGCGATCATCTTTACAGGCACGAGCGATGTCTTCGCTTCCGGCGCAGACATACGCGAGCTACGCGCGCTCACACCTGCGACCGCCGGGGAGTTCGCAAAGCGCGGCCAGCGCCTTTTTCAGAAAATTGCTGACGCAAAGCAACTCACCATCGCTGCGATCAACGGCTACTGCATGGGCGGCGGACTTGATCTGGCGCTCGCTTGTGATCTTCGCTGCGCTTCGCCCGGTGCTATCTTCGCGCATCCGGGCGCGCGCCTCGGCATCATCACAGGCTGGGGAGGAACACAACGTCTGCCGCGTCTCATCGGCACGGCGCGGGCGTTGGAAATGTTCGCAAGTGCGAAGCATGTGACAAGCAACGAAGCTTACGAGATGGGTTTGGTGAATCGAACGGGAGAGTCTGTGCTTGATTGTGCTATAGAGCTTGCGACGGCTAACCAAAAGCTAGTTTGAGATAAGAGATAATGTGAGTTCGATATAAGAGTCGGCCTGGTTTTAGCCCCGTCAGGGGCGATATGATAGTAGCCCAGGGCGTCAGCCCTGGGTTAAGAAGTTAGAATGTTTTTCAAGCCCCGGCAGGGGCGGCATACTATGCCGCCCCTGCCGGGGCTTACTCATTTATTCAATGCTTATACCCATGGCTGATGCCGTGGGCTACTGGTATGTCGCCCCTCGCGGGGCTGAGAATTCTGTCGCTTTTATCTGCTCGCGTTTATCAACGAGAATTCTTGACGACAAGCTCCTTCAGAATAATCTCATCAGGGTCTATACGCACATCCGTCGGTTGACTCGTAAGCGGTATGCGAGTGGTTGTCTCTTTGCCGCTGGGCTTAAGCATAGTGTGTTGAACGCCCTCAGAGGTGATGATCTCAACGGGCAGCGGAGTAAGAAACGGCGCGTCCGTTTGTGTTTGTCGAAGCTGAATCGTGAGCACTCCGCGCTTGGCCTTGATGCTCTGCCATGTCCACGCTACTTCATAACGCGGATGACCGCTCGCATAAACCCAGCGCGCGAAGAATTCTTTCAAATCTATCCCGGATGCTTTCTCAAGCGCAATGCGTAAATCTTCGGTCGTGGCGGTTCCATTTTCGTGAGCATGATAGTAGGCGCGTATGCCTTTGAAGAAAGCTGTATCGCCCAGAGCGCCGCGCAGCATGTGCAACACCCAGGCTCCCTTCTCGTAGTTATTCCTGTTGAGCAGCTTGAAGAGGTCCTCTGTCTCCGTGTCGTAAATCGGCGCGTTGCGCTCGCGCTCGTATGCAAAATACTGGTCGGCTGCGCGCTTCATGTACTCACGAAAAGCGTCTTTGCCTTCGTAGCGTTCAACGAAAAGTCCGGCGAAGTACGTGGCGAAGCCTTCGCTCAACCAGAGGTCAGACCAGGTGCTGATTGAGACGGAATCGCCGAACCACTGGTGCGCGATTTCATGCGCGGTTGTCTCGACAATCCCGCGCCGAATATTGAATCTAAGGCTCGCGGGTTGAGCTTCTGTGCGTGCGTCGAAGAGATTGCTGGCGAAGACAATCGCGCTTGAGTTTTCCATCCCGCCGAAGCGCGTCGCGCCAACGATCAATGCCAGTTTCTCGTAAGGATAGGGCGCAACTTCCTCGCTGAAGAGCGAGAGGGATAAAGGCGCGGCGCTGAAACCCTGCACGGCGTAGTCCCGATCCGTCAGCGGAACATAATATTGGAGCGGAGTAACTGTTAGCGTTGACGGCTGCGATTGCGCGTATTCGCCGACGGCGATAATCATGCAATAAGGTGGAATGGGTCGCGCTTCGGTGTATGTCCAGGTGCGCGTGGTGTCGGCGTTGGTGCGCGTCGCTGCCAGTTGGCCGTTGGCGACCACTGTCTCGCGCGCAGGCGCTGTGACGTTGAAACTGACCGTTGCTTTCGCCGAGGGGTGGTCAAGACATGGAATCCAGTTGTGAACGCGGTCGGGCCAGTTATCGCCTGTGGCCGATGGCTTGCCGGCTTTATCAGCCGTCAGGATCAACCCGTCTTTAGGGTGTCCGTGATAGTTGACGATGACAGTTAATCGTTCGTTCCTGTTTGCAGGCACGGGTAGTTGAACGTTGAGATGGCCGCTTTGCTGCTCGAAACGCGCGGGCGAATTTCTGACCATGACGGAATCAACCGGCATCTCGCCGAAATCAAGATCGAGCGTGCCGAGCGGCCCCTTCAAGATGGTGATGTAGATTTCCGTTTGCGCTCTGGTGATTTCAGTGAGCTGATCGTTGAGTGTGAGTGTGACGTTGTAATGAGTGGGACGCCAGGAGTCAACAACGCGCTCGTGGCGCTCGGCCAGTGTGAGCGTGAAGGAGTTGAGAAGCAAAAGCGCGAGGAGGAGCGTTTGGCGCAAGATAATTGTCGGCAAGTTTTTCCTGTTCGTCATTGAAGCCTTTTCCTCTTGGATTCAAAAATCAGCGAAGGCCCAGCATCAGCAGCGCAGAGCGATCCGAGACAGCGCCTTCCTCTTCAAGCCACGCGCGATAACCCGCCAACTCTTCATCCATCACAGGACGATTCCCAAGCCGCGCCGCAGGCGTTCGCTCAAACGCTCTGTCAGTCAAGGCCATGTGTGCCTTTCGCACGTGCAGTGAACCGTGCGCGCCCAGTGCTGCTTCCGCTGTCTCAACATCCGGGAACAGTTCCTCATACGCGAGCAAGTGCCAGACCATTCCTTCACCTTCGCGCTCTTCGACAGCCAGCACGCGCAGCAAGCCGAAGCCACTTTCAAGTTGGAAAATAAGATCGTCGCCTGGATTGAATGCCTGCGCCACTACTTTCCCCTACCTTTGAGCGTAAGAGTAACACAAGCCCCGCGCGAATCTGAGAACGCAACCGAAAAGTAGCCACAGAGTCACAGAGACACAGAGAGAAGGGAAACAATGAACAATGAACGATAAACTGAAAGGCTTTGTCCTTACCTCTGCGTTCAGCATTTCGCGTTCATCGTTTCTCTGTGCCTCCGTGTCTCTGTGGCAAATTCATCTTTCCAATTTGATTGCAAATCTAAAATCGCAAATCTACAATCGCAAGCCGGAATGAGCCAGTTCGATTCGAGCAAAGATTATTACTCTATTCTGGGCGCAGACGAAGAAGCCTCGCAAGGCGACATCGAGCGTCTTTATAAACGACTGGCTGTGCAACATCACCCTGATCGCGGCGGCAACGAAGAGGAGATGAAGTCGCTCAATGAGGCTTACGGCGTATTGCGGGATGAAACAACGCGGCAGGCTTATGATGTAGAGCGGCTCAAACCTGCCGACGCATTCGTTTCTCCGCCGCACACATCGCCTCCGGCGCAGGTCAGCGTCTTCACAGGGCAATGGGTCGGAGCGATTCTGTTTATCGCTTCGGGGCTGGCGCTCGTGTTGCTCGTCAGGTTTCAATGGATATGGTTTCTCTGGCCGCTCGCAATTTTGGCTGTGTTCCTGATTATCGTCGGAGTGTTGATGGCTCATGCGGCGATGCAGAGGGTGGGGGATGAGCACGCGGTTTCCAGCGGGTGGTTTGGTGTCACGCTCGAAGTAGGATTCTGGGCTGTGGTGCTTGGCGGCGGCTACGGAATTTACCTTGTTCTCAGTTAGACGAGCAAAAGGATAAAGTATACGCGAATGGTTTTTACAGGACTCGACCTGCTTTTTCTGGAAATCAACAGCTTGCTGGAATCCGTCGCGTTCTATCACGAGCAGCTTGGCTTCGAGATTGAGACCAACGCTCCTGAATCTGAGCCGCCGATGGCGACGTTGCGCGCCGGACGCCTGCGTGTCACGCTGGTGCAGCAACTGGAAACGATGCTCAGGCGCGGGCGCGGGGCGCACTTCTTTCTCGGGGTCGCGGACGTTGACGCTTATTACGAACAGTTGAAGGAGCGCGGGGTGTTTACCTCGCCGCCTGTGGACGAAGGATGGGGAGGACGCTTCATCACAATCGAAGACCCGGACAAGTACAGGTTCTTTTTCGTCACATGGACAGATGAAGAAAAGTTGAAGGAGGGCGAATGAGATGGGGATGCAGCACGTCGAGAATCTGCTGAGACGCTACAGAGGCCAGGCCATTGACATCAAGACCATCTCCGGCGGCCTCTATGAAGGAACCGTGATTGACATCGCCAACGATTACGTCGCGCTCTCGATCAAAGGCGAGGATGGCGAACAGGATCAGGTCTTTGTGATGTTCCATAGCATCGAGTCCGTGTTGCCACGCGGTACAGTATAAATTAGAGGCTTGCCTGTTATAGACAATGGAAGCAGAATGTAGGGTGAGGATGACTTATGATTCAAACCGTTGAAGCTATCATTGAACCCGATGGCAAGGTTCTCTTGCTGGAACCCATCCAGCTTAAAGAATCACGTCGCGCACTCGTCACGATCCTTGAAGACGAACCTGCCACCAAAGTCCCGGAGACAACTCTGTTGAGCGAACAATCTCTTGCTGAAGATTGGAATAGGCCGGAGGAAGATGAAGCGTGGTCATACTTTCTCTCAACAACCAAAGCGAATAAGGTATCCAAAAATGGGCATACTTTTTGACCTTCTTAAAGAAGTTCCACTCTCTGCCGTTCTTAAAGAGAAGATAACGACGTTTGAGCAGGAGATAGCGGCGTTGAAAGATGAGAACGCGACGCTTAAAGATGATAACCGCAAGTTTCAAGCTGAGAACAAAAAGCTCAAAGAAGAGATACAAAGTCTCACGCATACAGATGACTTCCACGAGACGGAAATTAAAATACTCGCTTACCTTGCCAGCGAGGACACCATCAACTTTAAAGACAGCATGTTAATTGGCTTAAAATTGAACCAAACGCGCCTTGATTATTTCTTACACTTATTGTCTGAAAAAGAATACATCTACTATGACGGTACATATATTTCAGAAGGTGAATATCAACTTACCCAAAAGGGTAGAGAGTTCCTCTTCAAAAACAATTTAATTTGAGTTTAGTTCTACCCACCGCTGGACGAAAAATCTTAATTATGGATGACTTTTTGTGCAAAGCCTGCTGTACTTTTATTGCTCTACTAGGCAATAAAATAATCAATCTATGATGCTCCCGACCAATTTACATGCGTTACATCGAAAACCCGCCCAATCCCTGGCTCACGCACACGGTCGAATGGCTAGGCGAGCCGCCTGAAGCGCGCGTTGAAGTCTTCGAGGAGACCGAGACGCGCTCGATCATCACGCACAACAACAGCCCCGATGTCGGCTTCGATTATTCCGTCAACTGCTATCGCGGCTGCGCGCACGCCTGCACGTATTGTTTCAGCCGCCCGACGCACGAATATTTAGGTTACGGCGCGGGTACGGACTTCGAGCGCAAGATCGTCGTGAAGGTCAGGGCGGCGGAGCTATTGCGCGAGGAGTTTATGCGGCGTAGCTGGCGGGGCGACGCGCTCGTCTTCTCCTTCACGTCAGACCCATACGTTCCGCTCGAAGCGCATTACAAGTTGACGCGCCGCTGCCTTGAAGTCTGCCTTGAGTTTCGCAATCCCATCAGCATCGTTACCAAGTCCGCGCTCATACGCAGGGACATAGATGTGCTCGTGGAATTAGCGCGCGAGGCGTCCGTCTCCGTCTACTTCACGATTCCGTTTGCTGATTACGAAACTGCGCGCGCTGTCGAGCCGTTTGCGCCTTCGCCGGATGCGCGCTTCAAGGCGATGAGGGAACTGGCGGAGGCTGGCATCGAAGTCGGCATCGGGATCGCGCCTGTGATTCCGGGCTTGAGTGTTGACATCCCTGAACTGCTCAAGCGCGCAAAAGAGGCTGGCGCAAGGCAGGCTTTTATGACGATGCTGAGATTGCCTGGAAGCGTCGCAGACTATTTCGAGCTACGGTTGCGCGAGAAGTTGCCATTGAAAGCGCAGCGCGTGCTTAACCGCATACGCGAGGCGCGCGATGGTCGTCTCAACTCAAGCGAGTTTGGAGAGCGCATGCGTGGCAAGGGTGAATACTGGCAGGCGCAGGAGAATCTTTTTCGTCTCTACTGCAAGCGGCTGGGTTTTAATAGCCAGGAGCGCAGGGTGTATGAGCGAGAGCCGCGCCGTAGCACATTTCGCAGGCCATCGGCACAAAGCTCATTGTTTGAGTAAAGACAGGAAAAGACCGCTTGCTTTATAATGGCCGCACGCTCTTTCAAAACATTTCGGGAGGACAGGCCATGATTACCATCAGGGATGTGATACGCGAGCGTGAGCCGTATTCTGTGCGTGATGATGTAAGCGTGCTGGAAGCGGCAGAGTATATGGCGAAGCGCAGGGTTGGCGGCGTCTGCGTGCTCGACCGCGACGGTCGCCTGCTTGGAATCTTAACCGAACGCGACCTGCTAAACAGCATCGTCCTCCCGTGTCTAGACCCTAAGAATCTGACGGTCAAAGAGGTGATGGGCGAGTTGAAGGCAGTGATCGAGACTAAGGACACTCCGCATGAGGCGCTGGAGCGAATGGAACTCATTGGCCGTCGCCATCTGCCGGTTGTCGAAGGCGAACGCTGGGTCGGAATGCTCTCGATGCGCGACATCCTGCGCGTCGAGGTGAGCGAGCAGGGCGATGAGTTGAAACTTTTGCATGAATACATTTCGCATTGAGCTGCGTCTAATAGAGCAGGGAACTTGAGATGTTTTTTTGAGGGCGGCGGGATTTAAGGAAGCGCCGCCTTTTGTTGTTAGAGTAAAAAATCAGCAAGGGGAAAATTAGAGATGAAGCGTATTCTCTATTCAGTAATCGTTTTTAGTTTTGCTTTGGCTTGCGCTCAAGCGCCGAAGGGAAAGGGCGCGGGCGAAGTTGCGGGCACAGCGGACGGTGCGGTGCAGTTTCGCGTCGAGACCGTTGCGAGCAATCTTCAAGTTCCCTGGTCAATCGTCTTTGCGCCTGATGGCCGCGTTTTTTTCACTGAGCGACCGGGACGTGTGCGCGTGATAGAGAACGGGCGTCTTCGTCCTGAGCCGCTCGCCACCATCTCTGATGTCGAGGCTAGAAGCGAGAGCGGCTTGATGGGGATGACGCTTCACCCGCAGTTTGCGTCGAACCACTTTATCTATCTGGCCTACGCTTACAATGGCGTGGATGGTCAACGTGATCGCATCGTGCGTTACCGTGAGACGGGCGCTGGGCTTGCCGACCGGAAGTTGATTATCGAGGACATTCCGGCGGCACAGTTTCACGCCGGATGTCGCTTGCGCTTCGGGCCGGATGGCAAACTCTACATCACGACGGGCGAGGCGACTCAAAAAGAGATTGCTCAGAGACTCGATTCGCTCGGAGGCAAAATTCTGCGCTTGAACGACGACGGGACTATCCCTCCCGATAATCCTTTCGTCGGCCAAAAGGATGCTCGACCGGAAATTTGGGTTTACGGCAATCGCAACCCGCAAGGAATAGACTGGCAGCCGGGCACGAATATTATGTTCGAGACAGAACACGGCCCATCGGGCGGCGATGCTCCCGGCGGCGGCGATGAGGTCAACATTATAGAGAAGGGGAAGAACTACGGCTGGCCGATTATCCACCACACGCAGTCGCGCGAAGGGCTTGAGTCGCCGCTCTTGGAATACACGCCTGCGGTCGCTCCCGCGAGCGGCACATTCTATCGCGGCTCTAAGTTTCCGCAGTTTCGCGGCAACTTCTTCTTCGGTTGTCTGCGCGGGCAGACGATCATTCGTGTCGTGCTTGATGGCAAACGTGTTGTGAGCCAGGAGCGTCTGCTTGAAAAACAGTACGGGCGCATACGCGATGTCGCCGAAGGGCCGGACGGCGCGATCTATTTCTCCACGTCGAACCGCGACGGGCGCGGCTCACCAACGGATGATGATGACAGGATTTTGAGACTCGTTCCGGTTAAATAATGCGAGGCAATCGCTTCATTTTTTCTGAGCCAGCACAGCCGTCTTCGACCAGCCAATCGGGTGCAGTGGTGGGAAGCGGTAGTGCTTGACGACGCGAAAATAGCGTTTGGTGTTTTCGGCGACTTCGCGCGGGGGATGAGCCTTGAACCTGAACATGACTTCAAGCATCTTGCTCACGGGTGATGGCCTGACCGGTAGATGAAGTATGTAGCCCCTGGGTTTCAGCACCCGCGCAAGTTCGCCCAAGCCTTCGCGCAGCGGCACGTATTCAAGCACGCCGCTCGTCACCACGAAATCAAATGAGTTGTCGGTGAACGGCAGCGCCAGAACGTTTGCCTGTGTGAAGCAAACTTTGTCGGCGCGCCCGGCTTTCTCGTCCACAATCTTCCGCGCAGTTTCGATTGATGAGCCGGAAAGGTCAATGGCGGTAATCCTGACGGGAAGGTCCAGAGCTTTCAAGAGCGCAACCGTGAGCAGGCCGGTTCCGCATCCGGCGTCTAGAATTTTTGCGTTGCGGGACAGTGGAATCGGATGAGTGCGTAGATAATGATGCAGGGAACGCCCGTAGCCGTTGAATTTGAATGTCAGGTTATAAAGGCCGGCGATCCGGTCATAAAACGAGCCTGCCCGCGCTTCTGTCGCGCTTCTCGTCGCTAAGGTCTGTGTCATTCGTCAGTCTTGCCCTCTACCTCTCAAGGTTTACTTTCCACTAAAAAGAGCCACCAGCGTCTGTTTGTTTGAGGAGGAACGCTGAGATTTTAAGCGATCTTGCCGGAAAACAGGTTTGATTGAACTACAGGCCCTGCCTAATCTATATCACAAGAGGGGCTTTGAGAGACAGCCCGTTTGCGCTGCTTGAGGCTCAAGCCGGATGCCTCACCGGAAGCTTCCCGCAAGAAAAAGCCCTGTAAAACGTTCACCGAGTGTGCCGACTTTTGAATTACTTGAAAAGAGGAGGGAGAAATGAAAAAAGCAATCATGCCGCTCATCTGCGCCGCCATCGTCGTCCTGGCACTAGCGGGAACGTTTATCACATCAACGGGAGGAATACTGGCGAACGCTCATCAAGCGGTCAGCGTGCCGGAGCCTGAGCCGGAGCCGCCGGTAGTAGCGACCAATGGGTTTGAAGTCGAGGTGCTGGTGAACGGCTACCCGCTCGAAGAGTATGCCGCGCGTGGGCGTCATTATGTTGAAGCCCTGGACGGGGCGGAGTATGAGCTTCGGATCAGGAATCCGCTCGGCCAGCGCGTTGCGGTGGCTCTCTCCGTTGACGGGATGAATTCGATTGACGCGCGCCGCTCGTCGGCCTGGGAAGCGAGCAAGTGGGTGATTGAGCCTTACCAGACGATCACAATCAGCGGTTGGCAGATGAGTTCATCACGCGCTCGCCGCTTCTACTTCACGACCGAGCGCGACTCCTACGGCGCGAAGCTGGGGCAGACGGCAAACCTGGGCGTCATCTCCGCAGTCTTCTTCCGCGAACGCGAGCCGGTCGTTATCGTTCAGCCGCCGCCGCCGCGTCCTTATGAAGATGATGGGATTGATCGCAACGAGAGCAGGAATAAATCCGAAGCGCCGTCGTCGAATGGGCGTGAAGGGGCGGGCGCGCAGTCAAAGAGCGCAGACGCCGCTCCGAGGCCGGACGACGATTATGCTGCGACGGGTATCGGGCGCAACGTCAGAAACGATGTGCGCTGGATTAACCTGGATTTGCAATCGCGCCCCGCCGGGGAAGTGACGATTCGTTATGAATACCACGACGCGCTGGTACGTCTGGGAATAATTCCAAGACCGTATCCGAGACCTGATACGCTCAGACGACGCGAGCGTTCAACCGGCTTTGAGGATCGCGCCTACAGTCCTGAGCCGTAAGCTCCAAGCAGATTTAATTGCTTGAACAATCTTGATTGCCTTCGGGTCTAATTACTTGTCTCTCGTTGGATAGCTAAACCTGCTCGCAGAGCTTCGGATGGAGGCACGCCATGAGTAAACGCACAAGCCCGCTCGATCATGTCACGGTCGCTGCGCCGTGCAACGTTGGCTGGGATAACATGATTGGAAACGAACAGGTGCGCTTCTGCGGACAGTGCAGCCTGAACGTCTACAATCTGTCGGGAATGACGAAGAGAGAAGCAGAGCATCTCGTCGCTCAGACTGAGGGGCGACTCTGCATCCGATACTATCGCAGGGCTGACGGAAAAATTCTGACTAAGAATTGTCCTGTCGGATTGCGTGCGCTCAAACGACGATTGTCACGGGTTGCTCGCGCTTCTATCTCCGCAGTCTTGAGTTTCCTGGCGGGTCTCTTCGCGGTTGTAGGATTGCGGGAGTGGCCTCTGGTTCCGGCTGCTATACAGGGCCAGATGATTAACGTTAACGAGAAACTGCCGGAACCTGTCGTGATGGGAGCGATAGCGCCTGTAGAGTTTATGGGGAAAAAGCAGGTTATATCTCCTGAAGAAGAAAGTTGGGTTAGCGGACAGAGGGTTATGCAGAACAGTCAGACGCATTCCAGGTTACAGAGATATTGATGGCTTCAATCTTTCATCTCAAGCATCAACGTCTGAGCAGGTCTGCTGTGTAAAGCTGCTTGTAGGCGCGGTAGTTCGCCATCACTTTGTAAACGTAGCTCTTGGTTTCATCAAAGCCGACTTCCGCTGTGAAGACACCTGGATCGCGCTGCCTTGCGCGTTTGACCCAGCGCGCGGCGTTGTCTTCGCCGCCGTTGTAGGAAGCTGCGACAGCCTCCGGCAAATCAGGAAACTGCCGGGAAAGCTCTGAGAGATAGACGGAGCCGAGCAGGATGGATGTCTCCGGGCGATAGAGGTCTTCATCACGCAGATTGTTTAGCCCGACGTGTGCTGCGTACTTGGTTGCGGTATCAATCGTCAGTTGCAGGAGACCACGCGCGGCGGCCATAGACTTGGCGCGCGGACGAAAGCCGCTCTCCTGCCGCATAATCGCCAGCACGAGACGCGGGTCAACTTTGCGACGGCTCGCTTCACGCACGATAGCCTCGCGGTAAGGCGCTGGGTAGAGACTCGCCGCTGACTTGATCTGAGCATTGATGCTTGCGGCGCGAGCATTCACCACAGGCCGCATCGCAGCATTGTCGAGCGCAAGGAGTCTTGTGGTCGCCAGCCAACCATAGTAGGAATCAACTCTATCTGGAATTGAGAGGTAAGCGTTTGTCGCTTCCTCGATTCTCCCGGCGCGCTCCAAACTGTAAGCCTCGAGGTATCCCACTTCGTCCAGGCTCGTCATCACCTTGCTTGAGAACGCGGCGGCGCGTAATTCGTCAGCCGTCTTGATAGCATGTTGCCAATCGCCGCCTGCCACGTCGAGCCGTAGGCGAGCGAAGAGCGCGTTCGTCGCCGTAGGCGTTCCGGCAAATTTCTCCCGCGTGCGCGTGATCCATGTGATGGCTTCCTGCGGGTGTCCGGCTTCACGCAGGCTGTCTATCACGTTCAGGTAAGCGAACTCGATGCGCTCGCCCGCAGGGTAGCGTTCGGTGTACTCACGGTAGCGCGTCGCTGCCTCATCTGCACGCCCCAGACGCAACAACGCGGAAGCCAGAGAGTACAGACCTTCACGCCCTTCCTTCGTCTGTGCGTAGTCTCGCGCGAGCCGCTCGTAGAAAGGTAGAGACTCATCATAGGACTTCACTTGAAAATATGAGCGGCCCGTTCCGTAGAGCGCTGCCGGGACGTTCACGTCGTTCGGGTAACGTTCGATGAGCGCCTGGAAATGCTCGCGTGCTTCTGCAAAAGCGCGGTTGGTTAGATAAACGCCCGCGCGCCGTAGATGCTCTGCCGGAGTCAACTGTGGAAGCAAGCCGTCCGCAGTCCGACCTTCACGGTCAAGTCGGCGCACTGTGCTCAACTCGCTATCTTGAAGTTGAAAAAATGATGAAGGAGAGGCTATTGCTCCAACATCTCGCCGGGCGTTGACGGGTGCGAAGATAGAAACAGCGGTGAACGACCAGGCGAGAATTAATAGAATGATAGAAGTCATAGTAAAACTCTTACTCAGACGCCAATAAAATTTAACTCGTTGTCTTCAACCTTGCTGTGAGTTTAGCAAATAAGGCCACGACATGTGGAGTATCGTGACCTTATTGGAACTCTCTGTTTTGTTTTGTGTCCCGGCACGCGAGACGAGCGGTTGGCCTTATCAACCTTCGACAGCATTCGCCATGCTGTCTGCTTTGCGCTCGTAAGCGAAGATGGCAGCGTAGTTCTGTCGCTCTATCGGGTTGAGCGACCTTTCATTGAACTTCGGGTCGGGCTTGTACCAATCGAAGCTCGAAAAGTAGCTCTGCATGGTTTTATCTTTGAAGACCTTGCCGTGCCGTGCATAGATTTCGTTGCGCAGCCTGCGTGCGTCTTCGATGAATAAACCTTCGAGCATCCGTTTCGAGATTGCCTTCGTGCTCAACTCCTCGCGCAGCCTTCGCTCAACTTTGACGATTGTCTCGACGTTCAGCTTCTCGGTCGGTGGAAGCTCGGCAGGCTGCTGGCCCTCCTCTGCGGCTCTGTACCAGGGCTGCATGTCAAAATACTGCTGAAGCCACATCGCGCTGAAAGTACGGCCCCTGCGCGCGTAGAACTCATTACGCATCAGGCGCAGCTCATGCAGGCCGACGCCGCTCAGCATCGCTTCTGTCAGTTGCGTGTTCTGGAAAAACTCCATGTCGCCGGGCGAGACTGCGACGTTGCGCTGCTTTTTCTGCGCCGCGATGATCGTTTGCAGGTTCTTCTGCTCGATATTACTTAACAGTTTCGGGTCGTACTGCGGGTTAGGCTCATACCAGTAGCGCTCCTCGAAATACTGTTGAAGCCAGGGTTCATCATTGAACTGCTTGCCGTGAATCGCCTCAATCTCCGCCCGCAACACGCGCCACTCCGCGCCCGTGTGCTCGCCAAGTTGTTTGGTCGTGAAAGGGCGGCTCTGATAGAAGCGCAGGTCGCCGGGTTGTATGTTCTCATGCTGCGTGGCTTCGGCTTCACGGATTACGTCCAGATTCTTTCGTTCTGTGGCGTTGAGCATGGAGTTCTGGAAACTGGGATCGGGTTTGTACCAGCGACGCTCTTTCAGATAACTCTGTATGTCCGCGTCTTTGAAGATACGACCATGACGACCGAAGACTATCCCGCGCAGGAATTTCAGATCATCTAGATTCAACTCCTTGAGCTGCGCTACCTCGACGCTACGCGCGGCGAAATCGAAATTTTCCCATTTACTTAAATTGTCCTGAGCATTAACCAGTGATAGTGAAGAACCAATGACAAGTAGGAGAATTGCCAGAAGAGAACTGCGAAGAATCGAGCGAGATACGCGCCACATATTAACTGTCCCCCGTTGAAGCTCGACGCGAGTTTGAAACCTGGGCCGGAAGTGCGCCCCTCACGTCCACCAATCTGGACGAACTCATAACTTGATTTTGCAGTCCTGGCCGGAAGGAAGGCGCGAGGAGTTAGCTTAATTTAAGAGCCTGTCGTAGCGTCCTCTTCGATAATCTCGTAGCTTGAAATGATCTCAACCGTTGGGCGAAGCGTAGCTGCGACGCTGCAATACTTCGTCTCGGAAAGCTCGATGGCCTGAGCTAGAGCTTTCTCCGAGACTTTGCGACCACGCACAATGTGGCGGACTTCCATCTTTGTGAAGGCGCGCGGGTGTTCTGTGCGACGCTCGCCCCGCACCTCAACGCGATAATCCGTAACCTGCTCACGCTTCTTCCTGAGAATAGAGACGACATCCACCGCCGTGCAGCTTCCCAAGGCGATCAGCAGCAGTTCGACAGGCGTGGCTGCCTGGTTGCGCTCGTGGTTTGTGTCGAGCACCTGTGCGTGCCCGCTGGGGCTGACGCCGACGAATAGTTCATCCCCGGCTAGATAAATCGTGGCCTTCGCATCTTCGCCGCTCATAAAAATAGTTCCTCCAGATCGGCTCGAAGCATAGCATAAGGAGCCTGTAAGTCAGGCGGGAAGAGTTAGCCGGAAGAAGTTTCAAACAAATATTTGTTCGTCTTCCGGTAAATTGGATGTTGTATCCGAAGCCACTCTGCGACTAGAATACGCTGATTTATCAAGAGGAATGGTTGATCCGAAAGGAGGAAGCAATCATGTCCCCCACCTCTGTACGAATTGTCCGGCTCCCGCAAAGGCTTGCTTTCATCGCGTTCCTGGTGGCGACTCTCGCTTGCATTAGCGGCGCATCGGTTGCCAGGGCGCAAAATGGCGGCAGCATGAAGAAGACGGACAAGCCGATATATGTTGGATACAAGGGCGTGAGCATCGGCATGGATGCGGTAGAGGCGCGTAAGAAGCTGGGCGATCCAAAGGATAAAAGTGATGCTCAAGACTTCTACATCTTCTCCGATAAAGAAACGGCGCAGGTCTTTTACGATAAAGGCAAGGTGATGGCGGTCTCCGTCAATTATCTTGGCGATAAGAACGCGCCGCTTCCGAAGGTTGTGCTTGGTCTGGACATCGAGGCCAAAGCCGACGGTGGGATGTACAAGTTAGTGCGTTACCCTGAAGCCGGATACTGGGTCTCTTACAACCGAACCGGCGGTGACGATCCCCTCGTCACCGTGACGATGCAGAGAATTCAATAACGGCGCGAGATGTTTTCGCGCGGCAACCCCATAGTTCTGGTTTGAATCAGACCTGTACGGGTTGCTCTCCTCGCGGGGCATGGCAACATGCAACCGCCTGACTCCGCGTGCGCGCGTTTTTCGCGCTCGTGTGGTAGTATAAGAAGCATGAAACCCGCCTCATAGGAGGATGCACTTCTTGCCTCTCCCTTTTTAACTCTCCCTTAGTAGTATCGAAATTTCCCCTTTGTCCCCCGTGAATGGAAACAGCCCGTGGACACGGCCATTAAAGAGTCGTGCCAGGCGCAGTATTTTGGAGAAACAAGGGTAGTGACTCTTGAAAGTGGAGGGATAGGTAATGAATCGAATTAGAAGAATATTTAGTGTGGCGCTGATCCTGGCGCTCGCCGGTCTCAGCATGACGGCTGAGGCGCAGAGGCGCACGTATGGCCCAAATACTCAGCAGGTGCGGCAGTTAATTCGCCGCATAGAGAATCGCACGAACACATTTCGCAGCACCCTGGATGCGACGCTCGACCGGAGCCGCATTGATGGTACGCGACAGGAAGACAACATCAACCAACTGGTAGGGGATTTTGAGAACGCGACGAATACCTTGCGCGACCATTTTAACGGTCGCCAGTCTGTGTCGGCAGACGTTCAGAACGTACTTAATCAAGCGGCCTTGATAGACAGGTTCATGCGGCGTAACCGTGTAGGTGCGCGTGCTGAACAAGATTGGGCGAGCTTACGCCTCGATTTGAACGAACTGGCGCGCACCTATGGCGTCGCGTGGCGATGGGACAATAGGACATACCCGTCGAGCAACAATTCGGCGAACAATTATCCATCGAACAACTACCCGTCGAATAACTATCCGCCGGTTAACACCGCCTCTAACTGGCTGACGGGCACTTATCGCCTGGACGCTACGCGCAGCGATGATGCGCGTAATATTGCGGAGAGTTCGGTCCGCAATCTCCCATACAGGGATCGGCAGAGGATTCTAGACTCGCTGACGGCGCGGTTGGAATCACCGACTACTCTCGCTATTGATCGTCGCGGGCGCAGCGTGACCATCGCTTCTTCACGCGCTCCGCAGTTCACGTTTGAAGCTAACGGCGTCGAGCGTGTCGAGACAGGCTCTGACGGGCACACCGTGCGCGTGCGCTCAACGCTCAATGGCGATCAACTGATGGTCGCTTCCAGCGGGGATAGAAACAGCGACTTCAGCGTGACCTTCGACCCGATTGAAAACGGTCGTCGCTTGCGCGTCACGCGCCGCATCTCCGACATAAACCTCAACACGCCCGTAACGGTCGTGAGTGTTTATGAAAAGACCTCTGACATCGCGCAGTTGGACATCAACAACGGTGGCGCAACTTATCCAGGCCCCGGAACAGTTTCGACCGGCGGCGATTTCATCGTGCCTGACGGGACACAGATTGTCGCAGTGCTTAACAACAATCTGACAACGCAGGACACGCGCGACAATGATCGCTTCACGATGACTGTTCGTTCACCTTCGCAATATCAAGGAGCGACCATCAGCGGTAACGTCACAGGCATCAACCGTTCGGGGCGCATCACCGGGCGCTCCGAGATGACGCTCAACTTCGAGAGCATCAGTTTGCGCGACGGTCAGACGTACAGGTTCTCAGGAATCACCGAGACTGTGCGGACTGCAAACGGCGATACCATTCGTGTGGATAACGAAGGGTCGGTCAAAGACAATAACCGCACGACCACTACAGAGCAGCGTGCGGCGATTGGCACAGCCGTTGGCGCGATCATCGGCGCGATTGCGGGCGGCGGCAAGGGAGCGGCCATCGGCGCAATTGTCGGAGCGGGCACAGGCGCAGGCTCCGTCTATGTTCAGGGCAAAGACGACCTTGAGCTATTGAGCGGTTCGGAAGTGACCGTGCGCGCCTCCGGCCCCAGATAAAACCTTTCAGCGTTAGATAGCTTGAAAGAAACCAGGTGCGCGGGGAGCAGGCAACGTAGCGAATAACGTTGCTTGCTCCCCGCGCCCGTTTGTGTTTGTCTTCGCTTAGAGCAGATTTCAAATGAGCGTAAGGGATAAGGAATGACTATTCACCACAGAGACACAGAGAGCGCAGAGGGGGCACAGAGAAGTTAAAGCCTCTGTGCAATCTCTGTGTCCTCTGTGGCTCTGTGGTGAGTTCCGACTTTCCACACACGCAACTGGAACTTGCTCTAGTTTGAATTATATTTTCAGCAATGTGTTAGGATTCGGCCAACGTCATATTGAGGGAGAAATCTTTTGGTCAGCGCAACCGCGATTCTCAGCAACCTGCCCGACGATGTTCGCCTTCAGCGACTGGAAGCTCTGGTCGTAGCGAGCGAGACGCTCAACCGTGCTTCGGGGCTGGACGACATCCTTCAAGCAATTCTCGAACTCATCAAAACTCAACTCGACTGCGAGCGAGCGACCGCCTTCCTGCGCGATAAGCGAACGGGGAAACTGCACGCGCGGCAGATGAGCGGGTCACAACATGTAGAGATTGTGCTTGAGAAGGGAGTCGGCGTGGCAGGCTATGTAGCCGAGAAGGGCGAGAGCGTGTTGATTAACGATGTCACAGCCGATCCGCGCTTCGACCCCACGACCGACAGGCGCACGGGATTTATCACAAGAAACATGCTCTGCGTTCCACTCAGAAACCCTGAAGGTGTGTTGATGGGTTCGTTGCAGGCTATCAACAGGCGCGGCGGGGAGTTTTCCGGGATAGAGCTTTCGTATCTTGAATCGTTCGCCGCGCTCGCGGCGGTCGCAGTCGAGCGCGAGCAGTTGGCGCAAGAAGCTTTCCGCGCGAAGTTGCTCGCAACCGAGCTTGAGCTGGCGCGAGGGATACAGCAACGCCTGCTTCCGCCACCAGGAAAGATCAACCTTCCCGCGCCGTTTTCCGCTTGGGGCACGAGTCAGGCTTGTTTCGATGTTGGCGGCGATGCTTACGATGTGGTGATGTTGTCAGGGGGTGAATGCGCCTTCTGGGTGGCGGACGTGAGCGGGAAGGGAATCGGCGCGGCGCTGTTGATGACGACGCTACAAACTGAGCTGCGCGCTCTCGTGCGAGCCGAAAACGATCTCGCGCGCCTTGTCGCCGAACTTCATAAGAGGGTAGCGGCAGCCGCGCCCGCCGGAACTTACGCGACACTTTTTCTAGGCGTTCTCTCGGCAGAAACCGAAAGACTGCGCTACGTTAATGCGGGGCACGTGCAGCCTGTCTGGTTGAATCAACAGGCAGCAGACGGAAGAACGTTTGAGGTGAGCGGCATGCCCGTTGGAATTCCGCTGCCGAATAACGACTACGTGGCCGGAGAGTTTACGTTTAGAAGAGGCGAGCGGCTGGCAGTTTTCAGCGACGGCGTGACGGATGCAGAGAATACGTCACGCGAGACGTTTGAGGATCAAGGGTTGGCAGAGAGCCACACGCGCTTGAGCGCCTTTGAAGTCGAGCAGATCGGGCAAACCTTCTTTGAAAGTCTTGATTGCTTCCGTATCGGCGCTCCTGCTAAAGACGACACGACCTACCTGGTGATTGGCCTCGCCTGATGAGATGGTTGTAAGCGCAGAAAACTTAAAAGCACAAAGACATTGAAGAGTCCTGAGTATCTTCAGTGTCTTTGTGCTTTTGTCGCTCCGCCTGCTGCGGGCGAACTCAAGATGCAGCTTGCTGCAAAAAGATTGTGTCGTATTGAGAGCGCAGCTTGAAACCTGCTTTGAGATAGAAGGAAGCCGCATCCTCATTCTGCTCGTTGACTAGAAGTGAGAGAGATTTGGCGCGTGCCAGAAGATTGCGGCTCAGTTGTGTGAGGCAGCGAAGCCCAAGCCCAAGCCCGCGTTCCTCCGGCGCGACGTAGATGCCTTCAAGGTAGGCGACTTCGGGGGTCTCCGTAAGAACCTCCGCTTTGAAAAGCAATTGGCCGTTTTCGATCAGCACCCATACTCTTCCTTGCTCGATTCGCCGCGCGCAGCGCATGCGAAAACCTTGCGGGTCTTTCTCCAGCGGATTGATGCCGCTCTCATTTTGCGCCAACTCAGCTTGCACGGGCATCACCATCTCAAGATCGCGCAGCGTGGCCCGCCGCAAACCGCGAACAGGCTTCTTGACTACAACAGGGAAACGAAGCTCAAACAACAACTCGCGGCACATCAGGCGCGGCGACTGCCCGCCTTCAGCATAACAGCCCCAGAAACTTTCAACCTTCTCCATCTCGCCAAGCAGCATGTGTGACCATGAGCACGCTTGAGCAAGTTGAGCGAAAGCTGCTAAGGCTTCCGCTGAACGCGCTTCAAACAAGGTGGCATGGCCTATAAGCGCGACACCTTCAAGTCGTCCTTCAGTGTTGCGGTAGCCGTAGAAAGAGCCGCGATTCAAAGGACTGACCACGCCGTTGTCGAGTATGTAACCGGCCAGGTAAACAGTGTGCAGTGGACGCTCTGACAGGAAGGCCAGAACTTCCGCCCTCTGTTCGTTGGCGAGTGGCTCGACTACTGGAGAGTTGTCCGGCACACGCGGCGTTGATTGCTTGTAGATTGGCGGCGTTGCGCAGACAGATTGCACGTACATGATGCGAATCCTTAAGTAGCCAATGAGGTCCTGAAGTCAGTCGTCGGGTTGGGTGTCAACCGTGTGCTGGAAAGTCTTGCAAGACTGCCAGGCACGCGGCCTTCATTATCTACTGGTCGTTGCATAAACCGCGCTAGAGTAGGCGGAGTCGCCGCCGCTGTGGTAAGCGCGAACACGGTAGTAATACTTCTTGGCCGCGCTCAGTCCCGTGCTGGAATAGGTTTTGACGTTCGCGCCGACGGTTGCGATCTGCGTATAGGTTTTACCGTCGAGCGAACGCTCAATCTTGAAGCCGTCTTCGTTGTTTGAAGCATCAGTCCACGCGAGATTGATCTGGGTCGCGCTCACAGCCGTCGCCACTAAACCGGTAGGAGCTTTCGGCGCTGTATCTTTGACCACAGCCATCGCCGAGCCTTTGGTATCGCCACTAATCAGAGCTTGAGTGGCCTGCACGTAGACATCGCCAAGCAGCACGCCGTCGCCCAAAAGGACGCCATCGCCAACTAACACGCCGTCGCCAAGCAGCACACCGTCGCTTAGAAGAACGCCGTCGCCGAGCAGCACGCCGTTGCTCTTGAAAAATGTTCCTTCTTTCAGCGTAATGCCGAGGGTCGAGGAGTCAGTATCGGCGCTAGTCAGGGTGCTGTCGCCGAGCAACACGCCGTCGCTGAGCAATACGCCGTCGCCGAGCAGCACGCCGTTTGTCTCAATTGTTCCGTCGCCGAGCAGCACGCCCAGCCCGTAGATTTTCTGGTACTTGGTAATCAGGTTTGTCCCCGTCGCAAATGCGTAGTCCATGATGATGCCCTGGCCCCAAGAGAAGGTGAAGCCGGAAATCGTCGTCTGCGGTGTCGGGGCGGCGCAGGTCGAGCAGAGCAGAGGAGCGCCTGTGAGCGTGCTTGAGGTCAAATCAGTGCGGATCAGCTTCGCCAACCGCATCGCGCCTTCGAGATTGATCTGGCCTGCGCCCTGCTCGAAGTTGTTGTAGCCTGCGAGCGGCTGCGCCGTGTACATCAAGATCATCTTGACCATGTTCGGCGTCAACTGCGGATTGGCCTGCAAGAGCAGGGCTGCCGCGCCTGAGACGACCGGAGCCGCCATCGAAGTGCCGCTCAGGAACATCTCGTCTCTGGCGCTTGAGCCACTCACGTTGGCGTCGAGGGTTGGGTTGCTGGTGACGAGGTAGTTGCCCGCCGCCTGGCTGCTGACGATTCTGTTGCCGGGAGCAACCACGTCAGGCTTAATCAAGTTGTCGTAGTGCTTAGTGCCGAGCGTGTCTGTCGAGTAGCTGCGCGTCGGGCCGCGAGAGCTGTAGGTAGTGACCGCATCATCGGCGCGGGAGTCGGTCCCGAAACTGTTGGAAGCGCCGACGGTAATTACCGAAGGCTCGTTGCCGGGCGAGTGAATCTGCCCGTAGATTTTGTTGCCGTTGGCGTCCTTGCCTTCGTTACCTGCCGCCGCCACGACGACGACGCCTGCGTTAACCAGGTGACGAACGGACTGGCACAGCGGATCATTCTTGTATGAACTGACGGCTGCCGTGCCGAGGCTCATGTTGAGGACGCGGATGTTGTAGGCTGTGCGGTTTGTCATCAACCAATCGAGCGCGCTCATCAGGCCGGAGACGGAGCCTTTGCCCTGTGAGTTGAGGACGCGAAGGTTAATAATCTGGGCGTTGGGAGCAATGCCCAGGTATGCGTCATTCGAGACGTTCCCGTTACCGGCGAGAATCCCTGACACGTGTGTTCCGTGACCGTAAGGATCATCCGTCCGGTTCTCGCCCGTGAAATCAACGCTCGCCGCGATGCGGACTTGTTTGTTGGCATCAGTAAAAGAGATGTGGTGTGAATCAATGCCTGAATCCATCACGGCGATGCCGATGCCGCTGCCGTCATAAGGCGTGCTATAGCCGCCCGTCGCACGCGCCGCGTCCGCGCCCGTGGTGAGCGAGATGTGGCCGAGCACTTCAACGTCCCTGTCCAGCGAGATGTAACTGATTTCGGGATGATTGGCTAAGGCTTCAACCGCCGAGGGAGGCAGGCTGATTGAGCGGGCTTTGAAATTCTTGTATGAGCGAGAGGTTTTTCCGTCGTTGCCGCTGACTTCATACTCAAGCGAGTCGCTCCAATCATTAACCGGCTCGATGATGACGTTGACGCGCTCGCCATGTTTCGCGCCTTTGACCTTCTCACGAAGGTCGGCGGAAACCTTATCCTGCTTTGCAGAGCTTGAATTGCTCTTTGCAGCCGGTTGCGCGTAAGCTTTGTCACCGACCATGATTCCCGCTGATAGAGAAAAGAGCAGCGAGAGCGTGATGAGCCATGCGACGATGGGAGAGTGTTTTGTGGGGTTCATCTAAAGCTTATCCTCGATAGAATTTGAAATCATCCGGCTTGATCTTGGGCGGTCAGGCGTCTCGCCCCGCATCCCATATTGCAGGGACTATGCCACGACCCAAACCGGAGCCAACTTCGCGGATTTACTCAGGTTTTATTAACTTTCGAGCATTGGCGGACGAGGTTCGGAATATTGCGCCAGTCAGATTGAAAGCAGCGGTCAATCAAGCTGAAAGGAATCGGTCAGAGACCGGGAGGCAGATGAGCGAGATTATTTCTTTACCCGAAGAGATCGAAAGCCATCGTGATCGCATGTGGCGGCGCGAGCCTGAATCGCGGGTTGAAGACGCGAGCGCGGCTGAAAGATTGATTGAGGACGTGGGCTTCTGCGCGGCGATGACGGATGCAAGGCGTCCCGGCCCGTCGCTTTACATAGCCGTCTGCGGGCGGCGCGACGCGCACATGCCACGCAATGTTCAGAAAGACCCTGAGAGCAGTCTCTGCTGGCGGATCAAAGATGAAGTGATGAGACGTGGCCGCGTCTACTACGCGAAGCTCAACAAGAGCCGCGCAACCTTCATCGCGCCGCGCCTCATTCCGCACTTCAACGCGCTGTGGGGTGTCGCGCGTCGTCAGGAAGCGGAGGCGTTGTCAACGGATGCTCGCGCCATCTTGAAAGTTTTGCGCCGCGAGTGGGAGATGGCGACCGCAGACCTGCGCGTGAGCGCGAAGATTCCAGAGCGCGCCCGGTTCACACGCGCCCTGGACGAACTGCAAAGGGCTTTGAAGGTCGTCCCAGGCGAGGTGGTCTATGAACCCTGGTTCACTTATATCTGGACGCTGGCCGAAGGAAGGTTTAGCAAGGAACTCTCGATGAAGGTCAAACGCGAAAACGCGCTACGCGAAATTGCTCGCGCCTTCCTCCACGGAGCGGGCATGACCCTGCGCGGCGAGCTTGCGAAGGTCACAGGTCTCTCACGCCCCGACGCCGGACTCGGCAACCGCGCCTTAGTCTCAGAAGGCTACGCCGAACGTTTGTCTGTAGGAGTGTACCGAAGAAGGGATGAGGGATGAATGAAAAGAAAGAACGGAAACTATCGGCGCTTTTCTTACTTCATCCCTCATCCCTTCGTTCAGATTCCTTCGCCGTCTATTCCGCGCAGGGCTGCCAGGAGAGCGCGTTGTTCGATCTGTGCGGCGCGTGCGCGGGCGAGGCGTTGTTGATCTGTTGAGGAAGTTGCGTTGATCTCTATCGCTTGCAGGTTGCCGATGGGGTGGCCTGTGAGCGAGCCATTGAGCGCGCATTGCAGCGCGTCCCAGGGAAACTGGAAAGCCGTGCCCATGTCTTCATCGTTGACAAAGACACGCCAGCGGCCATCATCCAATCTTACTAAGTTAATGCGCGTCGGCTGCGCTGATTCTTCACTCATCTCTCGATACTAGATGCAGGCAACTGACATCTATTCCTTCAGTCTTCTTTGGTCGAGACCTGCTGCTTATTCTCGCGCATGACTTGTTCGCTCTCTTCAAGCATCTGCTGTTCGAGGCGGGCTGCTTCGAGCGCAAGCGGAATCTGGTCGTGGTTTGTGCTGAGACGTTGGAGGGCCATGTTGGTCTCCGCCCAGCCTGCGCCGCGACTCGATGCCGCCTCGATAGTTTGCAGGCGCGCTTCGGCTTCGGCTCTTCGCTCCGAGCTTTCCGTCCTGATTTGCTCAAGCCGCTGGCGGTCGGCGCGCAACTCTTCCTGCAAAGGGGTCGTGTCCGCTCCCTGAATGTAGCCTGCGCGATTGAGACGGCGTTCGACCAGGAGAAGCTCGCGCTTGGAGTTGGCGATGACGCGCGTGGCCGTGATGCGAGAAGCAAGGGTTTCCCTGTAGGCATCGGCAAGAAGTGGGTTTCGTGCTTCGATCTCTTTGAGAGCCTGGCGTTCGGCTGGCGTCAACTCGGTCATGAACCAGGGCAACTCGTCAGCCGTCACGCCGTCAGCCGCCACACGGTCGCGCACTTTCTGCGCCCAGTGGCGACGGTAGTAGAGCAGGAAAAGAGTCACTGCGAATCCGATGATGGAGCCGATTGCGAGCGAGGTCAGGGTCAGGAGGATGTTGAGCGCGGAGTCCTGTGAAGATGAGAAATATTTGGCGAGGAAATAGAGCGGCACGGGCAGCGCGACCAGAAAGAAGGCGAGCCAGGGTGCCCAGCGCAAGACGCTCGCCGTCATGCGCTCTCCCGCAGTAATCTTGCTGCTTGTCTCTTTCTCGCTCATAGATAAAAAAGCAGAAACCTGACAACAGAATTCAGGAGTCAGAATCCAGAATCCAGAATGAAAGGGCTGAAACCGCTTTTGGTTTTTCTTTTATTCTGAATTCCGACTCCTGGATTCTGCTGTATTACAGTAACGTGCAAAATCGAATGATACCCTAGCACGTTGACGCTTCGCCAGCCTCGAAACGGAAGCGCCAAACTTGGTAGTGGGACAGTTTGAAGGAACGAGTTCAGAGTTCAAGCTTGAGCTTGCTCTTTAGCACCGGCAACCTGAAGGTTGTACTCTGAACCGACCTACTACCCCAAACTTTGCCTGCTTGGTACATTCCTCGCCGTGTAATATCATAATAAGCCGAAGCGCTCGAAGTTGGAGGAGAAGCGATGAGTAGCCCGAACAAGCGAATCGCCTGTGTGATGCTGGCAGCCACGTTCATCCTGATGGCTGCCGGATTGAAGGCCAAAGGCCAGCCGCGAAGCTCTCAATCGGATGATGATGAGCGAGCCGTCAAGGTTCAGAGCGGGCGAGGCGGCGTCCGCACAGTGACGATCCCGATTACGGTTCGCCAGCGGGGAGCGAATGCGGCACAGCAGGAGGAGCTACAAAATATCGGCATCCTCACGGTGCATGAAGACGGCGAAGAGCAGAAGATTCTCTCCATCCGCGCCGTCGGCACAGAGACCCCTATCTCCGTCGCGGTGCTCATACAGGACGACGTTGTTCCGTCCATCAGCAACGAGATCAAAGCTCTCAAAGAGTTCATCACTCGTTTGCCGAAGGGGTCGCGCGTCCTGGTGGGCTACATCAGGAGCGGCTCGCTCGAAGTCAGGCAAAAGTTCACAGCCGATCTTGAGCGCGCAGCATCTTCTCTACGCATTCCGATAGGCTCCACTGTCGCCTCTCCCTACAATCCTTACATTGAGATTATTGAAGGCTTGCGCCGCTTCGAGGCCATGCCGAAAGGTCGGCGCGCTCTATTGGTCGTCTCAGACGGGCTGGACATCTCGCGCGGCTTTGAGAGTTCGTCGCCAAGCCAGAGCATAGACTTGCAACGCGCCATCAAGGAAGCGCAAAGGCAGAGCGTGGCCGTCTATTCCTTCTATGCGCCGAGCGCGACTTCGGCTTCGATCAACAATTCACGCTTGATACTAGACGGGCAAAGCTCGCTCGAAGTGCTCGCCAAAGGCACGGGTGGCCGTGCCTTCTTTCAAGGAACGAGCGCGCCTGTCAGCTTCGACCCCTTCCTGAGAGAACTCGCCGGAACGTTTACAAGGCAGATTGCATTGACCTACCTCTCAACACATCTGAAAAAAGGCTTTCACAAGATAGAGGTCAGTTCGGGCAGGGAAGACATTAGGATAGACCACCCGACGGGATACACGCGCTAGCCTCACCATCTAAATTACGCGACTCGTTGTTGATCCGCCGCACGCCGCCGCTGCATCTCTTTGATCTGTGTCTCAAGAATTTTGAGATGGAGTTCGAGGAAGACGCGGCTTTCGCTGTTGAGCTTGATGCTCTTGTCAAAATCTTTCCGTGCTGCATCCTCGTTGCCCTGAAGTAGGTGTGTGAAGCCCCGGCCTGCGTAGGCCAGTGAAGCCGTTGAGCTAGGTGGGTTGAGCGCAATCCCTTTGTCGAAATCCGTGATGGCGTCTTGCAGGTCGCCTTTGATGAGACGAGCTTCGGCGCGCTTGATGTAGGAATCCGCGTCGTTGGGTGAGACGTGTATGGCCTTGTCGAAATCTGAGATAGCCCCGTCCAAATCGAACTGGTTGGCGCGTATGAAACCGCGATTGGTGTAAGCCTGTGTGATGTCGCGGTTGTTGGTCGTCAGACGCGGGTCAAGCTCCATAGCTCGCTCGTAGTCTTCGATGGCTCCGTCCAGATTGCCTTTGGCGCGACGCGCCTTGCCCCGGTTGAGGTGCGCTTCGGCCATCTGTGGATTGATCTCAATAGCTTTGCTGAAATCCGAGATGGCTCCTTCGGTATCGCCCTTGCCGAAGCGCGTGATGCCGCGCTTGAGATAATCTTTGGCAGTGCCCGGATTCTGCGCCAGGGCCGAAGCCGACGCCAGGAGGACGAAAAGCGAGAGCATGAAGGAAAAACGTCTCATAGAAGCCTCCGCAACTCAAAAAGGAGCCATTGAGGAATATTCGTCTCGGTCGAGATGAAGCGCATTGTCCGCCTCACACGCTTTCTACGTCAAGGTTAAAATAACAAATAGCACGGACGCTCCCCACACTCAGAGCTATGCGCGCGCACGTTGACGGTTAATAACGCTTCATCTTCATTGAACCGTCGCGGGCAACAGAGAGCCTCTATGATCGGAAGCGATGGCGTAGCCTTCTCCCAACTGGCCGATCATTCCATGAAAATGTATGTCAGAGCCGGAGAGAACCAGCAGCACATCTCCGGCATGATAACGAGGGTCATCAAGCTTGAAACGAATGACTGTTGCCTGCCCGTTCTCCTGCTCCATTGTTTCAAACTCGAAATTGTCCGCACCGACAACATAGGTCTGTGAATTATTAGCAGTCTTTTGCTCTTCCGGCATTACCGATTACCTCATGGGCTTTTTTCGCCCGGATTAAAGAATGATGATTAAAGCCGGGATACAGTTTAGCAGCAACTTCTACCTTGAGCCTAAGTGTAAGCGGAAGCCGAAGCGTATGACGAGCGGTGGGCCGATGGTCTTAACGGGTGTTAGCCCGACTGTGTAACGCTGGTTAAATAGGTTTTCGGAGGCCACGAAGACTTCCGCCTTGCGCGTGATGCTGCGTGAGACGAGCGCATCGAGCGTGAAATATTTGTCTAGACGAAGACGATTCTGGTCGTCGTCAAACTGCGCGCCTGAAGCGCGACCCTGCAAGCCAATCGTGATGAGAGAAGGATTCCGGTAGCACGCCTGAAAGGTTAACTGGTGACGCGGGACTTGCGGGATGAGCAGACCTTCGAGCGCGGTGTTCGCAGGAAAACTCAACACCTTTGCGTCGGCAAGAAGGTAGCCCCCGGAGACGGTCAACCTATTCGTCAGGCGCGCGTCCCATTCAAGCTCAAGCCCGCGTGAGCGCGTGCGCCCTAGATTCTCACGCTGCCGCGTGATGAGTCCCGGCTGGACTCTCAAGGTCACGTTGGCGACAGGGCGTGTTATCTCCGTCCAGAAGAACGTGCCGCGCACGTTCAGCTTTTGCTTGAAAGCGTTGAAGCTCGCGCCCGTCTCACCGCCTGTGAGCCGCTCGGCCAAAAGGTTTTCGTTGGCGAGGGTGAGAACGTCGCCCACGCGAAAAGTTCTGTATAGCTCGTTGAGCGTCGGCGCGCGAAAGGCGCGTGAGAGAGAAGCATAAAGCGACACGTTGTTTGCCGCTTTGTAGAGCAGGGAAAGTTGGGGGCTGAATGCTGTCTCGTTGCGGTCTGCGAAATTGCTGGTTGTCGCAGGGGCAGACGTGTTGAGCGGGCGCGTCGTTGAAAGAGCATCGTGGTTGCGCCAGCGATCAATGCGCGCACCAATAGTGAGGTAGAGAGTCGGAGCGAGGCGAATGATGTCTTCGAGGAAGAGGCCAACGGTTCGTTCGCGTCCCCCTGCGGTGACTGTTGAGCTTGCTCGTCCCGACACAAAGACTAGCTCGTCGCTTGTGCCGCGCGCATCAATCGCTTCAATTCCTGCAACCAGGGTCTGCCGTTTCTCGATGGCGCGCGACCATTGAAGGGAGATGCCTGTTGATTGCGCCGGGACACGTTGAAGGCGCGTGAGCGTCTCAAGGTTTCGATCTGCGCTGACGGCTGAAAAGTTTTGATCGAAAAGCTGTGTACCGCCGTAGGCTCTCAGGGAAAATGCGCCCGCTTGCCTGGTTTGAAAATCGCTGCCCGTAACGAACTGGCGTATGTGCGTGCGATTTGTTTGAAGCGGTGCGCCGTTTGAGCGTGCTTCGCCGAAAAAAGAGGCGCGCGCGAAGGCGCTCCCAATTTTTGAAAACGAGCGCTCGACGGTCAGGTTAATAACTGCGTTGCGTGAATTGGCCTTTGTGTCAATGCGGCCTCGCTCGCTTTTGTCAACGATGATGTATCCGTCTGTGCGGAAAGTTTCAGCGGCGATGCTCGCGCCCCAGTCGCCTCTGCGCCCGCCAGCGAACAGGGACGCATCGGCGGTTTGTTGATTTCCGTAGGATGTTTCGAGAAGGAGGACGTGCGCTTGCGGCTGGCGCGTGAAGATATTGACGACGCCTCCCAGCGCCGCGCTGCCGTAGAGATTGGATGCGCCGCCGCGCAAGACCTCTATGCTCTGGACGGATGCGCGCGGGACGCGGCTCCAGTAAACCCAACCGCCGAAAGGATCGTTGAGCGGAACGCCGTCTGCAAGCACGACAGCGCGGCTCGCACCGCTTGCTCCAACGCCGCGTAAAGATACTCCCTGCGAAGTCGGGTTGGCCGTGCGGCTGCCAGACCTGCGAAAGAGACTGAATCCTGGAACCTGTCGAAGCGTGTCGTCGAGCGTCTCTGCGGCAGTCGTCGAAAGGTCTGTTGATGAGAGTGTCGCAATGCTGGCGGCAGTGTCTCCGAGCCGGGTCCCGGTGCGTGTCGCTGTAACCGTCACTTGCTCCGAGAGCAGGGCGGGAGCAAGAGTGATTTTTATTTCCGGCGAGTTGGTTTGAATCTGATCGAGCTTGCTCTCGAAGGGCGTAAAGCCCTGAGCGCGAATGGTCAGCGTCTCATCAGGCGTCGTTGCAGCTTCCATCTGGAAATGCCCGTCAGGGTCTGTCATCGCTTTAGCAATGACGGTGGATTCCTTGCTCAAAGTAACTTCAGCGTCTTTGACGGGCGCGCCTGTTTGATCTTGAACAATGCCCTCGACACGAGCGATTGAAGACTGCGCGTGTGATGAAGTGAAGAAGAGAAGGCAGCAGAGTATGCAAGCTAAGAGACGCGCGGCAGAAAGGAGAAGCGCTGTCGAGCGATTGCTCACCACAGAGACACAGAGAGCGCAGAGATAGCACAGAGGATTAAATCTCTGTGCCCCCTCTGTGTTCTCTGTGCCTCTGTGGTGAATCGGTTTTTACCTTAAGCTCAATTGAAATTATTTCTTACTGGGGAGAGCGATTTTTCTTGCGAACATAGTAAATCACACCTGCGTGGTCATCGGTAAAGAGGAAGGCATCAGGTCCCAGCCTCATAATGTCGCAGGGACGACCATAGACCACGTTGTTCTGGCGAAAGCCTGTGATGAAGTCTTCGATGCGCGCTCCCTTTCTCACGCGCGCGATGCTATGACCGCGATTCAGTTTGTGATCCGATGAGCCGTGCAGCGCGACCAGAAAGTAGTTTTTGAGACTCGTAGATGTAGTGTTGGAGTCGAAGTATTCAAGGCCGAGCGGAGAGCTGTGAGCGTAGAAAGCTGCGTAAGCTGGCGGGACATTTTTGCAGCCGGGGTTCTTCTCCGAAGAAGAAAATTGCGGGTCCGAGTAGACTCTCGATTGTTGCTGGTAGCAATAAGGCCAGCCGTAGTTCACACCTTGCCGCACCATGTACATCGTGTCCGATGGCTTGTCGTCGCCCAGGTGGTCTGCGCCCATGTTGGTGGCGAATAATTGATTGCCGATCCACTTAAGCCCGACGGCATTTCGCAATCCGCTGGCGTAAACCCTGCGGCCCGTGCCGTCCGCGTTCATCTCCGTCACGGTCGCCCTGATCTTCTCCTTCTCTTCGCACGCATTGCAACTACTGCCGACAGAGATATAGAGCTTTCCGTTTGGCCCAAACGCGAGTGTGCGTGTCAGGTGCCAGCCGCCGTACTTGTAGCCCAGCCCATAGTCTGGAAAAGTGGCGAGCACTTGCGGCGCGCCCGTTGGAGCGTCGTCGCCGTTGCGATAACGGTAGCGCACCAGTTTGTCTGTCAGCGCAACGTAAAGCCAACTGTTCCCGTTTTCGTCAGAGTGAAAGCAGATGCTGTTGGGATTGTGCAGATTCGTCAGGTAAGGAGTAACTTTGCCGAAGCTTCCGGTTCGCTCGTTGAAACTTTCGAGGATGTAGATTGCGCCCTTCTTGTTATCCGTGAGGTTGAACATGTCTGTGACGAAGATGCGGTTGTCAGGACTCTTCGACATGAAACGCGCACGCTTCAAGCCTTCGGCGGCAACCATGACCTCAAACTCTTCCGGGAGATTGAGGTTGAAAGTAACGCCCTTCGAGAGCGTAACTTTATGCGGCGTTAATTTGAGAGTCCGGCTCTGAGCCGAAGCAGAAACAAGGCCGAGAATAACAAGAGAGATAAGTAACAGGCATTTTTTCTTCATATTGGATGTCCGGTTCGATTCCCTTATTCAGATGATGCGTAAGACTGCGAACGTCATGTAAGTCCAAGTTTGTTTGGAAGTCAATAGAGATGCCGGATAAACTGCGTCTCTGGTTAATGGCAAGTAAGTATTCTACAGATGAGGCTGAAGACGAACTGTGAAATCTGCTCCTACTCCCTTAGAAGAGAAACAGCGCACACAAAAGATCATTCGCCTGCTCAAACGCGAGTACCCGGACGCGCGTTGCTCGCTCAATCATTCAAGCCCGCTTGAGCTTCTGATTGCGACGATTCTCTCGGCGCAATGCACGGACGAGCGTGTCAACATCGTGACCGCCGAACTCTTTCGGAAATACCGCCGCTCGGAAGACTATTACGGAGTGGCGCAAACAGAACTTGAAACGGATATTCGCTCGACCGGCTTCTATCACAACAAGGCCAAAGCTATTCAGGGCGCGTGCCGCATTATCAACGAGCAGCATCAAGGCAGCGTGCCTGAAAATATGGAAGAACTGCTCGCTCTGCCCGGTGTCGCGCGCAAGACCGCAAACGTCGTGCTCGGCAACGCCTTCGACATAACTTCCGGCATTGTCGTTGACACGCATGTCGCACGCCTTTCAGAGCGGCTGGGGCTGACCGAACAGACTCAACCTGAGAAGATCGAGCGTGACCTGATAGAGCTTGTCCCGCGCAAAGACTGGATTATCTTCTCTCATCTACTGATCGCGCACGGACGCCTTGTCTGCAAAGCCCGCACGCCCCTTTGCGGCGAATGCATGCTTGAGCCTTTCTGTCCATCATCTCTACTCAAGAGAAGTTTGAAAAGCGCATGAAAGCCCCGAAGGGGCGAAATATAATAGCCTGTGGCATCGCCACAGGTAGAGAAGCTTATTCATCAAGCCCTGAAAGGGCGTAATACTTTATGTCGCCCTTACAGGGCTTGCTACGATGATAACGATTCGTGTCCTGGGGCGATGCCCCAGGCTATTACATCGTCGCCCCTTCGGGGCTTTTTCAAACTGCTTCTAAGGAAAGAAGGAGCGCAGAATTAAAGACAACAGCTTTTCAGTTCATCATTCATCATTCATCGTTCATAATTTCTCTATTGAGCTTGCATAAAGAAGCGATGCGCTCTAATCTTTGCGCTAGCCCAAAGACCCTTTCTCTCCCGTAGGTCGAAGAAATAGATTTCCCCCGTCAAAATTTACCGCGTGGCAGTTTTGGGCTGTGCTGCGCCTGCTGTAGAAGAGATGACCAAAAGATTTTGGGAACCGAAGCGGAGGGAAAAGCAGATGAAAAGATTGAGAAGCCTCGTCGCGCTGGCGCTCGCCATCGCGCTCGTCAGCGTCAGCTTTAATGTAACGGCGCAGACACGTCGTCGGCGTCCGGCGGTAACACCTGCGCCCCGCAAGAAGAGCGCAGCGACACCTGCGGTTCGTAGCGCGAGCGCAGTAGCGGCAGCGGAGCCTCGTCTCACAGGTCTCTGGCTACTTGATGTTGCCAGTAGCAACGACCCGCGCGTAGCCGCAGAAAACGCGGCGAGCAACCTTGCGTTCGGCGGCGAGCAGAGCTTGATTGAAAAATTGACGAATCGTTTGAACTCGCCTGAGAAACTCAGTATCGAACGGCGTGGAAACATTATTAGCATGGCCTCGTCGCGCGCGCCGCGTGTAACTTTCGAGGCGGACGGGCGCGAACACACAGAGGCAGCCGCCGACGGGCATCAGGTACGCACGAAGGCAGCTCTTTATGGCGCTCAACTGATGGTCAGCTCAAACGGGAGCAAGGACGACGAGTTCAATGTCACCTTTGATCCGATTGAAGATGGCCGCCGTTTGCGCGTGACCCGCCGCATCTTCTCTGAGGAGATCGGTCGGGAAGTCGTCGTCCAGAGTATTTACAATAAGAGTTCGCAGGTGGCGCGATGGAACGTTTATGGCGAGCCAGAAGCTGAACGGACTGCGATGGCGCGCCCGCGTTCGCCGCAGGTATATACGCCCGCGACAGGGCCGCAGCCTGCGCCGCCTTCAACCAGCAGAAACACGCCGCAGCCTGTAAGCCCCGCGCCGCCCCTGCCTGAGAGAAGCAACGATGTCTATGCTTTTATCGTACCCGAAGGAATGCAGTTTGTAGCCGTGCTTAACAATGATCTGAGCACGTCGAATACGCGCGAAGGAGACCGCTTCTCTCTAACGGTGCGCGAGCCAGGGCAATACGAGGGAGCGATTATTGAAGGAGTCGTTTCGCACATCAATCGTTCAGGCCCTTTTTCGGGTCGCTCAGAGATGACGCTCGACTTCTCGCAGATACGTTTGCGTGATGGGCGCACGGCAGGGTTTGCCGGTGACGTTGAGAGTGTGCATACAGTTGGCGGCGAAGATGTGCGCGTGGATAGAGAAGGCTCGACGACCGTTCAGGATAGTAATAACCAGAAGAGTCGCACCGTGCAGCGCGCGGCGATTGGCGCAGCCGTTGGCTCCATCATCGGCGCAATCACAGGAGGCGGCAAGGGAGCGGCAATCGGCGCAGCCATCGGCGCGGGCGTCGGCGCAGGCTCGGTTTACATTCAGGGACGCGACGACCTTGAGTTGAGGAGCGGGACAGAGTTGGCCGTTCACACAAAGAGGCCAGGCTAACGAACAGGATGCGTATGTCAATTCGTCCTGCCTGAAATCTTTTCGCTGAAGAGAATTGTAGGGGCAGTGACAAGTCCTCTGCCCGCTTTGTTGTTATGGAAAGAGCGGACAGAGGACTTATCACTGCCCCTACAGTGTTATTCTCACTCCCGGTGAGATTGCAAATTCGAGACCTTTGTCCTATGCTCGCCGCCGTTTGAAAACATTTTGGATTGTCTCCGAATTGAGCGTCTAAATCATGTCGTCATCCCCTGAGCAAACCGATAAAGAAAAGATACATCGCTACCCGTGTCCGGCTTGCGGCGCGATTCTCGTCTTTGAGCCGAAGGACGGGCAGCTTGCCTGCCCTTACTGCGGGCACAAAGAGGTGATTCCTCAGAGCGCGGAGCAGGTCTTGGAGCGTTCTTATGAGGAGTATCTGCAACCGCGCGCAGAGCAGTTGCAGATGCTGGCGGCAGGCGCGCTCGAAGTTCAATGTTCGAGTTGCGGCGCGACCGTCACGTTCGTTCCGCCTGAAGTGGCGCGCGAGTGCGACTTTTGCGGCGCGAAGATTGTGGCGCAACCGAAGTCTGCCGACCCGACCGTCGCGCCCGAAGGAGTCCTCCCCTTTCGCATCCCGCAGCCGCAGGCCACAGCCAACGTCAAGCAATGGATTTCGTCTCGCTGGTTTGCCCCGAATGCTTTGAAGAAGTTTGCCACACCGGAAGCGATTGACGGCGTGTACCTGCCGTTCTGGACTTACGATGCGAACACAGTCAGCTACTACACTGGACAGCGCGGCGAATACTATTACGTCACGGAGAGCTACACGGAGACGGATTCGCAGGGCAACACTCAAACGAAGACGAGACAGGTGCGTCATACAAACTGGTATCCGGTCAACGGCACTGTCACGCGCTGGTTCGACGACATTCTGATTCCGGCCTCGAAGTCTCTGCCCGTTAAGCGTCTCAACGCGCTTGAACCCTGGGACCTGGCAGAAATCAAATCATACGAGCCTGCGTATCTTTCCGGCTTCAAGGCGCAACGCTATCAGGTGCAACTCGGCGAAGGCTTCGAGCAGGCGAAAGTGATTGCGGCGGGAGTGATTCAGGGCGACGTTAGACAAGACATCGGCGGCGACGAGCAGATGATCTCAGACATCAAGACCAGCTATTCCGCAATCACCTTCAAGCACCTGCTGCTGCCCGTCTACGCCGGAGCATATAGGTTGAATCAGAAAGTTTTTCAGGTAGTCGTCAACGGGCGCACCGGCGAGGTGCAGGGCGACAGGCCGTACAGCGTCTGGAAGATCACGCTCTTCATTCTCTTCATCCTGTTCCTCATCGGCGGAATCTATCTGCTGTCGCATTCGCGGTAGGGGAAAACAAAAAGAGAAGGTAGCCTGTGAAGAGGCTACCTTCTCCTGAATCTGGGGCGGCTAGTCGGGTTCGAACCGACGACCTCTTGAACCACAATCAAGCGTTCTAACCAACTGAACTATAGCCGCCATGAATCTACAGCCGGAAAACAAAATTAATAATACTCAAGCGGCTGTTTTCTGACAAGCGCGTGAGCGTTTATTGTTTGCGGAAAACTGTGCGCTGCCGCAGGAATTGCGAGTGGCCTGATTGTCTGCTGATAGTCGTGCTAAACTTCCACCTTGCAGTTCGACCATTGAGTTTCATTATTCACAGACGCCGATGATTCTTGTTATAGACAACTACGACTCTTTCACCTACAACCTCGTGCAGTATCTGGGCGAGCTTGGAGAGGAGATAGACGTGCGGCGCAACGACTGTGTGACGATTGAAGAGGTCGAGGCGCATTGTTGTCCTGACAAGATTTTAATCTCGCCGGGGCCTGGAACGCCCGGTGGCGCGGGCGTCTCTTTGAAGATGATCGAACAGTTCGCGGGGCGCGTCCCCATTCTTGGCGTTTGCCTGGGACATCAAGCCATCGGCCAGGCGTTCGGCGGACGGGTGGTGCGCGCGCCCTCTCTCATGCACGGCAAAGCGTCTGAGATTTGTCACGACGGGCGGACGATTTTCGAGGGCCTGGACTATCGCTTCAAGGCTGGCCGCTATCATTCGCTCGTCGTCGAGCGCGAAAGTTTGCCTGACTGCCTGGAAGTCTCCGCAACCACACCCGACGGCGTTATCATGGGTCTTCGCCACCGCGAGCTGAAACTCGAAGGCGTCCAGTTTCATCCCGAATCCATTTTGACCCCCGACGGAAAAAAATTGATCGCAAATTTTTTAAGGCAGTGATAAGTGATGAGTGATAAGTGATAAGAAAAAGCTTTTCGCTCATCACTCATCACTTATCACCTATCACCGCTCTTATGAGACCTGCATGGTTATTGCCGACTCCGGCACGTAGAGATGAGGCGCAGTCCAATGCAGGGCTGCGCTCTCTGCTGCTGCGCTTGATGCGCGGCGAAGATTTGGAGCGCGCGGAGTCGGGCGCGCTTCTCGATGCCTTGCTTGATGGCGAGGCGACAGACGCGCAGATTGCTGCGGCGTTGGTTGCGCTGGTAGTCAAAGGCGAGACTGTGGATGAACTCGCAGGGATGGCGGCGGCGATGCGCTCGCGTGCTGTGCGAATCAAGTCGCAGCACGAACGTTTCATTGACACGGCTGGCACGGGTTCGAGTTACGCGAAGACGTTCAACGTCTCGACCGCCGCAGCCTTCGTGATTGCGGGCGCAGGGTTGCCGGTCGCAAAGCACGGCAGCCGCGCGGCGACGAGTCGTTCGGGGAGCGCAGACGTTCTGGGCGCGCTCGGCGTAGACATCACCACGCAACCTGAAGTCTCCGAAAGATGTTTGAACGAGATCGGCATCTGCTTCATGTTCGCGCCGCTGTATCACGGGGCGACGGCGCGCGTGGCGAGTGTGCGACGTGAGCTTGGCGTCCACACAACATTCAATCTGCTTGGCCCTCTGACGAATCCTGCTGGTGCTCCGCGACAAATCATTGGCGTCTGGCACCAGGCATTGATCGAGCCTCTGGCGCGTGTGCTCGTCGCGCTCGGAACCGAGCACGCCTGGGTGGTTCATGGCTCGGACGGGCTGGATGAAGTGACGCTCGCGGGCGAAACTTTCGTCGCCGAAGCGCACAAGGGTCAGGTTAAAACTTTCGAGGTCGCGCCTGAAGATTTCGGACTAGAGCGAGCAGAACTCTCTCATCTGCGCGGAGGCGATGCGGAAGCCAATGCACGGACAATCCGCGCTGTGCTCCGGGGATCGCGCCGCGACGAAGCGCGCGAGCTTGTCGTCGTGAACGCAGCGGCGGCGCTTTTTGTCGGCGGCTCTGCGCCTGATCTGTGCGCGGCAGCACGACTCGCGGAAGAGAGTATTGATAGCGGCGCGGCGCTCGCCAAACTTGAGCAACTCGTCGAGGCAACGAATGAAGCGTGAGTGGTTTGATTTTGCTTGAGCGTATTAATCAGAACGGTTCACCACAGAGACACAGAGGCACAGAGAAATGTGGAAGCGGAAGGCAGAAGACCCGTCGGGTTCTGCTCGACTGCCTTCTTTCCTCCGTGTCTCTGTGCCTCTGTGGTGAGTTCTTAGCTTCAGTATGGATTTTCTAACAGAGATCATGTCGCTTAAGGGAGCGCGCCTGGAGCGATCAAAGAAGGCGCAGGCCGTTGAGGTCTTGCGCGCTCAAGCTGATGATGCGCGGCGCGCCTCGCGGCCTCATGCTTTACGAACGGCTCTTAACAATCGTGAGGGCATCAACGTCATCGCAGAGTTCAAGCGCGCGTCTCCTTCAAAGGGAATGATTCACGCCGATGCCGACCCGTCAGAGATTGCGCGCAGCTACGAGGCGGGAGGTGCGGCGGCGATTTCGGTGCTGACGGAAGAGGATCGCTTTCAAGGGTCGCTTAATGATCTGCGCGCGGTTCGCGCGGCGGTGAAGATTCCTGTGCTGCGCAAAGATTTCATCTTCGATGAATATCAACTCTATGAGTCGGCTGCTGCGGGTGCGGACGCTCTCCTGTTGATTGTCGCCGCGCTCGATGATGAAAAGCTCGCTCGCCTGCGTCGCATTGCGGAAGATGAGCTGAACATGGATGCGTTGGTGGAGGTACATACGAAAGATGAGATGCGCCGCGCACAGGACGCAGGCGCAACGCTCATCGGGGTCAACAACCGCGACCTGCGCTCATTCAAAGTCTCACTTGAAGTCTCCGTCGGGCTGGCTCAAGATGCTCCTGGGGGGAGTTTGCTCATAGCAGAAAGCGGCCTCAGTTCGGGAGATGACCTGCGGCGGCTGCATTCCGTCGGCTATCAAGGTTTTCTCATCGGAGAGACTCTGATGCGCGCTGACGAGCCAGAGAAGGCTTTGCGAAAAATGTTGAATCGTGAATCGTCTGCTCGTGAATCGTGAATCGTAAATCGTGAATAGAAAGAAAGCCGTTCGACAATTTACGATTTACGATTCACGATTTACGGTATTCTAATGGTGTTCGTTAAAATCTGCGGCATTACTAATTTGGAAGACGCGCGTGCGGCTGTTGATGCGGGCGCGGACGCGCTTGGGTTCAACTTCTACCGGCGCAGCCCGCGCTTCATCGCGCCTGTGGATGCGCGCGACATCATCGAGCAATTGCCTGAGACGGTGATGAGCGTCGGCGTTTTCGTCAACGAAGGCGAGCCGGAGCAGGTTGAGCGAATAGCTGATCTGGCGGGTCTCAAGGCAGTCCAGTTGCACGGCGATGAGTCGCCGCAATACTGTCGTGAGTTGCGAGACCGCTTCGTGATTAAGGCTCTGCGTGTCGGCCAGGGCTTCGCGCCGCAGAGCGTGAAGGAGTATGAAACGAACGCTATTCTGCTAGATGCTTTCGCGGGCGCTGCGCGCGGCGGCACGGGGCGCGTCATTGATTGGAGCATCGCGCGGCAGGTGCGCGAGCTTGTGCCGCAGCTTTTTCTGGCGGGCGGGTTGTCTGTAGAGAACGTCGCGGAGGCGATTACCATTGTCGAGCCTTACGCGGTGGATGTTTGCAGTAGTTTGGAACAAGAGCCTGGAAGGAAAGATGCTGGCCGCGTGCGTGCGTTCGTCGCCGCCGCGCATGTTAAACCTTGACGAGATGCCTCACTTATCGGTTATCCTGTCGAGCGTGGGCCACAACGAGTACGAACGCTGGGCAGAGAGCTTGTCGCAGTCCATTCCCCGAAACCTCACAACTGTTCTCAATCCGTCTCGCAAATATTTCCCGGTCTAAACTTTTATGAGCGCAACAGCGCGAGAAACTACAAATGAGAAGCAACGAGCGCGCGAAAAGGGTCGCGTGGTCCTCGTCACGGACGAGCCGTCTGTAGCCGCTTACAAAGCGGCGCTTGAGCAGGCGGGCTTTGCAGTCGTCGGCGTCACAGGCGGCGCGGCGGCGCTCGTCTCTTTAAGTCGCACACGCCCGCAGATAGTCATCGTTGACATTGATCTCAGAGGCATCGGCGCGGATGAGTTGATGAATTCGCTGGAGCGCGTGCAGGATGGCGTGGCCGTGCTTTTTATTGGAGTCGCCGCGACAACACTGGCGCGGCGGAGCGAGGCGATTGCGCTCGGCGCGTTCGACTACTTTCAGATGCCCGCAGAGCTTTCGCTGCTCATCGCTCGCACAGCGCAACTCGTCGCGCTCAGGCAAACGATTGCCCGTCTGCGCGCGGAAGCGGATCGAGATTACCTGACGGGACTGGCGAATCGCCGCCGCTTTCGCACCGCGCTCGGACAGGAGCTTGAGAGGTGGCGACGCTACCGTGTGCCCTGCGCGCTGGTGCTCGTTGATATAGATCATCTCAAAAAGATAAACGATAAGCATGGACACTCGGCTGGCGACCGTGTGATTCGACACATCGCAAGCTCGCTTATGGAATTGTCGCGCGACAACGACACCGCCGCGCGCCTGGGCGGAGAAGAGTTCGCTTTATTGCTGGCGGGAGTGGATAACGAAAAAGCTGTTACCGCAGCCGAGCGTTTGCGTCACGTCGTCTGCGCCGTGCCGGTGGAAGACGTTGGAACGGTCACGATTAGTCTGGGCGTCGCGGCCTGCCCCTCTCATGCCATCACGGAACGCACGCTCTACGCCGTGAGCGATGTCGCGCTCTATTCGGCCAAGCGTGAAGGGCGAAATCGCACGGCTGTCGCTCCTGTCATGGATGCTTCTTGAACTAGGCGAGAGATTCGTAGATGATGCTCAGGCAAAGCGAGACGGAGTAATTTGGATGAGCGAGGCTAAGGCAACGCAACCTGACGCGCGCGGCCACTGGGGGCCGTATGGCGGTCGCTTCGTGCCGGAGACTTTGATGGCTCCGCTCGAAGAGTTGTGGGCTGCTTATGAAGCGGCGCGTGCTGACGCCCGGTTTCAGGTTGAGCTTGACTCGCTCCTGCGCGATTATTCCGGGCGACCCACGCCGCTCTTTCACGCAGCGCGTTTGACGGAGCGTGCCGGAGGAGCTTCCATCTATCTCAAGCGCGAAGACCTCTCACACACAGGCTCACACAAGATCAACAACGCGCTCGGCCAGGTCTTGCTTGCGCGGCGCATGGGCAAGCAGCGCGTGATTGCGGAGACGGGCGCGGGACAACACGGCGTCGCCACCGCCACCGTTTGCGCGCTCTTCGGACTCCAATGCGTTGTCTATATGGGAACAGAAGACGTGCGCCGGCAGAAGCTGAACGTCTTTCGGATGCAACTGCTCGGCGCGGAGGTGCGCGAGGTTGACGCAGGCTCGCGCACGCTGAAGGACGCGATCAACGAAGCGTTGCGCGATTGGGTGACGAACGTCGCGGACACTTACTACCTGCTCGGAAGCGCACTTGGCCCGCATCCGTACCCTTTGATGGTGCGTGATTTTCAAAGCGTGATCGGGCGCGAGGCACGCGCGCAGATTCTCGAAAAAGAGGGACGCCTGCCCGATCTTCTGGTTGCCTGCGTCGGCGGCGGCTCGAATTCAATCGGATTGTTCTACCCGTTTCTGGCAGATGAGAGCGTGCGTATGATTGGCGTCGAGGCTGGCGGGAGTGGAAATGAATTAGGGAAGCACGCGGCGCGTTTTAACGAAAGCGGCGGCGGGCGTCCGGGCGTGCTGCAAGGAACGATGAGTTACGTCTTGCAAGATGAGCGCGGGCAGATCGCTTCGACACACTCAGTCTCCGCCGGTCTGGATTATCCTTCGATTGGCCCTGAACACGCCTACCTACATGATGAGGGGCGCGTCCAGTACGTTTCAGCGACGGACGCAGAGGCGCTCGAAGCCTTCAACACTCTCTCGCAACTCGAAGGCATCATTCCTGCTCTCGAATCCGCTCACGCCGTCGCGCACGCTTTGAAAGTCGCGCGCGAGATGAACGCCGACCAACTTCTGATCGTCAATCTTTCAGGACGTGGAGACAAGGACGTTAATACGGTCGCTGAAGTAATAGCCGGTGAAATACTGTGAGCAGGATTGAAGCAGCTTTCGCGCGTTTGAAAAGTGAAGGGCGGCAGGGCTTAATTCCATTCATCACGGCGGGTGATCCCGATCTTGAGACTACAGGGAAACTACTCGTCGAGCTTGCACGCGCGGGCGCGACCGTCATAGAACTTGGCGTCCCGTTCAGCGATCCGATGGCCGATGGGCCTGTGATTCAAAGAGCCTCAGAGCGCGCGTTGCGGCACAGCTTCGGTATTCGTGAGATGCTGGAGGTCGTGGCGCAGGCGCGAGCGGAAATGAATGACGTACCCGTCATGCTGTTCAGCTATTTCAACCCTCTACTGCAATACGGGCTGGAGCGTTTGAGCAGGGAAGCCGCGCAGTCGGGCGTTGACGGCGTGCTGGTGACAGACCTTGTGCCGGAAGAGGCGAGCGCATTCAACGCACTCCTCAGAACAAATGACCTCGACATGATTTTTCTCGTAGCGCCGACCTCAACGGATGCGCGCCTCGCGTTGGTGGCCGAGCGCGCCAGCGGCTTCATCTATGCTGTCTCGCGTGCGGGTGTCACGGGCGCGCGCCTCGATGTCAGCCGCGATGCAGAGCGATTGGTCGAGCGCGTGCGGAAAGTTTCTGACCTGCCGGTTGCCGTCGGCTTCGGCATCTCAAACGCCGAGCAGGTCGCAGAAACGTGGCGTTATGCTGATGCGGCGGTTGTAGGGTCTGCGCTCGTGGCGGAGATAGAGCGATTGTCCGGCGCTCCCAACCTTGCGCAGCAGGTCGGAGAGTTCGCTCGCAGACTTCTTCCCAACATGACAGAGGCGACACTGGATGGCTGAAGAAAAATCGGCTCAAGCGAAAGAGATTGCAGGGCGCGCAAAGGGAATTGAGGCGGGCGCGGCTGTCGTCGTTGTCCTGCATAGCCCGCGCGAAAAGTGCTGGGGCATGCTCGATGAGATTGGCGCGGCTGGAATATTCTTACGTGGACTCGATCTGAATGCTTTTGACGATTGGGTGCAGGCTGTAGCGCACGACGAGCCGTTTATGGGCTTGTCTGACCTGTTCTTTCCGATGTGGCGAGTCGAGCGTCTCTCAAGAGATGAGAGCGGTGCTGGCGTTTTGTCTCTCACGGAACAGTTTGAGAAGCGCACAGGCCAGAGCATCCGGGAAGTCTTTCGTTGAGGGCGGGCTTGCAGGATTCGCCTTGACCGTGTTATACCGCAGCGCGGCGCTATTCGCCTCACCACCCATTTTATTTTGATGTAGAGAGCGCCGCTCGTGTTTACAGGCTCATCGGGCGTTCAGACGGAGTCTCGATTCCGTTGAAAATAAAATTCGTTGCACACGTGAAACACTGTTCCATTCTCGCGCCGTCTGTGTTATACTCCCTCAAGTTTGCGGTGGCAAGCCGCTCGAAGGATTTTAGACACTCCACGAGACGTGAGAAAAGGAATGGTAGAAAGAGATGTTTGTAATGGCTGAAGATAGAATCAGCGCGGATCGCGGCAAAGCGGTCGAAGCGGCGCTACTGAATATTGAAAAGAGATTCGGCAAAGGATCAATCATGCGTCTCGGCGAGCGCGAGGTCTCAGATATTCCTGCGATCTCGACAACTTCGCTGAGCCTTGACGCAGCAATCGGAGTCGGCGGCATCCCGCGCGGACGTATTATAGAAATTTTCGGCCCGGAAAGTTCGGGCAAAACGACGCTGGCCCTGCACATCGTCTCCGAAGCGCAGAAGGTCGGAGGCGTCGCGGCTTACATTGACGCAGAACACGCGATGGATGCCGAGTACGCCGGAAAGCTCGGCGTCAACATTGACCAGCTTCTGATTTCACAGCCCGATTCAGGCGAGCAGGCTCTGGAGATTGCGGAAGCCCTGGTACGCTCAAACGGCGTTGACGTAATCGTCATTGACTCTGTGGCGGCGCTTGTTCCGCGCGCAGAGATAGACGGTGAGATGGGCGATAGCCTTCCGGGTTTGCAGGCGCGCTTGATGTCGCAGGCGCTGAGAAAGCTTGCCGCCATCGTCGCGCAGTCAAACACATGCTTCATCTTCATCAACCAGATTCGTGAAAAGATCGGCGTCATGTTTGGCTCGCCCGAAACGACGACGGGCGGACGCGCCCTCAAGTTTTATGCGTCTGTGCGCCTGGACATTCGTCGCATCGGCGCGATCAAGGATGGAGACCGCGCGGTCGGCAACCGCACGAGAGTTAAGGTCGTGAAGAATAAGGTTGCGCCGCCGTTCCGTGAGTGTGAGTTCGACATCATGTATGGTGAGGGCATTTCACGCGAAGGCGACGTGGTTGATCTTGGTGTTAACAACAAGGTCGTCGAGAAGAGCGGCGCGTGGTTCTCTTACAAGGGCGAGCGTCTGGGGCAGGGTCGTGAAAACGCGAAGCAGACTCTGAGAGACAATCCCGAAATGTTGCAGCGCATCGAAAACGAAGTGCGCGTTGCGCTCGGTATCCCCGTTCATGGCGCAGAGCCAGCGGCGGAAGTGTCTGAAGCTGCGGAAACTGCCGAGAAAGCCAGCCGCAAGGCAGCGAAATAGGCGGAAGTAAGAAGGTAAAAGGCGAAGGGTGAGGGCAAAAAGCGATTTTTGTCTTCACCTTTTGTCTGTTTGCTTTTATTCTCTCTCCTGCACAGATGGAAAAAACGATTCTCATCAAAAATGGCGCGCTCCTGACGATGGATAAGAACAACTCCATCATGACGGGCGATCTGCTTATTCGTGGTCGCCGCATTGCGAGCGTCGGTGAAGTGGTTGACGTGGCCGACGTGGTGATAGATGCGAGCCGTTGCGCCGTGCTGCCGGGCTTCGTGCAGACTCACGTGCATCTCTGCCAGACTCTGTTTCGCGGTGTGGCGGACGATCTAGCATTGATTGACTGGTTGAAGACGCGCGTCTGGCCGATGGAAGCCGCGCACACACGAGATTCACTGAGAGCATCGGCGCGGCTGGCTGTGGCGGAGATGATTAAAGGCGGCACAAGCTGCGCGCTGACGATGGAGACGGTCAACCACACGGCTGAGGCGTTCCGCGTTGTTGAAGAGACGGGATTCCGGGCGACCATCGGAAAGTGCATGATGGATAAAGGCGTGAGCGTGCCGGATGCGCTGCATGAAGAGACCGAAAGCTCAATCCGCGAATCGCTCGCGCTGCTTGAGGAGTGGCATGGTCGTGCTGAAGGACGCATACGCTATTGCTTCGCGCCGCGCTTTGCCGTCAGTTGCACACCAGAGCTACTGGCGCAAGTCTCGCAACTTGCACGCGAGCGCGGTGTGATGGTGCATACACACGCTTCCGAGAATCGCACAGAGATTGAGATGGTCGAGCGCGAAACGGGCCAACGCAACGTTGCCTATCTTCACTCGCTCGGAATCACCGGACAACACGTCGCGCTCGCTCACTGCATACATCTTGACAACTCTGAGCTGGAAATCCTGGCAAGCACAGGCACGCACGTCGCGCACTGCCCGTCGTCAAATCTCAAGCTTGGCTCCGGCATCGCACCGATAACAGAGATGCTCGAACGCGGCATCTCCGTTTCGCTCGGCGCGGACGGAGCGCCGTGCAACAATCGTCTGGACATGTTCACAGAGATGCGCACCGCCGCGTTGCTCCAAAAAGTTTCGCACGGCGCTGATGCCTTGCCAGCGCAGCGCGTCCTACGGCTGGCGACGATTGACGGCGCACGCGCTCTCGGCCTCGAACATGAGATTGGTAGCCTCGAAACGGGGAAACGCGCTGACGTGATTATCGTTAATCTGGATTGCCTGCATTCGACGCCGCGTCCGGCTGACCTCATCTCGGCTATCGTTTATTCAGCAGAGGCGAGCGATGTCCAGACTGTTATGATAGACGGTGAGCTTGTAATGCGTGAGCGTGAGCTACTAACGCTTGATGAGAGAGAAGTGATAGAGACGGCGAACCGTGAGGCAGGTCTCTTGTTGGAACGCGCCGGTATCAGATAGCTGGGATAACGACGAAGATTTCTTCCGAAGGTTGTATTCAGACTGTTGGCTGGTTTGACGGCTGAAAATGGCTGTGCCAGCTCAGGAGGAGCGCTTACGGGGGGCGCAGGCGGCTTCCGAGCTGGCACGGGCGGGCACTATCGAAGTTCGGGCCTCAGATGGCTTGTCTTGCGACCGGCTGATGTTTGGGCATCAACCCCATCCTCTAACGCGCGCCATTATACACCCCTTGTCGGAACTGTCAACGCTTTTTTGTGACTAATTCGACAAAAACATAGCGGAGCCATGTGCAGTTGACACTACACTCGCCGCCTACTTATACTGCGCTCTTTCCGCTTGAGCTTGAAAGTCCAGGCCAGGTAGCTCAGTTGGTAGAGCGCGGCCCTGAAAAGGCCGGCGTCGGCGGTTCGATTCCGTCCCTGGCCACCAAGTTCGTAAATCGTGAATCGTAAATAGAGGAAAGCAGTTTCTATTTACGATTCACGATTTACGATTTACGGCTCTATCTGTGCCAGTAGTGCTTGATCTTCTGGGCGAGTAGAGGGAAGGGCACGTACTCGGCCTGGCGACCGGCGCGGCGCAACTCTTCGATCATACGCATTGCTCCGTCGGCGTTGCGTGTGTGAACCAGGATCGTTGAAGCGCGCTGCAATTCGGGGCGCGAGGCGAGCCAGAGGGCGATGGCATAACCTGTGTTCACGTCATCGGTTGTTTCGGCGTGATAGTGCTCTGGCAGCAGGTCGTGATCCAGGAAGATTGCGTCGTAAAGATTCGCGCTGAGGAACTCGCGGGCGCTCGTCACATCGTCTGCAATGTCCAGATAATCGCCGTCGAAACGCTTGGCAAACCAGACGTGCCTGCGCGTGTCGTCGTCGAGGAGGAACACTCTTATCGGGCTGCGGTCGGCCTTAGCATCATGGAGGCCGAGTTTGTTCAGCACTCCTCTCAAAATACCCATCTATTTATGAACGAGACCCCCTGGGCGTGAATTGATTGCTCATCTAACTTGCTATGATTACAAATCGAGATAAACGGCTGCTTCAATATACCACACAAGAATCAGGCGAGAGCTTGTGAATCGTCAATCGTAAATCGTGAATAGAAAAAGCCAGTTCGTCTATTTACGATTTACGATTGACGATTCACGACCTTTCGCCTTCGTTCAATTGTATGTTAAAAATTCCTGATGCTTGGTGAGTGCGATTTGTTCTTTTGTCTGGTGATGGGGTTTTATTCAGCTTAAAAAGGAAACTCCTGCACGCGGCTTCTGTCACGCAGTTCTCCTTGTCAACTTATGAAGCAAGTTCTACAGAATAACAAGACCGGGCAGATGTCTGTCATAGACGTTCCCACGCCAATCGCGCAAAGGGGCCGCGTGCTGGTGCGCGCTGCTGCTTCCTTAATTAGCGCGGGAACGGAACGGATGGCAGTTGATGAGGGTAAGAAGAGTCTGATCGAGAAAGCCAGGGAGCGACCGGAGCTTGTCAAACAGGTGATTGAGAAGGCTCGCAGCGAAGGTCTCGTCAAAACCTTCAACGCAGTTCGCTCGAAGCTCGGCTCTTCAAACGCGCTCGGCTACAGCGCGGCGGGCATAGTCATTGGCGTAGGTGAGGACGTGACGGAGTTTCGCGCGGGTGATCGGGTTGCTTGCGCTGGCGCAGGCTACGCTTCACACGCCGAAGTTTTGTCTGTTCCGAAAAACCTCTGCGTGCGCCTTCCTGACGACGTGAGCTTTGATGCGGGAGCTTTTGGCACGCTCGGCGCGATTGCCTTGCAGGGTGTGCGGCTGGCGGAGCCTACCCTGGGCGAGAGTGTCGTCGTCATCGGTCTAGGGCTTCTAGGGCAAATCACCGTGCAGCTTCTGAGGGCGAATGGTTGCCGTGTCTTCGGTATTGATCTCGATCCGTCAAAGATTGAACTCGCGTTAGAACTCGGAGCAGACGGCGCGGCTGTTAGTGACGAGAATGTGAAGCGAGTGGTGCTGGATTGGTCTAGAGGGCGCGGCGCGGATGCTGTCTTGATTACGGCGGCAACGCCGTCAAATCAACCGATTGAGCTGGCGGGCGAGATTTCGCGTCTGAAAGGTCGCGTCGTTGCAGTCGGCCTGGTTGGTCTGGACATCCCACGCAATCTCTATTTCAAGCGAGAGCTTTCGTTGATGGTCTCTATGTCCTACGGGCCTGGCCGCTACGATCCTGAGTATGAAGAGCGCGGCCACGATTACCCTTTGGCTTACGTGCGCTGGACCGAGAATCGCAACATCGAAGCCTTTCTTGATCTTGTGTCGGAAGGCCGCATGAACGTCGAGCGGTTGATTACGCATCGCTTCTCGATTGAGGAGGGCGAGCGCGCGTATCAACTAATCTCAGGCGAAACCAAAGAGCCTTACCTGGGCATTATTCTCCGGTACGATACGGAGCGCGAGCTTGAGCGGCGGATAGAAGTAGGGAGCGCGAAGGCGAGCAAAGGGAAGACGAGCGCGGTGCGCGTCGGGATGATTGGCGCGGGCGTCTATGCGCAGGCGATGATTCTTCCATTTTATAAAGCCGAGGGGGTGGATTTTCGCGCGATCACGACCGCATCGGGAGTTACGGCGCGCGACATCGCGTTGAAGTACGGATTCGGTTACTGTGCAGGAAGCGCAGACGAAGTTCTTGATGATACGGAAGTGAATTTAGTCATCGTCGCCACGCGCCACGACCTGCATGCAGAGCTTGCGCGTCGAGCGTTGCTGAACGGGAAGAGCGTGTTTGTAGAAAAGCCGCTCGCGCTGGGCGAAGAGGAGTTGGAAAGTGTACTCGATGCAGCGGCGAATTCCGATGGACGATTGATGGTCGGGTTCAATCGTAGATTCTCTCCGCTCGCGCGCACGGCCAAAGAGTTCTTCGCGGGTCGTCAAGCGCCGCTTTCGATCAATTATCGCATCAACGCCGGGCGGATTCCGAAATCTCACTGGCTGCAAGACCCGCGCGAAGGCGGAGGGCGCATCATCGGTGAGGTCTGCCACTTCATTGACCTGATGCACTTCCTGACTGGAGCTTTAACGACTCGCGTCTATGCCGAATCAATCACGAGCCGCAACCAGGAGATGGTTGACGAAGACAACGTTTTTATCACGCTGCGCTTCGCGGACGGCTCGAACGGCTCCATCGCTTATCTCGCCGAAGGCGATAAGGCTTTGCCGAAAGAGCGCGTGGAGATTTTCTGCGAGGGCAAGAGTTTCGTGCTTGACGATTTCCGTAGCGCAACAGGTTATCGCAACGGGCGCGAAGAGAGCACCAAGCCGCGCCAGCAAGACAAAGGGCAGGCTGATGAGGCTCGCGCTGTCTGCGCTATCGTGCTTGCAGGCGGACAAGCGCCGATTACTCTTGACGATCTGGCAATCACGACGCGCGCAACTTTCCGCATACGCGAATCGCTCCGTACGGGACAGGTAATGGACATCTGAGATTTTCCACATGTGGAAAATAAATCTTTCTCATCTTCTCGCCAAACTGTCTTGCAATCTCCGCTTCGAGTGCTATAATCCGCCGCGCCACAAAAGTCTCGCCGAGAAACTTTGAGGCACTATCAATGGCCGCGTTGCCGCTATCAACAACTCGCGCGGCGGAAGTTCTCAAAAGAAGTCTTCTAGCTCAATCTTCAACGCTCTCAATGTCGTCTGACAACGCCAAAATTCATCCGCTCTTCGCTGTGCCTGATGCTGCGCCTGAAGAAACTCCCGTGCAGGATCAGTCACAAGAGGCCGAGCAGCCAGCCGTCTGCCAGTTCTGTTTCGGCTCAGGGATGGAGGTTGTGACGGGTAAGGGCGCACGACGTTGCCGCTGTCGCACACAACAAAATCAAACAAAGCTGCTCGAATCGGCTCGCATCCCGCGCCGCTACAGCGAATGCTCCATGCAAAATTACTACCCGGTGAAAGGCAACGGCACGCAACTGCGAGCCTTCCAGTACGCCTTCCGCCTGGTGAGAGAATATCCGGCTGTAGATCGCGGACTTGTTTTTATGGGCACGTGCGGAGTGGGCAAGACGCATCTCTCGGTTGCGATTCTTCGCGGCCTCGTTGACAAAGGCATACCTTGCCTCTTCTACGAGTTCGGCTCGCTTCTGAAAGCGATTCAGAACTCCTACAATCCTATCTCCCAGACTTCCGAGCTGAAGGTGCTTGCGCCGGTCTTTGAAGCAGAAGTCTTGGTGCTGGATGAACTGGGAGCGTCTAAGCCAACCGATTGGGTCAGAGACACGATGATGCAGATCATCAACACGCGCTACAACGATAGGAAGCTGACCATCTTTACAACAAACTACCTGGATGGACGCAGGAGCGAGCGTGATGAGACGTTGGAAGATCGCATCGGCGTAAGGTTGCGTTCACGCCTGTTTGAGATGTGCAAGACTGTGCAGATTGAGGGCGAGGATTACCGTAGGAAGTTTGACACGCAACAACCCTGAGCCTGGGAAAGTTCGGTTAAGGTAAAGCCCCTGCCTCTTTAGAGGAAGCAGGGGCTTTACCTTTTGAGCTTGAGAATATTTAGAAGCAGTTTATTGCGCCTTGATAATCTCCGGCATCCGGCTCATATCAATCTCGGCAGGTTTAATCTGAGCCGGGAAAAACGATTTGTCCATCAACTCGCTCATGGGCGTCCTCACCTTTAGAAACCCTAGGCTGATGCCCATGTCTAAAATCTTCTCCATCTCCTCGTCAGTTGGATTCAGGTTGCGATAGGTGACGCGATCCGGTGGTTGCGTCAAGACGTATCTCAACAACTTCTCATCCTGACGAAAATATGGTGAGACGAGCTTCGCGGCATCCTCGCGGTGTTGTTCCGTCCACTCACCCGACTCGCTGATGCCGCGCACCAGATCACGGACTATCTCGGGGCTGTCACGAATCAAGTCCTCATGGACGACCAGCGCGCAGGAGATGTAGTTGGGCCAGATGTCTTTGGCGTAATAGAGCACGCGGCCATAGCCCTCAAGCTCGGCCTTCGCGCAGTAAGGCTCGGCGACGATGAAGCCGTCTATTGAGTTGGTAGCCAGTGCCGCTGTCATATCGGGAGGAGCCATCGAAATGAATTTGATTTCGTCGGGTAGCACCCCCTGATCCCGCATCATTTTGTTGACGAAGAAATTTTCATTGCTGAAGGGATTCGGGATGGCGATGGTCTTGCCGCGCAGGTCGCGCAGGTCTTTGGCCGTGCTCTCCTTGCGAACCACGAGTTGCGAGCCGTCGCGGTGTCCGAGGCAGGCGATTTTGATCGGCACGCCCTGCTCGCGCAACTTCATAGCAAGCGGCACAGTCAGAAACGCAGCCTTCAGGCTTTTAGCCTTCAACGCCTCGACAATTGTCGGAAACTCCGTGAAGCGTTGAGCGTCGAAGCGTGTCCCCGTCGTGCTGGTTTTTGAAGCGTAGTCCGTGACGGGGCATGTCAGATGGCAAGTCACCGGAACAAAGGCGACCGTGAGCGTCTGTTGCTGCCCGCCGTTAGGCCCCTGGTGATAAGTCTCAAGCTCGTGGCTACGCGGCTTGTTTAGCGAGCGATAGCGCAGGAAAAAAATCAGCCCGAAACAGATGACGACCACCGCGACAATCAAGATGGCTTTCTTCGAGCGAAACATCAATCCTCCTCAATATTGCAATCAACATCCGCGAAGGGCATCAGGCATCGGGTGCGCGGAGACAGAAATTGGAGGCACTCTACGAGGCGCTTCGCGCGAGCGGTCTGTGATACGGCGCATGACGGTAGTTTCAAGCTGCCAGTAAAGCTTTCTCTAAATCTTTCGACAATTCAATCGGTAAGAAATAATCAGCGGGATACAGGTAATCTTCGCCCGACTCATCTATGATTCTGATGTAACTGTCTTCAGCCGCAGCTTCATCAGGCAGAACTCGATAAATCTTACGCAACTCTAAATCTTCGCAGTCTTCATTGCGCACGCAAACGACAAATTGCGGCTCCTGTTTTTTGCGCTTCATAATCTTCAATCCAGATATCGTTTGATCTTCAGTTTCCTCTTACCGATGCCGTGAGCCTCATACCAGTGTAACTCGACCTCGCGTAGCCTGCCGCCCTTAAGACGAACTGTAGCAACTCCCTTCAACTTTCGCCAGCGTCCCTTTCCAAATTGCTTATGCAAGCGGGCAAGCTCATGAATTTTACTGCCAATGGCAATAATCTCAACTTCAGTAATTTCGCTGACAATCTCGAAGTACATCAAATAAGCATATAACAATCTGATTCGCAAAATTCAAGTGAGCCGTACAACCTTGTGCTTTAGCCACACGATTACAAGCACTCAATTATTGACGCCAAGAATCAACTTAAGAATCATATCGTTCGTGCTGTGCCGAGCCGTTATGTATAATGCACTCGATCCAAAGTCAGCGATTCCGTTCTTAAGTTGAAGACAGCAAGAGATGCCCAAACGCACAGACCTGCACAAAATTCTCATCATCGGCTCAGGCCCGATTGTCATCGGGCAGGCTTGCGAGTTTGATTATTCGGGCACGCAGGCGTGTCGCGCGCTCAAGCAGGAAGGCTACGAGATCGTGCTGGTCAATTCCAACCCGGCGACGATCATGACCGACCCGGAGACAGCGGATAAGACCTACATCGAGCCGCTCACGGTTGAATCCGTCACCGCCATCATCAAGAGAGAGAGACCCGATGCGCTGCTGCCGACCGTTGGTGGGCAGACGGCGCTCAATCTAGCCATCGCGCTCTCGGATGCTGGTGTGCTGGACGAGTACGGCGTGGAGATGATAGGGGCCAAGCGCGAGGCTATTAAGGTTGCGGAAGACAGAGAGCTTTTCAAGCAGGCGATGGAGGAGGTCGGCTTGCCGATGCCGCGCGGAGGGTTCGCGCATTCGTGGGCGGAGGCCGAAGCTCTGGTGGAAGAGACAGGATACCCCGCCATCATTCGCCCAAGCTTTACGCTCGGCGGGTCGGGCGGCGGGATAGCTTTCAACCCTGAAGAGTTTGAAGAGATCGTGCGCGGCGGTCTGACAGCTTCGCCCGTCAATCAAGTCTTGATCGAAGAATCAATTCTCGGCTGGAAAGAGTTTGAATTAGAGGTGATGCGCGACCTCAAGGACAACGTCGTCATCATCTGCTCGATTGAAAACTTCGACCCGATGGGCGTTCACACAGGCGACTCGATCACAGTCGCCCCGGCGCAGACGCTCTCCGATGTCGAGTATCAACGCTTGCGCGACATGGCGATCACAATCATTCGCAAAGTCGGGGTTGAGACGGGCGGCTCCAACATACAGTTTGCGGTCAATCCTGAGAACGGCGAGGTTCGCATCATCGAGATGAACCCGCGCGTCTCGCGCTCAAGCGCGCTTGCCTCGAAAGCGACGGGCTTCCCGATTGCCAAGATCGCGGCCAAGCTCGCCGTCGGCTACACGCTCGACGAGATTCCAAACGACATCACGAAGAAGACTCCCGCCAGCTTTGAGCCAACCATTGATTATGTGGTGGCGAAGATTCCGAAGTGGGCGTTTGAAAAGTTCCGCGACGCGGAAGACGTTTTGGGAACGCAGATGAAGTCGGTCGGCGAAGTGATGGCGATTGGTCGCACATTCAAGGAAGCCTTGTTCAAGGGATTGCGCTCGCTCGAAGCCGTCAAGCCCCTGCGACTTCGAGGCATCTCCGACGACGAATTGCAGCGCAAGCTCGCGCGCCCCAATTCGCAAAGATTCTCTTACATCACTTACGCCTTGCAGCACGGCTGGACGATTCCAGAGATTCATCGCCTCTCGCGCATAGACCCCTGGTTTCTCGAACAGCTTCAGGACGTGATGCGTATTCAGGATCGCATCGAAGACCGTCGTCTTGAAGATGTGCCGCCCGAAATCATACGCGCCGCGAAAGAGGTTGGGCTGTCTGATCGCCGCCTGGCCTACCTGACGGAAAGCACAGAAGATGAAGTGCGCGCGCATCGCAAGCGTCTTGGCATCGTGCCTGTTTATAAGCGCGTTGATACGTGCGGCGCAGAGTTTGAATCCTTCACGCCGTATCTTTATTCGACCTACGAGGAAGAAGACGAGGCCGCGCCTACAAGCGAGCGCAAGATTATGATTCTCGGCTCCGGGCCGAACCGCATCGGGCAGGGAATCGAGTTTGACTACTGCTGCTGTCATGCGTCGTTTGCATTGCGCGATGCCGGATTTGAAACCATCATGGTCAACTGCAATCCTGAAACAGTCTCGACCGACTACGACACGTCCGACCGTCTCTACTTCGAGCCGTTGACGTTCGAGGATGTGATGAACATCGTGGACGTGGAGAAACCGGAAGGCGTGATCGTGCAGTTCGGCGGGCAGACTCCTCTGAACCTGGCGATGCGCCTACATGAGGCTGGCGTGCCTATCATCGGCACATCGCCTGATTCGATTGACCTGGCGGAAGACCGCAAACGCTTCGGCGCGCTCCTGAGTGAACTTGGCATCCCGCAGCCTGAAAACGGCACGGCCACCTCGCCTGACGAAGCGAAAGAGTGCGCCGAGCGCATCGGCTACCCTGTGCTCGTGCGCCCCTCTTATGTTCTTGGCGGGCGGGCGATGGCGATTGTTTACGACGAGGCGAGTCTTGACGAGTACATGCGCTCGGCGGTTGACGCCTCGCCGGAGCGTCCCATCTTGATTGATAAATTTTTGGAGCGCGCGGCGGAGTTCGACGTTGACGCGCTCTCCGATGACGAGACTTGCGTAGTCGCGGGCATTCAAGAACACATCGAAGAGGCTGGGATTCATTCAGGAGATTCAAGCTGCGTGCTGCCGCCCGTCAGGATTGACCCGGAGCATCTTGAGACGATGCGCCACTACACGCGGGAACTGGCGCGCGCGCTCGTCGTGCGCGGCTTGATGAACATACAATTTGCCATCAAGGATGATCGCATCTATGTGCTGGAAGTGAACCCGCGCGCATCGCGCACAGTGCCGTTTGTCTCAAAGGCGACGGGAGTGCCGCTGGCGCGCATCGCCGCGCTCGTGATGGCAGGTCAATCGCTCAAAAGTTTCGAGCTGCCGGAAGACTTGACGGAGAACCTGAAAGTTAACAAGCGATACTTCATCAAGTCGCCTGTCTTTCCGTTCGCCAAGTTTCCAGGCGTTGACCCGATCCTGAGTCCTGAGATGCACTCGACGGGCGAGGTGATGGGCGTGGGCGAAACCTTCGGCGAAGCTTACGCGAAGGCCATGACGGGCGCGGGGCTGGAACTGCCGACGAGCGGCACGGCATTCATCAGCGTCAACGAAGGCGACAAGGGGCAGGCTGTTGTGCTTGCGCGCCGCCTGGTGCGTTTAGGATTCAACATCGTCGCCACCGTCGGCACGGCTGAACGTTTGCGCGAAGTTGGCCTCAAGGTCGAAAGCGTCTTCAAGGTCAACGAAGGCCGCCCGAACATCGTTGACCACATCAAGCGCGGCGAGATTGCCATCATCATCAACACCCCCCTGGGTCGCACGTCGCACTTTGACGAGCAGGCGATTCGTCGCGCCGCGCTTCAGTACAACGTGCCCTGCGTGACGACGATGACGGGCGCGCAGGCGATTGTCGAAGCCATCGGCGCGAGACAGTCAGGCAAGGAAATCAGCGTTTATTCATTGCAGGAGCTACACGCTGCGAGCAGCGCGGTACATCAGCCATAGAAGTTAGCCACAGAGACCAGAGAGGCACAGAGAATAATATGAGATTCAAAATTTCAAATTCTATCTTTCTCTGTGCCTCTGTGTCTCTGTGGCTAATTTTGTTTTAGAACAATAAGGAGATATTCAAGGTGGAGATCAATAGTAACGAAGCCATCAAAAAGATTCTGGAAGATTGCCGCACGATTGCCGTCGTCGGTCTTTCTTCAAGTCCCGCGCGAGCCTCAAACGGCGTCGCGGGCTACATGAAGCGTGAGGGATACAAAATCATTCCCGTCAATCCGAGGGAGGAACATGTCCTCGGCGAAAAGTCTTACCCGACACTTGCGGACGTGCCCATCAAGATAGACCTTGTAGACGTGTTTCGTAGGTCGGAAGAAGCTGGCAAGGTGGTTGACGAGGCGATCAAGGTTGGCGCGAAAGCCGTCTGGCTACAGGAAGGCGTGATCGACCACGCGGCAGCGCAACGCGCTCTGGACGCTGGATTGCTAGTTGTGATGGATCGCTGCTGGCTGAAAGACCATGTAAGGAATAAGTAGTCAGTGGTCAGTTCAATGCAGAAAGCTGATTACTGACGCGATGCGCAAGTTATCAAGCTCCGTTAGGAGCGACTGACAATAGCCCAGCAATTCATTGCTGGGAATAGAACGGGAATAAGATTCCAGTCCCGTCGGGACGGCTGAAAGATTCAATCGTCCCGACGGGACTTGATGAAACATCGGGGCATCTCTTCCCAGCCATGAATGGCTGGGCTATTTTCGATTGTCCCTAACGGGACATTACTTGCGCATCGCGTTACTGATTACTGACCACTGACCACTGATTAATAACTATTACAATGATTCACGCAGTTATTATCACTGTCAGCGACCGTTGCGCGCGGGGCGAGCAGGTAGATGAATCCGGCGCGGCGCTAGTTGAGTTGTTGAAAAAGATGGGCGCTGGAATAGTGGCGACGGAAATTGTGCCGGATGATCTTGAGCCGCTGGCTGAGAAGCTGCGCGCTTACGCTGACTGCTCGGACGTGAATCTGGTTGTGACGACCGGGGGGACAGGTTTTAGCCCGCGCGACAACACGCCGGAGGCAACGCGCGCCGTGATTCAAAGGGAAGCGCCGGGACTCTCCGAAGCGATGCGTATGGAGACGCTCAAGCAAACGCCTCTGGCTATGGTCTCGCGCGGAGTCTGCGGCATACGCTCCAATGCTTTGATTATCAATCTGCCAGGCTCGCCCAAAGGCGTGCGCGAGAGTTTCGCTGTTATCGAGCCTGTCCTTTCCCACGCCATTGAGTTGCTGGCAGGTAAGCCGCACGCGGAAGCGTGAGGCAAAGGGATAAGACTCCAGGGATGTGTGATGAATTAAAACAAAAAACTTTTGACAACACCTTTAGCGAAGCTTAAGATTCAGGCCGTTAGCGAATAACTTAATTCGGGGAGCGTGCGCGCGGCAATAGTGGTCGCGCTTCGAGGCCGGAGAGAATGATGCTGAGTGCGATTCTTCTACAGGCAACAGACACAGCAACGACGACCATCACGGCGCAAACTGTCGGCTCGCCCGTCACGGCCTACTGGCCTGTGATGATCTTCTTCGTCTTTGCGATCATTTTTCCTGTGCTGCCGATTGTTCTGGGACGATTCCTCCGGCCAATGAAATATCTCAAAGCCAAGATGCGTCCCTACGAATGCGGGATAGACCCGACGACGGAAGCGCACGACCGCTTCACTGTTCGGTACTACATCGTCGCAATGCTTTTTCTCATTTTCGATGTCGAAACGATCTTTCTGCTTCCCTGGGCGATCATCTTCATGGGCGACGATTTCTCGTTCACCAAGTTCGCGCTCGTCGAAATGTTCGTCTTCATCGGCATCCTGATAGTCGGCTACTACTACGCCTGGCGCAAAGGCGCGCTGGAATGGGCATAACTATAGTGACGAGTGACAAGTGACGAGTGACGAGCAAGAAACTGCTCTAACTCGTCACTCATCACTTGTCACTCGTCACTGGTTTATTATGGCTGAACATCAAGAAGGGTTCGTTCTGACAACGGTTGATTCGATGATCAACTCGGTGCGCCGGACGGTGGGCGCGAAGGCGATGGATTTGGCTGCGCCTGTGGTCAACTGGGCGCGCAAGTCCGCGCTGTGGCCCATGACGTTCGGGTTGGCTTGCTGCGCCATCGAGATGATTGCGACGGGCGCGGGCCGCTTCGATATTGACCGCTTCGGGGCGGGCGTGTTTCGTCCCAGCCCGCGACAGAGCGATCTGGTGATTATCGCTGGCACGGTGACGCTGAAGATGGGGCCTGTCGTGCGCCGCGTCTATGACCAGATGCCTGAGCCGAAGTGGGTGATTGCGATGGGCGCGTGCGCTTCGACCGGCGGGCCGTTTGATTCCTATTCGACGATGCAGGGCGTTGACCGGACGATTCCCGTTGACGTTTACATACCGGGCTGCCCGCCGCGTCCCGAAGCCCTGCTCTACGGACTGATGCGCCTTCAAGACATCATCATGCGCGAAGCCCCATCTGCCTACATCTTTGAATCGGACGGCACGGCGCATCGCCGCAGGCATCTGGAAGGCGACGACGAGTTGGAAGTAATCTCGCCGACTGACAGAGAGGCGATGCAAGTTGTTGATGCCGCGATTCGATGAACACAAGCGAGCAGCCGCGCAGGTTCAAATTAGAGATAAAAGGCCGCCTTCAGGTTAAAGGCGGCCTTTTATTATCTTCAAATGCCTGAAAATCAACGACTTTCATAAAATTCATGGCTCCGCTGGACGAATCTTTGCCTTCAGGGACTCAATTATCGGCGTCAAAGATTGAGTCCCATGCCCCAAAGATTGAGTTTTCGACGCCAAAGATTGAATCTTTTGCCCCAAAGATTGAGTTATTGGCGTCAAAGATTCATCCGCTTGCCTCAAAGATTGAATCTTTGGCGTCAAAGATTGAGTCATTGGTCTCAAAGATTGAGTGGCTGAAGGTCGAAATTCCGCACGGGAAGCTTTTAGGAGTATAAATGGAAGAAAATTAAAAGCTCCTACGTCTAATGATTTGATATGTGAAGAGGACGGAGGCAGCGGATGGAGCAGCGCGCTGTGGCGAGCGAGACGGAGATAACGGAGCGCGTGATTGAAGCCTGTCAGCAGGGAGACAGGGAGGCGTTTCGTCTGCTCTTTGAGACCTACCAGGATAAGGTCTATTCGATCTCCCTCTACTACTTCAAAGGCGATGAAGCGATTGCTAAGGATGTGACGCAGCAGGTCTTTCTAAAACTGATGACGAAGATCGAGCAGTTTCATCGAGACGCGGAGTTCACGACCTGGCTTTATCGCCTGGTGGTCAATGCGTGCATGGACGAGCAAAGGAAGCGCAGGCGTTTTCTTCCCTTCGGAGACGGATTCGAGATGGGCAGGCAGGGGTTTGAGAGAGGCGCGCAGGAGGAACGCTACGCGCGCGTGGAGTTGGCCGACACCGTGAAGACTGCCATCGGGGAGTTGAAGCCGAAGCTCAGATTGCCGATCCTGCTCAAATATGTAGAGGGGCTGTCGTATGAAGAGATGGCCGAGGTGCTCAGTTGCTCGAAAGGCACAATCGCCTCGCGCCTTAATCGAGGCCATAAGATTTTAGCGCGTCGTTTACAGCATCTGCGCGGCGCGTTTGCGCCAGGTGAATAAAGAGATGTTTAGTCAGCATGTCAGTCGAAAACTTTCCGCCTACTGTCATGGCGAGCTATTGGATGAAGAGTCGCGCAGCGTGGCGGAGCATTTGATCGGTTGCCAGCGGTGCAGGCGTGAGTTTGAAGAGATCAAGCTTGGCGTGAAGCTCGCCGAACAGTTGCCGCGCGCCTCTGCTCCCGCTTCGATGTGGAGCGAGATAGAGCGCGCATTGTCTGAGAGTTCTCATCCGGCAAAGCCGAGCGTGAAGCATTCGCGGCGCAGGCGCGCTTTCAGCTTGCGACCCGTCGTGGTCACTTGCGCTGCTCTACTTCTAGCCGTCGGCGCAGTCTGGTTCTTTGCGCGTCAACCGAATCGCTCTCCGCAGGTTGCTGAAAAAGAGAGGAAGACGAGCGGAGCGAATCCTATCGTGGAGACTAATCAGAGCGAGAAACAGAATCAGCCGGAGAACCAACCTGAGATAGCCAATTCATCAACGCCGCCCGTCAATCCCAATGACAAGCAGATGAAACCGGCAACACGGCAGAGCGGGCCAGCATGGGAGGTTGCGCGTCTTGAAGGCTCTCCGAAAGTTGGAGCCGAACACATTGAAGGAAGCGGACGCCTTGCCGTTGGCGAGTGGCTTGAGACAGACGCTTCGTCGCGCGCTCAACTCAATGTGGCGAACATCGGGCGTGTTGATATTGAGCCGAACTCGCGTGTGCAGCTTGTTGAGACAAACTCGTCAGAGCACAGGTTGGCGATGTCGCGCGGGCGATTGCACGCGACCATTTCCGCCCCGCCGAGACTCTTCATCGTCGAGACGCCTTCGGCAGTCGCAGTTGATCTAGGCTGCTCTTATACGCTGGAAGTTGATAAAGCGGGCCGCAGCATCCTGCACGTTACCTCCGGCTGGGTCGCGCTCGAATTGAAGGGGCGCGAATCTGTCGTTCCCGCCGGAGCGGTCTGCGTCACTGAGGTTGGGAAGGGGCCGGGCACGCCCTACTTCGACGATGCGTCCGAGAAGTTTCGCGCGGCGCTGACAAAGTTGGACTTTCAGAATGGCGGCGCGAAGGCGCTCGGCATCGTTCTGACGGAAGCGCGCGAATACGACACGTTGACGCTCTGGCACTTGCTCTCGCGTATGCGAGGCGTGGAGCGTGGTCGCGTCTATGACCGGATGGCCGAACTCATCACCCCGCCCGCAGGCGTGACCAGGGAGGGCGTGATGCGGCTGGATAAGGGCATGCTCGATCTCTGGAAGAAGGGACTCGAATGGGCATGGTTCGAGTAAGAGCATCTTTGTTGAGTCGAACTACGGGTCAGTACCGCCTGCGGTAGCGGGTGATAAACGCACCAGGCCCGCCCGCTATCGCAGGCGGTACTGACTTGATGCCTTTAATCTCTCCCGCATCCTCGCCCATGCAGTAGAACTTTATCCAGAGGAGTAACAAATCATGACTACACGTTTCACATCGAGATTCATGGCGGGTTGCCTGCTTGCCTTCGCCATCGCTGCGCTGGTCGGAGTCAGACTTTCAGCTCAAAACAGTGAGGCGACAAGAGCCGACCAGAAAAATGCCTCGGCTGCGAACCGCTTGGTCGTTCACGAATGGGGCACGTTCACTTCGATTGCAGGGCGCGACGGCGTAGCTCTCGAATGGCGACCGCTCAACGGCCCAAGCGATCTGCCGAAGTTTGTCCACACCATGCAGGAGGGAAACGGAGGACTTCGCCACCGCGACGTAGGCAAAGGCGACCTGACGGCCTCGGTTCGGATGGAGACGCCTGTGCTCTACTTTTATTCCGGCAAGGAAATGGATGTTTCCGTCAAGGTTGATTTTCCGAAGGGCAAGATTACCGAATGGTATCCACAGGCGCGCTCGGTCGGCACAAACGTTGATTGGGGGAAACTGAAAGTTATGCCGGGCGCAGCCGTGAATCTCCCTGTCGAGAGCGCGCACAGTCATTATTATCCTGCGCGCGAGGTGGATGCCGCGCCGGTTCAAGTTTGCAGCACAAACGGCAAGCCCGGACAGCAGGAGAAGTTTCTTTTCTATCGCGGCGTGGGAACGTTTGACCTGCCGCTTTCGGTCAAGCTCGAAGGCCAAAGCGTGGTCTTAAAGAATACGGGCAAGGATGAGATCGCGCACCTGGTTATCTTCGAGAATCGCGGCGGCAAAATTGGCTATCGCCTGTGCGACCGCTTCACGGGCGAGATGACGCACGAACGCCCCAGCCTTGATAAGAACATGGACTCGCTTCTCACAGACTTGAAACAGATACTCGTCGCATCCGGCCTCTACGAGAAAGAGGCGGAGGCGATGCTTAAGACCTGGAGCAGTAGTTGGTTTGAGGAAGGAATGCGCGTCTTCTACATCCTGCCGCGCCAGACAACGGATGCGATTCTTCCAGTCACGATTGACCCGCGCCCGGCGGAACTCGTCCGCGTGTTGGTAGGCCGCGCGGAAGTTATCACGCCGGAGATGGAAAAATCAGTTCAGCAGCAAGTCGGCAGGCTTAGTGATCCTTCACCTGGGGTGCGTGAAGCGGCGATGCAGGACATACGCAAGTACGGGCGATTCTCCGAGCCGATTCTCAAACGCATTCTCGAAACTGAGAGCGATTTGGCAGTCGCGGAGCGCATCAGGAAATTGATCGCCACCAAAAACGAAAAGACCGAATAGACAAAAGCCAGCCTGCGGTGAGATAGTTTGCCGTAGAGCAACTAATGAAAAAACAGTCTGTGCGAAAATTACTGAAATGGATTGTCCTCGTGCTGGCGGGTCTCTTTGTAGTGATGCAAGTGATTCGGCCAGCACGTACCAATCCTCCCGTTGACGAAGCCCGCACGATTTCTGCTCACACCCAACTCACACCGGAGGCCGCAGCAATCCTGAGCCGCTCCTGCAACGATTGCCACTCCAACCAGACACGCTGGCCCTGGTACACCAACGTCGCTCCCGTCTCCTGGTTTGTCATCAACCACGTCAACGACGGGCGCAAGCAAATGAACTTCTCCGATTGGGCGCAGTATGACCGGAACGAGCAAGAGAACTATCTAAAAAAGATTTGCAGGGAAGTGAAAAGCGGAGGCATGCCGATCCATTCTTACCTCTGGCTTCATGGCGACGCGAAACTCTCAAGCGAAGACGTGAAGAATCTCTGCGACTGGGCTAACAATGAGAGCCAGCGCCTCACCTCTGAGGCAAAATAGACAAAACAAATGTAGGGGCAGGGCTTGTCCCCTGCCCGCGTTCCATCAAAGCAAAGCGGGCAGGGACAAGCCCTGCCCCTACATTTCATAACCCTGCGAGGTGGCGCGTGTCGTTGACGGCAAGCACGCGCACAAAACCGTCCGCGCGAAGCTCAAAGCGAGTGATACCGCAGTTGGTGGTAGCGATCCAGACGGGGCGAAGCTCAGGCGCGTCGAGTGCGCCCATCAAGTGAAGGGCCAGGATGCAGATCGTTCCAGTGTGTGAGAAGACGGCGATGCGCCCGCCCCTGTGTTGCTCTATCGCCTGGTCGAGTTGGCGCGCGGCGCGATCCAGCATCTGCCGGTAGCTCTCGCCGCCCAGGAGTATGTGATCGAAGTCGCGCCGGATTAAAGCGGCGTATTGTTCAGGGTGCTGCGCTGCGGATTCTTCAAACGTTAAGCCTTCCATCACGCCGACGCTGCGTTCACGAAAAGCAACAGTCTGCTCAACGTTCAGGCTGGTAAGGCGCGCAAGCGGCATCGCGGTTTCGACCGCGCGCGGCAGGTCTGACGAATAGATTGCCGTTAAGTTTTCTGTGGATAACGTCTGCGCGGTCGCTTCAGCCTGAAGGCGACCGCGCGGCGAAAGAGGAGTTGAAGTATGGCCGCCGAAACGACCCTCTGCGTTGCCTTCCGATTGGCCGTGCCGGATAAGAAGGACGCGCGTGGTGTTCATTAGACTGTGAAAGGGTTACGTAGCGCTACGGTCGTGAGTACACTCATCAACTAACTCTTGAGTGTGAAAACCAGCGCCGACTCCTGCGTGCCGCGCGGTGATTCTGTTGTGCGTTTGACCTTGAGAGTTTTACCCTTATCAGCCAATTCCCATTCCTCTGTCACCTTGATTGTGACCGGGTTGTCCTGGAAAGTAAGCTCACGCTCTACATGGAGCACGATCTTTCCGTCATCTTTCTTTTCGAGATAAACGGTCGCCTCACCAGGCATACGCCCGCCCATCTGTACTTTCGATTTGCTGCCGTCAAGGTTGTAGGCTGTTTCCTGCCCGCCGCCCATACTCGATTTGACCGTGAGCTGCTTATCGGTCTGTGTTATGACCCACTGGATGGGGTCAGCGTTTGCTGTCATTTGTGGCGACAAGCCCGTGCTCTTGTCCTTGTCAAGAACCCACGTGCCTGCATAGTTGGGCAAAGCCGCCGTCGCAGCAAACGCCGCCACGATCATCACCAACATAAGTCCACAAGCTGTCGTTATCCTCTTCATACTCTTTCGCTCCTCTTATTTAGATTGACTAACTCAAGCCGCTACCATGTCGGCTTTCAATTTCTCCGCTTGATAGTGAGCAACCAGCGCATTGATGATTTCGTCGAGCGCGCCTTCCATCACCAGATCGAGTTGATGAATAGTCAGGCCGATGCGGTGGTCTGAGACGCGGTTATCCTTGAAGTTGTAGGTGCGAATCTTCTCGGAGCGGTCGCCGCTGCCAACCATCGCGCGACGCTCTGAGGCAGTTGCATCATGCTGCTTTTGCTCTTCAAGCTCCTGAAGTCGCGCTCTAAGAACGCGCATGGCCTTCTCGCGGTTCTTGATCTGCGACTTTTCATCCTGCATCGAGACGACTGTGTTCGTCGGAATGTGTGTGATGCGAACAGCCGAGTAGGTCGTGTTGACGCTCTGCCCGCCGGGGCCGGAGGAACAGAAGGTGTCAATGCGTAAGTCTTTCGCATCAATCTTAACGTCAACCTCTTCCGCTTCAGGCAGGACGGCAACCGTGATCGCGGACGTGTGTATGCGCCCGCTGGTCTCCGTCTGCGGCACGCGCTGCACGCGATGGACGCCCGATTCGTGCTTGAGCTTTGAATAAACTTTGTCGCCTTCAATCAGCGCGATTGCTTCCTTGACGCCGCCGATGCCGGACTCAGAAGCGTCCAAGATTTCCATGCGCCAGCCCTGACGCTCCGAATAACGCTGGTACATCCTGAGCATCTCTGCGGCAAAGAGCGTTGCCTCGTCGCCGCCCGTCCCGGCGCGGATTTCAACGATCACGTTCTTTTCATCGTTCGGGTCAGAAGGAATTAAGAGGAACCTGAGTTCTTCTTCAGCCTGGCTGACGCGCGCTTGCAGCGACTCGACCTCTACGCGCGCCATCTCACGCATCTCCTCGTCGTCAGCCGTGTCGAGCAACTCCTGCGCGCCTGCGATCTCATCTTTCAGCGATTTCATCTCACGATACTTCGCCACGACCTCGCCGAGACTACGGTGTTGCTTGGCAGCCTTCACGTAAGCTGTTTGATCCGACATGATGTCGGGCGCGGAAAGCTCCTGCGTCAGTTCTTCATAGCGCGCTTCAATCTGTTCTAGTTTCTCTAACATAAAATTCAGGCGAGCGGTGATGCCTCCGCTGTTTGTGTTTGCGGCTCCAGCTTGAGCGACTCTTTGAGAGCTTCGAGCGCAACTTCCAGTTGCTTGTCGTCCGGCTCTTTGGTCGTGATGTTCTGTAGCCAGACGCCTGGGAGCGTAATCAGCTTGAAGAAAAAGCCGCCCTCTTTCTTCGCCGACACGCGGATAATCTCGTATGAGAGTCCGGCGACGAGCGGGATCAGCGCAAGGCGCACGAGCATGTTGTAAGCAAGCGAATCGAACTTGATGACAGAGAAGAGCACTATCGAGACGAGCATCACGACCATCAGGAAACTCGTTCCGCAACGCGGGTGCTGGCGCGGTTGCGGGCGCGCATTCTCAACCGTTAGGGCCAGCCCCGCTTCCCAGGTGAACACGGTCTTGTGCTCCGCGCCGTGATACTCGAAGACGCGGCGTATATCTTTAATCAGCGAGAAGCTGAAGATCATGATGAGAAAGAAGCTCATGCGAATCAGGCCGTCTATCAAATTGAAGCCGACTGTTGGCCTCACCGGATGAAGATACATCTTCACACGCTGCCAGGTGCGTTGATACCAGGTATCGCTTGACGCCTGAGCCGTAGAAGTCGTCGCAGCATTGCCTGTGGGGGCAGCGGCTTGAGTCTGGACAACGGCTGCCTGTTCAACAGCAGGCGGCGGCGTGGCCCATCCGGCGGCGTTGAAGAGAGCGTTGGTCAGCAGTAGCGGCGCGACGATAAAGAGCAGGGCATTGAAGAAGAGGGCGAAAACTATCGAGCCTGCGGCTGCGGCGGTCGTGCCTTTCTTCATCTCGTCTTTGGCGCGCTTCTGCGTCGGCATGGGGATTAAGCCGGGTATGCCTCCGGTGATGCCTGCGAAATCACCCTCGCCCTCAATGACAGCAGGCTTGAGCGCGACTGCCACTTCTGTGGCGTCCGATGTCTCCGCGTCGGCAAAAGCCTGGTTCGCGGAATAGTTCAAAGCCTTGATGCCGAGTCCCATAGATTGAATCAGCACCGCGCCGCCGCGCAGGATCGGAAGCTTCAGGATGGGATGCTTGTCGCTCCACTTGGGCAAGACAGCGGCAGTGTTGACAATCGTGCCGTCGGCACGCCGCACGGCGATAGCATACGCATTCGGCGTCCGCATCATCACGCCTTCAATGACGGCCTGCCCGCCCACGATCAAATCTCTTTCGTTAGCGCTCACGATTCTTTTTTCCTTACTTTGGAGAAGATTACCTTTGGAAAGAACAACGCCGACCTTTCGAGTTGCCTGGCCGCCTGGCCGTGTAGCTGATGATACACGAAAGGCGACCGGCTGGACTTTGAAAGAGTCGGCGTCCTAAAGGTTTCGGTGGCTAATGCTGTCGGGTCAATACCTGTGAAAATTGCATTGCGTTCAAGTCTGAGCTTAAGGGCTTACTTCGCCGCAGCGGTTTCTGTCTGCGCGGCATCTGTTGGAGCCGCTTCAGGCTGCTTCTTGCCGTAACGTTTGTTGAAACGATCAACGCGCCCGGCAGTGTCCACCAGCTTCTGCTTGCCCGTAAAAAACGGGTGGCATTCCGAGCAGATTTCGACGTGCAGGTCATCCTTGCGCGTCGAGCGCGTGGTAAAGCTGTGGCCGCAGGCGCACTGGACTTTGATTTCGTTGTATTCTGGGTGAATTCCTTGTTTCATGTTCCTCTTGGTTCCTTTATCTATAGACGGCTATCTCAGCCTCTCTCGTAACATACCATGATACGGTTTGATAGCGCGCAACGTCAAGTTTGACGGGCGTTTGAGACTTGCCTGACTGCCTTTGTGACTTTATTCGCAGAGTTTATTGACAATGGCGCAAATCGCATGTTACAACGCACCTGACCGTCCTTAGTAGAGTACCCTTTAGCATTAACACCGTGTGAGCGGAAGATGGAAGTTTTGCGCTCTGGTCCTTCCAATAAGCATGAGCGCGATTCAGGTTCAGGGTGTAAGTTCAAGACGTGATGGCAGACGAGACAAAACCGCCGGATGCCCCGCACAACGCCGACGCGCCTAAACGTCGGGACGCACCCCTGCCCCCGCGCACCGACGATAAAAGTCCAAGCCCCGGCTCTGAGATAGAGCGCGCTGGAAACCTGCCGCTTCCACCAGCAGGCACGTCGCCGCAAACGCCTGTCACTCCTGAAAGCCAGGCTGCGCTCACGGGCAAAGCTCCTTCAGGCAGTTCGACGAGCGGCACGACCGTTCCGGCTTCAACCGGCGACCCATCTACAGCTTCAACAACTGATGCTACAGGGAGCACCGCTCAACCTCCTGGCGGCGCATCACCGGGCATGGGCGACCCCTTGAAGAATCCAGGGCAATCCGATCTGGAGAAAGCCGCGAAGATAGCCGAAGCGAAGGCACGCGCCGCCGCAGCCAAGCAAGCAGCCGGAGACAAACCCGCTCCTGCTCAGCCGGGCGCTACGCCTGCGGCTGGCGCGCCGAAAGCTCCTGTCAAGAAAAAAGATGAAGGGCCGAAGCCGACAGACGCTTCAAATCATCCGCTCGTCAAAAAGATTATAGAGAGGTTCGACGGCGCAGTCATCGAAGCCTCGGAGTTTGTCGGGCAGCTTTCAATTCGTATAGAGGAAGCGCGCATTGTCGAGGTCTGCGATTTTCTGAAGCGTGATGCTGAGACGCAGTTCAATTTTCTCTCCGACCTGACCTGCGTGCATTTCCCTGACAAAGCGGAATCACCTTTTGAAGTCGTCTATAATCTCTACTCAATCGCTGCTAACGAGCGCGTGCGTTTGAAAGTAGCGACGAATGAAGAGCGCGGCGTGGAGAGCGTAACGAGCGTCTGGCCGACGGCGAACTGGATGGAGCGCGAAGTCTTCGACCTCTTCGGCGTGCCGTTCAGGAATCACCCTGACCTGCGCCGCATCCTGCTTCCGCCTGATTGGGAAGGCCACCCGCTCAGGAAAGAGTACCCGCTGGAATTTATCGAGAACAACTGGACGGCCAAACACCTGCCGGAGTTTACGGGGGTGCAGCAGGAGCAACTTGAACAGAGACGCGGCTACGGACTTGAGCTTCTCTCCGTGCCCGCCGAACGCCGCGTCCGCGAGATTTTTCGCGGCGGCAAGGAAGTGATGCCGAAAGACAAGTGAGCAGTTTTCAGTTTTGAGTTTTCAGTTTTCAGCGGTCGGGCAGTACCGTTTCGCTAACTGAAAACTGAAAACTGAAAACTCAAAACTGATTATGTCTCCCAAAGAACTGGCAACGCATTACGAGGCGAAAGTTTTCGAGACGAAAGAGGCTGCGGAGGCGGCGGGCTTCGTGCTGACGGAAACGCACAGCCCGCGCAACACCTGGAACAAAGCCAGCGCCGCGCAAGCCCTCATGCACAAACTGCTTCAGCTCAGACAGCAGGGCGAAGCCAAAGAGATTGGCCTCGTGCTTGAGAATTATAGTGTTTCCGGTTGCTATAAAAAGGATGAGGGATGAGGGATGAATGAAAAGAAAGAACGGAGACCAACAGGTTCTTCTTTTTCTTTCATCCCTCATCCCTCCGCCCTCATCCCTTAGAAGCTATGCATCAAGTAGAGATTGCGACAACTAGAGAGACGCTGCTCGATAGCCCTGAGATGATTCTCAACATGGGGCCGCAGCACCCTTCAACGCACGGCGTGCTGCGCGTCATTCTGCGGCTCGATGGCGAGACCGTGATTGATCTCGACTGCGACATCGGCTACCTGCATCGCGGCATGGAGAAGATCGCGGAGAATCGCCAGTATCCGATGATCGCGCCATACTGGGATAGGTTGGATTACCTCGCCGCAGTCTCCAACGGTCTCGTCTGGGTCGAAACCGTCGAGCAGATGATGGGCTTGGACGTTCCACGACGCGCTCATTACATCCGCACCATCCTGACTGAATTTAATCGCCTCGCGTCGCACCTGCTCTGGCTCGCCACGCACGCGCTCGACATCGGCGCGGTCACAGTTCTGCTCTGGTGCTTGCGCGAGCGCGAGGAGATTCTGAAGATTTTCGAGCGACAGTTTGGCGCGCGTCTGACCTGTCACGCCTGGCGCATCGGCGGGATGCCGAATGATGCTTACGACGATTTCGAGCATGATGTGCGACAGTTCGTCACCAACTTCCCGAAGCACGTGGATGAGTATGAGACGATGCTTTCGGAGAATCGCATCTGGCTCAGTCGCACGGTCGGCATCGGCGTCATCTCGGCTGAGGATGCAATCGCCATAGGGCTTTCAGGCCCGGCTCTGCGCGGCTCAGGTGTGGAGTGGGACATACGCAAGGCGCGGCCATACGCGGCTTACGGTGAAATTGACTTTGACGTGCCCATCGGCGAGAACGGTGACACGTATGATCGCTACCTCGTGCGGCTCGAAGAGATGCGACAGTCGCGCCGTATCATTCAGCAGGCGATAGATAATCTACCGGACGGGCCTGTCAACGCGAAAGTGCCGAAGATCGTTAAGCCGCCCGCAGGCGACTACTATCATTCGATTGAAGGGCCGAAGGGCGAGATCGGCTGCTACCTCGTCGCCGACGGCACCTCAAGCCCCTGGCGCGTGCGCGTGCGTCCGCCATCATTCATCAACTTGCAGGCGCTCCGCCAGATGTGCCTCGGCCACCTAGTCGCAGATGTCGTCGCCATCATCGGGACGCTCGATATTGTGCTTGGGGAAATTGACAGGTAGAAAAGTCTGGAGTCTGGAGTCTGGAGTCTGAAGTCGAAAAACAAAAGTCTTTGACTCCAGACTCCAGACTCCAGACTTATGCAAGTAGTTCATCTCAAGGTTCAGGAAATGACGCGCGAGGCGTTCGCGCCGTTCGGGGTGTTGATTGATTCACGCGGGTCGGTTGAAATTGACTTAGGGCAGGGTGTGCCGAGTTTGACGGGCGCAACTTCGGAGCGGCGGCCCTTCCGGTTTGATTTCATGGCGCGGCACAGGCGAACGATGCAGGTCTTTTCGCCGCTCGCTTCGTCGCGCTCGGTGATTGCGGTTGCGCCGCCGAATGACGGGGACGCGCCCGACGTTGAAAGAATCATCGCCTTTTTAGTTGACGGGCGATTGCCCTACGCATATCACAAGGGAACCTGGCACACGCCTCCGTTTCCGGTTAACGAATGGGCTTCTTATCTGGTCGTTGATCGCGCAGGCACGCTTGATGACGATTGGGAGTTGGTGGACTTGAAAGCCACGCATCAAAAAACCTTCGAGATTGAGCTATAGAAAATGACGCATCTGCTCGCGTATTTCGCGCCGCCAAATTTCATAGACAATCTGTTGCTGAAATTCTTCAGCCCGGAGACGGTCAACTATGTCGTCTGGCCGTTCATTCAAATCGGCGCGGTCGTCACGGCAATCGCCATCTACGCGCTCTATGCGACCTACGCCGAGCGCAAGATTTCCGCGTTCATGCAGGCGCGGCTGGGACCGATGCGTGTGGGCAAGTGGGGACTCTTGCAGCCGCTGGCCGATGCGATCAAGCTGTTGACGAAAGAAGACCTCGCGCCTGACAAGGCAGACCTCTACACCTTCAAGTTCGCCCCCTTCATTGCTGTCGCCGCCGCTTTCATAGTTTTCGCCGTCATCCCGTTTGCGCCCGACTGGGGCGTCATTACGGACATCAACATCGGCCTGCTGTTCGTGCTCTCGGTCTCAAGCGTTGGCGTGCTGGCATTGATTCTCGCTGGCTGGTCGTCAAACTCCAAGTACGCTTTGATGGGCGCGCTCCGCTCCAGCGCGCAGATGATCTCTTACGAAGTCTCTATGGGACTCTCGATCATCGGCGCGTTGATGTTCGCGCGCACGCTTTCACTATCGGGCATTGTTAGCGGACAACAGACAGACGGCATCTGGTTTCTGTTGTATCAGCCGCTCGGCTTTCTGACCTTTCTTATCAGCGGGATTGCGGAGAACAATCGCGCGCCGTTTGATCTGCCGGAAGCGGAGTCCGAACTCGTCGCGGGCTTTCACACGGAATACTCCGGCATGCGCTGGTCGCTCTTCTTCATGGCGGAGTACGCGGCGATGGTCGTTGTCTCGGCGATTGCGACGACGCTTTACCTGGGCGGCTGGTATTTCCCGTTCGTCTTCAGGCTCACGGAAGCAAACGGCTATCACACGCTCTACGTCATCGTCAGCCTGCTGGTCTTCCTGGCTAAAGTGACGTTCTTACTGTATCTCTATTTCTGGTTGCGCTGGACGTTGCCGCGCTTTCGCTACGATCAACTGATGGACATCGGGTGGAAGTGGTTGATTCCGACTGCGCTCGTCAACATTGTGCTGACGGCCATCGCGGTCTTTACGGTGCAGGCGGTTGACGGGTGGAACGGACTGAAGACGATTGATGCTCTCAGCCCGAGCCTTAATTTGACGGGCACGGGCAAGGGCATCATGATCGCCTTCGGCATCCTGGGAATATTCATCACGGCGGGCATTCTCTCGACGATCAACTGGCGCTCGCGCGATTTCAACTTGAAGAAGCAACGCCGCAACATTCGCTTAATTAACTTGCCCAAGGGCAAGCCAGCGGTCGCTCCGCCAGCGACGGAGAAAGTTTGAAAGAATTTTAGATTTGCGATTTTAGATTTTTGATTGGAAGAGGATAAAAGATTCTCAATCCCTTATCCAATCAAAAATCGCAAATCTAAAATCAAAAATTTTGAGGTAGTAATTATGCCGGAAGTAAATGTTCCACAGCCGACGTTCATGGAGAAGGTCAAACGCTTCTTCATGGTTGATCTCTTAAGGGGGATGGGGCTGACGCTCAAGTACAACGTCGGCGCGCTTACGGATAAAGATTCCGTCTCAGGCAAAGGCATCTACACGGAGCAATACCCGAAGGTGAGGCCAGACGTTGCGCCGCGCTTTCACGGCGCGCCGCGCCTCAACATGGACCCGGAAACGCACGACACTCTCTGCATCGCCTGCAACCTCTGCGCGCTTGCCTGTCCCGAAGATTGCATTGACGTGATCGCAATGGACATAGAGATTACGGTTGCGGGCAAGCAGCGCAGGAAGAAAGTGCTCGACGAGTTTATCTTCGACACCTCGCGCTGCATGTTCTGCGCTCTCTGCCAGGAGGCTTGCCCGACCGCCTGCCTGGAACTAACACAGGAATTTGAACTCGCAACCTACTCGCGTGCCGGATTCGTCTGGAACCGCGAAATGCTCGAACAGGGACGCGAAACCGTTAAATATGAGAAGTGACGAATTTTTGATTTTAGATTTTTGATTTGCGATTGGATAAGGATTAAAGAATCTTTTATCCTCTTCCAATCAAAAATCTAAAATCGCAAATCTAAAATCTTATGACTCTCTCTGGTTGGGAATCAGTCTTCTTCTGGGTCTTCTCGATTGCGGCGTTGATCGCTGGCCTTTTGACGATCATGGCGCGCAACGCCGTTCACAGTGCGCTCTTTCTGATCTCGTCGCTGGTTTCAATCGCCGCGCTCTTTATCCTGCTTGGCGCGGAGTTCATCGCGGGCGTGCAGATTCTGGTTTATGTGGGCGGCGTGATGGTGCTCTTCCTGTTCGTCATCATGCTCGTTAACGTCGGGGCTGAGGAGCGCGGGCGCGAGCGCATCTTCAATCGTCCGGCACAGCTTGTTACGAGTGTCATCTTCGCGCTGCTGCTCGCAGGCGGGCTGGTTTACGCGCTCAATCAAGGTTACGACGGACTACGCAACCGCGACATCCAGAGCGCAGACGCGCGTGAGCAGGTCGAGCAACGTCGCGCCGCCGAGCAAGAGAATCTGCCAAGCGCTGCGACCGGCACTTTCAGAATCACGAAAGATACTGAACGAATCGGCGGCAGCCTTTATCGCTACGCCTCGCTGCCGTTTGAGATTGCGAGCGTTCTTCTGCTGGTCGCCATCATCGGCTCCGTGATGCTCGCGCGCACGGTCAAACAGGAGGCCGCCGTTGACGACGTTGCCCCAGAAGAAAACGAGAAAATGGAGTGAGGGAAAAAGAAAGGCTAGATGCGGTCTTCGCCTCATCTATCCCAACTTCTGACTTCTGGATTCCTCGGAGAATTTATGAGTAGCTTGTTAACTCCCGTTCTGGCGCTCTTCTTACAGGAAACGGCGAGCAGCCGTTTAGATTTAGTGACGCAAGGCATTAAGCATCCTGACCTGTCGAAGTTTCTGGTCATCGGTGCGCTGCTCTTTATCATCGGCGTGGCAGGCGTACTCTCCAGGCGCAACATCATCGTCATCTTCATGTCAATCGAGTTGATCCTGAACGCCGCGAATCTGAACTTCATAGCCTTCTCGCGTTACCTGCAAGACACCGGCAATATCAACGCCGTCGCCGGGCAGGTTTTCACAGTCTTCATCATCGTCGTCGCAGCGGCAGAAGCCGCCATCGGCCTCGGCATTGTCATCGCGCTCTACCGAAATAAAGAAACGATCTGGGTTGACGAGATTGATCTACTAAAATGGTGAGATACAGTCTGGAGTCTGGAGTCTGAAGTTTGGAGTCAAACGCAGTAACTTGTCTTTGACTCCAGACTCCAGACTCCAGACTCCAGACTCCAGACTTCTATGTACAGATACATCTGGCTCGTTCCGCTTCTTCCTCTGGCTGGTGCAGCCATCAATGGCCTGCTGGGGCGCAAGTTCCGTTTCTCGGAAAAGCTCGTCGGCAGCGTTGCCATCGGCTCGATTGCGCTCGCGTTTCTGATTAGCGTGCTGGCGGTCTGGTCGTATGGTTTCAGCAACGACGCGCGCTGGCCGAAGCCATACCTGACGAGCGAGGACGGAGCGTTCAGTTATACATGGATTCCGGGCGGCGCAGTCGAACTCACGCAGGGGACGAAAGAGAGCGCGCGCATTGAGACAATGGAGAGCCTTCGTGAGGAAGCCGCACGTGCGAGGACGGAGCGCGGGCTGGCTCCTGACGCGCCGGTTCTGGTTGGCAGAGCGGAAGCGCCGTTGAAGAGGAAAGGCTCGCTGCTCGACGTGGAGTGGAGTTATCAACTCGATCCGCTCTCCTCCATCTTCATGCTCATCGTCACAGGTGTTGGCTTGTGCATCTTCGTCTTCGCAACGGGCTACATGCACGGCGACACAGGCTTCTATCGCTTCTTCGCGTACCTCGGCCTCTTTATGTTCTCGATGCTCATCCTCGTTATGGGGTCGAACTTCCTGATGATGTTCGTCGGTTGGGAAGGTGTGGGCCTGTGCTCATACCTTTTGATCGGCTACTACTTCGACCGCAAGGAAGCTGGCGACGCCGCGCGCAAGGCTTTCATCACGAACCGCATCGGCGACTTCGGATTCACGCTCGCCATCTTCGGCATCATCGCAACCTTCGGCTCGGCGCAATACTCGAACGTGATGAGCCAGGCGGCGAGTTATCCGATTGAACTCCTGGGACACTGGGGCATCATGTCGTGGCTAGCGCTCGGTCTCTTCATCGGCGCAATCGGCAAGTCCGCGCAGATTCCGCTCTACGTCTGGCTGCCGGACGCGATGGCCGGGCCGACGCCTGTCTCCGCGCTGATTCACGCGGCGACGATGGTCACTGCCGGACTCTACATGCTGACGCGCACTAACGTCATCTTCCAGCACTCGCAGACGATGATGATGGTCGTCGCCATCGTCGGAGCGGCGACCGCGCTCTTTGCCGCCACCATCGGTATCACGCAGAACGACATCAAGAAGGTGCTGGCTTACTCGACCGTCTCGCAGCTAGGCTTTATGTTCCTGGCGTGTGGCGTCGGCGCGTTTGCCATCGGCATCTTTCACGTAATGACGCACGCCTTCTTCAAAGCCCTGATGTTTCTCGGCGCTGGATCAGTGATTCACGGGATGCACCATGAGCAGGACATGCGGCGTATGGGCGGCTTGCGGAAATACATGCCGTACACGTACATGACTTTCCTCGCGGGCTGGCTCGCCATCTGCGGCATCATTCCGTTCAGCGGCTTCTGGTCGAAGGATGAAATTCTCTGGCGGACGGCCTCGACCAACTACATTCCGGGCGGCTGGATACTCTGGCTCGTCGCCACAATCGCCGCCACCTGCACAGCCTTTTACATGACGCGACTCGTCGCCATGACCTTCTGGGGCAAGCCAAGATTTTTAGAGAAGCCGGCAGGCGGCGAAGCAGACGAGGCGCATGCTCACGCTTACGACGAAGGCTTGAAGCCGCACGATGCGCGTTTGGAATCGGCAGGCGACCGTCCGCATCACGAGCCGGGAGCGCACGTAGGCGAGGCTCACGATGAGGATGTCGCGCACGATGTCGGCGGCGCACATGCTGCGGATGAGCACGGGCACGGCGCGCATGGTCATGGCTCACACGTGCCGCACGAATCGCCGCCTTCGATGTGGGTTCCGCTCGCCGCACTTGCCATACTTGCGACGATTGGCGGGTTGATCGGCATCAGCACTGCGTTCACAGGCGGCAAGCACGTCGGTGGACGCTTGAACATCGTCACGTGGCTTGAGCCTGTCCTCTGGAATCCTGAAACGGGCGCGTTTGGTGGAGGCGCAGAAGCAACAGGCGAGCACGCGAAAGTTGCCGAAGGCTCAAACTCCCTTGTCGCTTCAACCTCTCCCGCCGTGCCGGGTAAAGGAGTGGACAACGAAGCAGGCAGCAAAGAAGCTGCGTCACCTTACGGCGATACAGGATTCAATCTGGCGCACGCGGCGGAGAAGAGTTTGGGCGAAACAGGCGCGGAGTGGTTGTTCATCCTCATCTCGCTCGTCGTCGCAGGAATCGGCATTGGATTAGGCTGGCTCTTCTATGTTAATAAGCCGGGTTTGCCTGACGTGTGGGCCACACGCCTGCGCCCGCTCTATCGCGCGAGCTTCAACAAATACTGGGTTGACGAACTCTACGGCAAGCTCGTCACGCGGCGCACGATGGATGCTGCGCGCGGTGTTTACGCGATTGACTCGCGCGGGATAGACGGCGCGGTCAATGGCTCCGCATGGCTGACGCGCACAATGAGCCGCATCGTCGGCGGCTTCGACAGGTACATTGTTGACGGGCTGGTTAACGGCGTCGCCAACTTCGTCGGCAACCTGATGTCGCGTCTCATACGCGCAGCGCAGACGGGTCTGACGGCGAACTACGCGCTCGTGATGGTGCTCGGCCTCGTCATCGCGGTTGCCCTGTTCTTCGGCTACGACCTTTTAGCGGCAGTAGGGTTAGTAAAGCAGTGACAATTTTTGATTTTAGATTTTTGATTTGCGATTGGATAAGGAATTAAAACCTTTCATCCTCTTTCAATCAAAAATCAAAAATCGCAAATCTAAAATCTATGAAAATTCCATACCTTCTTTCCATCATCACGTGGCTGCCCCTTTTGGGCGCGGTCATCATTCTCGCTGTCTTCAAGAAGGATCAGGGGAATCTGATTAAGAAGTTCACGACTGCTTGGTTCGGCCTGACCTTCATCGTGTCGCTGCTGCTTTTCGGCTACGACAAGGTGCAGGGCGGGATGCAGTTTCTTGAAGACCGCGAGTGGATCAGGGTGATCGGTGCGCGTTACCAGATGGGTGTGGACGGCGTGGCCGTTCTACTCATCGTGCTGACCGCGCTGCTCGGCGTGATCGCCTGCCTCTCGTCCTGGAAGTACATCGAGAAGCGCGAGAAGGAATACTACGTCCTGCTGCTCCTCTTACAAACGGCTGTCGTCGGCGTCTTCTCTTCGATGGACATGTTCCTCTTCTACCTCTTCTTCGAGGTCTCGCTCGTTCCGATGTATTTCCTGATTGGCATCTGGGGCGGCGAGCGCAGGCTCTACGCGGCAATCAAGTTTTTCCTCTACACGCTGGTCGGCTCGGTCGTCATGCTGCTCGGCGTTTTGAAGATGTACTTTCTGACGCAAGACGCCGCGCTCGCTGCTCAAGTCGGGAAGGCGACCGCGACGCTTGCGAACATTGCCGGAAACGACGGCGCGCGTGCCATGCTCGATAACGCTGTCGCGGCGGCGAGTAGCGGGGCGGGCACTTTCAACATCATGTACATGCAGGCTCTCGGTTCCGTCTTGCCGATGGGCACGATGCAGGTCCTGCTCTTCTTCGCCTTCGCGCTCGGCTTCGCCATTAAAGTTCCGATGTTTCCGTTTCACACCTGGCTGCCGGACGCGCACGTCGAAGCTCCGACGGCAGGCTCCGTGATTCTCGCGGGCATCCTGCTCAAATTAGGCACATACGGTTTCTTCCGCTTCAACCTGCCGATGTTTCCGGCGGCTTCGCAGGATGAAAGCTACTTCGGGAGTTTCGGCGTGCGGAGCGTGATGATCTTCCTGGCAATCGTCGGCATCATCTACGGCGCGCTGGCGGCAATGTATTTCGTCGTCAAAAAGGACGGCGACGTGAAGAAGCTGGTCGCATATTCTTCCGTCTCTTCGATGGGCATCGTGATGCTGGGGCTGTTCGCTCTGAATCCTAACGGCATCAACGGCGCGGCGCTCCACATGATTAATCACGGCATCTACTCGGCTGCGCTCTTCCTGCTCGTCGGCATCATCTACGAGCGGCGGCATACCAGAAGCGTCGCGGAGTTTGGCGGACTCTCGCACGTCATGCCTGGCTACGCAGCGGTCTTTCTGGCGATGGCGATGACGGCCATCGGATTGCCGCTCTTGTGCGTTTTCATCTCTGAGTTTCTGTCAATGCGCGGCGCGTTTGAAGCCAATCCCTGGTGGGCCGGTTGGGCTGCGCTCGGAATTATTTTGAACGCGGGCTACATGCTCTGGCTTTACCAGCGCATGTTCTTCGGCAACATAGAAAATCCCAAGAACAAGAACCTGCCGGACATGTCTGGACGCGAGTGGGCTTACATGCTGCCGCTCGTCGTCCTCTCGCTCTGGATCGGCGTTTACCCGAAGACGTTTATGGACTACATTCAAAAGCCCGTCGCAGCGGTTGTCAGGCAGGTGAGACCTGACTATCCAATTCCGGGCATGCCTGTAACGGAGCCGGGGACGCCGCAGAGAGCGGCGAAGTAATTTTTGATTTTAGATTTTTGATTTGCGATTGGAAGAAGCCTGAAGGTTTTTCCTGACACAATCAAAAATCAAAAATCGCAAATCTAAAATCCTAAAATGTTTCTTCAAGCCAGCTCAACACAGCTCTACAGCCTGAGCGATCTGCAATTGATCGCGCCGGAGATAATTCTGACTATCTGCGCGTGCGTCGTGCTCGTGATGGAAGTCGTCTTGCCGTACAGGAAGAGCAAGTGGACAGCCTACTTCGCGCTTGTCGGAATCGGGCTTGCCACCGTTTCGCTCATGGCGCTCTTTTTCGGCATGGGCGGCACGCTCAACCTGAATGAGTTGACCGCTCTCTCGCCACGCGATGGTTTCTACGGCATGATCCGCATAGACGGGTTCGCCATTCTCTTCAAGCTTATCTTCCTGCTGGCGGCTGCGCTCTCGATTGCTATCTCGACAAAGTTTCTGGACATCGAAGGCGAGCAGCACGGCGAGTATTACGCATTGGTTCTGTTCGCAACCGTCGGCATGATGTTCCTCGGCTGCGGCTACGATCTCATCACGCTCTTCATCAGTCTCGAATTGATGGCGCTGACCTTCTACGTGCTCGTCGCTTTCACCAAGCGACAGAAACGCTCGAACGAAGCGGCGATGAAATACTTTCTGCTCGGCGCGTTCTCCTCCGGCATTCTACTTTATGGAATGTCGCTTTTGTACGGCGTTGCAGGCTCGACCAATCTAGGCGTCATCTCGCAGAAAGTTACCGAAGCCCTGACCTCAACCAATGCTCTGGGCGCAGCGACCGTGCTTCCGCTTCGCCCGCTCCTGCTGCTCGGCATGATTGCGATGGCTGCCGGGTTGTTCTTCAAAATCGCCGCCGTGCCGTTTCACATGTGGGCACCCGATGCTTACGAAGGCGCGCCCACTTCCGTCACAGCGTTTCTTTCCACAGGCTCAAAGGCCGCGAGCTTTGCCCTCTTCGCACGCATCTTCATGGAAGCTCTCTCAGGGATGCGAGCGGACTGGGCACCGCTGTTGGGACTCGTCGCCGCCATCACAATCCTGGTGGGCAACTGGGCCGCAGTCACACAGGAAAACTCCAAGCGACTGCTCGCCTATTCTTCAATCTCGAACGCGGGCTATCTCCTACTTGCATTGATAGCCGGAAATTTGTACGGCTATGTCGGCCTCATCATCTATCTGCTTGTTTACACGCTGATGAATCTCGGCGCATTCGGCGTCATCATCAGTCTCAGGCGACGCGGCATCATCGGCGACAACGTTGACGACTTCACAGGGCTGGGGAAGAAAGCGCCGGGGATGGCGATCATGATGACCGTCTTCATGCTCTCGCTTGGCGGCTTGCCGATAACCGGAGGCTTCATCGGGAAGTGGTTTATCTTCGGCGGATTGGTGCAGCGCGGTGATGCTGAACATAAGTCCTGGTACTACTGGCTGGCAATCTGGGCGGTCATTAACACGGTCGTCTCTTTCTACTACTACGTGCGCTTTATTCGTGCGATGTACCTGAGTGACCGCGTGGCTGATGAGCGTCCGCTCTCGCTCTCGCCTGCGCTGAAAACATCGCTCGTCATCTCGCTCGTCGGCATCATCATCATCGGCATCTACCCGCAGCCGTTTATTGACATAGCGCAGAAACTGCTCGGTCCACTCATCAACGCCGCAAGCTCTCTCGCTCTCAGATAGACCGAATAGCGAAAGGCTCGGAATCCGAGAGTTTGTCACGAGCGACTGAGAAATTATCCACAGAAATTCCTGTTTGTGATACAGTCTCCGCACATCTTTATTACCTCGCCAAAGAAGTTACTCGCCTCGCTTGCCGCCGCGATCAAGCGCTTTTCACACAGGGGACGGCGCAAGCTTAACCTTACAGGAGATTGAATGATGAAAAGCAACCACCTTCGATTTTTACTCTTAATCGTTGTGCTGGCTCTATCGGCTCAACTATCCTTCGCTTCACCTTCGCATCGAGTTGGTCAGAACACAAATTCGTCCACGACGACTGATACAACTACGAAACCCCAGCCAAATCCCTGCCAGAGAAGATGTCGCGTCAATTACGGCGTCTGCCTCCGACGGGCTGACGAGAATCCCGCACGCAGACGCTTCTGTCTGGTGCAATACAGAAATTGCCTGCGGCACTGCGGGCGTCGCTAGTCGAGTTTGTTTGAGGCGGCGGTTCACGTAGAATCGCCGCCTCAAACATTTTATGTGGGCCTACTACTTCTTTGCCGCGCTGCTCGTCCTTCAAGCTGTCATCTCTCTCAAGGGAGGCGCGCGTTATCTCTCCTATGTCCGCCGCGAGACGGCTAGAGACAGGCCGGACTTCACGCCATACGTTTCAGTCATTGCGCCCTGTCGCGGCCTCGATCAAGGTTTACACGAAAACCTCGCCGCCCTCTTTCGTCAAGATTACCCCGCTTACGAAATCATCTTCGTCACAGACTGCGCGGATGATCCTGCGCTCGCCGTCGTTGAAGAAGTGCGCCGGGAGTTTGGCGCGAACCATCGCGTTGCGACTCGCATAGTAGTCGCAGGAGAAGCGACTGAGAACGGACAGAAGGTTCACAACCTGTGCGCTGCTGTTGATCAGACTGAGACGAAAAGCGAAGCCTTCGTCTTCGTTGATTCGGATGCGCGCCCGCGCGCCCGCTGGCTGCGCTCGCTGGTTGCGCCTTTAGCGGATGAACAGATGGGCGCGACGACAGGCTATCGCTGGTTCATCCCTGTCAAAGGCGGCTTCGCTTCAACCTTGCGCTCCGTCTGGAACGCTTCCATCGCCTCTGCGCTTGGCGAGCGAAGCGACAGGAACTTTTGCTGGGGAGGCTCAACCGCCATTCGCCGGACAAACTTCGAGCGCGCTCTGGTGATGGACGAATGGTGCGGGGCGGCCTCCGATGATTTCGCCATGATGCGCGCTCTCAGCCGTGCGCGGCTTCCGATTCACTTCGTGCCTGATTGCCTGACTGCCTCGCATGAAGACTGCACCTGGCGCGAGTTGCTCGAATTCACCACGCGCCAACTGAAAATCACGCGCGTCTATGCAACACACTTCTGGCAGGTAGTTCTCTTTAGCAATCTTCTCTTCGTTCTCATCTTCTTCGGCGGCCTCGCGCTCATCACGACGCGCGCCGCTCTAGGGCTTTCATTCATCTTGCCGCTCGCCTTCATCCTCGCCATCTACTCGCTCGGCATAGCCAAAGCTTATTTACGCTGGCGCGCAATCAGCATCCCGCTCGCCGAGTATCCCGCGGAGTTGCGGCGCGATGCGTTCTCTCATCTCTTCCTCTGGCCGCTTGCCTCCGCGCTCTATCTCTACAACGCGCTGGCCGCGCTCTTCTCGCGTCGTATCGAATGGCGCGGCATCACCTACGAATTGAAATCGCCACAGGAAACTGTCATTATCAAAACAGTCTAACGAAGTCTGGAGTCTGGAGTCTGGAGTAAAAGGCAAGCTTTTGTTTTTGACTCCAGACTCCAGGCTCCAGACTCCAGACTTCCTATTATGCCTTCAAAAGCTGCTCAATTCGTTCAACTCTTGCGCTCGACGAAACGCGAGATGCGTCTCGGCACGGTGATTCTCTTCGTCACCTCGCGCTGCAACGCCTTCTGCAAGACCTGCTTTTACCACGAGGAACTGAATCAGCCCGGCGACTTGACCTTTGAGCAGATCGAGAAGGTCTCGCAAACGATGCCGCCCATCACAGACCTCTGGCTCTCCGGCGGCGAGCCAATGCTCAGACGCGACCTGACGAAAATCATTGATACGTTCATAGAGAATAACAATGTGAGCCGCGTCATCATTCCGACCAACGCGCTCGTCAAGGCTCGCACCTTTGAAGTCGTGGATCACGCGCTCGGTCTTCATCCCAATCTTGATCTCTACTTGAACATCGCCCTCGACGGTTACGGTCAAACACACGACGAGATTCGCGGTGTTCCACGCAACTGGGAAAAGACCCTTGACTGTATCCAATCTCTCTATCCTCTGAAAGAGAAGTACACAGATCGTTTTCGCCTGAACGTCAACACGGTCGTCTGCGCGGATAATTACACTGAGATCGAAAAGCTCTCCGAATACCTCTGGGAGAATTTCCGCCTCGACGGTCACTACTTCAACATCATTCGCGGCGAGACCTTAGTCGGCGATTCGATCAAGCAAGTACCACCTGAAGCTTTGCCCGTTATGTACAAGCGTGTCTCCGCTCTAACGAAGCGCTACGGGACGCGCATGTTCGCGGACGACGATGCCAGCCGCCGTTTCATCAAGAACGTGGCTTACGTCGGCGCAATCACGACGCACTATCGAACGCAGCACGCCAACTTCGCCGGCTCGACCGCCTGGCCTTTCCCCTGCACGGCTGGCGAGACGACCGCAGTCATTGACTACAACGGCGATGTGCGCGCCTGTGAGTTGCGCGAAAAGTTTGCCACGCTTGCCGATTACGATTACGATTTCGGCGCACTCTGGGCGACGCAGAAGAGGCAGGAAGAACTGGGCGCGATTGATAAGGGGAGCGCCTGCTGGTGTACACACGTCTGCTTCATACACGACTCCATGCGCCACTCGCGCCGCGCCATGCTCTACGAATTGCCGAAGAACTATTTAACGCGCGAAAGATGGTGAAGAGTAATCGGTGACGCGATGCTCAAGTTTTCAAGCTCCGCTAGGAGCGACTGACAATAGCCCAGCAATTTATTGCTGGGAAGAGACGCCCCAATGTTTTATCGAGTCCCGTCGGGACGATTGAATCTTTCAGCCGTCCCTACGGGACTGGAATCTTATTCCCGTTCTATTCCCAGCAATAAATTGCTGGGCTACTTTCAATTGTCCCTCCGGGACATAACTTGCGCCTCGCGTGAGTAGTCAGTAATCAGTTCTCAGCTTTTGGCTTTTAACTGACTACTGACTACTAATTGCTGACTGCTGAATGATGCCTGAGCGTGACGAAAAAGATGTAGCCCGTAAAAGCGGCCTTGTATATGCCGCCGTGTTCTCGTTCGTGCTGTCAACGGTGACGTTTCTGGGCATCGGATGGGCGCTCGACCATTGGTTGGGCACAGGCCCCTGGTTGGTCGTAACAGGCATCCTGCTCGGAGCGGGCGTCGGCTTTTACCAGTTCATACGGCTGCTCACACGGATTTCCTGAGCGATTCCGAGCGCGCTAACTCGACAACAGCGCGCGGGCGTGTGTAAAATCATCGGCTTTAATCATGAGTGGAATCGTTAACAGTGCGGGCAAAGGTGCGCTTCATCTGGCTGACCCGGTGGCGATGGAGCGGCGTCTTTTTCGCACGATGCTCTGGACGGTGGCGCTCGCCGTCATCATCAGCGCGCCGCTTGCGGCGTGGCGTGTGACGACGGGGTTGCTGCTCGGCGGTATCCTATCGCTGTTCAATCACCACTGGCTGCGAACTTCGCTTTCGGCGGTCTTCAGCACGGCTCAAAGCGGCAAGCGCGTGAAGATCAATGCCGCGCGCTACGTGCTTCGTTATTTTGTGATTGCGGCGGTCACGGCTTCCGCATACGCGCTCAACGTGGTCTCACTCGTCGCCACGCTCGTTGGCCTTTGCTCGTTTGTGGCGGCGGCGATGCTCGAAGCTTTCATGCAGATATATTTTACAATTGCCCATCGAGAGGAAACATAAATGTTGTTCTGGTTACTGAGCGGAGCGGAAGTGGCAGGCGCTGTCGCCGAACATGGCGAGAAGGCGCAAGCGCACGCAGAGCATATTCCCTGGATTGTTCAGAAGGTTAATGAGTTGATCGGCAGCCCTATTCACCAGTTTGAGTTGAAGTACACCAAGCCATACTGGGATAAACTTTTTGGCACGGATGCCAGTAAAGTTTTAGGAGAGTACACGACGCAAACTGCCGTTCCCTGGTACACGGTGATGTTCATCATCGCGTGCATCATCAGCATCGTCGTCATCTGGCTCCTGCGACGCAAGCTCTCGCAAGATGAGCCGGGGGGCGGGCAACAGACTCTGGAAGTCGGCGTGCTGGCGGTGCGTAATCTGATCGTAGATGTCGTCGGCCCGCACGGTGTGCAGTATTTCCCGGTCGTGGCGACGTTCGGCGTGCTAATCTTAGTCTCAAATCTGCTGGGCTTCATTCCGGGCATGATGTCGCCGACGGCTTCGACGAGCGTGACGTTTGCGCTCGGCATCTCGTCATTCCTTTATTACAACTATATCGGCATCAAGGAGAACGGACTCTTCGGCCACCTGCGACACTTCATGGGGCCTGTGATGGCGATTGCGCCGCTTCTTTTCGTCATCGAGTTAATCAGTAATCTGGTGCGCCCGATGTCGCTCGGCATACGTCTCTTCGGCAACCTCTTCGCGGATGAGAAGGTGACGGAGAACATAGCGAACCTTGCTCCGCCATACACGTACTGGATTATCCCCGTCCTCTTGATGCCGCTCGGACTCTTCGTCGCATTCATACAGACTTTCATCTTCATGTTTCTTTCGATGGTTTACATCAGCGAGGTCTCGCATCCACCACATGACGAGCATGCCGAACACGGGCACGCACATGATGAAGGGGAAGAGATGATCGCGCCCGTTTTGACGTAAAAGCAGTTTTGAGTTTTCGGTTTTCAGATTTTAGAAGCTGACGAGCAACTGAAAACCGAAAACTCAAAACTGAAAACTGTTTTTGTCGCGTTTTGAGCGGTGCGGGTAGGCGCGCTCGTACACGTTGAAGCGTTTGGAAGTTAAACTTTCAAAGGGTCGGAGAGGGAAGCGAGAGAGAAGGGCAGCAAGAGCGCGAGTCATAGCTTTCGAGAGTTGAAAGCGAATCTAGGTTTGCATCGCTGGAGCGCCGTTGTACGAGGGGCGGCTGCATACCGGAGGCAGGCGAAATAATAAACGGAAGCGTTTCGGCTACTCTAGACTGTCTCACTTTTATTCCCCGCGTATCCTTTGAAGCATTCACCTATTCCACAGAGGAGGAATCGAGATGAGAAAAGTGAGAATGCTGTTCTTCGCAATCGTTGGCGTGTTGATGGCTGCCGTGCCTGTCTTTGCTGACACGGTTGCTGCGGCAGACAATGAAAGCAGCGTCGCCAAGTACGCGAAGATTGCCGCCGGTTTTGGTTTCGCTATCGCGGCTGGACTCGGCGCACTCGGCCAGTCACGCATCGCCGCGGCAGCAGTTGAAGGCGCGGCGCGCAATCCGGGCGCGGCGGGTCGTATCCAGATCATGATGATTATCGGTCTGGCTCTGATCGAATCGCTGGTGCTCTTCGCGCTCGTCATCGTGTTCGCCAGGGTCTAGCTTTTAGAGAAATCTGTCCGCAGATGCGGGTGAGGCTTACGGGTTTCACCCGCATTTTCATGTATGTTTTCAGGGTTTCGGCGTATCGCGCCGATACGCCGCCTTCTCTACAATCACACAACCCTCGTTTTTCCATGCGAAAATATTGCGTGTATTTGAAATCACCTCATCTGGCATAGCCCTTGCCACCTGGCTGCGTGGTGAAATCTCTCCTATCCCCAAATTAAAAAATTATCTTCGGCAGATTAATAGCTGAGGGAGGATGAAACTGATGAGAAAGATTATTCTCGCTTTACTGATTACGATTATGTCCGTGAGCTTCGCGGCGGCTGACACTATCTACTTGCGTAATGGTCAAACCGTGCGCGGCACCGTGCTCGGCTTCGTCAGCGGGCGCTTTGCCGTCAAGCTGACTGCGCCGTTCAGCCCGCAGCCCAACACTCAAACCGGCGCGCAGAGCAGCAGCACGCAGGCAGGCACAACGAATGACATCGGCGACGTAGTATTTATTCGCCCGCGCGACATCGAGCGCGTGGAGTTTGAAGGGCGCTCGATTGATGAAGCGCGCTACCTGACACGCAATGTGCAGGTAGAGCTTGGGCCAAACTGGGTTGACACAGGCATTGATCTGCGTCGCGGCGAGCGCGTGCAGGTCAACGCCTCCGGCACAATCGTGGCTGGGCGCTCGCGCATCACGCCGGGGGGCTTGCGCTCGACCGATCCGAATGCGCCGCTTCCGCGCGCAGCCGAAGGCGTCCTGATCGGCGCGGTTGGCAACGATCCGAACTCTCCGATTATCGAGATCGGGCTGAACCGTGAGTTCGTCGCAGACCGCGACGGACGGCTTTACCTGACAGCCAACCGCAGCTCTTACACGGATGCGCGCGGCGCTTTCACAGCGCAGGTTCGCAGGGAAGTCAGCTTCAATCAGGGCGTGGCCGGAAATCGCCGTAACGATAATGCGAATGATGACAGTAATGACCCGAATGATCTGTTCGGGACTGGAAGCAGTTCAAGCTATCCAGGCCAGGTTCGTCCGCGCACATCAGGGAGCTATCCAACCACTACTACTTCAACAGAGCGCACTGCGTTTGAGAAGACCATTGAAGTTCCGGGTAATTCACGCGGCACGGATACAGGTGTTGACCTGCGTTCAGGTGATAGTGTGACCATCGCGGCGACAGGCAGCGTGACTGCCGGACGCAGGGCTGGTGTTGTTTCGCCTGACGGTGGTCGAGTGGGCTTCGGTGGCATCGCCGGAACGTACCCGGTGGCAGGCGCAGGCGTCGGCGCTCTCATCGGCTATATACGTCTGACGAACGGCCAGATGACGCAGCCCTTCGTCGTGGGAAGCCAGCAGACTCTAACCGCTCCCGCCGATGGCAGGCTGTTTCTGCTCATCAACGACGATAACTATACCGACAACAGCGGCAGCTTCAGCGTGAGGATCAGTACCACATCCACATCTTCGACAAACTCTCCATCAAACTCCTCTGGAACTTCGGAGAAGATTATCAATGTCCTCGCCAATTCGCAGGGCGTGGATACCGGGATTGATTTGCGCCAGGAAGACAACGTGACGATCACCGCGACGGGCAATATTTTCTCTCGTGGGACGGGAGCCATTTCTCCTGAAGGAAACAGCAGGTACGACTCTTCGGCTGGCAGCTATCCTGCGCCTGATGCGCCGTTCGGCGCGCTCGTCGGTTACATACGCATGAACAATGGCCGCTCGACCGCGCCGTTTGCCGTTGGCAGCCAGCGGACGTTTAGCGCGCCTGCTGACGGGCGGTTGATCCTGATGGTGAACGACGATGATTACAGAGATAACACCGGCAGCTTCAGGGTAAGAATTGTTTACTAAGAGCGCGCGATTCACTTCCATGAGCATGGGAGGAGCGGGTGCGAATCCGTTTCCTCTCATGCTCGAATTTTCTGTCATGCCCTTCTTATTGCGTGTTGTTGAAGCTGTGTGCTACGCTCAAGCTCAATCTCATTAAAAGGCGGCGTCGAGGCTGAACAACGGATGACGAAGAAGTGTCCCAGGTGTGGCAGGGAATACGAGAACGCGAACACTTTGTGTCCGGCTGACGGCACGGTTTTAGAGAAGACTGAAGACTCACTCCTCGGCCAGACGCTCGCCGAAAAATACCGCATCGAAGAACTCATCAATGAAGGCGGCATGGGCGCGGTCTATCGCGCCACTCACGTCCTGATGGACAAGACGGTCGCCATCAAAGTCCTGCATCCTGCGTTGGCTGCCGACGACAAGATCGTCGCGCGCTTCTCGCGTGAAGCCAGGGCTGCCTCGCGTATCTCCCATCCACATGCTCTGAGCGTCACGGACTTCGGTGAAAGCGAGAACGGCGTCGTCTTTCTCGTGATGGAATACCTGAACGGCGAGACGCTGAAAGAGGTAATCAGGAGCGAAGGCCAGATGCCTCTGCCGCGCGTCGTAGAGATTATCCGCCAGGTCTGCGGCGCGCTCGAAGCCGCGCACGCTGAAGGCGTAGTTCACCGCGATCTCAAAAGCGACAACATCATGCTGCTGGATGTTGGCGGCGGCGATTGGGCCAAGGTTCTGGATTTCGGGATTGCGAAAATCACGGAGAAGGTCGGGCAAGACCCTGCGCTGACCGCGCCCAACCTGATTATCGGCACGCCGCAATACATGTCGCCCGAACAATGCTCTCAGGCGGCTGAGATTGATTCCCGCTCGGACATCTACTCGCTCGGCGTCATTCTTTATGAAATGCTCGTCGGCCACGTGCCGTTTACGGGCGAGTCGCCGACGGCGATCATGATGAAGCATCTGCAAGAGCCGCCGCCGTCCGTGCTTGAAGAGCGAAAGGATTTGCCTGCGTCTGTTGGTCGCGTCGTCATGCGTGCGATGGCGAAGCGTCCCGAAGATCGTTTCCAAACTGTCAGCGAATTGTCGGAAGAGTTGGCAGCGTCAGCCGAAGAAGGGGCAGCGGTCTCTTCGGCTGCGGCGGCAGAAACAGGGCCAGGCTCGGCTGACCGCGCGACTAACCGGATCATCGTGCCGACAGGCTCTAACGAAGTGCCGCGTTCAACCGCCAATGAAGAGAAAGACGAGGCAACGGTTGTCAGAGCCAGACCTGAGCCGCCGCAGGTTGTCGAGTCTGAAATATTCAGCACTGAAGTTGATGCGCCTGCGGAGAGTTTCAATCCCTGGCGGATTGTGATTCCGGCATTAGCCGGGTTGCTGGTCCTCTTCGCAGTGGTCTTTGCATTGACGCGCAACTCCGGGTCGCAGCCAGCCGCGAATGATAACTCTCAGCCGCTCGGTGTTGACCCCGGCAGCCAACCCGTCCAGCCCGCGCAGCCGCCGACAGGCGCAGGCGAACAGAACATTAAGCCGAATGCTCCCGTGACTCCGACAGAGGCGAATGTCAATGTTCCGTTGGAACCAAACCCCAACCGGAATGAAAACACCAAATTGCCTGCCGGGAACAAGAACGAGAATGCCAACACAGGGCCGAGCGCAAACTCTAATTCGGGTGAGACGCAGCCCAGCCCTTCACCCAACAAGAATTCAAACCAGCGCCGCGAGTTGCCCAAGGCCAACATCAATGCAGTGCCGGGCGACACTCCAGATGAGCCGCCGCCCATGCCAACGCCGAAACCGACACCCAAGCCGTCTTCTTCGGGCGACGGCGCGCCGCAAGCCTCTGGCAATGTGAGCGGCAACCCATAGCTCATAATCCGAAACCATCGTTAAATCGCTCCAGGTCTGAAGCGCCTCAGTCTTTCGTCTGAATCGCTTCACGAATCATACTGAGCAGCTTCTCCTCGTCATCGAACTCAAGCTCAATCTCCAACACGTAACAGGGAAGATCGAAACGAAGCGACCCGAGCTTAACGGCATCCTTGGCTGTCGTCAGCAGTCCCAGCGCGCCCGCTCGCCTGGCCTCAGAGACGAGCCAGTCAATGTCGCTCTGCGAATAGGCGTGATGATCTGGAAACGCGCGCGTGAGCTTCAGGTCGTGTCCATCTTTTCTGATGTGCTCGAAGAAGGCCGCCGGATTTCCGATAGCGCAGAAAGCGGCCAAAGAGTGATGAGTGATGAGTGATGAGTGATGAGTTGAGGAGTTAGGCTGGTCGTTTTTCACAGCTATCGCATCGAGAGGGCGAAGTGTTCTTGTGCGCGTGCGAGAGAGAAGAACGGGACGAGCGCCGCTCAATCGCTCTGCCTGTTTACGCAGTGAATCGAGGTCAGGAGCCTGCTCAGAGCGTGTGAGGATGATGCAATCCGCGCATGCGAGTTCTCGCAGAGGCTCGCGCAATCGTCCGTGCGGCAAAAGCCTTTCGCCGCCCCAGGGGTTCGTTGCGTCCACACAGACAAGATCAAGGTCGCGGGCAATTCGCAGATGCTGAAAGCCATCGTCCAGGATGAAGGCTTCGCTTTTGAGATTCTCTACAGCCCAGCGCGCAGCCGCCACGCGATCCGCGTCGCTGATAACAGCGGCAACGCCCTGTAACGTCTCCGCTAGAAGGCGTGGCTCATCGCCGCCCATCCTCGCATCGGCCAGGATACGCTCGCCATCCGAGACGACGACCCGCTTGCCTTCATCACCGCGTCCATAACCGCGAGTCAGGATGCAAACACGAAGACCCTCTTTCGCAACCGCTCGCGCGACCCACTCGACGAGCGGCGTCTTGCCTGTTCCACCCGTTGTAACGTTGCCGACGCTGATGACAGGCGAGTTGATTTTGTGTACGCGCAGCGCGCCTCTTTTGTAGAGAGCGCGACGCGCCTTCATGACTGCGCTGTAAAGCGCGCCGAGCGGCGCAAGAATGAGTCCTGACGCTTTAGTCATGTTGAGAGCGCGCCGCGATGCGCGCCTTCAGGTTGAGTCTGTTCCGGCTGATTTGAAGAAGCGGCGAAAATTGGAGCGAGTAGTTTGATCGTGCGCGCAGTCGCGCCACGATTCTTTTCGAGAACAGCGCGGGCATTCTCGCCGATAGCTCGCCTGCGCTCGTCGTTTGCCAGCAACTCCTGCAAGAGATGCGCGAGCGATGAAGGCGCGTCCTTCAACGCGAGCGCAGGCAGTTGCGCCAGCGCATCAGCTTCAAGGAAAGCCTCAACGATAGCCTTAAAGTTGAACGTATGCGCGCCCGTCACCGTGCAGACTCCGGCAGCAGCAGGCTCAAGGATGTTGTGCCCGCCCGTCTTCGCCAGGCTGCCGCCGATGAAGACAATGCTGGCGAGCGGATAGAGCGCGCGCAGTTCGCCTATGGAATCAAGCAAGATAAGATCAGAGCGCGGGTCAAGATTGTTTGGGGCATCAGAGCGGCGCGACCAGAGAAGGCCGGATGATTCCATCAACGATGCCACTTCAGCGAAACGCTCCGGGTGTCTCGGCGCAATCAGCAACCGCACACGGTTATTGCCCGGCATGGAACGGAGTTGTTTGAAAGCGTCGAGGATGATCCGCTCTTCGGGCGCATGCGTGCTGGCGGCGACAATCAACGGGCGCTCGTCGCCCAGAGCAAACCGCCCGCGCAACTCGGCGGTCAATGCCTGCTCGCCCGTGCCCGCGCCCACATCAAACTTCACGTTGCCTGAGACTATCGCACGTTCGGGCGAGAGACCGAGGGCACGCATGCGGCGAGCGTCCACTTCAGTTTGCATGAGTGCCAGATCAAGATTATTGACGATGCGCTTGCTGAAGCGTGGGATAAGTTGATAGCGACGAAAGGAACGCTCGGATAGACGCCCGTTGACGACTGCTACCGGCACGCGCCGCCTCCTGCATTCACGCAGAAAGTTAGGCCATAGCTCTGTCTCCATGATGAGCACCGCGCAAGGGTTGACTGAGCGGAGCGCGTGCCGAGCAGACCATGACCAGTCGAAGGGAAAGTAGATGACGGATGCTGCGTCGTCTCGAAAAACGTCGCGTGCGACACGCTGACCCGTTAGTGTGGTGGTTGAGACGACAAGCGCATGCGAGGGGAATTGGTCGAGAATGGCGTGGGCGAGAGGGCGCGCAGCCTGCGCTTCGCCCACAGAAACGCAGTGCAGCCAGACTACTGGCCGCCCATTTGTTTCAATCGCAGGTAATCGCCCCAACCGCTCGCGCAAACCCGCCACGTATTTCCCGTGCCGGAACGCATCGAAAGCGAATCGCGGCAGAAGCGCGATGACGCCGAGGGTGAGAAGGAGGCTGTAAAGGAAGTACATAGTGATAGGTGATAAGTGAGAGGTGATAGGAAACGCTTTTGTCTCATCACCTATCACTTATCACTTATCACTTTATTTTGCCCGTTCGATATAGCGTCCTTCGGAAGGTGAGACGCGGATGCGGTCGCCTTCATTAACGAAGGGCGGGACTTGAATGGTGACGCCGTTTTCAAGCTTCGCCGGTTTGTTGACGTTCGAAACGGTCGCGCCTTTCATTGTCGGCTCGGTGCTGGTCACGAGCAACTCAACCGAGTCGGGCATCTCTATCCCGATGGGCGCACCTTCGTAAAATTCCACCTGAATTTTTAGCCCTGGCATCAGCCACTGCGCCGCATCGCCGAGGTCTTCTTCGCTCAAAGCGATCTGCTCGTAGTTCTCCGTATTCATGAAGTGATGCTGCGAGCCGTCGGAGTAGAGATAATCCATGTCGTGCTGTTCGAGCGAGGCGCGCTCGATTGTGTCGGCGGAGCGGAAGCGATGTTCAAATGATGAGCCGGTGCGTAGGTTGCGCAGCTTGGTCTGAACCATCGCGCGCAGGTTTCCAGGAGTGTGATGACGAAAATCCACTACCTTGCAGAGCTGGCCCTCGAAGAGGATGACCATGCCGCGCCGAAGCTGTGTTGCAGGAATTGCCATAAAAGAAGATCAATCTCCGTCTCAAAGAAATATTGCTTGCTAATTCAGAGTCGCACACTCATAGGACGAGCACAGAGCAGGTTAGCAAACTGCGTAGTCTAGCGGGCTGCCGAGCGATTTGTCCAGCGCACGAGCGGCCTTGTTGGGGCTACTCCGCGCCGCCGCTTTGCTCACCCGCATCACTTGTGTCTTCCGCCTCGTCGAGCTTGAAATAGACGCGGAGTGTGACCTGATACTCAAGGCGTCCCTGCTGTAGCCCGCCGCGCTGCTCTGTCACGACGAACCATGAGAGATCGCGCAAAGTCTGACGCGCTCTCTGGACAGCCACTTCGATAGCGTGAGAAAAGCTCTGGTCGGACGTACCGACGATTTCTATTCCCTTGAAAATGTTTCCTGTCATCTGGACGCTCCTTTGAACGGGCGGTGGTCGAATTCAAGCGAACCCGATTATCTCCTGGGAAGATAGCGTTCCGTCAGGACACTTACGCGCTCAAACTCGTTGCGGAAAAGTAATTGATCGCTTGTGTTGAAAGAAGGGGGACGCTAACACGTGCCCTTGAAGAGTGTCAAGAAAGTCGGATTCGACCTGTCGGAAAGCGAAAGAGCGGGCGAGTTTTGGGTCAACGTCGGAGGGTCTGACGTTTTCCCAAATGCTCGCCCGCTCTTTCTTAGGAGTCCACCTACCTGTCTGTTTATTACGCCGGAACGCTTCGATAGTTCCAAATAATATTTTCTCAGGCGGCGCGTGTGTGCGGAACTCTTTGCTGGCGAGCTATCAATTCGAGCCAGCGTTGAGCCTCTTCGTAGTAAGGAAACCTCTGTTCTTCGGCGCGGAAGGCGTTGGTATGGTAATAGCGCCTGCCCTTGATGAATCTCGCAGGATGTTTGATATGCAGCATCTCGTGGTAGAGCACGTATTCGACGAACCATTCCGGCACATCGTCCGCGTCCAGCGTCTTGCTGATGACGATTGTATCGTGCGCGGCATCGTGATGGCCCAGGATACGGCGCGTGCGGCGTTGCGACCAGGTCAGCGTAGGCTTCTCAATCTCTCCCTCAAAATGACGATGGTTGAGCCGCTCGAACATTTTGTCCAGGTTGTAAACGCGCCCCCGCGACGAAGAGATGAGCTTGCGGCCACGACGACGGCGCGCGATGTCTAAAGAGCGCAGGACCTGCGGCGTATAGGCGTAGTCTCGATAAACGCGCTCGTGAATTTCCGGCGTCCTTTTGGAAAGCAAGCGAGCGACTAGGATGAAGGCTATGGCGCGATGCACGTCAACCGGCGCGTTCTTGAAAATGTCGGAGATACGCACGTAAATGCGTCCTGAACGCAAGCGAATCTTGTGGCTGATTCCGGCGTAAGGGTAGAACCTGACCTCAATTTCCGGGACCGGGCGGTTACGGGCAAGCTGGCGAAAAGCTTCGCTGAAAAGGGCGTTGAGGTGATTCACAGACTGTGACATAAGCGAAATTCTTGACCAAACGCTTTGGCTCGTGACCGCCGCGAGTTGCGCGAGTGACCTTGAACGGTCTCTGGAAAGCTATCGTGGCTCGCGCCTGATATTAAGGGTATAGCGGCAGGAGCGTCAATCAGTGTTTGAAGATGAGGGGTTAAGCTGTTGAACCAGCAAGAAATGACCGTGCAAGGGAATTAACCGCCGCCCGAAGCTAAAATCAAAGGCCAGCTTAAACTTGCTGATAACAATAGTTTAAGTCTGAAGTAAGAAAGAATCCTTTCGCCAATCATAGCTAAATGCAAGTAAGGCGTCGGATTAAATCAGGAAAGCGAGCGCGCCGGAGAATGATGAGAGATAGTTTGCCGCGCTGTTATACAATCCGCTATACTCTAGCCGGATGCGTAGATGCGCCGCTAAACACCCGAAACCACGCGCGCCCGGAAGACTTCTTGACAGGCCATAAGTTGCGGTGTTATTGAAATTTTTAGCAGCCGGTGCGCTTCCACTGTAATTGCCAGGCTGTGCGTACAGCATCCTAAACCCGATGGTCAGCCGCATCTCAAGCTTTCAATCCCGGAATCCCAGAATGACCGACTCGCGCGGCCAGGCCGTATTGTCTGCAATCATCAAAGAGCATCTGGTAACGGGTGAGCCTGTCGGATCGCGGACGATTTCAGATCGCTTCGCCCACGCCTCCGGCTGGAGCGCCGCAACAATCCGCAACGTCATGGGCCAGTTGGAGGATAGCGGGCTGGTTGAGCAGCCGCACACGTCTGCGGGTCGTGTGCCGACAGATCAAGGCTATCGTTTCTATGTTGACAACATGGTCGGCGAAGCGCAACTGTCAAAAGCAGACCTGGCTGAGATCAACGCCTACCTAAGTAATTTGCAGACAGAGGCTGGCGGCGCGCCGGATCGCTTGATGTCTAAGATTTCGCATGCGCTTTCAGAGCTTTCCGAAAACGTCGGCATCGTGGTCTCCCCATCCCTCGCCGATAATCGTTTGCAACACATAGAATTTCTGCAACTCGCGGATAACCGTATACTGGTTGTGCTCGTCTCTGCGCCTAATATCGTCCATCACAAGATCATTCGCATGGAAGATAGTCTAACGCAGGAGGAGCTTGAGCAAACGGCGCGTTACCTCAATACGGAGTTTGGCGGCAAGAGCCTGATAGCGATTCGCGCTGAAATCGTGGAGATGATGCGCCAGGAGAAGGCTCTCTATGACAAGCTGCTGCGCAACGCTATCCTGCTCTGCAACCGCAGCCTGGAAGGTGAAGAGGCGACGACCGCCGACGTTTATATTGACGGCGCATCGAATATTTTAACCAAGCCGGAGTTTGCTGACGCCGAGAGGATGCGCGAGTTGTTTCGCACGTTTGAAGAGAAATCGCGGCTCGTCAAAATCCTGACTGAGTGCGTCTCGCGCGATCAATCCTTTCCGGGAGAGGTGCAGGTTGTCATCGGGCGTGAGCACGCCGCGCCTTCGATGCAGAATTGCGCGTTGATTACAGCGCCCTACTGGATGGGCAGCGAAGCTATCGGCACGCTCAGTGTGGTCGGGCCAATGCGTATCGAGTATGCGCGTTTGATAGCCGTCGTCAACTACATGGCTCGCTACATAGAGCAACTGCTGCGTGAAGAGACAGTCGCAAATTGAGTGTCCCCCGCACGCGACCCGCTTGCATTTATCATAATGGGTTGGAACGAACAAATGATGGTGAATAAAAACGTACACAAGGAGAATCGCATCCCGGTGCATTTTGTAGATGATGATGAGAAGGTGTCCACAGGGGGGAAACCGGATCAGGATGAGCGCGCTATTGAAGCGCGTTCTGATGAGGACGAACTCACACCTGAAGAGATTGGCCGCGCCTCAGCTTATGAAGATGAAACGGAAACGCAGCGCCGGATAGATCGCGGGCAAGAGGGCCAGGGAGAGGGCGAGCGTGATCGTGCGGACGACGCGGACACAGCAGGCGGCCCGCCCCGCGATGAGCTACCGGAGCGTCGGGAAGATCAGGACAGGGACGAGGCGAGCGCGGAAGCTTCTGCGCCGCAATCAGGCGAAGGAAGCGTGCCGCGCCAGGCAACTGACTCGACAGCGACGGGGCCAGTGCTCGCCGAGTTGATCGCCACCCGTGCAGAGTTGCGGCGAGTTGAGGCAGAGCGCAGCGAGTTGCGAGAAGCTCTTGCGCGTCGCCAGGCGGATTTTGAGAATTATCGCAAGCGCGTGGAGCGCGAGCGCACGGAAAGTTATAATCGCATGGTCGGCGACGTGGTGAGCAAGCTGCTGCCTGTGCTCGATAACTTGCGCCGCGCTCTCGACGCAGAAGGCTCGTTGCAGGCTAACGAATCCAAGGAGTTTCGCCATTTCCTGCAAGGCGTCGAACTCATCTACAAACAACTGAGCGGTGTCCTTGAAGGACTCGGCCTACAGCCGATTGCCTCAGTCGGGCACCGTTTCGATCCACATGTTCATGAAGCCGTCGTCACGGAACAGACGGAAGAATATGAGCCTGATACAGTGATTCAAGAGCTTGTGCCTGGCTACCGCCTCGGAGAAAAGCTCCTCCGCCCCGCAATAGTCAAGGTAGCTACCAGATAGTGATGAGTGATGAGTGATAAGTGATGAGAAAAAGCGTTTCTCTTATCACCTATCACTTATCACTCATCACTCATCACTTATAAAATTATGGGCAAAGTTATCGGAATTGATCTGGGAACGACGAACTGCTGCGTGGCTGTTTTAGAGGGCGGCGCGGTGCAGATCGTGCCGAATAAAGAGGGCGGGCGCACAACGCCAACCGTTGTCGGATTCACAGACAAAGGCGAGCGTCTCGTCGGGCAGATCGCCAAGCGCCAGGCTGTGACCAATGCGGCCAACACGGTGTACGCCGTAAAGCGCCTGATCGGTCGCAAGTACAGCTCGCCCGAAGTGCTGCGCATGCGCGAATCCTCCGCTTTCGAGATTGTTGATTCGCAGAACGGCGACGCGCGGATACGAGTGCAGGGACGCACCTACAGCCCGCCCGAAATTTCCGGTATCGTCCTGCAACGCTTGAAAACCGCCGCCGAAGATTTCCTCGGTGAAGCCGTGACGGATGCCATCGTCACTGTGCCAGCCTATTTCGACGATACGCAGCGACAGGCCACGAAAGATGCGGGCAAGATCGCGGGCCTCAAGGTCGAGCGTATCATCAACGAGCCGACTGCCGCCGCGCTCGCCTACGGGTTGGGCAAGGCGGAATCCGAGCGGATCGCCGTTTACGATCTGGGCGGCGGCACTTTCGATGTCTCTATCCTGGAGATGAACGACGGCGTTTTTGAAGTTCTCTCGACTTCCGGCAATACCTTTCTCGGCGGCGAAGACTTCGATGAGCGCATCATGAACTGGATGGCCGAGCAATTTAGTGAAGAGACTGGAATTGATCTCAGGCAGGATCGCCTCGCGCTCCAACGTTTGAAAGAAGCAGCCGAGCGCGCCAAGTGTGACCTCTCAAGCGTGAGCGAAACCAACATCAACCTTCCTTTCATCGCGGCTGACTCAACCGGGCCGAAGCATTTTAATAAAACTCTCACGCGCGATGCTTTTGAATCGCTCGTCTCCGATCTGGTCGAGCAGACTATTGAGCCGTGCCAGAAAGCCCTCTGGGACGCGAAGCTCCAGCCGACCGACATAGACAAAGTGATTCTCGTCGGCGGGCAGACGCGCTCGCCAATCGTTGCGCGCACCGTGCGTGAAATCTTCGGCAAAGAAGCTTCGGCTGAGATTAATCCAGACGAAGTGGTTGCGATGGGAGCGGCGATTCAGGGAGCGGTGCTGGCAGGCGATGTTAAAGATATAGTGCTGCTGGATGTCTTACCGCTTAGTCTGGGCCTTGAGACTCGCGGCGGCCTGTTCACAAAGATCATCGAGCGCAACTCGACCATTCCACTGCGCAACAGCCTGACGTTTACGACCGTCGTTGATAACCAGGCATCCGTCGAGATTCACGTGATGCAGGGCGAGCGCGAGGTTGCGGAGGGTAATCGCTCGCTTGGCAAGTTCGAGTTGGTCGGCATCCCGCCGAACCCGCGCGGCGTTCCGCAGATTGAAGTCTCTTTTGAAGTGGACGCCAATGGCATCGTTTCCGTCTCAGCGAAAGATAAGGCGACGGGGCGCGAACAGCAGATGCGCATCACGCCGACTTCGGGTCTTTCAGCCGATGAGATCAATCGCCTGATTGCGGAAGCTGAAGCCTCCACTGAAGCAGACCGGCGCACGTTGGAGATCATCGGGTTGCGTAACAAGCTCGACACGCTTGTTCGCAGCACGCGCCGCGCCTTTAGCGAGTTTGGAAACTCGTTGTCGGCGGAAGATCGGAAGGTCGGCCAACAATCACTGAGCCGGGCAGATGAGGCTTTACAATCGGAAGATGTCGAAGCAATCAGACAGGCTACGGAACTTGTCCAGCTTGTCGCCAACGACCTCACAAACGTGATGATGAATCTCCCTGGCGACGAAACTCAAACACAGATTGAAAGACCGTGATAAGAGTCTGGAGTCTGGAGTCAAGGGCGAAGACCTGCTTTCCGTCTTTTGACTCCAGACTCCAGACTCCAGACTTTAGACTTAAGTTGGTTGTATTGCTTATAATGCTACGCAAATTTGAAAGGGAATTATTTAAAGTTCAATGAGTAAACGGGATTATTATGAAGTTCTTGGTATCAGCCAGACTGCTACCGAGCAAGAAATTAAGAGCGCGTATCGTCGCCTCGCGGTCAAGTTTCACCCGGATAAGAATCCTGGCGACGCTGCGGCGGAAGAGAGTTTCAAAGAGGCTGCTGAAGCTTATTCCATTCTCTCCGATGCAGAGCAGCGTCGTCGCTACGACCGTTTCGGCCATGCAGGGGTTTCAAGCGGAGCGGGAAACGCTGGTTGGGGCGCGCCCGGTTTCGGTGGGATAGAGGATATTCTCGGAGACCTCTTCGGCTTCGGCGATGTCTTTGGTGGGGGTGGTTCTCGCGGGGGTCGTCGCAGCACGGCAGCACAACGCGGCGCAGACCTGCGCTACGATCTGGAAATCTCTCTGGAAGACTCCGCTGCGGGGATGACCGCGCAGTTACGCATTCCGCGACTTGAGACCTGCGAGAAGTGTAAAGGCTCAGGCGCAGCCGAAGGAACGCAGCCTGAGACTTGCCAGACGTGCAGCGGCGCAGGACAGGTGCGCTACCAGCAAGGCTTCTTCTCCGTCGCTCGCACCTGCGGCACATGTCGCGGGACTGGTCGCGTCATCAAAACGCCGTGCGATGTTTGCAAGGGCGCGGGCCGCGTCGAGCGCGAGAAGGCTATGGAGGTCAAGATTCCTGCGGGTGTCGAGACAGGCTCGCGGCTGCGAATCGCAGGCGAAGGGGAATCGGGCACGCAGGGCGGGACGGCGGGCGATCTCTACGTCGTGATTCACGTCAGCGAGCACGAGCGGTTTGAAAGGCAGGGAAGCAATCTCTATTCATCCGTTCCGGTTAACTTCTCACAGGCCGCGCTCGGCGCAGAGATCACCGTGCAGACGCTTGGCGGACAGCAACAGGTGAAAATCCCTACCGGAACGCAAACCGGCACGGTCTTTCGCCTGAAAGGGCAGGGTATGCCCGTCCTGGGCGGGCGCGGGCGCGGAGACCTCTTTGTCGCCGTCACGGTCGTCACTCCGACCACGCTGACTCGCGAGCAGCGCCGCATCCTCGAAGAACTTTCCCAGGTCGAAACAAAAGACCTTGAAGATAAAGGACTGATAGACAAAGTACGGAATATTTTCGGTTAACGCAGGCGGAAGATACAACGAAAGGGCGGCGCGGTGAGTTTCTTTGAAAACCGTGACGCCCTTTTCAGTGCCTATGCTTTCCCGCATAGCGTTTCGCAATCGTACAAATCTATTGGATGAGGGGGGAATAATCTGACCTGTTAATAGTCACTGCGCGAATAGCAAGCGTTTAGCAAGAAACGGATTTTCCTTTTAGCTTCAGTCATTAAACTCCTGCTTTGCCCGGTTATGTTAACTGCGGCATGTTGGTTGCTGACTCATTTGCTGAAATCTCCTCGAATACACGAGAAAGCGGAGAACGGAAATGAAATCAAAACCCCTCGCAGCTTTACTGGCAGCCTTGCTGCTGACGTTCTTTTCAACTGCAATCCAGGCCCAGAGCAATGACGGAAAGGAAGATACGGACACGCACATCGCTGGGGCCAGGGTAGTCGAGGTGGCCGAAGCTCACATTTCCGTGATGGCGCGCACAGGCGTTGAGCATGTGATCGCTGTGGATAGCGCCGGGACAAAAGTGACGATTGACGGCAAGACTGTTTCTCTGAAAGATATTCGTGAAGGGGATGTCATAACGGTTGAGTTGGACGCGAAAAGGCCCGTTAAGTTTGCGAAGAATATTTTGATGCGATCCGAACAGATCGCAAGAGTTCGCCGGTAGGAGCAATGGTGCTCGTTTGAGCGTCGCCTCGCACCCCACCGGCAAAATGAGCCGCTTTACCCTCGCAGTAAAGCGGCTCAAATTCTTTGCGTTCTGCAAATTATAATAAATCAATAAGATACGCTTTTAGAAAGAGCTAATTCAGAAGCTTTGTATGCCTATAGTGTGCCAACCTTTGAAAACAACATGTTTTCGAGTTTATCCGATGCTGCCCGTTGCATGGTTGGGAGAACGTGAGAATAAGTGTCGAGTGTGAGCGTCACGCTCGCATGGCCTAACCGCTCGGAAACCACCTTTGGGTGTTCATTAGCTGCCAGAAGGAGCGTCGCGCAACTGTGGCGCAGATCGTACAGCCGGAAGGATTCAGACAAATTCGCCCGTTTCAGTATCGGCTTGAAGTGGCGACGTGTGATGTCCAGGCGGATTAAGGGCGTCCCTGTGGTTGACGCAAAGACTAGATCAAGGGTTTGATAAGCTGGCCCTATTTTAAGCCTCTGTTCAGCCTGATGGCGTTTATGCTCGACCAGCGAGCGTGTAAGCGAAGCGGGAAGAGGGATGCTGCGCCGACTACGTGTAGTCTTCAATTCGCCAAAATACCAGTCTCCGCTTTTGTTGCTTTTCCAAATCAGGGAACGTTGAACAGTAATAACGCCGCGCTCAAGATCAATGTCTTTCCATTGAAGCCCAAAGTATTCTTCGGGGCGCATTCCCGTCGTTAGAGCAAGAGTAAACAACACAGCCCAGCGGTCTTGAGCAGCGGAGACTAGAAAACTTGCCGCCTCTTTAGTTGAGAATGCACGCATCTCTTTCTGGCGGATACGTGGTAATTCAACTAAAGATGTCGGGTCTTGTGCCAGCATTCGCCATTTGACGGCCTGCTTGAATGCAGATGAAAGCGGCGTATGTGCATGATGTACTGTGCTGGCCGCAAGACCGCGCTCTTGCATGTTGGCGTAGAGTAATTGAATGTCCTGTGCGCGAATTTCAGAGACTCGCTTTTCACCCAGCATAGGCCGCACGTATAGATTCAGAGCGATGCTGTATGCTGCAAAGCCTCGTTCAGAAAGGCGAGGTCGGGCTACAGTTTCAAGCCACTTATTGAGGTGTTCATTAAGCGTGGTTGTTGTTGGCTCAATAAACGTATCGGTGCTAATAGCCGTTACGGTCTTACTCAAATAAGTTTCAGCATCCTTCTTATTGCCCTTAATTGTCTTGTTCAGGTAGCGGCGCTTTCCCTTTGAATCGCGCCCAGTGAAGATTCGCACTAACCAAGTTTTGTCACCGCGTTTGATTATTTGTCCAGCCATGATTGATTCACTCCTTATAGTAGCGTTTCGCTTCTAGTGCGACGTTGCGAGCGGCGTTGTTGCCAAGTAGGTATGAAGCGGTATACCCGCAACACCACAGCGGCAAGCAATGCCGTCTCGCGTCTGGCAATCACAATCAACGATCTTCTGACCGCGCTCGTCTCGATAGCACCGAACGATGTGCCTACCATGACTTGCTGTGACCGTATAGACGCCGAAACGAATGACACTCACTCGCGGGTGCATCTGTCTGGCGCGTTCTATTGCTTTGGTTACTTCTGTGTTTTCTAATGCGAACATCTGGCTCTTCCTTTCTATTTGGCGTAGAAATTCAACAGCCTTAATATTACGCCACAACGTAATATCTGTCAAGGATTATTTCGCCTTGACGTAAAATAGCTTTTAGTGTAATTTGGGCTTGATGGATGATCTTCTAAACACGTCAGAGGCAGCGGAGCGTCTTGGCTTAACGGTTCGGGCTGTCCAGAAGATGATTGAGGCAGGCAGGCTGCAAGCGAAGCGCGTCGGGCGGGATTACATCATCCTTGCCTCATCGCTCGGTGATATAACAAGGAAGAGTCGGGCGGGCAGGCCGCCAAATACTGCTAAGGTGCAACAGTCTAAGAAGAGTAGAAAGAAATAAGTTAAGAGAGCAAAAGTTACCCCGACTATGCTTCGGCATGTTCAACAATCTGGCAGGTCAATCCAGATCGTCATTAGCCAATATATCCACACAAGATTCTATGTTGCTGAACGTAGTAACAGCCTTCCTGAAGGCGAGTTGACATTCGAGGAAGAAGGGGGCGGTATAGACCGCCCCCTTCACGTTTCCGACCTTTAGAACAATGACAGGATGCTTTGCAAGAGCGTCAAAGCTACTTCTGATATTCCACCATTCACTTCATCACTCATCCCGTCAGTTATTTCAACTTGCTCTGTTACCATAGATGATGCTGGCGCTGGCGGTGGCGGCGTACTCGTCACCCCGCAGCTTATATCCCCTGCCAAACCGGGAACGGCCAAGATACAGACCAGCGCGATTGCGGCACAAAGTTGGCGAAAGTATTTCATGGTTTATCTCCTCTACAATTGGTGGGTTATTGCCTTGCTTGCAAAGAATTTTGCAAGCTCAGGAAACTAGAACAGCTTTCAAGATTTCTTGCAAGTCTGAAGAGTCGCCCGTTAAGATGACGAGCGGTTTTATTGACACTCACAGGGAAAGGCCATCTCAAATGACTATACAAGCCTCACTCATGCGGCAGATAGAAAACCCTGAACTCAGCCCTAGCCAGCGTGCAGAGCTTCGCTGTGAAATGGCGAAGGAACTAGAAGAGACAGGGAACTATGAAGACGCAAGTAAATCAATGGGTGAGCTATGGCAAAGAGTCGGAGAGCAACCACAGGTTCAAGAATTAGATCAGAGTACCGCCGCCGAAGTGATATTGCGTGCCGGAGTATTGACCGGATGGATAGGCAGCATCAATCAGATTAACGGCGCACAGGAACTTGCAAAAAATCTCATCAGCGAAAGCCTCCACATTTTTGAGTCGCGCGGCGCGTCAAAGAAAGTGCTTGAAGCGCAGACCGAGCTTGCTTATTGCTATTGGCGAGAAGGCGCATACGATGAAGCGCGTGTTGTTCTTAAAGGGGTGATCGCACGACTTGCCACAGACAGCGCGTTAAAAGCTAAGGCCGTGCTGAGAAGTGCTATCGTAGAACGGTCAGCGATTTGCTACAGTGATGCGCTTCGCATTCTGACAGACGCCTCTCCGCTATTTGATAAAATCCATGCTCATACAATCAAGGGCGGATACCATAATGAGCTAGGCTTAGTGCTTAAAAATCTTGCGGCATCAGAGAAGCGTGAGGACTATCTTGATCGTGCCTTTGTTGAATATGCAGCCGCTAGTTATCACTTTGAGCAAGCTGGACACAAGAGCTATCGTGCCAATGTCGAAAACAATCTAGGATTCCTCTACTTCAAAGCCAATAAATTCAAAGAAGCGCATGAGCACTTAGACCGCGCACGTCGGTTACTGCTCAGTCTCAGAGATAGCGGCACAGTTGCACAGGTGGATGAGACACGCGCCCGTGTGTTTCTTGCTGAAGGGCGCAACCTTGAAGCTGAAGAAGCGGCGCGTGCGGCTGTTAATACTTTGGGAAAGGGCGGGCGTCAATCGCTCTTAGCCGAAGCCTTGACCACGCATGGAACAGCCTTAGCCCGTCTCGGCTATTGTGACAATGCACGCTCTGCTCTTTTCCGTGCTGTCGAAGTCGCGCACCAATCAGGCGCACTTAACGATGCGGGAATGGCTGCACTAACTACGCTTGAGGAGTTGAACGATGACCTCAACCTTGATGAGATGCAGGCCATTTACGAGCGCGCATATTGCTGGCTAACTCCTTCGCAACATCCACAAACTTTGCATCGCTTACTTCAGGCTGCTAGTCGCGTTCTAGCAGCAGGACGCACTAAAAAGGTTGCCAAAGCCCCAGAAGTGAGAATCCTGACTGAGATAGGAACTGCTCCACTTAATGAGATGATGCGGCGATACGAGAATGATATTATCCGGCAAGCATTGAAAACAGGAAAAGGCAAAGTCACTAGGGCCGCACACTTGCTTGGCATCTCACACCAAAGGCTCATTTACATCTTGGAAAGCAGACACAGGGATTTGCTGTCTATCAGGACTCCAATTCAGAATCGCAAGCGTATTATCAAGAAAGAGCGAGATTAGGCAGTACCGACTAACACAGAATTTACATCACTGCCAAGTCAAGCCAACTATTGACATTCACGCTTCAACGGGAATATCGTGCGCTCGGTCTCACTACCTCGCTTATCTGCTAATGAGAGCTTTTCTTGTTAGCCTCACGCCCGCTCTAGCGGTAAAAGACAACCCTGAGATATGTTAGACCGCTATGAGCGGTCTTTGATGGCTTTTACGGTATTAGACCGCCAATGGCGGTAAAAATCGGCTATAGTCGAAAAATACCGCTAGTGGCGGTCTAATGAGCGTTAGGTTTCTGTCTCTATCGAATCGTATGAAGATAATTCTCGCAATCATAACCTTATTAGTGGCTTCGAGCGTAACATTTGCTCAGTCTAATGAAGATGTGTGCCATGTTTACCTCGTTGATGTAGCTGTGTCGAGTAAGGCTTTGGATAATTTTCGTGAGACGGGCAATCCTGAAGCCGATGCCAAAGCTTTATCAGCGGGACAAACATTGTTTCCAGAGTTCCGCACTTCTTTCCAAGAAGAACAGCTAACCACGAAGCATTATCCATTCCCGAGTAGCAAGCTTATAATCACGGCAAGCGTGTACTACACAGATGAATCAATGCCTTCATACGGGAATGGTAAATACGATGTCAACGATCAATCCATGCTTATCGGCATCATGGTCTCGAAGAAAGCGCAGGAAAGCGCGTTGACTGCTTCCACACCCAACAGTGCTATCGTGGAAGTAACCTATGATGAATGGACAAATAAGGTGAGAGCTAAACAGTATGTAAAAGTTGGCGGGCTATTATATCTTGTCGGCATCGAATGTGATTGTGCGGCAAAAAGAAAATCCAAGTAGAAGCGATGGGCGAAACCTAACAACTCATTGAACCGAAGGAAAACGTAGCAGAGGTGAAGATGAATTGTCCTGATGAAGTAGCTCAAGCGGCCCTGGAAATTATCCAGAATGCGATTCTCTCTATTCGTTTCGCTGCGTACCAAAAGAATCTTGATTATTGCGCGCTAGAGGCAGACCATATCCACAACCTGCCCGGCCTAATCCTTAACTACCGCAGGGAGAAGCTGGAATATTATCTCAACATAGAAAGACAGAGTTATGTTGAAAGACTTGAGGAGATGCCTGATACATCTTCAGAGGCATTTACGGAACAGTGGGAGAAACTAGAAGGGTTCCTGCGAACCAACGCGGCCTAACAACTCATTCAACCGGAGCGCTCGATAGCATGGCTTTCATGATTATTTTCTCCGATAATATTGAATGCTGTATGCTCGGCGCGGGTTAATTCGGGCGTTAGATTGCTGTTGAATGGTAATAAATGAACGAACGAATAATTCTAGAACCAGTTCGCGTGCTCTTTCATCTGAACGGCTACACCAAAGTCTTGCTTGAGCGTACTGCTGGCGTTGGCTTGGCTGATGGCGGCATTGTGTGGGAAATCTCAACCGACATGATTCCCGCCCATCTAAGACAGATTGGTTCTCGCTTTCTGGTCGAGTACACTCCGCTTAGTCTCGAAGAAAGGGATGACTTGAATGCTATTCGTGATGCAAAGAATAGAATGGTAATTCGAGAGTTGAATGAAGGGAAAGAATAAAATATTAAAACCGGACGCAATCTAACAACTCATTGAACCGGAGCGCGAATAGCGCAGCTTTCATCGAGAACTTGGATGGCTTCTGCATTGTGTGCGCGCCCGGTTAATTCGGGCGTTAGACAGCTTGCGCTTTGCAGACTATCTTATCAAGGAATAAATGAAAGGATTGTTTCTATGAATACCCTCGCTCGCATATTAATCTTCATGGTTTTTACATTAACTGGAGCCATGCTTGGATGTGCTCAAACCTCTCCTCCTCCGCCCGCTCCTTCCGCAACATCTAACTCCAAAGACGCTTCTCCGCCGCCGCCTCCAGCTCCAGCTAAACCGGTCAGGAAAGTTGGGAAAGCAGAAGTCTATTATTTTCCTAAGCAGAATGAGACGGAAGGGAAAGTGTACTTTGAGGTTATCGGTAAATTCCAAGACATGTATGAGGGGAAAGATGTGCTCCAGATGGAAGTTGATTATAAGGTGACTGGAAACAAGGCTACAAAACCAGAGTCTGTAATTATCATTGTGAGTTCTTACTCTAGCAATGGTCTGAAGTATAAAGATAATCATAGAATCTCCATATATGTGGACGACGTTAAGTTTCGTTCTGGTGATACGCGCGAATGGTTCTCAGCTCCCGGCAAGATAAGTAGCGAAACCTACGTAACTCCCAGGCTATCGTATGATGACTTTCTCAAATTGATTGGTGCGAAGAAGGTTGAAATGGAATTTGGGCAGACACGATTTACGTTGAGCCAAGAGAATTTAGAAGCCCTTCGTGATTTGAATAGGACCATCGAACAATAGTGTGTATCTAACGGCGCTGTCTAACAACTCATTCAACCCCGACGCCTCGATAGAATGCTTCTCAAGATGCTTCCTTCGATGTATCTTGTGTGCTCTGTGCTCGGCGCGGGTTAGATACTGTGTTCTCTGTCAAGCAGATTTCGCCCA